>CAVQLL010000017.1:0-43181 GCA_963713325.1 uncultured Actinomycetota bacterium
TGAACCCGGCTTCTTGGCCTTGCAGGAGTCGGCGGACGCCGACGAAGAGGAGGAGGGTCGAGAGCTCGTCGAGCGTCTCTGCCAGTGTTGGTTCTTCGACCGGCGCGAACGCGACAATCCCGGCGAGGCCTGGCCATTCCGCCGATAGCGACTGGACCCACTGTGCTTCGGCGGCACCGTCGTCGGCATCGGCCTGCACGAAGACCACTCGCTCGCCGGTCTCCGCGGAGAGGTCGATCGGAAGATGCGGGCGATCTGAGTTCCGGAGCGTCGCGCGCAACCATGGGTACGTCAGTCGCGCCGTGTCCGACATGGACATGGGCATCGATGGCCGCGGGTTGGGAGGGGCGATCAGCGTTCGACTCGCTCACCGCCGTCGAGCAGCGCGAGGTCCTGCCGTCGAGGCAGGCTTCTCCGGTCGCGTGCGCCGATGTCGGCGCCGCCGCCGCCCGTCGCGAGCAATGCGGCGATGTGGCGCGCCTCGATCTCGGAGCGACGGGGATCAGCGTCGACTTCGTCGAGGCCCGCGAACAGAATCGTCGCGCTGGCGTCGAGGCGTCTATGACTCTCCGCGGCGCCCCCCTCGCGCCAGAGCCTTGCGCGGTGGTTGACGTCGAACGATAACGCGACGCCCGGTTCGGTTGCGACCCGAACGGCTCGGTCATCGGTAGCCGGTGATCGTCATGTCAACCTTGACTCCTTGAGAGACACTATCTAACAGCATACATCACACGTTATACGGAGTGAGGGCGCCCGGGCACGCATTACGTGCCAGAGAGGGGCGAGGTCGCATGGACGATCCTCCAGCAACCACGTCGCCACGGCGCCGCAGATCGGCCTCGGTGCCGCGCAGCCAGGCAACGGCTCCTCTGAGCGGCGTAGCCGCGCTGCTTCGTCCTGCGAGAGCACGGGACCGTCCATGCAGCTGCTGGTGCGATGAACGAGAGGGAGACGGTCACCTGCCTCCGGCGATCTTGCGGTGCCGCTGCGCGAGGCCGGGCTCGCCAGTAGGGGTAGTCCTCCGTCTGCGGGGCGCTCACTGCGGTCAGCCTCTCGAGTTCCGGGCTTCCAGGTGGAGGTGCACCGCGCCCATGTTGTCGTGGAGCTGCTCGATCGATCGCGCGCCCAGGATCACCGAGGTCACCGCCGGCTGCGCCGAGAGCCACGCCAGCGCGACCTGCGACGGCGACGCGTCGTGCGCCCGCGCGATGTCGTTCACCGCGTCGATGATCTCCCAGGTGCGAGGGTTCGCGTTCCGCTGCTCCCAGGCCTCCATGCCGCGTCCGGGGTTCTCGCCGAGCCGTGTGGTCCGGTCGGCGGCACGTCGCGGACGTACTTGCCGCTCAGCCACCCGCCGCCCAGCGGCGACCACGGCAGCAGACCCAGACCTGCGTCGAGTGCGGCGGGCACGATCTCGTGCTCGATGCCGCGCACGAGCAGGTTGTATTGCGGCTGCAGGGTCACCGGCGGACTCCACCCGTGCCGCTCGGCGAGCATGGTCGCCTTCGTGAGCTGCCACCCGGTGAAGTTGGAGAACCCGTAGTACCCGATCTTGCCCTGGCTGATCGCGTCGTCCAGAAACCGCAGCGTCTCATCGAGAGGGGTGAGCGCATCCCACGCATGCATCTGGTAGAGGTCGATGTGCTCGACGCCGAGGCGTCGCAGCGAGTGCTCCAGAGCCGTCCGCAGGTGCCGCCGGGAGGTGCCCAGATCGTTGGGTCCGGCAGCCCATCGGGAAGCGGCCCTTGGTGGCGAGGACGATCTGCGCCGCCTCGCTCGGGTGCGCGGCGAGCCACCGGCCGATGATCTCCTCGCTCCGGCCGGAGCTGTACACATCCGCGGTGTCGAGGAAGTTGCCGCCGCCTGCCACATACTCGTCGATGATCGCGTGCGAGGTCTTCTCGTCGGCCTCGGCGCCGAAGGTCATCGTGCCGAGGGCGAGTTCGAAGACGACCGCGCCGCTGCGGCCGAGCGTGCGGTAGGGGATGCGGTCGGTCGTCGATGAGTCGCGTCATGCGGAGAGCTCCCTGATCTGGTCGTCGGTGAGGGTGATGTCCGAGGCTCGCACGGAGTCGCGGATGCTGGCCGGCCGTGACGCGCCCGGAATGGGGATGACCACCGGGGCGAGCGCGAGCTCCCACGCGAGGCACACCTGCTGCGAGCTCACGCCGAGTTCGGCGCCGATCCTCTCGAAGGCCGCGCCTTTTCCGGCGAGCGTGCCGGCACGCGAGATGCCGCCCAGCGGACTCCACGGCAGGAAGGCGATGCCCATCTCCGCGCACAGCTCGAGCTCCGGCTGGCTGGACCGGAATGCCGGCGAGAACTGGTTCTGCACCGATACCAGGCGACCACCGAGGATCTCCTGCGACAGCCGGATCCGCTCGACGTTCGCATTCGAGATCCCCGCCATCCGGATCACGCCCTCATCGAGCAGATCCCGGATCGCGCCCACGGAGTCCGCGTAGTCGACCTGCGGGTCGGGCCGGTGGAACTGATACAGACCGATCGCGTCGACGTTGAGGCGTCGCGCGGAGGCCTTCACCGCCTGCTTCAGATACTCCGGCCGCCCATCCAAGGTCCAGCTGCCATCTCCGGGCCGCAGGTGCCCGCCCTTGGTCGCCACGAGCACGTGCGACGTATCGCCACCATAGGTGGACAGTGCCTTGGCGATCAGAAGCTCGTTGTGGCCGACGTCATCGGCGTGGAGGTGATACGCGTCGGCAGTGTCGATCAGGGTGACGCCCTCGTCGAGGGCGGCGTGGATCGTGGCGATCGAGCGGGCCTCGTCAGGTCGCCCTTCGATCGACATGGGCATGCCGCCGAGTCCGATCTCGCTGACCGACAGGTCTCCGATGGCGCGCTGATGCATGGGCGAATCTCCTTGAGAAGGATCCAGGTGGCGGGGATGCTTTCACGCTAAGTCATCGCATTGCCATGTGTCCAACAGGAGAATATTGTTGCTCTCACAACAGCTACTCATGAATGGATGCCGCATGGATCTCAGGCAGATGGAGTACTTCGTCGCGCTCGCAGAGGAGAACCAGTTCACCCGAGCTGCTGAGATCACCCGCGTCTCGCAGTCCGGGCTGTCGGCGGCGATCAAGAGCCTCGAGGACGACCTCAACGCCAAGCTCTTCACGCGCACGACCCGGCGCGTCGAGCTGACCCCGGCCGGACGCGCCCTGTTCCCTCATGCCCGAAGGCTGCTCGCGGAGGCCAATGCCGGAAGGGATGCGGTGACGGCGACGATCGGCGAGATCACCGGGTCGCTGCGGGTGGGCGCCGAGCAGTGCCTGGGGTCGATCAACGTGCCGGAACTGGTCGAGCGGTTCCACCGCAGGCACAGCGAGGTGGAGATCACCTTCACCCAGGCCGGCAGCGGCGAGCTGCTCCGCAGGATGCGTGACGGCGAGCTCGATCTCGCTTTCGTCGCGGGAACACCGGAGACCACCGACCCCAGGCTCCGGCTCGCCGGCCTGAACCACCGGACTCTCGCGACGGAGCCCCTGGTGCTGCTGGCGCCGGCCGATCATCCGCTGGCTGCCCAGAAGTCGGTCGCCTGGAACGACCTCCAAGACCGCACCTTCATCGACCTGGACGACAGTTGGGCCATCCGCGTCGTCACCGATGAGCTGTTCACGAGGAGGAAGATCCCCCGGCGCGTCGCCTTCACCGTCAGCGACATTCACGCCCTCGTCGACATGCTCAACCGCGGACTCGGTATCGCCGTCGTGCCGGCATCCGTCTCACGCAAGACGATCGCCGCCGACCTCCGAACGCTCGGCCTGGCGGTGCACCCGGACCCGCTCTGGACGGTCAGCGCCGCCTACAGCCGCACCGAGGACGGCACCGGTCTCACGACCGAGTTCCTGAGCCTCCTCGAGCCGCGGTAGAACTCGGATCGGTCGGTTCACGGAGAGCAGGGAGCACATGGGACAAGAGTTTTCGGGGCGGACCGCCGTGATCACGGGTGCGGGCAGCGGCATCGGCGAAGCGGTCGCGCGCCACTTCGCGCGGCTCGGCGCCCGGGTAGTCGGGGTCGATCGCGCTCCCACCGTCAACGACGTGATCGGAGATCTCGGCGGGGAAGAGCATCGGGGCGTCGTGGCAGATCTCACCGAGACCGGGGCTGCGCAACGGGTCATCGGGGAGGCGGCCGACGTCACCGGAGCGGTTGACATACTCGTGAACTCGGCGGGAGTGGTCCTGCTCGGCCCCGCACTGGAGCTCAGCGACGAGATGTGGAACGAGACGATCGAGGTGAACCTCACCGCCAGCTTCCGGATGGCGCAGGCGGCAGGCAAGGTGATGACGATGGCGGGTTATGGCCGGGTCATCAATCTTGCTTCGCAGGCGAGCGTCGTCGGCCTCGATCGGCATGTGGCTTACTGCGCCAGCAAGGCTGCGATCGTCGGTATGACAAGGGTTCTCGCGATGGAGTGGGCGCGATCCGGCGTGACGGTCAACGCCGTGTCGCCGACGGTCGTGGAAACGCCGCTCGGCAAGCTGGCGTGGGCGGGCGAGAAGGGCGACGCCATGCGGGAGCGCATCCCAACGGGCCGCTTCGCTCGTCCGGGCGAAATCGCAGCGCTGATCGCCTACCTGGCCGGAGAAGATGCCGGAATGGTCACCGGCGAGAACATCCTCATCGACGGTGGCTACTCCGCCGTCTGAAGCGGTCGGCGTATGAGCGCGAGCTGTTCCAGGAACGTCTCATGGCATCCAGTTCGGAAAGTCGGCCCGGAGGCGGCGCACCGCTCACTCCTGCTGATCTCAGATTGCTTCCATACCCACAGACTCACCTCACGATGCGCGAAATCGGAGGACGCCTGTTCCTTTCGCGCAACACGGTGAGCACCCATGTGGGGTCGACCTATCGGAGACTCGGCACATCGACACGAAGCGAAGCGGTCCAACGCGCGACCGCATGGGCGTGCTCGGCGCCTAGTTTCGCGCGGCGCCGGCGATCCGGCCGGTGTCCTCGTCGTACAAGTCGTGGCCGAGCGCCATGGCGATCTTGGATGCCGCCTCGACGACGCGCGGCACGCCGACGACGCTCGTGAGGCCGACCAGGATGTGCACGATCTCTGTCGCCGTCGCTCCCGCGCTGACGGGGCTGAGCCGGGTCACCATCCGGTCGCGAGCAGGTGCTGCACGGGACGGCGAAGGCGAGCTGCCCGCCCAGCCCCCAGCGACGCCACCGGTCGGGGTAGCAGCGCCGTCCCGACGAGCAGCCACGGCACGAACGGCAGCCAGATGCGTTCGACCTCCGCCTTGCTCATCCCGGAGAGATCCGCGAGCAGCACGGTCGCCAGGCTTGCGAGCGCGATCCCCACGACGACCACATCGTCGCGGGCACGCGAGCGCAGTCCTCTCGCGCGCTGCACGGCGACCGCGAGCGCCGGCGCCGACGAGCGGACCGGCGCTGAAGGCGAGCGCGGCGAGGTTCGCCCAGACCCAGTACGGGAATGGCCGGTTGCTGGCCACCCCCGCCCAGTACCGCTCGACCAGCACGGGATACGCATCCCACCACGCGAAACCCGACACCGCGAAGGCGAGCACGACGAGCACGGCCGTGCCCGCCGCCCAGGGGAGCGGCGTCCACCGGCGAGCGAGCACCAGGATCGCGACCGCGAGCATGCCCAGCAGCGGCAGCCCGTACGACAGCATCACGCAGTAGCCGAGGATGAGGCCGGCGAGCACGGCCCACGCCGGCGGTGACAGCCGGCCGCCGGGCGGTGGCCGCGAACGCGAGGGCGCACAGGCCCCAGGCCGCGAATGCCCCGAACACCGCGTCGGCCGAGACCGACATCCAGATCGCCGCCGGACCGAGCACGAGGAAGGGGGCGGCCCTGCGCGCCCCGGTCTCGGCACCGAGGCGCCGCAGGGTGAGCAGCACCGCCACGGGCGTCGTCGCCGCGACGACGGTCACGACGAGCCCGGCGGCGAGCCCGCTGCCCAGCCCGAGCCGCACCAGGACGACGAAGAACAGCAGCGCACCCGGCGGATGTCCCGCGATGTGCACCGGCCAGTTGTCGACCGAGTCGAGCGGGATGTGCGCGATGTAGTCGCGCAGCAGCGTCGCCGACGTCGGTCACGGCGCGCGCGGTCCGCAGGTACTCGTACTGCGTGTCGAGGATCGCCGCCGAGGCCCGCCGCGCCGTCGACGGTGGCGAGGCTCAGCATCCAGGCGAGGCCGGTGCCGAATGCCGCGAGCAGCAGCACGCGCCACCGCATCCGGGCTGCCAGATCGACGGCGTATCGGATCGCGAGGATCGCCAAGCACGACCGCGGCGAGCGTGCCCGGGGCCGACGCGCGGCATCCACTGCGCGTGCAGCGGCGGGAACCACCGCACATGCACGTTCAGGCCCGACAGCAGCGGGAAGAGCATCGCGGCGACGATGAGCAGCACGGCGACGCCGAGCCCGATCCACGGCGCGGCGGCGGCCGCGCGCGAGCGCGTCGGGGCTGCGGCGAGCAGGTCGTTCGTCACATTCCGAGGCTAGGGACGCGGGTGGCGTCCGCGCCCGGCCAAGACCTTACGGACTCGGAACGCCGAATCGTCCGCGGTTCGTCACATCTGACCCCGGTTCCGCGCGCGCTCCGCCGCGACCTAGAGTCGGCTCGACCGAGGAGGTGGTCGAGTGCATCTCACCGCGAGACTGCAGCGCATCCTGCACCAGATCAGGCATTCCGTCGCGTCGCCGGCGCGCAACCCGCGGCATCGCCGTGGTCATCGGGCGCCTGCTGGGGCTCGGCGTTCCTGGTCTGCTTCGCCACCGGCCTCTACAGCCACTTCCTGCAGGACCCGCTGCCCTGGATGGTGTTCCCCACCCGCCCGGTATGGATCTACCAGCTGACCCAGGGCATCCACGTCACCGCCGGCATCGCCTGCTTCCCGCTGCTGTTCGCCAAGCTCTTCACGGTCTTCCCCGAGCTGTTCCAGAGTCCCGCCGGTGCGCTCGTTCGCGTCACCTCGCTCGAGCGCGCGTCGATCGCGCTGTTCGTCGCGGCATCCCTGATGCAGATCACGATCGGGCTGCTCAACACGTACCAGCTGTATGCGCTGTTCGGCTTCTCGTTCCGGCTGACCCACTACGCGCTGTCGTGGATCGTGGTCGGCTCGCTCGCCATCCACATCGGCGTCAAGCTGCCGATCATCGCGCGGTACTGGCGCAAACGCGACGCGTACGACGGCCGATGGGATCGCTCGTCGCCGGCGAGGCGGACCCGGATGCCGAACTCGAGGTGCCCGATGAGCTGCAGCGCCTCACGGGCAGGACGCAGGCGCACGGGCGTGACCGGGCGGCTGTTCGCGTGGATGGACCGAGACGCCCGCACCGCGCGAGCCCGACCGCGGTCGCGCGAGACCCGGCGCGGCTTCCTGGCCACGGTCGCCGTGGCGACCGCGGTCCTCGTGGCGCACGACGGCGGGCCAGTCGTTCCGGCTTCTCGACCCGCTCAACGCCTTCGCACCGCGCAAGCGCGGCGTCGGCCCGCAGACGCTGCCGGTCAATCGCACCGCAAAGGCTGCGGGAGTGCTCGAGACCGCCACGGCACCCGAGTGGACGCTCACGATCGTCAACGGCGAGCACGCGCGAGGTCTTCACACGCGCCCGGCTGGAGGCGCTGCCGCAGCACGACGTCGTCCTGCCGATCGCGTGCGTCGAGGGATGGAGCCAGGACGCCGCATGGCGCGGGCCCGCGGCTGAGCGACCTGCTCGACGCCGTCGGCGCCGCCCCCGATGCCCACGTGCGCATCACGAGCCTGCAGCGGAGCGGCAGCTTCGGGGTCACCGAGATGCAGCCGGAGTTCGCCCGCGACCCGCTGACCCTCGTCGCGCTCGAGCTCTTCGGAGAGGAACTCGACATCGACCACGGCTACCCGGCGCGCATCATCGCCCCCGGGCGACCGGGAGTGCTGCAGACGAAATGGCTGAGCGAGATCGAGGTGATCGCATGACGCGCCGTGCCCGCGACCGTCCCGCACCCGGCGGACGTGGAGATTCTGGACGATGGACGATGCCCGCGCGATCCTCATCGGCTCGGCGTGTCGTCGTGACCGTCATCGGCGGGATCGTGCTGCTGAACGACATCCCGCCGCACCAGTATCCGGCGATCATCGTCGTGGCTGGTCGCCGTGCTGGTCGTGCACGACGTGTCATCGCCGGCGTCGTGTTCGCGGTCGCCTTCGCGGGTCGGCGGGCGGCAGGGCGGATGCCGCGCCGCGCCGATCCTCATCGTGCAGGGTGCGCTGGCCGTCGGCGGCATCATGGTCCTGCTCGTCGTGCCCGAGATCGTCAAGAAGGCGGTCGGGACGGCGAATCCCAGCATCCTGCCCCTGGACTACGCGACTGAACCTCGCGATCCTGCTCGTGGCGCTCGCCGTCGCCGCGACGCGGCGATCGTGCTGCATGCGGTGCTCGGGCGACAGCGGCGCCGCGCCTGAGTCAGAGCGCGACGGATGCCGGCAGTGTGAGCGTTCGCTGCGGGCCGTGTACTGCTGCGCGGGCGCAGTGCCGCCGCAGCACGACGAAGCGGCGTTCGCCGGCCGCCCACGCGTCGCCGAGCAACAAGACCGCATCCGAGCGGCGATGCGCGCCGAGCGCCGCCGAGCCGAGGCGCGCCCACGGGAAGGCGCCGCTCTCGTGGCCGTCGTCGCCGATCGCCGTGTAGCATCGGCGCAGTCGTGAAGCTCGGGGTCGGCGTCCACCTCGACGACGAGCGACCGCCATCGGCGCCATCAGCTCCGCGCAGCGGAGCAGGGCGCGCGGGATCGCCGCCGATGCCGATGTTGCCGTCCATGAGCAGCACCGTCGCCCCAGCAGCCCTCCAGCGGAAGCCGGTCGAAGACCGATCGGCGCAGCACCGGCGTGCCGTCCGCTGCCGCGTGCGCCGCCGCGTCGCGCGGAGACGTCGATGCCCAGGGCGGCGAGACCTCGCTCCTCGGCGGCGCGCACCATGCGGCCCGGGCCGCAGCCGACATCCAGCAGCGGACCGTGCGAGGCCGTCGAGCACGTGGCCAGTCGACCGCGTTCGCGGGCGCGCGCCAGTCGGCGACGTCGAGCTGCGACGAGGCCGTCCGCGTCGCCGACCCTGCGCAGCGCGAGCGCCGGCCGCCACCGCCGCCGAGGAGCAGGGCGTAGGGCTCGTCGCCGCCCGCGCCGAACGCCACGAGGGTGCTCACGCCGCCCGCCCGATGCGCCGGATGCCGCGGCCACGGCTCGCGCGAAGCCTCGAGTCGCGGGATCTCGGCGGCCACCGCCGCGTGCGTCGTCGGCGAGATCGACGTCGCGCAGGGTGTCGCAGCTGCTCGACCGTGAGACCTGCGCCGAGCGAGTGCGGCGAGCTGCCGGGCGCCGGTGTCGGAGCGCGACATCGGGACGCCGCGGATCACGTCGCCCCGGGGATCGCGCATGCCCAGCGCCCAGAAGCCCCCGTCGTCGGCGAGTCCGATCACCGCATCCGTGCCGGCGGGCCACCGCGAGATCGCCGGCGTGCAACTGCGGGGTGTCCATGCCGATGAGCAGAGTGGGCTCGTCGAGCCGGTCGAAGAGGGCGGCGATGCGTTCGATCGAGGGTGCCCGGATGCTGGGCAACGACCTCGAAGCCGACGTCGCGGGATGTCGGCGGGGTCGCCGTCGAAGTACAGGATCCGCCGGTCGGCCGGGACCGTGCCGGCGACGTCGCCAGCGTGTCGGCGAGGCTGGCCGCGGCGATCGCCAGCCGCGGCCTCGAGCGTGTACGGCGGGTGCAGACGCGTCTTGACCCGCCCGGGACGACACGCCTTCGCGATCACGACGAGCGCGCTCACGCGTGCACCTCGCGCAGCACGCGGTTCATGTCGTAGACGGCGGTGAGCGGTCCCCCGCACGGTCCCGGTGACCTTCGAGCGGCCGACGCGCGGCGCGTAGGCGACATCCGTCTCGACGATCCGCCAGCCCGCCGCGGCCGCGCGCAGCACCATCTCGAGCGGGTAGCCGCTGCGGCGGTCGCGCAGATCGAGCCCCCGCAGCGCGGCGGTGCGCGCGACGCGCATCGGACCGATGTCGGTCACCGCTCACGCCCGCGAGCCGGGCGATGCGCCGGGAGAGCTACGCGTTGGCGACGCGCGCATGCAGCGGCCAGGCGGAGCGCTGCGTGGGCACTCGGCGACCGAGCACGAGGTCGGCGCCTTCTCGAGCAGCGCCACGAGTCGCGGCAGCTCGGCCGGATCCAGCGAGGCATCGGCGTCGCAGACGGCGACGATCGGGGCGGTGGCGGCTCCGACCCCCGCCGCGACGGCGGCGCCGAACCCCTTCGCCGTTCGAGGACGACCGTGGCGCCGGCGGCCCGCGCCGACCTCGGCCGATCCGTCGGTCGGAGCCGTTGTCGACCACGATCGCGCGATAGCCCGCCGGCACCCGCGCCAGCACCCACGGCAGCGCCCGCCGCCTCGTTCAGGCACGGGAGCACGAGATCGACGTCAGCCATGCTCCGACGCTAGGCTGCGCGCCGCTTTCGTCGTCGGCCGAAGTCTTACGGAACGCGGACAGGTGTCGCGCGAGCCCGATCCTGCCGCGCTGCCGGGCGTAGCCTGAGGGCGTGATCGCCGGAAGCCATCGCGCACGTTGGGCAACGAGGACCTCATCGATCGGCGGGTGCTCGTCGTGGATGACGACCCGACCGTCGCCGAGGTCGTCGCGGAGTACCTGCGCTCCGCGGGCTTCGTGGTCGACCGCGTCGCGGACGGCTTCGAGGCGATCGACGCGGAGGCGCGGATCTCGCCCGATCTCATCGTCCTCGATCGGATGCTGCCCGGCATCGACGGCATCGAAGCGTGCCGCCGCATCCGCCGGTCAGCGCGACCCCCATCATCCTGCTGACCGCGCTCGGCAGCGAGGACGAGCGTATCCGCGGACTTCGAGGCGGGCGCCGACGACTACCTGACCAAGCCGTTCTCGCCCCGCGAGCTCGGTGCTGCGCGTGCAGTCCGTGCTGCGGCGGTCGCTGACCGACTTCGCCCCCGAGTCCCCGCTCGATCGCGGTCCGTTCCACGTCGACCCGGCCGCGCGCGTCGCGCTGATGCACGGCAGGCTGCTCAACCTCACGGTGCGCGAGTTCGACCTGCTCGCGTTCTTCGTCAAGCATCCGCGGCAGGCGTTCAGCCGCGAGGAGCTGCTGTCGATGGTGTGGGGCTGGACGTACGGCGACCTGTCGACCGTGACCGTGCACGTGCGCCGGCTGCGAGAGAAGATCGAGCCCGACCCGACCCAGCCGACGCTGCTGACGACGGTGTGGGGCGTCGGCTATCGCATCGACATCGGGGAGGACGCCGATGAGCTGGCCTGACCTGCTGCAGGTCGCCGGGCTGACGCTCGCGATCACCGCTCGCCGTCGGCGGCGCCGCGATGCTTCTGCTGTGGGCACTGCGCCGGTCGTCGCTCATCGTGCAGGTGTGCGTCCTCGTCGCGGCGGCCCTGCTGTCGGTGGTCCTGAGCATGGTCGGGCGCGTCGTGGCTGATGTACATCTCCGAGCACGACCTGACCGTCGCGCTGAACGTCGCCGCGATCTCGGGCGTCGTCTCGCTCGCGCTGGCGGCCTGCCTCGGAGTCGTCGTGGTGCGCAACGCGCGGGCCCTCTCGCGCGCGGCGCGCAGCATCGGCGCCGGAGAGACGAGTGGATGCCGTCGGCCCGCAGTCCAGCGCCGAGTTCCGCGCTCTCGCCGACGAGCTCGTCGCGACCAGCGCGAAGCTCGCGGAGTCCCGCGAGCGCGAGCATCGGATCGAGGAGTCGCGGCGCGAGCTGGTCGCGTGGATCGCGCACGACCTGCGCACGCCGCTCGCCGGCATCATGTCGATGGCCGAGGCGCTGGAGGATGAGCTCGCCAGCGACCCGCAGCGCTACCACCGGCAGATGCGCGAGCAGGTGACACGGCTGTCGGCGATGGTCGACGACCTCTTCGAGCTGTCCAAGATCGACTCCGGCACGCTGCGACTGTCGCTGCAGGACGTCTCGCTCTACGACGTGATCTCCGACACCGTCGCCGACCTGCGCCCGATGTCGCAGGGTCGGGAGATCCGGATCGAGGCGGGCCTCGGCCGGCGAGGTCGTCGTGCACGCCGACCCGCGCGAGCTGTCGCGGGCGGTCTCGAACCTGCTCCTGAACGCCATCCAGCACACCCCGGCCGGGTCGCCGATCACCGTCGCGGCCTCGGTCGTCGACGGCCGCGCATCGATCACGGTCATCGACACCGGCGGCGGCATCGACGAGGACGACCTGCACTCGCGTGTTCGACCCTGGCTGGCGCGGCGAATCCGCGCGCACGCCCGAGCCCGCAGCTCCGAGGCGCACGGCGATCCGCTCGCGCTCGAGCGGCGCCGGACTCGGGCTCGCCATCGTGCGCGGGCATCGCCGTCGCCCACCAGGGCGAGGTGACCGTCCGCAACGTGCCCGGCGGCTGCCGATTCGACCTGATCCTGCCCAGCGCGCCGGCGGCCGCGAGACGTCGTTCGCGTGAGCGTCAGTCGCGCAGCGCCGGCGAGGCGAATTCGCGCATGCCCGTCGCTGAGATCGATCTGCGGTCCCAGCCGAGTTCGCCCGAGCGCGCGCGGACGACGCGGTGATGTGACGCACGTCGCCCGCGCGGAACTCACCGGTGACGACCGGAGCGGGCCCGCCATGGGCCCGACCAGCTGCGTGGCGACATCGAGGATCGTCGAGACCGTGCCTGACCCGATGTTGAATGCTCGCGCGGTGGCTGCGGGCGACGTGGCCGTCCACTCGGCCGCGGCCATGTTCGCGCCGCGACGTCGTCAACGTGGACGAAGTCGCGTCGCTGACCGCCGTCCTCGAACACTCGCGGCGGATCGCCGCGCTCGAGCGCGGAGCGGAAGATCGCCGCCACGCCGGCGTACGGGGTGTCGCGCGGCATGCCCGGCCCGTAGACGTTGTGGTAGCGGAGCATGGCGGCGCGGCCGCCGGTTTCGTTCGCCCAGATCGACGCGAGCTGCTCCTGCGCGAGCTTGGTCACCGCGTACAGGCTGCGCGGATCGAGTGGCGCATCCTCGTCGGTCAGTGCGGGGGCCAGGATCCTGCCCGTCGCCGTCGCGGGGCTCGAACTGCCCGCGCGCAGGTCATCCATCCGGCGGGGACCGGGCCTGGCATCCCCGCGGGCGCCGACATAGCGGCCCTCGCCGTAGACGACCATCGACGAGGCGAGCACGAGCCGGCCGACTCCGGCGCGTGCCATCGCCGCGATCAGCTCGCCAGTGCCGAGCGCATTCGCCCGCACGTAATCCGGCGCGTCCGCGAAATCGATGCCCATGCCGACCTTCGCAGCCTGATGGCTGACGACGTCGACACCCTCCAGGCAGCCGTCCAGCGCCGCGCATCGGTGACGTCTGCCCGCACGAAGTCGACGCCCGGCGGCATGGCCGGCGGGTGACGCGTGCACAGATGGCGTCAGCGCGTCCAGGACTCGCACGTCCCATCCGCGCCGCAGCGCCTGGAGGACGACGCGGGAGCCGATGAAGCCCGCGCCGCCCGTGACCAGCAGCCGCGTCATCGGGCTGGACGGCTCCAGAACCTGCGCGATCGCATGCGCGGTCGATCAGCTCGCGACCGACGTATTCGGCGGGGACGGATGCGGCGATCCGCTCGATCGCCGAGACGAGTCGGGGTCGCGCCTCGGCGAGCCGGCGAAGACGGCCTCAGCGGTGACGGCATCCTCGGCCGACTCACCGCTGTCGAAGTCGGTGACGACACAGAGCGCGACCATGTCGATGCCCAGCTCGGCGGCGAGTGCGATCTCGGGGTAGAGGGTCATGTTCACGAGGTCGATCCCCGCCGCGCGATTGATACGCGACTCGGCGCGGGTGGAGAAGCGAGGACCTTGGATGACCAGAACCGTGGCGCCGTCGACGAGCTCGGGGCACGCGGCGAGCGCCAGCGCCCGCAGTGCGAGCCGAACGGGTCGGCAAACGGCAGGTGCCGCACCACGAGCCGTCGAAGTAGGAGTCGGCACGCCCGTGCGTGCGGTCGACGAGCTGGCTGGCGACACCGATCGTGCCGACCGGCAGTGCCGGATTGAGCGACCCGACGGCGGCGGTGGAGATGAACACACGGACGCCGAGGGACGCCAGCGCCCAGATCGTCGCCCGCGCATGGATCCGATGCGGTGGCACCGAATGGTCGCGTCCGTGTCGGGGAAGGAACACCACCCGCCGACCGTCGATGCGACCGATGGTCACGTCCACGTGTGTGCCGTAGGGAGTGTCGATCCGCACCGCGGCGCCGTCATCGAACAGCTCATACAGGCCGGAGCCGCCGATGACCGCGATCGTCGTAGGCGCATCCGGTTCCTGCTGTTCTCTGAGCACGAATCAACACTGCCACTGTGCGGAAGGTGCCCGACTGCGGCGGTTCTTACGTGTCGGTGACGGTTCACTGAGTCGGGACGCGTAAAGGCTCGCCCGGAGGCCCAGGCGGGCAGCCACGACTCTCCGATTCCAGCTGCATCGGCACCCAGCTTGTCGGCGTCGACGACCTTCGCCACCCGTGACACGTCTCCATCCCCTCGAGCAACGAGCCCATGATCGACCTGCCAGAATCCACTCAGCCGACGCCGAGGAACTCCTCCAGGCGGGCGATCGGGTCGTAGAGTCCCGCGTCCAGGATCCAGGTCTGCAGCTGCTTATCGAATCCGGTGATCACGATCACTCCGACGAGGATGAAAAGGATGCCGATCGTGCGGCGGAACCAGCCGTTCGGGTTCGCGAGCCAGCCCAGTCGGCGAACCAGCCGACGACCGAGCAGCGCGATGAGCAGCAGCATGCCGGCCAGCCCTATCGCGTAGGCGACGATGTACGCGACACCTTCTGCGAAGGACACGGGCAGCACAGCGGCGACGATCAGGGCGTAGGTGGGGCTGCAACTGGAGAACACCGGCCCGAGCGCGGCTCCGGTCAGCACGTCACCCGCGACGCTCTGCCTCCTCATCGACCGATCCAGCATCTCGCCACTGCGGGACTGCAGCCGCAGCGACGTCGACAGCCGATCCCACAGCGAGGGGAAGACCATGTCGATGCCGAGCAGGACGATGATGCCGCCCGAGACGACTTGCCAGACCTGCGGGGGAACGCCGAGCAGAGCGGTCGTCGCCTTGAGAAGCAGCGTGAACAGCACGACGCTGACCACGAGCGAGCCGGCGATGATGAACGGGCGCCATCGCGCCCGACGCTCGTCGCCCGCGCGAACCATTGCGCCACCCACCACGACGGGCAGTAGAGGCAGCACGCAGGGGGCGGCGACAGTCAGTATCCCCGCCGCGAAAGCAAGGCCGAGAGTAGCGGTCACAGTTCCTGCCTTCTCTGGACCGTGGACATCCGGGTACGGGGCTGCCGCGACGAGGGAGGCGATTGACGGGTCGTCATAGAGGACGGTGCTGGATATCGGCATGCCGGCATCGTCGACGAAGACGACCGTCGTCTGCAGCGTCACGCCTACCTCTGTCGCAAGTCCGAGCGCGAGTCGTAGTCGACTTTGAAGACCGTGAGTCCTCCGGTGCACCCGCGGCGAGAAGCTCCTCGTCAAGCTTTCGGCACTGGGGGCACCACGGTGCGTGGAAGAAGAGCACCTTCGCTCCGGCGGTCTGCTCGACGATTCCATCCGCGTAGTCGATGTATGCTCCCTCGACGGGTGCGGCCGGGGCGACTTCGTCAGACGGAGTCTCTTGGACGGCCGGCGTCTCCTCGGTGCGGGACTCTCGCTCGAGGACGTGCTCGGCGCGTTGGCCGCCGGTCGGTCCCGGCGGTGGGTGAACCCGACGACGGGGGGGCGCAGGCGGACAGAGTAGAGCTCCGAGAAGAAGAAGCGTCCAGCCGAGCCGGCGTTCGCACATCGCATCCATCCTGATCCGGGCACCACACCCACCTCGCACCACGCTAGCCGTGGCGGACGTGCCTGACACGGCTAGTGATTACCCGAATGCGGACAGTCGCGGCTACCGGCCGGTGGCGAGGACATGCTGCGTCACGATGGCGAACCCGGCCTGCACCCCCAGGCTGGGCGATCGCGAGACGGACACGAGGATCAACAGGCTCAACGCGACTCATCCCCACAGATAGAGGAGAAGTTTCACCACCGACAGCCCAAAAGATCACCGATGTCCTGATGCAATCTTCGTCACCGATGTCCTGAGACATGCACACGCCTGCACACGATGTCCTCATTCGTTCACACCGTCGTTCACACCTCGCTCGCCCGCCGACGCAGCAGGTTTCCGCCTCAGCCGGCGGCTTCCATGTTCTTCGTGACCACGGCGAGCGTCTGCTCGAGTTGCTCGGTGGGGCTGAACTCGACGACCTCGGTGCCGGCGTAGAGCACTGGGGTGTGACCCGGGGGGACGTAGTAGGCGTCGCCGGTCTCGAACGTCTCCTCACCGGCGGCGCTCTTGAACGTCACCTTGCCGGTCAGCACGTACCCCCAATGGGCTGACTGGCATTGGTCGTCCGGCAAGCCCTTGAAGAATTCCGCGAGGTCGGCGTCTGCGGTGTACTTCTCGAAGGCCACCGTGTAGCCCCCTTCGAGATTCTCCAGGTGACCCTCATAGCCCTCCACCTCAACGGTTTCTGAAGCGCTGCTCTTCGATGTCTTAGGCATGTTCTCTTTCCTTTCAGCGACGGCTCGAGAATGGAATCCCCGAGACGATTCACCTCTCTCAGAGGTTGCGGCGCAAGAGCGCCTGATGAGCTTCAGGTCTCAAAGGTGCCGGTGTCTGCTTATGCCGGCGCCGAGGTCGGCAGCGCGCCGATCTGATTCATCAGGGTGAACAGATCGCAGGCCTGCGTGATCTCGGCTATCCGCCCGTCCCGGATCCTGAGGAGGTCCCAGGCCAAGAACCGCACGTGGCGACCGGTGCCGGCGACACCCGCGTATTCGCCGCTGTGCACGCCCTGGTAGGTCACCCACGTGCTCACGACGTCGCCTTCTCCGATGATGTGCCGTGGGTTGGCCGTCATGCCCGGGAAGGCTTCAAGCAGGCTGCCGATCGATTGCTTGAGCTCGGTCAGGTCGGCGCCGGCCCCGGCATGGCCCCGGAGGTCCGGAGCGCAGATCTCGTCGAGCCGCTCGAGGGACCCGTCGTTGATGATGTCGTAGAACGTCTGGGCGACCGCCTTCGGATCGTCGTTCATGTCCTGGCCTCTTCCTGGTTCGCGTCCAGGGTCGCGCTTCGCGACTCGAGGATCTCCTTCGCCTTCTGGAACTGGGGTCCGTCGATGTGGCGGACTTCGGCGGCGAGCACCGGCGTCAGCAGCCGCCAGAGTCCGCGGGGCCGAAGATCGGTGTCGCAGCTGAAGCGCGTGCCGCCCGGCTCGGGCCGGAAGGTGAATTCGACGGTGGCGGGCAGTGGCTGCCCGAACTCGAGGACCAGGCGCTCGGGCCGTTTGTACTCCGTCACGGTCCATGGCAACCGGAACTCCTTGCTGCCTCTCCGCCGTGTGTCCACCCCCGTCGCACCCACCCGCAGCTCGCCGTCATAGGCGACGTCGACGAGCTCGGTCGCCCACTCCTTCGCGTTCCGCAGGTCCGTGAGGTAGTCGAACGTCTCCTCCTGAGGCCTGCGGATCACGATTGATGTCCTGATGTGCACCATGGCCTTCTCCTTTCGCCTTCCAGCGTGCCCCTCGGTCGGGCGGAAAGGATGGGGAGACCTCCCTATCTTGCGACTCGATCTGGTCCGAGGTGAATCGCGGCGAAGGCAGCGGCCTCGGTACGGCTGCGCAGCCCGAGCTTGGAGAGCAGGCTGCTCACATGGTGACCCGCCGTCTTCGGGCTGATGAAGAGGCGGCCGGCGATCTCCGCATTGGACAGCCCGCTGGCCACGAGCCGAAGCACTTCCATCTCCCGCTTGCTGAGGAGCTCGAGGTTCTTCGGACCGGTCCGCCCCTTCACCCCGAGTTCGCGGAGGAACGCGGCGGCCTCATCGGCATCCGGCACCGCGCCGAGCCGATCGAATGCGGAGAGGGCGGCCCGAGCCTCCGAGATCGCGACGGGTCGGTCACGCTCGACCAGCGTGCGGGCCAGCTCCATCCGCGCGCGGCACGCCTGCAGCGCCATGGAGGCTTCACTGAAGCAACGGGCGGCCTGGCGCAGGATTGACGTCGCCTCCGGCCGCCCCTCAGCCGAAGCCACCTTTCCCTCCGCGAAGAGCGCGTCCGCCTGATGGCGGCGACTCTTCGTCAGCGCCGCGGTGGTCGTCAGTTTCGAGGCTGCGTCGGCGGCCGCCGCGGGATCTCCTCGCCGGAGGTCCGCGTCGACCAGGACCGTGAGCAACGGGAACGCGGCGACCGTCAGTCCGCCGAGTTCCCCGATGCGTTGCGTCAATCGGGTCGTCGCGGCCTCGGGCGATCCGACGGCCAGGTCGAGCACCGCGAGCGGGCGGACGGACTCCGGCAGGTCCTCGTAGCGACCGAGCAGTTCGCGTGCCTCCTCGAAGCGGCCCTGCAGCACGCGAAGCTCTGCCAGCCGGGAGATCGGGTGCACGCACCGCAGGCCCATGCCGCTCGACTCGAGATCCGCGACTGCGGCCGTCAGCTCGTCCTCCGCCTCATCGAGCCGCCCGGTGACCAGGTACAGGCCGCCGCAGCACGCCCCGCAGAACGCCGACAGTGCGCCGTAGCCGGCGGCC
The DNA here is from genome assembly GCA_963713325.1 of uncultured Actinomycetota bacterium. GTDB lineage: Bacteria > Actinomycetota > Actinomycetes > Actinomycetales > Microbacteriaceae > Microbacterium. Next base: position 18,674 of record CAVQLL010000017.1, read on the forward strand.
GACCCGAAGCTGTCGAGCGGCCCGAATCCCTGGTCCCCCCGCAGACCCTCGAGCGCTGAGGTCCATTCAGCAAACCGGGCATCGTCTCCGAGCAGCTCCCCCATCTCCATGAGCGCACAGAACACCATGCCGACGCTCGCCAGGTCCCCAGCCTCACCCGCACTGACAGCAGCCATCGCCTCATCGAGACGCGTGATGCCTTCGTCGACGTCGCCCGCCGCGACCTGGAGCACGCCAAGCCGCGCCAGGGACTCGATCTCCAAGTCCGGATCGTCATACTGATGCGAGGTCGCCAGGGCGAACCGAGCGTGCGCGACCGCTTCAGCGGCATCCGACGTGGCTTCCGCACGCGCGAGCGAGATCCACCCCGGAACCGACGAATCTCCCGCCCTCGACGCGAGCGTCTCGGCTCTGGCCAACCATCCATCGGCCGCCGCGTCGGTGCGCAGCAGCGGCCGGTACTCTCGTGCGAGCCACACCGCGACGGCCGCCGCCTCGCGGAGCCTCCCCGCACGCTTGTACGCGCGGTGCGCGCGTGTGCGGGTCTCCATCGCGGTGCGAACATCCTTCAGCCACCACTGCGCGCGCCCGAGTCCGTCGAGCGCGTCCGGCGAACCGGTCTGGGCGACGGCCTCGGCGAAGCACACCCTCGCCACCGCCCAGTCGCCGGCAGCGAGCGCATCATGCCCCCGGCTCAGGGAATCGCGCACGGCCACGTTGCCATTGTGACGCCCAGGAGGGTGGCGCTCTACGGGTGCTCGTGGCGGTAGTCTGGTCTCGAGCGGATGCATCTCCCTCGTCAGCGCGGCTCACCGGTACTGTGCAGGCACCCCGCGCCATGCTTCGATCCCCTCGTTGACGGCAATCCCGCGATGACGAGCGGGCCATGTGGAGAGCCCACGGTCGGCTGGTGCGGCCGGTGGCGCGCGTCCGGGACACGCGGTCACTGGTCAGCGGTCCGGGGGGACGCCTCCAGGACGGCCTTCAGTCGCTGGAGGTCCTTTTCATTCGCCGAACGCATCGCCCGTTGCATGCCACGGGCGGCGATCTTGGCGAAGCCTCCGGGGGTGCCGGCATTGCGGAGGGTCATGCGGGTTGCCTCCGCGCCGACCTCGGAGAACTCGTAGGTGGTGACCATCGGGAACGGCCCGTCCGCGGTGCGCATGACGAAGCGGGTCCCCGGCACGAGTTCCGCGATCTCATACGTGTACACGAGTCGACGACCGAGGAATTTCGCGGTGAACTCGACGAGCGAGCCCACGGCAAGGGGCTTCGGGCTTTTCCAGTTCACCTCGGTGATGTTCGCGTACCACTCGGTCGCATGATCAGGGTCGCACGCGTACTCGGCGACCTCCGAACGACGGCGATCGATGGTGATCTCTGTCGTGACGTCGACGTCCATGCGTTCAAACTAGTCCGCCGAGCATCGAGGCGTCGTCGTCGCGGATGGTTCCGATGCCCGATGACTTCGGAGCAGTTAGCACGCTCGACACGATGGACCCGGCGGAGGGTAGCGGAAGCGCTCTCGAATCGACTCACATTCGCGCGAGGTCGTAGACGACGACGCTGGTGATCATCGGGTTGGTCTTGGCGAGCACGATGGCGTCGTCCATGGTGTCGGCGTTGATGATCGAGTAGCCGGTGAACGACTCGAGGCCGGTCGGGATCGCCTTCACTTCGTCGGGTGTGACCTCGACGCCGGCGCTCATCGGGTTTCCGGAGTCGACCATCGCGTCACCGACCGAGCCGAACCAGTCCATCCATGCCTTCCCGATCTCGGGGGTTGGAGGCATGTAGCCCTTGTAGAGGAAGAGGAACTTCTTCATCGCTCTCTCGCTTTCTTCGTTGCTGGTGTGACTTCGGCAGCGCGGATGCCGGCCACGTAGTTCTCCAGGGTCTCGGCGTCGGTTCCCCACGCGGCGTCAAACCTCATCGCCCATGCCTGAAACTGCCTCATCGTGCCGCGGTCCAACGCGAGGAAATTGGTGCGACCGCTCTTCTTGCGCCGAACCAGACCGGACTGCTCGAGCACGGTGATGTGCCGGTGGATGGCCGGCAACGACATCCCGACCCGTGTGGCGAGCTGCTGAATCGAGGCGGGCTGCAGCGACAGCAGATCGATCATGTGTCTGCGGTCGGCGTTGGCGAGCGCACCGAAGACCGCGTCGAGATCAGTGCCGCCATAGTTCATAAGAATGTTAACTATAGGTGGCGCGTGCACACCCGTCAACGGTGCGAGGCATGCGCATGAACGAGCGTCTGACGCGGGAGGTCAGCGATCGAGTTGCATCGTCCGCCAGGCGCTCGCTGTGACGAGCACGCATGCTGCGAAGTACGGGATGACCAGCAGCAGCTGGCTGCTGGTTACGCCTTCACCGGATGAGATCGCCCACAGGGCCGGGGATGCGAGCGGCATCCATCCCCCGATTCCGGCGAGCACGGAGACCTGCGCGACGACGACGATTCCGATCGAGACGCTCACGCCCGCGAGCACGGAGCGTCCGAGCGTCGCCGCCCAGGCGACCGGAGCGGCGATCGCCGCGGTCATCACCGTGAGCGCGATCTGACGCGCCACTGCCGACCACGTGTCCGCGTCGAGCGGGCCGAGGCCCGCGACCAGTCCCACGATCACCAGCAGCGCGGCGAGGGACAGGCTGATCGCGATGGCCCAGACCGTGTAGATGAGCAGTTTGGCGAGCGCTATCGTCGAGCGACGCACCGGCAGCGCGAACAGTCCGGTGATGGTGCCGTCGCCGAACTCGCGGCCGAACATCCAGGACAGCACGACGCCGAATCCGAGCAGGCCGCCGGCACCGGTGATCTGCGCCGCTGCGAGCAGGAATCCTGTCCAGTCGTGTGTCGCGGCCGGGCCGAGCTTCGCGACGAGCTGCGGGTCCCCCGATGCCGCCGCGAGGAGCATGGCGCCGCTGAGCAGCGAGATTCCGAGGACGATCGCGATCGACCCGACTCTGCCCGACCGTGGAGCCGGCGAGCTTGACCGTCTCCGCCCACACCGCCGGCCTCATCGGACGCCCCTTTCGTCGTCGATGCGAACGGTTTCGAAGAAGCCATGCTCGATGTCGTGGGTCGCCGGGTCCAGGTCGCCGATGAGGCGGCCGCGGTTGATCACCACGATGCGGTCCGCGATGCGCGCGACCTCATCCAGATGATGGCTGCTGACGAGGATCGCCGCGCCGGCGTTGGCCCGCCGGAGCAGGCTTTCGCGGAGGCGGATGACGCCCGCCGGGTCGAGCGCGTTCGTGGGCTCGTCGAGCACGATCACGCTCGGGTCATGCTGCAGCGCGGCCGCCAGTCCGACGCGCTGCCGGTTGCCCAGAGACAATGTCCGCGCGCGCCGTTCCGCGTATTCCTCGAGCGCGAACTCCGTGATGATCGCCGTCACCGCAGCGTCAACATGATCGATGCCGCGCATCCGGGCGCTGAGCTGCAGATTGCGCCGCACCGTCAACTCGGGATACGCGAGTGGATACTCCACCAGGTGACCCACGCTCGCCCACTGTTCGCGCGGCGCGGCGTCGAGCGGGTAGTCCCGCGAGCCGCACCTCGCCACGGTCGGGGCGCAGCATCCCCAGCAGGATGCGCATCATGGTGGACTTCCCTGCACCGTTGAGACCGACGAGCGCGACGATCTGCCCCGACCGAAGCTCGAGGTCGAGGTCGAAGACGCCCGCGCCATTGCGGAACTGCCGCGTTACGCCGTGGACGGCGAGGGCGGGATCGGTCATTGTCGGTCACCGCCGGCGAGCACTCGTAACGCGGCCTCGATCGCGGAGCCGAGGTCGGGGTCGTCGCCGTCCGCCCACTCCAGCAGAGCCGCGTTCAGCGCACCGATCGTCGCGGCCGCGGCAATGGCGCGCATCCCGCTGCGGCACGCCGCGGGATCGCAACGCCGCCGCGATCGCGTCCGTGGTCGCACCGCTGTTCCGGGCGAGCGCTCCGCGGAGCGAGGGCGTCCGCGACACGATGCGCAGGCGATCGCGGACCTCGTTCCCGGCCGGGGCGGGCACCGCTCCCCACGCCTCCCTCACCCCCGCGACCGCGGCGGCCAAAGGCGGCAACTCCACCGGCTGACGGCCGACCGCATCCGCGATGAGCGGGTCATACGGGTCATCGACGAGCACCGCATCCTTCGATGCGAAATGCCGGAAGAAGGTCATCTCGGACACCCCGGCGCGGCCGGCGATCGCCGCCGCGGTCGTGGCGTCATAGCCTCGCTCGTCGAACAGCTCGAGCGCAGCACGGAGGAGCGCAGTCCGGGTCCGGGAGAGCTTGTCCACGCCTGAATGTTAGTCACTAACATTCGAGAGGTCAATCGGTACGGGCTGGCCGTGCGCAGGCCCGGCGAGGCCGGATCGGAGGTTCCCCCCGACGGAAGGCGGCGGGGGCTAGAGTCGGTGGTGGAGAGCCGGGAAGCCTGGTCGGCGCAACATTGACGTTGCCGACGAAAGGCCAGGCCATGCAGGCATCCGACACTCAGGCACCTCGGCCGCTCGCCGACCCGCGCACGAGTGCCGTGGCCTCGGCGCGTGGAATCGTTCGAGCCCGACCCGCCTCGCCAGTCGTCGGGATCTCCCGCCACGATGCCGTCCTGGGCGCGACCGAGGAAGTCCTCGCGCGCGGGATGGGACCTCGCAGCGACAAGGGTGATGGTGACCCCAATCAGGATCCGGATCCGCCGATGGCATAGATGCCATCCGATCCGTCGACCTGAATATGAGAGGAACCCCCGCCATGACTCTGGCGATCAACACTCGTGCGCTCACGAAGCGCTACGGCTCGCACACAGCGCTGCACGGACTCGACCTGCGGGTCGAGCGGGGCAGCGTGTTCGGGCTCATCGGCCCCAATGGGGCCGGCAAGACAACGACCCTGCGTCTGCTGCTCGACATCATCCGCCCGACCGCCGGTGAGATCACCGTGCTCGGGGAGAATCCTCGAGCGGCGGGAGCGAAGCTGCGCCGCCGGATCGGCTACATCCCCGGCGAGCTCCGCCTGGAAGGTCGCATCAAGGGGGGCGCGCTGCTGAAGCACCTCGCCGAGATCAGCGGGCCCGTCCCGCCGGGCTCGATCGAGCGTCTGGCAGAACGCCTCGACCTGGACCTCACTCGTCCCGTCCGAACGCTCTCGAAGGGCAACAGGCAGAAACTGGGGCTGGTGCAGGCCTTCATGCATGAACCGGAACTGCTGGTGCTGGACGAGCCGACCAGTGGCCTCGATCCGCTGGTGCAGCGGGAGTTCCTGGCGATGCTCCGCGAAGCACGGCAGGCCGGTCAGACCGTGCTGCTGAGTTCGCATGTGCTCAGCGAGGTCCAGCAGGCAGCAGACGATGTCGTCGTCCTCGCCAGCGGCCGGGTCGTCGCGGAGGGCGCGGTGGCGGCTCTGCGGCTCGCCGGCGTCCGCCGCATCCGTGCCACGCTCACCGGGACGGCCATCGAGGCGGTGCACCCCCTGCTGGTGGCGGTGCCCGGCCTCGAGGACGTCGACGTCACGGCGGCACCAGGCGACCTGGTGCGGGTGTCCGCAACCGCCCGTGGCGAGATCGATCCCGTCATCCGCGCCCTCGCAACAGCGACGATCCGAGACCTGACGGTTGAGGAGCCCGATCTGGAGGAATCCGTGCTCGATCTGTATGCCCGGACGGAGGCGGCATCATGACCGCCGTCGCTGCCTCGAGCGGCCGCACGATGCGGGCGCCCCTGCCCGTTCTCCGGGGTTGGCTGGCCGAAGGGTGGCGCGGGCTGATCGGCTGGGCGGTGGGACTCACCGCTGTGGCGCTCGTCTACCTGCCGCTGTTCCCGACGATGCAGTCACCCGAGCTGTCGGGGCTGATCGAGACACTGCCGCCGGAGCTGGTTCGCACGCTCGGGTACGAGAACATCACCTCGGGTGCAGGCTACGCTCAGGCGACGTTCTTCGGCTTGATCGGGTTCGTGCTGATCACGATCGCGGGGATCGGCTGGGGCGCTTCGTTCATCGCCGGCGCGGAGGAGTCCGGGCGCCTGGAGCTGACGTTGGCGCACGGCGTCGGGCGTGTGCAGTACGCGCTCGAAAGCGCTGCCGCCCTGGTCGTGAAGCTGCTCGCGCTCGGGCTGGTGGCCCTGCTCGTCGTCGGGGCGGTGAACGGGCCCGCAGAGCTCGACCTGGACCCGGTGAACCTGCTCGCCGTGACCAAGGCGTTGGTCGGCGTGGCTCTGCTCTCCGGCACTGCCGCGCTCGCCGGCGGGGCACTCACCGGACGCCGCATCTGGGGAATCGGGGTCGGATCGGCGATCGCCGTAGGGGGTACGTGCTGCAGGCGATCGCGAACAACAGCGAAGACCTGGACTGGTTGCGGGCGCTCTCGCCGTTCGACTGGGCATTCGGCGAGGCACCGCTGGCCAACGGAATGGACTGGGCCGGGCTGGCCCTGCTCTGGGGCGGCTCGGCGGTGCTGATCGCACTGGCCACCGCGGGGCTCGCCCGCCGCGACGTGCTCGGCTGACCACGAAAGGAGCGTCATGCTGGCATCCGACATTCAGGTAGCGCTCCCGCTCGTTGACCGGGGCACCAGCGCCGTGGCTGCGGCGCGGCACATCGCCCGTGACCATCTCGCGGCGCTCGTCGTCGCCGACGCGTCGGGGACGCCGATCGGTGTGGTGTCCGTCAGCCGACGTGCTCGGACTCCTGGTGCCGAGCTATGCCCTGTCGAACGTTCGCTGCCCGACACTCGTTACTGGCTCCCGCCACGATGGCGGCGTGTCCTTCGCCCACGCCCAGAACGTTGCCGGGGCTATCCCCGGCGCAGTACTTGTCGAACTCGACTCACCCAGCCACTTGTTCTGGATCGGTCCGGGGAGAGGTCTCTCGCACGGGGGTGATCCGTTCATCGGCGAATAGCGCGGCCATCCGATCGATGCGGTATCGAGCGCCCCGCTGAGCCGGTGACTGTGGGACTTGACTCCTCGCCGACTCGGTGACCAGAACGTCATTCGAAGTCGGGCAAGCGTTCGCGGAAGCGCCTTCGAGCCGCCGAGCCCCGCCGACTCGTGCGTTGGGCAACTCGCCGACCACAGGTACGACTCACCAATACAGCGGTTCGTCGCTCGGCGTGCTGAGGCGGGGTGAACGTGAGTTCGAGAGGCGTGACGCAGATCCGGGCGTGGCAATCTGTCGGGCGAGCTCGGCCGTGGGCAGTTTGCGCCTGGCCGAGATGCGCCAACGTGGGTAGCGTCGAGGGTATGGGGAACCTGATCGAGAAACTGGCGGCGTCGGTGCCCTCCTGGGGCGTGAAGATGGCGTATGGCGAGAAGATCACGGTAGGCGGACAGGAATTGGTGCCGGCGGCCCTCGTCATCTTCGGCTTCGGCGCGGGCGAGGGCTCCGGAAAGTGGCCCGAAGGCGGCGATGTCCCGGAGGGTCAGGGCGAGGGGAGCGGTGGCGGTGGCGGTGGATACGTGGTGCCGATCGGCGCATACGTGGGCGGTCCGGACGGGCTGAAGTTCCGTCCCAACCTGGTCGCTGTGGTCATCGTCGGCGTGCCGCTCGTGTCTGCCGCTGGCTGGGCGGTCGCGCGGATCATCAGTGCAGTGAACGTGGGGCGGGCGGCGAACTGATCGCATCACCGGGGCGATTGGAGCGCGTCGGCGTTGACCGGGTGATGTCAGGCGTGAATCGGGTCAGCCCAGAGAAGATCTCGAACGGGGCAAGCAGCCCACGAACTCCTCGCAATCGAAGAGGCCGCGCGGGGCGACAGCGCGCGAACAGCGTCGTAGGCCGTAAGCATGGCCAGTCGCGGCGACATGGCCGTGCCGTCGCCCCTGCGGGCCGCACGCGGGATACTGAGAGCGTGGATGAGTGCTGCAGTGCGCGCACGCCAGGCGTATACGAGCGGGAGTTCGATGCTCGATTCGCCCGCAAGCTCGCGCGTGAGTATCGCCGTCATGGACTGACGCCCGCGGCGCGTCGCATCGTGGACTTCGCCGGTTCGAATGACCTCGACGGTGCAACGGTGCTGGAAATCGGGGGCGGGATCGGCGACATCCAAGTGGAGCTGCTCCTTCGCGGCGCCTCACGGACGACGAACCTCGAGCTGTCGGGGGCGTATGAGGCCGAGGCGATGCGCCTGCTCGACGAGAAAGGGCTGCGGGGACGCGCCGCACGGATCGTGGGCGTGGATCTCGCCGTCTCCCCCGCCGACATCGAAGCCGCCGACATCGTCATCCTGCACCGGGTGGTCTGCTGCTACCCGGACTATGACTCCCTGCTCACCGCCGCGGCCCGGCATGCCCGACGCGCGGTGGTCTTCAGTCATCCACCACGTACGTGGTTCACGCGAGCCTTGCTGTGGGCGGACAACCTCATGTACCGAGTCACACGCAACCCGTATCGCGGGTTCGTGCATCCTCCTGAGTCGATGATCGACGTCCTCGCTCGCCACGGATTCACGCCCCGCTACCGGCACCGTGACCGCGTGTGGTCGATCGTCGGCGCGGTGCGGGCCTGACGTCTCCTTGTGGAATAGAGGCCAAGGTCGCGCGATTCACAGTGGGCTATGTCGTGATAAACGCCGCGGGACCTTCGGCCCCACCCGTGCGGAAGTTCCAGAGTTCACTGGAGATGGGAGCCGTGCTGCGGCGACAAGAACCTACGGAGGTGTCATGGATAGTACGAATGATGCGGTTTTCGCGGCGCTGAGCGAAGAGGAGTGCTGGAACCTCCTTTCGCGGCGTGAGCTGGGGCGGCTCGCCGTGACGGTAGATGGAAAGCCCGACATCTTCCCCGTGAACTACGTGATCGATGGGCCGCGCGTGTTGTTCCGGACGGCGCCGGGCTCGAAGCTTGCGGAGCTTTCCGCGAACCCTGACGTCGCTTTTGAAGTCGACGAATACGACGACACATATGCGGCGAGCGTGGTGTTGAAAGGGGTTGCCAAGCGTCTCGAGCTGCAGCGCGAAATCGATGCTGCCGATGCGCTGCCGCTTACATCGTGGATTCCGACCCTGAAGTACCGGTGGGTGCGGATCTCCCCGACTTCGATCACTGGCCGACGCTTCGAACGAGGACCGGAACCCGATCGCTACGTCGCATCGACGACCGACGCGTAGACCTGACGCGTGCGCTTAGCTTCGAAGGTGTTGCGCCAGCCGGTCGAACCGCAGCCCCGGCAGCCCCGCCAGCGCCCTCTGCAACGGGACCGACAGGGGTCCGGTCCGCGTGATGGAGTGCGTCACGAGCGTGCCGGCGCCCTGGGCGACGAGTGTCCAGACGCAGTACTCGCGCAGTCCCGGCGCATGCCAGTCCATCGCGATGATGTCGGGGGTGATCTGGGCGTATTCGAACGTGCCACGCAAGCCTCCGGTCACGGTGATCGGATGCGGCTGGCCGACCACTGCGTCCGCGCCGCCTTCGATCGAGAGGAAAGCCGGGTTCCACGCGGGTAGGTGGAGCGGACAAAGGAGCAGCGCGGTGATCTTCGACCACGGTGCGGGAATGTAGCGGTTCTCGGCGACGGTGTTCATGGCGCGGCGATCCGGGCTGCGAGTGCGGTGCCCGCCGGGCGCCCAGCTATCAGGCGCTCGAGTAGTTCGAGCAGCGTCGCGAGTTGCTCGGGGGAGCCAATTCTGTCGAGGGCAGCGTAGAGCCGCTGCTCGATCTGGTCGACCTGCACCTCAAGAGCGCGACCCTCTCGGGTGAGTTCGATACTCACTTGGCGGCGATCGCCGGAATCCGGACTCGTACGCGAAACGAGCCCGGCCTCGACGAGGCGGTCGACCAGTCGACTCGGGTTCGTACCGCTCTCGCAGACGAGCAGGCTGCCGAGGCCACTGAGACTGAGCGGCGCGTGGTCGCCGAGCACCCGCAGCACCTCGGCCTGCGAGGGAGTCAGCGCGAGCTGTCGTAACTCTGCGGCCAGCCAGCGGTTGCCCTCACGTTGTGCGGCGAGGACCGCGTAGCGCACGCGCTCAGCGGTTCTCACCTCGCTGCCTTCGAAAGCGCGTCCTGGAGCAGGCCCGCAGCCCCCGGATCGTGCGCGGCCAGCACGACGAGCCCCGGGTGTAGCTGCGTCAACGCGTTCACCTTGCGCGTCGTCGCGACGAGCTCTGCATGCTGGCCGACACCCGGAACGTGCTCGCCGGGCAGCAGCCTTACGTCGTATGTGAGATCCCCTACGAGCAGGAGGGGCGGCAAGCCCTCGACGCGAACCAACAGCGAGAGCGACCCCGGCGTATGGCCCGGGGTCGGCAGCAGCAGGAGCGAACCGTCACCGCGCAGATCGAAGGCCGCGGTGAAGGGGGCGATCGAGGCATCCGTGACTGGCTCCGGCTCGATCTGCCTGAAATTCGCGCCGGGCACGCGGATGTGGTCGCTGAGCACCCCATCGAATTCGGCCCCAGGCCGTCCCACCTGCGCCCAATCGCGCACGCTCACCACGATCTCGGCGTTCGGTAGTTCCGCGATGCCGCCGATGTGATCTTGGTGGAGGTGGGAGAGCACGGCGGTCGTCACGTCGCGGGGGTCGAAGCCGAGGCGCCTGAGTTGGGCGGTCAGAGTCTCATCCTCCGCGATTTCGAACTTCGCGAGCCGTGAGTAGAGCAGGCCCGTGAGGCCCTTCGGGAAGTAGTCGGGGTCGGTCACCGAGCCGCGATCCTGTCCCGTGTCGAAGAGTACGAGCCCGTCGCGGTGCTCAATCACGTAGACGTTGATCGGTCGTGGCGCGGTCCACTGCCGCGAGGTGAACAACCACCAGAACAGCGGACTGCCCGTGCCGCGTACGTGTTGCGGCCGGATCTGCACGGTGCCGGTGCTGATCACAGAGACGTTGGTGATGGCGTTCATGGCAACCGTCCTAAATATGTCGTGTCATTAGATTATACGACACATTATCGAGGCGTGCTAGAGACGAGCCACCGGATTACCGTGGGAATCTCGCCCAAGATAGGTACGTCGGTAGAGACGCGACCACGGACGCCGGGGGCTTGGATCGGCGCCACGCTGCCCGGCTCACTTTCCGTGATTCCGCGGATCTCCGCGGGTGATGGGAGTGGATTGGTCGCAGTATCGAGTGGACTGATGCAGAGCCGGTGACGCCGCCGCACGTGCTAACGAGAGAGGATCCGTTCAATGACCGAGGATACGGACGGCAGCACTGCGGATGAGACGGTCAGGGAGCCGAGTCCACCTCGCACCGGGCACCGGGGCTGGGAGATCGTGATTGTCGTCTTGCTCGGGCTGACCGCGGTGGCCACAGCATGGAGCGGTTACCAGGCGTCGCTCTGGGACGGCATCCAGTCCAGCAATTACACCCAGGCCTCTGGAGCGCGCACCAACGCTGCCCAACAGCGCATCGCCGGCAACCAGTTCAGAATCGCTGACCTGGGCGAGTTCGAGAACTACATCGACGCAGCGATCGGCGGGGACGTCGAGATCGCGGAGTTCTATCGGGAGCGCTTCCGAAAGAGTTTGCGGTCGCTTTCGAAGCGTGGAACGCGCTTGATCCACTGGAGAATCCGGAGGCACCTTCCACCCCGCTGGGGATGCCCGAATACCAGCTCGCAGCAGACCAAACCGCCGACGAACTTGAAGCACGCGCCAATGATCTGTTCGCCGATGGGGAGAAGGCGAACACGTACTCAGACGTGTACACACTGACCACTCTCCTGTTCGCGGTCACGCTTTTCTTCGGCGCGATCGCGGAGAGGTTCGAGTACGTGCGGGCCCGAATCGTTCTACTCGTGATCGCAGGGGATTGGTCTCGTCGCAGGCGTCGCCGTTGCGCTTGGGCAACCCGTCACCACTGGTTGACGCCGCGTCGCGGACTGGGACTGAAACCCGGAGCAACCCGACCCACGCGGGCGGGAGCAGTAACCATCGTGCATAGGGTGCTCTGTGGGAGTCGGGACTTTAGCGGATCGGATCGCGTCACGAAGAAGCGGGCGAAAGCTGTTCAACGGGTCATCCGAAGCCGAAAGCCGAAAGTGACGCTCATGAAGCGGACGGTGCGGCGTGCTCTCGAGCATTTCGACGCGCGCCTAGACGATCCATTGTTCCGGTATCCCGAGATTGGCCTTAGGGTGCAGTGCCAGCGAGGGCTCGGCAACGCGTGGGTCTACGGCTTCGAGGGCCCACGGCCATCGTTGGTCGCGGTTGGCTGCCAGGCGCCGTCGCGGGAGGCGAGGCTGCCCAAATCGACTACGCCCTGGATCCGACCGTTACATACTTGTTACGCTTCGAACGACGTCTCTCTCGAGAGCGACGACGTCCCGCCCCTCCGAATTGCGATCGAAACGAGTCCCAGATGACCCAGAGCGACTATGACCGGATCGGCGGCGCCGCCGCTGTCACTGCCGTGGTGGACGAGTTCTACCGGCGGCTGGTGGTGGACGAGCAGGTGGGCCACTTCTTCGAGGGGGTTTCGCTTCCCGATCTGAAGAGGCACCAGGTCCTGTTGCTGACGAAGGTGCTGGGCGGTCCCGATCGGTACGACGGCCGGAAGCTGGAGGTGGCGCACGCTGGACTCGGCATCACCGACTCGGACTACGACCGCGTCGTCTCGCACCTCGTCGACTGCCTCACCGAGGCGGGCGTGCCCGACGACGTCCTCGGTCGCGCAGGCGAGGTGCTGACCGCCGTCCGCCCCTCGATCGTCGCCGAGGCCGGATGACCGGATGGATACCGACAAGCTGAAGGAGACCTGGAACGAGGTCACCCGGCATGGCGATGACGTCGCGTCGTATTTCTACGCGCATCTGTTCGTCGCCCACCCCGAGCTGCGGGAGATGTTCCCGCTGTCCATGAGCGCTCAGCGCGACCGGCTGGTGGTGGCCCTCGGCCGGATCGTCTCGCACGTCGACGAGCTGGGGGCGGTGATTCCGTACATCGAACAGCTGGGCCGCGACCACCGCCGGTTCACCGTCATCGCTGAGCACTATGACGCCGTCGGGACGTCGCTGCTGTGGACGCTCAAGCACTTCCTCGGGCCCGCATGGACGACCGACGTCGCACGCGACTGGGCTCAGGCCTACGGAATCATCGCCGGGGCAATGGTAGGGGCCGCCGAGCAGTCGGCCGACACGCAGCCGGCGTGGTGGGAGGCCGAGGTCACCGAGGTCAGCCGTGTCAGCCGCGAGGTCGCCATCGTCCGGCTGCGCACCGACGAACCCCTCGACTTCGCCGCGGGTCAGTCGGTCGCCGTGAGCATCGAGTACGCGCCACGCGTGTGGCGGTTCTACACACCCGCGAACCGGCCCCGACCCGACGGAGGGATCGAGCTGCACGTCGGCCTCGTGCCGGGGGGCACGATGAGCACGCCGTTCGTCTCGCGCGTGCGCGCCGGCGATAGGGTGAAGCTCGGCGCACCGGTCGGAACCGCGCTCGTAATCGACGCCGACGACGACCAGGACCTGCTCATGGTGGCGGGCAGCACCGGCATCGCGCCGTTCCTTGCAATCCTCGACGAGATCGAGCACGCGTGGCAGCAGGGTCGGACCCGGCGCCGGGTGCACCTCGTGCACGGCACCCGGTACGCGTGGAACCTCTACGCCCGCCCGCGGCTCGTCCCGCTCGCGCGCCAGCCGTGGTTCACGTACGACGAGGTGGTGTCCGACGACCCGACGTTCCCCGGATTGCGGGGTCTCGTGGGCGATATCGCCGCACGGATCGAGATGCCCCGCGAGTACGACGCCCTGGTGTGCGGATCGCCGCTGATGACCTCGCATACAATCACCCGGCTCTCCGACTCCGACTCGCCGCCGCGACTCGTGGCCTTCGAGGAGTTCGATGTGCGGCCGGACCCGTCAGAACTGACCAGTGGAGTGCTGAGAGGAACGAATTCATGAGCGAACCCGATGACGAGACGTCGGTCGACCGTGACCGTCAGTACGCGGAGGTCAGCCTCGCCGCCGTCGAGCTGCTGGCCCGCGCGCAGCACACCGCCGACGAGGCCGTGGCCGAGGCACAGGCGTATGCGCGCGATCTCGAGGCGTCCGCGCGCGCACAGTACAACGAGATCGTGCACCGCGCGCAGGTCGCGGCGCGCGAGCTGCAGCGAGCGGGCGGCGCGACCGAAGACCAGTCCGAGGGCGGGGCGCCGTCCGCCGCGCTCACGGAGGAGATCGAGTACGTGCGCACCTACGCGAGGGTCGCTCACGCCCAGTTGAAGACGGTGCTGAGCGCTCTGACAGGCGAACTCGACAACCTCGCTGCGGTGGCGGCCGGTCGCGCCCCCGACGAGCTCTTCGCGGCGTACGCGGTCGGCGAAGCACCACTACTGCGAGATGCCGCGCAGGACGAGTCGCCGTCGCCGTCGTCGGAGGGGTCCGAGGACGAACAGGCTGCCCCGCCTTCTGCGGAGCCGGCGGACAACACCGGCGGTGACGCGGACGACGAGCCGAGCGCCGACGCTCCTCCTGCCTCGGCGGCCGGAGAGGGACCGGACGCCGACCGGGTGTGGCCGGCCATCTTCGACGAGCAGGCGGCGAACGAGCCGAGTCGGCCCTCGACGTCGCGCAACTCGTTCCAGCGTCGGTGATCCCAGAGCATCTGCATTGCGGCTCTTTAGACGACGCTATCGCTCGCGTGGCGGCGCCGGCATCCGTTGACCGCCGCACGGGCCTGCGCCACGCCCTCAGTGACCGGCGCGTCGCTCCCATGCCGCCGCCCGACGCCAAACGACGACCACTGCTCCCGCCGCGATGACCGCGTCAATGACTACGACAAAGACGGCGACCGTGCCGTAGCCGTTGTCGAAGTTGATCGGATCGAAGAACGGGTAGGGGTAGCTGACCGTCCGCAAGCCGGTCCGTCAGCGGTTCCGTTCGCACGCACCGCGGAGGGAAACGAAGTCTTGGCGACGGGAGCGTCAGATTTTGACGGTCAGTTCGCGAGTTGCTTCCGCCCGTAAGGGGTCGGCTTTCCGAACTGGAAGCTGCCGAACGCCGACAGTCGACTCTCGTCGTTTATGCCGCCGCGAGGGGCCCCGCCGCTGTCTCGGAGCGCGTCCCGGTTTCTGAGCCTGTCGAAGGGCGGCGCTCTGCTTCGACGTCGGTCCCGCAGCCTGTCGACGGGAAGCTCGCCGAGCGTGACCCCGCTGGAGGTTCGGTCACCGGGCAATACTCCACCGAGGGGCCGATCGCCAATTCCGACCCCGTCGACGGACCTCCCGCGGCACCGTGGTGGCGCCGCCGCCGCTGGTTGGTGATCCTCGGCGTCGCTATCGCAGCCCTCGTCCTGATCGCGGCCCGCTCGCGTGGATATCGCAGCCGCTTGCTGATGAGTCCACTCCAATGCCGACCGTCACGTCGACGGCGAAGATACCACCCGTCCCCTATGGGTTCGGACGTGAGTACTACTACGTACCCGCACCGGACTTTGTTCTCGCACCGAAGTCGGTCGGTGACGAGGCCGATGGGTCCCTCAGCGGACGGTTCATGGGCAGTTTCCTACTGGTCTCAAGGGATCCGCCTGCGGGCAGAAGGATCGGGACCCAGGCGCATCTTGTTTGACCCGCACCTTGAAACGATGGTGAGCGCTCAGCTGTTTCTGATCGCAATTACAGTGCGCTGATCGTATTGCTGACGATCACCGACACCGCTCCGATAGCTCCTGCGACGATGCCCAGAATGGCGATGAGACGGTACGTGCGCTGATTGCCTGCCCGACGCGCGCCGACCATGGCGATGATGCCCAGCACGATTGCAATCGCCGACACCAGCAAGTACGGATTGAAGAAGATGCTCACCGCACCAAGGACGAGAGCGGCGATCGGCAGCCACACCTTCGCGTCGAGAGCGGACGACGGTTCGGTCACAACGCGCCTCGATTCATACGTTGGCCAAACCTTAGCGGTCGGTGCACGCGAGGCGGAAGAGGGATTCGCGACGCAGCTGCACCGCCAGAAAATCAATCAGGGGCAGTCCTGGGTGGTCTCATTCACGTTTCCACCGGAGTCGAGGAGCCCCGCGACCTTCAGGAACGGCCCGAGACGGATGCCCCCTCCGCCGATTGGGACGTCGTCAAGCTGAGCCGGCTTCGGCATCCCAAAATGCTAGCCGCCCAGTGTCGGCCCCGAAGGCGGTCCTCCTGCGCGCAACTGTCTCACCCGCGTCTGAGGATCTTCGTCGTAGGTTCCTCCGAATCTTCGGGTGCCGGTGCGCGGTCAGTCCCGGGCGGAGTCCGCGGAGAACCGTGAGCTGCGCAAGCGGGTCCGCTTGCTCGAGCAGGGGAACGAGGTCCTGCGGCGTGCGGCGGCGTACCCGTCGCAGGCGGACCTGCCGAGAAAAGGCTCTACCCGCTCGTGGGTGATGTGCCGGGTGCTCGACCTTGCTCGTCAGTCCTACTGCCGGTCGCTGGTCGACCCGGTCACCGATAGCGAGGTGACCGAGGCGCATCGTGCGAAGGTGTTGTTCGACGCGCATCGTGACAATCCTGAGTACTTTGGTTGCGGGTCCCGTCCATGACGTGGCGTGGAAAGGAAGCAGATATGCGTATCGGTGTCGGCGAGTTTCTCCTCGGTCTGGCCGGCGCGTCCGCGACGCTGCTCGGCACGTTCATCGTGGGAGTGTTCTTCTACATCGACTCCAACCTGCACCGGCGCCTGTCCGCCTCGGAATCCGCCGACCTCTACGCGCGGTCAGGGATTCGATGGGTCTTCACCGCGTACGCACTGCCGCTGTTCGTCGCCCTTGCGTTGGCGGTTCTCGACCCGATCTGGGGAACCGTGGCCTTCATTCTGCTCGGGATCATGCTGCTTCTGATGAGCGTCGACACTGGCCGGCGGGTCCTGATGAAAGGAGGCTCCGGGATATCGAGAGGGGTCATGGTCAATGAATGGGTTACCAGCGCCGCCGTCCTGACTGCCTTGATGCTGCCGTGGATCCTCGGGGGATGGGTTCCCGAACCGTCGGCGTTCATCCCGTCGCTGATTCTGGTGCTCGGGGCGGGGTTCGCCAGCACGGCGGCGCTCGTCATGGCGGAGTTCGACGCGACCTTGGGCATCACGGCTTCAGCGGATGACACCACCGCCGGGCCGACTGTCTGACTGGTCAGCAACATTCGTTTCACTTAGGAGATTGCGGCGCTCGCACCGCCAGCGCCTCAATCCGCTCACGCTTCCTTGCGCCGATGAAGCCGGGTCAACCCTCAGACCCCCGTGCGCCATCCGCTACGGTTGGCCAGACCACGAATCGCGGCGCGCCATGACCGAGCCATCACCTGCATCCGACTCGAAGGTGAACGGGCTAGCTGCTGAATCGCGTCGAGCGGGAATCCGACGCCGTCGAAGCGGTCGCCTGTGAACTTCAGATCCGGCGTTCGCATCGCCAGATCGGACCGCCCATAAGGCGGTCCTCCACCGAGCCCTTGGCAGCAATACGACCTACTCGAGTGCGCGACCGGCTGCTCGTAGGGAGAGTGCTGTCACGATCGCTCCGAGCCGAGCCCTTGCGGCGGCGCGCGATGCAGATGGGCCGTCCGCGATGATGTCAGCGTGAAGTATGTGTCCAGGGTGCCCGATCCGCCGCTCGGCGGGCTGATCGACGACCTCTACTACCTGGAGGGCGTCCCGCCGTACTCCCGGTTCATGCTGCCGGCGGCGCCCGCGCCTTTGCTCATCGTCAACCTCGGGGCGCCGTTTCTCATCCGCGCCGGCACCGACGTAGAGGTCGTGGAATACACCGACGGCTGCGCGGTCACCACGCCCACCCGTGCGTGGGAGTTCGGTTACCCAACCCCGACGCGGTCCGTGGGCGTCCACTTCAGGCCGTGGGGGTTGGCACCGTTTCTTCCGATGCCCGCGGCCGAGTTGTGCGACCGACCGGCGACGGTGGAGCAGATCTGGGGTCAGCCCGCTACCGCTGAGCTGCGACACCGACTGACGTTGGCGGACGGACCGCACGAAATGCTGATGTTGCTTGAGGAGGAGCTGGTGCGACGGCTGCGCGAGATCGACGGCCTGGACATCGTCCGCCACCTGGGCAGCGCCATCGCGGCGACCGGCGGAGCGGTGCCGATCAGTGAACTCGGCGTGGCAGCCCGCGCCAGCAGCACCTACTTGGCGAAGCGGTTCAAGGAGGTCATCGGCGTCACGCCGAAGCGGCTGGCACGCAGCTACCGATTCACCTCCACCGTGTTGGCGATCGACGTCGCTGCACCGATCGACTGGGGTGACGTTGCCGCCCGCGCGGGCTACTTCGACCAGGCCCACTTTGTCCACGAGTTCCGGGAGTTCACCGGGCTCACTCCGACCCGGTATGTCGAAGTCCGGCAACGCTTCCTACGCGAGCATCCCGACCACGCGCTGGAGGGCTGGCCGCTGCCGGCCGATTGATTTCTTACAAGAGCGACCTCTCACGGCACACGAGACTTGGGACTCCACACAGAGGAGGAACCCATGGGGAAAGTAGTCATGAATGCGTCGGTCTCGGTGGATGGCTTCATCGCGGCGGAGAACGACGATCCCGGTCCGCTGTTCGAGTGGTTGGTCAGCGGTGACGTGCCGTTGGACGACAGCGGCGTCCTGAACGTGTCGCAAGCGTCCTACGACCACATCCGGCCGTACTGGGACCAGATCGGGGTGACGATCGCCGGCCGCCACAGCTTCGACATCACGGACGGCTGGGACGGGACGCCTCCGAGCGGGATCGACCACGTAGTCGTCGTGACACACCGGCCGGCGCCCCAGGGCTGGGACTCCAACGCGCCGTTTCACTTCATCCACAGCATCGAGGCGGCCATGACCAAGGCCCAGGAGCTGGCGGGTGACCGCACTGTCGAGGTCGCTGCTGGCGACGTCGGCGGCCAGGTGCTCGCCGCAGGTTTGGTCGACGAGGTGCGCATGGACGTCGCACCCGTCGTGCTCGGGTCCGGCAAGCGCTACTTCGGCTCCGTCGACTCGCAACACCTGCTGGAAAACCCAGACGTAGTTGTCGAGGGTAACCGGGTGCTTCACCTGCGCTATCGGGTGCGCCGTTGACTAAAAGCCCTCTGCGCCAATGAGCCACGCTTTGGCGTCGGAGTCCAGCTTCGGCCACCATTCGATGATCTCCATGCGGCCACCATTGCACTGTTGGATGGAGCCGACCGAAAGACGGTCCATCAACGGCCACCGCGGAGCCCTTTGCTCCAGCTGCCGACCGACGGCGAGCCGCCTCTTCACGATCTCGGGTGCAGGCCTCTCAATTTCGGGAGCGCGCATAGGGGACCCTCAGCGGCTCGTACGGCCGCCGCTGCTGCTGGATGCTTGACCCTGACGCAACGTCAACCCTGCACGCTTGGTCACGCGCGCAGAACGGAACGGAGGTGGCATGACCAGCAGAACCGCAACCCCGAGGTCGACAGACATGGTGTTCGTCGACGACACGGCTTTGGTTGTCGCGGATTCGGGTGGCTCGGGGACGCCGGTGATCTACCTCAATGGCCAGTTCGCGACTCAGGGATACTGGCGGCGGGTCATCGACGAGCTCGGGCCGCCCTGGCGGCACATCACCTACGACGAGCGGGCTCGAGGGCGCAAGTCCGGGCGTTCGGCGGACTACTCGTTCGAGGCCACCGTCCGTGATGTGGGTGCCGTGCTGGACGCTCGAGGTGTCGATCGGGCGCTGGTGGTCGGGTGGTCGTACGGCGCGTTCGTCGCTGCGCACTGGGCGAGCCGCAATCCGGACCGGACGATCGGCGCTGTGCTGGTCGATGGAGCGCAGCCGCACGACTGGCTCACGGACGACATGGAGCAAGGGATCCGGACGGCCTTCCGCCGCCTGCGATGGCTGATGGTGCCACTGCGCGTGACGGGACTCACGCCGCGGATGACCGCGCTGGAGATGGCCGAATGCAACATCGAAGTCGGCAGGCTCGCGCGCGAACGGGAGCTCGGCCCGGTGATGGACAGGATCACCGTCCCGACCCGGTACGTCCTCGCATCCGGAACGTCGTTCGGCAGCCGGGGGGATGGGCAGGAGAAGATCCGGGCCAGCGTGCCCGCGGTGGCCGAACGCAACCCGCATATCACGATTCACGCCAAGGTAGCGAGCAATCACGGCGCGATCCTCCGCAAGGACTTCCGCGCGATCGCCGAGGCGGTCCGCGGCGTCGCCGGTTAAGGCAGTCTGGAGCCCATGCTCACGATCAGCCAGCTAGCCACCTACGCCGGGGTGACGGTGCGGACAGTCCGGCACTATCACCAGATCGGCCTGCTCGCCGAGCCCGAACGCGACCACTCCGGCTACCGCAGCTACGACACCGCCGCCGTGGTGCGGCTGATCCGGATCCGCGTGCTTGCCGATGCAGGCGTCCCCCTCGCGCGCGTGCAGGACCTCCTCGTCGCCGACCCCGACGAATTCGCCCACGCAGTCGCCGAGATCGAAGAGACCCTGAACGCCGACATCGGTCGCCTGCAAAGGAACCGCAAACGGATCGCCAAGCTCGCCGCCGGCGATCACCTGGCCCTTCCCCAGATCGTCTTGGACTACCTGGACAGGCTGCGCGGGCTCGGCGTCGGCGAGGCCTACATCGAGCTCGAGCGGGACGCCTGGATCATGCTCGCCGCGCAGGATCCGCGCAGCATCGACGCCGTGGTCGCCGAGAAGCACCGCCAGCTGGACGAGGACCCGGAAATGACGCGGCTCTATCGCCTCCTCAGCTCCGCGCCGGAATGGCCGCCGGACGATCCCCGAGTCGTCGAACTCGCCGACCTCGTCGAGCACCTCCGCATCCGCGCCATCCAGACCGGTCAGCTGGAGATCGGCGGCGCAGATCCGACAGACCCTTTTACGGCCCTGCTGGACGCGGCCATGAGCGAGTCCGCACCGGTTGCTCGACAGCTGCTGGCGATCCTCGAGCAACGCGGGTGGCGTGGCTGGAATCAACTCGAACGAGTCCCCGAAGAGCGGATCAACCGCGACCGTCGAGAGCGCACGACGTAACTCCACCCGCGAAGAATCACCATTCAGGTACACCATCCAATGTGGACCTGACCCTCGACTGATCTGCGTGGCGATCGCCCGCAACTGGGTCGCTGATCGACCGTTTGGTTTCCGGTAACAACGGTTGGTCGCGACCGATCCGATGCCGCCCGTCGCCGCTGCTTGGGCGGGGACTTTCCGGCTTCCACTCGCCCACGAGGACCGACCGCTCTCTTCCGCGAGCCGGGGTTCCGGGTCGGACAAGTCGTAGACTTCATCAACACTCCGTGGATGATGCCGGCGATGTCCAACGTCGCCCACATCTTCATCGTCTCGATGATGATCGGTGTGGCGCTGTTGGTACTGGTGGGAGAGAGCATGAGCGGTGAGTGGCATCGTAAGCACCTCGGAGACGACGTACCGGAGCAGGCTCCCGGCGAGGAGACACTGTTGGGCGCCGCGGGCGACGAGGTTCCCCCAGGGGGAGTCGTTGCGGGCTCGTTCAGTCAGGAGTTCCCCGGCGCCGACCCGTACGCGGGCATTCCGGCCGACGAAGTGGGCCTCCCGCCGCTGAGCGAGGCCGAGCAGGAGGCCGTGGAGCGCGAGGCGGACCGGCTCGCAGACGATCCCGACGCACGCGGCAACCTCTGAGATACCGTCCCGGACGCTGCCGATCCCGGACGGCCTCGATCGTGTGTGCGTCGATGCCGCCCTCGCGAAGATGCTCGGCTTCTCGCGCACATTCGCGGCAGAGGTAGCCGATGCCGGCGGAGTGCTGAACCCACGACAAATTTGCTTCCGCCGGATCTCGCGCGTACGCAAGCCGGTCCCTCAGCGAAGCGGTTTACGTTGGTGACGGTATCAGCCGCCCCCTCGATGCAGGTCCGCTCGAAGCGTTGCGGTCAGGGCAGGGTGACGAACGGTGCCAGGAAGTCGCGGGCTGACTGAGTGTCCAGCCGGTACGTCTGGTTGGTCGCACGACACCAGCGGTCCGTGCGTACCGTGGTTGAGACCACCAGGTTGCTGTCGACGCCACCTAGGAAGTGGGGTCCGCCGGAGTCGCCGGCGCAAATGCCCCCGTCCCCGGTGGAGGGGTTTTGCGATAGCTCGAGAGAGTTCGGCCTGAGCGACTGGAAGCTCTGCAGTGCATAACGGCGCACACCGTCGCGGCCCTCGTTTGCGTGCGGCCCGCCGGTCTTGTCCGTGCGCACGGCGCCGTAGCCGACCGTCGTGAACGTCTGTTCGCGTAGCTGCTTGCTCGCGTTCAATTGGTCGAGGAGGCCGGCCGTGGGCAGCTCGGCAGGGATGAGGCCAGGTGAGCTGTCCAGCAGGATGACGGCGATGTCGTGAGTGTCGGCCTGCCCACCCGACCCCCACAACGGGTGCTTAATCGCGGTTCCCGAAATCAGCCCGGTGGGCGTGGACGCGTCCTCGTCGTAAGTCGTGGCGAACGAAACCCAGTAGGGCTGCCCGACCCTTTCAAGGACATCCACGCAGTGAGCCACGGTCAGGAACACGTAATCGGAGATCAGGGTCCCTGAGCAGGTGATGTCGGGTCCCGGGCTGGCGGCATTCCGATCTATCACGACGACGCCGACGTTCGGGTGCAGTTCGCCGTCGGGGTCGCCGAAGGTGATCGCTGATGCCGGGACCGCGCTCGCGCACACAAAGGCCACGGCGAGAATCGGGATGAGTAGTCGTCGCATGAGGGAGTCCTCCTTGGCTTCACCGTGGTGGCCGCGGTCCGATGCGCACCATTAGACACCCCGGGCTTTGGTCGAGTCCATAGGGGTCTGGGTGGGGGCACTGGTCGGACACGATTCAGCCGAACTCGTCGTTCGCTGCAGTCTCGATCCAGTCGACTGCTTCGTCAGAGAGATAGAAGCCGTCGGGTCCGGACTCGCCGACCCACCACGCGTTCGAGGTCACAGAGCCGTCGGCGGCGACGATCTTGCTTAGCACCTCCGGTGAGACCGCTTCGCCGTTGTGGGCAATGAGCCACGCCTTCGCGTTGGAGTCCAGTCTCGGCCACCACTCGATTGTCTCCATGCGGCCACCATGGCACTGCGTGGAGCCGACCGGAAGCCGGTCCGTCAACGGTTCCGTTCGCACGCACCGCGGAGGGAAACGAGGTTTTGGCGAGGGGAGCGTCAGATTTTGACGGTCAGTTCGCGAGTGCCTCCGCCCGTAAGGGGGTCCCTACCCGGGCGCTGGTCACGAGATCGATCAGTGATTCCGTACAGCCTCGTTGATCGATTCGTACTTACATGGCCCATCGCAATGGAGAGAGTAGAGAGCGGTCTGAAGCCGCCTGCTTTGAGCAGCGATCTGGTGATGTAGTTGTTGGCTTTGCGGAATCCGAGGGCGGTGTCGCGGAGGTGTTCGAGCCGTCCGTTGATGGCCTCGGTGGGGCCGTTGCTGGTGCCGGGTACCCCTTCCTCGTACGGTGCCCGGGCGGGAGAATGAGGGCATGGATGCCCCACGGGGGTCGGTCGAGTTCGAGGGAACGGACGAGTTGCAGCGCCTGCGACGACGCGCGTACGGACCGGATGCCGACATCGCGGGAGATGCGGTGGCCCAGGCTCGGCTTTCCGAACTGGAAGCCGCCCAACGCCGACAGTCGACTCTCGTCGTTTATGCCGCCGCGAGGGGCCCCGCCGCTGTCTCGGAGCGCGTCCCGGTCTCTGAGCCTGTCGAAGGGCGGCGCTCTGCTTCGACGTCGGTCCCGCAGCCTGTCGACGGGGAGCTCGCCGAGCGTGACCCCGCTGGAGGTTCGGTCACCGGGCAATACTCCACCGAGGGGCCGATCGCCAATTCCGACCCCGTCGACGGACCTCCCGCGGCACCGTGGTGGCGCCGCCGCCGCTGGTTGGTGATCCTCGGCGTCGCCATCGCAGCCCTCGTCCTGATCGCGGCCCTGCTCGCGTGGATATCGCAGCCGCTTGCTGATGAGTCCACTCCAATGCCGACCGTCACGTCGACGGCGAAGATACCACCCGTCCCCTATGGGTTCGGACGTGAGTACTACTACGTACCCGCACCGGACTTTGTTCTCGCACCGAAGTCGGTCGGTGACGAGGCCGATGCGCCGAACGATCGGCACGGCATTCTCGACGCTCTGGGGATCAGCCGCGACGAGTTGACGCGCTACGAGGACTTCCACGAGTACGCCGGCGCCTCGATCTTCAACGTCTGGAGCGGAGAGTCTCGCTACGGAATGACCTGCCTGTTCGTGGCCGTCCCTGTTCAGGGGATCCGCGAGGGGAACAGCGCCGACGACTGTTCCCCGGAAGGCATGGATGCTATCGCGGAGCTGGGGATGGGTGGTGACGGTCTCACGCAGTTCGTGTTCGAGGGCGACCACGTCGACGTCTACGTGTACGAGAGAGCCGCCGACCTGCCCTAAGGCTAGCCACGAGTGTGAGAACTTCGATCCTCGAAGACCTCGACCCCTACCCGCCGACTGACCCGCGCAACCCGACTTACCCTCATCTGCGAAGAGCCACTTACATGGCGACGCCCCTGTAGACAACGAAGCCCTGGGCGGCGTGGCGATCTCAGCGTGGTCGTGGGACGCGCGGACTCTATTGGCCAGACCAGCCCGCAAGCCGGTCGCT
>CAVQLL010000018.1:0-77065 GCA_963713325.1 uncultured Actinomycetota bacterium
TTTTCCGCGGAATCACGCGGAAGTACCGGCCGCGCCGACCACGAACTCCTCTGATTGGCTTCAGACGCCGATCAGAAGACTCCAGCAACGAAAAAGGGCCGATAACCGGCCCTTTTCCCATTCACTGTCTCAACACAGTGTGCGCCCGAAGAGACTCGAACTCCCAACCTTCTGATCCGTAGTCAGATGCTCTATCCATTGAGCTACGGGCGCATGGCCGCCTTGCGAGCAAACCAGCGTCCAGGATACCCCACGCTCTCGCTCGCGGCGAATCGAGTCAATCCGCGACGGGAACGACCGGATCGGCATCCAGGGCCCGCAGCTGGCGCACCAGCGCCACGCGCCGGTACGAGGCATCGAGCAGCTCTTCCACGAGATCCCACGGGCCGGATGCCGCCTCCACCCGGATCGCCAGCCAGCCGTACGCGCCCTCGTAGGCCGGCACGAAGACGTCGTCTCGTTCGAGCAGCGCCTCGCGCTCCAGCGGATCGGGCAAGAACTCTATCGCCCCGTGATCGTCGTGTGCGGCACCCACGATGGCGAACTGCCGTTTGCCGGCGCGGAACGTGCACCGGCCGTGCGCGATGGCTTCCACGGCTTCCGGGTAGCGCATGCACAGTGCCCGGGTGCGCTCGACCAGCGGATGATCGGGCGGAAACCTCATCGTGTGCGGTTCGGGCTCCATGGGCGGCGATTCACTCCAGCTCGAGCTCCGCGGCCTGCATGGCCTCCCCCTCGGCGAGGTGCCTGCGGTGCGCGGCGAGCCGCGGCAGGTCCACGAGCCGCAGCGCCTGCATCCGTGCGCTGCGCATCGTGTCGTAGTCGGGGTCGACGTCGGCGCGCATGCCCTCCACCTGCAGTCGGCGCTGCAGGTTGGACTCGACATCGCCCCACGCGGCATCCCTCGCCTGCTCGATGAGATCGCGGACGGCCTCGGGGTCGGCGGCGCGCAGGCGTAGCTCCTTGGCCACTCCGGCGTACTGCCGCTCGCGCTTTCGAAGGTTTCGCGTGTCGCGGTCGCGGTAGTCGTGGGTGCTGTCGGGATCGGAGAACTTGCCCCAGGCGGTCTTGCGCTGGCGCCGCGTGAGCGCGGCGGCCTCTTCCTGCTCCTCGGCGAGCGCGATAAGCGTCTCCTGCGCGTACGGACCGATGACCTCGACGTCGAAGTTCTCATCGTGCGCGATCGTGGAGACCAGGATGTGGTTGCGCACGGTCAGACGCGCGGCAGCCGATGCGATCGAGACGCCCTCGGCAATGGCATCCGAGGTCTTCCCCATCCGATGCACCTCCTCATGACGAGGGTACCGTCCACGGCGTCCGCTCAAGTCGGCGAGAATCGTACGAGGGCAACGGAGCGGAGGACGACGTGCGCAGGATGCAGCGGCTGGATGTGCGCGGAAAGACGAGCGTCATCACCGGAGCCGCGAGCGGCATGGGCGCCGAGGTTGCACGCGAACTCGATCGCCGCGGCGCGCGGCTCGCTCTCGTCGACCGCAACGGCGACGGGCTCACCGCGCTCGAGGCCGAACTGACCGGTACAGGTCACACCACGCACGCGGTCGACCTCACCGACGACGCAGCTGTCTTCGGCCTCGCGACCGCGATCGAGGCGGCCCATCCGCACGTCCAATCGCTGGTGACGTGCGCCGGCTCGTCGATGCTCGGTGACATCTCCCAGGTCACGATGGAGGAGATGCGCTGGCTGATGGACGTCAACCTGTGGGGCACGGTCAACATCACAAAGGCGCTCCTGCCCGCGATGCGGCGACAGCCCGCGGCGCACATCACGCACCTGGTCAGCATCTACGGGCTGGCAGCACCCGCCGGGCGCATCCCCTACGCGATGAGCAAGTTCGCGGTGCGTGGCTTCACCGAGTCGCTCCGGCACGAGCTCGAGCGCACGAACGTCACTGTGGGCGCCGTGTACCCGGCCGGGGTCAAGACGGGCATCATCCTTCACGGCCGCTTCGCCGCCGCGATCGATCCTGCCGTCGCTCAGCGCGCCGCGGCTGCGCAGGCGCAGATGTACCACACCGAGCCGGCGGATGCTGCGCACCGGATCGTCGAAGCCACGGTGCGGCGCAGGCCACGGGTGATGGTCGGGCGCGAGGCGCGATTGGTGGATGTGCTCACCCGGATCGCTCCCACGCGCTACTGGGGGCCGATGCGGCGGCCGCTGCGCGATGCGATCGACACCACGACACCGATCGGTTAGTGCTGAGGGGCGACCCTTCGGCAGGCTCAGGGACCGCTCGGCGGGCTGGCGGCGCGTCGGGTAAGGGCCGCGCGTGGAGTCAGATTCCCTTGGAGCGGAATTTCGAGACGATCCCGCACTCGAACGGGTCGCGGGCGGCGAGCCCGACGTCGTTGAGGTAGCGGATCACGATTCCGTAGGACTTCAGGAGCGTCGTCTCGGTGTAGGGCACGTCGAGGGTCTTGCAGTAGTCCTTGACGATCTCGCGGGCCTGCGCGAGATGAACTCGCGGCATGCTCGGGAACAGGTGGTGCTCGATCTGGTAGTTGAGCCCACCCATGAGCCAGGTCGCCCACCAGCCGCCGGAGACGTTGCGCGAGGTCCGCACCTGCTTGGTGAAGAAGTCGAGCTTCGCGTCGGCGTCGATGATCGGCATGCCCTTGTGGTTCGGCGCGAACGCCGCACCCATGTAGACGCCGAAGACGGCCATCTGCACACCCAGGAACGCGAAGGCCATGCCCAGCGGCAGGAACAGGAAGATCGGGGTGAGCACGAGCGCGAAGCGCAGCGTGATCAGACCCAGCTCGAGCCAGCGGCCCTTGACCTCCTGGCGGAAGTTGAGGAGGTGGCGGAGGCCGATGAAGTGAAGGTTGAGACCCTCGAGTGTGAGCAGCGGGAAGAACAGCCAGCCCTGGCGGCGCGTGATGAAGCCCATGGCGCCACTGACCTTCGCGGCATCCTCATCGAGGAAGCGGATCGTGTCCACCTCGATGTCGGGGTCCTTGCCGACGCGGTTCGGGTTGGCGTGGTGGCGCGTGTGCTTCGAGCCCCACCAGTCGCGGCTCATGCCCACGATGCCGTTGCCGATGATCAGCGCCAGCAGGTCATTGGCCTTGCCCGACGTGAGGATGGTGCGGTGCGCAGCCTCGTGCGAGAGGAAGGCAACCTGGGTGAACAGGATGCCGAGGGCGGCGGCGATGAGGAGCTGGAACCAGCTGTCGCCGAGCAGGATGAAGCCGGTGATCGCTCCGCCGAAGCCGAGCGCGATCGCGCTGGCCACGGTGATGTAGAACCACGGCGCCCGCTCGAGCAGCCCGGTCTCGCGCACAACCTGCGCGACCTTCGTGTACGCCTGAGTGATCGGCGGGAAGCTGTCCTTGCGGGCGTACGTCTGACGTACACCGCCGAGGGTGGACACGGGTGCGGAGACTGTAGTGATTGCGACACCTGCCTGCTCGGGGGCATCCCGCGGGGGCGGGACGGGCGTAAGCCAAAGGCGGGTGCCGATCGCTGAGCCCCAGACTACGGGGTGGCGCATGCACGGTCGGGAATGTGATAACAGTCTCATCACCTGCACGGCAGATACCCAGCGTCCCGTCACACAGCCGACGCGCAATCTGGCGTGCTAGCGTTGCACCGGCGGCTCCCACCGCCCAGCGTCGTTGTCACGCTTCGCGGCTTTCCTGCCGCGGTTCTTTTCACACGGCGAACCGATGCGCGAACCCGCGCCGTCGCCCCTTCAACGCCCCTCTTGCGGCGTGCCATCCCGAAAGCTTCCCTATGCCTACTTTCCTCGACCTCGGCGTGCCCGCGCCACTTGCCAACGTCCTCGCCTCAGACGGCAAGACCGAGGCCTTCCCCATTCAGCGCGACACGCTGCCCGACTCGCTCGCCGGTCACGACGTTCTCGGCCGCGGCCGCACCGGCAGCGGCAAGACGATCGCGTTCGCGCTCCCCCTGGTCGCACGCCTGTCCGGCGCTTTCGCGGCGGGCCGCACCACCGGCCGCCCCCGCGGCCTGGTGCTGGCGCCGACGCGTGAGCTCGCGACGCAGATCGCCGCGACCATCCAGCCTCTCGCCGCAGCCTCCGGCCTGACCGTCACCACCGTCTTCGGCGGGGTCAGCCAGAAGCCGCAGGAGACTGCGCTGCGCAACGGCGTCGACATCGTCGTTGCCTGCCCCGGCCGCCTCGAAGACCTCATGAAGCAGGGCGTGGTGCGCCTCGACCGTGTCGAGATCACCGTCCTGGACGAGGCCGACCACATGGCCGACCTCGGCTTCCTGCCCGGTGTCACCCGCATCCTCGCGGCCACTCCGCAGGGCGGCCAGCGCATGCTGTTCAGCGCCACGCTCGACCGCGGTGTGGACGGACTCGTCCGCAAGTTCCTCCGCGACGAGATCCGCCATGAGATCGACGACCAGAGCGTGCCGCAGGGCGAGATGACCCACCGCGTCTTCATGGTCAGCGACGACGAGAAGCCCGCACTCGTGCGGCACCTCGCCTCCGGTCGCGGCCGACGCATCCTCTTCACCCGCACCAAGCACCAGGCCAAGAAGCTGGCGAAGGTGCTCACGGCTGCCGGCATCCCGGCCGTCGATCTGCACGGCAACCTGTCGCAGGCGGCGCGCGAGCGCAACCTCGCCGCATTCGGTGCGGATGCCGCGAAGGGCGGCGTGCGGGTGCTCGTCGCAACCGACGTCGCCGCGCGCGGCGTGCACGTCGACGAGGTGGAGCTCGTCGTCCACGTCGACCCGCCGATGGAGCACAAGGCGTACCTGCACCGCTCGGGCCGCACCGCCCGTGCGGGCGCCGCGGGAACCGTCGTCACCGTCGCGATCCCCTCGCAGCGGCGTGACGTGACCGACCTGCTTCGCAAGGCCGGCATCCAGGCTCCGCTCGAGCAGGTCACCGCCGAGGCCGCGCCGATCTCCGCGCTCGTCGGCGAGCGCGCCGAGCACGTGCGCCCGGCGCCGGTGCAGGCCGCGCCGCAGCGCCAGTCCAAGCCCAAGTCCGCGCAGACCCAGCAGGGTCGCGGCGGTCAGGGCCGTGGACAGGGTCGCGGTCAGGGTGCCGGTTCGACCCAGCACGGCCGTGGCGGCAACGCCTCTTCGCAGGACCGCGGCGGCAACGCCTCCGGATCCGCTCAGCAGGGCCGCCCGGTCTACTCGACCGGAACCGGTCAGCCCGCTCGCGCGGCGCACGCCCCGCGGACCGGCCAGGCGGCCCGCCCGACGGGATCGCGTCGCGCCCAGCACAGCGGAACGCGCTCCGGCGCACCCCGCGGCTGAGTCCTCCGGGTACCAAGCTCACCAGCGTAGAGAACGGCCGGTGCGGATCACTCCGCCCGGCCGTTCTTCGCGCTGCGCCCGCCTATGCGGCGACCGGCTTCGTGTACTTGGCATCGCCGAGGCCGATCATGAGGTATCCGACGAACGCGATGAGCCACAGGAGGAAGAACGACCACGCCGCGCCCTTGCCGAACGCCGCGCCGACCTTGATGGCAACGATGATCGAGAAGACGATGTTCACGATCGGGATGAGGTAGAGCAGCGCGAGCCATCCCGACATGCCGGCGATCCGCACGAGGATCACGAGATTCACGATGGGGATCAAAGCGAGGACGCCGAGGTAACCCGCCTTCGCGAAGACCAGCCACAGCGCGAGCGCGAGCAGGATGTACCAGAGGACGCCGATCACGCCCGTCCAGATCGAGAAGAGTCCCTGGTTGACGGCATTCGTGACGACATCGGCGGCGAGGATCATGCCGCTCATCCTAGGGGCGCGAACCCCCGCAGGTCAGGGCTATTCCGACAGCTTCGCGACGACCGCCGCGATCCGTCGCGCACGGGTCTCGGCGGCCTTGGCGCCCTCGACGCTGGTGACGTGCGCCTTCTGGTGGCTCGGCGCGAGCTTGTCGAATGCTTCGCGAAGTCCGGCATCGGCCAGTGCTGTGGCGAGGTCGTCCGGGAGCTCGACCGTGCGCGGCGCCGTGTCCAGCGTCAGCTCCACCGTGATCGGGTCGCCGCCCTGCAGTCCGGTCGCCTCTCGCTTGTCTGAGCTGAACGAGATCATGTACCTGCCGCCCATCGTGGCGATGGTGCTGCGGTACGCGTACCCGTTCACGGTCACGTTCACGGGCGGCCGCTTTCCGGCGCCGAGCTGGTCCACGACCTCCGCCGGCACCACGATGCCGGTGTTGTTGCCGGAGAGGAGCAGGGTCGTCTCGAATCGCATGGCACCGAGTGTCGCACGGGATGCCGCATCCCGACCAGCACCGACCCACGCCCGCCGCGGCATCCGGTCGCCGAGCGCCGAATGCGTAGCAACCCGGGGGCGGTCGCGCAAGCCCCCTGGCCGCGCGCGGCCTCGGACGTAACGTCATGACAGTGCCCTCAAGAATGGGCGCATTGCCTTCACGAAAGGAGCGCTGACATGGGATTCATGGACGACGCCAAG
This sequence comes from uncultured Actinomycetota bacterium, assembly GCA_963713325.1. Classification (GTDB taxonomy): domain Bacteria; phylum Actinomycetota; class Actinomycetes; order Actinomycetales; family Microbacteriaceae; genus Microbacterium. The sequence goes on from CAVQLL010000018.1 coordinate 6,432, forward strand.
GAAACGGCAGATACCGCCGGACGCAAGATCGAGGACAAGTGGGAAGACACCACTGATGCCATCGGCGACAAGATCGACGAGGTCAAGGCCGACGCCGACGTGAAGAAGGCGGAGGCCGAGCGGGATTCCGTGAAGACGCGCAACGATCTCAAGGAGAAGATGCGCGACAGCTGACCGAAAGATCTGTCCGGCCGCGGCCGTGACACGCGCGGAGGGCCCCGGAGAGTACTCGGGGGCCCTCTGTCGTGCGCTGAGGCAAACCGTTCCGCCTGCGTCTCCGAAGACTCTTCAGATGCGGCACCGGCCGCGCACGAATCAGGAGGTCGCACATGCGCTCGTCACCGAACCGCCTCGTCGCCACGATCTTCGGCGCGGTCTACATCCTCGTCGGACTTCTCGGCTTCGCCGTCACCGGCGGAGTCGGATTCCTCGCGACCGAGGGAGGACTTCTCCTCGGAATCTTCATGGTCAACCCGCTGCACAACATCGCTCACCTGCTGATCGGCGCTGCGCTGCTGATCGCCGGGCTGGCATCGACCCGCGCGGCCAAGACCGTGAACATCATCGTCGGCGCGACATATCTGCTGCTCGGAATCGTCGGGTTCTTCCTCGTCGGCACCGCGCTGAACATCCTCGCGCTGAACACCTTCGACCACTTCCTGCACCTCGCGAGCGCCATCGTGCTCCTCGGTGTCGGACTGGCCGCAGAGCGCGGAGCCCGCTCCGAGCTGTCCAGCCGCACGGCCTGACAGGAAGCGGACGAGCCGAGATGGACACCTCGACAGCACCACGAACGACGGGGGCCGGCGCCCAGGGGGCTCGCGCCGGGGCTCCGTCGTGGCCCGCCGTTGCGGCGTGGGGCGGAGGTCTGATCCAGCTCGCGCTCGGCGCCGGCGCGATCACGGGGGTGGGTGAGGACCCTGCCATTCGGGTGGCAGGAGTCGTCCTCATCGTGATCGGCGCCGCCGCCCTCGGCTGGGGAGCCGCGGCGCTGGCCCGAGGACGCATCGTCGTTCCTCGGGTGGGTGTCGCGGGCTCCCTGGCCGGCGTTCTCGTGGCCGCCGCGACCATGGCGCTTGACCCGGCTCGGGTCAGCGTCTTCGCGGTGGCTGCGGGATCGGCACTGCTCGTCTCCGTCGCCCTCGGCTGCGCTCTCGCTCTGCGACGCGCTGCGCACTCTGCTCGCGAAAAGGGGGCGGATGCCGCTCGCCCGGGCTATCTCGGGCTGATCGTCGGCGCCGTCCTGGTCGCGGGGATCGTGACCCCGGCGCTGGCGGCCACCGAAGCGGGGCAGCACGCCGTTCCGCACGGCGAGCACGTCGAGATGGTCGAGCCCGGACATCACTGAGCTCTTTGTCGGCCCTGAGCTCGTCGAAGGGCGGTCCCTGAGCTTGTCGAAGGGTGGTCCCTGACCTCGTCGAAGGGTCGACGCCTCGTCAAGCTCGGCGACTGGTGGTGGGGTCGGCGGCTGCTGCGCGTCACACGATCGCGGCGATCCGCCAGGACGCCTCGGCAGAAGCACCCGGCTCGAGCACGATCAGGCCCACGTCGTAGTCGTACGAGGCGGCGTTGAACGCATCGGGCGCGCACGTCATCGGCTCCACGGCGAGCCCCGTCCGGTGGCCGGGCTTGCCCACGCCCTTGTCGGACGTGTGGATCTGCACCCACGGGCACGCGGTACCCCACACCATCTCCACACCGGAGCCGGCGGCATCCGTCACCCGCACCGTCGCGAACCCGGCGTCGTCGCGGGTCAGGGCGGTGTACGCGTGGTCGATCTCGACCGTGTTGATGCGCCGCGGATCACGGAAGTCGAAGCGCTCGGCGTCGTCGGCGTCGACGGCGCGAAGCCCGGTGGGGATGAGGCGGTCGGGCGTGACTGCGAGCACCTCGTCGGCGGGAAGCGCCAGGGTCCAGTCGTCGACATGTCCTGCGCCGGCCACCAGATACGGGTGCGGGCCAGTGCCCCAGGGGGCGGCATCCGGGCTCTCGTTCGTCGCCTTGACGGACTGGGTCACACCATCGGCGCCAAGGGTGAACGTCGTCTCGACCACGACGCGCCACGGATAGCCCGTCTGCGGCTCGATGGTCGCCGCGAGGGCGACGTGGCTCGGGCCCTTGTCGATCGCCTGGTAGTCGAGCCAGCCGGCGAGTCCGTGCAGGGCGTGGTGGCGCGCCGGCTCGGTCAGCGCCACTTGACGCTCCGTGCCGGCGAAGGTGTACCGGCCGTCCACGACGCGGTTCGGCCACGGGGCGAGAGTCGCACCGCGATACGACGGACGGACCTCATCGGCGTCGAACGGCACGACGAGGTCGCGTCCGTTGAAGGTGAGCGAACGCAGGGATGCCCCGACGCTCGCGATGACGGCTTCATAGTCACCAGCGCGGAGCGCGTGCTGAGTACCGGAGAGAACTGTGCGCATGAGAGGAGGGCCCGCGGGAGGGTCAGAAGCCCTGGGCCAGTCGATAGTATGCCTGGTTCCAGCGCAGCTCGCTCTGGAACCCGCGCACGGTGGTCGCCTCGTCGATCACGACGAGCTCGGTCTTGGCGATCTCGGCGAAGTCGCGGAACACCTCGATGCCGACCGCCGTGGTCATGACCGTGTGGTGCGCCGCGCCAGCTGCAAGCCAGCACGCGGCGCTCGTCGCGAAGTCCGGCTCGGGCTTCCACACCGCGCGGCCGACGGGCAGCTTCGGCAGGTCAGGAGCTTCCACGTTCTCGACCACGTTCGCGACCAGCCGGAAGCGGTCGCGCATGTCGCTCATCGCGACCACCAGGGCGGGGCCCGGGTCGGCCGTGAATACGAGCCGCACCGGATCTTCCTTGCCGCCGATGCCGAGCGCGTGCACCTCTAGGCGCGGCTTGGCGGTGGTGAGCGAGGGAGAGACTTCCAGCATGTGCGCGCCGAGGATGCGCTCGTTTCCGGGCACGAGGTCGTACGTGTAGTCCTCCATCAGGCTCGCGCCACCCGGAAGACCCGCACCCATCACGTTCGCGACGCGGACCAGGATCGCGGTCTTCCAGTCCCCCTCCGCTCCGAATCCGTAGCCTTCGGCCATGAGCCGCTGGACGGCGAGTCCCGGCAGCTGCTTGAGCGCACCCAGATCCTCGAAGCTCGTCGTGAAGGCGCCGAAGCCGCCCTCCTCGAGGAACGAGCGCAGTCCGAGCTCGATCGCCGCGCCGTCGCGGAGCGACTGGTGGCGCTCTCCCCCGGCGCGCAGCTCTTCGGCGACGTCGTACAGCTCCTCGTACTCGGCGACGAGGGTGTCGACATCCGCGTCGGATGCGGCATCCACCGCTTCGACGAGCTCGTTCACGCCCCACGTGTTGACCTGTACCCCGAACCGCAGCTCGGCCTCGGTCTTGTCGCCCTCGGTCACGGCGACGTAGCGCATGTTGTCGCCGAACCGGGCGAGCTTGAGCGTGCGGGATGCCGTCCACCCCGCGGCGGCGCGCTGCCAGTCCTCGACCTGCCGGCGGACGACCGGATTGGACACGTGGCCGACGACGGTCTTGCGAGCGACGCCGAGGCGGGTCTGGATGTACCCGAACTCGCGGTCGCCGTGAGCTGCCTGGTTGAGGTTCATGAAGTCGAAATCGATGTCGGCCCAGGGCAGCTCGACGTTCGCCTGCGTGTGCAGGTGCAGCAGGGGCTTCTGCAGCGCGTCGAGACCTGCGATCCACATCTTCGCGGGGCTGAAGGTGTGCATCCACGCGATCACGCCGATGACGTCGTCACGGGCGTTCACCTCGAGTGCGAGACGACGGATGCTGTCGGAATCCTTCAGGACGGGCTTCCAGACGACCTTCACCGGCAGTCCGCCGAGGCCGTCGGCGACGCCCTGCGACTGCTCGGCGACCTGGCGCAGCGTCTCCTCCCCGTAGAGGTTCTGGCTGCCGGTGACGAACCACACCTCGTAATCGTCGAGCGTGGTGGGAAGCGGCGTGCGGGTCATGAGGTCTCCTCGGGCGTGGGCTGGTCGATCATGTCCCGAAGTTCACCGCTGCAGCGGCCGCCGAGCGGCGAACTTCGGGACACGGAAGCGAAAATGTGGGACATGGTGATGGGGGTTCAGGGTCAGAGTGCTTCGACGGCGGCGGCTTCCACTGCCAGGCCCGCGCGGTAGCGGTCCAGGTAGGCCGCGAAGCCGGCGACGTCGTCAGGGATCGGGTCGACCACCTCGATCGCGGCGTCCGTGAAGACGCGGTCTTCGAGGTAGGCGATCAGGTCGGTCTCGGACGCGTGAGCGAGGTAGGACGCCAGCACGGCGATGCCCCACGCTCCGCCCTCCGACGCGGTCTCGCCGACGGCGACCGGCGCCCCGAGCGCCCCGGCGAGGAAGCGCTGGGCGACCCCGGCTGTGCGGAACATGCCGCCGTGGGCGAACATGCGGTCGAGGCTCACGCCTTCCTCCTCCAGCACGCGCATTCCGAGACTCAGGGTGCCGAACACGCCGTAGAGCTGCGCGCGCATGAAGTTCGCGAGCGTGAGGCGACTGTCCGGCGTGCGCACGAAGAGCGGTCGGCCTTCGTCGAGCCCCGCGATCGGCTCGCCCGCGAGATGGTTGTAGGCGAGCAGTCCGCCGGCATCCGCTTCGCCCTGCAGCGCCTCGCGGAAGAGCACGTCGAACACGGCGTCGGAGTCGACCGGCGTGCCGGCGGCCTCGGCGAACCGGCCGAACATTGCTGCCCACGCCGCCAGCTCGCTCGCGCCGTTGTTGCAATGCACCATCGCGACGGGGTCGCCGGCGGGAGTGGTCACCAGGTCGAGCTCATGGTGCACCTGCGCGAGCGGGCGCTCCAGCACGGTCATCGCGAAGATGCTCGTCCCGGCACTGACGTTCCCGGTGCGCGGGGCGACCGCGTTCGTGGCGACCATCCCGGTGCCGGCATCGCCTTCGGGCGGGCACAGCGGGATGCCGGGGCGCAGCGCTCCGGACGGGTCCAGGAGCGCGGCTCCCTCGGCCGTCAGCTCGCCCGCCGGCGCACCGGCGACGAGAACCTCGGGAAGGAGGGAGGCGAGGTGCAGCGCAGGTGCTCTGCGGGCGACGCGGTCGTCGAACCGCGCGAGCAGTGCTCGGTCGTAGTCCTTCGTCGCCGAGTCGATCGGAAACATTCCGGAGGCATCGCCGATCCCGAGCGCCTTGCGGCCGGTGAGCCGCCAATGGACGTAGCCGGCGAGCGTGGTGATGAACCGCACCTCGGGGATGTGCGGTTCGTCGTCGAGCACCGCCTGGTACAGGTGCGCGATCGACCAGCGCAGGGGGATGTTGGTGCCGAACAGCTCACTGAGCTCTGCCGCGGCGGGCCCGGTCGTCGTGTTGCGCCACGTGCGGAACGGCACGAGCAGCTCGTCATCGGCGTCGAAGGCGAGATAGCCGTGCATCATGGCCGAGACGCCGATCGCCCCGATCGTCTCGAGCCGCACGTCGTGGCGCCGTTCGACATCGGCGAGCAGCTCGCCGTAGGCGGACCGGATGCCGGACCAGACGTCCTCGAGCGAGTACGTCCAGACGCGGCCTTCGAAGCGGTTCTCCCACTCGTGGCTGCCGACCGCGAGCACTGCCGCGGTCTCGCCGTCGATCAGGCACGCCTTGATGCGGGTCGATCCCAGCTCGATGCCCAGCGACGTGCGCCCCGCCTGGATCGCGTCGGCGCTCATCAGGACTCTCCCGCGTCCCGGCGGTCGTCGCCCGACTGCCCGTAGACGTTCTGGTAGCGGTTGTAGAGGGAGTCGATGCGCTCCTGCGGGATCGGGATGAGCGGGCCGGCCTCACGGGCGATGTGCACCGTGCGGGCGGCGTCCTCGCACATCACGGCGGCCTTGACCGCGTCCTTGGCGGTGACGCCGATCGTGAACGGACCGTGGTTCTGCATGAGCACCGCGCGGGAGCGGTGCCCGCGCAAGGTCTCGACGATGCCGCGGCCGATCGAGTCGTCGCCGATGATGGCGAACGGGCCGATCGGGATCGGGCCGCCGAATTCGTCGGCCATGCCGGTGATGACGCACGGGATCTCCTCGCCGCGCGCCGCCCACGCCACCGCATACGTGGAGTGCGTGTGCACGACCCCGCCGATATCGGGCATATTCCGGTAGACGTACGCGTGCGCCGCCGTGTCGCTGGACGGGCTGCGCTCGCTTCCGGGCGTACCAGGAATGGCGTTGCCGTCGAGGTCGCAGACGATCATGTTCTCGGGCGCGAGGTCGTCGTACGAGACACCCGACGGCTTGATCACGAACAGGTCGGCGCCCGGCACACGTCCCGACACGTTCCCGCCCGTCCAGACGACCAGGCCGTAGCGGACCAGTTCACCGTGCAGGCGTGCGACGTCTGCGCGCACATCGGCGATGGCCGCCTCGATCTCAGGGCTGAAGGCGCCGCCACTGGATGGGCTGAACGTGGTCATCGGTCACTCCTTCGTGGACGTGCACGGCATCGCGCTCAGATCATGTTACCGGTAACATTGACGCAGATGCAACCTCGGCAGCCGGTCGCGCACGACGGCAGTCACCGCGGCGCCTCCCCGGACGACGCGCGCGCGATGAGCACGGGGGCGGTCGGCGCATCGGATGCCGCGACGCCGAGCACCTCGGCGATGCAGCGCGCCGCCTCCCCCGCGATGTCGAGCCGCACGGTGGTGAGGGCCGGCCGGTAGAACGCGGCATCCGGGTTGTCGTCCAAGTCCGACGATGCTCAGCTCCGCCGGCACCGCGACACCCTCGTCCGCCAGCCCGGCCAGAAGACCGAGCGCCATCTGATCGTTCGCGACGAACAGGGCGGTCGGGCCGCCGACCGCGCGCACAGCGCGAACGATGTCGCCCGCCGCGGCGAGTCCCGACGCGGCGCTCCAGTCGCCTCGCCAGCGGCCGAACGAGGCGAGCCCTCGCGCGGCCAGCGCAGCCTCGAACCCCTCTGCGCGGGCGACGGCCTCGAGCCAGTCGTCAGGACCGGCGAGGTGGGCGATGCGCGTGTGACCGGCGTCGACCAGATGATCGACCGCGATCCGCGCGGCATCCCGCTGCAGGGCGGACGCGTCCGGTCCGTGCAGCGCGACCACCGGCAGGCCGAGGCGCGCATCGTCGAGCGCCGAGAGGGTGCGCGCGTGCGGCGCGACGACGACGATGCCGTCGACTCCCTGCGCAGACAGGTGCCGTGCAGCCTCGACGACGGATGCCTCATCCCCCGCGTCCGCGTAGGCGGCGGTCACCCAGCGCCCGGCGGCGCGAGCCGCAGCCTCCAGCGCGAGGATGCCGATCGCCGGTCCGTACATGCTCGCGTCGGACGCGAGGAGGCCGATCGTTCGGGTGCGGCTCGTGCCGAGCGCGCGTGCCGCGTTGTTGACCCGGTAGTTCAGGGCCGCCATGGCATCGAGAACCCTCTGGCGCGTTTCGGCGCGGATGCCGGGATGATCGTTGATGACGCGCGACACGGTCTGCGTCGACACTCCGGCCGCGCGTGCGACCTCGCGCACGCCGACGCGGGCGGCCGGCCGCGACGGCGATGGTTCGCTCATGCGCCCAGGCTAGTCGCGCGTCCGCCGCTCGTCGGGCAGATCCTCGCTCGGCTGCGAGCGGCCGGCCGTTCCAAATGTGATCGCTCACGCTGAATCACCGCCTTGCAGATGTCGGGGCGGTCGTCGACGGTTGTCGTGCACCGCCCGTTACGAAAATGTTACCGCTCACATGTTGCGCTCCTACGGAATGTGAAGGCTAACATTCAGTCACACCGCGGGCAGAGACGCGTGGTGATTTCAACCGGCAGTGGTGCCGGACCCGAACGAGGAGGTTTGTGGGCATGAAGAAGAACATTCTCGCCGGCGGTGCCCTGCTGGCAGCGTTGGCGCTCGTAGCGACCGGATGCGCCGGCTCGAGCGGAGGCGGAAGCGCAGGCGGAGGCGGCGACGACGGACCCATCAGCGTGGGGTTCGCGCAGACGGGTTCGGAATCGGGATGGCGCAGCGCCAACACCGAGTCGATGAAGACGGCCTTCTCGGAGGAGAACGGCTTCGAACTCACGTTCAATGCGGCCGACAACGACCCGGCCGCGCAGATCGCGGCCGTGCGCAGCTTCATCAACCAGGGCGTCGACGCGATCGTCATCGCGCCGATCGTCGAGGACGGCTGGGACGACGTGCTGCAGGAGGCAGCCGACGCCGACATCCCGGTGATTCTGGAAGACCGCACCGTCACCTCCTCCGACGACCTCTACGCCAGCTGGGTCGGCCTGGACTTCAAGAAGGAGGGCGTCACGGCAGGTGAGTGGGCGGCCGAGACGTTCGGCGACACTCCGACCAACATGGTGGTGCTGGAGGGCACGACCGGGTCCGCACCCGCCAACGACCGCGCAGAAGGATTCGCCGAAGCCATCGAGGGCACCGGGATCACGACCCTCGACTCGCAGACCGGTAACTTCACGCGGGCCGACGGCAAGACCGTCATGGAGGGCTTCCTGCAGAAGTACGGGTCAGACATCGACCTGCTGTACGCGCACAACGACGACATGGCGCTGGGCGCCATCGACGCCATCGAGGCGGCGGGACTGGTTCCGGGCAAGGACATCCAGATCGTGTCGATCGACGCGGTCAAGGACGGCATGCAGGCACTGGTCGACGGGAAGATCAACTTCATCGTCGAGTGCAACCCGCTTCTGGGCGAACTGGCGGCCGGCCTCGTGACCGACGTCCTGGCAGGGACCGAGGTCGACAAGGCCTACTACGTCGAGGACCAGTCCTTCACGCAGGAGCAGGCCGCCGAGGTCATCGACTCCCGCCTGTACTGACCCGCACGGATCAGCCCAGCAAGGTCCATGATCGCGCCGGGAACCGCACGAACGGTTCCCGGCGCGATCCAGCCGGAAGGTACCGAAACCATGTCCTCGGAGACCGCTGTCCCCCCGATCGTCGAGATGCGCGGGATCACGATCCGCTTCCCCGGCGTTCTCGCCCTCGACGGCGTCGACTTCGTGCTCCGCGCCGGCGAAATCCACTCCCTCATGGGAGAGAACGGCGCAGGCAAGTCCACACTCATCAAGGCGCTGACCGGCGTCTACCCGATCGACGCCGGATCCATCACGGTCGCCGGCGAGTCACGCATCTTCGCGAACACGGCCGACGCCCAGAGCCGCCGGCATCTCGACCGTGTACCAGGAGGTGAACCTCTGCGCGAACCTCTCCGTCGGCGAGAACGTGATGCTCGGTCACGAGCCCCACGCTCGCGGCGGCATCGACTGGAAGGCCGTCCACCGTGAGGCCGCGGGCCACCTCGAGAGCCTGGGGCTGCAGATCGACACGCGGACGATCCTCTCGAGCCACTCGATCGCGATCCAGCAGCTTGTCGCGATCAGCCGCGCGATGGTGCTCGACGCCAAGGTGCTCATCCTCGACGAGCCGACCTCGAGCCTGGACCGCGGCGAAGTCGAGCAGCTGTTCGCCGTCATCCGCGATCTGCGCGACGCAGGAGTCGCCGTGCTGTTCGTGAGCCACTTCCTCGATCAGGTCTACGAGATCTCCGACCGCATCACGGTGCTGCGCAACGGGCAGCTCATCGGCGAGTACCTCGTCGGCGATCTGCCGCGCGGCGAGCTCGTCACGAAGATGATCGGACGCGAGCTCGACGAGCTGGCCGCGATCTCGCGGACGGCCGATCGCGCCATCGACCGCACCACCACGCCGGTGCTGCGCGCGGAGGGGATCGGACGCCGTGGCCTGCTCGAACCCAGCGACCTCGACGTCTACGAAGGCGAGGTGGTGGGCCTCGCCGGTCTTCTCGGGTCCGGCCGCACCGAGCTCGTCCGTCTCCTGTACGGGGCGGAGCGAGCGGATGCCGGGACCCTCGAGGTCAACGGCAAGGCCGTCAAGGTCTCGACCCCGCGCCACGCGATCGCGCAGCGCATGGCGTTCTCCTCGGAAGACCGACGGGCCGAGGGGATCATCTCCGACCTGACGGTCGCCGAGAACATCGTCATCGGCATCCAGGCCCAGCGCGGCTGGCTGCGCAAGGTCGGCCGCGCCGAGCAGGAGGCCATCGTGTCCGAGTACATGACGGCGCTCGGCATCCGCCCCGCCGACCCGAATCTGCTGGTGCGCAACCTCTCCGGCGGCAACCAGCAGAAGGTGCTCCTCGCACGCTGGCTGGCGACCGCGCCCGAGCTGCTCGTGCTCGACGAGCCCACCCGCGGGATCGATGTCGGCGCCAAGGCCGACATCCAGCGGAAGGTCGCCGAGCTGTCCGAGCGCGGACTCTCCGTGATCTTCATCTCCTCCGAGCTCGAAGAAGTGCTTCGATTGGCGCAGCGCGTCGTCGTGATGCGCGACCGGCGACGGATCGGGGAACTCGAATCCCATACCGTCGACCTCGACGGACTCATCGACTACATCGCCAACGCCGGCGAGGGGAGTGCAGCGTGAAGAAGATCCTGCGACATCGGCTGTTCTGGCCGACGGCGGCGCTTCTCGCGCTCATCGCGCTCAACACCGTCTCGCGCCCTTCGTTCCTGAGCATCACGGTGCGCGACGGCCAGCTGTACGGCTCGCTGATCGACATCCTGCGCAACAGCGCTCCGCTCATGCTCGTCGCGCTCGGAATGACGATCGTCATCGCCACGCGCGGCATCGACCTGTCGGTCGGGGCGATCATGGCCGTCTCCGGTGCCGTTGCCCTCACGATCATCGACACGTCCGACTCCCCCAACGCCCTGGGCACCGTGGCGCTTGCGATCGGGGTCGGCGTTCTCGTCTCGCTCGTGCTCGGCGTCTGGAACGGATTCCTCGTCGCTGTGCTCGGCATCCAGCCGATCATCGCGACCCTCGTGCTGATGCTCGCCGGTCGCGGAATCGCGCTGCTGATCACCGAGGGCTTCATCACCACGGTCAACAGCGACCCCTACAAGTTCATGTCGCAGGGCTACGTGGTGGGGCTGCCCTTCGCGTTCTTCGTGTCGATCGCCGCGATCGTGATCATCGCGATCGTCGAGCGACGCACCGCGCTCGGAGTGCTGACCGAGTCGGTGGGGATCAACCCCGTCGCGAGCCGGCTCGCGGGCGTGCGCTCACGCGGCATCATCTGGGGCGCGTACGTCGCGAGCGGCGTCCTCGCCGGCATCGCCGGGATCCTCTACAGCTCGAACATCATGGCCGCCGACGCGAATGCGGCGGGGCTCTACATCGAGCTGTACGCGATCCTCGCGGTCGTGCTCGGTGGCACGGCGCTCACCGGCGGCAAGTTCACGATCGCCGGCACCGTGATCGGCGTCTTCACGATCCAGACCCTCACCTCCACCATCACCTTCCTGGGCGTCCCGCCCGCGGCGAGCCCGGTCTTCATGGCGAGCGTCGTGATCGTCGTCGTCCTCATCCAGTCGCCGCGCGTGCATCGTCTCGCGCGGAACATCAGCAGGTCGCTGCGCTCGCGCAACACCACCCGGAACGCGGAGGTCGCGTCATGACCATGAGCCTCGACACGGCCGAACGACAGACGCAGAACGCCTCGTCGCGATACCGCACGTTCATGAACCGGCACTCGTCGCTGCTGCCGACCTTCGCCGCGATCGTGATCCTGCTGATGCTGCTCATCGGCGCGCAGATCGCATTCGGCAACTTCATCACGCCGAGGAACCTGTCATCGCTGCTGCTGGACAACGCGTACCTGGTGATCCTCGCGGTGGGCATGACGTTCGTCATCATCACCGGCGGCATCGACCTGTCGGTCGGGTCGGTCATGGCGTTCACCGGCATCCTGTGCGCGAAGCTGCTGGCCGACGGACTGCCCGCGATCGTCGTGGTGCCGCTGATGATCCTCGGCGGTGCGGCGATCGGGCTGCTCATCGGCGTGCTCGTGCAGTACTTCGACGTGCAGCCGTTCATCGCGTCGCTCGCTGGTCTCTTCCTCGCGCGCGGCCTCTCGTTCGTCGTCAGCCTCTCCTCGATCAAGGTGGAGGACCCGGCGATCCTGTGGCTGCAGTCCACCCGATTCCAGCTCGGCGGGTGGTACATCACCCCGACCGGGATCATCGCCCTGCTCGTGGTGGCGATCGGCGTATACGTGATGCAGTGGACCCGTTTCGGCCGCACGATCTACGCGATCGGCGGCAGCGAGCAGTCTGCACGCCTGATGGGTCTGGCCGTGGCACGCACGAAGGTGCTCGTCTACGTGATCAGCGGGGTGTGCGGCGGCTTGGCCGGACTGGTGCTCACCGCATACTCGGGTGCGGGGTATCCGCTCAACGGCGTCGGCACCGAGCTGGACGCGATCGCGGCCGTCGTGATCGGCGGCACGATCCTCACGGGCGGCAGCGGCTACGTGCTCGGCTCCCTCATCGGCGTCCTGGTGTACGGCACGATCACGTCGGTCATCTCGTTCATGGGCGCCGAGCAGTCCTGGACCCGCATCATCATCGGCGCCCTGCTGCTCCTGTTCATCGTCGTCCAGCGCGTGATCGTCTCGCGCGCCGACCGGCGGCGGTAGCCGGGGCCGGGGCAATGAGCGGCGGCGCGGGCACCACGCGCCATAATGGCGAGATGGACGAGCCGCCGCCGCTCCTCGAGCTGACGGGAACGACGGTCCGGTTCGGCGCCGAGACCGCGCTGGACGGAGTGGACTTCCGGATGTTCCCCGGCGAGGTCCACTCCCTGATGGGTGAGAACGGCGCGGGCAAGTCGACGCTCATCAAGGCGCTGACCGGCGCGCAGCCGCTCGACGCCGGCGAAGTGCGGCTCGCCGGCGCGATCGTCCACTTCCGCACGCCCGCCGACGCGCTGCGAGCGGGCATCAGCACCGTCTACCAGGAGATCGATCTCCTGCCGAACCTCACCGTGGCCGAGAACATCTGCCTCGGACGCGAGCCGCGCCGTTTCGGCGTGGTCGACTGGAAGGCGATGCGCCGACGCGCCCGCGAGGTGCTCGCCGATCTGGGGCTCGACATCGATCCCGCCTCGCTGCTGGGCACGCATTCCCTCGCCGTGCAGCAGCTCGTCGCGATCGCGCGGGCGATCTCCACCGACGTCCGAGTGCTCGTCCTCGACGAGCCCACCTCGAGCCTCGACGTCGACGAGGTCGCGGAGCTCTTCCGCGTCATGCGCGACCTCACTCAGCGGGGCGTGGCGATCCTGTTCGTCTCGCACTTCCTCGAGCAGGTGTACGAGATCTGCGACCGCATCACGGTGCTGCGCGGCGGCCGGCTCGTCGGCGAGTACGTGCCCTCGGAGCTCCTGCGCATCGACCTCGTGCAGAAGATGCTCGGCCGCAGCGCCGCCGAGCTCGGCACCCGCGCGCGCGTGGATGCGGCACCGCCCGAGGCCGTGCCCGTCCTCCAGGGCGACGGCGTCACCCGCGCCCCGGGCATCAACGGCGCCGGCGTCGAACTCGCCGAAGGAGAGGTCCTCGGGCTCGCCGGTCTCCTCGGCTCAGGTCGCACGGAGCTCGCGCGGGCACTGACGGGGATCGACCGACCGGATGCCGGGATCATCACGATCAGCGGCCAGCCGGCCGATCTGACCAGCCCGCGGAAGGCGATCTCGCTGGGTGTCGTCTACTCGTCGGAGAACCGGCGCAGTGAGGGGATCATCAGCGAGCTCTCCGTGCAGGAGAACATCACACTGGCCCTGCAGGCCGAGCGCGGCATCCTTCGACGGATGCGTCCGCAGCGCCGCCGGGAACTCGCTATGAGTTGGATCGAGGCCCTCGACATCCGGCCGGCGGACCCCGACCGGCGCGCCGGCACGCTCTCGGGAGGCAACCAGCAGAAGGTGCTGCTCGCGAGGCTGCTGGCGCTCTCGCCGAGGGTCATCGTGCTCGATGAGCCCACCCGCGGAATCGATGTGGGTGCGAAGGTCGAGATCCAGAATCTCGTCGGAGAGCTCGCCGACAACGGACTGTCGGTGGTGTTCATCTCGGCGGAGCTCGAAGAGGTGCTCCGCGTCGCAAGCAGAGTCGCCGTGCTGCGTGCGGGGCGCATCGTCGAGACGCTTCCGTCCGAGTCGCTGACCGTCGAGTCGCTGATGGCCCTCGTCGCCCAGCCCGACGAGTTCAGCGAGACCACCACCGCATCCACGACCTCCGCCGCGCCCTCGCCCGGAGCGCCCCCGACGGGCGGGGGGCCGGTGTGACGGAAGACAAATCGGCGCGGGCGGCGAACATCTTCGACGTGGCGCGGCTGGCGGGCGTCTCGCACCAGACCGTCTCGCGCGTGCTGAACGACCTGCCCAACGTGCGCCCGGCGACCCGCGAGCGGGTGGAGCACGCGATCGCGCAGCTGCGATACAGCCCCTCCCCCGCGGCTCGTGCGCTCGTCACCCGCCGGACGCGCACGATCGGCCTCGTCGCGCCGGGCGTCTCGGACTACGGGCCGACGTCGATCGCGATGCACTTCAACTTCGCCGCGCGGGCCGAGCGCTACAACGTCGAGACGGTCAGCGCGCTCGACTCCGACCCCGAGGGAGTCCGCGGGGTGATCGAGGGACTGCTCCGCCAGCGCGTCGACGCGATCGTGCTCATCGTCGTCGACGTCGGCGTGCTCGAAGTGGTTCGCGGACTCGACCTCAGCATCCCGGTGGTCGCGGCCGCATCGACGGGCCGGCGCAGCCCGCTCATCGTCTCGATCGACCAGTACCGAGGCGCGCGTGCTGGCGTGCGGCATCTCGCCGAGCTCGGCCATACGCGCATCCTCCACGTGGCAGGCGCCGTGCGCGCACCCGACGCCGTGGAGCGCATCCGCGGGTGGCGCGACGAGCTCGCGTCCCGCCGGCTCGAGACGATCGACCCGATCCACGGCGACTGGTCGGCGGCCAGCGCCCATCGGATCGGCGGCGAGCTCGAGATCGAGCCGGGCATGGCCGTCTTCGCCGCGAACGACCACATGGCGATCGGACTGCTGTCGGCCCTGCGCGAGCGCGGCCTGCGCGTGCCGGAGGACGTCAGCGTCGTCGGCTTCGACGACGTGCCGGAGGCGGCATACCTCTACCCGCCGCTGACGACTGTGCGACAGGACTTCGCGGCGCTCGGCGAGCTGATCATGCAGAAGGTGCTGGTCGCCGTCGAAGAGCCCGACAGCGTCACTGAAGACACCCCGCTTCCGACCCACCTGATCGTGCGGAAGTCGACCAGCGCGCCGCTCACGTGACGCGGTAAGCGGTTCACATCTCGCGGTCCGCCGCAGAGCGCCGTCCTCGACGGCCGGGCGTCGCACGGCACGACAGCGCGCCCGACCTGCCGAGGCAGACCGGGCGCGCTGTGGCGTTCGACTTAGAAGTCGAAGTCGCCGATGTTCTCCGCATCGAACACATACGGGTCGCCGAGCAGGACGGTGGCGTCCGCTCCGACCTCGAACGAGCCGAGCTTGCCCGCCTCGAACGAGTCGCCCTCTTCACCCGTGATCTCACCGGTGATCAGAGCCTGGGCCGCGAACGCGGCCAGGTAGCCGAGGTCGGCCGGGTTCCACAGCGCGAAGGCGGTGACGGTGCCGTCCTCGACGTACTCGCGCATCTGGTTCGGGGTGCCGAGCCCGGTCAGTGCAACCTTGCCCTTGTACTCCGAGGTCGAGAGGTAGCGTCCGGCAGCCGCGATTCCAACGGTCGTCGGCGAGACGATGCCCTTCAGGTCCGGGTAGGTCTGCAGCAGCGCCGCGGTCTTGTCGAACGACGTCTGGTCGTCATCGTCGCCGTAGACGGTCTCGACGAGCTCGATGTCGGGGTGATCCGAAGCGAGCAGCTCCTCCATGGTCTCGATCCAGGCGTTCTGGTTCGCCGCGTTCGCCGATGCCGACAGGATCGCGATCTGACCCGCGTCGCCGATCTGCTCGGCGATCAGGTCGACCTGGATCTTCGCGATTCCCTCCGCGGTGGCCTGGTTGATGAACAGGTCACGGCAGTCCGCGTTCGCATCCGCGTCGAAGGTGACGACCTTCACACCCGCGTCCCGCGCTTCGTTCAGCGCGTCGCAGACCGCCTCCGGGTCATTCGCCGAGACGATGAGCCCACCGGCCCCCTGCTGGGCCGCGGTCTGGATGTACTGCACCTGCGAGGTGGGCGAGGCCTCACTGGGGCCGACCTCCTCGAACGTGCCGCCGAACTCCTCCGTGGCCTCTTCGGCGCCGCCGGTCGACGTGTCGAAGTACGGGTTGCCGAGGTTCTTCGGCAGCATCGTGATGGACAGGTTGGCGTCCTCACCGCCGCCGGTGTCACCGGTTTCGGCGCCGCCGCCCGAACCGGCACAGCCGGTCACGAGAAGCGTCACCCCCACGGCGAGAGCGGCTGCGGTGGTCGCGATGCGCCGCTTGCGCTGCATTCCGAACATCATTGTTTCCTTCCTGGTGCAATTGGTTTCGAAGGTTGTTTGGTGCGGGCGAGGTCAGGTCAAGTCCGAAGACACGCCGGCTCGTCCCTTCCTCTTGCCGATCGCTGCAGTCCTTCGCTTCTGCAACCACCCGAGGAGGCTTGCCGAGACCACGGAGATGATGAGGAGCACGCCCGTGATCACGTTGATGATGTCGCTGGTCACGCCGGCCAGGCGCAGTGCGCTGCCCAGGGTTCCGATGAGGAGCACGCCGGCGATCACGCCGTGGAGCGCGCCGCGGCCGCCGAAGATCGAGACGCCGCCGAGGAGCACGGCCGCGATGATCTGCAGCTCCATGCCCATCGCGTTGTCTCCGCGGGCGTTGCTGTACAGGAGCGTGAAGTAGACGCCGGCGAAGCCCGAGACCGCGCCACTGAGGACGAACAGGATGAACTTCGTCCGGCCGACGTCGATGCCCGAGAACTGCGCGGCTTCCCTGTTGAGGCCGATCGCGTAGAGGGTGCGCCCGAACGGCGTGAAGTGCAGCAGCACGGCGAAGATGATCGCGAGGATCGCGAACGGGATCATGATCACCGGCACCGGAGTGCCCGGGATGTTCGCCTTGGCGAGGTCAGTCCAGAACTCGGGGAAGTCGGTGATCGCCGTCGTGCCGAGCAGACCCACCGCGACACCGCGGAACAGGGCGAGCGTGCCGATCGTGACGGCGAGCGAGGGCAGCCCGACGACGGTGACGAGGAATCCGTTGATCGCTCCGCACAGGATCCCGACGAGGATGGCCGTGAGCGCGGCGACCGCGAACGGCCACCCGGCGTTGGTCAGGATGCCGGTCGTCACGCTCGAGAGGCCGACGATGCTCGCGACGGAGAGGTCGATCTCCTCCGTGATGATGATGAGGGTCATCGGCAGCGCGATGAGCAGAATCGGCGCGACATCCCGCAGCAGGTAGGTGACGGTGAGGGGGCTGTCGAAGTTGCGCACCGTGGCCAGCGCGATGACGATCACCAGGATGAGCAGCACGATGATCGCGGTCTCGCGCGTGAGGAGGAGGCGACGCCAGGCGGGGCGGGCGTGCAGCTTGTACACGCGCGCGGGCGCGCTCGACACGGAAGTCGCGGCGGTCATCGGTCCACCTCCCGTTGAGCGATCAGTCTTCGATGCTGGCGCACCGCGAGGACGCGGTCGAGCACGATCGAGCCGATGATGAGCGCGCCGACCACGGCGCGCTGCCAGAAGTCGTCGATGCCGAGGATCGGCAGCGCGCGGTTGATCGTGAGCAGCAGGAAGGCGCCGATCGCGGCGCCCCAGACGGTTCCTACGCCACCCGAGATCGCCACGCCGCCGATCACGGCGGCTCCGATCGCCTGCAGCTCCCAGCCGAATCCGGCGGCCGAGCTGACCGTGCCGTAGCGAGCGGCGTAGAGCACGCCGGCGAGGCCGGACAGGGCGCCGGAGACGACGAACGCGCCGATCACGCGACGGGTCACGCGCAGGCCGTAGAGGTGCGCGGCGGCGGGGTCGGACCCGATCGCGTACAGCTCGCGGCCCGAGCGCAGGTTGCGCAGGTACCAGGCGGCGGCGATCAGGACGACGGCCGCGATGATCGTGAGGATCGGGATTCCGAGGATGCGGTCTGTGCCGAGCGCGCGGAAGTCCTTCGGCAGATCCGACGCGTTGATCCGGTCGCCGCCTGCCCACGCCACGTTGATGCCACGGTAGATGTACAGCGTGCCGAGCGTGATCACGAGGGCGGGCACGCGGGCGAACGCGACCAGCGCCCCGTTGATCAGTCCCAGGAAGCCGCCGAACACCACTCCGGCGATGAAAACGCCGATCAGCGGGATGCCGGGGATGTCGATGAACATGCGCCCGGTCAGATACGCGGTGAGCCCCACGATCGACCCGACTGACAGGTCCACGTTGCGGGTGATGATGACGATGGCCGATCCGACGGCCACCAGGAGCAGCAGCGAGGGTGTGAGCAGCAGGTCGCGGAACCCGTCGTTCGAGAAGAGGAACGACGGGTTGCTGATCGTCGCGACGAGGATGACGAGGAGGAGCGCGATCAGGATGCCGGTCTCGCGCGCTGTCGCGATCCTGCGCACGATCGCGGTCGCGGCGCTCGAGCCCGGCTGGACCGGGCGGATGTCGACAGTGGTCACTTGGCCACCTCCGCATCCGCGGTCGCCGCGAACATCACCGCTTCGGGTGTCGCCTCCGAGCGTGCGAACTCGCCGGTGAGGCGACCCTCGCGCATGACCAGGACGCGATCGGCCATCCCCAGCACCTCCGGCAGTTCTGACGAGATCATGAGGATCGCAAGCCCCTGCTGGGCGAGCTCGCTGAGCAGCCGGTGCACTTCGGCCTTCGTGCCGACGTCGATGCCGCGAGTGGGCTCGTCGACGAACAGCACGGTGGGCTCGGTCGCGAGCCACTTGCCGAGCACGACCTTCTGCTGGTTGCCACCGCTCAGCGTGCCGGTCTCGGCATCCAGCGCGGCGGTCTTGACCTCGAGCCGGCTCGCCCACTCCTGCGCGGCGCGGTTCTCGGCCCCGCCCCACAGCAGGCCCCACTTCGCGAGCTTCGTGCGGATCGCCAAGGTGACGTTGCGGGTCACGCTCTCGTCGAGCACGAGTCCCTGCTTGCGGCGGTCTTCGGGCACGAGCGCCAGGCCGCGGGCGGTCGCCGCGCGCGGGCTCCCCTTCGGCAGCGGCTTGCCGTGCAGGCGGACGGTTCCGCTCTCGTACGGGTCGACGCCGAACACCGCGCGGGCGACCTCACTCCGCCCGGCGCCGACGAGACCCGCCAGTCCGACGATCTCGCCGGCACGCAGCGTGAAAGTGATGTCGCGGAACACGCCGACGCGAGTGAGCCCCTCGACCTCCAGCACGACCTCGCCGACCTCGGAGGGCAGCTTCGGGAAGAGATCGGTCACGTCGCGGCCGACCATCTGGCGCACGAGTTCGTCGACGCTCGTCTCGGCGATCGGGGTCGTGTCGACGTACGAGCCGTCGCGCATCACCGTGACGGTGTCGCACAGCGCGAAGACCTCGTCGAAGCGGTGGGAGATGAACAGGAGGGCGCGGCCCTCATCGCGCAGGCTGCGGGCGACCGCGAAGAGCCGCTCGACCTCCACGCCGCTGAGAGCGGCCGTCGGCTCGTCCATGATGAGCACGCGGGCGTCGAGCGAGATGGCCTTCGCGATCTCGATGATCTGCTGGTCGGCGATCGAGAGACCCTCGGTGATCCGCTCCGGGTCGAGCGCGACGCCGAGCCGGGTGAAGATCTGGGTCGCCTCTTCGCGCATGGCGCGGCGGTCGATGCGGCCGATGCGGTTGGTCGGCTGGCGGCCCATGAAGATGTTCTCGGTCACCGACAGATCGGGGAAGAGCGTCGGCTCCTGGTAGATCACGGCGATGCCGGCGGCCTTGGATTGCGCGGTGGTGTGGAAGTCCACGGGTTCGCCGTCGAGCAGGAACTCTCCGGAGTCGCGGCGGTAGAGCCCCGCGACGACCTTGACGAGTGTGGACTTGCCGGCACCGTTCTCGCCGATCAGGGCATGGATGGATCCGCGGTCGAGAGTCAGACTCCCGGAGCGCAGCGCCACGACGGGTCCGAACGACTTGACCACGCGTCGCAGCTCGAGGGCATGCGCTGATGCGGTCGCATCGACGTCGGCATCTGCCACAGGGGCCTCCTCGTCGAGGTGAAAAGTTCCTGAATCGATTCAGGCTGATTTCAGTTACTCTATGGAGAACCAGGGAAACGGTCAAGTCCGAAGGGAACCTTGATCGAATCGTGACCGATGAAGGGCGGGGCGCCAGTGCCGGCGAGTATCCGAGACGTTGCCCAGCGTGCGGGCGTCTCTGTCGGCACGGTCTCCAACGTCCTCAACCGCCCCGAAGAGGTCTCGTCCGACTCCGTCGAACGGGTCAATCGCGCGATCGAGCAGCTCGGCTACGTACGCAACGACGCCGCACGCAAGCTGCGCGGCGGGGTCAGTTCCACCGTGGGCTTCGTCGTGCTCGACGGCCAGAACCCCTTCTACACGGATGTCGTGCGGGGCGCGGAGGACGAGGGCACCCGCCACAACATCGCGATCCTCTACGGCAACACCGACGAGGATCACGCGCGTGAGAAGGTCTACCTCGATCTGTTCGAGGAGCAGCAGGTGCGCGGCGTGCTGATCGCGCCGTACGGCGACATCACAGCCCGCCTGCAGCGCCTCCGGGCGAGAGGCATCGCGGCGGTGCTCGTGGACCGGTTCAGCGGCGACGGCCGCTTCTCGTCGGTATCGGTCGACAGCGTGATGGGCGGCCGGATGGCGGTGGAGCACCTCATCGAGACGGGTCGGCGGCGCATCGCCTTCGTCGGGGGTCCCTTCGACATCCGCCAGGTGAACGACCGGCTCGCCGGCGCGCGCGTCGCCGCCGAGAACGCGAGCCCGCCGGTCGAGATCGAGGTGATAGCCACCGGCGCGATGACCGTCGAGGAGGGCGCCGCCGCCGGCACCCGCATCCTCGCCCGCCCGCGCCGCGACTGGCCGGATGCCCTGTTCGCCGCGAACGACCTGCTCGCGCTGGGCCTCCTGCAGTCGCTCATCGTGGACGGGCGGATGCTGGTGCCCCATGAGATCGCGATCATCGGGTTCGACGACATCCCGTTCGCCGCTGCCGCCGCCGTGCCGCTGTCATCGATGCGCCAGCCAAGCCGGATGATCGGCCGCACCGCGCTGCGCATCCTGCTCGAGGAGGCCGCCGACCCCGAGAGCATCGCGCGGCAGACCGTCTTCCAGCCCGAACTGATCGTCCGGCGCTCGACGGCGGGCTGAGCCGGGGCACCGAGGGCTACAGCGCCGTGATGCGCTCTTTGAGCTGCGCCGCGGTCTCGGGCGGGAGCTGCCCCGCCGCCATCGCGAGCACCGTGTTCGCCGGCATCCCCTTCACCATCCCGATCATCGGATGCTCGGGCAGTTCCGGGACGATCTCGACGATGATCGCCCGGGCCTCGGGATCGTCCAGCAGCTCGCCGAGTGTGGTGACGTCGAGGTCGAATCTGCCGGCCATGAGCTCTCCTTCGTGCGTGGGCGTGTTCTCAGGATGTCAGGTTTCGCGCGCACGGCGGCCGGCGAGCGCGGCGACGTCCTGCCAGCACGCGACCACGGTGTCGGCGACCTGATCGGGTGGCTGCGCGATGCCGACGACGAACCCCGGCTCTTCCGGCCCCAGCGGCTCGAGCGCTGCGAGCTGCGTGCCGAGCAAGGTCGCCGGCATGAAGTGATCCGCGCGTGCCCCGATCCGTTCGGCGAGCAGCGCGGGCGAACCGTCGAGCTGCGCGAAGATCAGAGTCGGCGCGTGCCGGCGGAGCACATCGCGGTAGCGCCGCTTCAGCGCCGAGCAGGCCATCACGACGCGTTCGCCGCGCGCGGTGCGGCGCGCGATCTCATCGCCGACCACGGTCAGCCACGGCCATCGGTCCTCGTCGGTCAGCGGTGTGCCGGCGGCCATCTTGGCCGTGTTGGATGCCGGGTGGAAGTCGTCGGCGTCCAGAAAGGTCGCGTCCGCCCGAGCCGCGACCGCAGCAGCGATCGTCGTCTTGCCCGAGCCCGAGACGCCCATCACGACCAGCGCCGAGAGCTGCTGTCCGTCCACGATCGCCTCCTGCCGGTACCACTCCGTCGAAGCGTATCCGTCACGCCTCCGGAGCAGCAGCGTCAGCCGATCGCCTTCACGGCGCGGCGGTGCAGGCGATCGGCTTCCTTCGTCGCCTTCTTGGTCGCCTGCTTTGCGCTCTTGACGGCGCGCACCCGGGCCTTCGCGACCAGAGGGTCGTTCCAGAACGTGCGGGTCGCGTGGACGATCTCGCGGTACCGCGAGCGGCCGGCTTTGGCGCCGAAGACGTACGCTGCGGCTGCGGCCGCGCCGATGAGGATCAAGAGGGTGAAAACGCGCATGACGCTCCTTCTGTGGATGTGGGCACTCTGACGGGGAAGAGGATCAGGATCGGGCGGGCGAACGGTTCTCGGCGCTGACCATCCAGGCGTACTGCTCGAGCTTCTCGATCACCGCGTGCAGGATGTCGGCGCTCGTCGGGTCTTCCTCGTCGACCGCGTCATGCACCTCGCGCATCGTGGCGACAGTGCCCTCGAGCCGCACCGTGATGAGGTCGACGGTCTCGGACGTGTCGATCTCGCCCTGCGGGTACTCCGGCAGGGTCGTGGTGTCGGCGACGGTGTCGCTGCGTCCGTCCGGCACGGCATGCAGAGCGCGCATGCGCTCCGCGACCGTGTCGCTGAACTCGCGGGCGGCTTCGATGATCTCGTCGAGGATGCGGTGGGTGTCGCGGAAGTTGCGACCGACGACGTTCCAGTGCGCTTGCTTGCCCTGCATCTGCAGCTCGAGCAGGTCCACGAGCACGGCCTGCATCTTCTCGCCGAGCCCCTTGGATGCGACGAACCCCTTCTCGGCGTTCTGACGCCGGGTGGTCTTGGCTCCTGCGCCGCCGGGAGCCGGACGCTTGCTCGAGCGGGCGGGCGGGGATTTCTGAGTGGTGGCCATGTCGGGTGACGCTACTGGCCTCTCCCGTGCGCGAGGGGGCCCTTGACAACTCGGGTGAGAGCGGGTCAGTCCTGGCGCGGAACGAGGCGCAGGGTCGTCGGCCAGGTGGCAGGGCCGACGACCGTCTTGACGATGCCGCGGCCGTAGCGGCCGTACTTCGCGTGGTACGCCGAGTCGACGGCATCCATCACGTCATCGCCGGGGCGTTCGAACGTCACTGCCGGCTCGAGACCACCCGCCTTCACGCGCCCGATCGCCGCTGGCCACCGCGCGGCGGAACCACGGGTTGTCGGCGCCGTAGGCAGACCGCACGAAGATGTCGTCCCCTGCTCGCACGACCCAGATGATCACGTACGGACGCTGGGTGCCGTCGGGTCGCATGGAGGCGATCCGCAGCTCCTCCGCCCCGCCGATGCGGGAGAGCTCGTCCTCGGTCCAGTCGCTCATCTCGTCCTCTCGAACCTGCTCAATAGCCGACCGGCGTCCGCGGCGTGTAGGGGGCCTCGAGGACGGCGATCTCGTCGTCGGTCAAGTCGACGTCGAGCGCTGCGGCGGCATCGGAGAGGTGATGCGACTTCGTCGCACCGACGATCGGCGCCGAGACCACCGGATTGTGCAGCACCCACGCGAGAGCGACCTGCGCCATCGGGATGCTGCGCGCCTCGGCGATCTGCTGCACGGCCGAGATGATCGCCTCGTCGCCGTCGCCGAAGTGCGCGCGACCCACCGGATCGTTGTCGAACCGCTTCGTGTGCTCGCCGAACGGGCGGGCGAGGCGCCCCTTCGCCAGGGGGCTGTACGGGATGCTGCCCACACCCTGATCGGCGAGCAGGCCGAGCATCTCGCGCTCCTCCTCGCGGTACATGAGGCTGTACTGGTCCTGCATCGACACGAACCGCGTCCAGCCGTGAAGATCGGCCGCGTGCTGCATCTTGGCGAACTGCCACGCCCACATCGCGGACGCGCCGATGTACCGGGCCTTGCCGGCCTTCACCACGTCGTGCAGCGCTTCCATCGTCTCCTCGACAGGCACCTGCGGGTCGAACCGGTGGATCTGATAGAGGTCGACGTAGTCGGTGCCGAGGCGTGCCAGCGACGCGTCGATCTGCTCCATGATCGCCTTGCGCGACAGACCCGAGCCGCCGGGGCCCTGGTGCATCGGGAAGTGCACCTTCGTCGCGAGGACGATCTCCTCGCGCGTCGAGTAGCGCGTGATGGCGCGTCCGACGATCTCCTCGGAGGTTCCGAGTCCGTAGACGTTCGCGGTGTCCCAGAAGGTGATGCCGAGATCGAGAGCCTGCCGGAAGAGGGGTTCGGCCCCATCGTCGTCGAGCGCCCAGTCGTTGAACCCCTTCGAGGTGTCGCCGAAGCTCATGCACCCGAGCGCGATGCGGCTGATCTTCAGGCCCGTTGTCCCGAGTCGCGTGTATTCCATGGCGGTTCTCTCAATTCTCGCGGGTGTCGCGGGATGTTCTCGGATCGCTCCGATTGTCCTGGGCCGACCCTATGCCCGGCCCCGAACGCCCGGGGAGGCCCTGTCAGTACCCCTCGACCCGAACCGCAGCGGCGACGTGAAAGGATCCGTTCATGCCCATTACGACCCCCGCCCTTCTCGTCCACTCCCCCAGTCAGGCCTTCGAGCGCGGCACCATCGACCGACGTGATGTCGGCCCCCACGACGTGCTGATCGACATCGCCTACGCCGGCATCTGCCACTCCGACATCCATCAGGTGCGCGAAGAATGGGGTCCCTCGATCTTCCCGATGGTGCCCGGCCACGAGATCGCCGGCATCGTCCGCGAGGTCGGGGAGGACGTCACCAAGCACGCCGTCGGGGATCGCGTCGGGATCGGATGCTTCGTCGATTCCTGCCGCGAATGCGAGAACTGCCTCGCCGGCGAAGAGCAGTTCTGCCTGAAGGGCAACGTCGCGACCTACAACGGCCGCCACTACGACGGCACCGACACATACGGCGGCTACAGCACACAGATCGTCGCCGACGAGAACTACGTGCTCCGCATCCCGGAGGGCATCTCGCTCGACACCGCCGCACCTCTGCTGTGTGCGGGCATCACGACGTACGCGCCGCTGCGGCACTGGGGCGCCGGCCCCGGCACCCGCGTCGCGGTCATCGGGATGGGCGGCCTCGGCCACATGGCCGTGCAGATCGCGCACGCGATGGGCGCGCACGTCACCGTCCTGTCGCGCACGCTCGCGAAGGCCGACGAGGGCAAGGCGCTCGGCGCGGACGAGTACTACGCCACCGAAGAGCCCGGCGTCCTGAAATCTCTCCGCCAGCGCTTCGACCTCATCATCAACACGGTCTCGGCCGATATCGACGTCGACCGCTACCTGGCGACCCTCCGCCTGAACGGCGCGCTCGTCTTCGTCGGACTGCCCGAGAACCCGCAGTCGTTCCGGGTGTTCTCCCTCACCGCGATGCGTCGATCCGTCGCCGGCTCGAACATCGGCGGCATCCGCGAGACGCAGGAGATGCTCGACTTCTGCGCCGAGCACGGCATCGGCTCGGTCATCGAGACGATCGGTGCCGATGACGTCACCGCCGCCTACGACCGCGTCGTCAGCGGCGACGTGCGGTACCGGTTCGTGATCGACGCCGCAACGATCCCCCAGGCGTGAGGAGCGACGACCTCACCCCGGACCCGACGGCGCCCAGGCCTCGTCGGCCCACGTCGTCCGGGTGAGGCGCGGCTGGTAGCCGGGCACCGCACTCATGCGCTCGCGGACGCTGGCGTGCACGACCGCACCTGCGGGCACCGGCCGGGTCCGCGGGAACAGCAGCGACCACGCCCAGCCGTTGCGATGCGCCGTGGCCGCGGCATCCGTCGTCCGGAGCGTGCCGAACGCCTTGTCGACCGCGCGCCGATCGACCAGCAGCCCCGCCTCGACCGCGCCTTCCAGCATCCACTTCAGTGCGATCGTCGACAGTCGCGGGTCGTCCGGGTACGTGCCTCCGACATCGGAGTGGACCCCGGCGAACCAGACCTCCTCGAGTCGCTCGGGCTTTTCGACCTCGGACAGGTACTCGCGGAAAGGTCGGCGGCGCTCGTCGATCGAGACGGCATGGCGGATGCGCAGCGCATTGGGCGTCGTTCTCGTGTACGGCCATTTCGGGGCCGTGCGCACAAGGCCCATCGCCTTCACCGTGTCCCAGACGCCGAGGAATTCGACCGGGATCGTGCTCCTGCCGTCGACCTGCTGCGCGAACAGGCCCGAGAATCGGTGGATCTCGTCCCACGGGATGCCGCTCTCGCCGCCCTTTCGCGCGTATTGCGCGACGGCGTACTGCAGCTGATTCTCCGAACCCGGTCGCATCAGCCCGATCACCCGCAGCATCCCGGTCAGCGCGCGCGCCGTGAAGGCGCCACGGCTGAAGCCGAAGATGTAGATCCGGTCGCCCGGCTGCCACGTTCGCATCAGCCAGAGGTATGCCTCGCCCAGGTTCTCCCGCAGCCCGGCGCCGAAGATCAGGCCTCCCATGCGTGACAGCCAGCGCGCCGCCGGCGTCCAGGCACCCGGTGACGAGAAGGTGCCGACACCGGGGTCGTAGTACGCGACCTGCGCCGACTCGTCGCTCAGATCGAGCAGCTCGTACAGCCGCACGCTGTTCGAATCGCCCTTGCCGCGGACCTGCCCTGCCGTGCCGTCGAGGCACATCACCAGGTTGCGCATCGTGGCCGTTCCCCTCGGTCGCCCGCGTCGTCGCTGATCACACCGACACGGTGATGCCCTCGCGGAACCCGTCACCCACGCGCCGCGGCAGCTTCACCCGGTAACGCTCGCCTGCTCCGTCGACGATGTCGGTGATGTGCTCGGTCGCATAGTTGAACGAGAACTCGGGGATGCGCTTCTGGCTCACGATGATGCGTGCGAGGCACTCCGGGTCGGGATGCCCGAACACGGCGCCGTCCGTCGAGACGAGCCACTTCTTCGCCTGCACCGCCTCGGCGAACTCGAGGCTGGTGTTGCGGCGCGAACCGTGATGCGAGATCTTGACCGCGTCGAAGCGGTGCGGCCGCGGACCCAGCCGGTCGAGGGATCGCAGCAGGAGCTTGACCGGCGAGTCGGCCAGCAGCAGGGCGCGCTTGCCCTCGAACTCGGCGATGAAGGCGATGCCCGCTCCATTGGGCGCGCTCGGGTCTGAGGAGAACCTCGACGTCGCAAGGAGATCCGGTTCGAACCCGCCCAGCAGCTCGTCGCGGATGCCGCCCGTGGGAGCGATCGGCATGCCGCCGCCCGGCGCGATCCCCGCCTTCCGGCAGGTCTCCTCCCAGACCGGAACGAGCTTGTCCATGGCCGCCCGATCGGGCGCGAGAAGCGTGATCCGCATCCCACCGGGCAGCTCGATCACCGGCAGCGGTCCGTCGTCCTGAACCATCGCGGCATCTCCGTCGAAGGCGGCATTCCATCGCTCGGGATGCTGCTCCAGGGCCTCGCTCAACTGCTCGGCGTCGAGGGCGCCCAGCAGCTCCTGGTGGTGCTTGAAGCCGTTGAACCACACGTCTCGGAACAGAGGCACACGCCGTGGATCCGACAGCAGCGAGACCACTCCCTGGATGTGGTCCGCGTCGATGTGGGTGACGACCAGCAGGTCGATCCGATCCTTGCGGCCCGGGATCGCCTTGATCCGCCGCTCCAGCTCGGGCACGAGCGTGTCGATCGTATTGAGCGGACCGGCATCGATGAGGACGTGATGCGGCGCCTCCTTCGTGCCGTACGTCATCCAGATCGAATCGCCCCGCTGTGCGGGCAGCATCTCGATGGTGAACATGTCACACACTCCAATCCGCGTCGCCGTATGCCGTGACGGCGAGCGCGCTGATCATCCCCGCTCGGACCGATTCGCGACGGAAGTCGCTCACGAGCTCCCCCAGCGTCTGCGCCTTGCGAGCGGGGTCGCGCAGCGTCGTTGCGAGGCTCTGCGACATCGTGGCCGCGTGCGCGGCCAGCAGCATCGTCAGGGTCGAGAAGACCACCGCCGCGCCCTTCTTGAGGAAGATCGTCGCGAAGCCGGCGGGATCCTGCTCCGACCCCGCCGTGTCGCATCCGAGGAGCATGACGATCGGGTTCACCTCGGGCGTGCCCCGGACATGCTTCTTCTCCTGAATGCGCCCGCGCCGCAGGGTTACTCCAGATATCTCGAGCGTGCTCAGCTTCGGATCGGTATGCGGCATGAGGACCAGCAGATCGGCAGGCTGCGCGGCGAGCTCGGTGCTCCACTGCTCCCACGTCGTCGCGGTGCGCACCTCGCCGATCGAGGTGACGGTGCGCTTGATGTCTGCGGCACTCACCTTCTTGCTCGCGGCCATCAGCGCGTGCGCCACGGTGAGCCGACGGCCCTTCCGCGACGGCGAGGACGACACGGTGAACGCATTGCCCTCGTCGTCCGTCGCATCGCCGCGCTGCCGCTCGATGACCCGGCTCAGTCCCCAGAACACCGACGGGCAGACGATCGTGGTGTCGTCCTCGTCGGCGAAGCAGTGGTCGCCGCATTTCTTGCCCGATGCCCAGTTCTCGCACAGCGCGGCGTCCTCGTCGGGCGCCGGGCGGTCGTAGATCAGTTCCAGCGGCAGGAATCGTGCCGACCGCGTACTCACGATCTGGATGCGCCGCGCCTCGCTGAAACGCTCGAGCTTCTCGGAGAGCGTCTCGTACAGGTCGTGGCCCTCGACCGCCACGTCGATGAGGATGCGCTTCGCCTCGGCATCCGCTTTCGCGCCCTTCGCGCGCAGCTGGGTGGCCTTGAGCAGGTAGTCGCGGATGCTGTCCGTGGCGGCCTCGATCTCGACCATCGAATCGATCGTGGTCTGCCCGTCGGAGTGGCTGACCGTCCGCGACCGCCCGTCTGCGGCGTGGTTGAGGACGAATGTCCGATCGAACGGCTGGCGCTCGTCGAGGCGGCCGATCTGGTCCCACAGGACGATGCGATCGGTGACTTTGGCAACGGCGCCGACCCGGCCGGTGATCCGCGCGGTCTGGAGGACGCGATTGCGGTGGATCACGACCAGGCGCGCCTGAACGAGCCCCCGCTCGGGGAGGGTCCACTCGAGACGGGCGTTCGACGACCGCCCCACGCGAGGAACGTCCAGCTCGGCGCGGACAGGCTCGCCCATCGGAATGAGGGGTGCGAGGACGACGGTCAGACGCGCTGAAGTGAGGGCGGGGTCCTCAGCGAACCCGAGCACGGCGTCGGGAACGACGAGCCCGTGCAGCGCCGCCGCCTCCTTCGGCCCGACGAACACGTCCACCGCATTCACTCCCGCGCGCAGGACGTTGTCGGGCACGGCGTCGCCGGGCGCACCGATGAGCGCCTGGAGCAGACGCGGCACGGCGGCAGCCGCTTCGTCGAGCGCGGCATCCATCGACTCCGAGACCTCGGAGGCCCGCGACGCCTCGGCCGACTCACTGTCGAACGCGCCGCCGGAGAGTTCGTCGAGCTGATCGGCGACACTCTCGACGAACTCCGCGTCGAACGTCATCTCCACCGGGCGCGGCTCTCCGGGCGGTCGGTCCGGGCCGGCGGCCTCGGCCATGGGAGGCAGCATGCGCGAGATCACCCCGCTCTCGCGGCGCGCGCGGTTCGCACGCTCGCGGAGGAGCTCCGGCAGCGACACCTCCGCGAGGGCGTCGGGTTCGGCCGCGATCAGGATGCCGCCCTCGAAAGACGCCGTCAGGGCGATGTCGACGGAGTGCGCGTGGGAGAGGTAGCGGATCATGTGCAGCACGTGGCGGGCGGTCTCCCGCGCGGACGCCTCGGGTGCGAGGGCGGTGAGAACCGCAGCCGACGCCGCCCGCACGAGCGCGAACTGCGCATCCACGATCGGCCAGGCGTCGCTCGAATCGGCCACGCAGACGACGGCGTTCGCGACCTGCCGGCGCTCTGCGACGAACTGCACGGCCTCGGCCGGCGCGCAGCGCAGCACGAGGAGGTTCACCGAGCCGGGGGCTGCGCGCACATCGGTCACATCGACGAGCCGCTCGGGCACGATCCCCACGTCACGGTGGGCGATGATCTCCGCCAGGAGCTCGTCGTCGGCGACGCCTATCCGCAGCGGCCAGGCCCAGCTCCGGCGCATGAGCGCCCCCGGCGCGCGCGCGACCGGCATGATCGCCGACCCCACCGCCGGATCTGCCAGCAGACGCGGGATCACCTCAGCGGGGATCACCGAGCCACGCACCGCGAGGCGCAGGGGCGGGGTCATCGTTCGCGCCGGCTGCTCGGGATGCCACCCCGACCGCAGCCGTGCGTCCAGTGCCGCGTCCGGCGGCACGACCGGACCCGACGGCGGCGACCAGTCGATGAAGGCCTCGGCTGTGGCCCACGCCGGGTCGATCCCGGCGGCGACCGCCGCGATGGCGGCATCCCCTCGATCGGCGCCCGCCCAGCCATCCATCTCGGCACCGGTGAGCGGCGCCCGTTCCGACCCGGTCATCCTGCACCCCCACCTCGACAGCGTCGATGGAGCAGGACCCCTTTCGGGGCTCCGCCCCAAACCCACGGCATGCTGACGCACACCCCGATGTTGAGCAAAAGATAGCGCGTCGGCCCGGCCCGCGACACGGGGTCGCAGGCGCAGCCGCGCACGCGCACTGAGAGGAGGCGACGCGGCGCCCTGTGATACATCAGCGGCGTCCGCGGATCGCGGGCGATATCACCCCATACGCGTGACGACCTCGCCGCTGCCGCTTGCCTAGCGTGATGATCGAGTCGCAGAATGATCACCCCTAGAGGAAGGCGCCCCATGGCCGATTACGAACTGGACGGATACGGACCCGTCGACTACCTGGTCGTCGAGTTTCCGGCCGGCACATCGAACTTCACCGGCGAGATCGCTGAGGAGATCGTCCGCCTCGTCGACGCAGGGACGATCCAGGTCATCGACATGATCGTCATCGCCAAGGACGCCGACGGCAGCCTCGACGCCCTCGAGATCTCGGACACCGACGACCTCGGCCCACTCACCGAGATCGAAGCGGGCCTGGCAGGCCTCCTCGCCGACGAAGATGTCGCCATCCTCGCCGCCGAGATGTCGCCCGGAAGCGTGGCCGGCGTCCTGGTCTACAAGAACCTCTGGGCCGCGCCCTTCGCGGAGGCCGCTCGTCGTGCCGGCGGCGTCCTCATCTCCGACGGGCGCATCTCCCCGGAGGACGTCGTCGCCGCCCTCCAGGCTGCTGCTCTGATCGAGGCGGCCGAAGAGCTCGAGGCCGAAGAGGAATTCGAGGAAGAGCTCGAGGCCGCCCTCGAGGCGGACGACGAAGGAAAGTGACGCTCGTCGCGCGACCGCAGTCGTTCGTGACCTGCTGAGCCGATGTCGGGTCGAGCTCAGCGGGTCACGACTGCGCGCGCGATCCGTTCCGGTCGGAGCGTGCTCGCCTCCGCTGCGAGGCGACCCCGACGTACACCGTGTTCGACGAGATGCCTCCGGTGAGCGCGTTGTCGAACTCCACGACGTGGGCGGCAGTCCGGTCGAACACGGCGTCGAGAGCGCGCATGAATTCCTCGTCCGGCGGGTCGTCCGACCAGAGCGCGAAGACTCCATCGTCGCGCAGATGCCGGTCGAGGGCTCTCAGCCCCGCGACCGTGTAGAGGTCGGCGTGGGTCGGGTCGAGCTGGTGCCGCGGCGAATGGTCGACGTCGAGCAGGATGACGTCGTATCCGCGGATCGCCGGCTTCGGGCGACGCGCCGGACGACCGCGAAGAAGTCATCCTCGACCAGCAGTGTCCGCGGGTCGCGCACGAGCTCTCCCGATACCGGCAGCAGCTCACGATGATGCCAGTCGATCACTGCGGGCAGGGCGTCGATGACGGTGAGGGAGCCCACGCGGGGGTCGCGCAGCGCCGCCACCGCGGTATAGCCCAGTCCGAGGCCACCCACGAGCACGGCGAGCTCCGCCCCACCCGACGCGGCCAGCCCGAGCGTCGCGAGCTCCTCCTCCGCGACGGTGAACAGGCTCGACATCAGGTACTCGTCGCCGAGCTTCACCTCGTAGACCAGGCTGCCCGTGGCGGGTTCGATGCGTCGACGCAGCGTGAGGTCGCCCATCCGGGTCGGCTGCCAGTCCAGTTCTTCGAACCGAGCGATCATGCGACCGCCTCTCCGTCCCTGCACACACTACCCAGTGCGCGAGCGCGCGGACTTCCCTAGCGTGGAGACCCCACGACGCAGCGCAAGGAGGAGCACATGAGCCAGAGCGGACCGGCTGCGGCGCATGCGCGCGCTGCCGACTCGACCTCGACTCAGCGCACCCACCGCTACCTCCGCCTCGCGATCGGCGGCACGGCCGTCGTCATCCTGGTCTCCATCCTGATCACGGTGCCCACCGTCGGCTGGCTGCCGTCGATCAGCGACTACTTCTACACCCCGGCGCGCAATGCCTTCGTGGGCGCGTTGATCGCGGCATCCCTCGCTCTCCTCGCGCTCTCCGGTCGGGGCGCCGAGCGCGCGATCCTGGATGCCGCGGCGCTGTTCGCCCCGCTCATCGCCCTCGTCCCCTCGGTGATCGGACCCGCCTCGGTCCCAGGCGTCGAGGTCACGTGCCAGAAGTGCGTGCCCACCGCATTCCAGCCCGACGTCGTCAACGGCGTCACGACGTACCTCGTGATCCTCGCCGGGATCATCGTGCTCGGCGTTGCACTGTCGATCTTCGGCGCGGTCCAGGGCGCGTGGTTCTCGCTGGCGCTGGGTGCGGTCGTGTTCGGCGTCGTCCTCGTGGTCGGGCTCGCCGCACCCGAGCTGTTCCTCGGGTGGGCGCATTTCCTCGCGACCGCCGTCTTCTTCGCGCTGATCGCGGCCGACGCGGTGCTCAACGCGTTCTGGCGCACCACGAGCGCGACACCGCCGCGGTGGCTGCGCATCGTCTACATCGTCATCGCCGCTGTGCTCGTCGTCGATCTCGTCGCGCTGATCACGCGCGACGATCGCCACGAGCAACGCGGTCGATGAGGTCTTCCCCTGGATCCTCATCGGCGAAGCGATCGCTCTGCTGACATTCCTCGCCTTCTGGTGGCTGCAGACGTGGCAGCGCTGGAACGAGAGCGACCCTGCGTCGCTCGCTCCGGTTTCCCGTCGGCTGCCGCCGCTCTGACCGCATCGCTTTTGCACATTCGGGGTAGCGCGGCTGTCGGCCGCGCAGTCTCTATTCCCGACGCGCAGCGCTCGGGTGTACGGTGCGGATGACCACCTCGCCCGCGTGGCCGCCATCGCTCTTCTGGGGGAAGGGGACGCCGATGTCCTTGCGCCCGAACCGCTTCACGATCGCCGCAGCCGTGGCCGCACTCGCCATCGGAGCGCTCGCTCCGCTGAGCGCCGCAGCGGCACCGCCGACGTCGCCAGGAGGCGCGCAGCGACTCACCGGCCTCGTCTTCGCCGATGGCGCCGCGGTGCGTGATTCGCAGGTGACTCTGCTCGCTGCAGGCGCGACGCCGGGGTCGGCGACGGCTCTGCAGACGGTGCGCACCGACCGCGGCGGCCGCTTCGCCTTCACGGTCCCCGCCGGCGTCGACGCTGACGACGTGCTCTACGCGACGGCGACCGGCGGCACGTCCGGCGGCCGGGCGCTCGGCGGCGACGTCGAGCTGGCAGCATCCCTCGGCGACATCCGCACGGGCCGGATCACGATCAACGAGCTGACGACGGTGGCCGCCGGCTACGCGCTCGCCCAGTTCGCCGCGGGCGGATCGCTGGGCGGCGGAGAGCCGGGCCTGGGCAACGCGGCGAAGATGACCCGCAACATGGTCGACCCGACGACCGGGGCGCTGACGCGATTCTTCCTGACCGCGCCCAACGGAGACTCGACCGAGGCGCTCGCGACATTCAACTCCCTCGCCAGCATCATCGCGGGCTGCGTCGCGAGGACGAACGACTGCGCCCGCTTCCTCGACGCCGCGACCGACGCGTGGGGCGTGCGCCCGGCGACGACGTGGCAGGCGATGACCCTTCTGCCGACGAATCCGTCGGGCGATCCGGTCGCGGTGATGGCCCAGGTCCCGAGCGATCCGCTCTTCCAGCCGACCCGCACCGCCCCGCCCGCCGGGTGGTACATCGCACTCAAGTTCTGGGGCGACGGCAGGCAGTTCAACGGACCCGGCAACCTCGCCTTCGACAGCAAGGGCCGCGTCTGGGCGAACACCAATGCGACGTGGGCGAGGACGATCCTCGGAGTATGCCCGGGCGATGAGATCTTCATGCTCGACCCGTATTCGGCCGGCCAGCCGCTCACGTCCTACTCGGGTGGCGGCCTGTCCGGCTCGGGATTCGGGATCTCCCTCGACCCGCAGGAGAGGGTCTGGGCGACCAACTTCGGATTCACGAGCATCGGATGCCGCGACCCGCAGCCGCCGCCCGCCAACAGCGTCTCGCTGTTCAGTCCCGAGGGTGACGCCCTCTCGCCCGATCCGGAGGGCTATCTCGACGGGCCGATCAGCTACCCGCAGGGCGTGAAGTCGGACACGGACGGCGACGTGTGGATCGCGAACTGCGGGAACAGCAACCTCGTCGTCTACCGCGGTGGAGACCCGGCGCAGTCCGAAGTCGTCGGCTCGGACATGACCTACACGTTCGACGTCGCGCAGAACGCCGCAGGCGACATCTTCGTCACGTCGAACCAGCTCGACGCGGTGTACGCGTTCGACCAGGACGGCACGCTCCTGTCGCCGGACGGGTACGGCGATGCCACGACGCTCAGCAAGCCCCTCGGGATCGCCAGCGACAGCCTCGGAAACGTCTGGGTGGCGAACTCGGGAGTCGTCGACATCCCCTGTCGTCCCGGCGGGATCTTCCTCGCCCCGACGGACGAGTCCACATTCGACGCGAGCATGTCGCAGGTGAGCGCCGATGGCACGGTGACGCAGTTCGAGGGCGGCGGGATGACGGTGCCGTGGGGCATCGCGGTGGACGGCGACGACAACGTCTGGGTCGCGAACTTCTTCGGGCAGCGGGTGTCGCATCTGTGCGGCGCTCGCGTCGAGACCTGCCCCAGCGGTGAGGCCGGGGCGGAGATCTCGCCCGCGGAGACCGGCTACTTCTTCGACGGACTGCAGCGCAACACCGGTGTTCAGATCGACGGCTCGGGCAACGTCTGGCTCGCCAACAACTGGAAGACGGTGCCCGAGGTCAGGACCGGTCCTTATGGCGACGGGCTGATCGTGTTCCTCGGCATGGCGGAACCGATCGCCATGCCTCTCATCGGAACCCCGCAGTAGCGCTCGTCACCGGGCTCGGAGCGAGCCGGGCGCGGCACCGGGGGTGTGCGGCCAGCTGGTGGTGCGTGGTCGTCGACGGAGTCGATACGATCAATCAAACGAGAGGATTGAGGTGGCGATGTTCATTCTGTACATAGTGCTGTTCCTCGGCGGGTTCTACCTGTTCGGCGCAGCATTCAACGCTGAAGCGTGGCAGGCACTGATCTTCACCGCCGGCATCCTGTCGGTCTCGCTCGCTGTCGGGATTCTGTTCCACACGCAGCGCCGCACCTGACCAGACCTCTTCCTCGGTGACCCGGCGATCCTGGTGTCGTCGACGGGCGGTTTGGCGGATTTTCCGCCGGATCGCGTAACGGGCGGCGTTCGAGCGCGTCATTAGAGTGCGGAGTATCGCGCTCGACGACTCGCCCGCATTGGTTTGCGGCGCGCGAGCCTGCGGCCCGTGCTTCGCGGCGCTGCCCCAACAGCGCCAGGGCCGACGTCGCTTGGATTCATCCCCAGAGGTCGGCGTCGGCCCGTACCCGCCGGGAACCGCCCGGGCGCTCGGGTGCCATCGATCCGGCGCGCCCGCGCACGGCGGGTGCGGAGTGTCGGACGCGCTCGAATCGCGTAATGGATCGCCGCCGCGCGCGTCCTAGGGGTAATCGCATCTCAGGATGCGCATCGGCGACGATTGCGCGATCGTCGCCGATTCCTTTGGCCGGCGTGATGGATCGACTACTTCTCGACGGTGTCCTTGAGCCCGTCGAGCATCGTCCGCCAGTTGCCGGCAGCATGCTCGGCGGCTTCGGGACCGTCGTTGTTGTCCTGCTCGAGGGTGATCTCGGTGCCACCGTCGACGGCCGTGAGCGTGTACGTGAGTGTGTGGTGGTTCTCGGGAACGTCGGGCTTCCCGCCGAGCGGGCTGAAATGCGTGTGGCGGAGCAGGCGAGGCGGATCCACTTCGAGGATCTCCCCGTGATCCTCGTACCGCCTGCCTTCGTACTCCCCGGTCCACGTGATCGGACTGCCCGGCCGCCAGTCGGTCGTGACGTCCGTGCCGAAGTAGTACTTCTTGATCGTCTCGGGATCGGTGAGCGCGTCCCAGACCTGCTCGCGGGGCGCGTCCACGGTGACGGATGCGGTTGCGATGTCGCCTGTCATGCCTCCATTCACCCGCGATCCGCGGCACCGGTCAACGGGGTGGCGGTGCGCTCGGTGTTGTGCCATCGTGCAGGGTTCGGTCGTCCTTTACGTCGATTCGGCGGGGGGCGCAAGCCCTCGCCCGCCAAGGAAGAACGCAACAGTATTGAGCGATGGTCTTCATCGGCTATCACGCCTCGCATGAACAAGTTCCCCCGAGCAGTCTCCTCACGGCCGTGGTCCGCGCCGAGGAGATCGGATTCGACGGCGCCATGTGCTCGGACCATCTCGCTCCATGGGGCATCGCCCAGGGCGAATCGGGCTACGCGTGGACATGGCTCGGAGCGGCCCTGGCATCGACCTCCTTCTCGCTCGGAGTCGTCACCGCACCCGGCCAGCGCTACCACCCGGTCATCAGCGCGCAGGCCATCGCCACGATCGAGGAGATGTTCCCCGGTCGATTCTGGGCCGCGATGGGCAGCGGCGAGGCCGTCAACGAGCACGTCACCGGCGACGACTGGCCGCCCAAGCAGCAGCGCAACGCTCGGCTGGAAGCATCCGTCGATGTCATCCGCGATCTGCTCGCCGGTCGCGAGGTATCGCGCAGCGGCGTCATCAGCGTGCACCGCGCGCGAGTGTGGAGCAGGCCCGCCGCGCCGCCGCCGCTGCTCGGGGCCGCGGTGACCGCCGAGACCGCCGCCTGGGTCGCCGGGTGGGCGGATGGCCTCGCGACGGTCGCGCAGCCCCTCGACATCCTCAGGAAGGTCGCGGACGCCTACGCCGGTGCAGGCGGCACCGGCCCGCGAGTGCTGCAGGTGCACGTCTCACTCGAAGACACCGAGACGGCCGCCCTGCAGGTCGCACGCGAGCAGTGGCGGCACTCGGCCATCAGCGGGTCGCTATGGGACATCGAGCAGCCTGAGGAGTTCGATGCACGCGCCGGCGATCCCACGGACGATCAGCTCCGCAAGGGCGCTCTCGATCTCCGACGATGCGAGTGAGCTGGCGGACCGTGTCGCAGAACTGGCCGGGCTCGGCTTCGACCGCGTCTACATCCACGGCATCGGCACGGACCAGTCCGCCTTCCTGCAGCGTGCGGAGAAGGACCTGCTCCCGGCACTGAGGAGGGCATTGTGAGGATCACCGACACCAGCGACCTGTGGTGGAAGAGCGCGGTGATCTACTGCCTGGATGTCGAGACGTACATGGACGGCAACGACGACGGGATCGGCGACTTCACCGGCCTCGCCCGCCGCATCGACTACCTCGCCGATCTCGGTGTCACGTGCCTCTGGCTCATGCCGTTCTATCCGACCCCCGACCGCGACGACGGCTACGACATCAGCGACTTCTACGGCATCGACCCGCGTCTGGGCAACCACGGCGATTTCGTCGAGGTGATCCGCACCGCGAACGACCGCGGGATGCGTGTCATCGTCGACCTCGTCGTCAACCACACGTCCGACAAGCATCCGTGGTTCGTCTCGGCCCGGCGGAGCCGTACCTCTGCGTACCGTGACTTCTACGTCTGGCGCGACGAACCGCCCAAGCACGAGCAGCCCACGGTCTTCCCCGGCGAGGAAGCCAGCGTCTGGGAGCTGGACGAGCGCACCGGCCAGTACTTCCAGCACGTCTTCTACAAGCACCAGCCCGACCTCAATGTCGCGAATCCGCGTGTGCGAGACGAGATCGCCAAGACGATCGGGTTCTGGCTCGCCCTCGGCGTCTCCGGCTTCCGCATCGATGCCGTCCCGTTCCTGATCGAGCCGCCTGAAGGCGTCGATGTCGGGGACCCCCACGAGATGCTTCGCGACCTGAAGCGGTTCCTGCAGCGACGCGCCGGCGATGCGGCGCTGCTCGGCGAGGTCAACCTCCCCTACCGGCAGCAGCTGCAGTTCTTCGGCGGCGAGCGCGGAGGGGAGCTGGACCTGCAGTTCGACTTCCTCTCGATGCAGGCGCTCTACCTCTCGCTCGCGCGGAGCGATCCCTCGCCCCTGATCGCCTCGCTCACCGCGCGTCCTGCGGTGCCGCCCGAGGCGGCGTGGGCGAACTTCGTCCGCAATCACGACGAGCTCACCCTCGACAAGCTGTCCGACGCCGAACGCGAGGAGGTCTTCGAGGCGTTCGCGCCCGACGAGGCGCAGCGCGTCTACGGCCGCGGCATCA
The DNA here is from genome assembly GCA_963713325.1 of uncultured Actinomycetota bacterium. Classification (GTDB taxonomy): domain Bacteria; phylum Actinomycetota; class Actinomycetes; order Actinomycetales; family Microbacteriaceae; genus Microbacterium. The sequence goes on from CAVQLL010000018.1 coordinate 44,786, forward strand.
CCCGCCGACTGCCTCCGATGCTCGCGGGCGACCCGCGACGGGTGCGCATGGTCTACAGCCTGCTCTTCTCGCTGCCCGGCACGCCCGTCCTCTTCTACGGAGAGGAGATCGGCATGGGTGAGAACCCCGAGATCGCGGGCCGCCAGTCGGTGCGCACGCCGATGCAGTGGACGGACGGCAAGAACGGCGGATTCTCCCGAGCCTCGCGAGGGCGGCTGGTGGCACCGATCCCGGGTGACGGATACGCGCCGCAGCACATCAACGTGCAGCAGCAGCGCAACGACGAAGACTCGCTGCTGCAGTTCATCCGCCATCTCGTGAGCCGCTACCGCGTGTCACCCGAGATCGGATGGGGCGAGCTCGAGATCCTCGACCACGACGCCGACGGAGTCCTCGCGCACGCGGTCAACTCGGATGTCGGACGCATGATCGCGCTGCACAACTTCACCGAAGTGCCCATTCGGATGCGGGTCGAGATCGGCGCCGTCGAGGAGGGCACGGCGCTGCTCGACCTGCACGGACCCGACCGCATCGCCGTGGAGCCGCGCGGTCGCGTCGAACTCGAGCTGCCCCCGTACGGCTACCGCTGGTTGCGCGTCTCCCCGCCGGGTGACAGCGGGCTCGGCTGAGCCGGCCGCCGTCGCGAGACCGGAGATCGGGTCTCAGTCGAGGACCTCTTTGACCGCGACGGTGAGCTCCGGCGGCAGGTCGCGTGCGAGGAACCCGATGCCGGTGCGCGCGGTCAGTCTGTCGCCCGCCCGGGCATGGGCCCAGCTTCCCCACACGGCTGCGCGCGAAGGGGCCAGACCCCGCGCGGCGAAGCCGGTGATGGCTCCGGCCAGGACATCGCCGCTGCCCGAGGTTCCGAGTCCCGGTCCGCCCGCCTGCACCTTCCAGCTCGCACCATGCGGGTCGGCCACGACGCCGTAGCAGTTGACGACGGCGTCGAAGCGCGCGGCGATCTCGAGCAGGTCGCCGGCGCGGTCGTCGCTCAGCGCACGGCCGAGGAGCAGGGAGGCTTCCTCCTCGTTCGGGTTGAGGATCAGGTCGGCCGGCAGCGCGTCGCGCGGAACGTCGCGGAGGATTCCCAGGGCGAAGGCGTCCAGTACGAGGCATCCGACCTCGGCGCGGGCGACCGCGAGCAGGGTCGCCCTGGTCTCGTCGGGCTCGTCGAAGCCGGGGCCGAGGAGGACGGCATCTGCAGCGTCGAGCTCCTCACGGACGCGATCCTCGATCGGGTCGGACGCGCGCGGCGGGAGCGCGAACACCGCGGCCTCGGGCAGGGCGGTGCCCAGCCGGCCTTCGATGGACGCGGGCACCACCAGCCCGAGCCGCCCCGCGCCGACGCGCAGCGCGGCCTCACCGGCGAGCACCACCGCGCCGGGCGAGCGACGAGATCCGCCGACGACCATGACGCGGCCGCGGGACTTCTTCGAATCGCCCGGATCGGGCAGACCCCACGTGCGCAGGAGGTCTGGCGTGACCGGCTCACTCGGGCTGGACATCGGGATTCCCGGGATGCACCGTGACCGGAGCACCCTCGCGCTGGAGGTGCTCGACAGCCGAGAACTCGACCAGCTCCCATCCCGATTCGCTGCGGACGACGTGCGTGACCGAGGCGTTGAGAACGGTGTGGGATGCCGCGAACTCGAGCAGCTCGGCCTCCTCCATCGGCAGCAGCAGGTACAGCAGCAGCATCACGACCGCATCGTGCGCGACGACCAGCGCGCTGCGGCCAGGATTGCCGGCAGCATCCTGAAGGAACGAGCGCAGCCGGAGTGCGACATCCGCCCACGACTCGCCACCCGGCGGCCGGTGGTAGAACTTGCCCAGGTGGCGACGACGCTCGGCCTCGTCGGGGTGGAGTCGCGCGACACCGTGCGTGGTGAGCAGATCGAGGATGCCGAGTTCGCGGTCGCGAAGACGCTCGTCGATCGCGACCACAGAAGGAGGTCCGCCGTCGCCGAGCGCGATCGCGAGGGTCTCGCGTGCGCGCAGGTAAGGGGAGACCCAGAACACCTCCAGAGCCGAACGGTGTTCGCCGACCCAGCGACCGAGCGCCTCGGCCTGTTCCCGGCCGGTCGCGGAGAGCGGGACGTCGGCGTCCCGGATGTCGATGGGGATCCGCTCTAGTCCTTCGAGCTCGGCGCGGGTCGCCGCGGAGTTCGCGACGCTCTCGCCGTGCCGCACGAGCCACAGTTCAGTCACTGCCATCGGGTCAGGCTACGGGTCGCGCCTGCCACAGCGACAGATCTTGACAACCCCGCCTGCTAGCCCGCGGATCCGGGTGCGGTCAACCCCATCCGACCGCACGAAACGGCGACCTACAGTGAAGCGCACGAAAGGAAGGATCCGATCATGTCGGCGGATGAGATCGTCTTGAGCCGCATCACCGCCGAAGACGCGGGCGAGGTGCTCACTGTTCAGCGAGCCGCCTTCGTGTCCGAAGCCCTCATCTACGACGAGCCCGACATGCCACCGCTCGTGCAGACGCGTGAAGAACTCGAAGCGGAGCTGCGAGACGCGGGTGGCTGGGTGGCGCGACTCGGAGGCCGGCTCGTCGGCGCGATCCGCACGCGAGAGGACGACGGAGTGCTGATGATCGGGCGCATCGCGATCGCCCCGGACGTGCAGGGTGGCGGCATCGGCGAGCGACTCCTCGAAACCGCCGAGCAGCACTCCTCCGCCGAGGAGGCGGAGCTGTTCACCGGCAGCTTGAGCGAAGCCAACATCCGCCTCTACGAGCGGTGCGGGTACGTCGAGACCGAGCGCGTCGACCAAGGCGACGGGACCTCGCAGGTGTTCATGCGGAAGCGACTGCGCCGATGACTGCGGCAACGCAAACGGTTCGGGACCACCCGCCACACGCCTAGCGACAGGTCGCCGCCGCATCGATCATCTCGGCGGGCGGATACCCGTAGGCCTGCACGCCGTTCCCCTCGGCGGTGTGCCCCATGCTGATCGCCCATGCCGTCGCCCACTGCTCGTTGGCAGGGGCGCTCGCGGAGTCGAACATCCCGCTGCACTTGGCAGTGATCGCGTGTCCGACCTCGTGCGCGACGAGCGCCTGCGCATCCGCCGACGGCCAGTTCTCCGCCACGGAGTTCGACAGCGTGATGGTCGAGAAACCGCCCCGGTCGGTGACCCAGGTGGCTGTGCCGCCCATTCCCTCCGCGCCGCCGATGTTGTTCACGATGGGCGCCCAGTCGAAATCGAGCACGACCCCGCCCGCGATCGAGCGGGCGAAAGCCTCGATCTCCAGGCGCGTGTCGAACAGGGGTCCCGCCTTCTCGGCGAGCTCCGTCTGCGCCGACGCCTTGAGGGTCGATGCCTTCTCGGCGTAAGTGCGAAACGCGTTGACCGCTCCGGATCCGATCATCGTCTGTCCGACGACGGCATCGCGCGCGTCGCGGAAGTCGAGCACGACGTAGTTGACCGCCGACACGTTGGCCGCCTCGACCGCCGCTGCCGCGGGTGCGACGGAGGCGTACAGCGCCATGGCCGATGCCAGGAGCCCCGCCTCGGCGCCCTCGATCTCTGTCTCGGCGGCATCCAATTCGTCGGACAAGTTCGAGTCAGGTCGGCCGTCTTCTCTTCGAACCGTGGAGGGGCGGCCAGCAGTTCCCACGTCCAGAGCGGCTTCGCGGGCGGCTCGGTCGGAACGTCCACTCCCAGGGGCTCCGCGGCCGCGTCCAGCGCGATCTGAGTGACCGCTGCAGCCTCAGCGAATGCTGTCCGCGCCGCGACGTCGACAAGGTCGTCGGGCGCGGATTCGATGATCCCTGCGGATGCTTCGACCGCGTCCGCGGCGTGGTCGACGACGACGGTCAAGCCGGCGTCGGCCTCTCTGGCGTCCTCCGTCGCGGACTCGAGGGCGGCAGCGGCCTCGTCGTACGACCGATTCGCGGAGACGTGGACGAAGCCGCCCACGATGCCTGCCGCGACGATCGCCACGACGGCTGCGATCCACCAGGGCGCGACTCTGCGGCGACGCCGTTCCGGGGGTGCGTACGCGAAGTACGCTCCGGCATCAGCACCCGGCAGCTCGCCGGACTGCTGACTCGACTCGGCGAGGCCGCCCTCGCGCTCGGGATCCACTCCCGAACCCTAACCTGCGAACGCGCGCCCGGTGGACGCACCGCGACTGCGTATGGAGGGGATGCCCCTGGGTGCGGCGCGGCTGTCAGCAGATGCGCTGGCGCATCGACGTGGCGAACCCGAAGATGGATGGATGTCGCACGAGGTGCTCCGGGGATTCAGCGGCCAGGTCGCGGAGTACTACGCGCGCTTCCGGCGGGGCTACCCACCGGAGGTCGTCGATGCCCTGGTCGACGCGTTCAGCCTCGACCACACCGATGTGGCGATCGATCTGGGGTGCGGAACCGGTCAACTGACCCTGCCGCTGGCCCAACGGGTGCGAGCCGTGGTGGGGGTCGACCCCGAACCCGACATGCTGCGACTCGCCGCGGCCGCAGCCCGAGAAGCGGACGTGCGGACGGTGTCGTGGGTGCTCGGGTTCGACAGCGATCTGCCGGCGCTCGCGGGATTGCTGGGCGCGGGCGCGGTCGCGGCGGTCACCGCCGCAACCGCGATCCACTGGATGGATCACGCCGCGCTGTTCGCGAACGCCCGGCCCCTGTTGCGCAACGGTGGCGGCGTCGCCGTCGTGACCAACGGCGCGCCGCTGTGGCTGCAGGACAACGACTGGTCGCACGCCCTCCGCGGTGTGCTGGCGGAATGGACGGGGCGTGACGTCGGCTGGTCGTGCGGTACCGACGAGGAGGCGCGCGACGGCTACCGATCCGCGATGGCGGCCGCCGGGTACACCACCGGCGAAGTGCGGGTGGAATACGACGCGGAACTCGATGTCGAGAGCCTGATCGGCGGGCTCCTGTCCGCGATGTCCGCCGAGGACGTAGCCGATCCGACTCGTCGCGACGAGTTCGCAAGTCGGGTTCGCTCCGCGATGGCGCCGCACACGCGGTTCGAGGAGCACGTCTCGGTCATCGTCCAGACGGGCACGGTCCGACGCTGACACGGGCGGCCGCCCGATCGAGCGGTGGCGCTCCGTCATCGCGTCGCGGTCAGTCCGAACCGCGCGCATCGCCTCGGTCGGTCATCGTAGCCACGACCATGTCGCCGATGAGGCGGCGATGCGAGGCCTGCAGCGACGGGTCGAGCATGTCGCGCTTGAAGATCGCGGCGAACGTATGGCGATTGGCGACATGGAAGCAGGCATATGCGCTGATGATCATGTGCACGTCGAGCGGATCGACGTCATCGCGGAAGATGCCCTCCCGAACTCCGCGTTCGATCACCTCCGCGAGCAGTGTGATCGCCGTGACGTTCTCGCGCAGGATCGTGTCGGACTGGCGCAGATGCTCGGCGCGATGGATGTTCTCGATGCTGACGAGCTGGATGAACGCCTCATGCGTCGTGTGGTGGTCGTAGGTCGCTTCGGCGAGCTTGCGCAGCGCTTCGTCCGGTGAGAGTTCGTCGATCTGGATGCCGCGCTCGACGCGACGGATCTGCGCGTACACGCGTTCCAAGACCGTGAGGTAGAGCGCTTCCTTCGATCCGAAGTAGTAGTAGATCATCCGCTTGGTCGTCCGCGTGCGCGCGGCGATCTCGTCGACCCGCGCCCCCGCATAGCCGTTCGCCGCGAACTCGGCCGTCGCGACCTCGAGGATGTCCTCTTGGGTCTCCGCGGCGCGTCTGGTCTGCCCGGTGTCGCGGACCTCGCTCAGCCGGTCCGTCATGACGAGCTCCCTCCGATCGCGGCCTGGGGCGGCTCCCTGCGGACGCACGTCCGGCGGGTGGCGGCGATCCGATCCCACAGGGGGCCTCCTCATTCGACCCTGCCCACCCGGTCCTCGGCTCCGACGAGGGCGCGGAAGTGCTGCTGCATCCGATCTCGATCGGGCTGCCGGCCGGTGATGATCTGGAGACTAGCGTATGCCTGGCCGACGGCCATGCGGCCGCCGTCCAGCACCAGCATGGCCCCGTTCGGCAGCCTGCCGGATGAGCTGGGTCTCGAGCGGCCGATAGACGACATCCGATATCCACGCGCCGCGCGGAAGCAGACCGACGTCGAAGGCGACGCCGGGATGGTGGAGCATCCCGAGCGGAGTGGCATGCACGACGCCGGTCGCGTGCGAGATCGCCCCCGGAAGCGCGTCCATCGTGACGGTGGAGACGGTGCTCTTCGGGAAGTGAGCGCGCATCCGCTCCGCGAGTTCGACGGCACGGGGCTCGTCGACGTCGGAGAGATCGAGGCGGGAGGTGCCGGACGCGAGGAGGGCGTACGCCGTCGCCGCCCCGGCGCCGCCGCACCCGATCTGGACGACGTGTTCGAAGGACGCTCCCGGAAGGCCGGCGAGCAATCCGTCCCGGTATCCCATCCAGTCGGTGTTGTAGCCGATCAGACGCGGGCCGTCGAACACGACGAGATTGACGGCTCCCAGGTGTTCGGCATCCGGGTCGAGCTCATCGACGATGTCGAGAACGAGCTGCTTGCACGGGTGCGTGATGTTCATCGCGGCGAAGCCGAGGCGATCCGCCTCGGCCAGGAGGAAGCCGACGTCCTCTGGACGTCTGCCGAGCTCGATGAGGTCGAGGATGCGGTACTCGTAGTCGAGGCCGAGCGCGGCGGCCTCCGCCTCATGCATCGGCGGCGTGAGCGACGCCGTGATGCCCTCGCCGATGAGCCCGACGAGGTAGCGGGATCGGGGTGGGTGCAATCGTGCCGCAGGGTTCTGATCAAGCGGGGTCATGCGGCATCCGGCATTTCGAAGTCGACGGTGGCGAGCGACACCTTGACAGGACCGGAGATCCTGAGCACCTCGGCGTGCGCGGGATGCCGGTTGTAGGCATCGAGCCCATCGAGGTCGTCGAAGTCCGCGACGATCGCGAGGTCGTGGGAGGACGCACCCCCGATGACATCGGTGCCCACAGTGAGGCTCCGAAGCTGCGGGATCTGTGCCGGCAGCGCACGCAGCAGCGACATCCAATGCTCCCGCTCTCCCGCGGTGAAAGTCGGGGCGAACCGGAAGACGGCGACGTGGCGGATCACGCGGGCACCCCCGCCGGGGCCGTCGCGACGCTGCTGATACTGAGCGGCGAGGCGGACCGGGGCGTTGAGCGCGCCGTAGCCCTCATAGCCGTGACGACGCTCGACGACCTCGAGGAAGACCGTTCCGATCGGATGGGTGTAGAAGTGGAGGAACTCCCCCGACTCGTCGCGGTCGTACATGACGTCGAGACCTCTGAGTTCGTCGAGCAGCTCGGGATCGATGTCGTACCGCGCCTCGATGTCGTCGTAGTAGTTGGCCGGGATCGCAAGTGGCCGGAATCCGCGGTCACGCGCCGACCGCGCCAGCGCCAGCACGTCGGATGCCGCGAATGCGATGTGCTGCGGCAGGATGGCGTTCTGGTCCGCACCGGACGGAACCAGATTGAGTGCGATCCGGACGATGCCGTCGGCGCTTCTGAGCACCTGGCTGCGCACCAGACCCACCGGCGCGGCGACCTCCATCGAAGGCTGGGTGCGCAGGTCGAGCACCGAGTGGAGGAAGAGCACGCCGGCGTCGAAGTGCTGCCATGGCTGCGCGAGGTTGATGTGGTCCACGCGCTCGATGAGGGGGATGTCGTCCCCGGCCGGCGGGCCGAACTCGCGCACCCAATTGGGCTCGGAATCGCCAGAAGCGCCGAAGAAGACCTCCGACCCGTCGGGGGCGCGCACACCGACGAGGGGCTCGTCACCCTCGTTCTCCTCGCGGTGGATCTCCGGCGCGAACAACTCGGTGGCGCGCCTCAGCGCCGCATCGCGATCGCGGACCGAGAGTCCGATTCCCGCGACGGTGGGCTGCGGCCGATCCGACTCCGGACGACCGAGCACGAAACGGGCCGAGCCCTGAGACCACAGCTCGACGCTCTTCGTGCGGTGACGGCCGTGCGCAGTGAAGCCGAGCTGTGCGAGCAGGACGCGCATGTCGTCGATCGCGTCGGTGCGAAGCTCCACATAGTTGACGTCGGTGGGCGACTCGACGACCGGAAGAGTCGAGGCCGACAGCCGCGCGGCGCGGCCGCCCGCCGATGAGCCCAGCCACGTGGCGGTCTCGTGCTCCAGCCAGCGCAGTGAGCGGCGCGCATCGACCGCGGTCGCGCGAGGGTCGGACTGGCGGAACGTGTCGTTGAAGATCTCGAGCGAGACGGGTCCGTCGTAGCCGGTCCTGACGAGATGGCCCATGAAGCCGCCGAGATCGAACGCGCCTTCGCCCGGGAAGACGCGATGGTGACGACTCCACGAGAGCACATCCATCGAGAGGATCGGCGCATCCGCCATCTGAACGAAGAAGATCTTCTCAGCCGGGATCGTCTCGATCGCTTCCGGGTTGTGGCCCTTCGACAGGATGTGGAAGCTGTCGAGGCACACGCCGACGCGCGGGTGGTCCGCGAGTCGGACGATGCGGGCCGCCTCCTGGTAGTCGTCGACGAACCTCCCCCACGCGAGTGCCTCGTAGGCGACGCGCACACCGAATCGGTCGGCCAGATCGCCGAGCTGACGCAGCTGTGTCGCCGCGAGCTGCTCGTCACCGCTGCGTGCCGTCGCGACGTTGCTGCACAGCAGCATGGTCTCGATGCCGAGACGGTTCATGAGCGTGAACTTCGCCGCGGCGCGCCGCAGATTCTGCTCGAGCAGGTCGGGGCCGACGCCTTCGAAGTCGCGGAACGGCTGGTAGAGATCGAGCGACAGACCCAGCTCAGCTGCTCGCTCCCGGATCGCCTCGGGAGAGTGCGGAGATGCAACGAGGTCGGGCTCGAAGATCTCCACTCCATCGAAACCCGCTTCGCGCGCGGCGAGGAGCTTCTCATGCAACGTGCCGCTGAGGCAGACCGTGGCGATCGACGTGCGCATGGCACCTTCCTGCGGGCACCGGCGCTGGTGCCCGCGCAATTGTCAGAACAGCATTGCACGAATACGTACTAACTAGTACGTTCGACCATCAAAGGGCGATCGATGACGATTCAACCTGTTGGGAGGGGATACTCGATGACGAGTCTCGCCGAATGGAACACGCCCCCCGTGCGATCAGGCGGGCCAGTCTCTGTGCTCGACCGCATCATCGGGATCCTCGATGCGGTCAAGGAGTCCGATGGCTCGATAACGATCACCGAGCTCGCAGTGAGGACCTCCATGCCGAAGTCCACTGTGTCCCGGCTCGTCGCGGACTTGACCCGGCAGCGCTACCTGGAACGCACGGACGAAGGCGTGACGCTCGGGCTGCGTCTTTTCGAGCTCGGCGCCCGCGCGAGCCTGCCTCGCCGCCTTCTCGCCGCTGCGGCGCCTGTCATCAGGAACCTGCACGATGTAACGGGGGAACGTGTCGGGCTCTGGGTTCAGCAGGGCACCGACATGGTGTCGATCGCTGCCGTCGCCGGTCGGCTGCCCATGCTCCCTACACGCGCCGGGATGCGCTCACCGGCGCTGACGACGGCCAGCGGCAAGGCCTACCTCGCCTTCTGCGCCGACCAGGGCGTGGTGAATCGCGTCAGCGCGTCGCTCGTCGACGACGCGGCCGACGACTTCCGGGACGAGTTGAGTCACGTGCGCGCCTCGGTCGTTGCGATGGACATGGAGGTCTCGTATCCCGGGATCCTGGCTGTGGCGAGCCCGGTGCTCTCGGCCGACCGCGTCGTGCTCGGCGCGATCTCCATCGCGGGTCCGAGCGGAGCCATGGACCCGGAGCGCGTCGCACCGCTGGTGCGTGCCGCGGGCACGACTCTCACTCGTCGGCTTACGGCCGCATAGCGATATGCGCACCGCGGAGTGGACCGAATCGGTCAGCGTGCTCGATCGGGTGACTGCCGTCTTCGAGGCCTTCGGAGAGCACGATGAAGGGCTCGGCATCTCGGAGTTGGCCAGGCGCGCGAAGCTGCCGAAGTCGACCGTCTCGAGGATCGCAGCCGACCTCGTGGAGCAGCGCTTCCTCGACCGCGACGGCGACAAGCTCCATCTGGGCGTACGCCTCTTCGAGCTCGGACAGACCGTCGAGCAGCCACGCAGACTCCGCCAGCTCGCGCTCCCCGTAATGACCGATCTGCGCAACGCGACCGGACAGACGGTCCATCTCGCGATTCTCGAGGGGACAGACGTCGTCTTCATCGCGATCGTCCGCGGTGGACCCATTCCCACACCGCTGGCGAGGGTCGGCGGTCGGCTGCCCGCACACGCGACGGCGCTCGGCAAGGCGATCCTGGCGTTCTCGCCACAGGACGTCGTGGAGCGCATCGCCTACGGCGGGCTCGAGCGGCGCACCCTGCACACTCTTGTCGAGCCGTCGGCGCTCCTGCGCGAGCTGGTGGGGATCCGCAGTAGCGGGACGGCCACGGAGCGGGAGGAGTGCGCTATCGACCGCACATGCACAGCGAGCCCCATCCTCGGCCTCGGCGGCGCACCGATCGCGGCGATCTCCGTGACCGGGTCGGTCGATGCGGTGTTGCCCGACCGCGTCGCCCCGGCGGTTCGCGCGGCGGCGATGACCCTGAGCCATAGGGTCGGTGCCGGCAGGAACCACTGATACGGCAGGCGAGAACGGGGTGGGTGCGAACTCGCACCCACCCCGTTCTCATCTGCGTGCCGGTGAGGTCAGCCCGCCATGTCGCGGATGGCCTGGTATGCCTCGAGCCGCTCACCCGTGAAGTAGGTTCCGAAGAACTCCTCCGACTGGCTGATGAAGGCATCCATATCGATGTCCTCCGTCTCGATCACCGTCATCGCGTCGTTCGCGCGGTACTCGTCGAGGATCTCCTCGGTGGCCTCGTCGACGCAGTCGCGGTTCTCAGGGCGGATATCGTGGATGGTCTGCTCGAGCAGAGCGGTCTGCTCGTCGCTCATCTTCTCGTACGTCTTGTCGCTGACGAGGATCCAGTGGATGCCGACGTTATGGTTGTTGAGGATCGCCGTGTTGAGGACCTCGTCGTAGCTCGACGAGTGCGTCGCGACGATCGGGTTCTCCTGGCCGACGGCGATGCCCTGCTGCAGGGCGGAGTAGAGCTCCTCGACCGCGACGGAGACCGGGCTGGTGACACCGAGCGCCTCAGCGTTGGCCAGGAACTGCGGCGAGTTCGGGAACCGGATCGGAACGCCGGCGAGGTCGTCGGGGCTGTGGACCTCGACGTCCTTCGTGGTGAAGGTGCGGGAGCCGAAGAACCAGCCGTCGACGACGTTGACGCCGGTCGACTCATGGAAGGCGCCGAACAGGTCTGCCGATCCCTCGTCGATCCACTTGAAAGCGTGCTCGACATCGTCGAACGCGTACGTCGCGTCCACGACGCCGATGGGCTCGAACGTCGAGCTCAGCGCAGAGGCGCCCTGCAGGTCGATGTCGATGTCGCCGGCCTGGACGAGCGGGAACCGGTCCGCGTCGGGACCGAGCTGGCTCGCCGGGTACAGCTCGACGGTGAAGCCGATGTCGGCTTCCTCGAGTCGGTCCTTGAGGAGTTGCACGCCGCAGAAGTAGTTCGGCGTCTCTTCGTTCTGGCTGGTTGCGACGGTGAGCGTGACCGGCTCGCTCGGCGCGGCGGATTCGGTGGGTGTGCTCTCCGGGGTGCCGCCGCCGCCGGCGCAGCCGGTGACGACAAGCGCGGTTGCTGCGAGCAACGACGCGGCGATTTTGCCTCGGCGCGTCGATCGGGCTGTGCCCATGTGACTCTCCTCTTGTGTGCGCACGACTTCGTGCTTGCGGGACGTGATATTCGATGGCCGCAGCGCGACATCCGGCCGAAGAGTTCTCGCACGGGGCGAGATCGTCATCGACCACGCTGTCAAGTCACGGCTTGGTGGCAGTGCTGACTCTTACCGACTTCGTTCGGTTCGCAAAGTGATGTCCCGTCGAGTGGAACATGCTTTCGCCGCTGGCTGGAAGTGGGCTTCGCCGCTGAATGGAACGTGCCCCGCGCGACCGCTCCACCGTGCCATACGCTCGTTTCGGACCACCGCAGACCGAACGACGCAGGGAGGCTCCGTGAGCGCATCCGAGGCCCCGACCGTCGGCATCGGCGTCGTCGGTGCCGGCTTCATGGGGCGTCAGCACCTCGACTTCATTCGTGCGGCGCCGGGCGCCGCTCTGGTTGCGGTCGCCGATCCCGCGGCTGTCGAGGGCGCGTTCGAGTGTCCGATCTATCAGAGTGCCGCAGCCATGCTGGACGCCGTGGAACTCGACGCGGTCATCGTCGCCAACCCCAACCCGTTTCACGTCGACACCGCCATCGAATGCCTCGAGGCGGGTGTCGCCGTGCTTCTCGAAAAGCCTGTCGCCGTCGACTATGCGCAGTCGCTTCGACTCGTCGACGCCGTTGAACGCCTGCGCGGGCGGCTGCTGGTCGGGCATCATCGGCGGCATCATCCCTCGATCGCGCGTGCCCGCACGGCGATCCACGACGGCGAGGTCGGACAGGTCGTCGCCGTCAGCGGACTCTGGTCCGCACGCAAAGAGGACGCCTACTTCACCGAGACGCCCTGGCACAGCCAGCGCGGAGCCGGCGTGATGCTCATCAACGTCGTGCACGACCTGGATCTGCTGCGTCACCTGTGCGGCGAAGTCACCGAAATCCAGGCGATGCAGAGCTCCCACGCCCGCGGCCACGAGGTCGAAGACACCGTGTCATTGAACCTCAGGTTCGAAAGCGGCGCGGTGGGGAGCTTCCTCGCCTCCGACGCCGGCGTCTCGCCCTGGGGCTGGGACCAGTCCACCGAAGAGACGCTCGCGTTCCCGTTCATCCCAGACGGCGTCGCTTACCGGCTCGTCGGCACCCGGGGTGCACTGTCGGTGCCGAACCTCGCGAAATACTCATACGACCCGTCGGTCTCGGGCGACTGGCATTCCCCCCTGTCGCGCACGTACCTCCCGGTCGCGCCGCGAGGGTCGTTCCAGGCGCAGCTCGATCACTTCATCGAGGTCGCCCGAGGGAAAGCGGAGCCGCTGGTCTCAGTTGAGGATGCATCGCGGACGCTCGCGCTCCTCGAGGCGGCGGCACTGGCCGCCAACAGCGGCAAGACGGTGGACGTGGCGCAATTCCGCAGGGATCGAGAAACCCGGGCGCACTCATGACCACCACCGGCCCTCGGATGCTCGGGCGATGACGGCCAACCACGGTCGCGAGGTCGACGCGATCGTCGTCGGGGGCGGACTCGCCGGCCTGGCGGCTACCCACCGGCTCGCAGCGAACGGGATGAGCGTCGCGCTCGTCGAGAAGCGCGAGCGGCTCGGAGGCAGTTCAGCGCTGAGCGGCGGATGGTTCGCGCTGTCCGGCACGGCGCTCCAACGCCGTGCCGGCGTGGATGACTCCAACGAACTCTTCGTCGCGGACATGGTCGAGGCCGGCGGCGGCTTCGCCGACGAGCGACTGCTGCAGGCACTCGTGGAGCGTCAGGCCAGCGCGGTCGCCGCGATCGATCGCGCTGCGGCGTGGACCGACGAACTCAAGGTCAGTGCGGGAATGACGGTTGCGCGGGCGCACTTGATCCGCATCAACGATCTGCTCGCGTTCCTGGAGAAGGAGGCCGTTGCCGCGGGTGCCGCGATCCTCGCGCGGCATGCGGCCGATGCGCTGGCATGGGACGGAGAGCGGGTGACCGGCATCCGATCCGCGCGCGGCGACCTCGACGCGCGCGCCGGAGTCGTCCTCACGACCGGCGGGTTCTCGCGTTCGCGCCGAGCTTCTCGATCTCTTCGTGCCCGACCAAGCCGCTGCCATGCCGTACGGCGGGATCGGCAACACCGGCGACGGACTTCGGATGGCCTGGATGCTGGGTGCCGGCCTTGCCGACATCGGGCACGTCGCCGGCACCTACGGGCAGCATGCCGAAACGACCGACGACGAGCACGAGCTGCTGACGGCGAACTACCTCGGTGCGATCCTCGTGAACGCCCGGGGCGAGCGCTTCGCTGACGAGTCGGAGTCGTACAAGGTCCTCGGGTCAGCCGTTCTGAGCCAGCCGGGGCGCATGGCTTTTCAGGTCTTCGACTCGGTGGTGCGGGCACGTTCGAAGCCCGGCGTCCCACTGTCCGACATGGAACAGGATCGAGCAACTCGGGCACTTGGTGAGCGGGCCTACGATCCAGGACCTCGAGCACAGGCTCGGAATTCCGGCCGGGCAGCTCGACCGCACGGTCGCGCAGTACAACGAGAGCGTGTCGGGTCGCCGCGAAGACGGCTTCGGGCGGACGGGTCTCGTGAACGGCGTCGGGACGCTCGTGCCCGTCGAGGCGGCGCCGTTCTACGCGTACCCCGCGGTGACCGCGATGACCTCGACGTACGGCGGCCTCAGCGTCGCGCCCGACACGTCGGTCACGCGCGTCGACGGAACCACCATCAAGGGTCTCCATGCCGCCGGCGAGGTCGTCGGAGGCTTCCACGGCGCCTCGTACATGACGGGAACGGCGCTCACCAAGGCCCTCGTGTTCGGACTCGAGGCTGCCGACGCGATCGCCCGCGGCTGACTGGGCCGTCGCCAATCAGAGTTCTTCGTAGGCCTCGGAGTCGCAAATGCCGCGCTCCCCCCGTCGTGCGGATCGAGGTCGGTCAGCCGTCCGCTTCGGATGTCACTCTGTCGGCGGCACGAATCGCCAGCTCGTACCCGTACGTGCCCGCCCCGGCGATGACGACGCGAGCGACCGACGAGATGAGCGAATGCTGGTGAACGGCATCGCGCGCATGGATGTTCGTGATGTGGACCTCGACGATCGGAGTACTGAGCATGTGAAGGGCGTCCAGCAACGCCACCGACCGGAAGCTGAACCCTGCAGGGTTGATGACGACCGTCGCCCTCTCGCGAAAGGCATCGTGCACCCACCCGACGATCTCGTGCTCCGCGTTGGACTGGGCGAAAAAGAGTTCGAAGCCGAGTTCCTCGGCGACCCGGTCGCAGAGTACTCGGACGTCCTCGAGAGTCTCAGTGCCGTACAGCTCAGGCTCCCGCAGACCGAGCATGTTCAGGTTGGGACCGTTGAGAACGAAGAGCTTCCTCGGCAAGGGACCTGTCCTCTCCGGCGCTACATCAAGCCGAGGAGCGTCGGCACGATCGTGACGATCAGCGGGAACAGCGTCAGGAGCAGCAGGACCACCCCCAGCGGTATGAGGAAGGGGAGGATGCCTCGGAACAGCTCTCCCATGGGTCTGCGGGTGATCGACCCGACGACGAACAGAACGGCTCCGACAGGTGGTGTGAGCGAACCGATCATCAGGTTGAGGATCATGATGACCCCCAGCTGCACGGGGTCGATTCCGTACTGGGCGATGATCGGCATCAGGATCGGCACGAGCACGAGGATCACCGGCGGCGCCTCGAGGAAGATGCCGAGCAGGATCAGCAGCACGTTCAGCAGCAGCAGGAAGACGATCGGGCTGGAGGTCAGTCCCGCCAGCCACTCGCCGAGGTTGCGCGAGACCTGCTCGCGTGCGAGCACCAGCCCCATCAGATTCGACGCGCCGAGGATCAGGAGGATGCCGCCGGAGATGACGACCGTCTCCTTGGAGGCCTTCCAGAACACGTGCCAGTTCAGGGTGCGGTAGATCGCGCCGAGGATGAGCATGTAGACCGCCGCGATCCCGGCGCTTTCCGTCGGAGTGAACCATCCGCTGAAGATGCCGCCGAGGATGATCACCGGCAGGAACGCGGGTCCGATGACCCGCACGACCGCCTTGCCGAGCATCGAGCCGACGAACGGGCGCGTCGTCGCGATCTTGGGGTGCAGTCGCACCCACACGAAGATGTACACGGCCAGGCCGACCGCCATCAGCACGGCAGGCAGGATGGAGCCCGCGAATAGGGCGCCGGTGGAGATGGATGCCGTCGCTGCGAAGAGGACTGCGGGGATGCTCGGCGGCATCACCGTGCTCATCAGCGAGCCGGACGCCGTGAGCCCCGCCGAGAACCCGTACGGGTAGCCTGCCTTGAGCATCTGCGGGATCTGCACCTTGCTCGTCGACGCTGCGTCAGCGAGCGCGGAACCGCTGATCCACGAGAACCCGATCGCCGTGCCGAGGTTCACGTAGGCGAGGTTGCCGGGGAGCCGCGGGAGGAGCGCCCGTGCGAAGTCGTAGAGCCGGGTGGCGATGCCGAGATGGTTGGCGATCGTGCCGACGAAGATGAACAGCGGGACCGCGAGCAGCGGGAAGCTGTTGATGCCGTTCACGATCGACGATATCGCGTAGCCCGCCGAGAGGCCGTGGCTGTAGAAGTACAGCATGCTCGACGCGATCATCGCGAAGGCTACGGGCACCCGCAGCAGCAGGAGGACGACGAGCAGCAGGATATAAAGCCAGAGATCCAAAGCTCAGCCTTCCATTTCGCCGATGTCAAGCTTGTGCTCGGGGCGGTTCGCGTACGGGATCTTGAATGTTGAATGGATCGCAGCCGAGAGGAAGCCGATGAGGGCGAAGATGTACAGCACACCGAGGGGCAGGTGCATGGCGGCGCTGAGCCGGCCCCACTCGGTCTCGATCTTCACGAATGCCTCGAAGGCGAGGGCGAGGCTCGTCGCGGCCATGATGACGGCAGAGGTGACCCGCAGCGCGACGAAGAGCTTCGTCCCGGCGAGCAGCTCGTCGAAGATCTCGAGCACGATGTGGCCGTTGCGGCCGACGAGGTAGCCGGTCGTGATGAAGGTCATTGCGACCATCGACATGAGGGCGAGTTCACCGGCACCCACCCAGCTGACTGAGGGAAAATACCGCCCGAGGACCTGATACATGACGCCGAAGACGATCAAGGCGAAGAGCACAACACCGATCGTGATCTCGACCATGGAGAGGACCCGGATGAACCGCGGGTCCGCCGGGACCCCCTTGTTGAGCTTCGGGGCCGTATAGAAAGTGCTGGTCTCCCCGTAGATGGAGTCCCCCAGCGCTTTGGGCGCTTCGGGCTCTGCGGGCTGCTCGGGCTCTGTGGGCGGCTCGGGCTCTGCGGGCTGCTCGGGCTCTGCGGGCTGCTCGGGCCCGTTCCCGCTCACGGCCCCACCGCTGGGGCGGTGCCCCGTGAGGAGTGCGCAGCGCCGTGAGCGCCAGGCGCGCTGGTGTCAGGATGCATTCCCAACCTCTCTGTTGATGCAGGCCCCCGCGCGCACGCGGTCGCCACTGCGACTCTGGTCGTGCGACGGACGTGCGCAAAGTCGAGTCTCGCCGAATGGGACACTACGCCTCGCCGCCGGCGGTGACCATGGCGGCGTGCCGCCCCTGCGGGCACGCGGCATCCTCTCCGCCGGCCTGGCAACCCCGCGACCATCGTCGAGCGCGTTCGCACTCGCGGGCGGTCTGACCCGGCATCGGCATCGCCTGATCTACTCAGCGAGACACCCTTTGGCCCCCGCGTCGGCAGTGCGTAGCATGCGGCTGTCGCGATATGTGCTCATGGACGGAGATCTCATGGCTTCTTCATCAACCAAACCCCTCTCCCCGGAGCAGGAGAAGGAACTCGACGACGTCTTCGCGCGGGCACGAGCGGCTCTGGCGATCATCGAGACCTACGATCAAGACCGAGTCGACCGCCTGATCCAGGCCGTCGCGTGGGCCGTGGCGAATCGTTCCTCGTTCCAGCGGCTGGTGAAGATGGGGATCGAAGAGTCCGGCCTCGGTGAATTCGACAGTCGCATGAACAAGCGGATGAAGATCCGGGGAGTCCTGCGCGATGCGCTGCGCAGCCGCTCCGTGGGCATCATCGAGGAGGACGCCGATAAAGGCCTGATCAAGTACGGCAAGCCGGTCGGAGTCATCGGCTGCGTCGTGCCGACGACGAACCCCGACCTCACACCGGCCGGTAACGCGATCTACGCGATCAAGGCGCGTGACGTCGTCGTGTTCTCACCGCATCCGCGTTCCAGGGCGACGACCTTCGAGACCGTGCGTCTCATGCGCGAAGCACTCGACAGCGGAGGGCGCTCCCGCAGACATCCTGCAATGCATCACGCTGCCCAGCCTGTCTGCTTCGCAGGAGATCATGCGCCGCTCCGACCTCGTCATCGCCACCGGAGGCCAGGGGCTCGTGCGGGCAGCGTACAGCTCCGGAACGCCCGCGTACGGTGTGGGTGCCGGTAACGCGACCGAGTTCGTCGATGAGACCGCCGACCTTCAGGAGACCGCTCGCAACTGCATGCTGTCGAAGACCTCCGACTTCGGATCCGGCTGCTCTGCGGATGGCAACGTCCTGGTGCCGGCCGCCCGATATCAGGAAATGCTGGACGCACTCCAGGCGGAGGGTGGCTATCTCGCGACGTCGGATCAGCGTGTGGCGCTGCAGGCGGTGATGTGGGACGAGGAGGGTCACCGCCTCCCGGACACCGTCGCCGTCTCACCGCAGGTGCTCGCGAACGCCGCGGGCTTCGACATCCCGTCCGACAGCCGATTCATCCTGGTCGAAGGCGACGGCATCGCCGAGGACAGGCAGTTCTGCAAAGAGAAGCTCACGACGCTGATGGCGGTCCACAAGTACGAGGGGAGCTTCGAGGATGGTGTCGAGCTCGCCAAGCGCCTCTACGACATCGGCGGCAAAGGACACTCCTGCGGCATCGCGTCGACCGACGATGCGCACATCGACTACTTCGCACAGCACATGCCGGTCTCGCGGATCATGGTCCGCCAGCCGAACTCCAAGGCGAACGCCGGCTCCTTCACGAATGGGATGCCGATGACGTCGTCGATGGGATGTGGAACATGGGGAGGCAACATCACCTCTGAGAACGTCTCCCTGCGGCACTACCTCAACACGACCTGGGTGTCCCGCACGATCGCGGAGGACCGTCCGTCCGACGAGGAGCTGTTCGGCGACTTCTTCGACGCAGAACTCGAGGAGATGGGACTGAGCCGATGACCGATAGATCGCCTGATGACCTGCTCGACGAGGCGCACCGCTGGTGGCAGACCGACATCATCGATGTGCAACCGGGCGAGATCGACCTGCGCGGCTACCCCGTTCAAGAGCTGATCGGCAACGTCAGTTTCGTCGAGACCATCTGGCTTATGCTGCGCGGCGAACTGCCGTCACGAGGGCAGGCCGAGCTTCTCGAAGCGGCGCTCGTGGCCTCAGTCGACCACGGTCCGCACGCACCGTCCATCGCGATCGCACGGATGGCCGTGACCTGCGGTGCTCGCATCAACGGCGCGATGGCGTCGGCTATCAACGTCCTCGACGATGTCCACGGCGGGCCGGGGCAGCAATGCATGGAGCTCTACTTCGAGATCGATGCCGAACTCGAGGCGACGGGTGACGTCGGTGATGCGACCCGTCTCGTGCTGGAGCGGCGTCGTGACGCCGGCGAGAAATACGTCCCTGGCTTCGGGCACCGGTGGCATCCGCTCGACCCTCGCACCCCGCGACTGCTCTCGCTCGTCGACTCTGCGCGCGCCGCGGGCGCGGTAGGCGGGCGCTTCGCGACGATCGGCCGCGCGGTCGAGGATGCCATCAGCGACGGCAAGCCCAACCGCATCCCCATGAACATCGACGGAGTGACAGCGGTCATCTACTGCGAACTCGGCCTGACGCCCGAACTCGGGCGGGGCGTGTTCATCCTGTCGCGGTCGGTGGGAATTCTCGCCCACGCCTATGAGCAGATGCAGCAGGGCGGGCGCATCAAGGGCCCGATGCCGAAATCGATCGGATACACGTACACCGGGCCGGCACGCCGATCCGTCCCCGACGAGCGCGAAAAGTGAAGGAGAACGTCATGAAGGACCTGGTGTCCAACCAGATCGTCCGATTTCTGGAGGCGCGGGATGTCGAGCACATCTTCGGGCTCTGCGGTCACACGAACATCGCTCTGCTCGCGGCCCTGGAGAAGAGCGACCGCATCTCCTTCGTCAACGTGCGTCACGAACAGATCGCCGCGCACGCTGCGGACGGCTACGCGCGGGTGACGAAGCGAGCGGGAGTCGTCCTGACCCACTTGGGCCCGGGTCTGACCAACGCCACCACGGGTGTGGCGAACGCCGCGCTCGACTCGATTCCCATGGTGGTGATCGCCGGCGATGTGCCGAGCCACTACTTCGGCAAACATCCGCATCAGGAGATCAACCTCCACGCCGATGCGGCCCAGTGGGAGATCTATCGACCATTCGTCAAGCGGGCATGGCGCGTCGACCAGCCGCACCTCATCGCCGAGGTGCTGGACAAGGCGTTCACCCTCGCGGAGAGCGGCCGCCCAGGACCTGTTCTCGTGGATGTGCCGATGGACGTGTTCTCGGCAGAGATCGACGTCGCGCTGTTCGACAAGGTGCTCAGCAACACCCGCTCCCTCGCAAGGCCCAGCCTCGATGAGGAGGTCGCAGAACGGATCGTCCGCAACCTGCTGACGGCAGACAAGCCGGTGCTGTACGTCGGCGGTGGGATCGTCGCGGCGGATGCGGCATCCGAGCTCAAGGAGTTCGCCGAACTCCTGTCGCTACCCGTGGCGCACAGCCTCATGGGCAAAGGCGCACTCCCCGACGACAGCCCCCTCGTGCTGGGGATGACGGGTTTCTGGGGTACGGCGTTCGTCAACGAGACCACCCGGACCGCGGATTGGATCCTCGCCCTCGGCACACGGTTCGCCGAGGCCGACTCGAGTTCGTGGTACGCCGAGTACACGTTCGCCATTCCAGCCACGAAGCTCATGCAGATCGACATCGATCCCGCCGAGCTGGGGAGGAACTACCCCCTCGAGATCGGCGCGCTCGCGGACCTCAAGTCCGCCCTGGCCGTGCTCATTCGGGTCGCCCGCCGTCTGGCTCCGTCGGGAGTCCAGCGGGATGAACTCCTCGCGCAGGTCGCGGCGAACCGCGCGACCCTGAAGCTTCAGAACGCAGACGCCCAGGTGTCCGATGCGTGGCCGATGCGCCCGGAGCGGATCCTCTCTGAGACCCGCGAAGTTCTGCCGCCGGATGCGATCATCACGACCGACGTCGGGTGGAACAAGAACGGCGTGGGTCAGCAGTTCGACATCCTCACCCCCGGCACATTCCTCACGCCGGGCGGCTTCGCGACCATGGGCTTCGGCGCGCCGGCAGCGGTAGGCGCCAAGATCGCTCACCCGGATCGAGTAGTCGTCTCTCTTGTCGGCGACGGAGGTTTCGGTCAGAACCCGGCGGTTCTCGCCACTGCCCGCGAAGAGAACGTCCCGGTGGTCTGGGTCGTCATGAACAACAACGCTTTCGGCACGATCGCGGGGCTCGAGAAGGCTGCCTTCGACACGACGTACGGGACCGTCTTCGGCAACGCGGACGATCCGATGTACACGAACTACGCCGCCATCGCAGAGGCATACGGAGTGACCGGCATCAAGGTGGACTCCGCGGCGGAGTTCAAGCCCGCGCTCGAGCGGGCGATCGCGCTCGGCACGCCCGTCGTGATCGATGTGTCGATGGTCAACGTGCCGACACCGACCACCGGGCACTGGAACATCATGGACATCTACTCGCCCGGTGAGACGGTGGAGCACGTCGCTACGCACTGAACGACAGCTCGCTTCGCAGCGAGGTCTCGGCCTACTGAATGGAACGGTCCTTGCTTCGCGGCTTCGCCGACACCTAGATTCACTCAAACCTCGGACCGATCCGTTAGGCGGTCTCCTTTGAACGACATGCCTGGTTTGCCGAGCCTGGCCATCTCCACCGTGTGCCTCTCCGGCACCCTCGAAGACAAATTGCGCGCCGCCGCCGCCGCCGGCTTCGCCGGCGTGGAGATGCTCGAGTACGACCTCGTCATGTCGCCGTGGTCGCCCCGCCGGCTGGCTGACGAGGCTGCGGGCCTCGGCCTTTCGGTCGAGGTCTATCAGCCATTCCACGTCGAGACGGTTCCTCCCGACCTGTTCGGGGCCAGCCTTCGTCATGCCGAGCGGAAGTTCGACCTGCTGGTGGAGCTCGGCGCGAGCGTCCTGGTCTGCTGCTCGTCGAGAACCGCGAGGGGACTTGACGACGACGACCTGGCTGCGGAGCAGCTGCACGCGATCGCCAGCCGGGCTGAGCAGCGCGGGCTGCGGCTCGCCTATGAAGCCGTGCCGTGGGGACGAGTGCGTACGCACGAGGATGCCTGGCGCATCATCGAGCGGATCGACCACCCGGCGCTGGGGCTGTGTCTGGACAGCTTCCATGTGCTGTCCCTGGGCAACGATCCCTCCGTCATTGCGCAGATAGCCGGTGACAAGGTGTTCCACGTCCAGCTCGCAGATGCACCGCGACTGAACATGGATGTCCGCGAGTGGAGCCTCCACTACCGGATGTTCCCCGGCCAGGGCTCGCTCGACGTGGCGGGCTTCCTCAGCCAGATCCTGGCCATCGGCTACACCGGCCCGATGGCTCTCGAGGTGTTCAACGACGTCTACCAGCAGGAGGATCCCAGGCACGCTGCCACCGACGCGATGCGTTCCATGCTTGCGCTCGCGGAGGCGGTGGGCGTGCACGGCTTGCTGGAGGTTCCCAAGCACCTCGCTGCCGGCGACTTGCCGGCGGCCCCTGCGCTCAGCGGGTTCGCCTTCGCCGAGCTCGCTGTGGACGAGGTGTCGGCTCCTCTCGTCTCGCGTGCCCTTGCCACCCTCGGTTTCGCCCATGTCGGGCAGCATCGTTCCATGCCGGTGCAGTTGTGGGAGCAGGGCCGCGCTCGGGTCCTGCTCAATCTCGCACCGCAACGATCGATCGCCCCTGCTACCGCGTCGATCTGCGCGCTCGCCGTCGAGAGCTCGGATCCGGTCGCGTCGATGCAACGCGCAGCTCGGCTGCTGGCACCGAAGCTCCCCCGGCCTCGCCGACCTGATGAGACCGATCTGAGCTCTGTGGCCACGCCGGATGGCACCGCCCTGTTCTTCTGCGACTCCGACCGTCAACATGACTGGCTCGATGACTTCGATCCGACCGGGACATCGGCGGACCAGTCCCCGCTGCTCGGGGAGATCGATCATGTATCGATCACCGAGTCGATCGACGATTTCGACCAGTCCGCGTTGTTCTTCCGGTCCGTGCTCGGCCTCCTTCCGGGAGAGTCCACAGAGATCACCGCTCCCTTCGGTCTCATCCGCAGCTGGTCGGCGAGCGATCCCCGTGGTCGCGTGCGCATCACCTTGAGCACCACCCCACTGCGGCGCGGTGATTGGGCGCCCGGGGTGTCGAGCCCTCAACTCGTCGCCTTCGCCACCGATGACGCGCTCGCGTGCGCGAAGGTCATGCGCGATCGCGGGGCACGGATTCTGGAGATGCCCGGCAACTACTACGACGACCTCGACGCCCGCCTGTCATTGCCGGCCGATCTCATCGAGAGTCTTCGCGAGAACTCCATCCTCTACGACCGCGACGAGCGCGGTGAGTACCTTCACTTCTTCACTGAGATGCTGGGCTCGAGACTGTTCTTCGAGGTGGTCCAGCGCATCGACGGCTACATCGCCTTCGGTGACCCCCACAGCGTTCCGTTGCGCATGGCCGCACACCGCCGTCAGCGGCTGCGCACGCTCGCGAGCGCGCCGACCGAGTCCTCAGCCGATGATCGGCACCACTATTCCCTCGCCCACCTGACCGCGCTGAGCCTGTCACCTCCAGAGCTGGTGGATGCCGCTGCCGCCGCCGGCTACCGGTATGTGGGCCTGCGAATGACCAAGGTCACCGCCGAGGAGCCCCACTACCCCCTGACGTACGACCCGGCGCTCATGCGGGCCACCAAGACACACCTTGCCGCGACCGGCATCGAGGTGCTCGACATCGAGCTCGCGCGATTCACGTCCGGAGACAGCCCCCGCGACTACCTGCGCTTCCTGGAAGCAGGCGCCGAGCTCGGGGCTCGCCACGTCATCACACAGCTGCCGGACTCGGACTTCTCACGCAAGACTGATCGATTCGCCGAGCTCTGCCAGCTGGCCTTACCACTGGGCTTGACCGTCGACCTCGAGTTTCCGTCGTGGACGGAAACGCCGAACCTGACCGAGGCCACCCGGGTGCTGAGGGCGGCAGACCAACCCAACGCCGGGATGCTCATCGACCTGCTGCACTTCGCCCGGTCCAGATCCAGCGTGGACGACCTTCGAGAGCTTCCGCCGGAGTGGTTCCACTACGTCCATGTGTGTGACGCCCCCGGCGAGATCCCAACCACCACAGCCGGGCTGATTCACACCGCACGCTTCGAGCGGCTGTTTCCCGGCGAGGGCGACATCGACATGCTCGGCATTCTCTCGGCCTTGCCGACGGGCATTCCGTACGCGTTGGAGATCCCTCGGGCGACGCTCGTGGCCCAGGTCGGCGCGAAGGAGCACACCCGCCTCGCGATCAGCGCCGCCCGCCGCCATCTCGACGCGGTCGCCGCGGTCGCCGGCGTGTAGGACACCAACCGGTTTGGCTCGCTCATCTGCTCAGCACTGCGCTGCCCAGAAACCATGCAGCACAACGCCTGAGGGCAAGAGCGCAGGCGCGGCGGAGACATCATCGCAATGGCGTGAATCGCCTACCGGCGCGTAGCCGGTCTCCGTTGCGGCGCGCGCGAGTCAGGACTCGATCGCCTCGACGATCTTCTCGTCGCCCTCGTTGACTGCCTTGACCACCGCGTCGTAGTCGCCCTTGTCGATGGCCTTGCTGATCTTCTTGCTCGCCTGCTCTATGGCGGCGTCGACGCGATCCAGATACAGGTCGTCGACGACTGCCACGATCGCCGAAGACCCGGCCGGCAGCCACTCCTGGGCGTCGACGCCGATCTTCTTCTCCTCATGATGCTTCGCGATCGCTGCGACGCCGGCGCCGATGCCCGCTCCCACGACGCCCGAAAGCAGCAGAGGCGCCGCGAATAATCCGACCACGAGCCCGCCGACCGCCCCGATCGCCGTCCCCTTGCTGATGAGGCCCCCACCGTGCTCCTTGACCTCGACCTTGCCTTCCGGGTCACGCGAGAGGACGACGGCCGCGACGACTGCCGTGTCCTCGAGCGCCTTGATGGTCGTGAAATCCGCCTTCGCAGCGGCTTCGTCGTCGTACGCCGCGACGAACAGTTCGTAATTGCGATCGGTCATGGTTCTTTCCTCTTCTACTCGTTGGACGGGGTCGGTGACGGGCTCGAAGGCGAATCCGGCGACTGGAGATCGGCGATCGCCTTCTCGAAGGCGCTGATGGTGGCGGCATCCACGGTTCCGGTCGGCTCGACGCCCAGCTCGACCTGCAACGCCTGCACAGCCTCGGTCAATTCGGGTGTCCACATGCCGTCCACCGGCCCGTCCCAGTACCCGACGAGCTTCAGAGTCTGCTGGACTGCGGCCGTCGCAGCGACCGACTCCTGGGCGGCCGCCCCGGCGTTCGCCACCAGTTCGGCCTGCAGTGCTTCGGCCGTCGCTTTATCGACCGCGCCTGTGACCGGCAGTCCGCTCGCCCTCTGGAGGTCTTCCACCGCTGCGACCGTCACCGGCCCGTACACGCCGTCCACCGCACCGGCGTAGTATCCCGCGGCCGCGAGATCCTGCTGAAGGGCCGCCGTGTACGCACTCACGGCCGTCACGGCCTGCTGCTTCTGCTCATCGGGGACGCATCCGGCATCGACCACCAGCCGCAGCCATGCCAACTCGAGCGCGACTGCGGCGGCGTTGAACTGCTCGGACGCATCCGCCAAGGGCGTCTGGTCGGTTATGGCGCTCTGCATCGCAGCGAAATCCGACTCAGCCTGCTTGACACGGTCGACGGTCGCGGCGGGCGCCAACGGGGCAACGGTCGACTGCTCGGCGCCGGCGTCACTGGGCGCAGCAGCGGGGCTGCCCTGGGCCTCCTCCAGTGCCGCGCGGGCATCGGCGAGCTCCTGCTCGGCGACCACGAGCGCCTGCTGGGCCTCAACGGCGGCCTCCGCGCTGTCGAATGCGTCCTCCCCGGGCTGAGCCAGGTCTGCCCCTGCCTCCTTGACATCGCCGACCGTGGGCGCAGTGTCGTTGAGCACGTCGCCGTACCGATCGAGCGCCACAACGTAGCTCTCGCTCGCCTGACAGAACGTGTCCGACGCGGCCGTCAGCTCCGCTTCGGCGTTCGTCACCGCCTTCTCCTTGGCGGCCACCTGGGCCTCGGCCCGGTCGACAGGGCTGGTCTCGCCCGCGCAACCGGCGAGCCCGACGGTGGCGAGGAGGACGCACGCAACCGTGGCGACCCGGAGCCGCCGCACTTTCACCGTGTCGAGCTTCACCTATGGCCTCCGGTCACGAACGGAATCGTCTGGCCCATCATGGACTTCTCAGGTGGACTGCGCCACCTCGCCGCCGAAGAAACCTGACAGACCCGACAAACGTCGTACCGCTCGGCTCAGCCGCGCGGGCGGATCGTCAGGATCTGCTGCATCGTGCCGATGGGTCCTCGGCTGTCGTGCAGCACGGCGTGAGTGAGCCCGACGCCGTCGAGGCCGAACGTGACCGTGGTGTCGAACCCGATCCACTCACCCGCCGGTTCGGCGAACAGGTGCACGGCCGATCCTCGCTTCTGAGCCGCAGGCCTGGGGGTGAGCCTGCGCTCCGCACTCGACAGGAGGAGAATCGTCTGCAGAGAGAAGGCCGCCATGGTCGAGGATGCTGCACTCCGGATGAACGGCAAGACCGTGCTGGTCACGGGCGGCACCGGTGGAATCGGCAAGGCGACTGCGATCGGGCTCGCTCGGATGGGGGCACGCGTCGGAATCGTGGGCCGCGACGCAGCACGCGCAGAGGCGGCGGCATCCGACATCCGCGCAGTGCAGGCGAACCCAGCCGTGGACGTGTTCGTCGCCGACGTGTCCGCCCAGGCCGAGGTGCGCCGGCTCGCCGCCGAGGTGATCGCGACTTACTCGCGCCTCGACGTGCTGGTCAACAATGTCGGCGGGTTCTGGGCCCACCGGCACGTCACCGCGGACGGCCTGGAGCACACCTTCGCCGTCAATCACCTTGCATCCTTTCTGCTGACCAACCTGCTGCTGGATCGGCTCAAGGCAAGTGCACCGGCGCGGGTCGTGACGGTCTCGTCCGGTGCCCAGTCCATGGGTCGCATCGACTTCGACGACCTGCAGAGCCTGCGGAGCTACTCCGGGCAACGCGCCTACAACCAGTCGAAGTTGGCCAACGTCATGTTCACCTACGAGCTC
The DNA here is from genome assembly GCA_963713325.1 of uncultured Actinomycetota bacterium. GTDB lineage: Bacteria > Actinomycetota > Actinomycetes > Actinomycetales > Microbacteriaceae > Microbacterium. The sequence continues at coordinate 71,868 of CAVQLL010000018.1, forward strand.
GCCAGACGCCTCGAGGGCACCGGCGTGACTGCCACGGTGCTGCACCCCGGCGTCACGCGCACCGACTTCGGCGCCGAGGATCAGGCGTGGTACTTCAAGAAGGGCAGCGGGCTGGCGCGAAGATTCATGAAGAGCCCCACACGAGGCGCTGAGACACCGCTCTTGCTCGCCTCCTCCCCGGAGGTCGAGGGAGTGTCAGGCAAGTACTTCGCCAACGGCTCAGCCCAGAAGTCCAACAAACTCTCGTACGACCTCCCGTCGGCGGCCCGCCTGTGGCAGGTGAGCGCGGACCTCGTCGGACTTCCGATGCCGGAACGCTGATCCGCATCTTGGCGTTGGAGCAGCGCCAGGCTGTCCAGGCGATTCGCTCAGACTCGCGTGTCGTCGGCGTTCAGGGAGCTGCGGTAGAGGTCGGCGAGTTGCGCGGTGCCACCCCGGAGCGCCTTCCGCTGCGCCGACGCACCGTTGCCTCGGCGCGCGAGCCAGTCCAGCCCTTCGGCCACCGATTCCAGGTCGCCGTACTCCTTCAGTCGCGGAGCGGCATGGTCGAAGATCGCGTGGACCGCACGCTGGGCGGGGACGAGTCGACCATGCGCGTCCACGAGCTGACCGCCGAGACCATGGCGGGCAGCGTGCCAGAGCGCTGCGTCGCGCAGGACTGCGTGATGAGCGCCCGATCCTCGCGCGCCGGTTGCCGTGTCGGCGTCCGTGTCGGCGAGCGCCCGGATGAGGAGGGCGAGGATGATGACGGAGCGGGGATCGAGCTGCGAATCGCACACTCTGATCTCCACCGTCGGAAAGACAGCAGACAGTCGAACATTCCAGTTGATCGTGCCGCCGTCCAACGTTGCGCCGATGCCGAGCAGCGCGGAAACGGTGGCGTCGTAATCTGCGGCGTCCTGGAAGGCGGGCGGGATGCCGTAGGTGGTCCACCGGCGGCTGTGGATCGCACGCCAGCTGTCGAATCCGGTATCGTGACCCGACCAGAATGGTGAGTTGGACGACAGTGCGAGAAGCGTCGGAAGCCAGGGCCGCAGCGCGTTCAACGATCGGACCCGATCCTCGCGGTCGTCGAACCCCACGTGAACGTGCAAACCATTGATCTGATGCTCCGCAGTGATCCCGGCGATGTCGTCTGCGATCCGTGCGTACCGATCACCGGCGCTCACGTGGGATGTCGCCCGGGTGCGGTACGGAGTTCCCGTGCCCGCGGCGATGGCACCTGCCCGCCGAGCCCATTCCCCCAGATCGTCGCGAAATGTGTGGATCGCCTCCCGAGCGTCGGATGCCGATTCGCACACCGGCGAGGCGAATTCCACCTGTGAGCGGAAGAACTCGTGGGCGACGATTCCGCCGCCGGTCGACGCGAGCTCTTCCACGGCTCCGTGCGCGATGTCCACGGTCTGCAGCGTGGCGGGGTCCAGAAGGACGAACTCTTCCTCGATCCCGAGCGTGGGGCCCATATCTCCCATGCAACACCCCGGCCGCCTCTTGCGGGAGTGGTTTTCGCCCCGAGCCTCGCACCGCTTGCGCTCACGCATTCTCGGGTCACGAGCCGCCGCGAACCTCGCTCCACGAAATGGGGACGCTGACATTTCCCTTCTGTCAAGCCCGGCCCGTTCGGAGATGGTCGACGCAGACTGGGATTGCTCGTGCCGCTCGCCCTGCACCCGACCGATCGAAGGAGGTGAGTTCAGTGGCTCGAGAAGTGCGCGACGACCGTTACGTCCTCATACGGCTGGACGAGCAGAGCTGGGCCATCCACGACCTGACACTCTCCGCACCCGCCGCTCACCCTGTCGCCGAACTGCACGCCTCGGGAGATGACGACGACACCATCGTTGTGATGTGGATCACTCCGACTCCGCTGCCCGTCCGCTATGCGAAGGCCGAAGACACCATCGCCGATTTCGTTCTCTGGGAGCGGCGTGCACCCGGCGTCACGAAGCCGATCCCGATTCCCCATAGTCCTCCGCCGCAGAGCTAGCCGGTCCGGGTGACGCGTTGAGCGCGGTTCGCTCGTTCCCCCTGGTTACATGACCTCGTAGAACCACCTCACGGCGTCACTCCCGCTTGCGCGCCGGCCCACAGCGCGAGCACGAGATCGGCGGATGCCGCCGGTGCCTCGAGCGGCGTGAGGTAGGCGGTGTCGGGGATGACCGCGAGTTGTCCGCGCGCGAGCAGCCCGACCGCCTCCCGCGCCTGATCGGGAGTGAATCCGTGATGGTCGACGCCCGTGACGATCAGCACCGGCTGCCTGACGCGTACGAGCTGGTCTGCGAGGTCGGGGCGGCGGATCGAGATCGACACGATCGCGTTCCGCAGCATGCGCCGATCGGCGCGACGGAGGCAGTCGTGGACGAGGGCGACGGCATCCTTGTCGCGCTCGATCGTGCGCGGCGAAAGCAGCACCGCGGTCGTACCGTCCACGATCGTCGGCGACGGGCCTAGCAGCCGATACAGACTCAGCAGGAGCCGGGTCCTTCTCTTCTCGCCGGGGCTCAATGCGGCGACCGGCGTGCCGAAGGCGACCACGCTTCGGCACCGCTCCGGCCAGTCCGCTGCGAAGAGCAGCCCCACATGCCCTCCCCAGGCGTTGCCCACCCAGTCGATCGGCTCGCCCACGCCGAGCGCGTCCAGCACCTGCACGGCCGCCTCAGCGCATTCGCGGAGGGTGTAGCGGCGCCCCGGATCGGTGCTCGCTCCATGACCCGGCCCGGTCACGACGATCAGCCGACGACGATCGGCGAGGCGTGGCAGCATCCCATTCCACGATCGCTCGTCGACGAACAGACTGTGCCACAGCAGGGCTGTCGGCCCGCGGTCGCCCCTCACCGCCACCTTGAGCCTGCCTACTCGGGTCTCAACCATCCGCTCGGCCATCTTGATCTCCTTCCGCGCTGATCCGCTGCGTCTGACGACGCAGTCGGCGAAGTGCCCCGCCCGCGACGAGCACGAGGGGCAGCTGCCCGATGGCGTAGACCACGTGCACCGCGTAGTGGTCGACCGTCTGCTCTGGAGCGAACGGCAGCACCGGCAGGGGCAAGACGGTCAGCAGTCCGCCGACGACCATGTTGATCAGCCCCCACGCGAGGATCGCCGTCCAGACGAGGCGGGACCACGGCCGCCACCAGCACGCGAGGAGCAGGGCGATGTCGACTGCAAGCGGCCCCGTGTTCTCGAGGTCGAGAGGCGTGAGCGGCAGCTCCCACTGGTTGTGAAAGAGCATCGACGCCCACGACACGGCCAGCGCCAGGGCGAGCAGCCCGACCCTGCGTCGGTCGGCGGTCGGCGCGGTCACGTCCGTCGAAGCTTGGCGATGATCGGTCCACATGGCTGACGCCTCCTTGACATCCCCCGGTGCGAAGATTACGCTGAACGATATATTCAGTCAATAGTTCGTTCAATGAATTCTCGCAAGCCGAACCGATCGGAGAACATGTCGCCACGGCGCTACTCGATGTCGATGCGCGCCGAGCAGGCGGCGCAGACCCGGGAACGGATCCTGGATGCCGCCCTCGACTGCTACCGCGAGACGGGCATCGCCGCGACGAGCCTGCAGTCCGTCGCGCGCCGCGCGGAGGTCTCGGCGGCGACAGTCTTGAACCACTTCGGGTCCGCGGACGGACTCGCGCGTATCGTCGTCGACCGGCTCACCGCCGACCTCCACATCCCTGACGACAGAGGGTGGCCCGAGACAGGCGCGACGAGCGCGCGTACAGCGTCTTGTCCGAGAGATGTTCGAGTTCTACGAGCGGAGCCGCCCCTGGTTCGACGTCTTCCGTGCCGAGTTGGACGTCGATCCGGCGCTCCGCGAGGGCGAGGCCGGCTATTGGCAGGCCATCGGGGAGCTCTATGCCCGCGTCTTCGCGGAGGCGCTCGGCGACGATCGTGTGCGGGGCGCGGTCTTCGGCCTCACCTCCCCCAGCACGTTCGTCGCCCTGCGCGACGCGGGGATGTCGGTGGAGGATGCCGCGGCGCTCATCGCCGACACCCTCAACCGATCAGTCGCGGACGGACTCGAGGCATCCGGGTGACGCGGCGGTGACCGCCCCTCGGCGCACCATCGACCTGGGCACACTAGGCGCGTTCCACCGGCATCCACAACTCGCAGGTCGCCGTACGGAAATCGGCAGTGCGGTCTAGTACCGCCACGATCGAGGGGCCGGGTCGCAACCGCCATGGATTGGAGGGGAACCAGTCGGTGGCAGTCGCGGCCCACGCAGACTGAAGGGCCGCCGGGTACGGGCCCGCAATGCGGAAGACCGCCCATGCACCGGCCGGAACCTCGATCGCGTCGAGGTCCTTCGGGATCGGCGTGCCCTCGCTGACGGCGACGCCGTGGAGGTAGGTGAGCTCGCTGCCCTCCGTGTAGTCGGGGTCGACATCAGCACTCACCTGGAGCAGCCCCGCCGGCTCGGTGTCGCTCAATCCCTTGAGGCGAAGGTGTTCGGCTTCGGGCAGTGAAGCGATGTGCGCTTGGATGCGTGGGTTGGCGCCCTCGTAGATGAGCGGCACGCGGGCCGAATGGCCGACGAGCCGGAAAGCCGGTCGATCTGCGATGCGGGTGTCCATTGGGGTGCTCCCTTCGACGGTCAGGCGGAACCTGAGCTGCGGTTGCGTGCGGAGGGGACCGCCATCTCGGCGCACGTCACCAGGACTGATGCCGTGCACCGCTCGGAATGCTCGGCTGAATGCCTCAGTGGAGCCGTAGCCGTAGCGCACCGCGATTCCCAACAGGTCACCGTCTCCGAGGACGTCGGCCGCGGCGACTGTCATGCGGCGTCGCCGGACATACTCGGACAACGGCATACCGGCCAGCGATGAGAACATCCGGCGGACGTGGTACTCGGTGGTGCCGAGACTGCTGGCCAGGCCGGCGACGTCGATCTCCTCCGTCAGGTGTTCCTCGACGAAGCCGACGACCCGGTTGAGAACTGCGATCATGGTCACCCCCTCCGCATCAAGCCTGCGCATCGGCATGAGTTCTCACCCGACTATTGCGGTTCGATTCGGTCGCATCCCACCGCACCACCGGTAGGAACCACTGTGAGGCCCGTTCCGACGATGCTTTCGCGGGTGGACCGCCTCAACGAAGAGGAGCAGATCGTACTTCGCTCAGCCTTCTGTGGCAGTGTGCACAGGCTGAGGGTGTTGGAGCTGCCATCGCCCGGCTTCGCGAGCCTCGAGCGTGAGCA
>CAVQLL010000019.1:0-297963 GCA_963713325.1 uncultured Actinomycetota bacterium
ACGCGACGGCGGGAGTCGAACCCGCACCGCTTCCAGGTATGAACTGGAGCCCGGGACCGCCCGGATCGCCGCGATGAGCCCACCGTAGCCCTCGAGCACGACACAGGGCCAGATTCGTGAACTGTGGTTTCGCTATGAGTCTTCCGGTGACATCGAGGGTCGAGCGACCGGCTGCGACGGCTCGGAATCCAGTGCACGCAGCATCCGCTCGAGCGTCTCCCTCAGCTCGGAGCGCGCCGGTTCGGCGAGGTCGGTCGTGTACGTGACGCCGGCCGGGATCCAGGCCATTCCGTACATCGTCTCGCGGAAGTCCTGACCGCCGACGGGCCAGCGGGTGCGGTCCGCGCCTTCCGGGGTTGCGCCCTGGCCCCACTGACCGAATGCCTCGCGCATCGCGTCGATGGGAAGGTCCATGACGACGTCGGTCTCGACGGCCGTGCGCACCCACGAGCGGGCGACGAGGATGAACTCCTCGATCTGCTCGGGCGTGAGCGGGCGGGGCTCGAAGAGCACACGCGTGTGCTCGATGCCGTTGACCCGATCGACCCGGAATGTGCGCCAATCCTCGCGCTCGACGTCCCAGCACAGCAGGTACCAATGCCGGTCGGCGGGAGCGAGCGTGTACGGCTCGACCCGTCGCCGCGAGACCTCGCCGGTGACTGCCGTGTACGTGAACCGCACGCGCTCATGGTCCCGGCAGGCGAGCGCGAGTTCACCGAGAACCTCGGTGGAGACGGCTTCGCCGCTGCGGATGCCGGCCGGCTGCACGGTGTCCGCGAGCGCGGTGACGCGCCGACGCAGGGGAGCAGGGAGCACCTGCTCGAGCTTCGCGAGCGCCGTCAATGCGGTTTCCGTTCCGCCCACCAGCCGCTGAGCGGCCGCGACGCGCAGCCCGATCGCCATCGCCACCGCCTCTTCGTCGGTGAGCAGCAGCGGCGGCACGGCGCTTCCCGCTTCGAGCCGGTACCCGCCGGCGACCCCGGGGGTCGACTCGATCCGGTAGCCGAGCTCGCGCAGGCGCTCGACGTCGCGCCGCACGGTGCGCTCGGTGACGCCCAGACGCTCGGCCAGTTCGGTGCCGGGCCAATGGCGATGCGTCTGCAGCAGGTTCAGCAGCGACAGGGCGCGGGTGGTCGTATCGGACATGTCTCAAGATTGCCCTAGATCGAGGACGGAATCTGTCCGCGATTGTTTCTACCTTTGATCCATGGCGAATGAACCGATCATCGAAGCGCAAGGTCTGACCAAACGATTCACCGTGAAGAAGAAGACCGTCGACGCCGTGACCGACCTGACGTTCCAGGTCGACCGCGGCGAACTCGTCGCCTTCCTCGGGCCCAACGGCGCGGGAAAGATCGACGAGCCTCCGCATGCTCACCACCCTGATCCCGCCGACCGAAGGCACGGCGCGCGTCGTCGGCTTCGACATCCTGAAGCGGCCCGCCGACGTCCGTGCCCGTATCGGCTACGTCGGGCAGCTCACCAGCGGCAGCTTCGCGCAGCGGGTGCGCGACGAACTGCTCAGCCAGGGAGCCTTCTACGGAATGTCCAAGGCCGCGGCCGTGAAGCGGGCGGACGAGCTGATCGAGTCGCTCGATCTCGCGAGCTTCTCCACCCGGACCGTGCAGCAGCTGAGCGGGGGTCAGAAGCGTCGGCTCGACGTGGCCCTCGGACTCATGCACGCACCGCCGCTGCTCTTCCTCGATGAGCCCTCCACGGGGCTCGATCCGCAGAGTCGTGCGAACCTCTGGCAGCACATCCTCGACCTGCGCCGCGAGCACGGCACGACCGTCTTCCTCACGACGCACTATCTCGAGGAGGCCGACCGCTACGCCGAGCGCGTCATGGTGATGGACAAGGGCCGTGTCATCGCCGATGACACCGCCGCCCGGCTCAAGGCCGACCTCGCCGGCGACCTGCTCACTCTCGGGTTCGCATCGGCGGCGGATGCCGATCGCGGCGTCGCGGTCGTACAGCGGCTGACCGACCGGGAGGTGCGACGCGACGGCGAGGCATCCATTGCGCTGACCGCACCGGAAGGCGACGCGCTGCTCCCTTCCGCCGTGCGGGCGCTGGATGCCGCAGGCATCGGCGTCACGCGCGCTACCGGCGTGCCGCCCACCCTCGACGACGTGTTCCTCGCGCTGACCGGCCGGACGCTGCGCGAGGCGGGCGAGGGCGAGCCGACCGACGAAGACGAGACGACACCGGAGAAGACCGATCAGGATGCCGCGGACTCGCGCAACGCGAGTGCAGGCGCATCCGTCACGACAGGAGCCGAGCGATGACCACCCAGACCCTGCGGGCAGAGACCCGCACCGACACCGCCGTGCGCGCCAACACCGCCCGCGATACGTGGAACGTCCTGACCCGTGAGCTCAAGCCCGTCGTGCGCGACCCGTTCACGCTCATCTTCAGCCTGGTCCAGCCGCTCGTGTTCCTCGGGCTGTTCGCACCGCTGCTGGTCGGATCGTCCGGCCAGCCCGTCGGCGAGACCCTGCAGTGGTTCGTGCCGGGAGTGCTGGTGATGATCGTGCTGTTCGGCACCGGCGCGACCGGATCGAACCTGCAGTACGAGATGATGACGGGCTCGCACGAGCGCACGCTCGTGGCGCCGCTGTCGCGGTCGTCGCTGCTTGTCGGCCGGGCGCTCAAGGAGATCGCGCCGATCGTCGTGCAGGCGCTGATCATCGTGCTGATCGCCTGGCCGTTCGGGTTCACGATCAACGTGCCGGGGCTGGTCATCGGCCTCGCACTGCTGGCCGTGTTCGGCGTCGGACTCGGCGCTCTGTCCTACACGCTCGCGCTGAAGACCAAGGACCGCGAGTGGCTCTTCTGGGGTGTGCAGCAGACGCTCATCTTCCCGCTGCTGATCCTGTCGGGCATGCTCCTGCCCCTCGACGAGGGACCGGCGTGGATGCGCGCGGTCGCCACCGTCAACCCGGTGAACTGGGTCGTGCAGGCCGAGCGCGCGCTGCTGGCCGGTGACCTGGGCGACATCACGGTGCTCTGGGGCTGGATCGCGGCGCTGGTGCTGGCGGCGCTCGGGCTGTGGGCGGGGGTCCGCGCGATCCGCAAGAGCAGCTGAGCGCGGGAGCATGACCGTGCGCGCGTGACGAGACGGAGCCTCGGGGTGCCGTCTCGTCACGTGTCGCGGTCGCCCACAGCACCTTTGCGGTGGCTGACGCGCCGCTCAAGGACCGTCGGATGCGGCCGTTCCGACCGGCTAGCGTGAACCCATGGCGACGACTCCACGGCGGATCATCCTCGCCGTCGTCACCGCGATCGCGCTGGTCGCGCTCGGCGCGGGCGTCGGCGTCGTCGTGGGCGATGCGCTCGGAATCCGCACGGAGCCCGCCGCGCAGATGGAGCCCGCACCCCCGGCGGTTCCCGAGATCACCGACGCTGTTCCGCGCCGCGTGTACAGCGTCGTCGATGCGCCGCCGACGGTGCGCGTCGAGGTGGCGCTGGAAGAACTCCGAGATGCGACCGGACGACTCGTTCGCGGCGACTGCCGTCGAATCCTCGCTCACCGTGGTCGCCGGCACCGGCGACCCGGCGGACGACACGTACCGACTCTCGGGCACGCCTGGCGCGCTGCGGATCGAAGGGGTAAGCGAGACGGGGGCGGTTCGCGGCATCTACGACCTCGCAGCGCAGATCCGCACCGGACGCCCGGTCGATGAGCACATCGGCGAGGAGGTGACCTCGCGACTGCCGTTCCGGATGGTCGACATGGGCGCGGTCGCGGTCACGCCCGACCCCGCCGAATGGGAGGCGGGCACCGATTACTCGCACGCATCCAAGGCGTTCGCGGACGTGCTGCTGCCGGATCCGCCGTACATCGATCCGGAGTCTCTCGCGGACGCCTACGACGACTTCGATGTGTTCATCCGACATTCGCTGGCCAACGGCTACAACGCCGTCGCGTTTCCTGGACTGGTCGAGTACGTCACGTTCGACGACGCGCCGGACGGCCCCGTGTACGCCGAGGGCGACGACCACCGCGCCAAGGCACTCGCTCTTCGCGAGGCGTTCGGACCGTTCTGGGACCGCGCGGACGAACTCGGCATGAAGGTGTTCCTGCGCACGGACATGCTCACCTTGACGACGCCGCTCGAACAGTACCTGACCGACCGGTTCGGCTCGCTCGACACCGCGAACCCCGAGCTGTGGGACGTCTACGCGGCGGGCCTCGACGAGCTGTACGCGGCGGAGCCTGCTCTGGACGGCGTCCTCATCCGCATCGGCGAGGCAGGGCGCGTCTACGACGTCGAGGGCTGGGATGTGTACTCCGCGCTCGCCGTGACCTCGGTCGACTCCGTGCGCACGATGCTGGAGACCCTCACCGCGCAGGCCGAGGCATCCGAGCGGGAGGTGATCTTCCGCACCTGGAGCGTCGGCGTCGGCGCCGTCGGCGACATGCACACGAACGACGCGTCCTACGAGGCGGTGCTGGGCGGGATCGACTCGCCCGCGCTGGTCGTGTCGACGAAGTACACCCTCGGGGATTTCTACAGCTGGCTGCCGCTGAACGTGACACTGCAGCAGGGGCAGCAGCGGCGGATCGTCGAGTTCCAGAGCCGGCGCGAGTTCGAGAACTTCGGGGCGTTCCCGAACGACCTGGGGCCGCAGTATCAATACGCGCTCCAGCAGCTGCTGTCGGCGAACGACCGCATCGAGGGCATCTGGACGTGGACGCAGGACGGTGGTCCATGGCGAGCGGGGCCGATGACCCTGTATCTGAAGGCAGGATTCTGGCAGCTCTACGAACTCGACACGGTGGTCGCGGCCGCGCTCGCCCGCGATCCGGAGGCGGACGTCGCGGAGGTCACCGCCGGGTGGGCGCGCCAGTGGTTCTCGGACGACCCGGCGACCGTGTCGGCGATCGTCGAGGCGATGAGCCTCTCGCGCCCGGCGATCGAGCAGGGCATGTACATCGAGCCGTTCGCCGAGCAGCGCGTGTTCGCGATCGGGCTCGAGCCGCCGCCGATGATGTGGATCTTCGAGTGGGACATCCTCACCGGAGACTCGGCCGTGCTCGATGTCATCTACGCGATCTCGCGCGACGCGACCGGCGGCGACATCGACGCGGCGATCGCCGGCGGCGTCGAGGCGGTCGCGGACGTCGAGCGGATGCGCGAACTCATCTCCTCGACGGATGCTTCGGCCTGGCACACTGCATCGATGCGCGACGCGTTCGTCGGCACGATGGACTACGAAGTCGACGTGCTGAAGCTGCTCGCGTCGTATCGCGCCATGATCCTGCACCAGGCGCAGTGGCACGACACGCTCTCGGGCGATGCGTATGCGGCGTGGGAGGCGGACCGCGACGTGTTCGAGGAGCGCGCAGCCGCGCACATCGAGCGCTACGCAGGCGACATCGACTACCCGGCGTACAACCTCACCGCCGCCGAGCTGGGCGTCGAGCGTGCGAACCGCGATCTCGCGATGGCATGGCTGGCGCGCGCGCTCCTCCTCTTCGCGGGGGCGTGGGTCGTGATCGGCGTGCTCGCGTCGCGCACGCGGCTGGTCCGCCGTCCTGGTGCGGCCGCTGCTCGCGCCACGTGGCTGAGTGCAACGCGACCGTGGCGGGCTCGCGAGTCGACGCTCGGTCTGCTTCCGCTCGACCGATGGCTCATGCTCGGTGTGCCCGCCGCGCTCCTGGTGGCGACCCGCGCCGCCCAGACGTCGTTCCTGTCGTGGACCCACCTCGCGGTCGTGCTCGGATCGTGGCTCGTCGTTCGTGCTGGTCGTGCGGCTTCTGCTAGGCGGTCGGTCGCCGTGGCCGGTGATCGCCGCCGTCGGCGGGGTCGTCGTGCTGCGCTGCATCGTGACCCTGCTCGCCCTGTCGGTGACCGGTCCGGGCGGGTACTGGTTCTCGTTCTGGACCGAGCCCACCCGCCGCACCGTCTACATCGCGGTGGCGTTCGCGCTGTTCGTCTGGCTCTTCGTCGCCGCAGGCTGGGCGCTCTCGTCGCAGATCGGCGGCCGCCGCGCGACGGGCATCATCCTCGCGGGGGTCGGCGCCGGCCTCGCGGTGCCCGCCCTCATCGTCGCTCTCATCGGACTCGAGCAGGCGCTCACGGTCTGGAACGACCAGATGGGCCTGCTGCCCTGGGGCCTCGCGCGCATCCTCGGCATCACGGTCTACCTCGACATTCCGGCGGCCATGGCCTGGTTCGCCGCAGGCTTCGGCTTCGCGATCGCCGTGCTCGGCATCCTGCTCGCGCTGCCGTTCGGCCGCGCAGATCGCCGTGCCGATCCCGAGGCTGCCGAAGCCGCCGACCTGATGAGCTAGCTGCGGCTGAGCGTCGAGTCGACCGCTGTGGGGCTCCGCCCACAGGCCGGCTCGCTGACGCACGATTCTTGTGGGGCTCCGCCCCACACCCCCGGCTCGCTGACGCACGATTCTTTGTGGGGCTCCGCCCCACACCCCCGGCTCGCTGACGCACGATTCTTTGTGGGGCTCCGCCCCACACCCCCGGCTCGCTGACGCACGCCCGTCACAGCCCCCAACTAGACTTGAGAGGCCATGACCGACGCTTCTGCGGCCGCGCAGCGCGCGGCATCCACCCCCGTCATCGTCGGCGGAGATCGCGGCCCTCAGCCGGGCGCCACGCAACCTGGCACGCGCGCCGACGAGGACCTTCTGGCCGGCCTGAACCCGCCGCAGCGCGAAGCCGTGGTCTACCGCGGGCCGGCGCTTCTGATCATCGCCGGCGCCGGCTCGGGCAAGACGAGCGTGCTGACCCGCCGCGTCGCGAGTCTGCTGCGCACGAAGGAGGCGTGGCCCAGCCAGATCCTTGCGATCACGTTCACGAACAAGGCTGCGGGCGAGATGCGCGAGCGGGTCACGCAGCTGGTCGGAGACCGCGCGCAGGGCATGTGGATCTCGACGTTCCACTCGGCGTGCGTGCGGATCCTCCGGCGCGAGGCGGAGCAGTTCGGGTTCACGAAGTCGTTCACCATCTACGACTCCGGCGACTCGCGCGCGCTGATCAAGCGGCTCGTCAAGGAGCACGAGGCGGATGCCTTCGGCCTGACCCCCGCGGCAACGATGAGTCGCATCTCCAAGCTCAAGAACGAGCTGGCCGATGCCGAGTCCTACGCGCGCTCGGCGAACATGAGCGACCCCGCCGAGCGCAAATTCGTCGACGTCTTCAGCGACTACCAGCGCGCGCTGCAGCGCGCGAACGCCTTCGACTTCGACGATCTCATCGGGCAGACGGTCTACCTCTTCCGTGCGTTCCCGCACGTCGCCGACGTCTACCGCCGTCGCTTCCGCCATATCCTCGTCGACGAGTACCAGGACACCAACCACGCGCAGTACGCGCTGATCCACGAGCTCACGCGGCCGATCGGGTCGGACGCGCCGCCCATCGCGTCCTCGGGCGGGATGATGATCTTCGAGGCCGACCCGGCCGATGACCCCGACAAGGCACCGGCATCCCTCACCGTCGTCGGCGACTCGGACCAGTCGATCTACGCGTTCCGCGGCGCCGACATCCGCAACATCACCGAGTTCGAGCGCGACTATCCCGGCGCGAAGGTCGTGCTCCTCGAGCAGAACTACCGGTCGACGCAGAACATCCTCAGTGCCGCGAACGCCGTGATCGGCAACAACTTCGACCGCAAAGACAAGAAGCTCTGGACCGACGTCGGCGCCGGCGAGCAGATCGTCGGGTTCACCGGGTACTCGCAGCACGACGAGGCGCAGTTCGTCGCGGACGAGGTCGAGACGCTGCGGCGCGGCGGGATCGACTATTCGCAGATGGCCGTGTTCTACCGCACCAACTCGCAGAGCCGCGCACTGGAGGAGATCTTCATCCGCTCCGCCGTGCCGTACAAGATCATGGGCGGGACGAAGTTCTACGAGCGCGCCGAGATCAAGGACGCGCTGGCGTACCTGGTCGCCGTATCGAATCCGGCCGATGAGATGGCGCTGCGCCGCATCATCAACAGACCGCGCCGCGGAATCGGCGACGTCACGGTCGAGACGATCTCGCGCTACGCCGTGAACGAGCAGATCACGTTCCGCGACGCGCTCGGCAACTCCTCGGTGCTCGGTGTCGGACCCAAGATCCAGGCGGCGATCGCGCACCTGGACGCCGTGCTGGCCGAGGCATCCGAACTCATGCTGCCCTCGACGGGCGAGCTCGCACCGCCCACGGCCGTCGCCGACGGACTGCAGCTGCTGCTCGGCAAGACCGGGTACACCGACGCGCTGCGGGCCAGTCGCGACGCGCAGGACGAGGCCCGCGTCGAGAACCTCGACGAACTCGTCGCCGTCGCGAGGGAGTTCGCGCGCAACAACCCGGAGGGTACGGTCATCGACTTCCTCGCCGAGGTCGCGCTGGTCTCGGACGCCGACGACCTCGAGGACGCGTCGGGCTCAGTGTCGCTCATGACGATGCACACCGCGAAGGGGCTCGAATACGACGCGGTGTTCGTCACGGGCGTCGAGGAGGACCTGATTCCGCACCGGATCTCGGCGGGGGAGCCGGGCGGACCGCAGGAGGAGCGCCGGCTCTTCTACGTCGGCATCACCCGGGCGCGCAAGCGGCTCTATCTTTCGCTTGCGATGACGCGCGCTCAGTTCGGCGAGATCTCCGTCGCGATGCCGAGCCGGTTCCTGCAGGAGATCCCTGCCGACCTGATCAATTGGCGGCAGTCGCCCGGCGACGTCAACTCCCGCGGCGGAACGCAGTCGCGGGCGCTCAACGCGCGGCGCCCGGGCGCCGGTCCCGGCGGCGCGCCCGGAAAGCGCTACGGCGACGACCTCGTCCCGAAGTCGACCTCGCTCGAGCGGTTCGCCAATCGCATCCCCGCCAAAGTTCGCGACAACGGCGACATGCAGCTTGCCACCGGCGACCGCATCCGTCACGACGACTTCGGCGAGGGTCGGGTGGATGCCGTCACGGGCGAAGGCGCCAAGCGGGTCGCACACGTGCGCTTCGACAGCGCGGGGCCCAAGAAGCTGCTCATCAAGATCGCTCCGATCGAGAAGCTCGAGCCCTGACGCCGGGACGCCGAGCGCCTTCACTGACTTCCGGTGACGACGTCAGCGACCGAGGGCGAGCGGCGAGAGCGGGGTTACGCTCGAACGATGGCTCTGTTCTCCAAGCGCAAGAAGACGGACCACGCCCAGTCGGACTCCGAGCAGCGGCCGCCCGCCGACGCCGCTCAGTCCGAGGCGGCTCCCGCCGAGGCGCCGGCCGACACAGCGGGGGATGCCGCGGCATCCGTCGGCATCTCTGTGTCGTCATATCGCGGACTCGGTGCGCAGACAGTGCCGGACGCGGGCGCCGGAGCACCCGCGCCGGCCGATGCGCGCAACCACCACGTCCTCCGGCAGCGCGCGCCGAGGCTCCGCCGGCGACCGAGACGATCCCGGGTCTGCGCGACAACGTCGTCCTGCGCGAGGCGCTCGCCGCCCTGCCTGCGTCGGCGTCGACGCCCGACATCCTCGAGGTCGCGCGCCAGCTCCTGCAGGGGCACCTGTTCCTGCGGGTCAAGGGCGACGCGCGCACGCTCTTGTCCGAGGGTAAAGACCTTCCGCTCGGCGTCGTAACGATCAACGGCAAGGATTTCGTGCTCGCGTACAGCAGCGGCACGGCGCTGCGTCAGAGCCTCAAGGCCGACGGCGAGACCGACACCTCGGCGATGGGCCAGCCCGTCCTCACCGTCCTCCGGCACGTCCTCACCGGACCCTATGCAGGGCTGGTGCTGGACCACGCCTCGGCGCCCGCCCGGGCGGTGCTGCCCCGCGAGCTGCTCGAGAAGCTGGTCGAACAGGGCGATGACACCCTCGAGCTCAAGACGCTCCTATCCGGCGAGCGCACCGATGCCACGGCATCCGACGTCGCAGCCGTGCTCACCCGCGTGAAGTTCTGGGTGGCCGTGAACAAGTCCGCCGAGGGCCGATTCGGTGTCGCCGAAGCGCGCACCGACGACGGTGCGCGGCTGATCGAGCTGTACTCCCACCCGCTCGAGGTGGCCTCGCGCCGCCGCGGCGATCAGGCGGCGCCGATGACGGCGGCTCAGCTCGCCGGAGCCCTGCGCGCAGACGACGGACTCGGCGGGGTGATCATCGATCCGGGCGGCCCGTGGATCCGACTCTCGCGGGCCGATCTCGCGCCGATCCTCGCACTGTCCGTCTGAGCTCGGCGCCGTACGCGGAGAATCTTCGCCCGAACGCTTGACGTCTTCGATATCGGTCGCGTATCGTACTAAATCAAGTGGTTGATAAAAGGAATAGTTGATAACGATGACAGTCCCCACGCCCCCTCCAGACGCCGCTGACGCGGCGCCCGGAGCCTCGGGGCGCGTGGGCCCGGACGCGCTCGACAAAGCGTTCGCAGCTCTCTCCGACCCGGTGCGCCGCGCGATCGTGGCGCGGTTGAGTCGGGGGTCTGCGACGCTGGGCGAGCTGGCCGAGCCGTTCTCCATCACGCTCCAGGCGGTCTCCAAGCACATCAGCGTGCTCGAGGACTCCGGACTCGTGTGGCGGACACGTGAAGCCCAACGGCGTCCTGTGCATCTCGATGCGGCCGCCCTCGCCCGGCTCACGTCATGGATCGACCGGTACCGGCTCGACGCCGAGGCCGCCTACCGTCGACTGGACGCCGTGATCGCGGCATCCCGAATCGACACCACAGAACCGACGAAGGAGAAGGAATCATGAGCAACCCCGTCATCATCGATGCGACTCCGGGGCAGTCGTATGCAGACATCACCCGCGAATTCGAGGCACCGGCAGCGGCCGTCTTCCGCGCGCACGCCGACCCCGACCTGTTCAAGGCCTGGATCGGGCCTCGCGGCTACGAGACGCGGCTGACCCACTGGGACTTCCGCACCGGCGGGGGCTACCGCTTCGAGCAGGACGGCGACGACGGCAGGAGCTACGGGTTCCGCGGCGTCTTCCACACGGTGCGCGAGAACGAGCTGATCATCCAGACGTTCGAGTACGAGGGGTCTCCCGATGACGTGAGCATGGACATCATCCGCTTCGAGGACCTGCCCGGCGGCCGGTCGCGCATCGTCGATCACAGTGTCTTCCCCAGCGTCGAGGTCCTCGACGCCATGATCGAGCATGGAATGGAGCAGGGCATGCGCGAGGGCTACGAGCAGCTCGACGAAATGCTGGCGGCCGGGGCATGAGCGGGCTGGTCGTCGCGTCCGCGTCGATGTCGCTCGACGGTTTCGTCGCATACGAGGACAACGACCCGGGCGCGCTGTTCGACTGGTACGAGGCGGGCGATGTCGAAGTCGTCAACGCCGGCACCCTCCCGCCGTTCCACCTCACCCGCGAAAGCGCGGACTACTGGAACGAGTGGACCGCGACGCTCGGATGCCTCGTCGTCGGCCGACTGCTGTTCGATATCACGGACGGCTGGACGGGGGAGCATCCTCTGGGTGTTCCGTTCGTCGTGCTGACCCACGAGGCGCCCACCGATTGGCCGCATGCCCACACCGGCAATGCGCATTTCGTGACCGACGGGATCGAGGCGGCCATCGCGACGGCCAAGCAGATCGCCGGCGATGGCACCGTCGGCGTCGCAGCGGGCACGGTCGCGGGTCAGGCGCTTGCCGCAGGCCTGATCGATGAGGTCGCGATCGACCTCGTGCCCATCGTGATGGGTTCGGGTCACCGCTACTTCGAGGACGTCGATCCCGCCGAAGTGAAGCTCGGCGATCCGACTCTGATCATTCCCGCGCGCCGCGTCACGCACATGCGGTTCCCGGTCCTGAAGTGAGGCCGGCGTCGGGCGGCACTCCGGTGGGGTGTCGCCCGACGCGACGTCGGCTCTAGGGTCGAAGCATGGCGAGCGAGCGCATCACCCTCACCGTGCCAGGACCCGACGGCGAGCGCGAGGTGGGCCTGTCCAGCCCGAACCGCGTGCTGTGGCCCGAGCTCGGGATCACCAAGCACGAGCTCGCCGAGTACCTCCTTGCCGTCTCGGGCCCGTTCATCGCCGCGAACGGCGACCGGCCTGTGTCGCTCGAGCGATTCCCCGAGGGCGTCGACGGCGAACGGTTCTACTCGAAGAACCCGCCGAAGGGCGCGCCGTCGTTCGTCGACGCTCAGACGGTCACCTACAACAGCGGGCGACGGCATCCGCAGCTCATCCTGACCGAGATCGCGACGGCGGTGTGGGCCGTGCAGATGAACACGATCGTCTTCCACCCGTGGGCGTCGCTCACCGCGAACACCGACAATCCCGTCGAGCTGCGCATCGACCTGGACCCCTATGGCGGCACCGGCTTCGCCGAGGCCGCAGCAGTCGCACCCGCGATGCGCGAGGTGCTCGCCGAGGCGGGGCTGACGACGTTCGTGAAGACGAGCGGCAATCGCGGCCTTCACCTGTTCTGCCCGATCGAGCCGACGCACGAGTTCCTCGACGTGCGTCACGCAGTGATCGCGGCAGGTCGCGAGCTCGAACGCCGGATGCCCGACAAGGTCACCATGAACTGGTGGAAGGAAGAGCGCGGCGACCGCATCTTCATCGACTTCAACCAGGCGAACCGCGATCGCACGATGGCCGGCGCGTACAGTCCGCGCGCGCTGCCGGGAGCGACCGTGTCGACGCCCCTCACGTGGGATGAGGTGACGGATGCCGATCCCGCCGCCTTCACGGTCCGGTCGGTGCCGCAGCGGCTGGACGACGTCGGCGACCCGTGGGCCGACCTGCTCGCGGTACCGGGCCGCATCGACACGCTTCTCGAATGGTGGGAGCGCGACCTCGCGGACGGTCTCGGCGAGCTGCCCTTCCCGCCCGACTTCCCCAAGATGCCCGGGGAGCCGCCGCGCGTGCAGCCGAGCCGGATCAACCCCGAGAACTGGCCCGCAGCCGAGAAGACCGATGGATGACGAAGCAGGCGTGATCGACCGAGTCATCGCGCGGATGCTGCGCACGCCGTGGCTGATGCGCCTGCCGATCCCGCTCTATCGCGCGAGCCTCGGCTGGATGCTCGGGACCCGGCTTGTCATGATCGAGCACCTCGGGCGCTCGTCCGGCGAGAGGCGGTTCGTCGTCGTCGAGGTCATCGGACTCGAGCGGAACGTGGTGCGCGTCGCGAGCGGGTTCGGACGCCGGTCGCAGTGGTACCGCAACATCGAGGCGAACGGTGTCGCCTACATCAGCGTGGGCCGATTCCGCCGGGTCAGGGCTCATGCCCGGCTGCTCGGGTCGGAGGACTCGGCGTCGCGGCTCCGCGACTACGCGCGGGAGCACCCGGTGGCATGGCGGCACCTGCATGCCGCGATGGATGTCGCGCAGGGTGGGGATGCCGACATCCCCGTGATCGAGTTCGTGCCGCCGCGCGATCTGTCATCGCTCGACGTCGGGGCGGAGTGACCTCGGGGATCGAACCGACTCAGTCGAGCACTTCGGCGAGGTCGTATGCCGAGACGGTCTCGAGCTGATCGTAGGTGCAGGACTCGGCGTCGCGGTCAGGGCGCCACCGCTCGAACTGCACCGTGTGCCGGAATCGCCAGCCCTCGAGCTGGTCGTAGCGCACCTCGAGCACGCGCTCCGGCCGGAGGTGCACGAACGACGAGTCGCGATCCGGTGCGGAGAACCGCGACTTCTCGCCCTCGCTCTTGACCGCTGCGCCGGCTTCGTCGCGTTCGACGAGCGGTGCGAGCTCGTCGATGAGCTCGAGGCGCCGGGCGTTGGTCCAGGCGGAGACCGCTCCGACCGGGTACAGCGTGCCGTCGTCGGAGTACAGCCCGACCAGGAGTGATCCGACGCCCTCCCCGGACTTGTGGATGCGGTAGCCCATCGCGACGACGTCGGCCGTGCGGGCATGCTTGATCTTGAACATCGTGCGCTTGTTCGGAGCGTACGGCTGGGCGAGCGGCTTCGCGACGACACCGTCGAGGCCTGCCCCCTCGAACTCGCTCAGCCAACGGCGTGCGGTCTCGGCATCCGTCGTCGTCCTGGTCACATGCAGCGGATGCGGAAGCCCGCCGAGCAGGTCGACGAGCTCTGCGCGCCGCACCTCGAACGGCTCCGACTGCAGGTCGCGATCGCCGCGCGCGAGCAGGTCGAACGCGATGAACATCGCCGGAGTGGTCTCGGCCAGCATGGTCGACCCGGGATGCTGCGGGGTGGATGCGCTGCGTGAGCGAGTCCCAGTCCAGGCGCTGGGCGCCCGGCTCTCCCTTGGGGACGACGACCTCGCCGTCGAGCAGGCACGGCTCGGGCAGCAGCCGTGAGAACGCCTCGACGAGTTCGGGGAAGTAGCGGGTGAGCGGCTTGGCGCCGCGGCTGCCGATCTCGACGTTCTCGCCGTCCCATGAGACGAGCCCGCGGAAGCCGTCCCATTTCGGCTCGTAGCTGAGGCCGCCCGGAACCTTGTCCTGATCGGGCACCTCCGGGACGGACTTGGCGAGCATCGGCGCGGGGATCTCGTGCGGCATGGGTCCATCCTGCCCTCCGCATGCGACAGGGTCGAGGTCGTCCGCGGCGGGATGCACGGGTGGGGTGGGCTCCGCATCACCGATCGCACCGGCATCCGCTCGCCTCGGCAGCGTGCGGTGTCAGCGGCTGACCGGCCGTTCGCCGGAGGCGTCCTAGGACTCGATCGGATCCTTCGGGCGCGCCCACCGTGCCGGAAGCCCCGGGCCGTCCCACACCTGGATCGCGCCCCACACGGCCGCCGTGATCGGCACGGCCAGCACGGCGCCGACGATGCCGCCGACCACGGTGCCGATCGTCAGGGCGACCAGGATGACGAACGCGTGCAGCTTCATGGACCGGCCCATCAGCACGGGCTGGAGGAAGTTGCCCTCGAGCTGATTGACGAGCACGACCACGCCGACGACGAAGAGGGCGTTCACCCACCCGTTGGCGACGAGGGCGACCAGGGCGGCCAGGATTCCCGCGACCGTCGCGCCGACGATGGGGATGAAGGCGAGCAGGAAGACGAGCACCGCGAGCGGGATCGCCAGCGGCACCTGCAGGATCAGCAGGCCGATCAGGATTCCGACGGCGTCGACGAAAGCCACGGTCGCGGTTCCCCGCACGTATGAGCCGAGCACCGTCACCGTCTTGTCGCCGATGCGCCGCGAGCGGAGGTAGCTCTCGCCGCGGAACGGCCGCAGCAGGAACTCCCACATCTGCGGCCCGTCCTTCAGGAAGAAGAACAGGATCGTCACCATGAGCACGAGTCCGGTGACGAAGTTCGCGACCGCACCGACGCCGGCGAGCGCTCCCGTGCCGAACTGGGCGCTGGTGACGAAGTCCGTGACGCCCGCCATCCAGTCGTCGAGCTGATCCTGAGTGGGGGCGAAGGGCAGGGTCTGCACCCACGCGATCAGCGAATCGAACCCCTCCTGGGCCTGCGCGTACAGCTCGTCCCACTGGTCGCGCACCGCCCACACGATGAGCCAGCCGATCGCGGAGAGCAGCAGCACGATCGCCAGGAGCGTGATCACCGTGGCCAGCACCGACGGGATGCCGCGTCGTCGCATGAAGCGCATCACCGGGGCGAACGCGCACGCGAGGATCAGTGCGATCACCAACGGGATCGTGACCAGCGTCAGCGATTGGATCGCGAAGAAGATCCCCGCCGCGACCGCGACCACCACGATGATCTGGACCGCCCGGATGCCGAGCCTGCCGAAGCCGTCGGCCCACAGGCTCCACGGTGCCTTGGTCGCTTTGAGCTCGACGTCCTGCGACTCGAGGCGGATCGTCTGCGGGTCGCGCCGGAACAGTCCCATGGTCCGAGGCTAACCGCGGGCCGGACCAGCCTGCGCCCCTTGCGTCCTTCGCCGGCGTGTGCGACGAGGCCGGAGGCCGCCGTCAGGCGAAGGCGCCGAACCCGGTGATGTCGCGGCCGATCAGCAGCGCCTGCACCGACTCGGTGCCCTCGTAGGTGTGGATCGCCTCGATGTCGGCCATGTGCTGCATGACGCGGTTCTCGAGCAGGATGCCGTTGCCGCCGAGCAGATCGCGCGCGATCGAGGCGACCCGACGCGCGGCGCGGGTGTTGTGGTACTTCGCCAGCGAGGCCTGCGTCGGGCGCAGGTCGCCCGCGGTCTCGAGATCGGCCATGTGGCGGCAGTACAGCTGCATCGCGGTGAGTTCGTCGAGCATCTGCGTGAGACGCTCCTGCACCATCTGGAACTTGGCCAGAGGCTTGCCGAACTGCATGCGCTGCTGCGAGTACGCCAGTGATGCCTCGTAGCAGGCGGTCGCATGCCCGAGTGCCGACCACGCGACACCCGAACGCGTCGAGTAGAGCACGGTCGAGGCATCCTTGAAGGAGTGCGTTCCGGGCAGGACGGCATCCAGAGGCACGCGCATGCCGGTCATCGTGATGTGGGCCTGGTGGATGGCGCGCAGCGACGCCTTGCCGAGGATCGGCTGACCGTCGTAGCCCGGCGTCTCCTGCGGGACGAGGAACCCGCGCACCTTGCCGTCGTGCAGCGGGTCGGCCGGATCGATCACCCGCGCCCACACGACCGTCACGCCACCTGACGAGCCGTTGCCGATCCACTTCTTGGCTCCGTCGATGACCCACTCGTCGCCGTCGCGGCGAGCCTGCGTCTCGAGCGAGACCGAGTCGGAGCCGTGGTCCGGCTCGGTCAGGGCGAACGCCGCCAGAACCTCGCCGCGGGCGATCGAGCGAAGGTAGTGCGCCTTCTGCTCCTCGCTCCCGAACAGCGCGAGCGAGCGCAGCGCCAGTCCGCCCTGAACCGCCAGGATCGTTCCGAGCGACCCATCGCCGCGCGAGATCTCCATGTTGACCAGGCCCGCGGCGAGGGGGGAGGAGTACCCGAGGCCGTCGTGCACGAGGCCGTCGTTGTAGAGGTCGAGCTCGCCCATGCGTCGCGCGAGATCGAGGTCGTACTCGCCGCGATCCCACAACCCGTCCATGCGGGCGAGCACCTCGTCCACGAAGGACTTCGCGCGGTTCCACACGGCACGATCGGCCTCCGGGACATCGGAGAACACGGCGTAGTAGTCGGTGTCGAGACGACGGGAGACGTCATAGCCCGAGACGCGCTCGCCGGGCACGGGGGTGTGGCTCATCCTGCCAGGATACCGGGACTCAGTTCCGCGAACAATGGGACTCAATGCCACCACCATGGCGCAGATCCGGCACCGGTCGCTCAGTCGGTCGCGAACCTTTCGATCATCCGCTGCGCGATCCCGCCGGGAGACATCTCGGGAGAGCCGTGGTGGCCGCCCTCGAGCGACTCATACGCGGCAGTGGGCAGCAGCTCCGCCAGGCTCTTCGCGGTGGTGTGGAAGAACTTCTCGCTCTTCGATCCGACCATCACGATGGTCGGCGCCGTCAGACCGGCCCAGTGCTCCGCCGGCAGCGGGCGGCCCTGCTGCAGGCCGTCGAGCAGCGCGAAGTCATAACGCAGCGTGTGCGTCTGCGCCTTCGCGTCACGCCACAGTGGCAGCATCCGCATGACGGCCACCCCCGCCGCGGGCACGCCGATCGCTTCGACGAAGAACGCCTTCGCCGCCGCTGATCGGTCGCCGGCGGCGACGGATGCCGCGATCCGTTCCGGCAGGTCGGTGGCGAGTGCGGGCCGGGAGTCGTCGCAGATGTACGGCGGCTCGTAAGCCACGACGCCGGTGACCCGGTCGCCGAGCCTGGCGGCGGCATAGAGTGCCAGCGCGGCGCCGGAGGACGTTCCGAAGAGGAAGGCACGGCCGCCTGCCGCGTCGATCAGCGCGGCGATGTCCTCGACCTCGCGATCGGGATCAGCGCTCTCGGGGTGCTCGTCGCCGCTGCCGCCGCGCCCGCGGCGGTCGTAGCTGACGACGCTGAAGTGCCCGGCCAGGGCCGCAGCGAGCTTGGCCGACCCCTTGTGCGTGGACAGCGCGGGATCGATCAGGATGATTGCGGGCCCGGTGCCGGTGCGAAAGGCCGCGATCCGGGTTCCGTCGGCGGATCGAACGGACGTGGTGGTCGTGTCGATGGTGCTCATGGCATCCTCCTCAGAAGGTCGTCGAGTCGGTCGAAGCCGCCGGACCAGCCCTCGACCATGCCCATCGCCGCGATCTGCTCGAGTCGCTCGACGGATGTGAACCTGGTGCGCAGCACCAGCCGGGTGCGGCCGGCTTCGACGCCGAAGAACTCGACGGTCACGGCCTGCGACTCCGGGTCGAGGTCGGCGCCGGTCTCGTCGGAGAATCCTTCGACGTAGGAGAGTGCGGACCCGGAGATGACCTCGCTGTAGACCGACCGGATCCAGACCTCGGGAGCTGCACCGGTGGGGCCCATGCCGAAATGCCACAGACCTCCGGGTCGCACGTCCAGGGAGCGGACCGTCGTGGCCCACCCCTCCGGCCCCCACCAGGCCTCGAGCTCTGCCGCCGTCGTCCAGCTGCGCCAGACGGCTTCGACCGGACCGCGCAGCTCGCGCTCGAGGACGATCTCCCGGTCGCGGACGTTCTTGGAGACGAGGAGGCGGCTCACGACGGTGCCTCCGACCGGTCCATGTGGGCCTGGAGGCGGTCCAGGCGCTCGTCCCACAGCTCGGCGAACGTATCGAGCCATCGATCGAGCTCGGCGAACCGCGCCTGCTCGAGAGCGTAGATGCGTCGCTTGCCGTCGACGCGCCGGTGCACGATCTGGACGTCGCTGAGCACTTTCAGATGCTTCGAGACCAGCGGCTGACTCAGGCCCATCCTGCCGACGATGTCGGTGACCGACCGGGGTCCGTCGCGCAGGTATTCCACGATCGCGAGGCGGTTCGGCTCGGCCAGGGCGGCCAGTGTCTGGATCATGCACTCAAACTACCACGCAGTTATATGAATCGCAAGTGATATGTTCTGCACCCGTTCGCTGGGACGCGACGAGTTTCAGCGCGGCGAATCGAGGCGGTTGCGGAGTCTGCGCGTGACCTCGGCCGGCGGCATCCGACGGGGGAACACGGCGATGACCAGGTCGTCGGCGGCCTCGCCCGAGGCTTCGGGATGAACCCCGTAACGGCGGCGCACATCATCGAGCGCCGCGCGCAGCACGCCGATGCGGGCGCGCTCGCCGCGCAGCAGCCGGCGGAGCACGTGATTGTGCACGGCGGTCACGAGCGCCGCGAAGCCCACGGCATCGAGCGGATCCAGGCCCGGAATCGCCGCGCGCAGGTACTCGTCGAACAGCCGCTCGTAGCGGAAGACGGTGACGATCTCCCGCTCGCGCAGGGCCGGCACTCCCCGCACGACCTTGTACCTGCGCCGTGCGACGTCGGGGTCGGCCGAGAAATGGCGGAACACCCGCTCGGACGCCTCGCACACCGCAGCCCACGGATCGCCGTGGCCCTTCGCCAGCCACTGGCGCAGTTCGTCGAGCAGCACCTCGTGGTCTGCGAACACCACGTCCTCCTTGCCGCCGAACTGACGGAAGAAGGTGCTGCGCGACACTCCCGCCGCTTGCGCGATCTGCTCGACGGAGGTCGCCTCGAACCCCTGGCGCTCGAACAGCTCCAGCGCCGCGGCGACGACGTGCGTGCGCGCAGCGGACGGTGACGGAGTCTCGCTCATGTCGACAGAGCCTAGACCCCGCCCGGCGAGGGGATGCGACGGCGCTCGGCGGTCGCCGGCCCGCACCGGCGCGCCCTGTTGTCAAGCCGCTGGACGGGGGCTGCGCGGCGGAGTTCACTGGGTTGATGACGTCACTGTGGAGGGCGGACGGCGCGATCGTCGCCGGATCGCCGTTCGAGCGCGGTCAGCACCACGAGATCATCGTGGTGGGGGCGGGAATCACCGGCCTCTCGACTGCTCTGATGCTGGCGCGGGCGGGGCGGCAGGTCGTCGTCATCGAAGCCGGGGAGGTCGGCAACCTCGCCACCGGCGGCAACACCGGCAAGCTCTCGCTCCTGCAGGGCAAAGTGCTCTCGACACTGCGGAAGCATCACCCGGCGGCGCTCGTGCGGGCGTATGTCGACGCCAATCGCGACGGCGCCGAGTGGCTCACCGCATTCGCCGACGAAGCCGGCGTGACCTACACCAGGCGAGTGGCCTACTCCTACGCGCAATCGGGCGAGGGCGTCCCCGCCGTGGAGGCGGAGCTCATCGCGGCGCAGGAGGCAGGTCTGGAGGTGCGACGGGTGTTCCCCGACGGGGAAGGTCCGTTCCCGATCGTGGACGCGGTCGCGCTGGACGATCAGGTCGCGATCGACCCGCAGGCCGTCACGCTCGCCTTGGCACGCGCGTTCATCGCGGCCGGGGGAACACTGAACACCGGCATCCGGGTCACACAGGTCCACGTCGTACCGCGAGCGGTCGTCGAAACCACCGCGGGCTTCGCCTCCGCCGACCAGGTGGTGCTCGCGACGGCCGCGCCGATCACCGAACGCGGCCTCTATTTCGTCAAGACCCGGGGACTGCGTTCGTACTGCGTCGCGTTCGAGGTCCCGGGCGATGTCCCGGATGGCCTCTTCCTCTCGGTGGACGGCCCGACGCGGTCGCTCCGCTCGGTGACCGCTGCAGATGGTCCCGCGCCGGCACGCCTCGTCGTCGGCGGAAACGGGCACCCGGTGGGGCGAGCAGACTCGGAGCGCGCACTGGTGGACGACCTCATCGCCTGGACCCGCCGGCACTTCCCCGGCGCCGAGCCGCTGATGTCGTGGTCCGCCCAGGACTACCAGTCGCACGACCTCATCCCGTTCGTCGGCGTGATGCCCCGGAGCCTGGGCAGAGTGCGGTTCGCCACGGGCTTCGGCAAGTGGGGGCTCTCCAACGGCCCGGCCGCGGCGTTGCGCCTGACGGCGGAGATCACGAAGGTGCCGTCGCGCGACCGACCGGAGTGGATGACCACGATCGCGCACCGGATGACGGTTCCGGCGGACTTCGGGCGCGGTGGGGTCGAGAATCTGCGCGTCGGGTGGGAGGCGGCATCCGGCTGGATCGGCGCGCAGTTCGTGCCCGTCCCGGTGCCGCGACCCGACGAAGGGCAGGGGGTCGTCGCCAGTCGCGCCGGGCACCCGGTGGGCATCTCCACCGTCGACGGCACGACGCGCGCGGTCAGTGTGGTGTGCACGCACCTCGGCGGCGTCCTGTCGTGGAACGACGCGGAGTGCACATGGGACTGCCCGCTGCACGCGTCGCGGTTCGCGGCTGACGGAACGCGGATCGAAGGGCCGGCGTGCCGCGACCTCGCCCGACTGCCCCGGTCGGGACCCCCGAGTCACCGGTAGTAGGCTGGGGGATCGGTCGAGTTATCTCGACATCGAGACGCTTTTCCGCGTCAAGACCCCCACCATCGCCCCAGCGAAGGACGGCACTGTGGATCTGTACGAGTACCAGGCACGAGACCTTTTCGAGAAGTACGAGGTGCCGGTGCTCGCCGGCATCGTCGCGGACACCCCCGAGCAGGCGAAGGCCGCAGCGGAGAAGATCGGCGGCCTCGTCGTCGTCAAGGCGCAGGTGAAGACCGGCGGCCGCGGCAAGGCGGGCGGGGTCAAGGTCGCGAAGACACCCGACGAGGCGTACGAGGCCGCGAAGGCGATCCTCGGCCTCGACATCAAGGGTCACGTCGTCAAGCGGGTCATGGTCGCCGCGGGCGCCCGCATCGAGAAGGAGTACTACTTCTCGGTGCTGCTGGACCGAGCCAACCGCGCGTACCTGTCGCTGTGCAGCGTCGAAGGCGGGATGGACATCGAAGAGCTCGCCGTCGAGCGGCCCGAAGCCCTCGCACGCGTCGCCGTCGATCCCCTCACCGGCATCGACAAGCAGAAGGCCGTGGAGATCGCGGAGGCTGCAGGCTTCGCCCCCGAGCTCGTCGACAAGGTCAGCGACGTCTTCGTCAAGCTGTACTCGGTCTACAAGGGCGAGGACGCGACGCTCGTCGAGGTCAACCCGCTGGTGCTGACGGAGGACGGCGAGATCATCGCCCTCGACGGCAAGGTCACGCTCGACGAGAACGCCGACTTCCGTCACGCGGGTCACGTCCTCCTCGAAGACAAGGATGCCGCCGACCCCCTCGAGGCCAAGGCCAAGGAGAACGACCTCAACTACGTCAAGCTCGACGGTCAGGTCGGCGTGATCGGAAACGGCGCGGGACTGGTCATGTCCACCCTCGACGTCGTCGCCTACGCCGGCGAGAACCACGGCGGTGTCAAGCCCGCGAACTTCCTCGACATCGGCGGCGGCGCCTCCGCGGAGGTCATGGCCGCGGGCCTGGACGTCATCCTCGGCGACCCGCAGGTCAAGAGCGTGTTCGTGAACGTGTTCGGTGGAATCACCGCGTGCGACGCCGTCGCGAAGGGGATCGTCGGCGCACTCGCCGAACTCGGCTCGACGGCGACCAAGCCGCTGGTCGTTCGCCTCGACGGCAACAAGGTGGAGGAGGGCCGCGCGATCCTGCGCGGCGCGAACCACCCGCTCGTCACCCTCGCCGAAACCATGGACGAAGGCGCCGACAAGGCCGCCGAGCTCGCGAACGCTTAAGGACCAGAGAAATGTCGATCTTCCTCAACAAGGACTCCAAGGTCATCGTCCAGGGCATCACCGGCGGCGAAGGCACCAAGCACACCGCGCTCATGCTCAAGGCGGGTACACAGGTCGTGGGTGGCGTGAACGCCCGCAAGGCCGGGACGACCGTCCTGCACCGCGATGCCGAAGGCAACCCGGTCGAGCTGCCGGTCTTCGCGTCGGTCGCCGAAGCAATCGAGAAGACCGGCGCCGACGTGTCGATCGCTTTCGTGCCCCCGGCGTTCACGAAGGACGCCATGGAGGAGGCCATCGACGCCGAGATCCCGCTGCTGGTCGTGATCACCGAGGGCGTGCCCGTCGGCGACACCGCCGAGGCGTGGGCCTACGCGCAGTCCAAGGGCAACATCACCCGCATCATCGGACCGAACTGCCCGGGCATCATCACACCCGACGAGTCCCTCGTGGGCATCACTCCCGCGAACATCACCGGCAAGGGTCCGATCGGACTCGTCTCGAAGTCGGGCACCCTGACCTATCAGATGATGTACGAGCTGCGCGAGATCGGCTTCTCCACCGCGATCGGCATCGGCGGCGACCCGGTGATCGGCACCACGCACATCGACGCGCTGGCCGCATTCGAGGCCGACCCCGAGACCAAGGCGATCGTCATGATCGGCGAGATCGGCGGCGACGCCGAGGAGCGCGCGGCGGACTTCATCCAGGCGAACGTCACCAAGCCCGTCGTGGGCTACGTCGCCGGCTTCACCGCCCCCGAGGGCAAGACCATGGGCCACGCCGGGGCCATCGTCTCCGGCTCGGCGGGCACTGCGCAGGCCAAGAAGGAAGCCCTCGAGGCGGCGGGCGTCAAGGTCGGCAAGACGCCGTCCGAGACCGCCGACCTCATGCGCGAGATCATCAAGGGCCTGTAGCCGCGCTGCGTGAGAACACCAGGGGCGGATGCTGCGGCATCCGCCCCTGTGTTTCTCACGCTCCGGTGCGGTCAGCCGGGCGGAGACGGCCGCGGAACCCCCGCCAGCTGACGCAGCGCGTCATCGTAGGACTTCACGCGGTAGTACTCGCCGTGCGTGCCGACGGCCACCATGTAGCCGCTCGTGTCCAGCTCGTCGGCGAACCGGTCGACGTCGTTGTGCCATGCCTCGTCGGCCACCCCGGTCGCGGTGCTCATCGCGGGATAGCCCAGGTAGTCGGTCAGGCGCCACAGGCTCACCCAGCGCACCGGCGTTCCCGCGCCCGTGCCGTCGCCGACGAGGGTGCCGTCGATCCGGCCGACCGGCGGCGTCTCGGTCGACGGCGACCACGCCGAGCCGGTCGAGATCTGCTGATCCTCGAAGTCCACCTTCCACGGGTCGGACGCCCACAGCCGCGGTCGCCGCGACGGCCGGCCGCCGAGCACGGCAGGGCCGAGCAGCTCGGGCAGCATCCGCCCGAAGAACGGACGCAGCTGCACGCCGAATGTCAGCAGCGAGATGCGCGACAGCAGTTTGCGGGTGCGGTCGGTGCTCGCCAGCAGCCCGAGGCTCGACACGGCGAGCACCCCGCCCATGCTGTGGGCTGAGAGCACTGCCCGCCTCCCCGGGCGACGCAGCCACGCGTTGAGTCGCCCGGCGATCTCGGGGACGGCCCGCTCGGCGTAGCACGGCGGCCCGAACGGGTGGCCGGTCTGCGGCAGGTAGCAGGCGATGTCCCACGCGATGCCGAGAGGACGCGTACCGCCCGAAGTCGCCCCCGCCGCGAGCACGGCGACCAGCAGTGCGCCAACGGCGACCAGTCCGAGCATGCCGATGTCGAGCAGGTCGACGAGGAACTGCTGCTGCGCGGCCTCGGCGGCGATCGCCCAGAGCGGCTGGTTCTGCATGGTCGCCCACATCACCCACACGATGGCGACGACGATCGCCACGCCCAGCGTGGTGGCGATGACCGCCACGGCCGGCTCGACGAGGTGCAGCCTCGCCGCGCTGCGGCGCTTGCCCTCGATGCGGGCGAGCAGCGCCTTGGGCGAGGGGCGCAGCACACCGCCCTCGGGGATGGCGATCTCAACAGCCGGCGGCGCATCCCACGTTCCGGCCCGCACGTTCACGTCCCGCCGGCGAAGGAACGCGACCGCCAGCACGAAGACCAGCGCGGCGAGCAATCCGACGAGGATGAGCGCGCCCAGCGCGACGTAGCTGCGGGAGATCTCCAGGCCCAGCACATCGGGCGCGGGCTCGCCGATCGACACGTCGCCGCTCGTGCCGGCGACGGTGTCCCGCCAGGTGACGTCGACCCGCCCGGCCGCAGTCGCCTCTTCCTGCGTCCAGCCGAGGAGGGCGGTCGGACCCCGTGACCCGTTGAGCCAGTCGCCGACCATGACGACCGCGATCGCGCTGCTGCCGATGCCGACGGCGAGCGCGATCACCATGAACACCGCCGGACCGCAGCCGCCCCAGGCGGTCTTCCAGCGGTCTGCGGCCGGGCGCCAGAACACGCCGGTCAGCGCGATGACCGAGCCCGCGATCGCGAGGACGGTCGGCGTCATGCCGACGCCGTAGAGACGATCGACCTCGGTGGCGGTGCTCTCGACAAGCCCGGGAGCGGTCGGCCCGAACGCGAGGAGCGCGAGGATGCCCGCAAACAGGACGGAGGCGACCAGCAGCACGGCGATGCTCGCGCCGTTGGGCCACGTCGCCCTTCGCTCCTCCTCGGCCTCGATCGTCATCGTCGGGAGCACGACCGCCAGAGCGGTCGACGCGAGCAGAACGAGTGCGCTCGCCACCGCGAGGATGGCGAACGATGGCGAACCAGCCGTCATCGGGGGGCTGCACGCACGCGCTGGACACGTCGAGGCCATCGCACGTCGTCCGCCAGCCCATCGATCCCTGAGCGGCGACGAACGCGGCGGTGAGAGCGATCGCCGCAGCGAGGTGCGTGCGGGAGAGGTGACGGACCACCCGGTTGGACCAGAACCCCGGCTGCGAGAGCACGGCGGTCGCCGGCGGAGGTGCAGTGTCCGTCGGCGCGTCCGCGGTCCCGGTCCGGCGATGGGAAGATCGACGTCGTCGTTGGTCGAGACGCCCTCGGAGTTGCCCTCCATCCCCGGGAGCACGTCGTAGCGCAGGCGCGAGACCGCGCCGATCGCCCACAGCGCCACGACAGCTGCGACAGGCACGAGGGCGAGCAATGCGACCCGCTGCCCAGGGGTCCAGGCCTCCATCGGCGCGAACAGAGCCTCCAGCGGCTCGCATCGCGCCGCGACCGCAGCGCATTGCAACGCACCGATGTCGATCGCGAGGGTCGCGACCGTCGTCGCGAACAGCAGGGTCAGGATCACACCGAACAGCCGTGAGAGGCCCGACGCCACGGCGGTCCAGGCGCGGCGGCCGACCGAGTCGCCCGGGAGGGTGAGCCGCCGGGTCCACTGCACGGCGTTTCCGATGCTGAACGGCAGGATGAGGGCGTAGAAGATACGCGCGAGCACCCCGGCGATCGCGCCCGCCGCACCGACACCGCCGAAGTTCGGCGAGGTGCGCACCATGCCGCCCCAGGAGTAGGCCTCGCGGGTGATGCCCTCGGGGATGAAGCCGCGCCTGCCCTCGGCGGTGCTTCCCGCCCCGGGTTTCGGCTGCCAGAACGAGCCGAGCTTGTCACCCGACTTGAGCGTCACCTGGTCGTCGGGCAGATCGAGGAGGGCGGCCGGCGTCGTGTTGTTGACGCCGTGCACGCGCAGCTCGAGCACTTCCGGAGGCCGCTCGGTGGCAGCCGCCGGGACCTCGGGCACCGGATCGGACTGCTCGTCGGAGGGAACTCCTGGTGGCTCGATTCGTGACATGAGGCCCCTTTTGGTGGGGCTCCGCCCCACGCCCCCGGCTTGCTGACGCGTAAGACCTTGTGGGGCTCCGCCCCACGCCCCCGGCTTGCTGACGCGCGCCCTGGCCCGCGTCGATCCGATACGCGCCATGGTAGCGGGGCCGGGTTACGGTGGACAGATGCCACTCACGGGACAGTACATACCGAGCACATCGGCTTGGGCGCGCAATCAGGCCGAGCGATATGAGGCGACGGGCGGGCGCCCAGGGCAACATCCTGCGCGGGGCGCCGATCATCGTGCTGACGACCGTCGGCGCGAAGACGGGGGCGCTGCGCAAGACCGCACTCATGCGCGTCGAGCACGAGGGACGATACGCGGTGGTCGCATCGCGCGGCGGCGCGCCGGAAGCACCCCAGTGGTACTGGAACCTCAAGAAGAACCCGCACGTCGAGCTGCAGGACGGCGCGGTCAAGCGCGACTATCTCGCCCGCGAGGTGTCGGGAGACGAACGCGCCGAATGGTGGGGGTACGCCACCGACGTGTGGCCCGACTACGACAGATACCAGACGAAGACCGACCGCCAGATCGCGGTCTTCGTGCTCGACCCCATCACCGGCTGAACCGTCTCGGTGCAGCGCGCGGCGCCTGCGGCTCATCGTGGCTCGCACCCGGCCTGAGCATCGCCTGAGCGGATGCCGCGCCAGGGCGTGCCGGGCGCCGGATGCCCATGCCCGCGTCGGTAGGGTCGATGAGGCATGCATCGCCTGATCGTCGTCATCCTCGCCGCCGTCGACGCCGCCATCGCGGCGGCAGTCGGCATCGCGGCGACCCTTGCCCCGCTCACGGTGCTGTGGGTGCTCGGCATGGACGGCACCGCCGACTGGGGCACGCTCTGGCCCGCCAGTGCCGCCATCTGGCAACTGGGAAATCTCGTCCCGCTGCAGGTGACCCTTCCCGGCGACTACCTCGCCGCGGCAGGCATCGATCCGGGCGCGGCATCCTTCGTGCTCTCGCTCGCCCCTCTCGCGTTCGCGTCCTTCACCGCCATCTTCGCAGCGCGCTCCGGCGTGCGCGCCTCGCGGGCGGACGCGTGGGTCACCGGCGTCCTGACGGGCACGGCCGTCTTCGCGAGCCTCGTCGCGGTCATCGCGCTGACCTCGGCGAACTCGCTGGCCGCCGCCGAGCTCTGGCAGGCGATCCTGCTGCCGTCCCTGGTCTTCGCCCTCCCGCTGCTTGTCGGCGCATTCGTGACCGAGTGGCGCGAAGCCGGCTCCGGCTTCCTCGCCCGCGCGCGTGACCGCGTCGAGGCTGCCCCGCGCGGATGGGGTGACGCGCCGGGTCTCATCGTCCGCGGCGCGGCCGTCGTGCTCGCCGGCCTGATCGGGCTCGGCGCGCTCGTGTTCGCCATCGCACTCGTGCTGCGCGGCGGCGAGGTGATCGCCCTGATCGAGGCATCCCACGTCGACGTGCTCGGCGCGACCATCGTGACGCTCGCACAGCTCGCCTACCTGCCCACGCTCGTCATCTGGGGGCTCGCCTTCGTCGCCGGCCCCGGCTTCGCCGTGGGCACCGGCACGGCCGTCTCACCCGCGGGCACGCAGCTGGGCGTGATCCCCGGCATCCCCGTGCTCGGCGCGCTCCCCGAGTCCACCACGCAGTGGCTGCTCCTGCTTGCGCTGCTCCCGGTCGCGCTCGGGGCGCTCGCCGGATGGATCGCGCGGTCACGCCTCGTCGCACCGCCCGCCGCCACCCCCGCCGCCACGCCCGAAGCCCCTGCCGACACAGCCGCGGAGCGGTCGTCCCTTCCCACCGGATGGGATGCCGCCCCCGAGACGGCACGCAGCACCGCACTCACGGCGTTGCTGGCCGAGGCGGAGGCGAGCCGGCCGACGGCCGGGAGCGACGCGATTGAGGACGACGCCCCCGTCGACGCCGAGGTCATGGCCGCTCACGAGCCGATCAGCGCGCGCTTCGTCATTGCGATCGGCATCGCCGTGCTCGCCGCTGCCGGCGCCGCGCTGCTGGCGCAGCTCGCGTCCGGCTCGATCGGGCCCGGCAGCCTGTCCGAGGTCGGCCCGCAGCCGGGACCCGTCGCGCTCGCGGTCGGCGTCGAGGTGCTGCTCGGTGCGGCCATCCTGCTGCTCTCGCCCCGACGCCGGCCCAAGGCCCCCAAGTCGGAGCGGGATGCCGCGACCTCGCACGCCGAGGTCGCCCCCGCCATGGCGCACCCCGACCGGCCGACCGCCCTCGATCCGACCGGCGGGGATGAGCGGGCGAGCGAGCGGTCCACCGGACCGACGAACGAGCCCGTCACCGCCGCGACTCCGTCCGGCGAGGCATCCGACCGACCGGACGCCGCGGCGCCGCGCCCGCGCACCGACCCCGACAGCACGCCGACGGTCGACCTCGGCCCCCGCCGGCCGCAGCCGCTGCCGCCGGTAGACTAGGCGGGTGCTCACGGTCGCCGTCCTCATCTCGGGCGCGGGGTCCAATCTGCGGGCCCTGCTCGATGAGGCGGCCGAGCCGGACTTCCCTGCGCGCGTGGTCGTCGTGGGCGCCGATCGCGAGGCGCCAGGCTTCATACACGCCGAGGAGTACAACATCCCGACGATGCTCGTGCCGTGGCGCGAGTTCGACTCCCGCGAGGAATGGGGTGACGAACTCGGCGCCCAGCTGGACGTCTGGAAGCCCGACCTCGTCGTGCTCAGCGGCCTGATGCGACTCCTGCCCGCGACCCTCGTGGACGCGTGGTCGCCGCGGATCATCAACACGCATCCGGCCTACCTGCCCGAGTTCCCCGGTGCGCACGGCGTGCGGGATGCCTTGGCCGCCGGAGTCGCGCAGACCGGAGCAAGCGTCATCATCGTCGACAACGGCGTCGACAGCGGCCCGATCCTCGCGCAGGAGCGGGTTCCCGTTTTCCCGGGCGACGATGAGCATGCGCTCCACGAGCGCATCAAGCCGGTCGAGCGCCGCCTACTGATCGACGTCGTCCGTCGCATCGCCACCGGAGAGCTCGACCTCGCCGCACAGCTGCGCTGAGCGCGACGACCCGCCCGCCCCCGAAATCCCACCGAGGAGCCACCATGGCCGGCCCCAGCCACGACCCTGAGCTTTACCGCGACCGCGACGTCGTGCCCATCCGGCGCGCGCTCGTCTCTGTGAGCGACAAGACCGACCTGCTGACCCTCGCCGCGGCGCTGGCGGGCGCCCATGTCGAAATCATCTCGACCGGGTCGACGGCGGCCACCATCCGCGACGCCGGGTTCGCAGTGACGGATGTCGCCGCCGTCACCGGCTTCCCCGAATCGCTCGATGGGCGAGTGAAGACTCTCCACCCCGGCGTTCACGCCGGTCTGCTCGCCGACCTCCGCCTCGAGGACCACGAGCGGCAGCTGAATGAGCTCGGCATCGCCCCGTTCGAACTGGTCGTCGTGAACCTGTACCCGTTCATCGAGACGGTGGCCTCCGGCGCGCAGGGTGACGCGGTCATCGAGCAGATCGACATCGGCGGCCCCGCCATGGTGCGGGCATCGGCGAAGAACCACGCGAATGTCGCCATCGTCGTCTCGCCGGAGTCCTACCCCGCCGTCATCGAGTCGATCGGTGCCGGCGGCACCAGCCTCGCGCAGCGGCGGGCGCTCGCGGCGCGCGCGTTCGCGCACACGGCCGCCTACGACCGCGCGGTCGCGCAGTGGTTCGCAGAGGAGACGCTCTCGGGCGACGTCGATCTGCCGCAGCATCTGACCATCCAGGCCGAGCGGCTCGCGACCCTCCGGTACGGCGAGAACTCGCATCAGCGCGCCGCGATCTACAGCCGCGTCGGCGGCCACGGCATCGCGCAGGCGACCCAGCTGCAGGGCAAGGAGATGTCGTACAACAACTACGTCGATGCGGATGCCGCGCTGCGGGCTGCCTTCGACATGGTCAAGCCCGCGGTCGCGATCATCAAGCACGCGAACCCCTGCGGCATCGCCGTCGCCGCCCCGAACGCGCTCGACCCGATCGCCAGCGCACATCTGCGCGCGCACGAGTGCGACCCGGTCTCCGCGTTCGGCGGCGTCATCGCGGCGAACCGCACGGTCACGCTCAAGATGGCCGAGAACCTCCGCGACATCTTCACCGAGGTCGTCGTCGCGCCCGACTTCGAGCCCGCCGCCCTCGAAGTCTTCGCCCTGAAGAAGAACCTCCGTGTGCTCCGGCTGCCCGTCGACTGGCAGCAGGAGCGCATGGACGTGCGGCTCGTCTCGGGCGGACTGCTGCTGCAGGACGCCGACCGCTTCCCCGACGACATCGAGTCGGTCGCGAAGGACTGGCAGCTGGTCTCGGGCGAGCGCCCCACCGACGAGGAGATGACGAACCTCATCTTCGCGTGGAAGGCCTGCCGGGCGGTGAAGTCCAATGCGATCGTGCTCGCAAGGGGTTCGGCGACGGTCGGCATCGGCATGGGTCAGGTCAACCGCGTCGACTCCTGCCGGCTCGCCGTCGAGCGTGCGGGTGCTCGCGCGGCCGGTTCGGTCGCGGCATCCGACGCCTTCTTCCCGTTCGCCGATGGGCCGCAGGTTCTCCTCGACGCAGGCATCTCCGCGATCGTGCAGCCGGGCGGTTCGGTCCGCGACGACGAGGTCATTTCCGCGGCGCAGGATGCCGGCGTCGCCATGTTCTTCACGGGCGAGCGCCACTTCTTCCACTGAGCGCCGCGGCGAGCCGGTCAGTCGGTCGGGCGTCCGTATTGCTCGAGCCAGCGGAGCCAGACCTCGCTGAGCGTCGGATACGACGGCACCGCGTGCCACAGACGGTCGATCGGCACCTCGCCGACGATCGCCACGGTCGCCGAGTGGAGGAGTTCGGCCACATCCGGTCCCACGAACGTCGCGCCGATCAGCACGCGGCGCTCCTCGTCCACGATGGCGCGCGCCTGCCCCTTGTAATGATCCGCGTAGGTCGTCGCCCCCGCGACCCATGCCAAGTCGTAGTCGAGCACGCGGATGCTGCGACCGGCGGCCCGGGCGGCCGCCTCCGTGAGCCCTACCGAGGCGACTTCCGGGTCAGTGAAAGTCACCTCCGGGATGTGCTCGTGATCGGCTGTCGCGACGTGCGCGCCCCAGGGGGCGTCGTCGACGCGGCCGCCCTTGGCGCGGGCGGCGATCACATCGCCGGCGGCGCGCGCCTGGTACTTGCCCTGGTGCGTGAGCAGGGCGCGGTGGTTGACGTCACCGACTGCGTAGAGCCAGTCGGTTCCCTTCACGAGCAGCGTGTCGTCCACAGCGAGCCATGCCCCCGGCTGGAATCCGATGGCGTCCAGGCCGAGGTCGGTCGTCCGCGGCGTGCGCCCGATCGCGACGAGCACCTGTTCGGCGACGACCCGGCCGCCGTCCGAGAGCGTGAGAACGGCGTTCTTCTCGGTGCGGTGCGCAGCGGTGACATCCACCCCGGCACGCACGGTGACACCCATCTTCGTGAGTGAGGCCTCGACGAGGTCGCGCGCGAACGGCTCCATCTTGGTCAAGAGGCTCGAGCGGACGATCAGCGTCACCTTGGTGCCGAATCCCGCGTACGCGGTCGCCATCTCCGCGCCCACGACCCCTCCTCCGAGGATCGCGAGCGACTCGGGGATCTCGTGCGCGCTGGTCGCATCCCGACTTGTCCACGGCTCGATCTCGCGGAGACCCGGGATGTCGGGCAGCAGCGACGCCGACCCGGTGGCCACCGCAACGGCGTGCCGAGCGACGAGGTCGGTCACCGTGCCGTCCTCGGCGGTCACACGCACGCGCTTGACGCCGGTGAACTCGGCGTGGCCGCGCACGAGGTCGATCCCGGTCTTCGCGAGCCAGCGCACCTGGGGCGCGTCGTCCCAGTCGTGGGCGATCCGGTCGCGGCGCCGCAGGACGCCCGCGACGTCGATCTCGCCGCTGACGGCCTGCTTCGCGCCGTCGACGTCCTGTGCCGCCCTGAGGGCGGCGGCGCTGCGCAGGAGGCCCTTCGACGGCATGCACGCCCAGTACGAGCATTCGCCGCCGACGAGCTCGGCCTCGACGATCACGGTCGTCATCCCGCCCTGCACGGTGCGGTCGGCGATGTTCTCGCCCACGGCGCCGGCCCCGATCACGATGACGTCGAATTCGCGTTCACTCATCCCTTCACGGTATCCGCTGCAGAGAAGGCCGCGGGTCGGCCGCGGGCGATGCCTGCGGAGCGGCGCGTGTGCCTACACCCGAGACGGTCGTCATACAAGGGACTGGCGGTCCGGCCATCGCCGATGCTGACTGGTACGTGAACCGGTTTGGATCCTGACCCAGGGGTCAGGCCACCGAGGAGTTCCGATGGAACACGTCCACCGCCCGCCGATCGCCCACGCCGAACCCCAGAGGATCACCCCGAACGCCTGGCCGCGCGCCGAGCCCGCAGGATGAGGTCGGTGCCGCGGGCCGTGAGCGCACTGGCGATCGCGGTCGCCGTGTCCATCGCCGGCTTCGCCACTCCCGCCTTCGCGACCGCTGGGCCGCGTCCCGCGACTGGGATCGAGGCCACGGCGCCGGCCGCAGTCATCGTGTCACCGCTCACGAACCTCGCCCACTTGAATTTCCTGCTCGACGAGGCCACGCCACCGGCGGATGTGCCCGGGCACACGACATACCGGCTCGCTGACGAGCCGGCGCTCGTCCTCCCGTGGACGTACGCGGATGCCCGGGCGGGCGGCACCTTCGAGCGCGTGGGCGGCGGAGCCTTCAATGCTGCGACCGGTCACTGGGGGCAGGGCGCGTACAACGCCGACGACATCGCGCGTGCCGCCGTGGTCTACCTGAGGCACTGGACGCTGACCGGCGACGAGGCGAGCCGCGACACCGCGTACGAGCTGCTCCGGTCGATCGCCTACCTTCAGACGAGCGAGGGACCGAACGCGGGCAACGTCGTGCTGTGGATGCAGCCCGACGGCACGCTCAATCCGTCCGCCATACCGGTGGAACTGCCCGACCCGTCGGATTCCGGACCGAGCTACTGGCTCGCCCGCACGATCTGGGCACTGGGCGAGGGCTATGCCGCGTTCCAGGACGCCGACCCCGAGTTCGCCGCGTTCCTCGAGGATCGACTGGCCCTTTCGCTCGCGGCGCTGGACCGTCAAGTGCTGGTGAACTACGGCGAGTGGACGGAGTCCGACGGCATGCGCGTGCCCGCGTGGCTGATCGTGGACGGGGCGGATGCTTCGGCCGAAGCCGTGCTCGGGCTCGCCGCCCGCGTCGAGGCGCAGCCGGCGGATACGGCAGCAGCCGATGCCATGCGCAAGCTCGCCGAGGGGATCGCCGCGATGTCCGCCGGGACCGTGCGCTCGTGGCCCTACGGCGCGATCCTGCCGTGGGCGCAGTCCCGCAGCATGTGGCACGCCTGGGGTTCACAGATGCCCGCTGCGCTGGCGGAGGCATCCGTCGTGCTCGGGGATCCCGCTCTTGCTGCACCCGCGATCATGGACGCCGCCGTCTTCACGCCGACCCTGCTCACCGCCGGCGGACCCGACAACGGCTGGTTCCCGAGCCCGACCGATCGCGTGCAGATCGCCTATGGGGCCGACTCCCGGGTGCAGTCACTGCTGGCCGTGGCCGACGCCACCGGCTCGCCCGGATTCGAGGCGCTCGCAGGAATGCAGGCCGCCTGGTTCTTCGGAGCCAACCGTGCCGGCGAGCCGATGTACGACCCTGCCACCGGCATCGCCTTCGACGGTCTGCAGCCGAACGACACGATCAATCGCAACAGCGGGGCCGAAAGCACGATCCACGCGCTGCTCACGATGATCGCCCTGGATGCACGACCCGAACTGGCCGCGCGAGCCTCGACGATCACGACGATCGCCGAACGAGCTGGCCTGGAGCTCGTCGAAGCGGAGACGGCCGTCGAGACCGACGGCACGGTCAGCACACCGCCCTCCTGGACGGGTGAGTCCAGCTGGTCGGGGAGCGCCCTCACGCTCACGGGCGGACAGCACGCGATCATCGACATCGGTGCGTCCGACATGCGCCGCTGGGTCGAGCCCGTGGTCTGGTCGAGCCCCGGCGCGGATGGCAGCAGTTCCACGTGGACGTCCGATCGCCGCCCGCTCGGAATCCTCGAGGAGTCCGCGCCCGCGCAAGGGATCTCGCCGACCGATGGCGTCCTCCTGCCGCACTCGCTCCAGTCGCCGGTGCTCGCCGATCGACAGCAGGTGCGCGTCGACGTCAGCAGCGGCTCGCTGCAGCTGGATGCTCTGCTGGTTCGGCCCATGGTGTCGCGCCTGGTGCTCACGGGAGAGGGTGGCGTCACCGAGCTCGTGCACTCCAGCAGCCTCACGCCGCAGCCGGTGCACGTCGGTCGCGATGGCGAGCATGCGACGGTCGTCGTGTACGACGCAACGGGTGCTGAGGTGAACTCGTACACGCTCCGTGGTGCGAGGAACGTTCCCGTGCCGAGCGGAGGCTTCGCGATAGTGACCGGTTGAGCGGGTCGCGGTCGGCCCGTCGGATTCGGGCCGGCCGCACCGCGCACAGCCGTGTCCGATTTCCGCCAGTCGGATGCCGCGGATCGTGGCAGGCTGGGACACGTGAGCATCTCGAGCATGACCTTCGACGAGCGGTACGGCGTGATCCAGTCGCGCGATCCGCGCTTCGACGGGCAGTTCGTCACGGCGGTCAGCTCCACCGGGATCTACTGCCGGCCCAGCTGCCCGGCGCGCACACCGAAGCCGTCGAACGTTTCCTTCTTCGCGACGAGCGCCGCGGCACACGAGGCGGGATACCGCGCGTGCAAGCGCTGCCTTCCCGAGGCCGCGCCGGGGTCGCCGGAGTGGGACCTGCGCGGCGACACGACCGCGCGCGCGATGCGCCTGATCGCGGACGGCGTCGTCGAGCGCGAAGGCGTTCCGGGGCTCGCGCGCCGGCTCGGCTATTCGCCGCGCCACCTCACCCGCCTGCTCACCGCCGAGCTCGGCGCCGGTCCGCTGGCACTCAGTCGCGCCCATCGCGCGCACACTGCGCGGATGCTGCTCGTCGGCACCGACATCCCGGCCGCCGATGTCGCGTTCTCGGCGGGCTTCTCCAGCATCCGCCAGTTCAACGAGACGGTCCGCGAGGTGTTCGGGATGCCGCCGCTCGAGCTGCGCGCACGCCGACGGCGGGGCCACGGCGGCGACGCCCTCGACGCGGGTGCGATCGACCTCGTCCTGCCTCACCGCGGCCCGTTCGACGCCGACGGCCTCTTCTCGTGGATGGGCGCTCGTGCGATCGGCGGCGTCGAATCGTCCACGGCCATTTCGTTCGCCCGCACCCTGCGCCTCTCCGGCGGTCCGGCGTGGTTCGAGCTTCGCCTCGACGAGGTCGGACGCGTGCGCCTGCGGGCCCGCCTCACTCAGCTCGGCGACCTGTCCACGCTCGTCGACGCGGGCGCGGAGGCTCTTCGACCTGGATGCCGACCCGATCGCGGTCGACGCGGCGCTCGCGCGGCATCCTGAACTCGCGCCCCTGGTCGCACGCGTCCCCGGCATCCGCGTTCCCGGTGCGGCCGACCCGCACGAGATGCTGATCCGCGCGATGGTCGGACAGCAGATCACCGTGGCGGCGGCGCGCACAGCGCTGACGGCTCTGACCGACGCGCTCGGCGAGCCGGTCGGGATCGGCGCGGACGGCCCCGCCGGCGCGAGCGAAGCCCGACTCTTCCCCACGATGGCGGCGATCGCCGACCGCGGGCACGAGGTGCTGCGCGGACCGGCGGCGCGCATCCGGTCGATCGTCGGTGCGGCCGCGGCGCTCGCCGACGGCAGCCTGCCGCTCGGTCCTGGCGATGCCGGCGCCGACCAGCGCTCGGCGCTGCTCGCGATGCCCGGCATCGGCCCGTGGACCGCCGACTACGTGCGGATGAGGGTGCTCGGCGACACCGACGTGTTCCTGCCCGGAGACGTCGCGGTGCGCGCGGGCGCCGCCGCGGCCGGCCTCCCCGCGGAGCCGCGCGAGCTCGACGACTGGGCCATGCGGACGGCGCCGTGGCGGAGCTATCTCACCGCTCATCTCTGGCGCGCCGTGCCCGCCCGGCCCCTTGCGACCGTCCGGCGGAGGTCGGCGTCCGGATCGGCGACAGCCGCGTCGGCCGAGCCGCAGCCCACGACATCCACAACCCCGATCCGACGACTCAGCAACCAGGAGGCTTCACAATGACCGCGAGCATTCAGACCATCGACACCGCCGACGGCGCTTTCACGATCGTCGCCGACGAGCGCGGCCGCGTGCTGGCATCGGGCTGGACGGCCGACCCCGAGGCGGCTCTGGCGCGCATCCACCCGCGACTGCGGCCGGAGGCCGTGCGCGAGGCTGAGACGGATGCCGCGGCCGCCGCGCTCGCCTACTACGCCGGCGATCTCGCGGCGATCGATGAGGTCTCCGTCGCGCAGGAGGGCACGGCGATGCAGTCGGCCGGGTGGGCCGCCCTGCGCCGCATCGAGCCGGGACATCCGCTGACGTACGCCGAATTCGCCGTGGCGCTCGGCCAGCCGAGCGCGGTGAGGGCCGCGGCATCCATCTGCGCCCGCAACGCGCCCGCGCTGTTCGTCCCGTGCCACCGCGTGCTCCGCTCGGACGGGTCGCTGGGCGGATTCGCCTGGGGGCTCGACGTGAAGCGCGAGCTGCTGGCGCGCGAAGCCGCGGCCTGAGCGGCATCGCCCGGCCGAAACCACCCCTTCTCGGAACCGCCCTCGATTGCTGCGCCGATCGGGGCGGACTCGGCGAGAAGGGGTGGTTTCGCGCGCGGGGCACGGAGAACGGTTGCATCCCGCAAACCGCGGGGGATAGGCTGGAGGGCTCTCGTCTGCGCCGAGTGGACACCCATCGAAGGAGGCTGCCATGAACACGATCGCCGTTGCCGTCACGCCGGTCGCCGCCCTCCTCCGCGACCCGATCGGGACCCCCGGACTCTTCGGCTGAGCCGAGTCGGCATATCGCCGACCTTCCGCGCGTTCCGTTCAACAGGCGTCACCGTCGGTCGCCGTGCCTTTCGGCGACCACCCGCAAAACACCTCTCCACCCTGCGCGACCCAATCCCACAAGGATCATGACTTCCACCGCCACACCACACGACGGCCGTCTCTCCACGCCGCGCGCCCTCGCGCGACTCATCCCGTTCGCCAAGCCCGTCATCCCGCGCTTGGCCCTCGGTGCCGGCAGCGCGCTCATCGCCAGCCTGCTCGCGCTGTCGATCCCACTCGTGCTCGAGGTCATCGTCCGCGGGCCGATCAGCTCGGGCGACCCGGCGCAGCTCGTGCTGGGCTCGGCCGTCATCCTCGTCCTGGGTCTGCTCGAGGCGCTGATGGTCTGGCTGCGGCGCTGGTTCGTGCTCGGACCCGCGACCAAGGTCGAGTACGACATACGTCAGGGCTTCTACTCCCGCCTGCAGCGACTGCCGGTGTCGTTCCACGACCGCTGGCAGTCGGGGCAGCTCCTCAGCCGCATGATGCAGGACATCAGCATGCTGCGGCGCTGGATGGCGTTCGGTCTCGTGCTGCTGGTGGTCAACGTCCTGACGATCGCCGTCGGCACCGCGCTGCTCTTCCGCTGGCACTGGCTGCTCGGGACGATCTTCCTCGTGTGCTCGCTGCCGCTGTGGTTCACCGGCTACCGGTTCGAGAAGACGTACGGCACCCTTGCCCGGCAGAGCCAGGATCAGGCGGGCGATCTCGCCACCTCCGTCGAGGAGAGCGTGCACGGCATCCGCGTGCTGAAGGCGTTCGGGCGCGGCAAGCACGCGCTGCACAAGTTCGCCGAGCAGGCCGAGTCGCTTCGGCAGACCGAGCTGCGCAAGGCGCGCGCCATCGGCGTGATCTGGTTCTGGCTGGTGCTGCTGCCCGACATGGCCTTCGCGCTGTGCCTGGGCGCCGGTATCTACCTCGTCCAGCTCGGTCAGCTGCAGGTGGCCGAGCTCATCGCGTTCTTCGCGATGGCGACGGTGCTGCGCTGGCCGATGGAGTCGATCGGCTTCCTGTTCTCGTTCACGCTCGACGCGCGGACCGCGACCGACCGCATCTTCGAGGTCTTCGACGAGAAGAACACGATCGTCGATCCGGCATCCCCTGCCACGATCGACCGCCCGCGCGGCGAACTGGTGTTCGAGGACGTGCACTTCCGGTACCAGGATGCCGCCGCCCAGGAGCGCGATCTGCTCGACGGAGTCGACCTCGTGCTGCGGCCGGGCGAGACGATGGCGCTGGTCGGCCTGACCGGCTCGGGCAAGACCACGCTCACCACGCTGCCCTCGCGTCTGTACGACGTGACAGGCGGCCGGGTGCTTCTGGACGGCGTGGACGTGCGTGACCTGACCCTCAGCGAGCTGCGCATGCACGTCGGGATGGCCTTCGAGGACGCGACCCTGTTCTCGCAGACGGTTCGCGACAACGTGCTGCTCGGCCGCGAGGACCTCGCTCCGGGGAGCCCCGAAGCGGAGGCCGTGATGCGCGAAGCGCTCGACGTCGCCCAGGCCGGGTTCGTCGACGACCTGCCGAACGGCGTCGACACGATCATCGGCGAGGAGGGCCTGTCCCTGTCCGGCGGTCAGCGTCAGAGGCTCGCGCTCGCGCGCGCGGTCGCGGCACGACCCGCGGTGCTCGTGCTCGACGACCCGCTGTCGGCGCTCGATGTCGACACCGAAGCGCTCGTCGAAGACGCGCTGCGCGAGGTGCTCCACGCCACGACGGCGCTCGTCGTCGCGCACCGTCCGTCGACGGTGACACTCGCCGATCGCGTCGCGCTGCTGGAGGCGGGCCGTATCACCGCCGTCGGAACCCACTCCGACCTGCTGCGCGAGAGCGACCACTACCGGCACGTCATCTCGAGCCTGGAAGACGAGCAAGCCCGCATGCGGGAGAGGGAGGTGAACCTGTGAGCAATGCAACCGTCGAGGGAACCAGCGGCGAAGACCGCTCGGACTACACGCGCGACGAGAGCCGCAGCATCCGCCGCCGTTCGCTGCGCCTGCTGG
The DNA here is from genome assembly GCA_963713325.1 of uncultured Actinomycetota bacterium. Lineage (GTDB taxonomy): Bacteria > Actinomycetota > Actinomycetes > Actinomycetales > Microbacteriaceae > Microbacterium. Next base: position 39,199 of record CAVQLL010000019.1, read on the forward strand.
GTTCGCTCGTCACGCCGCTGAAGTGGCAGCTGGTGCTCGCCGCCGTCGTGCTGATCGTCTCCACGGCGCTGCGCGTCGCCGGTCCGGCGCTGATCGCGTACGGAATCAACACCGCCCTGCCCGCGGTCGTCGACCAGATGAACTGGATGCCGACGATCGGCGTCGTCGTCGTGTACCTGATCACCGCGCTCGGCGGTGCCGGCCTCATCGGCTGGTACGTCGTCGTGGCGGCGCGGCTCACTCAGGCGGTGATGTTCGACCTGCGCAAGCGGATCTTCCTGCACACGCAGCGCCTGAGCCTCGAGTTCCACGAGTCGTACACGTCCGGCCGCATCATCTCGCGACAGACGAGCGATCTCGACACGATCCGCGAGCTGCTCGACGGCGGGCTGAACGAACTGGTCTCCGGCATCCTGTACGGCGGCTTCACGCTCATCGCGCTGCTGCTGCTGGACTGGGAGTCCGGTGTCATCCTCCTCGTGATGGGGCTGCCGCTGTACCTGCTCATGCGCTGGTTCTACACGCGCTCGCAGGTCGTCTACCGCGAATCGCGCGTGGTCAGCGCGAAGGTGATCGTCAAGTTCGTCGAGACGATGACCGGCATCCGCGCCGTCAAGGCGTTCCGCAAGGAGGTGCGCAACGACGACGAGTTCGGGGGCCTGGCCAGCGACTACCGCGACGTCAACATGCGCTCGATCAGGCTCTTCGGGACGTTCGAGCCGGGACTCATGGCCGTGGCGTCGGTCACCGTCGCGCTCGTGCTCCTTTGGGGCGGCATCCGCGTCGTCGACGGCTCGATCCTGATCGGCACGCTCATCGCCGCGGTTCTGTACGTGCGCAACTTCTTCGCGCCGCTGCAGGAGGTCGCGTTCTTCCTGAACTCGTACCAGTCCGCGACGGCCGCGCTCGAGAAGGTGTCGGGCGTGCTGGAGGAGGAGCCCACGGTTCCCGATCCGACCAAGCCGGTCGACCTGTGGCAGGCGCGCGGTCACATCCGCTTCGAGGACGTCGAGTTCGGGTACAGCCGCGGGCGCACGATCCTGCCGGACTTCTCGCTCGACATCCCCGCGGGCGAGACGATCGCCCTGGTCGGAACGACGGGCGCAGGCAAATCGACGCTCGCCAAGCTCGTGTCGCGGTTCTACGACCCGACGCGCGGGCGCGTGACCCTCGACGGCGTGGACCTGCGCCAGCTGCACCCGAAGGACCTCCGGCGCGCGATCGTCATGGTCACGCAGGAGGCTTATCTGTTCAGCGGCACCGTCGCCGACAACATCGCGCTCGGAAAGCCGGATGCGACGCTCGACGAGATCCGCGCGGCCGCGCGGGCGGTGGGGGCGGATGCCTTCATCGAGCGACTGCCCGACGGCTACAGCACCGACGTCAACAAGCGCGGCGGGCGCGTGTCGGCGGGTCAGCGCCAGCTGATCTCGTTCGCACGGGCCTTCCTCGCCAACCCCGCGGTGCTGATCCTCGACGAGGCGACGGCGTCACTCGACATCCCGAGCGAGCGGCAGATCCAGAACGCGCTGCAGACCCTGCTGGCCGACCGCACGGCGATCATCATCGCGCACCGACTCTCGACGGTCGCGATCGCCGACCGGGTGCTGGTGATGGAGCACGGCGAGATCATCGAGGACGACTCGCCCGACAACCTCATCGGCGGGGACGGGCGTTTCGCCCGCCTGCACGCCGCGTGGCGGGAGTCGCTGGTCTAGGTCGCTGCCCGATGGATGCCCCGGCTCGCGTTTCGACGCGGGTCGGGGCGTCGGCGGTCGGTGCCTCGCTCGCCCGGTCGGAGATTTCGAGGTCGGTCGGAGGTGTGGCCGCGAATTCTCCGACGGACGCGCGAATCTCCGACCCGCAGCATGCGCGGACGTTGCGAGAAGCTCACGCGGCGAGGTGAGCGCCGGCAGCGACCGCACGAGCGATGGTGCGCTCGACGGAGGACCAGTCGTGGACGACCTGCGCGTAGGTGAATCGAAGGACGGTGTATCCGCGCAGGCGCAACTCGGCATCGTGCGCGACGTCATGGCCTCGTTGCGCCGGGGTCGAATGGAATGCGTATCCGTCCAGCTGCACCACGAGCCGCTCCCCGATGAGCAGGTCGACGCGACGTCCGGCGATCACGCACTGCTGTCGCAGCCGGAGCCCCCACGGTTCAAGCCTGACGACGGCGATCGTCTCCAGCCCCGAATCCGACAGCCCTGACACCGACCGTGCGCACTCTCTGGAGTTCTCCGACGGCCACCGGATGCCGCGCAGCGCATCGACCGAGAGGCGCTCGACGCGGATCGCCGACTCCCAGGCGACTCGAGCGGACTCCGGGTCTAGGCACCGAGCGAGGTGCGCGAGCGAGTCCTCGGTCGACTCCACGAGCGAATACGCGGATGCAGGCGCGATCGACGTCGTCCAATGCGCGACGCCGTCGAACGAGAAGCTCCGCGCGTGGGGTGCGAAGCGCAGGTGGAGCTCCTTGTCGGCACCCTCTGGCAGCCACCATCCGCGATGGCGAGCGGCCGAAACGCACGCGAGGCGGGCGCCGGCGGATGCCGCGGCCATCAGGTCGCCCGTCGCGGTCGGAACCGCCAGCCACAGCCGACGGACGACACGCACCGAACCGTCCCTCGCCGCGCGTCGGAGCACAGAAGTCGAAAAGCCCGCTCGTCGCGCGACCTCTCGGTGCGCGATGCCCCCATCTCGTCGTTCGAGCCACTGCACGATGTCCACGCGATGATGATGAAGGCGCGGGGGACCCGGCATCCGACGAACCGATCTGTCCAGCGGACCCGCGTCGCACATTGCCGCCTGTGGAGGAATGCGATCTCAACAGGTGACCGAGCTGCCGAGGTGAGCATGAGCCGCAGCCACGTCGGAGATTTGGCGCCTTGTCGGAGTAACTGCGGCGATATCTCCGACGAACGCGCGAATCTCCGACCGCGGGAGCATGGCCGCGCGCTGGAGAGCTGCGCCCGGTCGGTGATTTGGCGAGCCGTCGGAGATCTGTGCCCCGTCGGAGATTTTGCCCGCCGTCGGAGGATCTGCCGCGAATATCTCCGACGAACGCGCGAATCTCCGACCGCGGGAGCATGGCCGCGCGCTGCTACTCGAGCTCCCGCACCTTGCTACTCGAGCTCCCGCGCGCTGCTGCTCGCGCGCTGCTACTCGAGCTCCGCGCCCTGCTGCTGGAGCTTCCGCGCGCTGCGGCCCGGGTGTCAGCGAGCTACAGCTTGATCTCGGCGATGACCTCGCCGTACTCGGTCTCTCCGACCGGCGTGAAGCCCACGCGCTCGAAGAACGCCTGCGGGCCGCCCTCGCCCGCCTCGTAGATCACGTTGACGTGGTCCAAGTCGCGCGAGCGGGCCTCGTCCAGGAGCTTCTGCACCGCGAAGCGTCCGACGCCTCGGCCCTGGTCGTCGGCATCCACGTTGATCCGCCAGAGGACGGACTTGAAGTGCTCCTCAGGGGCCTCCGGATCGAAGTTCGCACTCACGAACCCGACGACCTCATTGGCGTCCAGGACGACGCGCTGCCAGGACGTCTGCGGGTTGATCACCGTCGCGGCGATCCCGTAGCTCACCGGCGCCAGGTACTGCTCCTGCCCAGGCTTGAGGGACATGTTGTTGACCGCCACGATCGTCGCGGCAGACAGTTCGACAAGTCTCAGCTCAGCCATAGGCACAGGGTAGTCGGGATTCCCGCGTCAGGCACGAACGGGATGTCGGCTTAACCAGCATTTCATCTGCTGAAGTATCTCGATGTCGAGATACTTTGCCGTTGCGATAGGCTGGAAAAACGACCCGAACGGAGACGAACCCGGTGACCGACTCGACCATCATCTACACCTACACCGACGAGGCTCCGGCACTGGCGACCGCGTCGTTCCTGCCGATCGTGAAGGCCATCACCAGCCAGGCAGGGGTGGATGTCGAGACGCGAGACATCTCGCTCGCTGGGCGAGTGCTCGCGGCATTCCCGCAGAATCTGACGCCCGAGCAGCAGGTGGGGGACGCGCTCGCCGAGCTCGGCGGCCTCGCGACGCTGCCCGAGGCGAACATCATCAAGCTCCCGAACATCTCGGCGTCGATCCCGCAGCTGAAAGCCGCCATCGCCGAGCTGCAGGCGGACGGCTTCGACATTCCGGACTATCCCGACGACGCGCAGACCCTCGAGGAGAAGGACATCCGCGCGCGCTACGACCGCATCAAGGGCTCCGCGGTCAACCCCGTGCTTCGCGAGGGCAACAGCGACCGGCGCGCGCCCCTGTCGGTGAAGAACTACGCGCGCAAGCACCCGCATCGCAACAAGCCGTTCGCCGAGGGATCGAAGACGCGGGTGGCGACTCTCGGCCACGACGACTTCAAATCGAATGAGAAGTCCGTCGTCATCTCCAGCGACGACGTCCTCACCATCCAGCACGTCGCGGCCGACGGCACCGTCACGCCACTCAAGACCGGCCTCAAGGTGCTCCCCGGCGAGATCGTCGACGCCACCTTCCTCTCCGCCGCCGCCCTGGACGAGTTCCTGGCCGAGACGCTGCGCGAGGCAGCCGCCGACGACATCCTCTACTCGGTGCACCTCAAGGCGACGATGATGAAGGTCAGCGACCCGATCATCTTCGGCCATGTCGTCAAGGCCTACTTCGCCGACGTGTTCGCCAAGTACGGCGACGCCATCGAGGAGGCCGGCCTCACGGCGAACGACGGCCTCGGGGCGATCCTTGCCGGACTGCCCTCGGTCGAGGGCGGTGACGAGATCGCCACGGCGATCGTGGCCGACCTCGCACGCGGGCCCCGACTGTCATACGTCAACTCCGACAAGGGCATCACCAACCTGCACGTACCGTCCGACGTCATCGTCGACGCGTCGATGCCCGCGCTCATCCGCAACGGCGGCAAGCTGTGGGGCGTCGACGGCAGTGAGGCGGACACCCTCGCCGTCATCCCCGACTCGTCATATGCGAGTGTCTTCCAGACGGCCATCGACGATGTGATCGCCAACGGGCCCGCTCGACCCCGCCACGATCGGCTCGGTGCCCAACGTCGGCCTCATGGCGCAGGCGGCGGAGGAGTACGGCAGCCACGACAAGACGTTCGAGATCGCGTCCGCCGGCGTCGTGCAGGTCCTCGACGGCGCCGGAGACGTGCTCCTCGAGCACTCCGTCCAGCCGGGCGACATCTGGCGCGCCACGCAGACGAAGGACATCGCGATCCGAGACTGGGTCAAGCTCGCCGTCACGCGCGCTCGGGCCAGCGGCGCGCCCGCGGTGTTCTGGCTGGACGAGACCCGCTCGCACGACGCGGCCCTGATCGCGAAGGTCAGGACCTACCTCGCCGAGCACGACACCGACGGCCTCACGATCGAGATCCTCGCCCCCGCGGCCGCGACCCAGTACTCGCTGGACCGGCTCCGCAAGGGCGAGGACACGATATCGGTGACCGGAAACGTTCTGCGCGACTACCTCACCGACCTGTTCCCCATCCTCGAAGTCGGCACGAGCGCCAAGATGCTCTCGATCGTCCCGCTCCTGGCGGGCGGCGGACTGTTCGAGACGGGTGCCGGCGGGTCCGCTCCGAAGCACGTCCAGCAGCTGGTGGCCGAGAACTATCTGCGGTGGGACTCGCTCGGAGAGTTCTTCGCGCTCGCCGCATCGCTGGAGCACCTCGCGAACTTCACGGGCAACGTGAAGGCGCAGGTGCTGGCCGACACGCTGGATGCCGCCACCGGCACTTTCCTCGAGAATGACAAGTCGCCCGGCCGCGCTCTGGGAACGATCGACAACCGCGGCAGCCACTTCTACCTCGCGCTGTACTGGGCGCAGGAGCTGGCTTCGCAGCAGGCCGATCCGGAACTAGCGGCCGCCTTCGCTCCGGTGGCAGCCGACTTGGCCGCGCACGAGCAGCAGATCGTCGATGAGCTCCTCGCCGTCCAGGGCTCGCCGGCCGACATCGGCGGCTACTACAGCACGGACGACCAGCTCGTCGAGGCCGTCATGCGCCCGTCGAAGACGTTCAACGAGATCATCGACACCATCGGCTGACCGGCTCGGCGCCGGACCGGCCGTACGACAGTCATCACCGCAAGCATCGCGCGGATCGGTCCCAACAGCATCAGTAGTGGACTGATACCTCGGTGCCCATCGGGGCCCAGGTGTACACGTACTCCGCCGCACTCACTGGCATGTTGATGCAGCCATGACTCATCTGGTTGCCGAAGTTGTTGTGCCAGTACGCGCCGTGGAGCGCCTCGTCGCGCGTTGTAGTACATGACCCACGGCACGTTCTCCGTGTAGTAGTTCGGCGCCTTCGTCAGGTCGGGGTTGCCCATGTTCTGGATCGTGAGCTTCGCACGGATGCGGAAATTGCCCGTGGTCGAGTTGAATCCGTCTCGACCGGACGAGATGTACCAGGACTGCACGACGGCCTCGTTCTCGAACAGGTATGCCCGCTGCTCGCTGAGGTTGACCTCGATGCGCCGCGCCAGTGCCGTGATGACCGGGGCGACTTCGGTGACCGGCAGCGTGAACGCCCCATTGCCCGTCGAGATCTGCGTCGCGAAGTCCGAGGCGACGTTCGACGTGTCACCGAGCTCACGACCGGAGATGCCCGCCGCCTCCTCGCGGAGCACGCTCCCGCCGGAGTCGGTGATCACCAGCCCGTTCTCGGCCGTCCGGTTCACGAGCGGGGCGAGTCCATCGACGATCGGCTGGATAGCGGCCTGGTCGGCGGAGATCTCGAACGAGCCGTCGCCGGTCGGTTCGACGGCCAGCCACGAGGCCATCACGGCGCGGTCGATCGGAACGGTGCGCTCGGCGCCCACGTAGAAGCCTGCGGTGTCGAGCATGCCGTTGAGCGACGCGACGCTCGCCTCCGCTGAGGAGGTCGAAGTCACCGCAGGGACCTCCGTGGGCGTCGCGTCGATCTCGACGCGAGTCTCACCCGCGGCGAGCGCGGACTGCAGCGCGAGGCGCACCGTCTCGACGTCGACGCCTGTGCCAGGAACGTCCGGAGTGAGGGTGTAGCTCGTCGTCGCCGCATCGAAGACGATCGTGGCGTCGACGGGGTCGATGAACAGTTGCGGGGCGGCATCGCGGAGGACTGCGGTCGCCGCCTCGGCATCGATGCGCACCGCGGCGGTGGCGGGATCCTGGAACCACGTGGTGGGGTTCCACAGGGGGTGCTCGTTGAAGGCGCGGTCGGCCAGGGCGCGCGCGTCGACTGTGGCGCCGAGATCTGCGCCGGTGACCTCGGCGTCCTCTCCGGATCCGGCGAGGACGATCGTGGTCTCGGCGAGCCGGTTCTGGATCGCGTCGGCGGCCGCACCGGCCGTGAGTCCGCCGACGGGAACCCCGGCGACCGACGTGCCGGGGGCGATCAGCACCAGCGAAGAGGCCACGAGCGCGACCGCGGCGATGCCGGCCGCGATGGCGATCCACAGCCCGGTCCGTCGCTTGCGGGGCTCCGGCTTGGTCTGCACCCATGCAAGGGTCGGCGAGTTCGCGTCACCGTCGACGGAGGGCCGCGGCATCCGATTCGGGAGGCGTGGCGGTGTCGTATGGCGGCGTGGCGGCGACGAGCGGCGCGGCGGCGACGAGGGGCGAGGCGGCGACGATAAGCGTCGGCGTCGGCGTCGTCGTCGACGGGCGTGTCGTCGTCCTCGGGCAGCGTGGCTCGTCGTCGGCGGGTGTGGCTTCGTCCTCGAGCGGCGTGTCGTCGTCGTCGAGCGAGGTGTCGTCGTCCTGGGCAGGCGTGTCGTCGTCGCCCAGCGGCGTGTCGTCGTCCTCGAGCGGCGTGTCGTCGTCGTCGCACGGCGTGGCGTCGTCCTCGAGCGAGCGCGTCGTCGTCGTCGTCGGCGGCGTGGCGTTGTCCTCGAGCGACGCCTCATCGTTGTCGAGCGACGTGTCGTCGTCGTCGAGCGACGTGTCGTCCTCGACGGGTGTGGCGTCGTCCTCGAGCGAAGTGTCGTCCTCGTCCAGGCGCGTGGCGTCGTCGCGTAGGCGTGTCGTCGTCGTCGAGCGGCGTGTCGTCGTCCTCGGCGGACGTGTCGTCGTCGTCCACGGGCGTGTCGTCGTCGTCGAGCGGGCGTGCTCGTCCTCGGCGGACGTGTCGTCGTCGTCCAGCGGGCGTGTCGTTGTCGTCGAGCGGGCGTGTCGTCCTCGGCGGACGTGTCGTCGTCGTCCACGGCGTGTCGTTGTCGTCGAGGGGCGTGCCATCCTCGGCGGACGTGTCGTCGTCGTCCACGGGCGTGTCGTTGTCGTCGAGGGGCGTGCCATCCTCGGCGGACGTGTCGTCGTCGTCACGGGCGTGTCGTTGTCGTCGAGGGGCGTGCCATCCTCGGCGGACGTGTCGTCGTCGTCCACAGGCGTGTCGTTGTCGTCGAGGGGCGTGCCATCCTCGGCGGACGTGTCGTCGTCGTCCACGGGCGTGTCGTCGTCGTCGAGGCGTGTCGTCGTCCTCGGCAGACGTGTCGTCGTCGTCCGACGGCGGCGTGTCGTCGTCGTCGAGCGGCGTGTCGTCGTCCTCGAGCAGCGTGTCGTCGTCCTCGAGCAACGTGTCGTCGTCCTCGAGCAACGTGTCGTCGTCCTCGAGCAACGCGTCATCGTCCTCGAGCGATGTCGTCGTCGTCGAGCGGCGCGTCATCGGCGCCGGGCCTGGTGGCCAGATCGGTCATGCCTACACCCCCCGGCTGCGAACACGTCACTCAATGGTAAGGGACGTCCGGTCGGCGGCGGACAACGGATGCATCACAGATGCGGAATGGAGCGAACGCGGCGGAGCGCGGGGTCAGGGTGCGCAGATCTCCTGGAAGGCATCGCTGGTCTCCTGGAACCTCGTGCCGAGCTGCGAGAGATCCTCGACCTTCGAGACGTCGCCGGACGCGACGGCCTCCATGACTTCGCCCGCCTCGGCGAACATCGCCTGCAGCGACGGAACGATGGCGGCGACCTCGTCGTTGGTGATCTTCCCGGCGGTATCGGCGATCCGCACCGCCGCCTCCTTCATCGAGTCCACGACGGCCGCGGGGTCATCGCTCGGGGCGCTCTCGAACTCCTGCGTCGCGTCCTCGATGCTCTGCTGGATGAGCGCGCACGCATCCTCCTTCGACTGGCCCTCGTCGCCCGGCTCATCCGAACTGAGGGGGATGCCGGCAGAGCTGGAGCCGGTGGGGGAGCCGATGCACGCGGTCAGCCCGAAGACTGCGACGACCGTGATCGTCAGGGCGGCGAGGCCGCGAGTCGTGGGGATTCTCATCGCTTCCAGCCTAAGCGCGCCGACACGCTCGGCTCCCGGCCGTCGGCAGCGCGCAGGCCACACCGGGCGCAGGACGGCGAATGTAACGGTTTTGTAAACACGCCGTTCAAATGCCTCATTCAAGCTTGCGCGATGATTGTTCGTAAGGTGTACTAACAAACATGTCTTCACCGGAAGCGCAACGCGGCTCTTCCACGCTCGAGCCGCCGCACACCCAAGGAACCACGAACGGTCGCACGTTCGGGCCGGGTCGCGCGCTGCGCCAGGGGGGCAAGGTGCTCCCGGAGCACGCCCGCGGCCACAACCGCTCACTGCTTCTGCAGACCCTGTTCCACCAGGGCGCGATGAGCCGCGCCGATCTCTCCCGCGAGACGGGCCTCACACGCGTCACGATCTCCGATCTGATCTCCGAACTCATCGCCGACGGTTTCGTCGCCGAGATGGGTGTGCGCGAGGCGTCCGGTCCGGGCAAGCCCGCCATCCTCGTCGACCTCGATCGTGCGGGCCACCGCATCGTCGGCATCGATCTTTCGGGCAGCGACGTCTTCATCGGTGCCGTCCTCACTCTCGACGGTGAGATCGTGGCTCGCAGGGAAGTGCCCGTGGTCACCGACGGTGACATCGTCGGCGCCGTGATCCAGCTCGCCCGCGACCTCGTCGGCGACGCGCACGCCCCCGTGCTCGGCGTCGGCGTCGGAACTCCGGGCATCGTCGACGACCATGGCGTCATCCTCAGCGCGCCCAATCTCCGGTGGGCCGGCTTCGACCTCCAGGGCGCGCTGACGGAGGCGCTCGGCCTGCCCGTGCTGGTCGCGAATGACGCGAACGCCGCGGTCCTCGCGGAATACACGTTCGGCGGCTCGGGCGACGACGTGCTCCTGGTCAAGGTCGGCCGTGGTGTCGGATCCGGGCTGCTCGCGTCGGGCCAGCCCATGCGCGGCGCGCACTTCGCCGCGGGCGAGATCGGACACGTCACCGTCGGCACCGACGGCGGCCCGGTGTGCGTGTGCGGCAAAGTCGGATGCCTGGAGGCGTGGCTCGCGGTCCCCGCATTGTCCGCCCGGCTGGCCGCGGCATCCGACGATCTCGCGCGCGCCGGCGTCCTCCGCGACGCGGGGGAGCGCCTCGGGATCGCGCTCGCCCCGATCGTCGGCGTGCTCGACGTGTCGGAGATCGTCCTCTCCGGCCCCCCTGAACTTCTCGACGGACCCCTCGCACAGGCGACCGTCGAGACCCTCCGCGCACGGACGCTCGCCGAGTTCCATGACGGCGTCCGCGTGCGGATGACGGAGCAAGGCCAGGACATCATCCTGCGCGGAGCGGCCGTCATGGTCCTGTCGGGACAACTCGGGGTCTCCTAGCGCGACGCCGCGTTCCACTCAGGTCCACCCCAGCACTACCCCCGGATGGGTCACCCGGCCCAGCCGAATCCAGAAACACACACAAAGGAAGACACCATGAACAAGAAGCTCGGAGGCCTCGCGCTGCTCGGTGCTGCGGCTGTCGTGCTCGCCGGCTGTGCCGGCGGTTCGGGAACGCCGGCCGCGGACGAGGATGCGGAGATCCGCGTCTGGCTCGTCGGTGCCGACACGCCCCAGGATGCTCGCGACTACCTCAAGACCACGTTCGAGGAGGAGAACCCCGGTTCGACCCTCGTCATCGAGGAGCAGACGTGGGAGGGCCTCGTCGACAAGCTGACCACGAGCATGTCCAGCTCGGACAGCCCGGACATCGTCGAGTTCGGCAACACGCAGGCCCCGGCATTCACGTCGGTGGGCGCGCTGCTGGACATCTCCGACGAGTACGAGGCGCTCGGCGGCGACGACCTGCTCCCCGGTTTCGTCGAGGCGGGCTCGTACGACGGCAAGTTCTACGCCGCTCCGCTGTACTCCGGCGCTCGCGTCGTCTTCGCCGACCCCGCCTTCGTGTCGGCCGCTCCGGCGACGCTCGACGAGTTCGTCACGCAGTCGAAGGACCTCGCTGCGGCCAACGCCGGAAAGTCGGGCTTCGCGTTCGCCGGCCAGGACTGGTACAACGCACTTCCGTTCATCTGGGAGAACGGCGGCGAGATCGCGGTGCCGGATGGCGACGGATGGGACGCGCAGCTGAGCTCCGACGAGTCGATCGCCGGACTGCTGCAGGTGCAGGACCTGATGACGAACGCATCGCTGGCTCCGAAGGACGGCGACAACGCCGAGCCGTGGACGCCTTACTGCGAGGGTCAGACGATCCAGTTCTCCGCACCCAACTGGGCGCTCGGCCTTGCCAGCGAATGCGAGACGGCGGCCCCGCCGGCTGCACCGTTCGTCTACGCTCTGCCCGGCATGGAAGGCGGCGCGGCGCAGGTGTTCGCCGGTGGCTCGAACATCGGGATCTCGGCGAAGTCGGCACACCCCGACCTCGCCAAGGAGGCGCTCGCGATCATCCTGAGTGATGAGTTCCAGACGATCTACGGCGAGAACGGCCTCATCCCCGCGAAGAAGTCGCTCGCCTCCACGCTGGGTGACACCCCCGAGGCGAAGGCGTTCACCGAGGCTGCCGGCAACGCCAAGCTGACGCCGGCGTCGCCGAATTGGGCCGAGGTCGAGGCATCCCGCATCCTCGAGGACTTCTTCGTGAAGATCGCTCAGGGCGGCGACGTCCCGGCCCTGGCCGCCGAGGTCGACACCAAGATCGAGGACATCCTCAACGGCTGATCCATCCGGGGTGCGCTGCACCAGGTTCTGATGCAGCGCACTCCACCACCGGGCCGGCGGCGTACGTCCTCCGCCGGCCCGTTCACTTCCAGAGGAGAATCGACACATGTCCAGCGTCCGCGACGACCTCGGCCCCGCTGTCAGCGGGATCGAGGGCGAAAGGATCCTGGCGCCCGAGCCGCCCCCGGCGCCCGGCGCCCGGCGACGTCGGCGACAGGGTGGATTCACCCCGTATGCGCTGCTCGTTCCGTCACTGATCGTCCTGGCCCTGATCACCGGTTGGCCGCTGATCCAGCTCTTCGTGATGTCGTTCCAGAAGTTCGGCCGCGAGCAGATCTTCGGCGCTCCGCCGGAGTTCGTCGGTTTCGACAATTACGCGGCAGTGCTCACCGATGCCGAGTTCTGGCAGGTCCTCGGGCGATCCGTCGCCCTGGCGGCGGTCTGCGTCGTAGCGACGATGACTCCTCGGCGTGCTCGTCGCCCTGCTGATGAAGCGCCTCGGCGCGGTCCTTCGCACCCTCGTGTCGATCGGGCTGCTGCTTGCCTGGGCGATGCCGCCGCTGTCGGCGACCATCGTCTGGGGCTGGATCTTCGACACGCAGTACGGCGTGATCAATTACGTGCTCAGCGAGTGGTTCGGCCTCCCGTTCGAAGGGCATTCCTGGCTCATCGATCCGCTCAGCTTCTTCTTCGTCGCGACGATCATCATCGTGTGGGGTGCCGTGCCGTTCGTCGCGTTCACGGTGTACGCGGGCCTCACACAGGTGCCGGATGAGGTGCTCGAAGCGGCGCAGCTCGACGGAGCCAACGGCTTCAAGTCGTTCCGATTCGTCGTCCTGCCGGTCATCCGGCCCATTCTCGCGATCGTCACGATCCTGCAGGTCATCTGGGATCTCCGCGTCTTCACGCAGATCTACGCGCTGCAGTCGATCGGCGGCCTCGCCGAGGAGACCAACACGCTGGGCGTCTACATCTACCGCGTCTCGCTCGGATCGGGTGACTTCGGAGTGGGCGGCGCGATCTCCGTCATCGTCGTGCTCCTGCTTGCGACGGTGTCGATCGCCTACGTCCGGCGGAGCGTCAAGGAGGAATCACTGTGACCGCCCTCGCCCAAGAACCGGCGCGCACATCAGCCGCCGCCCCTCGCCGCCGTCGCCGCGGCCCGGGCGCCGCGGGTCGCCGCATCGGCTCCGTGCTCGCCGGCATCGCGGCCATCATCATCTTCTTCGCGTCGGCGTTCCCCGTTTACTGGATGATCAACACGTCCTTCCAGCCGAACGCCCAGGTGCGGGGGACGGAGCTGCACTTCTGGCCCGACAACGGCACGCTGGAGAACTACACGAACGTGATCTTCTTCAACGAGCGCGCGCCCTTCCTCCCGGCGCTCGCCAACTCGTTGCAGGTCACTCTTCTCACGGTCGTCGTGGCGCTCGTCTTCGCGTTCCTCGCGGCGCTGGCGGTCACTCGCTTCCGGTTCCGCTCGCGTGCCGCATTCATCATCACGATCCTGCTCGTCCAGATGATCCCTGCCGAGGCCATGATCATCTCGACCTTCCGGCTGATGGACAGCTGGGCGCTGCTGAACACCGTGGCAGGCCTGTCGGCCGTGTACATCGCCACCGTTCTTCCGTTCACCATCTGGACCCTGCGAGGATTCGTCAACGGTGTTCCGGTCGAACTGGAGGAGGCGGCGATGATCGACGGGCTCAGCCGCTCCCAGGCGTTCTGGCGGATCACGTTCCCGCTGCTGGCCCCCGGGCTGGTCGCGACGGGCGTCTTCGGATTCATCCAGGCCTGGAACGAGTTCGTGTTCGCGTTGGTGCTGAACCCGCGGCCGGCCGCCATGACCCTGCCGGTCTGGCTGCGCACGTTCCTGGATCCCAACGGAGGCACGAACTGGGCCGAGTTGATGGCCGGATCGACCCTCGTCGCGATCCCCGTGGTCGTCTTCTTCCTGATCGTGCAGAGCCGGATGACGAGCGGGCTCGTCGCCGGGGCGGTCAAGGGCTGATGCGCACGCGCACCACTGCCGCCTCCCGCAGGGAGGACGGCCGATGAAGGTGGGACTGGACGTCGGCGGGACCAAGACGGATGCCGTCGCCGTCGATGCCGCAGGCACGATCATCGGTCGCGTGCGAGTCGCGACCGGATGGGGTGCGGATGCCGTCATCCGCACCGTTGTGGACGCTGTTCGCACCCTCGCCTCGGATGTCGAGGGAGGCGGACCGATCCACTCCATCGGCATCGGCATCCCGGGTCAGGTCGAGCCGGGCACGGCGCGCGTCGTGCACGCAGTGAACCTCGGCGTCGAGGAGCTGGATCTGGCCGCCGCCGTCGGCCCTGCGCTCGGCGTGCCGGTGCGGGTGGAGAACGACGTCAAGGCGGCGGCGTTCGGCGCATATGCGCTGCACGGCGGCTCCGGTTCGATGGCGTACCTGAACCTCGGCACCGGAATCGCCGCGGGCATCGTCGCCGACGGCGAACTGTGGCGCGGAGTGCGTGGGACGGCGGGGGAGGTCGGGCACATCTCGATCGACCCGAACGGCCCGCTCTGCCGCTGCGGTCAGCGCGGCTGCATCGAGGCACTCGCCGGCGGAGGGGCGATCGCTGAGCGCTGGGGCAAACCCGGAGCCCTTCCCATCCGGGACGTGTTCGACGCGGCCGACGGCGGCGATCCGGTCGCCCGTGAACTGCGGGTGGGTCTCGCGCGCGGTGTCGCGGCGGCTGTGCGCGTCCTCGTGCTGACCGCCGACGTGGACGTCGTGGTGCTCGGCGGCGGCGTCACGGCGCTCGGCACCCGGCTCATGGATGACGTGTCGGCCGAGCTCGCCGCCAGCGCTGAGGCATCGCCGTTCATGCGATCTCTGCGCCTCGACGGACGGGTGGAGCTGCTGCCGGCCGGCTCACCGGCCGCCGCGCTCGGCGCCGCACTCGTCGGGGCCGCACACGACCCCGGGCGCGCGTCGGCAAGCCGGGGGCCCGGCGCGGAGCCCCAGCAGGGAACGGCACTCGCCCATGGCTGAGGTGGTCGTCGTCCCGGACGCCGCGGCCGCCGGCGGCATCGTCGCGGATGAGATCGCACGCCTGATCCGGTCGAACCCGGAGACGGTGCTGGGGCTTGCGACCGGGTCCACGCCGCTGGCCGTCTACGACGCGCTGCCGTCGCGCCTTGCCGGCGCCGACGTGTCGCGCGTGCGAGGGTTCGCGCTCGACGAGTACGTCGGCCTCCCTGCCGAGCACCCGCAGAGCTATCGGTCGGTCATCACGCGCGAAGTCGTCGAGCCCCTCGGACTGGACCCCAGGCTGGTGAGCGTTCCGGACGGTTCGCTCGAGGGCATCGAGCACGCGGGCGAGGACTACGAGCGCGCGCTCGTGGACTCCGGCGGCGTCGATCTGCAGATCCTGGGGATCGGCACGGACGGTCATATCGGCTTCAACGAGCCGGGCTCGTCCTTCGCCTCGCTGACTCGCGTCAAGACGCTCACGAAGCAGACGCGCCAGGACAACGCGCGCTTCTTCGAATCGATCGACGAGGTCCCCCAGCATTGCATCACGCAGGGGCTCGGCACGATCATGCGTGCCCGCCACCTGGTGCTCCTCGCGTTCGGCAAGGGCAAAGCCGAGGCCGTCGCGGGAGCCGTCGAGGGACCGGTGACGGCGTCGCTGCCGGCATCGGCGATCCAGCTGCACCCGCACGCGACGGTGGTCGTCGACGAGGCCGCGGCATCCGACCTGCGGTTCGCGGAGTACTACCGCTACACGTTCGCGAACAAGCCCGCCTGGCAGGGACTCTGACCCGCGCATCAACCCCAGGCGAGGGCGAGCAGGTGGTCGAGGCTCAACGGGGCCAGCGCCATGGCGGCGACGTCGGCCGGTGTGATCCAGCGGAGTTCGGCGATCTCGGCGCGCGCCGACAGGTCATCGGGCTCGGCGGTCGTGCGGAACGCCTCGGCGACGACGCGGTGTCCGGCCTCGTTCGCCGCATCCGACTCGAACGTCCCGAGCGGCACGAGGTCGGCCGGGTCGACGACCAGCCCGACCTCCTCGTGCAGCTCTCGAGCCAACGCCTCGGCTGCGCTCTCGCCCGGCTCGGGCTTGCCCCCGGGCTGCATGAACACAGACGTGCCGTGCTTGCGGACCACGAGCACGCGTCCTGCGGCATCCGTGATCACGGCGGCGCTCACGAAGATGCGCGGCGAGGTCACGACGAGAACACCTTGCCCGGGTTCAGGATGCCGAGCGGATCGAAGACGCGAGTGATCTGACGCTGGAGCTCCCACTGGTCCTGTCCGAGCTCGTCGGCAAGCCAGCGCTTCTTCAGGATGCCGACACCGTGCTCGCCGGTGAGCGTGCCGCCCAAACGCAGCGCGGCGCGGAAGAGATCGTCCGCAGCATCCCAGATCTCAGCCGGAACCTCGACGATGCCCGCCGAATCCGGCTGCGCGTCGAAGATGAAGTTCGGGTGGAGGTTGCCGTCGCCCGCGTGCGCCACGGTCGGGATCACGATGCCGTGATCCCGCTCGACCCGCGCGATCTCGTCGAACATCGCGGGCAGCGCGCTGCGCGGCACCGACACGTCCTCGATCAGGGCCGTGCCCAGACTCTCCATGGCCGGGTGCATCGCCCGGCGCACCGCGAGCAGCCGCTCGCCCTCCTCGCGATCGTGCGAGACCGCCACGGTGCCGCCTGTCGCGCGCAGCACGCCGGCGATGGCATCCGCTTCGACGACCGCTGCCGGACCGTCCGTCTGAATCGTGAGCTGCGCGGCGCCCGGCGTCGGCGGATCGAGCTGCAGCAGCGCGTGGACAGCGGCGAGCGACGCGGCATCCATCAGCTCCATGATCGCGGGCTGGGCCCCCGATGCGGTGACGGCGGCAGATGCCTCAGCAGCGGCCCGCACGGTCGCGAACGTCGCCGCGATCGTGCATACCTCGCCGGGAATGAGTCGTCGAAGCTTGAGGGTCGCGCCGACGACGACGCCCAGCGTGCCTTCCGATCCGATGACGAGCGAGGTGAGGTCGAGCCCCGTCACTCCCTTGACCGTGCGGTGACCGAGGTGCAGGAGCCGGCCGTCGGCCAGGACCAGATCGACGCCGAGCACGGCATCCCGAACCACGCCGTACTTCGCGCACAGCAGGCCGCCCGCGCCGGTGGCGATGTTGCCGCCGACCGTTGCGATCGCTCGGCTGGCAGGGTCGGGCGCCCACCAGAGTCCGTCGTCGGCCAGCTGAGCGTTGAGGTCGGCGTTGAGGATCCCCGGCTCCACGACGGCGAGCAGGTCGTCGGGGCGCACCTCGAGGATGCGGTCCATCCGGCGGACCGAGAGCGCGATCTCGCCCGCGCCGGCGTTCGCGCCGCCCGCGAGGCCCGTGCCGGCGCCGCGCGTGACGACGGGAGTGCGCGTGGCGGTCGCGATCCGCAGGGTCTCCTGCACGTCGCCGACGGATGCCGCACGCACCACCGCGAGCGGTGTTCCGGACGCCGCGTGCCCCGACTTGTCCGCTCGCGCATCCGCGAGCGCATCTGCCGACGTGTCTACGCGGTCGCCCAGCGCGTCGCGCAGCCGCGCGACGACGTCGGCGCTCACGCGATGCGCCGCCGGCCTGCGAGGACGCCTGTCGTGACGGCGACCACGCCGAAGATCAGACCGACCCAGGTCAGGCCCATGCTCCACCAGGCGAGGGTTGCCGAGACGTACACGAGGAGTTCCACGACGGCTCGGACGAAGGGGTGCACCGCCAGAACCGCGCGCGGGGAGACGAACAGCGCCCAGATCAGGATCGCGACGAGCGGCGCGCCGATCCCCGCGACGATGTTCCAGGGGAACGGCCACACGGCGAAGCCCCAGATCGCGAGGCTCACGAAGGCGAACAGCTCGCACGCGAAGGCCAGCACGTCGATCGCCGACAGGGGTGCGCGCATGCCGGGTTCGCGGGGCGCGGAAGGTGTCACCCGTGAAGTGTCGGACATGGGTCCATTCTACGGCGGAGCCGGGGAGGCGATCGCCGGGCGGACGCTACGCGAGCAGGTCCGACAGGAAGGCGCCGGTGGGCGGGCCGAGCCGGTCGCCCGCGGCGTAGCGCACCTCGACTCGGGCGTTCGTCGCGACATCCTGCCCGCTCGGCTGGAGAATCAGCGTCACCGCTCCCGAGTCTCCGACCGTGGTTGCGTCCACGACGCTGCCGCGAATGCGCACCTGCACCGTCGCGCCCACCGTGCCGCTGACCTCGATCGAGAGGGTGACCTCGGCAGTTGTGGACGAGACGCTCGCACTGCTGCCGGTGATCGTGGGCGCGCCGCCCGGCAGGCCGAAATCGGTCGAACCCGGGTCGGTCGGCGGTGACGGGTCGCCGACGCCGGGATCCGCGGTTCCCGGGTCGTTCGGCGTCGAAGCATCCGCCGGGTCGGCGCCTCCCACGGGGTCGGACGTTCCGTCGTCGTCAGCGGGCGGAAGGCTCTCCGTCGTGGTGGGAAGGTCACTCGGCCTCGGCGACGAGCGGACCGACTCCGGATCCCCGCTGCCCGGTCGTCCGAGCCCCCGATCGACGGAGATTCGCTCGGAGCTTCGGCGACAGTCGACGACGGACTCAGCGCCGGCAGGACCACAGCCGCCGCCGCGACGCCGCCGACGACGAGCACCGCGGCCGCGACGAGGCCGGCAGCCACCCCGACGCGCGGGAGGATGCCGCGACCCGCGGAGTGTGCGTACGTGACGGACCCGCTCCCATCGCCTTCCGACCAGTCGACGCGATCGTCCACGGCTCCCGCCGCCGCGTGTGCGGCCGACTGCATCACCGCCGCGGGCATCGTGGCGAGAGCGGCGATCGGCGCGCCGTCGTCCTGGAGCGACGCGAGGTAGGCGGCCGATCCCGGAGATGCCGGCTGTGAGGGGGAGCAGCACCAGCGCGAGCCGGCGTGAGACCGCCTTGGCCTCGCCGGCGACGATCGCGCATCTCGCGCAGACGGCGAGATGGGCGTCGATCCTGGCGTGGTCGCGACGCCCGAGTTCGTGGCGCGCGAACGCGCCGAGGCGTTCGAGGCTCCACCGGCAATCCGAGTCGTCGGCGACGCTGTTCAGGTGCGCCTCGATCCACGCCTCCCGCAGACCTTCCTGGGCCCGGGTGGTCAGCTGCGCGACCGCGGCGCCGCTCATGCCGAGCAGGCGCGCGATCTCTGCGGGCGGCATGTGCTCGATCTCGGAGTACCAGAGCACCTCCTGCCATCGCCCGGGCAGGCTGCTGAAAGCACGGTGGGTGAGCGTGCCGTCGAGGGCCTGCGCAGCAGACTCGTCGCTGGTCGCGAGCCCCTGGGGCGCGCCGGTGCCGCGGGCAAACGTCTCCCGCTTGCGCAGCGGCCAGGCGGATGCTGGTGAAGAGATGGGCGCGGAACGGCCCGGCGGGCCCTCCGCCGGTGACGATCGACCCGTAGATGCGCGCGAACGCCTGTTCGACCAGAGCCTCGGCATCCTGGTCGGACGTCACTGCGGCCGCCACGATCAGGCCCGGACCGCTGTGCCTTCGCCACAGCTCACCGAAGGCGGATCGGTCGCCAGACCGGGCGCGCAGGACCAGATCCGCGTCGCCGAGTTCGGCGGCGGTGACCTTGCCGGCAGGCGCACCGGTCACGTCGTCGTCCGTCAACGTGTCTCCGAGCGGTGGGGGTGGATGGTGAGCCGGCACGATGCCGGTGTCGTTGTTGAGACGCGCCACATCGTGATCCATTACGCGGAAAACGCATTCTGACGATCGGCCACCGATCCCGCGCGACCGTGCGGAGGCGATCGGAGGTCAGTCCGCGACGCCTGCCGTCCAGACGCCGCGCACTTCGAGCGCGCTCGAGAGCAGCACCGCATCCGCGGCGAAGCCCTCGCTCAGCCATCCGAGATCGTCGCCGCGTCCGATCGCCCGCGCGGGGACCGTGGTCAGTGCCCCCACCGCTTCGATCAGCGGCACTCCGGCCTCCACGGCGCAGCGCAGAGCCGCATCCTGTGTCAGCGTCGAACCGGCGATCGTTCCTCCGACGGCGAGGCGTGCGACACCCTCGACCACGTCCACACCGAGCGCTCCCAGTTCGTACCGTCCGTCGGCGTGGCCGGCCGCGGCCATCGCGTCGGTGACCAGCGCAACCCGGCCTGGTGCCGCGGCGAACGCGATTCGCACGATCTCGGGATGCAGGTGCACCCCATCCGCGATCACCTCGAGGATCACCCGCGGATCGGATGCCGCAGCCGCGACCGGTCCCGGATGCCGGTGTGCGAGCCCCGGCATCGCGTTGAACGCGTGCGTCAGGATCGTCGCACCCGCGTCGAACGCCGCTCGGGCCATCTCCAGGTCGGCGCCGGTGTGGCCGACGGCAGCCGCGGCGCCGGATTCGACCACACGCCGGATCGCGTCGAGCGCGCCCGGCAGCTCGGGCGCGAGCGTCACCTGCCGCACCGTTCCCCGTCCTGCCGCCAGCAGCCGCTCGACGGCGTCGGGATCCGGCTCGCGCAGCAGGGTCTCGTCGTGGGCGCCCTTGTGCTGCGGGTCGAGGAACGGCCCCTCGAGGTGCGAACCGAGGATGTCACCGTCGGTCTGCACGAGGTCGGCCACCATGGCCGCGCGCCGCTCCATGCTCTCCAACGGCGCTGTCACCAGCGAGACGACCGCGCGGGTCGTCCCGTGCGCGCGATGCAGCTCCCGCGCGGCGCGGATCGCGTCGGGTCCGTCGTCGTAGGACTCGCCCGCACCGCCGTGGCCGTGGATGTCGATGAACCCGGGGGTGAGCATGGCGCCCATGCCGGCGGTGTGGGCGCCATCGACGACGGTGTCCTCCGGCTGCGCGAGGCTGCGCCATCCGGCACCCGCGCCCGTCGCGGCGACCCGCCCGCGCTCGAAGTGCACCCAGCCGTCGTCGGTGCCGTTGTGGCCCGCACCGACGAGCCTCACCGAGTGGATGATCGTGCTCACTCGGTGGTCCACGGGATTTCGTCGGAGGCGTGGAAGCGGATGCCGAGGCTGGACCAGAGCGGACCGAGGGCGCCTACCCGCTTTCGGAAGGAGTCCCACGTGCGCAGGTCGCCGTCCGCGGACGACCATGCCGCCTCCGCCGCAGCGGCCAGCCGCGGGAAGGCCATCTCGTCGATGTCGTCGAGCGTGCGGATCGTCTCCGTCCACATCGGCGCCTCGACGCCGAGGATGTCGTCGTCGTCGATGCCCTCGATGATCGACCCCGGCTCCCACGAATAGGCCCGCTCGACGCTCGTCGGGCCGTTCGCCCAGGTCAGACCCAGGGGCGCGTCGGCGTCGTACTTCATGTCCAGGTAGACCGCGTCGGCGGGGGAGAGGATGAGGCCGGAATCGTTCTTCGCGAACGCGCGGGCCTTCTCGTCCATGCCGTCGGTCGGCGTCGTGAAACCCCAGTACTGGCCGATCGTGCTGGGGTCGATGCCGGGGGCTGCTCCGGCTTCGTGCCAGGTCACGGGCGTCTTGCCGAGGTCGGCGACGATTGCCGTCGCGCGCTCCATGAACACCGCGAAGTCGGCGGGGTCGGTGCCGAGCGCCTCGTCGCCGCCGATGTGC
The DNA here is from genome assembly GCA_963713325.1 of uncultured Actinomycetota bacterium. Taxonomy (GTDB): domain Bacteria; phylum Actinomycetota; class Actinomycetes; order Actinomycetales; family Microbacteriaceae; genus Microbacterium. The sequence continues at coordinate 60,706 of CAVQLL010000019.1, forward strand.
AGGTACGGGCCGGGGGTCATCGCCGCGAGCTCGCCCATCACGTCTGCGACGAATTCGTAGGTGGCCTCGTCGTGGATCTTCAGAGACGAGAAGCCGACGGCCATACCGGTGTACGGCACGCCGGCCGCGGGCGCTTCGCCGCCGTGATCGCTCACGATGTCGAGAATGTGCTGCGACAGCACGGGCTCTTCCGCGATCTCCGGGTAGGCGAGACCGACCGCGTGCGTGTGACCGGGCAGGTCGACCTCCGGAACCACGATCATGTGCCGGGATGCCGCGTACTGCACGATCTCGCGATAGTCCGCCTTCGAATAGAAGCCGCCGGCGTCTCCTCCGACAGCAGTGGCGGAGGCGAGCTCGGTGAGCTTCGGACGCGAGTCGAGGTGGATGCGCCATCCCTGATCGTCGGTCAGGTGCAGATGCAGCGCGTTGATCTTGAGGCCGGCCACGCGGTCGATGTAGGCCTTTACCGTCTCGACGGGGTGGAAATGGCGCGCGACGTCGAGCATGACCCCGCGGTAGGCGAACCGCGGCGCGTCGGCGATCTGCACAGCGGGGATCACGAACCGATCGCCGTCCCGGGCGATCAGCTGCCCGACCGTCTGCACGCCGTAGAAGAGTCCCGCTGCGTCCGCGCCGGTGACGACCACGGATGCCTCGTCGGCGGTGATCGTGTACGACTCCGCCGAGCCGCCCGCCTCGATGCGCAGGTCGATCGCCCGACCTTCGCCGGAACCATCGTCCGCGGCGGGAGTGATTCCGGTGCGCGCCGTGAGGAGTGCGCCCAGATCGGCCGCGGCGGCCGGATCGCCCGTGATCCGGACGGCGTCGTCGAGGCGGAAGGGCGCAGCCCCGGCATCCGCCTCGATCGAGGACGGCGCGGGGACGACTCCTGGCGTGATTGCTGACACAGTGGCTCCATTCTGGGTGGCGGGCGTGCAGCCTGCCAGCAGCACGATCAGCGCGGCGGTCATCGCGATCGCGCAACGGTGCGCGGAATTCATGTAAAGAGTCCTAACAAATATGGACACCAGCCTACCGCGCGGGGTGCCGCGTTCGCGCGCACCGGCATCCGTTATGCTCGGGATGTCGCGACTGGCGTTGAGGTGGATCACCACCGTGGAGCGACCGACACGGCACTCGACCGTACGCCTGGGTCGATGCGTATTCAGATGGGCCCCACGCGGCCTACTCAATAACCGGGATCCCGCGGGGCCCCGGACGCGCCGCAGTCAAGGAGAACGCCATGACCGACCAATTCTTCAACGCGCCGCTCGCGGAGGTCGACCCGGAGATCGCGCAGGTGCTCGAGCGCGAACTCGAGCGACAGCGCGGGTATCTCGAGATGATCGCCTCCGAGAACTTCGTGCCTGTGTCGGTGCTGCAGTCGCAGGGCTCGGTGCTGACCAACAAGTACGCCGAGGGCTACCCCGGTCGCCGCTATTACGGCGGCTGCGAGGAGGTCGACGTCGCCGAGGAGCTCGCGATCGAGCGGGCGAAGTCGCTGTTCGGCGCGGACTTCGCCAATGTCCAGCCGCACTCGGGTGCCACAGCGAATGCGGCGGTGCTGCACGCCATCGCCCGGCCCGGCGACACGCTGCTGGGCCTCTCGCTCGACCAGGGCGGACACCTCACCCACGGGATGAAGATCAACTTCTCGGGCCGCCTCTTCAACATCGTCGCGTACGGCGTCGACCCTGAGACGTCGATCATCGATATGGAGGAGGTGCGCCGCCTCGCGATCGAGCACAAGCCGAAGGTCATCATCGCGGGCTGGTCGGCCTATCCCCGTCAGTTGGACTTCGAGCGCTTCCGCGCGATCGCCGACGAGGTCGGGGCGCTGCTGTGGGTCGACATGGCGCACTTCGCCGGACTCGTCGCCGCCGGCCTGCACCCGAACCCCGTGCCGCACGCCCACGTCGTCTCCTCGACCGTCCACAAGACGATCGGCGGCCCGCGCTCGGGATTCATCCTCACGAACGACCCCGAGATCGCGAAGAAGATCAACACGGCGGTCTTCCCCGGCCAGCAGGGCGGGCCGCTCATGCACGTGATCGCGGCGAAGGCGACCGCTTTCAAGCTCGCCGCGACCCCCGAGTTCAAGGAGCGTCAGGAGCGCGTGCTGAGCGGTGCGCACATCATCGCCGAGCGCCTCTCCGAGCAGGACGTGAAGGATGCCGGCATCGCCGTCCGTTCCGGCGGCACCGACGTGCACCTGGTGCTCGTCGATCTGCGCGACGCCGAGATCGACGGCAAGCAGGCCGAAGACCTCCTGCACGAGATCCACATCACGGTGAACCGCAACGCGGTGCCGAACGACCCTCGGCCGCCGATGATCACTTCGGGCCTGCGGATCGGAACCCCGGCGCTCGCCACCCGCGGATTCGGGGATGCCGAGTTCCATGAGGTCGCCGACATCATCGCTCAGGCACTGCTGCCGAACGCCGACGTCGAGGCGCTGCGCGCGCGCGTCGCCGCCCTCACCGCCGAGTTCCCGCTGTACCCGGGACTCGAGCAGTAGCTCGACGGCGGTTGCGCTCGCCGGATACCTATGCACATAGTTATTCCAGCGCATCGGTCCTCGCGGCCTTCCCCGACCGCGAAACTGCAACCGCACGTCGAGACTGCGGGGTTCACCCACAGTCTCGAACCGCGGATGCAGTCTCGTCGTCAGGGAGTGGCGCAGGGGCGAGGCGAATAGTTCTGCTCGGAGCGGACCCGAAGCTCCGGCACCCGGAAGGTGGAGACGATGACGGCACAGAGACTCGACGGTGTCGCGACCGCGGCCTCGATCAAGGAAGAGCTCCGCGAGCGCGTCGCGGCGCTGAAGGAGCGCGGCATCGTCCCCGGCATCGGGACCGTGCTCGTCGGCGCCGACCCGGCCTCGCAGCTCTACGTCGGAATGAAACACCGTCAGTCCGAGGCCATCGGCATGAACTCGATCCAGCGCGACCTGCCCGCCGACGCCACGCAGGAGCAGGTCGAGGCATTGATCGACGAGCTGAACGCCGACCCGGCGTGCCACGGCTACATCGTGCAGCTGCCGCTTCCCAAGCACATCGACACGGACGCGATCCTGGAGCGGATCGACCCTGACAAGGATGCCGATGGCCTGCACCCGACCAACCTCGGCCGCCTCGTGCTCAACGTCAACGCACCGATCACCTCCCCGCTGCCCTGCACGCCGCGCGGCGTGATCGAGCTCCTGCTGCGCAACGGCTACGACCTGAAGGGCAAGCACGTCGTCGTCGTCGGGCGCGGCGTGACGATCGGGCGCTCCATCGGCCTGCTGCTGACCCGCCGCGAGCTGAACGCGACCGTCACGCTGACCCATACCGGCACAGTGGACGCGGGCCAGTACCTCCGCCAGGCCGATGTCATCGTCGCGGCTGCCGGCGTCAAGCACCTGATCACCGCCGCCGACGTGAAGCCCGGCGCCGCCGTCCTCGACGTGGGCGTCACGCGCGAACGGGATCCCGAGACCGGCAAGGCGAAAGTCCACGGCGATGTGCACCCGGATGTCGCCGAGGTCGCCGGGTGGATCTCGCCGAACCCGGGCGGCGTCGGCCCGATGACGGTCGCCCTGCTCATGACGAACGTGGTCGAGGCGGCCGAGCGGGCCGCAGGCTGAGCCCGGGCTCCGAGCGTCGCGCCGGCGACCCGGGTGCTACAGCTGAAGCGCGACAGGGCAGCCGCACGAGGTGCGCGCGCTGTTACGGCCGGTTTCACGCCACGGTGAGCGCGGCGCTGCTCACAGCCGGGCTTCCGCCGCGGCGAGCGCGGCGCGGGAGCCTTCGGTGGGTGCGATCGCGACCAGTCCGCGGTAGAGCGTCACGAGGGTCTCGGCATCCAGGGTGCCGGTGCGCGCTCGATCGCAGTGCACGGCCTGGATCGCCGCCTCGAGCTGGAAGCGGCCGAGCGGAGCGCCCAGGGCGGATGCGCGCCGCAGCAGCGCGCGTCCCTCGGCGATGAGCTCGGCATCCCACAGAGCCGGGTCCTGTTCGTCCAGCGGCGGCCAGGGGTGCGTTGCGCGCGCGGGCGCCCGCGACTGCGCGAAGGTCAGCAGCGCGGCCAGGCCCCATGCCTCGGGCTCGGTCTCGAGCAGGCTCGCCGTCAGCACCGCGAGCCATCGCGCTTCATCGGCGATCGATTCGCGCACGCGGTCGCCGCTTCCGGTGTTCGGCGCCTCCAGCCACTCGATCGCGTAGGCGCCGTAGACGGCCTCGAGGACAGCGCTCAGTCTCGGGGGCATGTCGGCTCGCGTCGGCACAGCGAACGGGATCCCCGTGTCGCGGATCCGCCGCTTCGCCCGAACCAGCCGCTGCGCCATCGTCGCGGGCTCCACCGCGAACGCCCGAGCGATCTGCGCTGCCTCGAATCCGAGCACCGCCTGCAGCATCAGCGGAGTGCGGATGCCGGGATCGATCGCCGGGTGCGCGCACGCGAACAGCAGCTCCAGGCGCTTGTCGGGAATCTGCTCGCGGTCGGCGACGATGGCCGCGGCATCCCGCTCATCGGCCCCGAGCACGCTCTCCAGCAGGGGTGCGCTGGTGCGCGCGGCAGCCGAGCCCAGGAGGTCCTTCAGGCGATTGCGTGCCACGGTGACCAGCCACCCTTCGGGGTTGTTCGGGATGCCGGAGTCCGGCCACGTCCGCAGCGCCTTCTCGAACGCGTCGGAGAGGGCGTCCTCCGCGAGCGCGACGTCGCGGGTCGCTGCGGCGATGACCGCGAGGAGGCGGCCGTACGACGCGCGCGCGGCTCGCTCCGCGGCCGCGTGCGCGTCGGCGGCCGGTGTCATCGGTAGTCGAACGTCGTCCACGAGCCGTCGACGAAGCGCGTTCCGCTCGGACGGATCTCGACCGCTCCCCAGTTCACCGACGGAGCCTTGCCCGCCCAGGCGATCGCCTGATCGAGGTCATCGACCTCGATCACGAACGTGCCGCCGAGCTGCTCCTTCGTGTCTGCGTAGGGGCCGTCCTGGACGACCAGCTCGTCGCCGCCGCGCACCGTCGTGGTGGCCGACGAGGGCTGCAGCACTTCGGCGGACTGCAGCACGCCGGCCGCATCCAGGGCTTTGGCGTACTCGTCGAACTCGCGCATGCCTTCGGCCAGGGCCTCGGGGCCGAGGTCGGCCGCGGTCATCTCGGGGTAGTGGAGCAGAAGTGTGTACCGCATGGTGTCAATCCTTCGTCTTGTCGGTCAGTGACACCCTGTTGACGATCGAGGTCCCGTGCGATCGACACCCGTCGGGGTTCTCCTCAGCTCTTGCCCAGCTCGTCGAGCATGCGTCGCTGCTCATCGGTGAGCCCGTCGTGCAGCTCGCGCTGGGCTGCTGCGGCCTCGGGGGAGGTGACTGCTGCGGCTCCGGATGCCGAGGCTCCGGCATCCGTCGCCTTGGCGCCGGTCGCCTTGTCGTAGAGCGCGCCCGCATGGCCTTCGACTCTGTCGTCGATCGCGTCGTAGATCGCCCAGCCGATCAGGATGATCACCGGCGGCAGGATGTAGCCCCAGAACCACCCGCCGACGCTGACGCCGGAGAACACGACGGTGAGGACCCAGACGATGAGCGCGACGATGAACACGAGGGCGCCCTGGACGACCTTCTCGCCGACCTTCGTCCGCTGGTTCGCCGACTTCGACGCCATCGACGTGAACATGTTGTGGATGAGCGGCTTGATCCAGATCGTGAGCGCGGTCAGGATCACTCCGGCCCACAGCGCCGACCAGCCGACACGCGCCGGCGTGAGCCAGCCGATGATCAGAAGCACGACGACGTCGAACACCAGCAGCGACAGGAACCGCACGACCCACTTCTTCATACGCAATACGTTGCCACGGCCCCACGCGGGGCGCCACTGCGCCGCGCAGACGCGCGGTCAGTGCATCTGGACGAGCTGGGTGATGTCGTCGTTCGGCAGTTCGTCCACGATCGCCATGACCTCCATGCCGAACAGGTCCACACGGCCGGAGATCGTGGTCAGGAACGCCGAGTCCGCGGCATCCCGCCCGGTCGCGATGCGCACGAGCGTCGAGCGCGGCGCGAGGGTCGTCGAATCCACGACATGCCATCCGTCCTTCACCCAGGCCTCGGCGACCGCGTGGAAGTCCATCGGGTACAGGCCGGGAGCGTAGACGGACACGACGCGGGCGGGGATGTTGAGCGCCCGCAGCAGGGCGACGGTCAGGTGCGCGTAATCGCGGCACACGCCCTGCCGAGCGAGCAGAGTGCGGGTTGCGCCGTCGGTCGGCAGGCTCGAGCCGCTCACGTAGGACAGGTGCGTTCCGACCCACGATGAGACCGACGACAGCAGTTCGGCGGGATCGGCGATGCCGCCGAACTCGGCGAACGCTGTCGGGCCGAGCGTGTCCGACTCGGCGTATCGGCTCGGCCGGAGGTAGGTGATGAGGTCCGTCGCATTCGCGACCGTGCCCGCGGCCTCGCCTTGGATCGACGCATCGTAGGAGGCCACCAGCCGTCCGGCGGGACTGTTCACCTTCTGCAGCCGGGTGCCGTGCGAGTCGGGCAGGGACTGGAACGTCAACGGCTGCCCGTCGAGCGTGAACGAGATGTTCTCGGTGACCGGGGTGTGGTGTCCGCTCACCGCCATCGAGAACACGAGTTCTGCGGGCTCGGTGACGTTCAGTTCAATGCGGCTGGAGACGTCTCTCTTCATGCGTACAGCGTCGCACGTGGGTGAACCTGAGACAGCATCGAGTCTGCGGGGTTGACAGGGTGCCACGGGATCAGCGCTCGACTCTCGACAGGGGACCACTGGGCATGTATGGTGAGCTAAACCGGTTTAATAAACCGGTTTAGAAGGCAGCGCAGCCGAATGGGTGAATCGCACGAAGGACGCGGACGACGTCCGACCATCGCCGATGTCGCCCTGCGCGCGGGAGTGAGCAAGGGGCTGGTGTCGTTCGCCCTCAACGATCGACCGGGCGTGAACGTCGCGACGCGCGATCGCATCCTCACGGTCGCCGCGGAGATGGGCTGGTCGCCCGACGTGCGCGCTCGATCGCTCAGCACGAACCGCTCGTTCGCCCTCGGCCTCGTGCTTCAGCGCGACACCGAGATCGTGGCGGGAGATCCGTTCTTCCCGGCGTTCATCGCCGGTGTCGAGCGGGAGCTGTCGCCGGCAGGGCAGGCGCTGGTGCTGGCATCCGTGGCCACCGGCCCGCTCGAGGCCGACACGTACCGCAAGCTCGCCTCGGAGCGCCGCGTCGACGGCGTCTTCATCGCCGACCTGCGCGCGGCAGACGAGCGGCTGGCACTCGTGGAGTCGCTCGGGCTCGTCGCCGTCACGCTCGGCCACCCCGACATCGACTCGCCCTTCCCGGCGGTCACGGTCGACGACGTCGACGGCATGATCGCGACCGTCGATCACCTCGTCGAACTGGGCCACCGCTCGCTCGCCCACGTCGCCGGCTCGTCCGGCATGCTGCACGCCCGCAAGCGACGCGATGCCTTCATGTCCGCGTGCTCGGAACGCGGTGTCGACGGACGAGTCGTCGAGACGGACTTCAGCGCGCGCGAGGGTGCCGAAGCGACGAAAGAACTGATCAGGGATGCCGAGACGCGTCCTACGGCGATCACCTATTCGAACGACCAGATGGCCATCGCGGGGATCGCGGTCGCGCAACGGGCGGGCCTGTCCGTTCCCCGCGACCTCTCCGTCTCCGGCTTCGACGACAGCGACATCGCGCGCTACGTGTACCCCTCGCTGACGTCGGTCGCCACCGACGCCGTGGAGTGGGGCGCAGCGGCCGCGCGGGCGCTGCTCGCCGCGATCGCCGGTGTCGCCTTCGAGGACACCGACCTGGCCCCCGCTCGCCTCGTCGTGCGGGAGTCGACCGGGCTCGCTCCGGTCGGTACGTCCCCCCATTTAGCTCCGCCCGCGCTCGCGGACCTGGCCGATCCAGGTACGCGAATCGGGCGATTTTCGGGATGCGACGAGTGTCGCGTCTTTCCCCAGGAAGGAAGAACAATGCGAAGAAGCATCAAGATCGCGGCGCTGGTCGCCGCGGGAGCGCTGACGCTCACCGCCTGCGGGCGGGGGCGGCGGGCGGAGGCGGTGGAGGCGACCTCGAGGCGCGCGGCGACATCACGATCTGGTACTCCAACAACGAGGCCGAGATCGCATGGGGCAAGCAGATGGTCGAGGCGTGGAACGCCGAACACCCCGATGAGCAGGTGAAGGCTCAGGAGATTCCGGCCGGCGACAGCAGCGAGGCCGTCATCGGCGCCGCGATCACCGCGGGCAATGCGCCGTGCCTGATCTTCAACACGTCGCCCGCGGCCGTGCCGCAGTTCGAGAAGGCCGGCGGACTCGTGTCGCTGTCGAGCTTCGAAGACGGCGACGACTACATCAACGAGCGCAGTGGCGAGAACGCGGCGCAGTACGCGTCGGCCGACGGCGAGTTCTATCAGATGCCGTGGAAGTCCAACCCCGTCATGATCTTCTACAACAAGGCCATGTTCACGACTGCCGGGCTCGACCCCGAGGCGCCGGCCCTCTCGACCTACGACGAATTCCTCGACACCGCTCGCACGCTGACTGAGTCGGGTGCGGCCCCGTACGCCATCTACCCGGCGCCGTCGAGCGAGTTCTACCAGTCGTGGTTCGACTTCTACCCCCTCTACGGGGCAGAGACCGGTGGCACCCTCCTCGTCGAGGATGGCAAGGCCACGTTCGACTCCGAAGCCGGTGCTGCTGTGTCCGAGTTCTGGGCGACGATGTATGCCGAGGGTCTGTCGGGCCAGGAGGCGTACAACGGCGACTCCTTCGTCGACGGCAACTCCGCCATGACGATCGCCGGGCCCTGGGCGATCGACTACTTCGGCGAAGACGTCGACTGGGGGACGGTCCCCGTGCCCACTTCGGCGGGCACCCCCGCTGAGGAGACCTACACGTTCAGCGATGCGAAGAACGTCGGTCTGTTCACCGCTTGTGAGAGCAAGGGAACGGCTTGGGACGTGCTCAAGTTCGCGACCGGCGAGGAGCAGGACGGGCAGCTTCTCGAGCTGACCGGACAGATGCCGCTGCGTGCGGATCTGCCCGCGGCGTTCCCCGACTACTTCGAGGCCAACCCGGCCTACGAGGTGTTCGGCGACCAGGCGAACCGCGTAGTCGAGGTGCCGAACGTGGCGAACTCGATCGAGGTGTGGCAGACGTTCCGCGACGCCTACTCCAAGGCCGTCATCTTCGGCGAGGGCGAGATCGACGCGTTCCTCACCGACACGGCGGCCGAGGTTGACGCCTTGGTCGGCCAGGGCTGACGGACGGGCAGGCAGCGCCATGGCCGCCGTGACCACGGAGCCGGAGAAGGAATCGGGCCGGGCGGACGCGCAGCACGCGCGTTCGGCCCGGCGCCGGCGCCGCATCCTCGGCGAGAACCCGCTCGGGATACTCCTCAGCGCCCCTTATCTGATCTTCATCGGCGTCGTCTTCGCCTTCCCGCTCGTGTTCGCCGTGTGGATGTCGTTCCAGGACTACTTCTTCGCGGCCCCGGGCGCAGACGTCGAACGGGAGTTCGTCGGCTTCGACAACTTCGTCGCGGTCGCGACCGATCCGGCGGTGTGGCGGTCGTTCCTCAACGTCGGGATCTTCCTGATCATCAACGTGCCCCTCACCGTGGTGCTCTCGCTGCTGCTGGCGACCGCGCTCAACCGTGTCGTGCGGGCACGACTGTTCCTGCGGGTGAGCTTCTATGTGCCGTACGTGACGGCATCCGTCGCGGTCGTCGGGGTCTGGCTGTTCATGTTCAGCCAGAACGGGCTCGTCAACCAGGTCCTCGGCCCCCTGGCCCCGGACCCCTCGTGGTTGATCAACCCCTTCCTCGCCATGCCGACGATCGCCTTCTTCGTCACCTGGAAGCAGCTGGGTTTCTTCATCCTGCTGTACCTCGCGGCGCTGCAGGCGGTGCCGCAGGAGCTCTACGAGTCGGCGGCGACGGACGGGGCAGGCGCGGTACGCACGTTCTTCTCCGTGACCGTCCCGGGAGTGCGATCGGCGACGCTGCTGGTGCTGCTGCTGGCGACGATCACGGGCGCGAACCTGTTCACCGAGCCGTACCTGCTCACGAACGGGGGCGGCCCGAACGGGGCATCCACCTCGCCGGTCCTGCTGATGTATCAGAAGGGTCTGGAGCAGGGCAATCCGGATGTCGCGGCCGCCATCGGCGTGATCCTCGTCGTCCTGGTGCTCATTCTGGCGCTCATCGAGCGCAAACTCGTGGGAGATGAGGAGTCATGAGCGCCACCGACACACGCGCGGACGCACGCAAGTCAGCACGCACGGATGCCGCTATCGGCAACAAGCGTCGGGGTCACCCCGGGCGCGGCGGGGCCATCGCGCGGTGGATCGTACTGGCACTCGGGGCGCTGGTGTTCCTGTTCCCCTTCTACTACATGGTCATCGGTTCGCTGCAGACCAAGCCCGACCCGACTCCGGCCGGCGCGTTCCCCAATCCGGCGAACCTCACGGGGCAGAACTACGTCGAGATCAACGAACGCATCAGTCTGCTGTCGGGCCTGGTGAATTCGGGCATCTTCACCGGTGGCGTGCTCCTGTTCACCGTGGTGTTCGGCGTGCTCGCCGGCTACGCCCTCTCTGTGCTGCACTGGCGCGGTCGCGGGGTCACCTTCTCGATCGCGCTGCTCGTGCAGATCGTGCCGTTCCAGCTGCTCATGATCCCGCTCTACGTGCTGATTGCGCGCGACTACGGGCTGGCCGACACGCACATGGGCATGATCCTGCCGTTCGCCATCAACTCGGCAGCGGTGCTCATCTTCCGGCAGTACTTCCTGTCGGTGCCGCGGGCGCTGTTCGACGCGGCACGCATCGACGGGGCGAGCGAGCTGCGCGTTCTGTGGAGCGTGGCGCTCCCGCTGGTGCGGCCCGCGCTGCTGACCGTGGTGCTGCTCACCTTCATCGGGCCCTGGAACGAGTTCCTCTGGCCCTTCCTGATCACCAAGGATCCATCGTTGCAGCCCCTGGCCGTATCCCTCGCGAACTACATCACGACCGTGTCCGCCTCGGCGTCCAACCCGGCCGGGGCGATCCTCGCGGGAGCGGTGGTCCTGGCCATCCCGGCAGTGGCGCTGTTCATCATCTTCCAGCGCCAGTTCCAGAGCTCGGACATCGGTTCGGGGGTGAAGGGATGACCACCCTGGAGACACGGCTGCCGACCGTCCCCTACACGCTCACCCGGGTCGGCGTCATCATGGAGCCGGAGGAAGGCAACCCGTTCGAGGTTCTCGGGGTGCTGAACCCGGCATCCGGTCGAGGTCCCGACGGTGAGATCTACCTGCTGCCGCGCCTGGTGGCCGCAGGGAACGTCTCGCGCATCGGGCTCGCACGCGTTCTCGTCGAGGACGGCGTGCCGGTCGGCGTCGAGCGGCAGGGCATCGTGCTCGAGCCCGATCGCTCGTGGGAGCACGGCGTCGGCAACGCGGGCGTCGAGGACCCGCGCGTCACGTGGATGGCCGATCTCGGCCTGCACCTGATGACATATGTCGCCTACGGCCCGCTCGGTCCGCGCACGGCGCTCGCCGTATCGACCGATCTGCGCGAGTGGCGCCGGCTCGGGCCGGTGCTCTTCGCGTACGAGGACGCGCTCGACATCGACCTGAACCTCTTCCACAACAAGGACGCGGTGTTCTTCCCCGAGCCCGTGACCGCGCCGGACGGTGTGCGCAGCTTCGCCGTGCTGCACCGCCCGATGTGGGACCTCGGCGAGACGAAGGCCGACCAGGGCGTCGTGCTGCCGGCGGGCATCACCGACCCGCGGCAGTCGATCTGGATCAGCTACGTGCCCGTCGACGCGGTCGCGAAGGATCTGTCGGCGCTCACACTGTGGAGTCAGCACCGGTTCCTCGCGGGCCCGGAGTTCCCGTTCGAGGTGACCAAGATCGGCGGAGGACCAGCGCCCGTGCGGGTGCCCGAAGGCTGGCTGCTGCTGCACCACGGCGTGACCGGACACATCGAGAAGGCGTTCGACCATCAGCAGAACGTGCACTATGCCGCGGGAGCCATGCTGCTCGACGGCGACGATCCCTCGATCGTGGTCGCCCGCACACCCGAGCCGCTGCTCGAGGCCGAGACGGAGGACGAGCGCGGTGGAATCGTGCCGAACGTCGTCTTCCCGACGGCGATCGAGGAGATCGACGGCGTCCGGCTTCGTCTTCTACGGCATGGCGGATTCGAAGATCGGAGTCGCCCGACTCGAGCACGCGTGACCCGACCCGACCCACGCCCGCGAGACTGCATCCGGACGTCGAGACTATGGGGAATCCCCTAGAGTCTCGACGTTCCAGTGCAGTCTCGCGATTCCCGGGTCAGTAGCTCGCGCGCTCCGCACCGTCGCCGGCGATGAATCGGGCGGCGAGGGCTTCGGAGCCGCGGGCCAGCAGCGCCACATCGGCTCCGACGAGCACGAACGAAGCTCCGGCGGCGAGATAGCGGTCGGCGACCGCGGGATCGAACGCGTTGACGCCCACAGGCTTGCCGGCCGCGGCGACCGCCTCGAACGTGCGCAGGACGGCGGCCGCGACCTCCGGGTGCGTCTGCTGACCGAGCACGCCCATCGAGGCGGCGAGATCGGAGGGTCCGACGAAGACGCCGTCGACGCCGTCGATCGCGGCGATCTCGGCTGCGGCATCCACTCCGGCCGCCGTCTCGATCTGCACGAAGAGCGACACATGGGCGTCGGCGTTCTCGAGGTATCCGTCGACGCGGTTCCACCGACCCGACCGGGCCAGCGCCGAGCCGACGCCGCGCTTGCCGCGCGGGGGATAGCGCACCGCTTCGACGGCGCGGCGTGCCTCGTCGGCCGACGAGACCATCGGCACGAGGATGTTCTGCGCGCCGAGGTCGAGCACCTGCTTGATCGTGACGACATCGCCGATCGGTACACGCACGAGCGTGCGTGACCGGGTAGGCCGCGACCGCCTGCAGCTGCGCGAGGGTCGACTCCAGTCCGTTGGGCGAGTGCTCCATGTCGATGAGCAGCCAGTCCATGACCGGCACCCGCGCAGATCTCCGCAACGAGCGGCGATCCCGAGCACACCCACATGCCGGCGAGAGGGCGAGATGCCGCAGCCAGGCGATCGCGGAAGGTCGGGGTCTAGACTGAAACGACATGGATTGCCTCCTACGGGACGGCCAACCGCGTACGGTAATGCCCGTCATACGAATCTGCAAGTGATCTGTCCCATCGGTCCATAGTCACAGAGCACATCGTCGCCGCGCGAGACCCACATCGGGCGCGTGAACGAGCCGGCCAGGATGATCTCGCCGGCTTCGAGGCGCGCACCGTGGTGGAAGAACTTGTTCGCGAGCCAGGCGACGCCCGTCGCGGGGTGGTCGAGAACGCCCGCGGCCACGCCCGTTTCGGTGATCTCGCCGTTGCGGTACAGCAGGGCGGGCACCCAGCGCAGATCGATCTCGTCGGGCCGCTTGCGCACATCGCCCAGCACCATCGCGCCGTAGGCCGCGTTGTCGGAGATCGTGTCGACGATCGTCCTGCCCTCGAGCTCGATGTGGGAGTTGAGCACTTCCAGCGCCGGCACCGCGTAGTCGATCGCACGCAGCGCGTCCTCCAGCGTGCAGTCGGGCCCTTCGAGCGGCTCCTTCAGCACGAACGCGAGTTCGACTTCGATGCGCACGTTCGAGAACAGGTCCACCGGGATCTCGGCGCCGCTCCGGTAGACGGTGTCGTCGAACATGACGCCGTAGTCCGGCTCGGTGATCCCTGTGGCCTCCTGCATCGCCTTCGACGTCAGCCCGATCTTGCGGCCCACGAGCCGGCGACCCGCCGCGATGTTCTTGTCGCGCCAGACGCCCTGGATCGCGTACGAGTCCTCGATCGTGGCATCGGGGTAGCGGGCCGTGATCCGTGGGATCACGCTGTGCGAACGGTCGGCCTCGGCGAGTTCATCGGCGATCGCGGCGATCACATCGGGTTGCAGCATCCGGTTCTCCTCGTCCGTGTCCCACTATTGCGCCTCCGGCGTTTCTTCGTCGTCCCGAACTTCACTCGCCTGCATCGCTTGCGGATGCGATCAGGTTCGCGAGACATAGACGCCGAGCTACAGCTGATTGCCGAGCTTGTACTCGCCCTGCTTCCAGCTGGGCAGCTCATCGGGAGCGTCGGTCGAGCGCGTGTAGGAGAAACCGTCCGCGCCGATCGTGACGGCCATCTCGCTCGTGTCGGTGCGGGCGAGCACCGGCTGCGGGTTGCCGTCCAGATCGAGCACCAGGGAGGCCTCGGTGTACCACGACGGCACGACGGGGTTGCCCCACCAGTCGCGGCGCTGGTTGTCGTGCACGTCCCACGTGACCACCGGGTTGTCGGGGTCGCCGGTGTAGTAGTCCTGCGTGTAGATCTCCACGCGGTGCCCGTCGGGGTCGCGCAGGTACAGGTAGAACGCGTTGCTCACGCCGTGCCGGCCCGGCCCGCGCTCGATCGCGTCCGAGCGGCGGAGCGCGCCGAGCTTGTCGCAGATCGCGAGGATGTTGTGCTTCTCGTGCGTCGAGAACGCGATGTGATGCAACCTGGGTCCGTCCCCGCCGGTCATCGCGGTGTCGTGCACGGTGGGCTTGCGGCGCATCCACGCGGCGTAGACCGTGCCCTCCTCGTCCTGGATGTCCTCGGTGACGCGGAACCCGAGATCCTGCATGAACGCGACGGCGCGCGGCACATCAGGGGTCATCTGGTTGAAGTGGTCGAGGCGCACGAGGGCGCCGGGGGTGTACAGGTCGTAGCGCCAGGCGAGGCGCTCGACGTGCTCGACATCGTAGAAGAATTCGTAGGGGAACCCGAGCGGATCCTCGACGCGCACCGAGTCGCCGATGCCCTTCGTGAAGCCCTCCGCGCGGCGTTCGACGCGGCATCCGAGCTCGGTGTAGAACGCGACGGCCGCGTCAAGCTCCTCGGGGGAGCGCACCCGGAACGACAGCGCGGCGACGGCGGCGACCGGGCCCTGACGCAGCACGAGGTTGTGGTGGATGAACTCCTCCATCGACCGCAGGTAGACGGTGTTCTCGTCCTCTTCGGTCACGACCAGGTCCAGCACGTCGACGTAGAACCGTCGGGATGCCGCGAGGTCGGTGACGACGAGCTCCATGTATGCGCACCGGAGGATGTCCGGCGCCGGCGAGGCCGGGGTCGGGACGGGATCGTCGGTCTGGATCGGCGCTTCCTGCGAGACGTAGAAGCCGGACGAGGTGAGGGTCTTGTCGGTCATGGGAGTCCTATCAGCGTCGATTGCACGCAAAGTTCGGTCGGGCGGGCGTCAGTGAGGAGCGAGGCGGGGAGACGAACGTGTCATGCCTTGCCGAACGTGGGGTTGTGGGCTTCGCCGAGGGTGATGTGCACGGCCTGCTGGTCGGTGTAGAAGTCGATCGAGCGGTAGCCGCCCTCGTGGCCGAGGCCCGAGGCCTTCACTCCGCCGAACGGGGTTCGGAGGTCGCGCACGTTGTTCGAGTTGAGCCAGACCATGCCTGCCTCGACGGCCTGCGCGAAGTTGTGCGCGCGCTTGAGGTCGCTCGTCCATACGTAGGCTGCGAGGCCGTACTTGGTGTTGTTCGCGAGCGCCAGAGCCTCGTCATCCGTGTCGAACGGCGTGATCGCGACGACGGGACCGAAGATCTCCTCCTGGAAGATCCGGGCGTCGGGTGCGACGTCCGCGAACACGGTCGGGGCGACGAAGTTGCCGTTCTCGAAGCCTTCGGGCCGGCCGCCGCCCGCGACGAGGCGCCCCTCGGTCTTTCCGAGCTCGACGTAGCTCATGACCTTCTCGTAGTGCTCCGGGTGCACGAGCGCGCCGACCTCGGTCTTCGGGTCGTGCGGGTAGCCGACGACCACGCGCGAAGCCTGGGCGGCGTAGCGCTCCACGAACTCGTCGTACACATCGCGCTGCACCAGGATGCGGCTGCCGGCGGTGCAGCGCTCGCCGTTGAGTGAGAAGACGCCGAAGATCGTGGCGTCGATCGCAGCCTCGAGGTCGGCATCGGCGAACACGATCGCCGGGGACTTGCCACCGAGCTCCATCGAGAGCCCCTTGAGGAACGGAGCGGCGTTGCCGAAGATCAGCTGGCCGGTGCTGCTCTCGCCCGTGAACGAGATGAGCGGGACGTCGGGATGCTTCACCAGGGCGTCTCCGGCATCCTCGCCGAGTCCGTTCACGAGGTTGAAGACGCCCTTCGGAAGCCCGGCCTCTTCGAAGATCCCGGCCCAGAGCGACGCCGACAGGGGCGTGAACTCGGCCGGCTTCAGCACGACGGTGTTGCCGGTCGCGAGGGCCGGGCCGAGCTTCCACGACTCGAGCATGAACGGCGTGTTCCACGGGGTGATCAGCCCGGCGACGCCGATCGGCTTGCGGTTCACGTAGTTGAGCTGCCGACCCGGCACCTTGTACGCGTCGTCGGCCTGGGCGACGATCAGGTCGGCGAAGAAGCGGAAGTTCTCGGCCGCGCGCCGTGCCTGGCCGAGCGCCTGCGTGATCGGCAGACCCGAGTCGAAGCTCTCGAGTTCGGCGAGCCGGGCGTCGCGCGACTCGACGATGTCCGCGATGCGGTGCAGCACGCGCGAACGATCGCGAGGCAGCATCCGGGGCCACGGCCCCTCGGTGAACGCGCGCCGCGCGGCGGCGACGGCGAGGTCGATGTCGGCCTTCTTGCCGGCGGCGGCACGCAGGTACGTCTCGTTCGTCACCGGGTCGAGCACGTCGAACGTGTCGCCGTCGACGCTGTCGACGAACTCGCCGTCGATGTAATGCTGGATGCGCGTGGGCAGATCAGCGGGCACGTGATGGTGCTGCTCTGCGGCGCCCTCTCGGGTGGCGCGGTCCGCGTTCGCGGTGGCGGTGTCAGTCATGACTCTCCTCGGGGTTCTCAGAAGGCGGGGAGGCCGAGGGCCTCGTCGGGGTGTTCGTGGATCAGGTATGCGTCGAGCGTGGCCGAGCGGTGCCGACGGGCGACCATCTCGATCTCGCCGAGTGGGGCGCCGCTTCTCGATGAGCGCCAGGATGCTCTCGTGCTCGCGCACGGATTCGGCGGCACGGCCGGGCACGAAGCTGAAAGTCGAGTCGCGCAGGTGTCCGAGTCGCGCCCATTCGGCGTTCACGAGCTCGAGCATGCGCGGGTTGGCGCACTGGGCGAACAGGATCGAGTGGAACTCGTGGTTGAGGGCCGTGAACGAGCGCGGGTCGAAGTGGTCGAGAGTCTCGACCATCAGCTCGTTGACGGCCCGGGCGCGGCCGATGTCGTCAGCCGTGAGGCGGCGTGCTGCGAGCGCGGTCGCCGTGCCCTCGAGGATGCTCAGGGCCTGCATGCTGAACCGGTACTGCGAGTCGTCGACCATCGACACGTGCGCTCCGACGTTGCGCTCGAACGTCACGAGCCCCTCGGCCTCGAGCTGGCGGATGGCCTCGCGCACGGGCACGACGCTCATATCGAGCTCTTTCGCGATCGAGCCGAGGACGAGCCGGTAGCCCGGCGTGAAGTCCTGGTTCGCGATGCGCCCCTTGATCCAGTGGTAGGCCCGCTGCGACTTGCTCTGCGAGATCTCCGGTCCCTGAGCCTGTCGAAGGCTCGTCACTTCTGACTGCGCCATGCGAGGTATCTCGCCTTCCACTCGGCGTTCATCGGGAAGAGGCCGTCGATCGGATGCCCGGCCGCGACCTGCTCGGCCACGTACGCGTCTTCGTCCTCCTGCGCGAGGGCGTCGTCGACGACCTCCTCCGCGAGACCGGGAGGGATCACGATCACGCCGTCGCCGTCTCCGACGATGATGTCGCCGGGCTGGACCGTCGTGCCGCCGCATCCGATCGTCACGTCGTGGTCCCACGGCACGTGCTTGCGGCCGAGGACCGCGGGGTGGGCGCCGTTCGAGAAGACGGGGATGCCGATCGAGGCGACCGTGTCGTAGTCGCGGACGCCGCCGTCGGTGATGATCCCGGCGGCGCCGCGTGCCTGTGCGCGCAGCGCGAGGATGTCGCCGAGCGTGCCCGAGCCCGTCTCGCCGCGCGCCTCGATCACGATGATCTCGCCTTCGCCGACGGCGTCGAACGCGCGCTTCTGCGCGTTGTAACCACCGCCGTGCGACGCGAACAGATCCTCGCGGCCGGGCACGAATCGCAGCGTGCGCGCGGTGCCCACCAGCTTGGTCTCCGGATGCATCGGCCGTACGCCGTCGATCGTGACGTTGTTGAGCCCTCGCTTGCGCAGTTGGGCCGACAGCCCGGCGACCGGAGCGCGAAGCAGCTTGTCGCGGAGGGTGGGGGAGAGCGCGGCACCGGTCCCGGAGCCACTCCCGGTCCCCGAGCCACGCCGGTCCCCGAGGTCGTCGAGGGGTCGGACAGCGCTTCAACGGGCTCGGCGACCGCTGTCACCGGAAGTCCCGCCGCCTCGCGAGACCCAAAGGCCTCGGCGCGCTGGGTGTCGTCGACCGCGGGGAGCGACCCGAGGGTCTCGTCGAAGGATGCCTCGCCCTGCGTCACCGTGGTCACCAGGCGGCCGGAGCTCAACCCGACGGCGGGAGCATCGACCTCGACCTCGACCACGTCGCCCGGCACGACCACCGACGAGCCGGCGGGAGTGCCGGTGAGGATGACATCGCCCTCCTCGAGAGTGAAGTGCTGCGAGAGGTCGGCGACGAGCTGCGCGAGAGGGAAGATCAGCCCCGCGGTCGTGTCATCCTGCGCGAGGATGCCGTTCACCCAGGTCCGCAGCCGGAGCGCGCCGGGATCGATGTCCCGCGCGTCGACCAGGGCCGGCCCGATCGGTGTGAAACCGTCGCCGCCCTTCGAGCGCACGTTGGAGCCCTTGTCGTTCGCACGCAGGTCGTAGAGGCCGAAGTCGTTGGAGGCGGTGACCCACGCGACGTGATCCCACGCCTTCGCAAGCGGGATGCGCCGTGCCGTGGTCCCGATCACGAGCGCGATCTCGCCTTCGAAGGCGAGCAGCTCGGTGCCGGCCGGGCGCTCGATGGTGCCGCCGGATGCCGCGACCGAGCTCGACGGCTTGAAGAAGTACGAGGGCGCGTCGGGGCGGCGGCCGCGCTGGTCGGCGCGCGATGCGTAGCTGAGGTGGATCGCAATGATCTTGCCCGGTCGCGACGTCAGCGGCCCGAAACGGCCGGCTGCGGCATCCGTGGAATTGCTCATGAGCTCCCTCGCCCTTGCGTTGTATTTGAAATCGTATATTATCTGAGAACCCCCGGCAAGCTCTGTTTCTTCGACTTGCCTGACAACGAAGTCCACGACATTGGAGTCACAACATGTCCGCACCGACGCCGACAGGATTCACCCCCACCGGCACCATCGCCACCCCGATCGATCGCCGCCGAGTGGTGTTCGCGACCGTGGTCGGCACGACCGTCGAGTGGTACGACTTCTTCATCTACGCGACGGCCGTCGCACTCGTGTTCGGCCAGCTGTTCTTCGCCCCCGCGGGCGAGGAGTTCGGTCAGATCCTCGCGTTCCTCACCGTGGGGATCAGCTTCCTGTTCCGCCCGCTGGGCGCATTCCTCGCCGGGCACTTCGGCGACAAGTACGGGCGCAAGGTGGTGCTGATGCTGACGCTCGTCCTGATGGGCGCCGCCACGACGCTGATCGGCCTGCTTCCGACGTACGAGGCGATCGGCGTCTGGGCGCCGATTCTGCTCATCCTGCTCCGCATCCTGCAGGGCATCTCGGCCGGCGGCGAGTGGGGCGGTGCCGTCCTGATGGCGGTCGAACACGCGCCGAAGACCAAGCGCGGCCTCTTCGGCGCGTCGCCGCAGATCGGTGTTCCGCTCGGCCTGCTGCTGGCTTCGGGCATCATGGCGCTCATGGCCGTCATCGCACCCGGCGACGCCTTCCTCGCGTGGGGCTGGCGCGTGCCGTTCCTGCTGTCGGTCGTCCTCATCCTGATCGGCTACTACGTGCGTCGCCGCGTCGAGGAGAGCCCGGTGTTCACCGAGCTCGCCGAGCGCAAGGAGGTCACGCGCATGCCGATCGTGCAGCTGTTCCGCAAGCATGCCCTCCTCGTGCTGATCGCGGCACTCGTGTTCGCGGGCAACAACGCCGTCGGCTACATGACGACCGGCGGATACATCCAGAACTACTCCACGAACCCCGAGGGCCCGATCGGCCTCGAGCGCGGTCCCGTTCTCTGGGCGGTCGCCGGTTCCGCTGTCGTTTGGCTGTTCTCGACCTTCTTCGCCGGCTGGATCTCCGACCGCATCGGACGGCGGACGACCTACATCATCGGCTGGATCATGCAGCTCGTCGGCGTGTTCACCCTGTTCCCGCTGGTGAACACCGGCGACATCTGGCTGCTGTTCCTGGGGCTCGGCATCCTCACGATCGGCCTCGGCTTCACCTACGGGCCGCAGGCGGCGCTGTACTCCGAGCTGTTCCCGGCATCCATCCGCTTCTCGGGCGTATCGATCTCCTATGCGATCGGCGCGATCATCGGCGGCGCGTTCGCGCCGACGATCGCGGCTGCGCTCGTCGCGGCGACGGGCTCGACGTGGTCGGTCGCGTACTACCTCGCTGGCATGACGCTGCTGGGCCTGACCGCGACGCTCCTGCTGCGCGACCGTTCCCGCATTCCCCTCGGCCCCGACCACGAGGCCGAGCAGTCGGTCAGCCCGATCTACGGGATGGCGAAGGCCTGACGCCCGCTCGTCGCGAACCCATCTGTTCCGCGCGAAACCACTCGTTTCGTGTTCAAGATACGGATGGGTTCGCGGCGGACGGATGGGTTCGCGCGAAAAGTGTCGCGCTCAAAGCGCGGGTCGAGCGCCAAGCCCGTAACAGCGCATTGCCGCAATCGCGTCGTCAGCCAGTTCGTACGCGACGCAGTAGTTGGTGCGACCGCTCTCGTCGGAACCGCGGATCGCGCAATCGCCCTCGAGATAGACGAAGCCGTCACCCACGATGTACGTGCGCGTGCGTGCCTCCACCATGGTCGCGTGCAGAGCAATGACATAGTCCCGAACGGCGTCCGCGCCCTGGATGACCTCGCCGGCTTCTGCGATGAGCCATGTGACATCCGACGTGTAGCACGTCCCGAAATCGGCCGACCGGCCCATCAGCTCGAAGTATCGGTCCATCGTTTGCTGCGTCTGTGCGGTGGACATGCGATGCCTCTCGTGAGCACCAGTGTGCGCCACCGTCAGACCCTCCGCCACCCTCACCCTGTCACGTTCACGGACGGAACACGCCGCACCCCGAGCGAGGCAGGCAGCGTCTCCCGTCCGCAAACGGCCGGCGTTGGGCGCCGCCCAGGAGGCGGTGAAACCCTCCGAAATGCCCGAAACCCTCTGAACCACGCGTGCGGATCAGAGGGTTTCGTGCGGGCTGGATGGTTTCGCCGGCTGGCTCGCTGACGCCGCGCCGCTCAGGAGTTCACGCGGATGATCTCCTGCTGGTACGGCGCGATCACCGAGCCGGAGATGCGCAGATCGAGCAGCAGGAAGGGACGCTCGGATGCCGGCATCCCGACCCATTCGGCGAGCCGGTCCAGGTCATCGAGGGTGTGCACCGCGACGCCCTCCGCCCCGAATCCGCGAGCCACGGCGGCGAAGTCGACCTGGGGGATCAGCATGGGTGCTTCGGCGAGCCCCTTGAGGCCGTAGAGATTCACCTCAGCACCGTATGCGGCGTCATTCCAGACGACGGCGAGCCCACGGCCGCCGGCGACGCGCACAGCAGACTCGAGGTCGGCCAGCGCCATGAGACCGCCGCCGTCGCCGGTCGTCAGGACGACCGTCGCGTCGGGCTTGGCGAGGACAGCGCCCGGCACGCTGGCGAAGCCCAGGCCTATCGACTGGAACGCCGTGCCGACCATCATCATGCGGTCCGGAGATGCCACCGGCCAGTACATGTTCGCCCAGCCGATGAAGTGCCCGCCGTCGGAGACCACGACGCGGTCCTCCGGCAGGAGCTCTCCGATCCGTGCGGCAGCCGAGCGCGGGTCGAGCCGCCCATCCGAGGCCAGGGCATCGCCCGGCTCGTACGCGCGAGCGGATGCCGCGTCCACGCTCTCTCGCCACCCGCTCGGGTCAGCGCCCATCCCCGCGAGCTCCGCGCCGATCGCACGCGCGACGACCGCGGCGTCGCCGCGGATGTAGCCACCGACGTGAGGGTGGGTCGCCGCGGGGGCGAGGTCGACCTGGTAGACGCGCGTCCCCGGAGCGAAGAGCGCGCCGAACCGCATCGTGAACTGGTTCAGAGACGCACCGAACACCACCGCGACGTCGGCCGCGGCGACCAGTTCCATCGCGCCATCCGCCCCGAATCCGCCCGACACGCCGAGATCGAACTCGGCGCGCGGGAAGACCCCTCGGCCGAGTGCCGTCGAGGCGGTGAGAGCGCCGGTCGCGTCGGCGAGATCACCGAGCGCGGCCCCGGCGCCCGCGATCCACGCGCCGCGTCCGGCGAGCAGGATCGGGCGCTTCGCCCCGGCCAGCGCAGCCGCGACGTCGCGGATCGCCTGAGCCGCGAACGGACCGCCCGGAGCGACCGGCGCGGGTAGCCGCGGCTCGGGGGCTTCGGGAACCGGACCCGCCTCGAGCGCGGCGACGTCGTAGGGGATCGCGAGCACGGTCGGCACGCGGTATGTCAGGGCGTGCTCGATGGCGATGACGGTGGTCGCCGCGGCATCCGCTCGCCCAACCGTGTAGGTGCGTGCGCCGACGGCCGAGGCGAGAGCGATCTGATCGACGCCCCACGGGCGTGGGCCGGAGGTCGGCTCGTCGCCCACGACGAGCACGAGGGGCACGTGCGCCTGAACCGCCTCCGCCAGCGCGGTCAGTGTGTTCGTGAAGCCCGCGCCGTACGTGGCGGTGGCGGCCGCCAGTCCGCCGCCCGCTCGATGATAGGCGTCGGCGGCGACCACCCCACCGGCTTCGTGACGCACGGCGGTGTAGCCGACGTCGGTGGAGCGCTCGAGGGCATCGAGGAAGTAGGCGTTGCCGTTGCCCATCACCCCGAAGACATGGTCGACGTGGAGGGCGAGGGTCGCGGCGACGTGCGCGGAAACGGTGGGCATGAGGGCTCCAGAGACAGGGACGGACGGTGCGTTCCGTATGTGTCTCGCGGGCGGCGTTCGGGATGCCGCGGCTTCGTGCCCCTTTTCCGAGCACCGGCGGTGATCCTGACCCGCCGGACGGTTTCGAGTATAGGCGCGGGCCGAGGCGGCCTCGGCGCGCGTGCCAAGATGGCCCGGTGAAGACGATCCAGCTCCGCAGGTACACGCTCGTCGAAGGCGAGTACGACGCCTTCCTCGCCTGGTGGAAGGAGTGGATGCCGCGCGTACGGCCCGCCCAGGGCTTCACGATCGAGTTCGCCTACGGGCTGCCCGAGACGAACGAGTTCGTGTGGGCGGTCAGCGCGGAGGGCGACGAGGAGGCGTTCCTCGCCCGCGAGAGCGTGTATCTCGCCGCCGATGCCCGCGCCGCGGCGTTCGACGGCGTCCCGCAGCGGATCGCGGAGTACAACATCCGCATCGTGGACGTCATCGCCTGATCCGACCGAACGTGCGCGTCAGCCTCCGAGGGCGTCGCGCACGATCTGGGCGGAACGCCGCAACCGCGCCGCGATCTCGGCGTTGTCGTGTTCGCTGGCGAGATACACGACCGCCATTGCGGCCGGGCCGCGTCCGCGCACGAGCAGGGGCACGGCGACCGCCTTCAGACTCGGGATCACTTCGTCGTGGCTTTCGGCCCAGCCCCTCGCCGCGGCATCCGCGACCTCGCCGCGCAGCACGGGGGAGATGTCGGCGCCCCAATCCCGTTCGGGCAGCCCCGACAGGATCGCCTTTCCCGGCGCGCCGACGGTGACCGGATGCCGCGTCCCCGGCCGCTGCGCGACCGACGCGACCGCGTGCCGGGGCTCGACGCTCACGAGTGTGACGCACTCGTCGTGATCGAGCACCGAAACGAAGCACGTCATGCCGAGCTCGTTCGCGACGGCGGTCAGCTCGGGCAGAGCCTCTGCCTGCAGGTCATGCGCGACGCCGGCGGCGAGGGCGGCCATGCGCGCGCCGAGCGTGACCCGGCCCGAGTCCTCGCGTCCGATCAGCCCGTGATCCTCGAGGGTGCGCACCAGCCGGTACGCGACCGAGCGGTGCACATCCAATCGCCGGGCGAGCTCGTCGATCGAGAGCGGCTCCCGTGCGTCCGCGAGGATCTCGAGGATCCGGATGCCGCGGCTCAGCGTCTGGGAGGCAGGGGCGCCGGTGGTGTCCGTCGTCATCGTGGCCTCCTCTCGGCGCGAAGCGGGGTTGCCGCGGCGCGGCGCGACCGTATACGATCTGTTCAGAAGTAGAACGTCGTGTTCGAATATAGAACACTGCCGAAACACGCGCAAGACCTCGACACCGCCGTCCGAGGAGGACATCCATGCAGTTCCATCACCACGGATACGTCTCGGGTGAGCCCCGCGTGCAGGACGCAGCAGGCTCCGGCATCGATCGTCCCGCCGACCTTCCGGACGAGATGGACGTGCTCATCGTCGGATCCGGCCCCGCGGGCATGCTGCTCTCGGCGCAGATGTCGCAGTTCCCCGATGTCACGACGCGCATCATCGAGCGTCGCGACGGTCGTCTCGTGCTGGGGCAGGCCGATGGCATCCAGCCGCGCAGCGTGGAGACGTTCCAGGCCTTCGGATTCGCCGAGCGCATCGTCGCCGAGGCGTACAACATCGCGTACATGAATTTCTGGGGTCCCGACCCCCAGAACCCGCGCAACATCATCCGCACGGCGCGCACCGAGGACTACGCCTTCAAGATCAGCGAGTTCCCGCATCTCATCGTGAACCAGGCGCGCGTACTGGACTACTTCGCCGAGGCTGCCGCACACGGACCCGGGCGCATCGTGCCCGACTACGGCGTCGAGTTCCTCGGCCTCACCGTCCACGACGACGGGGAGTATCCGGTCGAGGTGCGGGTGCGCCACACCGTCGGAGCCCGCGCGGGAGAGGAGCGCACGGTGCGGGCGAAGTACGTCGCAGGGTGCGACGGCGCGCGCAGCGGTGTGCGCGAGGCGATCGGACGCCAGCATCTCGGCGGCGCTTCGGCGCACGCGTGGGGCGTCATGGACGTGCTGGTCAACACCGACTTCCCCGACTGGCGCACCAAGTGCGCGATCAACTCCGAGGCGGGCAACATCCTGCACATCCCGCGCGAGGGAGGCTATCTCAGCCGCATGTACATCGATCTGGGCGAGGTCGCCCAGGACGACAATCACCACGTGCGTCAGACGCCGATCGAGGAGATCATCCGAAAGGCGAACGACATCCTGCATCCGTATTCGCTCGACGTCAAGCAGGTCGCCTGGCACAGCGTCTACGAGGTCGGGCCACCGTGTCACCGACAAGTTCGACGACGTGGCGGCGGGCGACGACCGGGCTCCGCGTGTCTTCCTCACCGGCGACGCGTGCCACACGCACAGCGCGAAGGCCGGGCAGGGAATGAACGTGTCGATGCAGGACGGGTTCAACCTCGGCTGGAAGCTCGGACACGTGCTGAGCGGACTCAGCCCCGAGTCGCTGCTGTCGACGTACTCGGCAGAGCGCCAGCCCGTGGCGCAGCAGCTCATCGACTTCGACCGCGAGTGGTCGTCGCTGATGGCGCGCAAGCCGGAGGAGATCTCCGACCCGCAGGATCTCGCCGACTACTACCTCGCGACCGCCGAGTTCCCCTCGGGGTTCATGACGCAGTACGGCGCCTCGGCTGTCGTCGGCGATGCCTCGCACCAGGAGCTTGCGACCGGCTTTCCGATCGGAAAGCGATTCAAGTCCGTCGAGGTGGTGCGCGTCTGCGACGGCAACGCGGTGCACCTGGGTCATCACGCGAAGGCCGACGGGCGGTGGCGCGTCTACGCCTTCGCCGACGGGCCGACCGCGGGCGAGCCGTCGTCGGCTCTGACTGCATGGGCGGAATGGATGTCCTCGCCCGAGTCTCCGATCGCGCGGCACACGCCGGCCGGGGCGGACATCGATGCCGTGTTCGACGTGAAGGCGATCTACCAGCAGCGATTCGAGGACGTCGACATCTCGCGGGTTCCACCGCTCTTCCTGCCCCGAACCGGGCCGCTGGGGCTGACGGACTGGGAGAAGGTCTACGCGGCGAGTCCGAGTGCGTGGACCAGCGTCGACATCTTCGTCGAGCGCGGACTGTCCCGCGACGGCGTGGTGGTCGTGGTGCGCCCCGATCTTTACGTCGCAGCGGTGCTGCCACTGTCGGCGACCGACGATCTTGCGGCGTTCTTCGCCCAATCGCTGGTGGATCGGGCCGGTGCGGGCCTGGTCACCGGCTCAGCGATCTCCAGCTGAGAGTGTCCACCGGGGCGAATCGCGCGATGCTGCTGTACGACGCGTATATGGGCATAGCCGCCCCGCACCGGCAGAATTGTCCACGAACCGCTACGCACGATCGAGAAAGAGGGATGCCGGTGCATCCCTCCAAGACGAGGGAGTCCCCGTGACCGACAACCGTGAGACCGCACTCCTGGACCGCGTGCCGGACGGGCTGTTCATCGGGGGCGAATGGCGCCCCGCGGCGGAGGGCAAGACCCTCAAGGTCTACGACCCCGCGACCGGTTCGGCGGTCAAGACGATCGCGGACGCGTCGCCCTCGGACGGAAAGGCGGCCCTGGATGCTGCGGCAGACGCGTTTCCGGCGTGGGCGGCGACCCCGCCGCGCGAGCGGGCAGAGATTCTGCGCCGCGCGTTCGACCTCCTGCAGGAGCGCAAGGAGGACTTCGCGCTGCTCATGACGATCGAGATGGGCAAGCCGCTCGCCGAGGCGCGCGGCGAGGTCGCCTACGGCGGCGAGTTCCTGCGCTGGTTCAGCGAGGAGACGGCACGCGTCCAAGGTCGCTACGGGTCCAATCCCGAAGGCACCGGTCGCATGATCGTGTCGCAGCATCCGGTCGGCCCGTGCTTCCTCATCACGCCCTGGAACTTCCCGCTCGCGATGGCGACCCGCAAGGTCGCGCCCGCGCTCGCGGCCGGCTGCACCGTCGTGATCAAGCCTGCGGAGCTCACGCCGCTGACCACCCTGTACTTCGCGAAGCTCCTCGAGGATGCCGGTCTGCCCAAGGGCGTCGTCAACGTGTTCACGACCTCGACGTCGGGTGCGGTCTCCGAACCCATCATCCGCGATCCGAAACTGCGCAAGCTGTCTTTCACGGGCTCGACGCAGGTCGGTCAGCGCCTGCTCGAGCAGGCGTCGCAGGGGGTGCTGCGCACCTCGATGGAACTCGGCGGCAATGCCCCCTTCGTCATCTTCGAAGACGCCGACCTCGACAAGGCGGTCGATGGGGCGATCCTCGCCAAGTTCCGCAACATCGGGCAGGCGTGCACGGCCGCGAACCGGTTCATCGTGCACCGCTCCGTCGCCGACGAGTTCGCGAAACGGGTGACCGAGCGGGTGCAGGGCTTCAAGATCGGCCGCGGCACGGAGGACGGCGTCATCATCGGCCCGCTGATCGACGACCGCGCCGTGGAGAAGGCCGACACGCTGGTCAAGGATGCCGTCTCCCGTGGGGCGCTGGTCAGCACCGGCGGAAGCGCGATCGACGGGCCGGGCACGTTCTACGAGCCGACCGTGGTCACCGACGTGCGGCCGGGCAGCGACATCCTCCGCGAGGAGATCTTCGGACCGGTCCTCGCGATCATCCCGTTCGACACCGAGGACGACGCCGTGCGGCTCGCGAACGACACCGAGTACGGGCTGGTCTCCTACGTCTTCACCGAGTCGCTCGCCCGCGGGCAGCGCATGATCGAGCGGCTCGAGACCGGGATGATGGGCCTGAACATGGGAGTCGTGTCCAACGCAGCCGCCCCCTTCGGAGGGTGGAAGATGTCGGGTCTCGGCCGCGAGGGCGGCGCCGAGGGCATCCACGAATATCTTCAGACGAAGTACACGCTGACTCCGAATCCGTTTTGACACGAGCCGGATCAATGCCGCGCAGCGGCGTTGATGCGGCTGCGTGTCAACGCTGAGCGAGGAGCGCAGCGACGAGACGAAGCGCCGTGCGCCCGACGACTCAATGCGAGCGGAGCTCGCGTTGATGCGGCTGCGCGGACACATCCTGTCCGCGGTGCGCGGGAGAATACCGACGTGACCATCTCGCAGGTGCTCGAGCGCCGGCTGCGCTCTCATCGGCTGAGCGCGCCCGCACGCACCATCGCCGAGGCGGCCGAGCACATGCTCGCGACCCAGGGTCAGGAGTTCTGGGGCGGCCGGTGGGCCCTCGCGGCGCGAACCAGAGGCGACCCGAGCGTGCGCGACGTCGATGCCGCTTTCGATCGCGGTGAGATCGTCCGCTCGTGGACGATGCGGGGCACGATCCACGTCATTCCCGCGCGCGACCTTGCGTGGGTGCTCGGCATCACGAGCGAACGTCAGTTCCGGTCCGCGGCGCAAGTCCATCGCATCGAGGCGATCGATGCCGCCGAGCTCGCCAAGGCGGAGCGCCTCGCTCTCCAAGCGCTCGGTGGCGGAAACCGGCTCACCCGCAAGGAGCTCTTCGCAGTGTTCGAGCAGGGAGGCGTGTCGACCGCTCACCAGCGCGGCTACCACCTTCTCGTCGCGCTGTCGCTGCGCTCCGTGGTCTGCCAGGGACCCGTCGTGCCGCGGGAGAGCGGACCGACGCGCGAGCAGTACGTCGTGCGCATCGACGAGTGGGTGACCGAACCAGTGTCGCCGGCCGACCCGCTCGCGGAGATGTTCTTCCGCTTCATCGCGTCGCACGCACCGGCCGGCGCCCGCGACTTCGCGTGGTGGTCGGGCCTGCCGCTCGGTCTCTCGCGGGCCGCGGCGGAGGCGGCATCCGATCGCCTGGCCGTCGTCTCGGATGACGGCGAGCCGGTCTACGTACCGGTCGGGCCGGCGCCCCGCCGCACGGCCGCGGCTCACGAGGTGCTCGCTCTGCCGCCGTACGAGGAGTACTACATCTCGTACTCCGACCGCACGGTGGCATGCGCACCCGAGTTCCTGGCGCGGATCGGGCCGGCCATGAACGGCATCGTGCGGCCGCTGCTGCTCGCGCGTGGCGAGGTCGTCGGCGTCTGGACACACTCGCTCGCCGTCGACCGGCACAGGGATTCGCCGGTTCCCGAGCTGTTCGCGCCGGGCGTGGCCACGGATGCGGAGATCGGCGCCGCCCTCGACCGCTATCGCGCCTTCATCACCGCCTGAGCGCTCGTCCGGCGGTGCCATGGCACACTGTGCACGTGACGTCCGAATCGACGCCCGCTCGCGGGCCCCGCCGCCGCGGGCGCATCCTGGTGCTGTCCGTCGTCGCGGTGCTCGTGCTGGTCTACGTCGTGGTCGTCGCCCTCTATGCGATCAGCGACCGGGTCGCGAACATCCAGGGCTGCACCGACGACCCTCCGTCCGACGCCGTCCTCCTGGCAATCTCGCCGGAGTCCGTGGACGCGGCGGGAGACCGCCTGGTCGCGACCCTCGAGGTTCTCTCGTTCGGGCCGATCGGCTCCGACGATACGGGCCTGCTCACCGAACCGCTGACCCTCCTGGTCAG
Organism: uncultured Actinomycetota bacterium; assembly: GCA_963713325.1. Classification (GTDB taxonomy): domain Bacteria; phylum Actinomycetota; class Actinomycetes; order Actinomycetales; family Microbacteriaceae; genus Microbacterium. The sequence goes on from CAVQLL010000019.1 coordinate 90,250, forward strand.
CGACAATGACGGCCCCCGCTCGTTCACGATCGCGCAGGACGAGATCCCGGCGCCGCAGTCGCTGCGCCTCATCACAGACGGATACGTCGAGCGCTGGCCATTCGACTCGCACAGCGTCGATCTCGTCGTCATCTCCCTGCAGGAGACCGACGGGGAGCCCACAGTAGTCCCCACGCTGCTCTGCGGCTCGGCGCACGTCCCCGGGTGGACCTTCGCGTCGGAGGAGATCGCGGGCACGGACGAACTCGTGATCGACGGCGAACCGGTCACCCAGGTGCGGGTCATCGCGTACGCGCTCGGTGGCCACGGTCGCGTTCGGGATCGTCATCCTCGGGCTGATGGCGGTCCTGCCGGTGCTCGGGCTGACGGTGGCGATCGTCGCGTACCGCGGCATCCGCAAAGTCGAGGCGACGCTCATGAGCTGGATGGCGGCGATGCTGTTCGCGACGATCCCGCTGCGGACCTTCCTGCCGGGATCCCCGCCGATCGGCTCGTGGGTCGACTACCTCGTCGTGCTGTGGGTGGTCGCCGGGCTCGTCCTCGGTCTGGTGATCTACGTCGCCGCGTGGCTGAGATGGGGCACGCGCGGCGAGCGCGCCGCACCGGACGGGTCGATCGCGGTCGCCACCGCTGTGGCGGCATCCACGCTGCCGGCATCCGCCCTGGTCGGCGAGGGCGGCGCCGACGCGTCGTCGGCCGACGCAGGGGGAGCGGACTGACCGGGCGGTCTCAGCCCTGCGCGTGCCGGTCCAGGAACGCGTAGACCTCGTTGTCGTCGACCCCCGGGAAGGCGCCGCGGGGGAGCGGCGAGAACATCTGCATGTGCACGCGCGCGCTCGGCCAGGCCTTGCCCCTCCAGCGGGCCGTGACGTCGGCCGGAGGGCGTCGGCAGCACGACTCGTCGGGGCAGGTCGAGACCGCGCGCTTCTGCGTCTCGCGGCCGCGGAACCACTTCGCGTCGTCGAAGGGCACGCCGACCGTGATCGAGAACTCGCCGTCCGCGGTCGACCCCGTCTGGGTGGAGCACCAGAAGGTGCCGGCCGGGGTGTCGGTGTACTGGTAGTGCTCGGTCGTGCGGTTCTGCTCCGAGAACGCCGTGCGCGCCGACCATTTGCGGCAGAGGATCTGGCCCTCCACCGATCCGGTCACGTCGTGCGGCAGCGGCAGATCGTCGTTCTCGTAGACGCGGGAGATCGCGCCCGCAGCCGTCGGCCCGGAGGAAATGCAGCGGGATGCCGAGATGCCGGGTGAGCAGGTTCGTCAAGCGCATCGCGGCTGCCTCGTGGGTGACCCCGAACGCGTCCCGGAAGTCTTCGACCGCGAGGTTCCGGTCCTTCTTGGCCTGCGTCAGGAAAGCGACGGACGGCGTCTCGGGCATGAGCGCGCACGCGGCGAAGTAGTTGATCTCGAGGCGCTGCTCGAGGAAGTCGGCGTAGTCGGTGGGGCGCTGATGGCCCAGCAGCCGGTGGGCCATGGCCTGCAGCGCCATCGACCGGAGCCCATGGCCGCCGGGGATCGACGCGGGCGGCAGGTAGATCCGTCCGTGCTCGAGGTCGGTGACCGACCGGGCCGAGTGCGGAAGATCGTTCACATACAACAGCTCGAAGCCGAGCTGCTCGGCCATGATGCTCACGGTGCGGTGCGTCAGAGCGCCCGATACGTGGCCCGCGGCCTTGAGCTGCTTCTCCGCCAGCTGCTCGATGTCGCCGAGGTAGTTGTCTCGATCGCGCATCCGCAGCCGCAGCTCGGTGTTCGCGCGGCGCGCCTCCTCGGGCGTCGCGATCGCCTCGCGCTCGCGACGCTGGAGTTCACGGTGAAGCCCGAGGATCGACTCGATCGTGTCGTCCGGGATGCCTTTGGTGACCTTCACGGCCGGGATGCCGAGCTGGCGGAAGATCGAGCTCGATTGGGCGCGCTCCAGCTCGATCTCCAGTGCCGCTCGCCGGTTCGGCGGCTCCGACGAGAGCAGGTCGGTCACCTCGACACCGGTCGCGGTCGCGATCGCCTGGAGCAGCGACAGCTTTGGCTCGCGCTTGCCGTTCTCGATGAGGCTCAGCTGACTGCCCGCGACGCCCACGAGCTCGCCCAGTTCGTCGAGCGTGAAGCCACGCGAGACCCTCTGATGGCGGATGCGGTGGCCGAGCGTGGACAGCTCAAGTGACGTGGGCGGCATTCCTTGATGATAGCGAAAGAAACGCACTTCTTGAACGCCGAATTGCCCGAAACTCCTCAGGATACGTCGCATAGTGGAGGAAGAACACCGATCTGACCCCGATCGAAGAGGAGTGACCATGGCCCTTGCCGACATCTTCACGCGACCCGCACCCCGCGAGACCCGCCGGCCAGGCACGGTCGGAACCGAGTTCGGCCGGCGTCCCGTGACTGAGGGCGAAGGCATGGCCGACCTCGTTGCGTGGGTAGAGGAGATCGCGGCCCTCACGCAGCCCGCCCGCATCCATTGGGTCGACGGATCGCGCGCCGAGAACGACGCGCTGCTGCGGGAGATGGTGGACGAGGGCAAGATCATCAAGCTCAACCCCGAGTGGCGTCCCGGCTCCTACCTCGCCCGCTCCCACCCGAGCGATGTCGCCCGCACCGAGGGGCGCACATTCATCGCGTCCGAGCGCGAGGAGGACGCCGGTCCCACCAACAACTGGATCGCCCCCGCCGAGATCCGCGGCACGCTCGATGGCCTCTTCGCCGGCAGCATGCGCGGACGCACGATGTATGTCGTCCCGTTCTCGATGGGCGCCGTCGGCGGCCCGCTCTCGCACATCGGCGTCCAGATCACCGACAGCGCGTACGCCGTCACCTCGATCGGCATCATGACGCGCGTCGGCACCGAGGTCCTCCGCCGGATCGCCGACGGCGCCGCGTGGGTCAAGACCGTCCACTCGGTCGGCGCACCGCTGCAGCCGGGCGAGGAGGATGCCGCGTGGCCGTGCAACGACGAGAAGTACATCGTCCACTTCCCCGACACGCTCGAGGTCTGGTCGTTCGGCTCGGGATACGGCGGCAACGCGATCCTCGCCAAGAAGTGCTTCGCTCTTCGCATCGCATCGGTCATCGGCCGGGACGAGGGCTGGCTGGCTGAGCACATGCTGCTGATCCGCGTGATCGACCCCGCCGGTCGTGCGTTCCACGTCGCAGCGGCGTTCCCGTCGGCCTGTGGCAAGACCAACCTCGCGATGCTGCGTCCGACCATCCCGGGATGGCGGGTCGAGACCTTGGGCGACGACATCGCGTGGCTGCGCCCGGGCGATGACGGGCGCCTCTGGGCGATCAACCCCGAGGCCGGTTTCTTCGGCGTCGCGCCGGGAACCGGTGAGTCGACCAACGTCACGGCGGTCGAGACCCTGTGGGGCAACACGATCTTCACGAACGTCGCACTGCGACCGGACGGCGACGTCTGGTGGGAGGGTCTCACAGACGAGGCGCCCGCAAACCTCACCGACTGGGAGGGCAACCCGTGGACCCCCGACTCCGGGCGCCCCGCGGCCCACCCGAACTCGCGCTTCACCGTCGGGGCTGCGCAGTGCCCGCAGATCGCCGATGACTGGGACGCGCCGGAGGGCGTGCCGCTTGATGCGATCCTGTTCGGCGGTCGCCGGGCCACCAACGTTCCCCTCGTCGTCGAGGCCACGGACTGGACGCACGGCGTGTTCATGGGGTCGAACATCTCCTCCGAGCGCACCGCCGCCGCGGAGGGAACCGTCGGCGAGCTGCGCCGCGACCCCTTCGCGATGCTCCCGTTCTGCGGCTACAACATGGCCGACTACTTCGGGCACTGGCTCAAGGTCGGGCAGAAGCTGCGGTTCGACCGCGCCCCGCGGATCTTCCAGGTCAACTGGTTCCGCAAGGGGTCGGACGGCCGGTTCCTCTGGCCCGGATTCGGCGACAACGCGCGCGTGATCGACTGGATCGTCCGCCGCCTGGAGGGTGCCGTGCCGGCCGTGGAGAGCCCGATCGGGCGGCTGCCCCGCACGGCCGACCTCAACCTCGACGGCATCGAGGTCCCGCAGGCAGACCTGGATGAGCTCTTCGCGATCGACCGCGACTCGTGGCTGCGCGAGGCAGAGCTGACCGAGGAGTTCTACGCGACCTTCGACGGACGCGTGCCGGCGCCCCTCCAGGCCGAGCTCGCCGCGCTGCGCTACCGACTGCAGCACGCGTAGACGTTCTTCGCGCGAAACCCTCGCGTTCGTCCGAAACCCTCCGATCCGTGCACGCGGATCAGAGGGTTTCGTCCGTTTCAGGGGTCTCGCCGGCGACAGGAGCTAGACCAGCAGCTGGTGCTTCGCGAGGTCGCGGTACAGCGGCGTCGAGGCCACGAGCTCCGAGTGCGTGCCCTGCCCGACGACCTGCCCGTGATCGAGCACCACGATAAGGTCGCTGTCGACGACCGTCGAGAGTCGGTGGGCGATGACGATCAGCGTCCGCCCGGTGGCGACGGCGTCGATCGCCTCGCGCATCCGCTGCTCGTTCACGCCGTCGAGCGAGGACGTCGACTCGTCCAGCAGCAGGATCGGCGGGGCGGCCAGCAGAGCCCGAGCGATCGCGAGTCGCTGACGCTCGCCGCCGGAGAGCATCACCCCGTCCTCGCCGACCGGTGCCTGCAGGCCGAGCGGGTCGCGCTCGAGCACCTCGGTGAGGTTGACGGCGTGCAGCACGCGCTCGCAGTCGGCATCCGTCGCCTCGGGGGATCCGAGCCGCAGATTGTCCGCGAGCGTGCCGGCCAGCGTCGGGGCATCCTGCTCGACGTAGCCGAACTGGGCGCGCAGCTCTTCGCGCGCGAGCGAGCGGATGTCGCGCCCGTCGAGTTCGATAGCCCCGCCGGTCGGATCGTAGAAGCGCTCGATGAGTGAGAGCACCGTGCTCTTCCCGGCGCCGCTCGGCCCCACGAGCGCGACGCGCGCGCCCCGCGGCACGTCGAAGGTCACGCCCCGCAGGACATCGCGGTCCACGGTCGGGAGCGCCTCGACCTCGTCGGCAGCGCGCTCCAGGTGCGCCTGCTCGAGCACGGCGCGCGCCTCCTTCGTGGCGGCTTCGCGAGCAGCGACCACGTTCTCGGGATACCGGAACCGCACGTCGCGGAACGCGATGGCCGCCGCTTCCGCCCCCGATCCGCCCGGTTCGTCGGCAGGCTGCGCTGCCGGCTGAAGGGTCGCCGCGATCTGCGCATCGCCCTGCTCCTCGGTCGGCAGGTCGAGCACCTCCTGGATACGGCCCAGTGCGCCGAGTGCCTGATTGACCGAGGTGATCGCGCCGAACGTGGATCCGAGCGGAGCGATCATCATGAACAGGAACATGATGAACGTCACGAGCGAGGCGATCGTGATCGCGCCGGACGCGACGCGGAATCCGCCGACGCCGAGCACGACCAGCAGCGAGACCTGCAGGGCGATGCCCGCGACGGGTACGACCAGCGCAGAGACCTTGGCGATGCGGACGCCCACGCCGTACGCATCGGTCGCGAGGCCGGAGACCGACGAGACCTCGCGCTCGGTGGCGCCGGCAGCACGCACCGTGCGAATCGATCCGACGGCGCGCTCGACACCCGATGCGAGCTCGCCGACCTTGACCTGCTGCTCGGTCGAGGCTGTGCGGATCCGGCCGCTGAGGAGCACGACGATCAGCACGGAGACGCCGATCACGACGATGATCAGCGCGAGCAGGATCGGGTCGATGAGCGCCATGGCCACCAGTGCGCCGACGAAGATCAGCGCGTTGCCGACGGCATCCGCGAGGCCCTGCGTGAGCACGGCATAGAGGAGCGTCGTATCGGTGCCCACGCGCGAGACGAGATCGCCTGTCCGCCTCGCATCGAACTCGCTGATCGGCAGGTGCAGGATGCGCGCGATGAGCTTGCGGCGGCTGGAGTAGACGACCGCGGTGCCGGTGCGCTGCAGGAGATAGTGCTGGTAGCCCGAGATGACCGACGAGACGACGACCAGGGCGATCAGCAGCCAGACCAGCGGCCCGAGCGTCTCACCGACCTGCACGCGTTCGATCACCTGTCCGACCAGCAGCGGCTGGGCCAGGGTCGCGATGGCGCCCAGGACGCTGAGGACGGCGACGATCACGAGCACGCGCTTGTGCTCGAAGATGAACGGCAGCAGCTGACGGAACGTCGCGCGCGGGCCTTCCGGCGCCTTGCGGCCGCGACGCCTGCCGGTCGGGGCGGACTCGCTCTGCGCGGGAGCGTCGACAGGCTCGGCCTCGTCTCCGGCGGGGGTGCCGTCGACGGATGTGGTGCTTTCCACGGACACAGTCATACCTCGGGTTCTTCGGGGGTCACTTACGACCGTACTTCTTGTGGACGGCCTGTCGGCTCACGCCGAGGGCGGACGCGATCGCCTGCCACGAGTGGCCCAGGTTGCGCGCGCGGCGCACCTGCACCTCCTCGGCGCGGGCGAGTTCGCGTCGCACCTCGGCGAGGCGGTGCAGCTCAGCAATAGGCGCTCCCTCGGGCACCGCGCCGATCAGCGTCCGGATGTCGCCACCACTCATGCGCGTCGCCTTTCGAGGGTCGGATGCCTCGGCTGCGGCATCCGCGTCAACCTTAGTTGACGCCCGTCGAGTCGTCAACTCAGGTTGACAGCGACGCCTCGCCTCGTGTCGCACACCGCGGATAGGGTTATCCGGTGTCCGCTCCCGTCATCTCCGCGTCGAACCTCGTGAAGGCCTACAAGATCAAGGGGAAGCCCGACTTCCTCGCGGTCGACGGGCTCTCGTTCGAGGTCGCCCCAGGGGAGTCGTTCGGTCTCCTCGGCCCCAACGGCGCAGGCAAGTCGACCACGATGAAGATGATCGGTGCGGTCTCCACGCGCACCAGCGGCGACCTGACGATCCTCGGACTGGACCCCGACCAGTACGGGCCCGAGATCCGCTCCCGCCTCGGGGTCGTCCCCCAGCAGGACAACCTCGACGGCGAGCTCAACGCGCGCGAGAACCTGTACATCTACGGCCGGTACTTCGGTCTGCCCGGCGCGGTCTGCGCGCAGAAGGCCGACGAGCTTCTCGCATTCGCGGCACTGGAAGACAAGGCCAAGAGCAAGGTCGACCAGCTCTCCGGCGGCATGAAGCGCCGCCTCACGATCGCGCGCGGGCTCATCAACGACCCCCGGATCCTGCTCCTGGACGAGCCGACCACGGGGCTGGACCCGCAGGCCCGCCACGTGCTGTGGGATCGCCTTTTCCGGCTGAAGGAGCGCGGCACGACCCTGCTGCTGACGACGCACTACATGGATGAGGCCGAGCAGCTGTGCGACCGGCTCGTCGTGGTCGACAAGGGCAGGATCATGGCCGAGGGCACCCCGGCGTCGCTGATCCGCAAGCACTCGAGCCGCGAAGTGCTCGAGGTGCGCTTCGGGTCCGACCGCAACCAGCAGATCGAGCCGATGCTGCAGGGCATCGGCGACCGCGTCGAGGTGCTGCCCGACCGGGTGCTGATCTACACCGAGAACGGCGAGCACGCCCTCGAGAGGGTGACCGAGCGCGGCCTCGATCCGATCACCTCGCTCGTGCGCCGCTCCAGCCTCGAGGACGTGTTCCTCCGCCTCACCGGAAGGTCGCTGATCGAATGAGCACAGCCGCCGAGGGGATGCCGGGGGAAGAAGCATCGGTCATCGCGCAGCCCTCGCTCGACGAGTTGCGCGCCGAGGCACTCGAGTGGGGGCGCAAGCCGCGCACCCTCGGTGCCTGGTACGTCACCGAGCACATGGTGCGCGCGATGCGCGCGTACGGCTGGACGATCATCGTCGGCGCGCTGGGGCAGCCGATCCTGTATCTGCTGGGACTCGCGGTCGGCCTCGCGGCCCTCATCGATGCGCCGGTCAGCGAGGGGGGCGTGGAGGTCTCGTACCTCGTCTTCGTGGCGCCCGCTCTCCTGATGACCTCCACGATCGCGGTCGCGAGCGAGGAGTTCACGTACCCCGTCATGGCCGGGTTCAAGTGGCGTCGCTACTTCTACGGCTTCAACGCATCGCCGCTCGCGTCCGGGCAGATCGCGACGGGCGTCGTCTTCGGCGCCGCCGCCCGCATGACGGTCGTCGCCGTCGCGTACACGCTGTTCCTCTACCTGTTCGGCGCGATTCCCGACCTCGCGACGGGGTGGCTGTCGATCTTCATCGCGATCCTCGCGGGGCTCGCGTTCGGCATACCGCTCATGGCGTACGCGGCGTCGATCGAAGACGACAAGGGTCAGTTCGCGCTCGTGCAGCGGTTCGTCTTCATGCCGATGTTCCTCTTCTCCGGCACGTTCTATCCGCTCGCGACACTGCCGCTCTGGCTGCAGTGGATCGGCTGGATATCGCCGCTGTGGCACGCGACCGAGATCGGGCGGTGGCTGACGTACGGTCGTCCGATCTCGCCCGCGATGCTCGTCGTGCACTTCGGGTATCTGATCGCACTCACGGTCGTCGGGTACATCCTCGGCAAGCGCATCTTCGAGCGGAGGCTGGCCAAATGAGCGCGGCGACGGCTGCTGCCACGCGTCGGGCCGGCGGAGTCCGCGCACTCTGGGCGGGCAACCCCGGCGCCGTCGTCCAGCGGGGGCTCATCGCGGCGCGGTCCTCGAGCTGGGTGGTCGTCATGTCGGGCTTCTTCGAGCCCGTGTTCTACCTGCTCTCGATGGGACTCGGCCTGGGCGGCCTCATCGGCGACGTCGAGACCACGACCGGGCTCGAGGTCTCGTACGCGGCCTTCATCGCCCCCGCTCTCCTGGCCGTCTCGGCCATGAACGGCGCGATCTACGACTCGACCTGGAACGTCTTCTTCAAGCTCAACTACGGCAAGCTCTACGAGGGGATGCTGTCGACCTCGCTCGGTCCGCTCGATGTCGCCCTCGGCGAGATCCTCTATGCACTCCTGCGCGGCCTGCTCTACGCGACCGGGTTCATGATCATCATGCAGATCGCCGGTCTCAATCTGGCATGGACCGCGATCCTCGCGATTCCCGCGGTCCTGCTCATCGCGTTCGGGTTCGCGAGCCTCGGCATGGCCGTGACGAGCTACATGAAGGCGTTCCAGCAGATGGACTGGATCAACTTCGTGCTGCTGCCGATGTTCCTGTTCTCGGCCACGCTGTACCCGATCACCGTGTACCCCGAGTTCATCCAGGTGCTCGTGAAGATCTTCCCGCTCTGGCACGGCGTCGAGCTGGTGCGCGGGCTGACCACGGGCGCGCTCTACTGGGGGATGCTCTGGCACGTGCTCTACTACGTCGTCATGATCGCCGTCGGCCTCGTCTTCACGACGAAGCGACTGCGCGCGCTCTTCCTGGATTGACGCTTGACGCAGGACGCGGCTAGAGCGACCCCGTCTCGCCGAGGCCCAGGTTGTCGTCGTAGTCCACGTTCTTCGTCTCGGGCGCGAGGAGAAGTGCGATGAACGTCAGGACCGACATCGCCGACAGGTAGATCCCGACCAGCCACGGGTTGCCGTCGCCGAGCTGCCACAGCCACACCGCCACGAGCGGTGCGAGCGCGGCGCCGAGGATCGACGAGACGTTGTACGAGATCGCCGAGCCCGAGTAGCGCACGTTCGTGGGGAACAGCTCGGGCAGCACGGCGCCCATCGGACCGAAGCTGGCGCCCATCAGCATGAACCCGATGACCAGGAACGCCTGGGTCAGTGCTCCGGTGAACTTCGGGTCGGCCTGCGGAAGCAGGAACACGGTGAAGGTGAGCCCGAAGACGATGATCCCACCGGTGACCCAGAGCAGCAGCTTTCGTCGGCCGATCCGGTCGGCGAGCGGCCCGGACAGCAGCGTGAAGATGCCGAAGAACACCACGCCGATGATCTGCATCACCACGAAGTCGGTGTAGCCGAAGCCGAGTCCGGGGTAGAACTGCGCGGCGAAAGCTGTCGCATCGAACGTGCTCCCGTTCGCCTCGGCGGCGGCCTCGGCAGCGGCGGATGCCGCCGCCAGATCGGCCGGCTTCGTGCCGTACGAGAGCGTGAAGTTCGTCATCAGATAGAACAGCACGTAGGTGGCGAGCATGATGAAGGTGCCGAGGATCAGGTGCCACCAGTGGCGGCGGATCACGGTGCCGAGCGGGAACTTCTTGATCGCCCCCTGCTCCTCCGCCTTCACGAAGGTCTCGGATTCGACCAGGCGCAGGCGCACCCAGAGGCCGATGATCACCATCACAGCAGAGAACAGGAACGGCACGCGCCATCCCCACTCCAGGAACGCCTGCGACCTCTGGCCGGTGCCGTCGGGATGCGGCAGCATCCAGTTGATCGCGAGGAAAACGCCGTTCGCGATGATGAACCCGAGCGGTGCGCCCACCTGCGGGAACGTCCCGTACCAGGCGCGCTTGCCGGCGGGCGCGTTCTCGGTCGCCACGAGCGCCGCACCCGACCACTCACCGCCCAGCGCAAATCCCTGCGCCAGTCGCAGGACGAGCAGCAGGAGCGCTGCCCACCAGCCGATCTGCTGGAAGGTCGGCAGGCAGCCGATCAGGAAGGTCGCGATACCCATCGTGAGCAGCGAGGCGACGAGGGTCGCCTTGCGGCCGAACCGATCGCCGAAGTGGCCGAACACGACCGCGCCGATGGGCCTCGCGATCATCGCCGCGCCGAACACTGCGAACGATGCGAGCAGCGAAGTGGTGTCGTTGCCGGTGGGGAAGAACAGGATCGGGAACACGAGGACTGCTGCCGTCGCGTACGCGTAGAAGTCGTAGAACTCGATCGTGGTGCCGACCAGGCTCGCGGTGATGACGCGCGAGCGGGGGTTCAGCGGTGCGGTCTCGGTGGGGGTGGGGGTCGTGGTGGCCATGATTCTCCCGGGGTCAGCGCCAGATGAGGGCGATCGCCGCATTCAGCAGAGTCAGGATGCCGACGGCCCAGAAGACGGCGGGCGGCGTGGACCCGCCCTTGCGCTGGCGCGACATCCCGATGCCCAGCAGCGCGCCGATGATCAGCAGGATGACGAGCTTGACGCCGATCTTGACGTAATTCAGCTCGTAGGAGATGCCCCATGGTGCGGCGAGGATGAGCCCCGCCACGGCCGCGATCCCCAGTCCGATGTTCATGAGCGGGGTCACCTGCACACGCCGGTTGAAGACTTCGACGCCCCAGGCGCCGAACAGAAGGGCGAAGCCGCTGAGGTGAACGAGCACGACGATCTGGCGGAGGATTTCGAGGGGTTCCATGCACATCACGCTATTGCGAGCGGCCGCCGCCCGCCACCAAGGCGCGCCTCAGCTGGAGGCGACGGCCGCGGTCATCCGGCCGCCTCAGCCGCGCAGCTCACGGAGCACGAGTGCGGTGCGCACGGCGGCCTCCGCGGCCTCTGCGCCCTTGTCCTCATGCGAGCCGGGAAGTCCTGCACGGTCGATGCCCTGCTGCTCGTCATCAAGCGTCAGCACGCCGAATCCGATGGGCCGTCCGGCGTCGAGCGCCGCGCGCGTGAGGCCGTCGGTCGTCGCCGACGACACGTATTCGAAGTGGGGAGTTCCGCCGCGGATGATGACGCCGAGCGCCACGACCGCGTCCGCGCCGGCCGCGAACGCCGCCTGCGCTGCGACGGCGAGTTCGAACGAGCCGGGCACCCGCACGAGCTGCCACGTCGCACCCGCGGCATCCAGTGCACGCTGCGCACCCGCGATCAAGCCCTCGGTGATCACCTCGTGCCAGGTGCCCGCGACGATCACGACGGAAAGACCCGTGCCGTCCGTGCCTCCGACGATCGGCGCTCCCTTGCCGCTCATGCTCCGCCCACCTCGTGCATCTGCGCGAGCGCATCGGTCAGGTCGGCCTCGGCGATGACGTGACCCATCCGGTCGCGCTTGGTGGACAGGTACTGGTGGTTGTTCGGTCCGACCCCGACCAGCAGCGGGACCTGGTCGACGATCTCGAGGCCGAGCTCGCGCAGCTGCACCACCTTGTCGGTGTTGTTGGTGAGCAGACGCACCTTCTCCACGCCGAGATCGGCCAGGATGCCGGCCGCCGCGGCGTAGTCGCGCGCGTCGGCGGGCAGACCGAGGGCGAGGTTCGCGTCGACGGTGTCGAGGCCGCGCTCCTGCAGGCTGTAGGCGCGGAGCTTGTTGATCAGTCCGATGCCGCGACCCTCGTGACCGCGCATGTAGATCACGACGCCGCCATCCTGCTCGATCGCGTCGAGGGCTGCTTCCAGCTGCGGCCCGCACTCGCACTTGAGGGAGCCGAAGGCCTCACCGGTCAGGCACTCGGAGTGCACGCGCACCAGCGGCGCATCATCAGTGAGGTCGCCGGAGACGACTGCGAGGTGGTCGGTCCCGGTGATGCGGTCCTTGTAGGCGAGGAAGCGGAATCCGCCGTGCGCCGTGGGGACGTTCGCCTCCGCTCGAAGGCTCACTCGCCGGCGGTGGACGGAGTGGGCGGACGGTGCCACCGGCTGGTGCTCGTCGAGGTGGGCGATCAGCTGCTCGATGGTGATGACCGGCACCCCGTCGCGCTCGCCGAGCTCGATGAGCCCGGGCAGCCGCATCATGGAGCCGTCCTCGGCGACGACCTCTGCGATGGCACCGACGGGCTTCAGCCCGGCGAGGCGCATCAGCTCGACCGCCGCCTCGGTGTGACCGCCGCGCTCTCGAACGCCGCCGTCGACCGCGCGCAGCGGGAGGATGTGCCCTGGCCGGATGACGCTGGTCGGGGTGGATGTCGGGTCGGCGAGCACATTGAGCGTGTGGGCGCGGTCGGACGCGCTGATGCCGGTCGACACGCGGTCGGCGGCATCCACACTCACCGTGTACGCGGTGCCGCGGGCGTCCTCGTTCACCTCGACCATGGGGGGCAGGTCGAGGCGGTCGGCCCACTCTCCCGGCATGGGAGCGCAGATGAAGCCGCTGGACCAGCGGACGGTCCAGGCGATCCACTCGGGGGTGGCGAGTTCGGCCGAGAGCACGACGTCGCCTTCGTTCTCGCGGTTCTCGTCGTCGGCGACGATCACCGGGCGCCCTGCGCGCAGCGCTTCGAGGGCGGTGGAGATGGTGGAAAGACTCATCGCGAGCCTCCTTCCGTCTGGGCGGCGAGGACCGCGGACGCATCGATGGCCGCGGCAGTGGCCGCGGGCGGGGTGAAGGCGAGGAGGCGCTGCACGTGGCGCGCCAGGATGTCGGTCTCGAGGTTGACCCGGTCGCCGGCGACGAGATCACCGAGGGTGGTCGCCACGAGGGTCTCGGGGATCAGGGAGACCTCGAACCAGTGCTCGGCGGACGCCGAGCCGTCGGCGGGGCTCACCGCACTCACGGTGAGCGAGACCCCGTCGACCGCAACGGAGCCCTTGTCGACCACGAGGGGCGCAAGCGTCGCGGGGAGGGCGATGCGCAGGACGCGCCACTCGGCGCCCGGGCGCACGTCGAGCAGTCGTCCCGTTCCGTCGATGTGCCCTTGGACGATGTGCCCGCCGAGCCGACCGTGCGCGGCCGTCGCGCGCTCCAGATTGACCGCGCGGCCGGCGACGACGCCGCCGAGCGTCGACATGTCGAGCGTCTGCTTCATGACGTCCGCGGTGAACCAGTCCCCGCCGCGATCGACGACGGTAAGGCACACACCGCTGACGGAGATCGAATCGCCGTGACCGGCATCCGATACCGCCTTCGGTGCGCGGACGGTCAGCTGCACGCCGTCGCCCGATGGGTCGACGGCGATGACGGCGCCGATTTCTTCAACGATTCCGGTGAACATCACGAGATTCCTTTCCGGGGACCCCGGCTTGCTGACGCGCGGTTCATCTGGGTGAGCGATGACGAGGATGTCGGCGCCGAGGCTCTGGACGGATGCCGGCTCCAGCCGGCGAGCCTCGCCGATCGTCGAGACGCCGAGGTCGGCGAGAGCGAGCCGGTCGCCGCCGATCAGCACCGGGGCGATGTAGGCGAGCACCTCGTCGACCAGGCCCGCCCGGACGAACGCGCTCGCGATCGTCGGGCCGCCCTCGATGAAGACCCGCTGCACGCCGAGGTCGCGAAGCTCGTCGAGGAGGCCGGGCAGATCGTCGCCGCGGCGCTGCAGGAACGGGCGCGGATGCCGGCGCACGGCGGCGGCGTCGGGCACCTGGCGCTCGCCGAGCACGACCGGAATCGGCTGGTGATCGTAGAGAGATCCGTCGGCCATTCGCGCGGTCAGCGCCGGGTCGTCGGCCTCGACCGTGCCGGTGCCCACCACGATCGCATCGGCCGCTGCGCGGCGCAGGTGGACGTCCGCGCGTGCCTCCGGCCCGGTGATCCACTGGCTCGTGCCGTCCGCTGCCGCAGCCCGGCCGTCGAGGCTCTGGGCCCACTTCAGGGTCACGTACGGACGGCCGAGTCGCTGCACGGCAAGCCACGACGCGAGGATGTCGTTCGCCTCGCCCAAGGAGCAGTCCTGCTTCGACGTCGACGCCGGACCGGCGCAGGCGTTCTGCGCCACCGGTCGATTCGGGGTTGGGGTCCGGCACCGCGTAGATCACTCGGGCCACACCCGCGGCGATGAGCGCCTCGGAGCACGGTCCCGTCCGCCCGGTGTGGTTGCACGGCTCGAGGGTCACGATCGCGGTCGCTCCGCGCGCCGCTCCGTCTGCCAGCTGCGACAGCGCATCCACCTCGGCGTGCACCGTGCCCGCACCGCGATGCCACCCTTCGGCGATCACGTCGCCCGCGGGCGAGAGGATCACCGCGCCGACCTGAGGGTTCACGCCTCGGGGTCCCCTCAGGGCGAGTGCGAGCGCGCGCCTCATGGCGTCTTGCTCCGCAGCGGTCACCGGCATCCGAATCCTTCGTTCAAGGCTCCGGGAATGTCGAACGGCGGCACGCTGCGCCGCTCGTGCTGCCTCCCATCCGGACTAGCAGCAAGACTTCTGCTGCATCACCGTCGGTCCCGGAATTCCACCGGATCAGCCTCGGCGGCATCCGAATCGGATGCTGTTGCCTCGGCTCGCGGACTGTCACCGCCGGTTCGGATTCTCACCGACCCCGGAGCACGTATTGCACTTGATTCTAGTCAACGCACCATCGCGGCATTCATTCCATGTCCCTGAATGAAGTTCGTCGCAGGAGTGAACGCGGACTGAAGGAATCCTGCACATGCCCGCGTGGACGGCGCCGGTGCCGCGCAGGGCATTTAGCCTGGAAGGGGAATTGGGGGAGTGATGGCAGAGGCACAAGAGGGGTTCAGCGCGCTGGCCGCCAGGCCCTACGCCGACGTCCTCATCATCGGGGGCGGCATCAACGGGCTGGCGACGTTCCGCGATCTCGCGATGCAGGGGGTCGACGTTGCTCTCGCGGAGCGCTCCGACTTCGTCAGCGGCGCTTCGGCGGCTTCGTCGCACATGATCCACGGCGGCATCCGGTATCTGGAGAACGGCGAGTTCCGACTCGTCGATGAGGCCGTGACCGAGCGCAATGCGCTGCTGCGGACGGCACCGCACTACGTGCGTCCGCTGCAGACCACGATCCCGATCTTCTCGACGTTCTCGGGCGTTCTGACCGCGCCGCTCCGCTTCCTGCGGCACGGTGCCGGAAAGCCCCGCGAGCGCGGCGCAGCTCTGATCAAGATCGGTCTCGTCATCTACGACTCCTTCTCGCGCGGGGGCGGCCGGGTTCCGCGTCACGAGTTCCGCGGGCGGCGCAGGTCCCTTCAGGAGCTGCCCCACCTCAACCCCGACGTGAAGTACACGGCCACATATTGGGATGCCTCCCTCCACGACCCCGAGCGCTTGGCGATCGACGTCCTGCGGGACGGACTCGCCGACGGCGGCGAGCTCGCGCGTGCGGCGAACTACACCGCGGCTGTCGGCGTCGACGACGGCCGGGTCGTGCTGCGCGACCAGCAGACCGGCCAGGAGGTGCCGTTCGCGGCATCCGTCGTGGTCAACGCGTCAGGGCCGTGGACCGACGTCACCAATCTCACCCTGGGCGATCCCACCGAGTACATGGGCGGCACGAAGGGGTCTCACATCGTGCTCGACCACCCCGAGCTGCTCGCGGCGACCGGCGGCCGGGAGCTGTTCTTCGAGCACAAGGACGGCCGAATCGTCCTCATCTACCCGCTCAAGGGTCGGGTACTGGTGGGAACGACCGATATCGAGCACGACATGCGCGACCCGATCGTGTGCACCGAGGCCGAGATCGACTACTTCGTCGACTTCGTCCGCTACGTGCTGCCCTCCATCACCGTCGACCGTGAACGGATCGTCTATCGCTTCGCCGGCGTCCGGCCCCTGCCCGGGCACGGCGAGGTGGCACCGGGGTTCGTGTCGCGCGACTACCGGATCGAGGCGGCGCCTCTGGTGGGGAGTGCGTCAGCGAACCGCGGGCCTGGGGCGGAGCCGCAGACAGCGGGGACGGATGCCACCGTCCTGAGCCTCATCGGCGGCAAGTGGACCACATTCCGCGCGTCGGCCGAGAACCTGGCCGACCACGTGCTCGAGCTGCTCGCGCTTCCGCGCCGGCGCTCGACCATGGGCGTGCCGATCGGCGGGGGGCGCGGCTACCCGACGACGGAGCGCGCGCGGCGGCAGTGGATCGACGCCCACGGCGAGGGCCTCCCGCTCGCCCACGTCGCGAGGCTGCTCGACCGCTACGGCACGGTCGCCGTCGATGTGATCGACGCGATCACGGCCGATCCGGACGACGCGATGCTCTCGACACTGCCCACCTACAGCACCGCCGAGCTGCGTCATCTGGCGCGGACGGAGAGCGTCGTCCACCTGGACGATGTGCTGCTGCGACGCACGAGTCTCGCGTTCACGGGCGCCGTCAATGCGGACTCCGCTGCCGAGGTGGCCGAGGCGATCGCGCCGGTCATGGGATGGGATGCGGCGCAGCGCCGCGCCGAGGTCGACCGTGGCCTCGCGATGGTGCACGCGGCCGATCCGACCTGGTCGGACGCGGCATCCGCCCGCTCCTCCGCGTCGCGATAGCCTGACCGAACCGGCTCCGTCCGGCTGGGCGACTCGAGGAGGAGGCCACGTGTCCGATCATGTGCTGGCACTCGACCAGGGGACCACATCGACGCGGGCGATCGTGTTCGATGCGCACGGCGGGATCGTCGCGGTCGCGCAGCGGGAGCACGAGCAGATCTTCCCGCGGGCCGGATGGGTCGAGCACGACCCGATCGAGATCTGGACCAATACCCAGTGGGTGATCGCGGCGGCGCTCGACGAGGCGGGACTCTCGCCGCGCGATTTCGCCGCAGTCGGGATCACCAACCAGCGTGAGACGGCGATCGTCTGGGACCGCCGCACCGGCCGGCCGGTCGCGAACGCTCTGGTGTGGCAGGACACCCGCACCCAGCCGATGATCGACCGACTCGCCGCGGACGGCGGCACCGACCGGTTCGCCGCAGCCACCGGGCTGCCGCTGGCGACCTACTTCTCGGCCTCCAAGATCGCCTGGATCCTCGACAACGTGCCGGGCGCCCGAGCGGATGCCGACGCCGGGCATCTCCTGTTCGGCACGCCCGAGACGTGGCTGATCTGGAACCTCACCGGCGACACGCGCGGCGGCATCCACGTCACCGATGTCACCAACGCCAGTCGCACGCTGCTGATGGACCTCGCGACGCTCGACTGGTCGGACGAGCTGCTGGAGGTGTTCGGCATCCCCCGCTCGATGCTGCCGGCTATCGTCTCGTCCTCCGGCGTGGTCGGCGAAGTGCGCGAGCCGCCCGCTGCGCGCGGCATCCCGATCGCCGGCATCCTCGGAGACCAGCAGGCTGCCACGTTCGGCCAGGCGGCCTTCGACCCGGGTCAGTCGAAGAACACGTACGGCACGGGCAACTTCCTGCTGGTGAACACCGGCACCGAGATCGTGCGATCCGAGCACGGGCTGGTCACCACGGTGGCGTATCGGTGCGGCGACGAGCCTGCTCACTACGCGCTGGAAGGCTCGATCGCAGTGACCGGATCGCTCGTGCAGTGGCTGCGCGACAACCTCGGCATCATCCACTCGGCCCCCGAGGTCGCCAGGCTCGCTTCGACAGTGGACGACAGCGGCGGAGCGTACTTCGTCCCGGCGTTCTCCGGACTGTTCGCGCCGTACTGGAGGCCGGACGCGCGCGGCGCCCTCGTGGGGCTGACGCGATTCGTCAACAAGGCTCACATCGCCCGGGCCGCGATCGAAGCGGCGGCCTTCCAATCCCGGGACGTCATCGACGCGATCGTCGCCGACACCGGACGCGAGCTGAGCGAGCTCCGGGTGGACGGGGGAGGATCGCGCGACGACCTCATGATGCAGTTCCAGGCCGACATCCTCGGCATCCCGGTGGTGCGGCCTGCCATCATCGAGACGACCGCGCTCGGGGCGGCGTACGCGGCGGGACTCGCGACCGGCGTGTGGCCCGACCGCGAATCGCTTCGCGGTCAGTGGCGCGAGGGGAAGCGCTGGGAGCCGACGATGCCCGTCGAAGAGGCCGATCGACGCGTGCGCCTGTGGCGCAAGGCCGTGACGAAGTCGCTGGACTGGGTCGACGAGGACGTCACCGCGCTGTCCTGAGGCGCGCGCTTCTTCGCTACTTCAGCAGCCGCGAGAGACGGCGATCCGCGAGGATCTTCCCGCCGGTCTGGCAGGTCGCGCAGTACTCCAGCGAGTTGTCGGCGAAGAAGACGCTGCGCACCACATCGCCGCACACCGGGCACTTCTCGCCGCGCCGCCCGTGCACCTGCATACCGCGCCGCTTGGCATCCTTGAGCTCGGCGGGCGGCTTGCCGGATGCTGCGGCCACCGCCTCGGCGAGCGTCTGGGTCATCGCGGCGTAGAGGTGGTCGATGTCTTCGGAGGTCAGGCTCGCCGCGAGCGCGTACGGCGACATCCGCGCGTCGTGCAGGATCTCGTCCGAGTAGGCGTTTCCCACGCCGGCGAGGATCGACTGATCGCGCAGCACGCCCTTGATCTGGGTGCGACGCCCCTCGACGAGTCCCGCCAGGGTGTTGCGGGTGAAGGTCGGCTCGAGGGGATCGGGGCCGAGCCGCGCGATCCCGGGCACGTCCTGAGGGTCGTTCACGACGTAGACCGCGAGCGACTTCTTCGTGCCCGCCTCGGTGAGGTCGAAACCCGATCCGTCCGACAGCGCCACACGCAGGGCGATGGGCGTCTTGCCGGGCCGGATGACGGTCGCAGGAAGCTGGTCGTACCACCGCAGCCAGCCGGCCTTGGCGAGGTGGAATATCAGGTGCGGCGCGGCATCCGGCTTGGTCGTCGCCAGGTCGATGAACTTGCCGTGCCGTGCCGCGGCGGCGATCTCGGCGCCGACGAGGGCATCCACCGGCGGATCGTACGTCTTGAGCGCCGCGAACGCCGTGACCGTGACGCGCGTGATCGTCAGGCCCGTCGCCCGCCCACGGAGGAAGTCGACGAGGCCCTGGACTTCGGGCATCTCCGGCATGATCCCATCCTTCCACGTGGGCCCGACGCGGGGTGGGCCGTCAATCCGCCAGCACGGGCCAGGGTCGCGGCATCCTCTCGTCGTCGACGAGCAGCCCGGCGATCCATGCGTCATCTCGCCCGAACGAATTGGCGAGCGCCCCGCGCAGGAGTCCTTCGTAACGGAACCCGAGCCCGCGAGCGACCCGCGCGGACGCGATGTTGCCGACGACCGCGCGCCATTCGATCCTCTGCAGCGCGGGCCCCGCGTCGCTGAAGCCCCAATCGATCACCGCGCGTGCAGCCTCGGTGAGCAGGCCGCGCCCGCGGGATTCCGCCGCCATCCAGTAGCCGATCTCGCCGGTGCCGCCCTCCGCGATCCGGTGGATGCCGATCATCCCGGCGAGCGTGTCGCCCTGGCGAATCGCCCAGGTGGCCTCGACGGAGTCCGCCCACCGCTTGCGGGCGAGATCGATGAAGTTCTCGGCGTGGTGCCGTTCGTACGGCGACGGCACGGTCGTGTAGCGCTGGATTCCGGGATCCTGGCAGGCCTCGTAGATCTCATCGACGTCGGCGCCCGTCGGCAGCGAGAGTGTCAGCCGGTCCGTGCGGAGCGAGACAGGGTCCACCCGGCCACCCTAGTCGCGGCGCCGGTCCTCGTAGGAAGCGTCGTGACAGCGCTCGGATTGCACCCGGTCGCTGACGACGCGGGGAGTGGCGATGCCACAACTCCGTCTCCTTCGCCTCCCGCCGCTGCGGCGTCCGCGTCATGGCGCTCAGCGCGTCAAGTGAAAGCGAGGAGGGGCGGAGTTGTGACACAGCGCGAGACCGCTCTGGCGTTCGGGGCGGACGAACCGAGCACAGAACGCCTTTCGCATGAGGTGCCTCCTCCTCCCCGATGATCGCGCGCAACTCGCGCTCCACATCGCTGCTCGTCGCTCGCAACGGCTGCGCCGAGCACCAGACGATGAGCCGGTGCTCCCTGAACTCGAAACCTTCACCCGTTCGGAGCTGCTCGCCTCCGGACTCACCCGCAGAGGGCTGATCACCGCCCTTGAGCGGGGGAGATCATTCGCGCACGGCGCGACCGATATCTCAGCCCACTCGCCGCACCGTCGGTTCGCGCCGCCGTGCGCGTGGGCGGTCGGCTCACCTGCCTGTCGCTCCTCGAGCTGCTCGGGATCTTCGTCTTCGAGAACACCGGATTGCACGTCCACGTCATGCGTGGAGCCAGTCGGCTTCGATCACCGTCATCTCGGCTCGGCCCCATCCCGCCTCGCCGCGTCAGACGGTTCCGCGTGCACTGGATGCCCCTCGTGCGGCCCGACGAAGGGACCTCTGCCTGCGTGGGTGTCGTCGATGCGCTCATTCACGCTGTTCTGTGCCAGTCGGCACGGCACGCGGTCGCGACACTGGACAGCGCTCTGAACAGAGGAGTCATCGACACGCTCGAGCTGAGCGAGATCTTCGCAGCGCTCCCATCGAAGCACCGCGTGCTTCTCCCACTGATCGACGGGCGCGCCGAATCCGGGTCGGAGACGCTGATGCGGCTCATTGCTCGCGCCCTCGGCTGCTCCGTGGTACCTCAGGTGCGGTTCGACGGCGTGGGCCGAGTGGACCTGCTGATCGACGGCTGGCTTGTGGTCGAATGCGACAGCAGAGGCTTCCATGCCGATTGGAAGCACAGGTGACTGACCGCGAGCGAGATCTGGCGCTCGCGCGTCTGGGCTATGCGACGCTCCGCGTCACCGCTGCGCAGATCTTCCACGAGCCAGACAAGGTCGCTCGGTCGCTGCGCGGGCTCATCGAGGCGCATCGGCGGCGCGGAGAACGCGACTGACGGTTCCGACGCACACACACGCCGTGTCGTAACTCCTCCTCGAATGCGCCGCGATTGCCGTCGGTCTCGTGCCGGCACGCGGGCGCACCCGGACGAGCGGCGAACCAAGCAGGAGTTACGACACGGTGTCCGCTCGAGACGGTGCCCGCTCGATCCAGAACCACGAGGTCGGGCGAACCCTCATTCAGTTTCGGCTGACAAGGGCAGACAGGCGACCGCGGCTACACCCGCCGGAGCAGGCCGACCTTGTCGTACACGTCGGCGACGGTGCGGTCGGCGACCTCGGACGCGCGATCGGCGTTGGTTCCGAGCACCCGGTCGAGTTCGGCCTTGTCGTCGAGAAGCTCGAGGGCGCGGGCGCGCACCGGGCCGAACTCGCCGACCACGACCTCGGCCAGCGCCTTCTTGAAGTCGCCGTAGCCGCGCCCGGCGTACTCGTCTTCGATCGCGGGGATCTGTCGACCGGTGAGGGCGGCGTAGATCACGAGAAGGTTCGAGACGCCGGGCTTGCGCTCGCGGTCGTACCGCACCGATCCTTCACTGTCGGTGACGGCGCGCATGATCTTCTTCGCGCTGACCGACGGATCATCGAGCAGCCACAGCGTTCCCGCGTCGGACTCCGCCGACTTCGACATCTTCGCCGTGGGGTTCTGAAGGTCGAAGATGCGGGCGGTGTCCTGCTGGATGACAGGCATCGGCACGCGGAACGTCTCGCCGTAGCGGCTGTTGAAGCGCTCTGCGATATCGCGAGTGAGCTCGACGTGCTGCTTCTGGTCGTCGCCGACCGGCACGATGTCGGTCTGGTAGAGCAGGATGTCGGCCGCCATGAGCACCGGGTAGGTGAACAGTCCCACCGAGGTCGCGTCCGCGCCGTAGCGCTGCGACTTGTCCTTGAACTGGGTCATCCGGCCGGCCTCGCCGAATCCGGTGATCGTGGAGAGGATCCAGGCGAGCTCGGGATGCGCGGGCACGTGCGACTGCACGTACAGCGTGGACTTGGAGGGCTCGATGCCCGCGGCGATGTACTGCGCGGCGGTGCGGCGGGTCTTCTCGCGCAGTTCGGCGGGATCGTTCGGCTGAGTCAGCGCGTGAAGATCGACGACCGAGAAGAATGCGTCGTACGCCTCCTGCAGGTCGCGCCACTGCATGAGAGCCCCGATGTAATTGCCGATCTGGAGGGAGTCGGCGGACGGCTGCATGCCGGAGTACAGGCGGGGTTTGCTCACCCGTCCAGCCTAAGGGCGACGGATGCCGGTGCCGCCCGCGCTCACGCCCGGAGGCGCGCTGGACGGCCTGCACATCAGGTTCCGGGTAGGTCAGCGCCCGAGCGTGTAGTCGACGATGACCGGGGCGTGGTCGCTCCAGCGCGTGTCCCATGACGGCGCACGCACGACGCGGTAGTCGGCGACCCGCTCGGCCAGCGCGGGAGTCGCCAGGTGGTAGTCGATCCGCCAGCCCGTGTCGTTGTCGAACGCCTTCCCGCGACTCGACCACCACGTGTACGGACCGTCGACCTCGCCGTGGAAGGTCCGGCCGACATCGACCCATCCGAGCCCGAGACCCACCGAGCCGTCGACGGCGAGCACTCTCGTGCCCGCCTCGCCGAGGAAACGGTCGAAGTAGGCCCGCTCACGGGGGAGGAATCCCGCACTCTTGACGTTGCCCTTCCAGTTGCGGATGTCGAGCTCGCGGTGGCCCACGTTGAGGTCGCCCGTGACGACGGCGAACGGTTCGGCCGAGCCGAGTTGCGCCATCCGCACCGCCATCTCGTCGAGGAAGCGCCACTTGACGTCCTGCCGCGGGGTGTTCGCCTCGCCGGAGGGCACGTACGCGCTGACTGCTGTGAGCACCTCGCCGCCGAAGTCGAAGTCCGCCTCGATCCACCGCCCGGTGAGGTCGACCGATCCGTCGCCGAGACCCCGACGCACCGCGGTCGGCTCCGCGCGACTGGCGATCGCGACTCCTGCGCGGCCCTTTGCGACCGCCTCGTCGTTGATCAGGTGCCAGCCCGGCAGGGCGATCGCGAGGTCGTCGGCGGTCGCCCGCACCTCTTGGAGCGTGATGATGTCGACATCCGCGGCATCGAGCCAGGCGCTCATCCCGTTGCGGACCGCCGCCCGGATTCCGTTGACGTTGATCGAGGCGAGGCGGACGCGATGAGGCACGCTCGCCAGCCTATCGATCGCCTCCGACGTGCTACGGGTGCGGTGGCGCGGAGGTCTCGGCGGTGGTCGGCTCCTGCGCTTGCTTGGCCGCGCGTTTGGCCCGCTTCGCCGACTGCTTCGACGTCGGCAGCACCGGACGGAATGCTTCGACCTGCTCCAACTCGTCCTCCGCTTCGCGCACGGCGAAGTCCGCCCGCCACGCGCGGTACCACGGCGCGGCTTCCCGAGCCTCGCGGGCGGTGCGCAGCCGCACCTGCGCGGCCAGCAGCAGCGCCTGGTGCTCGGCGGCGATCCGCTCGGCCTCGGTCGGCGCCAGGATCGGGATGTCCCTGTCCTTCGAGGCGACGGCGATCCAGGCGGCGGCGACCAGCATGATGATGCCGCTGATCTTGAACCACAGGAGGAGTCCGACGAAGATCGCGAACGTCGCCAGCAGCGGGTTCGACGGCGTGTAGCTCAGCAGCAGACCGGCACCGAACTGGAGCACGGTGAGCGCGGCTCCGCCCAGCAGCGCACCGGGCCAGATCACGCGCCAGCGCAGCGAGGTTCCGGTGAGGAATCGGAAGAGCGCTGCCAGGGCCGCCGCATTGATGACGAACGACACGATCACCGACCCGATGCGGATGCTCGAATCGAGCGCAATCGTGCTGGAGTCGACTCCGAGCAGCGAGAGGAACCAGCTCAGTGCCCACGAGCTCACCCACGTCAGCAGCGCGCCGATGATGAGCGCCGCGCCGAAGATGATGGCGGCGAGGAGGTCCCGCGCCTTCAGGAGCACGTAGCTGCGGCGGTCCGGCGGGATCCCGAAGATGTCGCGCACACCGCGCCGCGAGTAGGTCACCCAGCCGATGGCGGTCCAGATCACCGCGCCGAGGGCGATGAGACCGGTGACGCCCAGGACGCCGCTCGTGCTCGACGCGACCTGCTGCACTTCCTCGGGCGTGATGACCCCGTTCTCGCCGATCAACCCGGGGATGTAGCTGTTGATCAGCGCGATCATCGCGTTGACGGCGTCGACGTTGCCCCCGAGCCACAGGCCGGTGATCGCGAACGCGACATAGATGGCGGCGAAGATCGCGAACAGCGCCTGATAGCTGATCCCGGCGCCCAGCAGGAAGCCGTTGTTCTGCAGGAAGTGGCGCCAGACCCGGATCGGGAACCAGGCCATCGTCGCCTTCGTGAGCTTCGTCGCCGCCTGGATGGGCTGGTCGAAGCGCTCCCGGAACGATTCCTGCGTCGCGTCCCACCGCTGCCGAAGCGTCTCTTCCTCGCGCGCAGCCTGCTCGGCTGCCGTACGCGTGTCGGGCGCGCTCTTCTGGCTCACTGTCACAGGTTAGCGATCGACGGATGCCGCGGCATCGCCGTCCGCGGAGGCGGCGAGGAGCGCCGTGTCCACCGTCGCGGCGACCGGGGCGCGGAACCGCCGGGCCACGAACAGGACGGGAACGAGCAGCGCTGCCGGCAGCAGGAACGCCAGCCCCAGACCGGGTGCATCCGCGAGCAGTCCGAGCAGCACGGCCCCCAGGATCGCGCCCGCGTAGTTGAAGAGGTTGACGCGGGCGATGATCTCGTCGCTGCGCGCCGGGGAGAGGCCGCCGGCCGACGTGAACGCGAGGGGCACGAGCGCTCCGACCGCGACGCCGGCCAGGGCGAATCCGACGATCGCCGCGGCCGCGAAGGGCAGCAGCGCCACCACGACGCACCCGAGGATCGACGCGACGGTTGCGACGACGACCACGCGGGCGCGGCCGAATCGGCCTGCCGCGCGGTCCGTCAGCAGCCGCGTGATCAGGATCGCGGCCTGGTACGCGGCGTAGCCGAGTGGCGCGAGCGCCGCCGCCGCGAGGAGTTCGTCCTGCAGGTAGACCGTGCTCCAGGTGCTCACGGCGGAGTCGACCGTGAACGCCGCCAGGATGACGAAGCCGAAGAGCCAGATGCCGCGCCGGGGGAGCGGCGATGCCGGAGCGCCCGCCGACCGGCGTCGCAGCTCTCGACGGGTCGAACGCACCGAGCCCGAAACCGGCGACGGCGATCGCCACGACCGCTGCGAGCGAGAGGGGGAGCACGACGGCGACGCCCGCGACCGCAGAGCCGGCGACGGCCAGCGCCCCGACGATCGCCGCCGCGGTGTACGCCGCGAAGTACCCGCCCATGATGTCGCGTCCGTACCGCCGCTGGACGAGCACGCCCTGCATGGCTCCCGCGGCGTCCACGCCGCCGAGGCCGAGACCGTAGATCCCGAACGCGCCGACGAACACCCACAGCGGCAGAGCCGGGGCGATCACGGTGACCACGATCAGGAGCAGTGCGACGACCTCGATGACCAGTGCCACGGCAAGGGCGATGCGGCTTCCGCGCCACTTCGCGAGCAGATCCGCGATCACCGAGCCCGCGGCGGCTGTCACGCACACCAGCAGCACGATCAGCGAGACGGCGACGTCGTCGATGCCCTGCAGCTGCTTGAACACAGGCAGAGATGTCACCACGACCGCATAGCCGAGTCCCTGTGCCGCGTAGGCGGCGGTGACGGCGATCCGCGAGCGTACGGCGGGGACGGGCGTGGTTCGGGTGCTCACGCTCGGAGCATACCGGCGGTCAGCGCCCGCGGAGGATGGCCTGCTTGACCTCGGCGATCGCCTTGGTCACCTCGATGCCACGGGGGCACGCCTCGGTGCAGTTGAAGGTCGTGCGGCAGCGCCAGACGCCTTCCTTGTCGTTGAGGATGTCGAGGCGCACGTCCCCCGCGTCGTCGCGCGAGTCGAAGATGAAACGGTGGGCGTTGACGATCGCCGCAGGCCCGAAATACTGCCCGTCGGTCCAGAAGACAGGGCACGACGAGGTGCATGCCGCGCAGAGAATGCATTTGGTGGTGTCGTCGAAGACCTCGCGGTCGACGATGGACTGGATGCGCTCCTTGCCGGGCTCGGGCTTCGAGCCCGCGATGAGGAACGGCTGGACTTCACGGTACGACGCGAAGAACGGCTCCATGTCGACGATGAGGTCCTTCTCCAGCGGCAGGCCCTTGATCGCCTCGACGTAGATCGGCTGCGAGATGTCGAGATCCTTGATGAGGGTCTTGCACGCGAGCCGGTTGCGCCCGTTGATGCGCATGGCGTCGGAGCCGCAGATGCCGTGGGCGCACGAGCGCCGGAACGTCAGCGAGCCGTCGACCTCCCACTTGATCTTGTGGAGGGCATCCAGCACGCGGTCGGTCGAGTAGAGCTCGACGTCGTAGTCGACCCAGCGCGGCTCCTCGTCCACCTCCGGGTCGAAGCGCCGGATGATGAACGTGACCAGGAACGACTGGATGCCGGTGTCGGAGGCCGGGCCGGCTTCCACGACGTCCGAGACCGTGGCGGCAGGCATCCGCCGTCTCTACGAGAGTCGAAGCCATCCCTAGTACTTCCTCTCCATCGGCTGGTAGCGCGTGATGACCACGGGCTTCCAGTCCAGGCGGATGTGATCGTCGGAGTGGGATGATCCGGCATCCCCCGACAGGTACGCCATCGTGTGCTTCATGTACGTCTCGTCATCGCGCTTGGGGTAGTCGTCGCGCATGTGACCGCCGCGGCTCTCCTTGCGGTTGCGGGCGGTGACCACGACGACCTCGGCGATGTCGAGCAGGAATCCGAGCTCGACCGCCTCGAGCAGGTCGGTGTTGTAGCGCTTGCCCTTGTCGTCGACGTGGATGTTCTTGAACCGCTCGCGCAGCTCCTCGATCACTCCGAGCACGTGCGTCAGCGACTCGTGCGTGCGGAAAACCTGTGCGCCCTTGTCCATCTCGTCCTGCAGCTTCTTGCGCAGCACGGCGATGCGCTCGGTGCCGGCACCGTTGCGCAGACCCTCGATGAGGCCGCGGACCTCTGCGGCGGGGTCTGCGGGCAGCGGCACGAACTCCGCTTCCTGCACGTACGCCACCGCGTTCTTGCCGGCGCGCTTGCCGAACACGTTGATGTCCAGGAGCGAATTGGTGCCGAGGCGGTTCGAGCCGTGCACCGACACGCACGCGCACTCGCCGGCGGCGTAGAGGCCGGGCACGACGGTCGTGTTGTTCGCGAGCACCTGCGCGTCGTTGTTGGTCGGGATGCCGCCCATCGCGTAATGCGCCGTTGGCATGACCGGCACCGGCTCGACCACCGGATCGACGCCGAGATAGGTGCGGGCGAATTCGGTGATGTCGGGGAGCTTGGTCTCGAGCACCTCGGCGCCGAGGTGCGTGCAGTCAAGCAGCACGTAGTCGCGGTGCGGGCCGGCGCCGCGGCCCTCGGCGACCTCCTGCTGCATGCAGCGGCTCACGATGTCGCGTGGCGCGAGGTCCTTGATCGTCGGGGCGTAGCGCTCCATGAAGCGCTCGCCGCTGACGTTGCGCAGGATCGCCCCCTCGCCTCGCGCGCCTTCGGTGAGGAGGATGCCGAGGCCGGCGAGGCCGGTCGGGTGGAACTGGAAGAACTCCATGTCCTCGAGCGGGAGGCCCTTGCGCCAGATGATGCCCACGCCGTCGCCGGTCAGGGTGTGCGCGTTCGAGGTCGTCTTGTAGATCTTGCCGAAGCCGCCCGTCGCGAAGATGACGGCCTTGGACTGGAACACGTGCAGGTCGCCGGTGGACAGCTCGTAAGCCACGACGCCCGCGATCTGCGTGCTGCCGTCGTCGGCCTTCACCGTGACGAGGTCGAGCACGTAGTACTCGTTGAAGAAGTTGATGCCGAGCTTGACGCAGTTCTGGAACAGCGTCTGCAGGATCATGTGGCCGGTGCGGTCCGCGGCGTAGCACGCGCGGCGCACCGGGGTCTTGCCGTGGTCGGCCGTGTGCCCGCCGAATCGGCGCTGGTCGATCTTGCCCTCGGGGGTGCGGTTGAACGGCAGCCCCATGTTCTCCAGGTCGATGACGGCGTCGATCGCCTCCTTGGCGAGGATCTCGGCGGCATCCTGATCGACGAGGTAGTCGCCGCCCTTGACCGTGTCGAACGTGTGCCACTCCCACGAGTCCTCTTCGACGTTCGCGAGCGCCGCGGCCATGCCGCCCTGCGCCGCGCCGGTGTGCGATCGCGTCGGGTAGAGCTTGGAGATGACCGCGGTCTTCGCACCCGGGCCGGCCTCGATCGCCGCACGCATCCCGGCACCGCCTGCCCCCACGATGACGATGTCGAACTGGTGGTAGTGGACGCCGTCTCTGACGATGCTGTCGGTGGTCTGGGTGCTCACGTGAAGGATGCCTCTATGTCTGTCTCGTCTGTCGCGGGGCGCCGGTCAGGCGGTCTGGCACATGTCCCAGAGGGAGCTGTCCGGCGTGACGCCCAGGCACGGGTCGAAGGTGAAGACGACCAGCGTGCCCAGCAGGATCAGGAATCCTGCGGAGAGCCAGATCGCCCACACCAGCACGCCGCGGATCCTCGGGTGCGTGATGTAGTCGTTGGTGATGGTGCGCATGCCGTTCGCGCCGTGGATCAGCGCGAGCCACAGCATGATGACGTCCCACCACTGCCAGAACGGAGTGGCGAACTTGCCTGCCACGAACGCGAAGTCGATGGCGTGGATGCCCTCGCCGACCATGAGGTTCACGAACAGGTGCCCGAAGATGAGGATGATCAGCGCGACCCCCGAGGCGCGCATGTAGATCCAGCCCCACTTCTCGAGGTTGGGCCCGGAACGGCGGGGCGCGGTGTGCGGACTGCGCGGCGCAGCGATGGCCTCGGCAGTCATCAGTGACCGCCTCCCATCGTCGAGAAGACGTTCATCAGGTGACGCGGGGTGAAGGCGAGCATCGTGACGAGCCAGAGGCCGATGACGCCCCACCACAGCTGCCGCTGATGCCGGGTCGCCCACGACCACAGGTCGACGAGGATGATCCGAAGACCGTTGTACGCGTGATAGGCGACCGCGCCGACGAGGGCCACCTCGCCGATGCCCATGATCGGGTTCTTGTACGTGCCGATGACCGCGTTGTACGCCTCCGGCGAGACGCGGATCAGCGCCGTGTCCAGGACGTGCACGAGGAGGAAGAAGAAGATCGCGATGCCGGTGATCCGGTGCAGCACCCACGACCACATGCCCTCGTTTCCGCGGTACAGCGTTCCGCGGGGGACCTTCGACGTGGTCTCGGATACCGAAGGTGTCAAACGTGTGCCTGCGGACACGATCGTCCTCCCTGCTCGGTGCGAGGTCGTTTTCGAGCCAGCGCGGACCTTGCGCGGGCGCGCCTCCATCCTAGGACTGCTGAAGTCGGGGAGGCGACGGAGCACGCCTCGGACTGTCTCGACGTCGAGAGAAATCGGTGAACATGTCGGACACCTGGGCGAAATGCCCTTGAGAGGGGCCGCGACTACGCTGGCCGCATGCCTGAGCCGATCAACGACTTCTACGCCGTCATCCCCGCAGGCGGCATCGGCAGCCGGCTGTGGCCGCTCTCCCGTGCCGACGCGCCCAAGTTCCTGCACGACCTGACCGGCTCGGGGCACTCGCTGCTGCGCGACACGTGGGACCGCCTCGAGCCCCTGTCCGGACCCGAGCGCATCGCCGTCGTCACCGGACGCGCGCATCGTGCCGCGGTGGAGAAGGAGCTTCCCGGCATCCCCGACAAGAACGTGTTCCTCGAGTCCGAGCCCCGCGATTCCGCCGCCGCGATCGGCCTCGCCGCGGCCATCCTGTCCCGACGCGAGCCCGACGTCATCATCGGCTCTTTCGCCGCCGACCACGTCATCCGCGGCACGCAGGTCTTCGAATGGGCGGTGCAGCAGGCGGTCGCGGTCGCCCGCGAGGGCTACATCTGCACGATCGGCATCCCCCCGACAGAGCCGTCCGTCGGCTTCGGCTACATGAAGAAGGCCGGCGAGCTCGTCGTGGCCGGCGCGCCGGAGGCCGCATTGGTGGAGCGCTTCGTCGAGAAGCCCGATCTGGACACCGCCCGCGGATACCTCGCCGACCGCTCATACCTGTGGAACGCGGGCATGTTCATCGCCCGCGCCGACGTGCTCCTCGGCGAGATCGCCGAGAACCAGCCCCACCTGTACGCGGGACTGATGGACCTCGCCGAGGTCTGGGACGACCGCGACGCGCGCGGCCCGGTGGTCGACCGCGTGTGGCCCACGATCACCAAGATCGCGATCGACTACGCCGTCGCCGAACCGGCGGCTGCGCGCGGGCGCCTGGCCGTGATCCCCGGGCACTTCGACTGGGACGACGTGGGGGATTTCGCCAGCCTCGCGAAGCTCAACTCGCACGGGCGCGGCAACGACCTGGCGATCCTCGGCGAGAACGCGCGCATCCTCGCCGATGCGTCCAGCGGAATCGTCGTCTCGCAGACGCAGCGGGTCATCAGCGTGATCGGCGTCAAGGACATCATCATCGTCGACACCGAGGACGCGCTGCTGGTCACCACGAGCGAGCATGCGCAGCGCGTGAAGGGCGTCGTGGACGCCCTCAAGCTCACCGGGCCGGGGCGACGTCCTGTAAGGCGATGGATGCCGCGGGCCGCGGCATCCATCACGCCACTGTTGCGTCTTTGTAACCATTGCCCCTGTCACGGCGATCTGGTGTGCAAGCGCACCGTCACACTCGGTAACTTTATGCATCACCCGCGAAGTCCGCGGGGCACCTTTTTATGGAGGCGTGAGTTGACAATCTCTACCACCAAGAAGTTCGTCGGGGTAGTTGCCGCCGCCGGACTGCTCGTTGCCCTTGCCGGCTGCGGGTCGGCACCCGAGCCGACGCCCACTGAGACCGGAGCCGCAGGCGGCGCCGTTGAAGGCTTCCTGCCCTGCATGGTCTCCGACGCCGGCGGTTTCGACGACAAGTCGTTCAACCAGCTCGGATTCGAGGGCCTCGAGGCTGCGTCCGAGGAGCTGGGCGTCGAGTACGTCACAGTCCAGTCCGACTCGGAGGCCGACTTCGCTCCGAACATCACGAGCCTCATCGACCAGAACTGCACGCTCGATCATCACGGTCGGCTTCGCGCTGGCGTCGGCCGCGGGCGAGGCGGCAGAGGCCAACCCCGACATCCAGTTCATCTCGATCGACGACCCCGTGGACAACGACTTCGACGGCACGACGGACTTCGAGAACATCAAGCCGATCATCTTCGACACGGCGCAGGCGGCGTTCCTCGCCGGCTATGCATCGGCGTCGTACTCCACGGCCAAGAAGGTCGGCACCTTCGGCGGGATGAACTTCCCGACCGTCTCGATCTTCATGGACGGATTCCGTCAGGGCGTCGAGTACTGGAACGCCGAGAAGGGCGACGCCGTCGAGGTCCTCGGCTGGGACGGCACCGATGGTGTCTTCACCGGTGGCTTCGCCGCAAACCAGGACGCGATCAACGCCGCTCAGGGCCTCGTCGACCAGGGTGTCGACGTCCTCCTGCCCGTCGGCGGCCCGATCTACCAGAGCGCCGCATCGGTGATCCGCGACTCCGGTCGTGAGATCGCGCTGCTCGGTGTCGACGCCGACGTGTTCGAGACCGACCCGACCGTCGCCGACCTGCTGCTCACCTCGATCCGCAAGGCGATCGACGTGGGTGTCACCGAGGCCGTGCTCGCAGCGGGTGCGGGCGAGTTCGACGCCGCGCCGTTCATCGGCACGCTCGAGAACGAGGGCGTGGGCCTGGCCCCGTTCCACGACTTCGAGTCGAAGGTCTCACCTGACCTTCAGGGCGAGCTCGACACCATCATGGCGGGCATCATCGACGGGTCCATCCCGGTCGAGTCCTACCTCGCGGGCTAGGACCGCAACGAAACGGGGGGGCTGGGCGACCAGCCTCCCCGTTTCCGTTGCCTGATGCACCCGAACGCACCCTCTCACTAGGATCTGGAGCATGAAGCTCGAACTCCGCGGGATCACCAAGCGGTTCGGCGCACTCGTCGCGAACGACCACATCGATCTGGTCGTCGAGCCGGGGGAGATCCACTGTCTCCTCGGCGAGAACGGCGCAGGCAAGTCGACCCTCATGAACGTGCTGTACGGGCTCTACCGCGCAGACGAAGGCGTCATCCTGCTCGACGACGTCGTCCAGAACTTCCAGGGTCCGGGCGACGCCATGCGGGCCGGCATCGGCATGGTCCACCAGCACTTCATGCTCATCCCCGTCTTCACCGTCGCTGAGAACGTGATGCTCGGCCACGAGTCGACCAAGGCCGGCGGCATCCTGGATCTGGGCACCGCCCGCGAGCGCGTCCGCGAGATCTCCGCGCGATTCGGCTTCGACGTCGACCCCGATGCTCTTGTCGAAGACCTGCCCGTCGGCGTGCAGCAGCGCGTCGAGATCATCAAGGCGCTCTCCCGCGACGCGAGGGTGCTCGTCTTCGACGAGCCGACCGCGGTGCTCACCCCGCAGGAGACCGACGAGCTGATGGGCATCATGCGCCAGCTCAAGGAGTCGGGTACCTCCATCGTCTTCATCACCCACAAGCTGCGCGAGGTCCGTGAGGTCGCCGACCGCATCACCGTCATCCGGCTCGGCAAGGTCGTCGGCGAGGCCTCGCCCGGCGCGACCAACGCCGAGCTCGCCGAGCTCATGGTCGGCCGCGCGGTCGAGCTGACCGTGCAGAAGGAAGAGCCCAGGCTCGGCGAACGTGCGCTCGTGGTCGAGGGCCTCACCGTGATCGACACGAAGGACCAGATCGTCGTCAACGACGTCAGCTTCGACGTGCGCGCCGGCGAGATCGTCGCGATCGCCGGCGTCCAGGGCAACGGTCAGACCGAGCTGACCGAGGCGCTGGTCGGCCTCGAGCACCGCGTCCAGGGCTCCGTCAAGCTCGATGGCGTGG
Source organism: uncultured Actinomycetota bacterium (assembly GCA_963713325.1). GTDB lineage: Bacteria > Actinomycetota > Actinomycetes > Actinomycetales > Microbacteriaceae > Microbacterium. Next base: position 123,341 of record CAVQLL010000019.1, read on the forward strand.
AGCTCGTCGGCGCGAGCGTGCGCCGCATCCTCGACGAGGGCGTCGGATTCGTGCCCGAGGACCGCACGCAGGACGGCCTCGTCGCCGCGATGACGATCTCGGAGAACCTGGTGCTGGACCGCACGAACGGTCCGCCGTTCGTGCGCGGCGGCAGCCTCAGGCTCGGCTACATCTCGGAGTTCGCCGCCGAGAAGTTCAAGGAGTTCGACGTGCGCGCACCGGGGATCGAGGTTCCCGTGGGCACCCTCTCCGGCGGCAACCAGCAGAAGGTGGTGCTCGCGCGCGAGCTGAGCCGCGAACTGTCGCTGCTCGTGGCCGCGCAGCCCACCCGAGGCGTCGACGTCGGGTCGATCGAGTTCATCCACAAGCGCATCGTCGAGACACGGGATGCCGGCATCCCGGTCATCGTCGTCTCCACGGAGCTCGATGAGGTGACGGCGCTGGCCGACCGCATCATCGTCATGTACCGCGGCCGCATCATCGGCATCGTGCCCGGCGACACCCCGCGCGGGGTGCTGGGTCTGATGATGGCCGGCGAGGCCCCGAGCGACGAGGGGGTCGCCGCGTGAGCGAGAATCTGACCGGCGGAGCGTCGATCACCGCGCCCGGCGCCCCGCTCCTGCAGCCGCCGCAGCCCCTCGAGCCGTCCAAGTGGCACTCCACGTTCCTGCGCATCACACAGGGCAACGCGATCATCTCCGTGCTCGCGGTCCTCCTCGCCCTGATCGTCGGCGGCATCATGATCGCATTCACCGACGAAGAGGTGCAGGCCGCCGCCGGCTACTTCTTCGCGCGTCCGATGGACACGATCGTCGCGGCCTGGGACGCGGTCTGGGGAGCGTACTCCGCGCTGTTCCAAGGCTCGATCTACAACTTCGGGGCGCCGACGTTCGCCCGCGGCATCCGTCCTCTCACCGAGACGCTGACGTTCGCGACCCCGCTCATCGCGGCCGGACTCGGCGTTGCGCTGGCCTTCCGCATCGGCATGTTCAACATCGGCGGTCGCGGGCAGATGCTGATGGCATCCGCCGCGGCCGGCTGGGTGGCGTTCTCGCTCGACCTGCCGTGGGGCCTCCACATGATCGTTGCCCTCATCGCCGGGCTGGCAGCCGGGGCGCTCTGGGCGGGGATCGCCGGTGCGCTGAAGGCCTGGACCGGCGCGCACGAGGTGATCGTCACGATCATGCTCAACTACGTCGCGTTCTACCTGATCTCGTGGATGCTGCGCACACCGGGCCTGCTGCAGGCGCCGGGTTCGAGCAACCCGAAGACGCCGCCGATGAAGGACACGGCGATCTTCCCCGAGCTGTTCGGTCCCCAGTACAACCTGCACTTCGGATTCATCCTCGTCATCATCGCGACCGATCGTGGTGTGGTGGATCCTCAGCCGGTCCAGCCTCGGGTTCAAGTTCCGCGCCGTCGGCGAGAACCCGTACGCCGCGCGCGTGGCGGGCATCAACGTCAAGAACATGTACATCATCGGCATGCTGATCGCCGGCGCCCTCGTGGGCCTGGCGGGCGTGAACCAGGTGCTCGGCACGATCACGACCGGGTTCTCCTCCGACATCGACGCGTCCATCGGATTCGACGCGATCACCGTGGCACTGCTCGGCCGATCCACCCCCTGGGGGACCTTCGCGGCCGGCATCCTGTTCGGCGCGTTCAAGGCCGGCGGCTTCGCGATGCAGGCAGCGGAGGGTGTCCCGATCGAGATCGTCACCGTCGTGCAGGCGCTGATCGTCCTGTTCATCGCAGCCCCGCCGCTCGTGCGCACGATCTTCTTCCTTCCCTCGGCAGAGCGCGATCAGCGGCGGCGTGAGAAGGCGCGGGAGAAGCAGCTCAAGGCCGAGGCAGGGGCGGTGGTGAAATGACCCTCACTGTAGACGGCGCGCTCGCCCCGACCATTCCGGTCAAGGCCGAGGTGCGCAGCTGGAAGGCACCGATCGCCCTCGCGATCTTCACGATCCTGTACGCGCTGCTGATTCTCGCGGCACCCCGCGGCGGGGAGACGACCTTCCGCATATCGACTCAGGCCGATGCGATCCAGCTCCCCGAGATCACCGTCTCGGTCGCGGTCACGACGTGGATCGTGTTCGGCCTGCTGGTTCTGCTGACCGTGTTCGCCGCGGTGCTGGTGCGCGGGTACCGCCATACACCGCTCTGGCTCATCGCCGCCTATATCGTCATCGCGATCATCGGCTTCCTGACCTGGGCGGCGGCCGGCGAGACGATTCCCGTCGCCGGTCTCCTGGCGGGCGCCGTCGCCCTGGCGATTCCGCTCATCTACGGTGCACTTGCCGGCGTCATCGGTGAGCGCGCGGGTGTCGTGAACATCGCGATCGAGGGGCAGCTGCTGGCCGGGGCGTTCAGCGCCGCGGTGGTGTCGAGCATCACCCGACAGCCCCTGCTCGGCCTCATCGCCGCGATGATCGCGGGAATGCTGGTCGCCTTCGTGCTGGCCGCCTTCGCGATCAAGTACCTCGTCGACCAGGTCATCATCGGCGTCGTGCTGAACGTACTGGTGATCGGTCTGACGAGCTTCTTCTACTCGCAGGTGCTGCAGCAGGACCAGGCGCTGCTGAACTCGCCGCCCCGCTTCGACCGCATCCCGATCCCGATCCTGAGCGAGATCCCGGTGCTGGGCCCCGTGCTGTTCCGGCAGACGATCATCGTGTACCTGATGTACATCGCCGTCGCGGTCGTGTGGTTCGGGATGTTCCGCACCCGCTGGGGACTGCGACTGCGCGCGGTGGGCGAACACCCCCAGGCTGCGGACACCGTCGGCATCAAGGTGAACCCGACGCGATTCTGGAACGTTCTCCTGGCGGGTGCGATCGCCGGCCTCGGCGGCACCGTCTTCACGATCGGCAACGGCATCGCGTTCAACAAGGAGATGACGGCGGGCGCGGGCTTCATCGCCCTGGCCGCGGTGATCTTCGGCCAGTGGGACCCGTTCAAGGCCACGCTCGCGGCGCTGCTGTTCGGCTTCGCATCCAGCCTGCAGAACACGCTCAGCGTGATCGGCTCGCCGGTGCCGAGCGAGTTCATGCTGATGCTGCCGTACCTGGTCACGATCTTCGTGGTCGCCGGAGTCGTCGGACGCTCCAGAGCGCCCGCGGCCGACGGCCTGCCGTACATCAAGGGATGACATGTGCCGTCCCGCCTCCTGTGCTGATTGACTGCCTGCGAGGCATCCGCTCATGACCCGCATTGACGCATCGGAGGACGCGCTGTGACCGACATCGACTGGGATGAACTCCGCGCGGCCGCCACTGCGGCCAAGGAGCTGGCCTACGTGCCGTACTCGCGATTCAAGGTCGGCGCGGCGGCGCTCGTCTCGGACGGGCGGATCGTCTCGGGCTGCAACATCGAGAACGCCTCGTACGGGGTGACGCTGTGCGCGGAGTGCTCGCTGGTCAGCGACCTGTTCATGTCGGGCGGCGGCAAGCTCGTCGCGTTCGTCTGCGTCGACGGACAGGGGCGCACCCTCATGCCCTGCGGCCGCTGCCGTCAGCTGCTGTACGAACACGCGATCCCCGGGATGCTGCTGGAGACCGTGTCGGGCATCCGCACGATCGACGAGGTGCTTCCGGACGCCTTCGGCCCGCGGGACCTCGAAGAGGCCTCGAGATGAGCGGCGCGCGTCAGCAAGCCGGGGGTTTGGGGCGGAGCCCCATTGGGGCCGTCGAGCGCCATGACGCCGTGGACGTCATCCGCACCAAGAGGGACGGCGGGGAGGTCAGCGCGGACGCCCTGCACTGGCTGATCGACGCGTACACGCGCGGCTACGTCGCCGACGCGCAGATGGCCGCGTTCGCCATGGCCGTGCTCCTGAACGGAATGACGCGCGACGAGATCCACGTGATGACGGACGCGATGATCGCGTCCGGGGAGCGGATGAGCTTCGCGGGGCTCGGCAAGCCCACTGTCGACAAGCACTCCACGGGCGGCGTCGGCGACAAGATCACACTGCCGCTCGCGCCTCTCGTCGCCTCGTTCGGGGTCGCGGTGCCGCAGCTGTCGGGTCGGGGGCTCGGCCACACCGGCGGCACACTGGACAAGCTCGAGTCGATCCCGGGCTGGACCGCGGCCCTGACGAACGATGAGCTCTTCGAGCAGCTGCGGGATGTCGGGGCCGTGATCTGCGCGGCCGGCTCGGGCCTCGCGCCGGCCGACAAGAAGCTCTACGCCCTCCGTGACGTCACGGGGACGGTGGAGGCGATCCCGCTGATCGCCTCGAGCATCATGTCGAAGAAGATCGCCGAGGGCACGGACGCCCTCGTGCTGGACGTGAAGTTCGGCTCGGGTGCGTTCATGCGCGATGTCGAGAAGGCGCGCGAGCTCGCCCGAACGATGGTGGCGCTGGGCACCGACTCCGGTGTCGCCACGACCGCGCTGCTGACCGACATGAACGTTCCGCTGGGGCTGACGATCGGCAACGCCAACGAGGTGCGCGAGTCCGTCGAGGTGCTGGCGGGCGGGGGCCCCGCGGATGTGGTCGAACTGACGATCGCGCTCGCCCGCGAGATGCTGACGCTCGCGGGGAAGCCCGACGCCGACGTCGAGGCGGCGCTGGCCGACGGCCGCGCAATGGACGCGTGGCGCGCGATGATCAGCGCGCAGGACGGCGACCCGGATGCCGCGCTTCCCCAGCCGCGGGAGACGCACACGGTGACCGCGACGGATGCGGGATTCCTCACCCGCATGGACGCGCTGCCCTTCGGAATCGCCGCGTGGCGCCTCGGCGCGGGGCGCGCCCGCGCCGAGGACCCGGTCATGCATGCCGCCGGCATCGATCTGCACGTGAAGCCGGGTGATGAGGTCGCGGCCGGTCAGCCGCTGTTCACGCTGCTCGGCCACGATGAGACCAGATTCGAGCGCGCACTGGAGGCGCTGGAAGGATCATGGGCGATAGGGTCGAACGTTCCGGCCCGCAATCCCCTCGTGCTCGAGCGCATCACGGCGTGAGGCTGCGGCATCCGCTCATGACTGCTCGGACCCACACGACCACCACTCGAACCGCACGGGCGCACACCCGGCGCTGAGGAGAACGAAATGCCGATCGACCAGCACGGCGACACCAATCTGCAGGGCGTCTCGATCCGGGGCCTGCCCAAGGTGTCGCTGCACGACCACCTCGACGGCGGCGTTCGCCCGCAGACCATCATCGAGCTCGGCGATTCGGTCGGCCTCGAGCTGCCCGAGACGGACGGCGATGCGCTCGCGGGCTGGTTCGCCGAGAAGAGCGACTCCGGCTCGCTCGTGGAGTATCTGAAGACGTTCGACCTGACGACGGCCGTGATGCAGACCACCGAAGGCCTCACCCGGGTCGCGCGCGAGTTCGTCGAGGATCTCGCCGCCGACGGCGTGATCTACGGCGAGGTGCGCTGGGCTCCCGAGCAGCACCTGAGCCGCGGTCTCTCGCTCGAAGAGGTCGTCGAGGCGGTGCAGACGGGCATCGAGGAGGGCGAGGAGGCCGCGGAACAGGACGGCCGCGACATCCGGGTCGGCCAGCTCATCACCGCGATGCGACACACCGACCGTTCGCTGGAGATCGCGGAGCTCGCCGTCTCATGGCGCGGCCGCGGCGCCGTGGGCTTCGACATCGCCGGTCCCGAGGACGGATTCCTCCCCTCTCGTCACAAGGTCGCCTTCGACTACCTCGCATCGGAGTTCTTCCCCGCCACGGTGCACGCCGGCGAGGCCGCGGGACTGGAATCGATCCGCTCCGCGATCATCGACGGCCGCGCGGTGCGCCTCGGCCACGGCGTCCGCATCGCCGAGGACCTCGAGGTCGTCTCGCGCGCGGGCGACGAGGTGCTCGTGCAGTTCGGCGATCTGGCGCGCTGGGTGCGCGACCGTGAGATCACTCTCGAGCTGTCGCCGTCCTCCAACCTGCAGACCGGTGCGATCGAGCGGTGGGGCGAGGAGCTCGCGGACCACCCCTTCGATCTGCTGTATCAGCTCGGGTTCTCGGTGACGGTGAACGTCGACAACCGCACGATGAGCCGTACATCGCTGACGCGCGAGCTCGCACTGCTGGCCGAGACCTTCGAATACGACCTCGACGACCTCGAGACATTCCAGCTCAACGCCGCCGCAGGGGCCTTCCTGCCGATCGAGGAGCGCGAGGAGCTCATCGAGCTGATCGCCGAGGGCTTCGAGCGGTAGCCCCGGTCAGTCACCGGCACTGCCGGCGGCTGTTCCAGGGCGACAGCGGGGCCGCTGCCGGTAACAGGCGACCTGCCGAGAACAGGTCGTCGTGGGCCCAGGCGGCCTGTCGCGGGCTGATCGCCTGTTCTCGGGCGACCGGCTGGCGGGGCGGAGCGACGGATGCCGCGCACCGACTCAGTCGCGGGCGACGCCGGGGTGGGTCGCCAGGTACTCCTCGAAGGCTTCGCGACTGGTCCGTGCGGGGATGAACCCGAAGTCGTTCTTCAGCGCGTCATTGGAGAGCACCGGACGATAGCGGAGGAACCCGACCTGCTCGGGCCCGTGGACGGTGAGGTGCAGCATCCGGCCGACACGCAGAGCGAAGGCGAGCAATCCCGCCGGGACGGTCAGGACGGGCTTGCCGAGCCGCGCCGCGATCTCGCGGACGGTCACCTTGCCGTCGCCGGCCACGTTGTAGATCCCCGGCGGGCCGTCCGTGGCGGCGCGCGCCATCGCGGCGGCGATGTCGTCGACCCAGATGAACACGAACGGCGACTCGGCGCCCCGGATCGCGAGCACGCGCTTGCCGTCCCAGAGTGCGGTGATCTGGTTGCGCACGGTCGGGCCGAGGATCGTGCCGATGCGGAAGACGACCTGCTCGAGATCGGGGTCTGATTCCCGGTACTCCGCGAGCATCTCCTCGACGAGCCGCTTGTGCAGCGAGTACGGGAATTCGTCGCTGCCGCGCACCGGATCGGTCTCCCGCAGCCACTCCGGGTTGTCGGCGTGGTAGCCGTAGGCGGCCCCGGATGAGGAGACCACGATGCGGTGCACACCGGTCGTCACGCAGGCCTCGAGCACGTTCCGCGCGCCTCCCACATCGACCAGGTACTCCATGGTGTGATCACGCCCCGGGTTGACGATCGCGGCGAGATGGACGACGACGTTGATCCCGTGCCTCTCCATGAGCGGGACCAGACCGGAGGAGCGGGTCACGTCGCAGTCGTCGTAGACGACTCCCTCCAGCGGGTGCTCTGGCCGGCGCACATCGCCGGCGACCACGAGCTGGACCCCGGGGTGGCTCACCAGCGCGGCGGCCACGTGCGCCCCGAGGAAGCCGGCACCGCCGGTCACCAGCACGCGTGCAGGTGCGTCGCCCCCTGCGGTCACGAGGTCGCCTCCGTCGAGGGGCCGGCGGTTGCGGCATCCTCTCCGCCGGGTTCGGTGCGTCCGTGCCGCGTTGCATCGCCCTTGGGCGAGCCGGTGCGGCGCTTCGTGTGAACGGCCCAGAGCGATGCCACGATCAGGCCGGCGATGATGTCCCAGATGCCCCACCAGCCGGCGACGATCGCCATGCCGCCGAGACCGCCGAAGAACGTGAAGACCAGCCCGAGCCCCAGACCCGCATTGCGGATGCCGACCTCGAACGTCATCGCCTTGCGCTCGCGGGTTCCGAGGCCGCCCACGACGGCTGTGCCGTATCCGATCGCGAGGGCGACGGCGTCGTGGATCGCGACGACCACGAGGATGACCCCGAGGAAGGCGATGAAGTACGCCCAGTTGCCCGCCAGCGCGGCGACGATGAAGCCGACGAGCGCCAGCAGCGAGAACCACTTCACGAATGGCTGCACCTTCCCTGCGAAGACAGGGAATCGGGCGCGGATGGCCAGCCCCGCCAGGAACGGCACGCCGATGATGAGGAAGATGTCCAGCAGCATCGTCCACGGGTTCAGCTCGACGGCAGTGAGCAGGGTGCGCGCGGTCGGGTGCAGTGAACCCCAGAACGCGACAGAGAGGGGGAGCACGACGATGTAGATGAGGTTCGAGACCGCGGTCATCGACACCGAGAGCGCGACGTTACCGCCGGAGCGATGAGTGAGCACCTGCGAGATGTTCCCGGGCGGGCAGCACGCCACCAGGATCATCCCGAGCGCCATCGACGGGGTCACCGGCAGGATCAGGGTCAGCGCGAACGTGACCGCCGGCAGCACGATCAGCTGCGCCAGGATCGCGATCACGAACGGCTTGGGCTTGCGTGCGACGACCGTGAAGTCCTCGGGCGATGTGTCCAGGGCGATGCCGAACATGATCAGCCCGAGCACGACGTTCAGGATGATGAGCGTCCCCGGCGCGAAGTTCAGGACGACGTCGTCGATGTTCATGCGGGGGTCCTCTTCTTCGAGGTCGTCCGGCGGGATGCTGCGCCCCGGCCCCTGAGCCTGTCGAAGGGGCCCGGGGCTTGTGGCTCGGTCCGCAGGAAGTCGCGCGCGGCGCGGACGGCGCGGCGGTACGCGTCCTTGTTGACGTAGTACGACATGCGCTCCAGGCCCAGGTAGTGGTATCCGCCTGTGAGGTCGGGCCACGGCTCGTCGGCGACACGACGGCGGAAGGCCTCGGCGCGATCGGGACGATGCTGCGCGGCAGAGAGGTACTCCGCGATGAGTTCAGCCTGCTCGTACCGGCCCTGCCAGCCGATGCCGGACGCCTCGATCATGCCCATCATGTACAGCCCATTGAACGACGGCGGGAAGACGTTGAGGTACAGGGTGGGGGAGAACCCGCGCCAGTTGAGGGCATCGCGCGCGACGAAGGGGTAGTCGAGCGTGTATCCGGTGGCCAGCAGCACCATGTCGTATTCGCCACTCGAGCCGTCGCGGAAGTGAACGGTGCGTCCGTCGAACCGATCGACGTCGGGCCGCACGGCGAGATCGCCCTGGCCCAGGTGATTGAGGATCAGCGTGTTGACGATCGGGTGCGACTCGTAGAGCTTGTAGTCGGGCTTGGGGAACCCGAAGCGCACCGGGTCGCCCGTGAACGCCTGCAGGACGCGCTTGTCGACGAACTGCTTGATGCGCGCGGGCAGCGGCCGGCCCTGGTTGAGGGTGTCCGACGGCCTGCCGAACAGGTAGCGGGGCACGAAGTAGTAGCCGCGCCGCACGCTCATGTCGACGGATGCCGCGTAGTGGACCGCGTCGACGGCGATGTCGCATCCGGAATTGCCCGCGCCGATGATGAGGACGCGCTTGCCGGTCAGCTGGCCGGCGCTCTTGTAGGCGCTCGTGTGGATCAGCTCCCCGGTGAAATCTCCGCGGAATGTCGGGATGTTCGGCTCGGCGAGCGTTCCGTTGGCGAGGATCACCCCGTCGTAGCGTTCCTCGATGGAACCGTCGGGACTTTCGGCGCGCAGCACCCATCGGTCGTCGTCGTCGCGCTCGAGGGAGACGACCTTCGTGTCGAAGCGGAACCGTCCGGTGATGCCGAATCGGTCCGCGAAGTCGCGGAAGTAGCGGATGAGCGTGCGATGGCTCGGGTAGTCCGGTGCCCCCTCCATCGGGAACTCGGTGAACTCCGTCGTGGTGCGCGAGGAGATGAGGTGCGCCGACTCGTACATGCTCGAACGGGGATTCTCGATGTCCCAAAGACCGCCGACACCGCGCGATGCCTCGTAGCCGTCGAACGAGATCCCCGCCTTCTGCAGTGCCCGCGCGGCCGAGAGTCCTGACGGTCCCGCGCCGATGACGGCATACCGTAGCTCCAGCATCCTTCTCCCACACCTCGTCGTGTCGAACCCCAGTGCCCGGACAACCTCTCGATGTCAGCCGCTGTCAACTGAAAGACGCGACGGAGACCGGACTCAGACCAAGAGTGCCAGGATGCCGCGCACGAGCACCACCGTCGCCCCGGCCCAGGCGATCGAGAGCATGGCCAGGCGCGCGATCCGCGACGGGACGAAGCGGGTCAGAAGCGTGCCGACGACGATGCCGACGACCGTCGCGAGCACCAGCAGCCCGATGTCGGGGGCCGGTGTCGCGGGGAGACCGCGGAGCGCGACCGACACCACGCTGAAGGTCACGAAGATGATCTGCACGCTTGCCGCGAACCCCCGCTGCTCCCATTTGTCGCCCACCGCGTACGCGGCCAGCGGCGGCCCGGAGAGGCCGCTCGCGACGTGCATGAAGCCCGCGGAGGATCCGGCGACGATCGCGCCGGCGCGGCCGGTGAGCGCCGCGGAGAGGGCGGGGATCCATCCCGCACGAGCGCGAAGTAGGCCATCGCCGCGATGAGCAGCAGCAGCGCGGCCTCCGGAAGCAAGCGCACAAGGAGCGCGCCGAACGGCGCGGCGAGCACACCCGGCCAGATCAGCCACCAGGTGCGGCGCCACTCCACGTGCCGCCAGACGAGCGGGACCGCCGAGAGCGAGGCGACGAGTGCGAGCAGCACGCTGATCGTGATGCCCTCGAGCGGGCCGTAGAACAGCACGATCGGGCCGACGAGCACCAGCACGAAGCCGAGGCCGGTGATGCGCTGGATCGCAGCGGCGATGAAGGCGGCGGCGCACGCGAGGGCGAGCGTCATGAACCGAGCGGGAACGGCTCGAGTGCATCGATGATGTGCGCACGGATGCCGGCTTCCGGAATGCTGGCGTCAGCGTCGCCCGGCTGCGCGGATGCGACCGGGGGAGCGTCGTCGGTCACCCCGCCAGATTACGCGAGCTCCGCCTGCCGCGCCGCCACGATCTGCTCGAAGCGCGAGAAGAGCGGATGCCCAGGCTCCAGACCCGTCACCGACGACGTCACGGATGCCGCATCCTGCTCGCGCAGCATCCGCTGGAGGTCGACGGATTGGGCGTCCTCGGTGTCGTCGAACGCGAGTGCGGCGCCCATCGCCCCGACGAGCGCGTCCACGGAGAGACCGCGCTCGGCCGCTTCGGCCGCGGGGCCGACGAAGCGCTCGTGGCGCGAGAGCTTGCGCAGCGGCTGCCGCCCGACGCGCCACACCGTGTCGGGCAGCGCCGGATTGCGGAATCGGCGCAGGATCGTCTCCCGGTAGGACTCCAGGTCGGCGGGGTCGAGTCCGTGCTTGGCGACCAGGAGCGCAGAGGTCTCCTCGAGCGCTGCGCCGACCCGCGCAGCGATGTCCGGGTCCGAGAGTGCGCCGGAGATCGTCTCGACGCCGGCGATCGCGCCGAAGTACGCCGTCGCGGCGTGGCCGGTGTTCACCGTGAACAGCTTCCGCTCGATGTAGGGGGCCAGGTCGTCGACGAAATGGGCACCGGGAATGTTCGGCGGCTGGTCGCCGAACGGCGGACGCTCGATCGCCCACTCGTAGAACGGCTCGACCGTCACATCCACGCCGGACCCTTCGGGCTGCGCGGGCACGATCCGGTCGACGGCGGTGTTGGCGAACACCGCGCGGCCCGCAAGGGCGTCCCAGGCGTCTCCGGCCAGCGCCACGATCTCGTCGCGGAGGAGGTCGGTCGCATTGATCGCGTTCTCGCACGCCATGATCTGCAGCGGAGGGGAGGACGGATCGCGCAGGGCGAGGCCGGCGACGATGTGAGGAGCCACGAACTTGAGGATGGTCGGCCCCACCGCGGTCGTCACGACGTTCGCACCGGCGATCTCGTCGATCACCTCGTCGGGATGCGTGGCGCTGTTGATCGCCCGGAATCCCGTCACGACCGTGTCATGCCCGCCTTCCCCGACCTCGTGCACCGTGTACTCGGTGACGCCGTTGATCGCATCGACCAGCGGCGCGGCGACATCCGAGAACACGAGCTCATAGCCGCCCTCGTGAAGGAGCAGTCCGACGAACCCCCGTCCGATGTTGCCCGCGCCGAAGTGGACGGCCTTCATCAGACGCCTGCCGCGGAGACCAGCGAGTACAGCTCCTCCGGGCTGTCGGCTTGCTTGAGGTTCTCCACCTCGTCTTCATCCGAGAAGAGGATCGCGATCTGCGACAAGATCTCGAGGTGCTCGTCGCCCTTGCCGGCGATGCCTACGACGAAGGTGACAGGCTCTCCGTCCCAGTCAACGCCGCCGTCGTACCGGACCACCGACAGAGCCGATCCGAGGATCGTGTGCTTGGTCTCGTTGGTGCCGTGCGGGATCGCGAGTTCGTTGCCCATATACGTGGAGACGGTCTCCTCGCGCTGCTGCATCGCGTCGAAGTAGGCGCTGGTGACGGCACCGGCGGCCTCGAGGATGTCGGCCGCCTCCTTCATCGCCTCTTCGCGGGTCGCGCTGCCGGAGTGGATCCGGACCTGGCCGATGCTCAGTACGTCACGTGCCATGGTGTTGCCTTTCGTTGGATGCGGTCGGGTTTCGCAGGTCGGGTTGCGAGCAGGGCCGCCTCGCCGCCGATGGCGACTCGACGACCCTGGCTGTGGAACTGTGCTCATTCCGGCTCCACAGCCCGCTGGGCTGTGGAGCCGGGGGCGTCGCGCCGCCCGACTCCACAGCGGTCTCAGCGCCTACTGACCATCCTGGTGCTGGTCACGGACGAGTTCTACGACCTCCTCGTACTTCGGCGAGTTCATGAAGTTGTCGACCGAGACGTGGATCGCGTTCGGCGTCTTCTGCCGAGCCCGATCCGTGAGCTGGTTCTGCGTGATGACCAGATCGGCCGAGGAGTCGAGGTTGGCGATCGCCTTGTTGACGACCGTGACGTCCTCGATGCCCGCCTTCTTGATCTTGTTGCGCAGCACGCTCGCACCCATCGCCGACGAGCCCATTCCCGCGTCACAGGCGAACACGATGTTCTTGACCTGCTTTGTGGTGAGGATGCCGCCGCTGAGCGCGCCATCGGTCGAGCGAGCCGTCTCGGCCTCGTCGTACGCGGCCTCCGCGTCGCGCTCGGCCGCGGCATCGTTGCCCGCGCTGGCGCGGAGCGCGGCGAGCGCAGCCGACGCCTTGCCCTTGTTGGCCTCGGTCTGGGCGATCGCTGCGCTCGAAGCGTCGCCGGCCAGGCCATCGCCTCGAGGTCGCGCTTGCGCGAGGCGCGCAGCATGACGCCGCGAGGAGGAACGTCACGGCCGCGGAAAGCAGCACCGAGAGGTACACGACGAAGTAGGTGCCGATGCCGGGGCCGTCGCGGCGAACGTACGGCGAAGATGCTGCCTGGGGCCGCGGGGAGCGCAAGTCCGCCGCCCAGCAGCATGTTCGTCGTGACACCGGTCGCACCACCCGCGATGAGCGCGAGGATGGTCATCGGCTTGCATCAGTGCGTACGGGAAGTAGATCTCGTGGATGCCGCCGAAGAACTGGATGATGATCGCGCCGGGCGCGGAGGCACGTCGCCAGCCCGACACCGAAGAACGTGAACGCGAGCAGCAGTCCGACGCCGGGGCCGGGGTTGGCCTCGAGGAGGAAGAGGATCGAGTAACCGTTCTCCGCTGACTGCTCGATGCCGAGCGGCGTAAGCACGCCGTGGTTGATCGCGTTGTTGAGGAACAGCACCTTCGCCGGCTCGACGATGATCGCGACAGTGGCAGCAGGCTCATCGTCACCAGCCAGCCGACCGCTCCGCTGAGGACCGCGCTGAGCCCGCATGACGGGCCAGGAGACGGGAGAACCCACGACGCCAGGACAAGCCCAGGATGCCGGCCGAGAAGTATGTTGACGAGCATCTCGAAGCCCGCCTTGATCTTGCCGTCCCACAGCCTGTCGATCCACTTCATCGTTAGCGCCGCGAGCGGAGCCATGATCATCGCGCCGAGGAACATCGGGATGTTCGTCCGACGATGGAGCCCATCGTCGGCGAGCGTCGCGACGAGCCGCCGCGCTCGGCAGTTGACCATGCGATCCGCCGGTGACGGCGATCGAGGCGACGAGGCCGCCAGGAGCCGTAGATGATATGCGGCCGGTGTAGGCCGACGAGATGATGAATCGGCCGCGGTAGCTCGCTGAGCGCGTCATGGCGCCCTGCCATCCGATGTCGTCGCGTGGCCGCCGATCCGACGATGTCGGCGACGGGATACCAGTCCATCCGACTCCGATCCGAAGAAGCGGAGGATGAAGACGATAGCCCCACGCGATGAGTGCCGCGATGTTCGGCATGATCATGCCGGACAGGAACGTACCGAAGCGTTGGACTCCGACCCTTGCCTTTTGCATACCCGAGGTGGGTGCTGACGCCGTTGTCATGGCTGTGTCTCCTTCTTGATCAGGACTTCGCGACCGCGCGTGCGGCCTCTTGTGTGGCTGCGGCCGCGCGGGCCGCGTCTCTTGCGGAAGCCGCATCGTTCGCGGCCAGGGCAGCCTCGGCGATGACTCGGGCATCATCGAGGGAGTATTCGAGCAGTGACGCGCGCACGTCCGCGAGCGCCGTCGGCGCCATCGAGAGGCTCGTGGCGCCGAGTCCGACCAGAACGACCGCCAGCAGCGGGTCGGCCGCCGCCTCACCGCAGATGCCCACGGGCTTGCCGTGGATGCGGCCGGCGTCGCCGACCTCGCGGATGAGGCGGAGCACGGCGGGGTGCCAGGGGTCCTGGAACGAGGCGACCGAGCCGAGGAGGCGATCGGCAGCCAGCGTGTACTGGGTCAAGTCGTTCGTGCCGATCGAGGCGAAGTCGGCATCCACGAGGATCCGGTCGGCCAGCAGCGCCGACGAGGGAACCTCGACCATGACCCCCGCCGTGCGGATGCCGTAGTCCCGGGCTATCGCCGTGAAGTACTCGGTCTCCTCGACGGTCGCGACCATCGGCGCCATGACCCACAGGTCGGCGTCGGTCGCGGCATCCGCTTGGGCCAGAGCCGTGAGCTGCTCGCGCAGGATGTCCTCGCTCGCGCGGAGCGCGCGGATGCCGCGCAGGCCCAGGGCGGGATTCTCCTCGTGGGCATCGTTGAGGAACGCGAGCGGCTTGTCGGCCCCCGCATCGAGGACTCGGACGACGACCTTCTTGCCGGGGAATGCGGCCAGAAGCTGCGTGTAGGACTCCCGCTGCTGCTCGACGGTCGGCGCCTGGTTCGCACTGAGGAACAGGAACTCGGTGCGGAACAGGCCGACCCCTTCCGCGCCGAGAGCGACGGCCTCGACGGCACCTTCGGGCTTGCCGAGATTCGCCAGCAGCGGCACAGGAGTGCCGTCGCTGAGTGCGCCGGGGGTGATCGGGGCCGATGCGGCCGAGGCGCGCGCGGCCGCACGATTCTCTGCGCGCTCGAGCTCCTCCGGCGTCGGCTGGGTGGTGACGACGCCGGCGGCGGCATCCACGATCACCATCTCGCCCTCGACGAGGCCGGTCGCCGAGACCGCACCCACGACCGCGACGATCGACTTCTCACGGGCGAGGATCGCCGTGTGCGAGGTGGGACCGCCTTCGGTGGTGACGAGTGCGAGCACTTTGTCCAGGTCCAGCAGCGCGGTGTCGGCCGGCGCGAGGTCCTTCGCGACGAGCACGAACGGGTGACCGGGGTCGGGCACGCCGGGAGCCGGGACGCCGCGCAGCCGCGCGATGACGCGCTGAGCGACATCGTCGAGGTCCGCCGCGCGCTCGCCGAGATAGCCTCCCATCGCCGTCAGCGTGTCGCGGAAGGTCGCGAAGGCGTCGTACACGGCGAACTCCGCGGTCTTCCCCGCGCCGATCCTCGTGTCGATCTCCGCTTCCAGACTGGGGTCCTCGGCCATCATGGCCTGCGCCTCCAGCACGTCCTTTGCGGCGCCGCCGGCCTGCGCGCCGCGCTGTTCGAGTTCACGCGCGACGGCGGCGACGGCATCCCGAACGCGGGTCGTCTCATCCTCGGCGCTGATGGTGCTCGGTGCGTCGTCGGGTGCCGGCAGCGGCTCTGCCATCCGGGCGACCGGCCCCTGGGCGACGCCCAGTCCGATGCCCACGCCTCGCAGTTCCGTCATGATCCTCCTCCGCGCAGTCCGGTCATGATTCGGTCTTCCCTCATGTCGCTCATCGCCTACTCCGCATCGTGGTCGGTCGAGAGCAGCTCGCTCAGCAGGTCGAGAGTCGTCTCCGCGCTGTCGCCATCGGCGGTCAGGGTGACGTAGTCGCCCTGCTCGATGCCCAGGGCGATCACTCCGAGGATGCTCGCCGCGTTGACCGGCTTGCCGGCATCCTTGGCGATCGTCACCGGGATGCCGGAATCCTTCGCCGCCTGCGCGAACAGCTTCGCGGGGCGCGCGTGCAGGCCGTGGGAGGATCCGATCCGGACGGTTCGGGTCGTGGGGGGCATGTCAGTCCTCTTCCTGTGGAACGTCGTGGTCGGCACCGCGCGCGACGGGGAGCGGCTCCGCGGAATCGGAGACCGCTGCGCGGACGAGTGCGAGGGTGCGCGTGCCGTCGAGATCCGTGAAGATATCGGGCGGCAGCAGGACCACGGTGGTACCGCGGCGTGCTGCGTCGCGTTGGATGCGCTCGAGCGCATGAGCCAGATGCGGACCGACGAGAACCATATCGGCGGCGTCGAGGTCGATCGGCAGCGACATCTCGGTGCCCGCGAACGCCGAATACGGCAGGCCCCGGTCGTGGGCGGCATGGCGCACGCGCTGAGCCACGAACGTGCTCGACGCACCCGCACCGCAGACCACCAGGATCCTCATCGACCCGCCTTCCTGTGGCCATTCTTGTGAAAACGCTGGGAGCCGACAACCAGTCATGTTTCCGCAGGGGCGGAAAAGCACGAGGCCCCGACCCCCACCATCGGGGATCGGGGCCTCAGCGAGCGGCATCACTGCGTGAAGAACGCGTTCGCCTTCGCTGAGAACAGGAACACGAGGCCGACGATCGCCAGTATGGCGGCGACGACCTGGTCCCAGAAGTCGACACCGATGACGATGGCCCACACCGCGACCACCAGGTTCAGGGCGAACACGATGGCCATGATGATGCGCGCGGCGTTGCTGCCTCGGAACAATCCGAGGCTGACCGCGATCGTGAGGATGCCGACGATCAGCACCGCCCACGCGTCGAACCCGGCGCCGGCGAACAATGCGATGATCGCGCTTATGATCTGGATCGCACCGATGATCCATGCGATCACAGCGACGATCGTTACCCCTGTGGGGCGTTCTCCTGCCATCTCAACTCCTTCTGCGAGGTGTGCCGCCGATCGGCGGCGAGATCACGGTACCGCGCCGTCGCCTCGCACCGCCATGGCCGCGCTGACGCGTGATTGACTGGCGGTGAGCCAGACGCACCGACGCGCAGGGGGACGACGTGACCAGAGCGAGACAGGACCGCCTCCTGGGCCTGCTCGCACGCGACGGCGAATGGGCGACGGCCGCGACGCTCGCCGACAGCCTCGGAGTCACGCCCCGCAGCATCCGCTCGTACGTCACCGCCGTCAACGCCCGCGTCCCAGACGGCATCGCCGTCGAGTCGGGTCCGCACGGCTACCGAGCGGGCGCGGATGCCGCCGCCGCGCTCCGCACGAGCTCGACGGTGGACGGCGGCACCCCGCGCGATCGGCTGCACACGCTCGTGCGCGCCCTCCTGGACGCGGACGACGGCATCGATGTGTTCGAGATGGCCGATGCCCTCCACGTGAGCCCCGCGACGCTGGATGCCGACCTGGCGCGGGTGCGCGGGCTGCTCGGCGGCACCGAGCTCACCCTCGAGCGGTCCGCCTCTCGCGCGCGACTGCGCGGTACCGAGATGGCGCAGCGGCGCCTGCTCAGCAGACTGGCGCACGACGAGATGGATGCCGGATCCTTCGACCTCGACGCGCTGCGCCGCACGCTCGGAGAAGGCTCCGTCGGAGCCCACGCCTTCGGGCCGTTCAAGACCGAGCTCGTCGCCGAACTCGGCGCCCTCGGCTACTTCGTCAACGAGTTCGGCATCTCGGATGTCGTGATGCACATCGCGATCGCCGCCGACCGGGTCGCCCGCGCGCGGGCGCTGGAGGGCACCGCGGGGGAGATGCGCCCGGCGCAGGAGGAGGTCGCCGCGATCATCGAGCGTCTCGTGCAGCGGCATCTGGGGGTGATGCTCGGAGCCGGCGACCTCCAGCACCTGTCCACGCTCGTGCTCACGCGGGTGGTCGCACCGGGCGCCTCCGCCCCGTCGGATCACGCTCGATCGCGCCTGGAGCCCGAGGTCGAAGCGGCTGTGCGCGAAGTGGTCGCGACGGCGGCCGGGGAGTTCCTCGTCGACATCGCCCACGAGGACTTCATCCTGCGCCTTGCCCTGCATGTGCAGAACCTCAGGCAACGCGCCCGCGAGCAGGCGTGGTCGCGCAATCCGCTGACGAAGTCGCTCAAATCGACCTACCCGATGATCTTCGAGGTCGCGGTCTTCATCGCGAGCGGTCTGCAGCAGCGGCTCGGCATCCCGCTGCTGGACGATGAGATCGCGTACATCGCGATGCACGTCGGCGGCCGGCTGGAGCGCAGTCGCCGTGCCGACCAGCTGCTGACCGCGACCATCGTGTGCCCGGGCTATTACGAGCTGCACGAGCTCCTCCGCTCGAGCGTGGATCGCTCGCTCGGCCAGGCGATCGAGGTCGTCGGCGTCGAGACGCGGGTGGATCCTGACTGGGGCTCGATCGACACAGATCTGGTCCTCACGACGATCGACCCCGCCGTGCCCGGCGATCGGTTCGTCAAGATCCAGCCGTTCCTCACCGATGCCGACGTCGACCGCGTGCAGACCGCGGCCGCGCGGATCCGCCGGACCCGGCGGCTGGCCCGGCTGCGCAAGGAGCTCGAGCGATATTTCGTCCGCTCGGCCTTCGTGAGAGGGCTGGATGCCGACGACGGCGAGGAGGGCGTCATCCGGCACCTGGGTGCGCTGTTGGTCGCCGAGGGAGTGATCGACCAGGACTACATCGAGCGGACCATCGAGCGGGAGCGGCTCTCGTCCACCGCGTTCACCGACGCGCTGGCCGTTCCCCACGCGATCGGAATGACGGCCACGCGCACGGCCATCGCCGTGGGCATCGCCGATCCGTCGATCCCGTGGGGTGAGGGACGCGTGCAGGTCGTGGCGGTCGTCGCCTTCTCCGAGACCGACCGGGAGGCGTTCCAGACCGTCTTCGAGCAGTTCGTCGAGGTGTTCTCGGAGCGCGAGAGCGTGCACCGCATCGTCCGGCGCAGCACGGACTTCACGGGCTTCCTCGATGAGCTCGTGGCGGTGATCGACGGCTGACGCGGTGGGGGATGCAGCGGCACGTCACGTCGGATGCCGCTGACGGCATACATCCACGGCGGCCATTGACCCCAGACAGGCGATCAGCCGAGCACAGGCTTTCTCGGCGGCGATCGACCTGGTCCGGGCGGATCCCCTGTCCTCCGACGCTGCAGTCATCCGTCGCGGTGAGGGACGCCGCGGCATCCGTCACCCGCGCCGCAGGCGCTCCTGGAGCCCGAGCCGCACGGCCGGCCACTCGTGAGGGAGGATCGAGAAGACCACCGTGTCGCGGAGCGTGCCGTCCCGCCCGAGCCGGTGATTGCGCAGGACGCCGTCCTGCTTCGCCCCGAGTCGCGCGATCGCCTCGCGGGACTGGCGGTTGTGCCAGTGGGTGCGGAACTCCACGGCGATCGCATCGCATTCCTCGAACGCGTGCCCGATGAGCAGGAGCTTGGCTGCCGTGTTGACAGCGGTGCGCTGAGCGGTCACCGCCAGCCAGGTCGCGCCGATCTCGACATGGCGATTGGCCTGGTCGATGTTGAGGTAGGTCGTCATGCCGACGACGCGATCGGTGTCGATCCGTCGCACGGCCCACGGGTTGCACTCCCCGGCATCGCGCAGTTCGAGGCGCTCGCTGATCTCGGTCTCGATCGAGTCGGGGGTCGGCACGAAGGTGTACCACGCGTGCTCGAGGCCGATCGCGGCCTCGGCCAGATCCTCGGCGTGGTCGTGGCTGAGCGGCTCGAGCCGGACGTACTCGTTCTCGAGGGTGATGGCGTCTCGCAGCAGCATGCGTCGAGCCTACGAGGCATCCGTCGCGTGCATGGCGGCTTCCGCAGCCGCCGCGCCCGCCACGGGGTCGGCGACGCGTGAGGCCATCCGCGCGGCGTTGACGGCCCGCCGGCCGGCGGGCAGCCCCACGGCGGCTGCGAGGACCACGAAGGTCAGCAGACCGGAGCCGACGAGCAGCCACTCGATCGGCACGATGTCGGCGAGGGGCCCGAACACGAGCATGCCGATCGGCATCGCGAGCGCCATGACGATGCCGAGGAAGCCGAACACGCGCCCCTGCCGCTCCGGTTCGACGGTCTCCTGAAGCAGGGTCATGGACGGCGTCGAGAAGAACGGCACAGACAGTCCGAGCAGGAACATGAAGCCGAAGAACAGCCACACATTCGGTGAGAGCCCCATCCCGATGGACAGGACACCGAACACGAGCGACGACACGATGATCATGCCGATGCGGCTGCGCTTGGCGAACAGAGCGGCCACGACGATCCCGCCGAGCACCATCCCCACGCTGAAGGCGATCTCCAGGACCGCCAGATTCACGACGTTCTGCTGCTCGCCCGCGTCGAACGAGCGCACGAGCATCAGGGGCGTGAGGTTGGAGGGCGCGACGATGAGCACGAAGATGATCGCGAACAGCACCAGCAGCCAGCGCACGAACGCGTGGTGGGCGACGTACCGCACGCCGTCCACCAGGTCGGCGAAGTAGCCGGTCTGCACGTCACCGGCACGGCGCACCGCGGAGACGGGGATCAACGCCAGCAGCCCGATCCCGATGATCGCGGTGACGACATCGATGAAGAAGATCGGCACGAGCGAAGCGGCGCTGCCTCCGGCCGACGCCGATGACCAGGCGTAGATCGCCCCGGCCGCCGCCGGTGCGAGCAGGGCCATCGCCGATTGGATGGAGCCGTTGATGCCGTTCACGCGCATGAGGTTGCGCATCGGCGTGATCTGCGGAATCAGGGCCGAGACCGCGGGCATCTGGATGCCGGCGCCCGCCGAGCGGACCGCCATCGTGAGGAAGATGAGCCACACCGCGTCGTACCCGGCCATCATGATGAACGCCAGGGCGAGCGTCGAGGCTGCGATCGCCGCGTCGGCCAGGATGATCAGGTACTTGCGGTTGTGGCGGTCGGCCCACACCCCTCCGAAGATCGAGACCACCGCTTGCGGCAGGAAGCCGAACAGGGCGGCGAGCATCATGATGACGCCCGACTGGTAGGTGATCGTGAGGTACCAGAACACGGCGTACTGCACGAGCATCGAGCCGAGGAGACTGATCGTCTGACCGCTCAGGAAGAGGATGACCTTCCGCACCCAGTGCGGCGGGTCGGGCGGGTCGACGGGCGCGGGCGAGGCGTCCGCGGATGCCGGCTCCGCGGCATCCGGCGTGACGTCCTCGTCCATACCGCCGTCACCCACCCGAGCGCATCAGCCGACCTCGTCCAGGAGGGCGCGCGCGCCGTCGCTCAACGCCGCGATCCGCGCTTTGGCGTCGTCGGCGGAATCTCCGCGCACGTCGAGGTAGATCTTCAGCTTGGGTTCGGTGCCGCTCGGCCTGATGATGACCCGCGATCCGTCGGCCATCCACAGCCGCAGCACGTCGCCGGGGGGCAGGTCGTCCACGCCCGCCAGCAGGTCCTCGACGGTGGTGACGTCGACGCCGCCGATCGAGGACGGATGCCGCTCCCGCAGCGTGGCCATGATGCGACCGATCGTGGAGACGTCCTCTACGCGGATCGAGATCTGATCGCTCGCGAAGAATCCGAAGGTCGCGTCGAACTCGGCGAGCACTCGTGCGAGGCTCTCGCCGCGTCCGCGGGCTTCGGTCACCATCCCCAGCATGGCGATCGCGGCCGAGAGGCCGTCCTTGTCGCGCACCGTCTCGGGGTTGACGAGGTAGCCGAGCGCCTCCTCGAACCCGAACACGATGCCGGGCGCGCGCGAGATCCATTTGAAGCCGGTGAGCGTCGTATGGAAGTCCAGGCCGTAGTGGTCGGCGACCGACTTCAGACCCGGCGAGGAGACAAGGGAGCAGGCGAGCGATGCCCCCGCAGGGGCATCCGCCTCCCTCGCCAGCCGCGCTGCGCGCCAGCCGAGGAGCAGGCCGATCTGGTTGCCGGTCAGTCGCCGCCAGCCGCCTGTGGCGTGCGGATCGGGCACCGCGACGGCCAGTCGGTCTGCGTCGGGGTCGTTCGCGATCACGAGGTCGGCGTTCACGTCGCGCGCGGTCTCGAAGGCGAGGTCCATCGCGCCCGGCTCTTCGGGGTTCGGGAACGCGACGGTCGGGAAGGCGCCGTCCGGGTCGAGCTGGGGGGCGACCGGCACGGGTTCGGGATAGCCGGCGACGGCGACGATGCGCGAGAGCGTCTCCCACCCGACGCCGTGCATCGCCGTGTAGACCCACCTGAAGCCCCCGGCGCCCGCCGGTGCCGGGGCGACAGCAGCCGTCGCCTCGACGTACGCGTCGACCACCGCCTCACCCGCCACTTCGTAGCCGAGCGAGCGGGGAAGAGCACCGACGTCGCCGGCGTCCGCGATCCGCTGGATGTGGGCGGCGATCTCCGCATCGGCCGGTGACACGATCTGCGCGCCGTCATCGGCGCCGCCCAGATACACCTTGTAGCCGTTGTCGTTCGGCGGGTTGTGGCTGGCGGTGACCATGACGCCGGCATCCGCGCCCAGGTGACGCACCGCGAACGCGAGCACGGGCGTCGGCAGCAGTCGCGGCAGGAGGATGGCGCGCAGGCCCGCGCCCGCGAACAGTTCGGCGGAGTCGCGGGCGAACACGTCGGAGTTGCGACGACCGTCGTACCCGATCACCACGATCGGGGTTCGATCGCCTCCACCGGCGCGCTCCAGGACGAATGCGGCCAGTCCGGCGGCGGCCTGGGCGACGAGCACCCGGTTCATGCGGTTGCTCCCCGCGCCAAGCTCGCCGCGCAGGCCCGCCGTCCCGAATTCGAGACGCCCGGCGAACCTGTCCGCGAGCTCGGCGGATGCCGCGGCATCCTGATCGTCGGCGCGCCCGATCAGATCCTGGAGCTGGGCGCGGGTCTCGCTGTCGGGGTCCTGCGAGACCCACGCGCGCGCGGCATCCAGAACTGCATCGTTCTGCGCGTCGTTCACATCGCGCCGATCACGCGTGCCAGAAGCGACGAGATCACCGGCCCCGCGGCGCGGCCGGCCTCCATGACCTCCTGGTGGCTGAGCGGCGTCGTCTGGATGCCGGCGGCCATGTTCGTGATGAGCGAGAAGCCGAGCACCTCCATGCCCACTTGACGCGCGGCGATCGCCTCGAGCGCGGTCGACATGCCGACGATGTGCCCGCCGATCGCCTTGGCCATCCGCACCTCGGCGGGCGTCTCGTACTGAGGCCCGGTGAACTGGCAGTACACGCCCTCGTCGAGCGTCGGGTCGATCGAGTGCGCGAGGTCGCGCAGGCGCAGCGAGTACAGGTCGGTGAGGTCGACGAAGGTCGCACCCTCGAGGGGCGTCGCGGCGGTGAGGTTGATGTGGTCGCTGATCAGGACCGGCGTCCCGGGGCGCCAGGTCGGCTTGATGCCGCCCGCGCCGTTGGTGAGCACCATGATCCGGGCGCCCGCGGCGGCCGCGGTGCGGACGCTGTGCACGACCCGGCGCGGGCCGTGGCCCTCGTAGAAGTGCGTGCGTGCGCCGATGATCAGCACGTGCCGGCCTTTCGGCGTGATCACGCTGCGGAACGTCCCGACGTGGCCCTCGAGTGCCGGCCTGCTGAAGCCGGTGACCTCCGTGCACGACAGGGTCGCGACCGTCTCGCCGATGAGCTCGGCAGCCTGACCCCATCCGCTGCCGAGCGTGAGGGCGATGTCATGGCGGGCTACGCCGGTGAGCCGTGCGATGTCGTCCGCGGCTTCGGCCGCGATCTCGAACGGGTCGGCCGACAGGTCATCCAGCGGGTTGGCGATCGTCTCAGACATGCACCCCACTCTAGGAAGGCGCGGCCTCCGGAGCCAGACCGCGCGCGGGATGCCGCGTCCCGGAGGTGCGATAGGCGATCGTTGTCGTGCCGACGCGTGCGTGCTGAAAGGATGAGTGCATGTCTTTGAGCTTCGAGCGCACCCAGAGCGTCGCGATCATCGGTGGCGGCCCCGGCGGGTACGAAGCCGCTCTCGCCGCGGCCCAGCTCGGTGCGGAGGTCACCGTGGTCGAGCGTGCCGGGATCGGCGGCTCGGCCGTGATCACCGACGTCGTTCCGTCCAAGACGCTCATCGCGACCGCCGATGCGGCCGTCGCGATCAAGGGTGCCGGCGAGCTCGGCGTCCAGCTGTTCGCTCGAGGGGCTGAGGGCAAGCCGCTCAAGCCTGAGATCGCGATCAACCTCGCCGCGGTCAACAAGCGTCTCCTGTCCCTCGCGCGACAGCAGTCCGACGACATGCGCGCCTCTCTGGTCGAGGCCGGGGTGCGGATCATCTCGGGCCATGGCCGGCTCGAGGGCGATACCGCCGTCGTCGTCTCGACGGGAATGGGCGGCACGGACTTCGACCGCATCGAGGCCGACACCTTCGTCATCTCGGTGGGGGCGTCTCCTCGCGAGCTGCCCACCGCCAAGCCCGACGGCGAGCGGATCCTGACGTGGACGCAGCTTTACGAGATGCAGGTTCTGCCCGAGCACCTCATCGTGGTCGGATCCGGCGTCACCGGTGCCGAATTCGCCTCCGCCTACATGAACCTGGGCGCGAAAGTGTCGCTCGTCTCCAGCCGCGATCAGGTGCTTCCCGGTGAGGACAAGGATGCCGCGGCCGTGCTCGAGAAGGTGTTCAAGCGGGGCGGCATGCAGGTGCTGTCGAAGTCGCGGGCAGACAAGGTCGAGCGCACCGACGATGGAGTGCTGGTCACCCTGTCCGACGGCCGAACCGTCGAAGGCAGCCACTGCCTGATGGCCGTCGGCTCGATCCCGAACACGAAAGGCGTCGGGCTCGAGGAGGCAGGCGTGCAGATGACCGAGAGCGGGCACATCCAGGTCAACCGCGTCGCCCGCACGTCGGTGCCGAACATCTACGCGGCGGGGGACTGCACGACCTTCGTGCCGCTCGCGTCGGTCGCCTCGATGCAGGGTCGCACGGCGGTGTTCCATGCGCTCGGCGACGTGGTCATCCCGCTCGAGCGCCGCCGGATCACCTCGAACATCTTCACCGCGCCCGAGATCGCGACGATCGGGTGGTCGGAGCAGGACATCGCCGACGGCCTCATCAACGGCGTGGTGCACAAGCTCCCGCTCGCGGCCAACCCCCGCGCGAAGATGATGGGCATCAAGGACGGCTTCGTCAAGATCCTCGCCCGCCAGGGCAGCGGCGAGGTGATCGGCGGTGTGATCGTCGGCCCGCGAGCCTCGGAGCTGATCTACCCCGTCGCGATCGCGGTCGAGCGCCGGCTCACGGTCGACCAGGTCTCACGCGTATTCGCGGTGTACCCATCGCTGAGTGGAAGCATCACCGACGCCGTGCGCGCAATGCACATCGTCGACCGCGTCAACGAGGACGGCTGAGCAGTTCTCAGAGGCCGTTTTCGCCGCAGGCCGACAGCGCGAAGCATCCGTCGTGCTGCTTCGTCCGTCGTGTGCGTACGCCGTGGGCGACTGTTCGCGTGCGCGGGTGACGGATGAACGCCGCGCGGGGGCGTCAGGACGAGATCGTCAGGAGCTGATGGCCGGCTGACACCGTCGTGCCCGCGGTGGCATTGATCGCACCGATCACGCCGTCCTTGTGCGCCTGGATCGGCTGCTCCATCTTCATCGCTTCGAGCACGACCACGAGGTCGCCCTTGACGACCTGCTGACCGTCCTCGACGGCGACCTTGACGATCGTCGCCTGCATCGGCGCCTTCACGGCGTCGCCGGATGCGCCGGACACGACGGTCGGCGCGTGCGACCGCCGCGACGGCGGAACGGCCGCGGGTCGCGCACTCGCGCCGGGCGCGGCGACGATCCGATCGGGCAGGCTGACCTCGAGCCGCTTTCCGGCGACCTCGACGACCACCGTGTGGCGCGTCTCGACGGGCTTGGGAGCCTCGAGCTCACCGTCCCACGGCGGGATGTCGTTGACGAACTCGGTCTCGATCCACCGCGTGAACACGCCGAAGTGCCCGTCCTCGGCGGTGAAGGCCGGGTCGCGCACGACCTTGCGGTGGAACGGCAGCACGGTCGGCAGCCCCGCGATCTCGAACTCGTCGAGGGCGCGACGGGCGCGTTCGAGTGCCTCGGCGCGATCGCGGCCGGTCACGATGATCTTGCCCAGGAGCGAGTCGAACGCGCCGCTGACGGAGTCGCCGGCCGTGACGCCCGAATCGAGCCGGATGCCGGGGCCGCCGAACGTCTTGAAGACGTGGATGGGGCCGGGCTGGGGAAGGAATCCGCGGCCCGGGTCTTCGCCGTTCACACGGAACTCGATCGAGTGACCGACCGGCTCGGGATCGTCGTAGTCGAGCATGCCGCCCTCGGCGATGCGGAACTGCTCGCGCACCAGATCGATCCCGGTGATCTCCTCGGACACGGGGTGCTCCACCTGGAGGCGCGTGTTGACCTCGAGGAACGAGATCGTGCCGTCCGCGCCGATGAGGAACTCGCAGGTTCCGGCGCCGACGTATCCGACCTCGCGCATGATCGCCTTGGACGCGTCGTACAGGATGCGGTTCTGCTCCTCGGTGAGGAACGGCGCGGGGGCCTCCTCGACGAGCTTCTGATGACGGCGCTGCAGCGAGCAGTCACGAGTGGAGATGACGACGACGTTGCCGACGGCATCCGCCAGGCATTGCGTCTCGACGTGCCTCGGCTTGTCGAGGTACTTCTCGACGAAGCACTCGCCGCGGCCGAAGGCGGTGATCGCCTCGCGCGTGGCGGACTCGAACAGCTCGGCGATCTCGTCGTACTCGCGGGCGACCTTCAGGCCACGCCCGCCGCCCCCGTAGGCAGCCTTGATCGCGATCGGCAGCCCGTACTCCTCGGCGAACGCGACGACCTCGGCGGCGCCGGCGACCGGCCCTGGGGTGCCGGGGGCGAGCGGAGCGCCGACCTTCTCGGCGACGTGGCGCGCGGTGACCTTGTCGCCGAGCGCCTCGATCGCCTCCGGAGACGGGCCGATCCACACGAGTCCTGCTCGGATCACCGCGCGGGCGAACTCGGCGTTCTCGGCGAGGAAGCCGTAGCCGGGGTGCACCGCATCGGCGCCCGAGCGCCGGGCAACCGACAGGATCTTCTCGATCGAAAGGTACGTGTCGGCGCTGGTCTGGCCCTCGAGGGCGTACGCCTCGTCGGCGAGCCGGGCGTGCAGGGCGTCGCGGTCCTGGTCGGCATAGACGGCGACCGACGATTTGCCGGCGTCTCGCGCGGCGCGGATGACGCGGACGGCGATCTCGCCGCGGTTGGCGATGAGCACCTTGGCGATCTGAGGCATGGATGCCAGCCTACCCAGGCGCCTCATGCCCCTTTTGAGTCCACCGCACAAGAAAGACCACGAAACGTGTGCGGGAGTCTACGAGCCATTCCGTGGGTTTGTGTGCGGTTCAGAGCGGTTGCTTGCGATTCCACAGATCCGGCCACGCGACGCCGAGTTCGCCGACGAGCCTTCGGACCGTCGAGAGGGACATGCCGACGACGGTGGACGGGTCTCCGGCGACGCGATCGATGAAGGCACCCCCGAGGCTGTCGATCGTGAATGCCCCCGCCACCTGCAGCGGCTCGCCCGATGCGACGTACGCCGCGATCTCGGCATCCGTCACGTCCGACGCGAAGCTCACGGATGCCTGCGCCACCGCGCTCGCCTCGACCGGTTTCGATCCCGGACCGACCCGGATGACGCTGTGCCCGGAGTGCAGGATGCCCGTCCGGCCGCGCATCGCCCGCCAGCGACGGATCGCGACCTCGGCGGTATGGGGCTTGCCGAGAACCTCGCCGTCGATCTCGAACATCGAGTCGCCGCCGATCACGATCCCGTCGAAACCGGGCTGATGCGCGGCGACCCGGGCCGCGACATCCGCAGCCTTGCGGCGAGCCAGCAGCAGGACGTGCTCGTCCGCCGCGAGGCGCCGACCTTCCGCCGCCTCCACGTGGGCGATGACCGCGTCCTCGTCCACCTCGGGAGCCACCGTGAGCGGTTCGATCCCCGCCTGGCGCAGCAGCATGAGCCGGGCGGGGGACGTCGAGGCGAGGCAGACCTGCATGGGTTCACGGTAGCCGCGCGACCCGCGGGCTGTGGAATGCTCAGGGCGTGGATGCTTCGACAGGCTCAGAGACAGCCGGGGACGAACTCGACCTCGACGTCACCAGCGTCGCCCACGGCGGCGTGTTCGTCGGGAGGCACGGCGCGGTCGACGACGAGACGGGCCGGGGCGGCCGCGTGATCTTCGTGCCCGACGCGATCCCCGGCGAGCGGGTGCGGATCCGGCTCACCGACGTCAGCAAGAAGTCGTTCTGGCGCGGCGACGTGATCGAGGTCCTCGAGGCCTCGCCGTACCGCCGCCCGCACATCTGGCGCCAGGCCGACGTGACAGTGCCGCCGGAGCTGCGTCCGGGCGGTGCGGACTTCGGGCACATCGAGCTCGCGCACCAGCGTGTCCTCAAGCACGAGGTGCTGACGGATGCCCTCAAGCGCTTCGGAGGCGTCGAGACGGACGTCGCCGTACCCGCGCCGGCGGGCGGCTTCGACGAGGACGGCCAAAGCCTCCAGGAGTCACCGGACGGCACCGGGTGGCGCACGCGCGTGAGCCTGCACGTCGACGGCGACGGCCGCATCGGTCCGTACGCCGCGCGCAGCCACACCGTCGTGCCCGTCGACGACCTCCCCCTCGCGACGTCGGCGGTCGAGCGTGCCGCGCTTCGGCTGGGGCAGGGCAGGCCAGGCCGCATCGACCTCGTCCAGCCCGCCGACGGCCGCGTCCGCATCCTTCCGCGCGCCGATTCGGCCAGGACCGGGCCCGCCGAGGCGCGGGAGGTCGTGACCGAACGGGTGGGCGCGCGGGAGTTCCGAGTGGATGCCGGCGGGTTCTGGCAGGTCCACCGCTTGGCGGCCGCGACGCTGGATGGCGCCGTGCGGGCGGCGGTCCGCGAGCTCGCGGCCGGCGCGCCAGACGGCGTGGCGCTCGACCCCGACGCGTGGCATCTTGACCTCTACGGCGGCGTCGGGCTCTTCGCCGCGGCGATCGCCGAACTCGGCGGCACGCGGGTCACCTCGGTGGAATCCGACTCCCGGGCGACCGAGCACGCGGGTGAGAACCTCGCCGACTGGGTCGGCGCGCGCGCAGAGACCGCGCGGGTCGACCGCTTCGTCTCGCGCCTCGCCGCGGAGGCCACAGCGCGCGAACGCGACCGCCTCGCCAAGGGCGTCACGGTCCTGGACCCTCCCCGCTCGGGTGCAGGACGCGACATCGTCCACGCCGTCGCGACGCTCCAGCCGTCTGCGGTCGTCTACGTCGCCTGCGACCCCGTCGCGCTCGCGCGGGACGTGGCGACGTTCCTCGCGGCGGGGTATGAGCTGCGCCAGGTCTCTGCGTACGACCTTTTCCCGAACTCGCACCATATCGAAGCCGTCGCGACGTTCGTCCGTTGAGACCGGTGGCGGAGGTGAAGCGTCGCTAGTCTGGAGACGTGACGCGCGTCGCCCTCATCGATGACCACGAGTCCGTGCGACTGGGACTCGAAGCGGCGTGCGCCCGCGCCGAGAAGGTGGTCGTCTTCTCCGGCAGCAGCGTCACCGGTTACCTCGACTGGCGCGCGTTCAGCGCGGCACCGCCTGCCGACGTCGTGGTGCTCGACCTCACCCTCGGAGACGGCACGACCGTGACAGAGAACGTGCGACGCCTCGTCGTGGACGGCTCGAGCATCATCATCCACAGCGTCGCCGATCGGCCGGCTGCCGTGCGCGAGGCGCTCGCCGCCGGCGCCGCGGGCGTGGTCAGCAAGGCGTCGCCGATCGGCGACGTGATCGCCGCGATCAGCACCGTCGCCAACGGCGAGCCGCTCAACAACGTCGAATGGGCCAGCGCCGTGGAAGGCGATCGGGCCTTCGCCGATGCCCAGCTCTCCGCTCGCGAGCGGGACGTCCTTCGCCTCTACGCGGCCGGACTGCCGCTGAAGGTGGTGGCGGACCGGCTCGGCGTCGCCTACTCCACGGCGAAGGAGAACATCACACGCGTGCGCGTGAAGTACGTCGAGGTCGGGCGGCCCGCGCCGACGAAGGTCGATCTGCTCCGGCGCGCGATGGAGGACGGCATCCTGGCCGAGCCGAGCGACCGAGAAGGTGCAGGCGGTGTCGGAGTCTGAGAGCACGCGCGCCATCCTCGATGACGCGTGGGGTCACATCCCGCAGTCGCGTGAGACGACCGCAGGCCTGGGGTCGTTCACGCGCCTGCGCATCGAGCGCATCATCTCGCTCGTCGTCGGCCTCGGCAGTCTCGTGCTCGGCACGCAGGCCTTCCTCACAGCAGTCACTGCGCCGTACCAGGAGAGCCCGGCATGGCACCTCCCGCTCATGCTGATGACGTTCGCGCCCCTGACGGCGATGCTCATCGCGTGTGCGCTCGGCCGAGGCGTGCGGGTCTGCGCCGGCATCTTCGCGCTCATGTACCCGATCGCGCTCATCCTGTGGCCCATCGCCACTGCCGGGGGCGGGGTCGACTCGACCGAACAGCCGTGGATCTGGTACCTGGTCAACGTCGCGACGGTCGCGAGCGTGCTCGCGTTCCCGCTGCCCCTGCAGGTGGTCTGGACCGCGTTCATCCCGATCCTGTTCGGCGTCGTGAGGCTGATCCAGGGCGGCTTCACGCGCGACTACTGGTTCTCGGTGGCTCTGGACGTCTCGTTCGCATTGATCCTCGGCGGGTTGCTGGTCACCCTCGGGTGGGTCTTCCGCTCCGTCGCGGCGAACGTCGACGAGACCCGCGCGCGTGCCGTGGAGTCCTACGCGCAGGCGGCCGCGGCCGATGCCGCCGAGCAGGAGCGCATCGCCGTGGCCGCTCTCATGCACGACAGCGTCCTCGCCGCGCTCATCGCCGCGGAGCGAGCCCACACGCCACGCGAGCGCACGCTCGCGGTGGGTATGGCGCGCGAGGCCCTCACGCGTCTGGCCAACACCGAGCAGGACTCGGGGGAAGGCAGCGACGAGCCAAGGGATGCCGCGAGCCTCGCCGATGACATCGAACGCTCCGCACTCGAACTCGGGGTGGCGGTGCGCGTGGGACGGACGATCGCCGAGCGCACGCCGGCGATGCCGGGACGGATCGCCCGGGCCCTGGTGCTGGCCGCGACGCAGGCGATCGCGAATGCCGCGCAGCACGCCGGCGGGTCGGGGCTCGCGGTCAACGTCGACGGCGCCGCCGACCCGGCAAGGGTGCGGATCACCGTCCGCGACACCGGAGCGGGCTTCGACCTCGACCGCGTGCCGCACGACCGGCTCGGCATCCGGGCTTCGATCTTCGCGCGTGTGGCGGCGGTCGGCGGCACGAGCGCGATCGAATCCGACCGCGATGGCACGACGGTGCGGCTCGAGTGGCGGGACGACGCACCATGATCAGCGTGCGGGCGATCATCGTCGGGCTCGGGGTCGCGTTCACCGCCTACCTCGCCGCGCGGGGACTGTGGTGGACGGCCCCGGTTCCGCAGCCGCTGGTGGTCATCGCGGCGCTCGGCCTGTACCTGGTCACGACCTGGTTGTGCATCTTCTGGGAGCCCCGCCGGGCACCCGCGGTAGGACCGGACGGGGTCGTGCACGAGCAGCCGCTGACCGCCGCAACGCGAACGCTGCTGCCGTCGTGGGCCGCGGTGCTGGCGCTTGCCTGCGCCTTCCTGGTTCCCAGTGCCATCGCGGTCGCGGTCGGGGCTGCCTCGCGGACGGAGCCGTTCGCCACCTGGTACCTCGGCGGCATCGGTGCGCTCATGACGATCGTGATGGTTCGTCGGCGTGCCTGGATCGCGTGGATCGGCATCGCCGCGCTGGCGGTGGCGTCGATGGCGTGGATGGGCCCGCTGAACGCGATGAATCTGGGACTCGTCGGATCGATCGTGTGGGTCGCGGCGACGCAGCTCATGCTTCGATCGATCGATCGCGCTGCGCGCGACACGGCCCAGCTCGCCCAGCTGCAGCGCGCCGCTTCCGCATGGCAGGCGTCGCAGACGGGCCGTCAGCGCGAGCGCCGCATCCAGGTTCAGCGCGCGCTCGCCGTCGCAGGGCCGGTGCTGACGCGCACGGTCGCGTCCGGTGGCGCGCTCGACGAGACCGAACGCACCGAGGCACGACTGGCCGAAGGTCGCCTCCGCGACGAGATGCGCGGTCCGAGACTGCTGGATGACGCCGTCCACGCCGAGCTTGAGCGCGCACGGCGCCGCGGCACCAACGTCACGGTCCTCGACGAGGGAGGCCTCGACGGGCTGGACGAGGCATCCCTCTCGATCATCCGCGCCCAGCTGGCCGAGACGCTGCGTACGGCGCGCTCGGACCGTCTCTACATCCGCACGTCACCGCACGAGCGCGTCGCTGTGACGGTCGTCGGGCGGTCGGCGCCAGGACCCGGACTCTCTGACGAGGATGCCGTGGACCTCTGGCGCGAGATCGACCACCCGGGCGCGGCCTGAGACAGTTCTCGCTCCCCGTCCCGGCGGGGGAGGGGAGCCGGGGCGGGGAGCGGAGTGGGAGGAGGTGAGGGGCGGCGAAGCCGCCCGCCCCTCACCTGGCGGACAGTTACCCGAAAACCGTCCGCGTGGCCGAACCTGTGCTCTCCACGAGTGGTGAGCAGGTCGGCCGAACGCAATATGCGTTCCAGCTCTTCCAGTATCGGGTGCGGTCAACCCTTGCGTCTGTAGGTATTTCGGGGGACAAGCATCGGGGCGCATACACCCGCCGTCATCGGGCCGACAACGGGTCGCGGAGGCACGCGAGCCGCCTGGCCCGTCGGCTCAACCCCCGAAGCGTCCCCAGCCGAGGTCGCGGCGCACCGGCGTGCGAAGCGACCGCTGCGACAGAGCCCACGCGGTCGCGCCGGTCGCGTCGTCGGCGGTGGCTCCGGCCGACTCCTCCTGGTACGCCTCGGTGACGACGGCGATCAGCGCAGCCAGCTCGTCGCTGGTGGGTGAGCCTCTCAAGACGTCGACGCGCATGCTGTCCGCGGTCTCCGCGGGGTCTGCCCCACCCGTCATAGCGGGATGTTACCGTGCTTCTTCGGCGGCAGGCTGGCGCGCTTGCCGCGCAGCGCGCGAAGCGCCTTTGCGACGGCCACGCGCGTGCCGGCGGGTTCGATGATGCCGTCGAGCTCTCCGCGCTCGGCGGCGAGGAACGGAGATGCCACGTTGTACGTGTACTCGTTCGCCAGCCGCGTGCGCACCGCCGCAACGTCTTCGCCGGCCTCCTCGGCACGCTTGATCTCCCCGCGGTAGAGGATGTTGACCGCGCCCTGCCCGCCCATGACCGCGATCTCGGCGGTCGGCCATGCGAGGTTCACGTCGGCGCCGAGCTGCTTTGACCCCATCACGATGTACGCGCCGCCATAGGCCTTGCGGAGGATCACGGTCACGAGCGGCACAGTGGCCTCCGCGTACGCGTACAGCAGCTTCGCGCCGCGTCGGATCACGCCCGTCCACTCCTGGTCGGTGCCGGGCAGGTAGCCGGGCACATCGACGAGGGTGAGGATCGGAATGGAGAACGCGTCGCAGAACCGGACGAAGCGGCTCGCCTTCTCGCCGGCTTCGATGTTGAGCGTGCCGGCCATCTGCGAGGGCTGGTTCGCGATGATGCCGATGGTCCGGCCCTCGACGCGGCCGAAGCCGATCACGATGTTGGGGGCGAACAGCGGCTGCACCTCGAGGAAGTCCCCTGAATCGACCAGATGGGCGATGACCTGGTGGATGTCGTACGGCTGGTTGGGCGAGTCGGGCACGACCGTGTTCAGGAACTTGTCCGCGTCCGTGGTCTCGAACTCGAATCCGCTCTCGTAGATGGGCAGTTCGGCCATGTTGTTGTCGGGGAGGAAGCCCAGGAGCGTGCGTGCGTAGTCGATCGCGTCATCCTCGTCCTCTGCGAGGTAGTGGGCGACCCCCGAGCGGGTGTTGTGCGTGTACGCGCCACCGAGCTCCTCCATGCCGACGTCCTCGCCGGTCACGGTCTTGATGACGTCGGGACCGGTCACGAACATCTGGCTCGTCTTGTCGACCATGATCACGAAGTCGGTCAGCGCAGGCGAGTACACCGCGCCGCCGGCAGCCGGGCCCATGATGATCGAGATCTGCGGGATGACGCCCGAGGCCCGCGTGTTCAGACGGAAGATCTCGCCGTACTTGCCGAGCGCGACGACACCCTCCTGGATGCGGGCGCCGCCGGAGTCGAGGATGCCGATGCACGGCATGCCGCCGCGGAGGGCGAACTCCATGATCTTGATGATCTTCTCGCCGGCGACCTCGCCGAGCGAGCCGCCGAACGTCGAGAAGTCCTGGGCGTAGACGGCGACGGTGCGACCGTGGATCGTGCCGACGCCGGTGACGACGGAGTCGCCGTACGGACGGGACTTCTCCATGCCGAACGCGATGGTGCGGTGGCGCACGTACTCGTCGAACTCAACGAAGCTGCCCGTGTCGACCAGCATCTCGATCCGCTGCCGCGCCGTGAGCTTGCCCTTGGCATGCTGCTTCTGCTGAGCCGTCTTCTCCGCGTCGACGACGGCCGCCTGGAAGCGCGAGCGGAGGTCGGCGATCTTGCCGGCGGTGGTGGAGAGGTCGGGCTGATCGGTCACGCGTTCCACCCTATCGGCGGGTTTGACAGCACGCTTGGAGAGTTCGCACAAGCGCACGCGGCATCCGCTGTCGACTGTCTCGGCCGCCTGGAGAGCGTGAGTCAGCCCGAGGCGGCGCGTCGTGATCCGTCCAGGTCCAGCACCGCGGATCGGACGGATTCCCTGGACGCACGCGTGTGCGTAGGGTGAGCGCATGCCGATACCGCCCAACGGATACCCCCGCGCCGCCGCCGTCTCGCCGCGTCTTCAGGTCGTCGAATCGACCGGGTCGACGAACGCGGACCTCCTCCGGGCGGCTGCCGCGTCGCCCGAGCAGTGGCCCCACCTGTCCGTCGTGCTCACGACGGATCAGCGCGCGGGTCGCGGTCGCCTCGACCGCGCGTGGACGGCTCCCCCCGGCACGGGTCTTGCGATATCGGTGCTCGTGCGCGTGGCCGACCTGCCCGTCGCCTCGCGCGCGTGGATCCCCCTCATCGCCGGCGCCGCCATGACGCGCGCCGTGATCGAGCAGGTGCGCGGCACCGGGCACACCGCGGGCCTGAAGTGGCCCAACGACGTACTCCTGGACGGAGGCAAGCTGAGTGGCATCCTCGCGGAGGTCGTGCCGGGCGACCCCGAGTCGGTCGTGATCGGAGCGGGCGTCAACACACGCATGACCCGGGCGGACCTGCCGGTCGACACGGCGACCTCCTTCGCGGCCGTCGGGATCGACGTCGACGAGGATCGCCTGCTCGCGGACTACCTCCGCACCCTCGACGAACAGCTCGCCGCGCTCGGTCGGGCAGGCGGCGATGCCGCGGCCGCCGGCATCCTGGGAGAGGTCGAGGCACTGTGCACCACCCTCGGCTCGGACGTCGTGGTCTCCCTCCCGGACGAGACGCGCCTCAGCGGCCGCGCCGAGCGCATCGACCCCGACGGCCGCCTCGTGGTCGTCCGCGGCGACATCGAGACGGTCGTGTCGGCCGGAGACGTCGTGCACGTGCGCTGACGTGGGCGTGGCAGCCGCGGCTGTCGGCGGCGCGCGCCACAATGGGAGCATGACCCAGCCGACCACGTATGGCGGCAGGACGCCGATGCTGGTCCCCGGCGCGCCCACGCCGGAGCTGCGCGTCGCCCGGTTCCGCGGTCATGCCCGCCGCCTGGCGTGGTCGGCGCTCGCGCTCGTCGCCGTGGCGGGGGCGGTCGGCTACTTCTACGGCAACCTTCCCGCTCCGTTCGAGAACTGGATGCTGCTGACGGCAGCGTCGGTCATCGTCCTGCTCCTGGTGCTGCTGCCCTACCTGACGTGGTGGGCGCACGTCTACACGATCACGACGCGGCGGGTCATCGAGCGCGCTGGGATCTTCCGTTCTCGACGGCGTGAGCTCAGCCACGTCCGCGGGTACACGATCCAGGAGCGCCGCGGCATCCTGCAGCGCATGTGGGGGGCGGGAACGCTCACGCTGACCAATGGGGTCGACCAGCCGCTGCGTCTCGTGAACATCCCGAGCGTGGGCCTGGTCCACGAGGCACTCGTCGACCAGGTGGAGGTCAACCAGATCCTCGCGCACCGCGATGCGCAGGCGCTTCCGCCGGCGCCGCCCGAGCGTCCCGCCTCCTGAGGCTCGCCCGCATCGCGCGACCACGTCGGTGCGCGATGATGGGACCTGAGCACGCGACGGAAGGATCCCCATGGCGCTGCGAGTCGGAGTCGTCGGTGGAGGCCAGCTGGCCCGGATGATGATCGCCCCCGCGGTCGAGCTCGGCATCGACCTGCGCGTGCTCGCCGAGGAAGAGGGGATGGCGGCCTCGCTCGCGGCGACAGCGGTCGGTGATTACCGCGATGCCGAGACGGTGCTCGCGTTCGCGCGCGACCTCGACGTCCTGACCTTCGACCACGAGCACGTCCCGCAGGACGTCCTCGCCACGCTCGTGGAGGCCGGCGTCGTCGTGCGGCCCGGGCCCGACCCGCTCCGATTCGCGCAGGACAAGCTCCTCATGCGCGCCCGCCTGCAGGAGCTCGAGATGCCGCAGCCGGAATGGGCGGCGGTCGTCGACACGGATGAATTGCAGGCCTTCATCGACGCTCGCGGCGGTCGCGCCGTCGTCAAGACGCCGCGCGGCGGGTACGACGGCAAGGGCGTCCGCGTCGTCTCCTCCGCGAACGAGGTGGACGACTGGTTCGCCGCGCTCGCCGAGGACGCGCGAGGTGGCGCCCTCCTCGCGGAGGAGCTGGTCGACTTCTCGCGAGAGCTCGCGCAGCAGGTCGCACGGCGTCCGTCCGGCCAGATGCGGGCGTATCCGGTGGTCGAGACCGTCCAGCGCGAGGGAGTGTGCGCCGAGGTGATCGCGCCCGCCCCGCGTTCCGGTGGAAGGCTCGCCGACGTCGCCGCGCGGATCGGCCTCGGCATCGCGGAAGGCCTGGGTGTGACCGGGATGCTCGCCGTGGAGCTGTTCGAGACCACCGACGAGCGGCTGCTCGTGAACGAACTCGCGATGCGCCCGCACAACAGCGGGCACTGGAGTCAGGACGGCGCGGTCACGAGCCAGTTCGAGCAGCATCTGCGCGCTGTGCTCGACCTGCCGCTGGGCGATCCCGAGCTGAGCGCGGACTGGGCCGTCATGGTCAACATCCTCGGCGGGCCGGCCTCGGAAACCATCGACGAGCGCTTCGCCGCGGCGATGGCCGAGCACCCGGGCGCCAAGGTGCACACCTACGGGAAGACGCCCCGACCGGGCCGCAAGGTCGGCCACGTGAACGTCGTGGGCGACGACCTCGACGACGTCGCCTACCAGGCGCGGGCCGCGGCATCCTTCTTCCTGGACTGAACCGGCCCGCCGAAGGACCGCGCCGTTGCGGGTTTCTTCCAGCCTCGCCCCCTAGCCTGGTCGGGTGACCCGGCCGCTGCATTCCTCGAACGCGCCCCTGGTCGGCGTCGTCATGGGCTCCGACTCGGATTGGCGCGTCATGAGCGATGCGTCGCAGGTCCTCACCGATTTCGGCGTGGCGCACGAGGTCGAGGTGGTCTCCGCTCATCGCACGCCCGACAAGTTGATCGGCTACGGTCGCGGAGCACGTGCACGCGGACTCCGCGCGATCATCGCCGGCGCGGGTGGCGCCGCGCACCTGCCCGGCATGCTGGCCTCGGTCACGGCTCTGCCGGTGATCGGCGTTCCGGTGCCGCTGTCGACGCTCGACGGCATGGACTCGCTGCTGAGCATCGTCCAGATGCCCGCCGGCATCCCGGTCGCGACCGTCTCGATCGGCGGAGCCAAGAACGCCGGCCTGCTCGCGGTGCGCATCCTCGGGGCGACGGACGCCGCGCTCGCGGAGCGCCTCGAGGCATACGCGAAAGAGCTCGAGTCGCAGGTGGAGGACAAGAACCGGCGGCTCAAGGAGTCCCTGTGAGCGTCGCGAGTCCGCCGCGTCCGGCACCGGCGCGCCCTGCCGGCGGGAAGCTCGTCGAGGACCGGCCGCTCCGATACCCCGACACCGCCTCGCGCGAGGTCATGACCCGTCGCGGGTGGTGGCTCGTGCTGCTGAACTTCCTCCTGCCCGGCTCGGCGCAGGCCGTCGCCGGCAACAGGCGGCTCGGAAAGGTCGGACTCACCGCCACGCTCGTGATGTGGGTGCTGGTCATCCTCGGCGGGCTGAGCGCCATGCTGTGGCAGCAGGTCTTCCTCACGATCATCACGAACTGGTTCGCGCTCCTGCTGATCCAAGGGGTGCTGCTCGCCTACGCGGCGCTCTGGGTCGTGCTGACGATCGACACGCTGCGCCTGGTCCGGCTCGTCAGAGACCGGCACGGGAGCGCGGTACGGCATCCTCGGCCTCGCCCTCGCGCTCCTGCTGGCCTCGACCGGCGGAGCCGTGTACGCCTCGCAGCTGGCCGGCGCGACGCGTGACGCGCTGGGCGCGATCTTCGGTGCGAGCGGCCCGTCCGTGCCGCCGAGCGAGGGGTATTACAACATCCTGCTGCTCGGCGCCGACAGCGGCGAGGGTCGCGATTCGATGCGATTCGACAGCATCTCGGTGGTGTCGGTCAACGCCACCACGGGAGCGACGACGATCACCGGCATCCCGCGCGACATGCCGAACTTCCCGTTCGCGGCGGGACCCATGCAGGATCGCTATCCGAACGGGCACGAAGGTCATGCCGACTCGTCGTGCGGCTGGGGAAGCGGCGTCAACCAGCTGCGCACCGAGGTCGAAATCTGCCAGGACGGAAACGCGCTGTACCCCGACGCAGTCGCGAACGGCTCCGAGCCGGCCATCGAGGCGACCAAGGATGCCGCGGAGGGAATCCTCGGCATCGAGATCCCGTACTACGTCTTCCTCGACATGCACGGATTCGCAGTCGTTGATCAACGCGCTCGGCGGGGTCGACATCACCGTCGAGGAGCGTCTGCCCAAGGGCGGCGGTCCGGCGTACGACGGTCAGCCCGCAGAGGAGTGGGCGATCGGCTGGATCGAAGCGGGTCCCCAGCACATGGACGGCGACACCGCGCAGTGGTACGCCCGGTCGCGCTACACCACCGACGACTTCGACCGCATGAAGCGCCAGCGTCAGCTGCAGGAGGCGATCCTCGCGCAGTTCACCCCGCAGATCGTGCTGACGCGCTTCCAGGACGTCGCGACCGCGGGCCAGGACCTCATTCAGACGGACCTGCCGCAGTCGCTGCTCCCGTTCCTCGCGGAGCTGGCGATGAAGGCGAAGGAGCAGCCCGTCACGACGATCGAGCTGACGCCGGCCGGCGGGATCGACGAGTTCGAGCCCGACTATCCCTACATCCAGGAGCTCGTGCAGCTGGCGCTGCACCCTCCGACGGCGACGCCGACTCCCGAGGGCTGAGCGGCATGACCGCGACACTCCGAGTGATGCTCGACCAGCTCGTCGCGCCGACCGAGCCCGATCTGGAGACCGCCGCGCGCGAACTGACGCGCGGACTTCTGGCCGGCACGCCCTCCGGCTGCGAGGTCGAGGGGATCGCGCCGGCGGGGCCCGCGGACCGTCCGGTCGACATCGCCGGACTCGCCGGGGTGCGGCGCACCGCGCTCGCGCGGCGCGAGCTCGCTGCGGCGCTCCAGCTCGGGATGGCCACCGGCATCGGCGCGGGCATGATCCACTCCCCGACGCTGCTCGCCCCGCTCGTGCGCCACGACCGCGTTCACGACAACGATCAGACCGTCGTGACGATCTGGGACCTGGGTCCCTGGGAGGCGCCCGGTGAATGGCCGAAGTCCGTGGTCGCGTGGCACCGGGCG
This sequence comes from uncultured Actinomycetota bacterium, assembly GCA_963713325.1. GTDB lineage: Bacteria > Actinomycetota > Actinomycetes > Actinomycetales > Microbacteriaceae > Microbacterium. The sequence goes on from CAVQLL010000019.1 coordinate 163,135, forward strand.
ATGCTCAAGCGCGCGGTCAAGCACGCCGATGCCGTCGTCGTCCCGACGCACTCCATGGCCGTGCGCCTCGGCGAGCTCGCGCGACTGGGCGAGCGGATCCGCGTGATCGCCGGCGCCGCGCCCCACGGCTTCGCCGTTCCCACTGACGACGTCGGCCGTCGTCGCGGACTCGACCTGCCCGAGGGATTCGTTCTCCTCGCCGGCCGCGCGGCACCCACCGACGCCTTGGCGTCAGGACTTGCGGCCGTGGGGCACGCCGGCATCGACCTTCCGGTCGTGGTCATCGGCGCCGGCGAGGGCGAGGAGCCGGCCATCGCCGATCTCGCCGCGGCCGCCGGCATTCCGGAGCGCAGCCTGCACGTGCGCGGCGCTCTGGCGGCGGCGGATCGTGCGGCCGTGTTCGGCGGAGCGGTGACCTTCGTTGCACCCGCGCCGCGAACCGCCGTCCCGTGGCGGGTGCTGGAAGCACTCGCCCTCGGCGTGCCGGTCGTCGCGGTATCCTCGCCCGTGCACGACGAGGTCATCGTCGACGGAGGGATCCTCGCCGAACCCGAGGTGGACGCTTTGGCGGACGCACTCGGCCGGGCGCTGGCGTCCACCGCCTCGGTCGACCGGCTCGGCGTGCTTGCCGCCGACCGGGGCCGCGCTTTCTCCTGGCGCGAGTCGGCGGATCGCGTGTGGCAGCTCCACGCGGACCTCTAGAACGGTCTGCAGACAGGACGCTCGGCCGCGCCGACCCTCTTCGATTTGCCCGCTGACGAGGCAATTCCCACCAGTCCCTTGGTAAACATCCGTAACATCCGCCACACTGTTCACATGACGAGGGGTGTTCGGAGGGGCTCGACGTGCGTGCGCTAGGCCGTGCGGCAGCATGGGCGACGGCCGGCGCACTCGTCATCGGCCTGCTCGGCGCGGGGGGCGCGGCCAGCGCCTCGCAGCCGCGCGAGCTGGCGGCGGTGTCCGATTCGGCGTCGGCTTCGCTCGTCGGAGGATCGATCGTGAAGACCGCCGATCTGTCGAAGTTCCAGCCCGGCTACATCATCAGCGACGCGGCGTTCTTCAACCGCGGCACGATGAGCGAAGGCCAGATCCAGGCGTTCCTCCAGGCCAGGGTGCCCAACTGCCAGTCGGGCTACATCTGCCTCAAGGACTGGTACGACACCTCGCGCACGACCTCCGCCGATGCGATGTGCGGGGCGTATGCGGGCGGCATGCGCGAGCGTGCGTCGACCATCATCTATCGCGTCGCCCAGGCGTGCGGGATCAACCCGCAGGTCCTCATCGTCATGCTCCAGAAGGAGCAGGGCCTGGTCACCCACACGTGGCCGAGCGACTGGCGGTACACGATCGCGATGGGTCAGGGGTGCCCCGACACCGCCGCGTGCGACACCCGCTACTACGGATTCTTCAACCAGGTCTACGGCGCCGCGTGGCAGCTGAAGCGCTACGCCAACCCGCCGGGGACCAGCCAGTACTTCACCTGGTACGCCCCAGGGAACACGTGGAACGTCCGCTACCACCCGAACGAGGCGTGCGGCAGCGCACCCGTGTACATCCAGAATCAGGCCACGGCGAACCTGTACTACTACACGCCTTACCAGCCGAACGCCGCGGCGCTGCGCGCGGGGTACGGCGAAGGCGACGGATGCTCGGCCTACGGCAACCGCAACTTCTTCCAGTACTACACCGACTGGTTCGGCTCATCGCAGCGCGATCCGGCCGCAGAGATCGACGCCGAGTACGCGGCGCAGGGTGGCGCCGCCGTTCTCGGCGCGCCGGTCAGCGGCGTGCTGACGCTCACGCAGAACGGCGGCGGATACGCGCGCGCCTACGCCGCCGGCTCGATCTACTGGTCCACCTCGACGGGCGCCAAGACCGTGCTGGCCGGACCCCTGCGCGACTACTACTTCGGCCGCAACGGCGCGGACGGCGACATGGGGTGGCCCGCGGTCAACCAGCAGTCGCTGACGACCGCGAGCGGGTCCGGAGTCGCACAGCTGTTCACCGGCGGATCCCTGTACTCCAGCGCCAAGGGGACGTTCATCGTCCGTGACCCGCTGCGCGGCGCGTACTTCGCGCACGACGGTGCGCTCGGAAAGCTCGGCTGGCCGACGTCGGATCAGACTTGCGGGGCGGGAGTCTGCACGCAGCAGTTCGAGGGTGGCAGCGTGGTGTCGTCGCCGAGTGGGGCGTTCGCGTTGTTCGATCCGGTGCGTGCGGCGTTCGATGCTGCGGGTGGGGTGTCGGGGTCGTGGGGTGTGCCGGTGTCGGCGTTGATCTCGATGTCGTTCTCCGGTGGCGGATTCGGTCAGGCGTTCGCGAACGGTTCGGCGTATTACCGCGCCGGCGGGTCGGCGTTCTTCGTGACCGGCGTGATCCGCGATCACTACTTCTCGCTGGGCGGCGCGGCAGGTGCGTTGGGTTATCCGGTGGCCGCGCAGCAGTGCTCGGGTGCGACGTCGTGTCAGCAGGAGTTCCAGTTCGGGTGGATCCTGTGGACTTCCACGGGTGGTGCCCGGGTGGGTGCGCCTGCGATCGACGCCGCGTACGCGGCTCTCGGCGGACCCGGCGGAGTGCTGGGCGCGCGCACCAGCGGGCTGGTCTACTACTCGTTCAACGGCGGGGGCTTCGCCGAGGCGTTCGTGAACGGCGCGATCTTCTACAAGCCGTCCGCAGGCGCCCACGCCGTCACCGGCTCCGTCCGCGACGTCTACTTCAGCGCCGGCGGCGCAGCCGGACGATTCGGCTGGCCGACGTCGGATCAGACTTGCGGGGCGGGAGTCTGCACGCAGCAGTTCGAGGGTGGCAGCGTGGTGTCGTCGCCGAGTGGGGCGTTCGCGTTGTTCGATCCGGTGCGTGCGGCGTTCGATGCTGCGGGTGGGGTGTCGGGGTCGTGGGGTGTGCCGGTGTCGGCGTTGATCTCGATGTCGTTCTCCGGTGGCGGATTCGGTCAGGCGTTCGCGAACGGTTCGGCGTATTACCGCGCCGGCGGGTCGGCGTTCTTTGTGACCGGCGTGATCCGCGATCACTACTTCTCGCTGGGCGGCGCGGCAGGTGCGTTGGGTTATCCGGTGGCCGCGCAGCAGTGCTCGGGTGCGACGTCGTGTCAGCAGGAGTTCCAGTTCGGGTGGATCCTGTGGACTTCCACGGGTGGTGCCCGGGTGGGTGCGCCTGCGATCGACGCCGCGTACGCGGCTCTCGGCGGACCCGGCGGAGTGCTGGGCGCGCGCACCAGCGGGCTGGTCTACTACTCGTTCAACGGCGGGGGCTTCGCCGAGGCGTTCGTGAACGGCGCGATCTTCTACAAGCCGTCCGCAGGCGCCCACGCCGTCACCGGCTCCGTCCGCGACGTCTACTTCAGCGCCGGCGGCGCAGCCGGACGATTCGGCTGGCCGACGTCGGATCAGACTTGCGGGGCGGGAGTCTGCACGCAGCAGTTCGAGGGTGGACCCATCTCCGGTCCCGGCTAGGCCGGTCGGACGCGATCGCCCTGGCGATCCCGTCAGCCGGCGAGGTACGCGGCGAGCGCGGACCGATGATCGGCCGGCGCGAAACCTGTCGCCTCGAGCTTGGCGAGGTCGAGGCGGCTGTTGCGCGGTCGCGGAGCGACAGGCCTCTGGGCCGACGCGAAGTACTCCTCGGTGGAGACACCGATGACGCGGGCAGGGTCATGGCCGGTCTGCGCGAACACCGCTCGCGCGGCATCCGCCCACGAGACCGGGTCGCCCGCGCCGGTGAGGTTGTAGGTGCCGTAGGCGGGCCGGGTGTCGAGCAGGTGACGGATGCCGCGGGCGATGTCGCCGGTGAAGGTCAAGCGCCCGATCTGATCGTCGACCACTTTCGGGTCGATGCCGCGTTCGGCCAGGGAGGCCATGGTGCGGACGAAGTTCTTTCCTTGGCCGATCACCCAGGACGTGCGGACGATGTAGTGGCGCGGCACGACCGACACGGCGGCGTCGCCGGCGGCCTTGGACTGCCCGTACACGCCGAGCGGACAGGGCGCGTCGTCTTCGCGGTAGGGCCGATCCAGGGCGCCGTCGAAGACGTAGTCGCTGGAGACGTGCACCAGCGTGATCCCGTTCTCGGCGGCCACTGCCGCCAGGGCGGCGACGGCGAGCACGTTGGACGCCCAGGCATCCCGCCGCCCGTCGGGGGTCTCGGCCAGGTCGACGGCGGTGTAGGCGGCGGCGTTGATGATCGTGTCGTAGTCGCGCCAGCGGCGGGCGGATCCGAGGCCGGGCGCGGTCACGTCGAGCTCGGCGCGGGTCGCGTACTCGATATGGGCGGCGTCGCCGAGTTCGGCGCGCAGGGCGAGCCCGAGCTGTCCGCCGGCGCCGAGGACCAGGATCTTCCGCGGCGCGACCGGGGTGACCTCGGCCAGGCGCGGGTGCTGCAGGTCCTTCGCGGAGATCTCGACATCGGACAGCGGGATCGGCCAGGGTACGGCGACGGTCTCGTCGGCGAGGTTGAGGAAGGAGTAGCCCTTTCCCTCAGCCGACCAGTGGTCGTTGACGAGATACGTGTAGGCCGTGTCCGGTTCGAGGGTCTGGTAGGAGTTGCCGACACCGCGCGGCACGAAGATCGCGCGTGACGGGTCGAGCTCGGTGGTGAAGACGGCGCCGAACGTCGGTCCTTCGCGCAGATCGACCCATGCGCCGAAGATCCGCCCGGTGGCGACCGAGACCCATTTGTCCCACGGTTCGGCGTGGATGCCGCGCGTGGTGCCGACCTGGTCGTTGAAAGAGACGTTGTTCTGCACCGGGCCGAAATCGGGCAGGCCGAGCGCGGTCATCTTCTCGCGCTGCCAGTTCTCCTTGAACCAGCCGCGCGCGTCGCCGTGGACGGGCAGCTCGAACACCACGAGTCCGGGGATGGGTGTCTCGACGGGGGTGAGGGCTTTGCCGAACCGGGTCACGCTACTGGCCCTTGGACGCGTAGAACGCCTCGGTGGCGTCCTTGGTGTGCGCCCACCACGACTCGTTCTCGCGATACCAGGCGATCGTCGCCGCGAGGCCCGCCTCGAAGTCGCCGTACTGCGGTGCCCAGCCCAGCTCGGTACGGAGCTTGGCCGAATCGATCGCGTAACGCAGGTCGTGACCCGCGCGGTCGGTGACGTGGTCGTACGCGTCCGCCGGCTGCCCCATCAGCGTGAGGATCAGTTCGACGACGTCCTTGTTGTTGCGTTCCCCATCCGCGCCGATCAGGTAGGTCTCGCCGATCTCGCCGTTGTCGAGGATCGTGAGCACCGCGGAGGAGTGGTCGTCGGCGTGGATCCAGTCCCGCACGTTCTCGCCCTTGCCGTACAGCTTGGGGCGGATGCCGCGGATCACGTTCGTGATCTGACGGGGGATGAACTTCTCGATGTGCTGGTACGGGCCGTAATTGTTCGAGCAGTTGCTGATCGTGGCCCGCACCCCGAAGGAGCGCACCCACGCGCGCACCAGCAGGTCGGATCCGGCCTTGGTCGACGAGTACGGCGAGGACGGGTTGTACGGCGTGTTCTCGGTGAACCGGGCCGGGTCATCCAGCTCCAGATCCCCGTACACCTCGTCGGTGGAGATGTGATGCAGTCTCGTGTCGTGTCTGCGAGCCGCTTCCAGCAGCGTGAACGTGCCCACGATGTTGGTGTCCAGGAACGGCCGCGGGTCATGCAGGGAGTTGTCGTTGTGCGACTCGGCCGCGTAGTGCACGACCGCATCCGCCTTCTGGAAGAGCGTGTCCACCAGCGGTGCGTCGGTGATGTCGCCTTTCACGAACGTGACCCGCTCCTCCGGGAGCCCTGCGAGCGAGTCCAGGTTGCCGGCGTAGGTCAGCGCATCGAGCACGGTGACGTGGTGATCGGTGTGACCGACGACGTGGTGCACGAAGTTCGACCCGATGAAGCCTGCGCCACCGGTCACGAGCAGGTTCGCCATCAGCGGCCTCTCTCCAACGTCTCCAGCAGGTACGTCCCGTACCCCGACTTGACCAGCTTCTCCGCACGTGAGCGCAGCGCGTCATCGCTCAGGAAACCCTGTCGCCATGCGACCTCTTCGGGGACCCCGATCCGCAGGCCGGTGCGCCGCTCCATCGTCCGCACGTAGTCGGCGGCATCCGTCATCTGGTCGAAGGTGCCGGTATCCAGCCACGCCGTGCCGCGCGGGAGCACCTCCACCTGCAGCGCCCCTCGGTCCAGGTACGCCCGGTTCACGTCGGTGATCTCGTACTCGCCGCGCGGGCTGGGCTGCAGATTCCGTGCGATCTCGACGACGTCGTTGTCGTAGAAGTACAGCCCCGGCACCGCATAACTGCTCTTGGGGTGCGTCGGCTTCTCCTCCAGGGAGACCGCCTTGCCGGCCGGATCGAACTCGACCACGCCGTACGCGGTCGGCTCCGCGACCCAGTACGCGAAGATCGCGCCGCCCTCGACATCGGCGTAGCGCTTGAGCTGCGTGCCCAGCCCGGGGCCGTACAGCAGATTGTCGCCCAGAACGAGGGCGACCTTCTCGGTCCCGATGAAATCCGCGCCGATCGTGAACGCCTGGGCGAGACCATCCGGCGACGGCTGCCGGGCGAAGGTCAGGTTCACTCCGAACTGCGACCCGTCGCCGAGCAGCCGCTCGAACTGCTCCGCGTCGTGCGGGGTCGTGATGATGAGGATGTCGCGAATCCCGGTCAGCATGAGCGTCGACAGCGGGTAGTAGACCATCGGCTTGTCGTACACCGGGATCAGCTGCTTGGAGATCCCCAGAGTGATCGGGTGCAGTCGGGTGCCCGAACCGCCGGCCAGGATGATGCCTTTCACATCCCCAATCGTGTCACAGGCCGACCTCGCGCGATTTTCACAGGCGGCACCTCGGTATCCTGGAGCGTCCGTCCCGTGCCCCTGCGGGTCTCCGAAAGGTCTCCATTCGTGCAGTGGTTCGAATTCAGCTGGGCGGCTCTTGCGACCGTCCTGCTCCTCGCGGTGATCGGTGCTCCGCTGGCCAGGATCATCGGCCTGCGCGGCTTCGCCACGATCGCGGCCGCTCCGGCGTTCGCCGTCACCATCATCGCCATCACCGCGGTGGTCGCCCCGTGGGTCGGCCTGACATGGTCGGTGCTGCCGGTGATCCTCGTCGCTATCGTCGTCGGAGCGATCCTGTTCGCCGTTCGTCGGGCCACGCGACGCTTCGAGCCGCCGCCCGGCCCGCGCCGCTTGTTCGACGGATGGCTGCTCGCCGCGTTCCTGTCCGCGGCAGCCCTGCTGACGTTCCGCTTCGTCACGATCATCTACGACCCGGGCAACATCTCGCAGACCTTCGACAACGTCTTCCACCTCAACGGCGTCCGCTTCGCTCTCGACACCGGCAACGCCTCGTCGCTGTGGCTCGGCCGGATGTCCAATCCGAGCGGTGGTCTGCCGTTCTATCCCGCGGCCTGGCATGCCCTCGTCTCACTCGCCGTGCAGATCTCGGGCACGACGATCCCTGTGGCTGTGAACGCGGTGACGCTCGTCGTGTCGGCCGTGGTGTGGCCGCTCGGCATCCTGCTGCTGACCCGCACGCTCTTCGGGCGCAAGCCGGTCCTGACCGTCTCCGCCGCCCTGCTCGCAGCATCTCTGCCGATCTTCCCGACGCTCCTGATGAACTACGGGGTTCTCTACCCGTACCAGCTCGGACTCGCGCTTCTTCCGGTCGCGCTGGCCGCGACCCTGCGCGCGCTGGGCTTGGCAGGAGGCGGCGCGGCGCCGTCCAAGTGGTGGTGGGCCGTCGCGGTGCTCGGTGCGATGCCAGGACTGGCGCTGTCGCATCCCGGCGCGTTCGTGTCGTGGGTCGCGCTGACCTTCCCCATGGCCGTCGTCTTCATCATCCAGCGCTGGCGAGCGGCATCATCGGGCCGGGGGCGACTGCTCGTCGCCGGCCTCACGGCTGCGTACCTCGCCATCGGCCTCGTCCTCGTGATCGTGCTGCGTCCGCCTCCCGAGGCGCGCGGCTGGCCGATCCAGATCAACCTGTGGGAGGCCTTCGTCGACCTGATCACGGTGTCGGTCTGGTACCAGGTTCCGGCGGTCATCGCTGCGCTGGCCATCCTTGCGGGCATCGTGTGGGCGTGCATCTCGCGGACCGTGCCGGCCGTTGTCGCGCTGGGGATGTACATCGTCGCGGGCCTGCTGTTCATCGTGGTCGCCGCTCTTCCGCTGCTCTACGTCCGCGATGCGCTGACGGGGATGTGGTACAACAACCTGCCGCGACTGGCGGCGATGCTGCCTATCGCGATGGTTCCGCTCGGCGCTTACGGTGTCGCATGCACGTGGACGAAGATCACCTCCGCCAAGCGCATGCGCGCATTGACGGCGCGATCGCCGCGCTGGGCACTGCCGACAGCCGGAGTCGTCCTTGCCGTCCTGGCGGCGCTCGGCATGCAGACCGGCCCGTGGACACCGGTGCCGATGGCCGTGCAGTGGGCATCGTATTCGTTCTACCTCGGGCCTGACTCGCCGCTGATCTCCGCAGACGAGATGGCACTCATGAAGCGCATCGACGATCACGTGCCCGAGGAGGTGGCGATCGCCGGCAGCCCCTACACCGGCGCGTCACTCGCCTACGCCCTCGCCGACCGGCCGGTGCTCATGCCGCACGTGCTGATGGAGTTCACCGACGATCTGACCACGATCAACGACCGGCTCGCCGAGGCGGAGGCTGGCGACGAGGTCTGCGATGCGATCGAGCGACTGGGGGTCGGCTACGTCCTCGACTTCGGCGATCTGCGGATCACCGACTTCGCGGCGGACCTGCCCGGACTCGCCGGACTCGAAGACTCCGACGCGGTCCGCCTCGTCGACGAGGAAGGCGAGGCACGCCTGTACGAGGTCGTCGCGTGCGGCATCTGAGCGCGCAGGGCGCGCAGAATCCGGCGATTAGACTGGCCAGACCATGACCGAGTCGCCCGATCGCGTTCTGATCATCGTCCCCGCCTGGAACGAAGCGCGGAACGTCGGTCACACGGTGCGCGAGATCCGGGCTGCGAGCCCTGCGTACGATGTCGCCGTCGTCGATGACGGATCCACCGACGCCACCGGTGCCGCCGCCCGCGAGGCCGGCGCGACCGTGATCACCATGCCGTTCAATCTGGGTGTGGGCGGGGCCATGCGAACCGGCTTCACGTACGCGCAGCGCCACGGGTACAGCCGCGCCATCCAGGTGGACGCCGACGGCCAGCACAACCCCTCGGACATCGAGGCGGTGCTCGCAGGACTGCAGGTCGCCGACATCTCGATCGGCGCGCGCTTCGCGGACGTCGGAGACTACGAGGTCCGCGGACCGCGACGCTGGGCGATGATCTTCCTGGCGAAGGTGCTTTCGCGGGTCGCCAAGACGAGGCTCACCGATGCGACGAGCGGCTTCCGGGCCGCAGGTCCTCGTGCGATCGACCAGTACGTGCGCTACTACCCCGCCGAGTACTTCGGCGACACCCTCGACTCGCTCGTCGCGGCCTGCCATGCGGGGCTGACGGTCACGCAGGTTCCTGTCGCGATGCGTCCGCGCATGCACGGCACGTCCACCCAGGGCACCATCGGTGCGACGATCTACCTTCTTCGCTCGGTCTTCGCCCTGAGCCTCGCCGTCATGCGACGCGCGCGGCCCGTGCAGCCCGAGGCCCTCCAGGAGAGTTCGGCATGATCGTCTTCTTCAGCATCGCTCTCGCCGTCGTGATCCTCGTGATCGTCATCTGGATGCTCCTGGCGCGCAAGCTGCGCGAGAAGTACGCGGTGATGTGGCTCGTCATCGGCCTTGCGGTCCTGGTACTGGGCGTGTTCCCGCAGCTGCTGCTCTGGCTCACGGACACGCTCGGCGTGGCAGTGCCCGCGAACCTCCTGTTCTCGCTGGCGATCGTGCTCCTGCTCGGTGTGACCCTGCACCTGTCGTGGGAGCTGTCACAGGCGGAGGACGAGATCCGGCGGGTCGCCGAGGAGGCCGCCATCAGCCGCGCCGAGGTCGAGCGGCTGGATGCGCGCATCAACGAGCTGCAACGACGGCTCAGCGACGTGCAGGAGACGAACCAGGCGGATGCCGCCGCGGACACGTCCGCCCCCGACGCGCGCCGATGACGAGCGTCGTCTGGGCGGTCGTCACGACGTTCGAGCCGGACGCTTCGCTCGCGGACGCGCTGGCGTCGATCCGAGCACAGGTCGACGAGGTCGTCGTCGTGGATGATGGCAGCGGCGCGGCTGCCGATCCCGTGCTGGCGGCACTTTCGGATGCCGGTACCCGCGTCGTCCGCCTGGAGACCAACTCGGGCATCGCGGTCGCCCTCAACCGCGGCATCCGCACCGCACTGGATGCCGGGGCCGACGCGGTCGTGACGTTCGACCAGGACTCCCGCATCGGGGCGGGGTTCGTCTCCGGGCTTCTGGCGGCGCGCGCCGCCGCCGCCTCCGAGGGCCTGAGCGTCGGACCGGTCGTGCCGGAGCGGTTCGCTGCCGTCAGTCAGGTGCACGGCGCGACGGCGGGCGGGACGCTGCTGGCGCGCCACGTCATCCAGTCGGGCATGCTCCTTGACCGCGAGACGATCCGAGAGGTCGGCGGCATGTTCGAGCCGCTGTTCATCGACCTCGTCGACACCGAGTACGAACTGCGGTGCATCGACCATGGTCGCGTCGTCGTCGCCGCCGGCGGCACGAGCCTCGAGCACAGCCTCGGCGCGTCGCTACCGGCGTCGTGGTGGGCTGCCCTTCCCGGTGCTGACGCTGAGCACGCCGTTCCGGTACTTCTACCGCGCACGCAACCGGGTGATCATCGACCGGCGCTACCGGCGCCGGCACCCCGTGCGGATCCTGCGCGACTCGCTGCTGGATGCCGCGCACTTCGCGCTCGTCTGGTCGATCGCGCGACCCCGCCGGGCGATGTGGCGCGTGCTGCGTGAGGGACGCCGTGCGGGGCGCCGCGGCGAGGGCGGCCGCATCCCCGCAGAGTTGCGCAGCCTCGCCGCCACGATCACCTGGGCCGCGGAACGGATCGACTGACTCAGTCGAGGCCTGCGTCCTCGCCCGCGTCCGGATCGGGTTCTGCCACGGGGTGCGGGTGCGCGGCGATCCGACGGTATTCGAGGGCGGCGGGGATCGCCAGCACGGCGAGAGCTGCGAACTCGGATGCCGCCACGCCGAGCGAGACGACCGCGGCCGAACCTGCCGCGGATCCGATGATCATGATGACCAGGCCCACGGCGGCGGCGGCGATCGTGGCGGCGAAGACGGTCCGGAATCGATCGGCGGGGATGAGCAGATTTCGGATCAGCGGTGTCGCGACGGAGATGCAGAAGAACGCGACTCCGAACAGCGCGCTCGGCAGCGGCTGCGCTGCGACGTCGGCGCCGAACAGCACGGCGGTCGCCCAGGGGCCGAGCAGCGCGATGGCGAGGCCCCCGGCCACACCGAGCGCCGCGTGGGCCAGAAGGGCGGCACGGTGTCGCTGACGAACGTCGTGGCCGTGCGGTTCGAGGACCCAGGACTGGAACGCGTTCGCCACGGCGACGACCGCGAGGGTGCCGATGCGATACGCGCGATCCGCCGACGCGAAGGCGCTCGCGTCCTCGGCGGTGAGTCCGGCGGTCGCGATCGGGATCGCGGTGGATCCGTACGCATTGCCGGTGGCGTCGATCGCCGCCGTCGGCACGAGGGTGCGCAGGACCGTCGTCAGCCCGCGCGGGCGAGCGTCGCCCAGCGCATCGCCGTGCGCCGTGAGCCGGGCGTGCACGGCGAAGGCGGGCACGGTGAAGGCCAGGAGCAGCGCGGGGTACCAGAGCACCTGGCCGCTGACGGCGACGATCGGCAGCGCCACCAGCGACGCGGCGAGCTTGGGAAGCGCATCGAAGATCATGAGCCCGCGCGGGTTGCCCTGACCGATGCAGAACCAGGCGGGCGTGAACCCGCCGACGGTCATCGCCACGGCGACGGCGACCGACTCCAGGCGGAACGCCGGTCCCGAGACCAGGAACGTCGCGATGGCCGCCGCCGGGATCGCGATGAGGGAGGTCAGCGCGCGCGAGCGGATGCTCTCGTGCAGGATGACGGCGCGCTCTTGCACCGACGTGGCGCGGGCCACCCGCACGGGACCGACGATGCCCCACCCGAAGAGCACCCCGACCATGCCGAGGATGCCGATCGACTGGCCCGCCGAGAAGTTCGCCCAGCCGTCGGCGCCGACGATGCGGGAGATGACGGGAAGTATGATGAACGGGGCGAGCGCCGAGAGGATCGGTGCCCCCGTGAAACCCGCGAGCCTGAGCATGAGCGACCGCATCGGAAGCCAGTTTAGTGCCGGTGCCCGCCACGACACGTCGAAGGGCGGCCATGCCCCGTGAGTGAGCCCGTGATCGTCAGCGTCTGCATGGCGACCTACAACGGCTCCGCGTACGTGGAACACCAGCTCCGATCGATCCTGGCCGAGCTCGAGGCAGGCGATGAAGTGGTGGTCGTCGACGACGCGAGCACCGACGACACGGTCGCCGTCGTCGAGTCGATTGCGGACCCGCGGGTGCGCGTCATCCGTCAGCCGGCCAACCGCGGCTACGTGCGGACGTTCGAGGCGGCGCTGCTGGCCGCGCGCGGCGACGTGCTCCTGCTCGCCGATCAGGACGACGAGTGGGTGCCCGGTCGGCGCGCGCTGCTGGTCGAGGCCGCCCGCGAGTCGGGGGTCGCGGCATCCAATCTGGTTCTGCTCGAGACGGGCGAGCCGCTGCGCTCGCCGGTGTCAGGGCGGCCTTGGCTCCTCCGCGCCTCCACATCGCACCAGCGGCGTCGCAACGAGCTGCGTATCCTCGCCGGTGTGGCCCCGTACTTCGGCTGCGCGATGGCGGTGCAGCGCGACATGCTCGCGGCGATCACGCCGTTCCCCGCGTTCCTCACCGAGTCGCACGATCTCTGGATCGCCACCGTCGCCAATGCGGCGGGCCGGATGGGCCACGTCGGTCCGGCCACCGTGCGTCGCCGCATCCACGCCGCGAACGCGTCCTCGTCGCGGCCGCGCGGCATCCGGAAAGCAGTCGGATCGCGGTGGATGCTGGTGCGCGCATGGAGCGAGGCGCGGCGGCGCAGACGGCTGCTGCACTGAGCCTCAGGCGCCCTGGATGTCTCCGGGAGGACCGACCGGCTCGGGTCGGAGATGATTGCCCTTCGGCCGCACCATCAGCATGGCGGGGCGCTCGATCAGCACCCAGCTGAGCCACGCCAGTGCGAAGGTCACGACGATCGTGATGAGGATGTAGATCGGCATCCCCAGCGCGGAACCCCCGACCAGCACGACCAGCTGCTGCACCGGCCACGCGTAGATGTAGAACCCGTAGGACACGTCGTTGCGGGCGATCCACGCCGGCTGAGGCACCCATGTCGAAAGCGAGAGCAGTCCGTAGGCGAGGAAGGGTGCAGATGCCTGTCCGCCCCAGCGCGGGATCAGGAGGATCATCGCGACCGCCGCGGCCAGTGCGGCGAATCCGAGCAGGCGGTTCATTCCCCACTTCTCGATGAGGAAGTACATCAGCGAGCCGCCGAGGAAGAAAGGCAGCAGGCGGGCGAACAGCTCGAAGCTGACGTCGAGCCCGACCCGCTGCGCGCCGCCGATCAGGGCGTACAGGGCGACGCTCAGCACCCACAGCACGCCGATCAGGATGGGCGAACGGCGGAACAGGGCGATGAAGCCGAGCACCCAGATGACGATGTAGCAGAGGAACTCGTAGAACAGCGTCCAGAGCGAGCCGTTCCAGGCGCCCGGGTAGGGCACACCCTGGAGCGTCACGCCGATGCTGTAGTGGTCGATGTACAGCGCGAGATTGCCCCAGACGTACTGGAACGGCGTGATCGGCGTGGTCAGGAATCCGGACAGCGAGCCCTGCTCGATCAGGAGCGCGATGGGGGCGAACACGAAAGCGGTGACGAACAGCACGACGACGAACGCCGGGTAGATGCGCGCGACGCGGTGCAGCAGGTACTCGCCGGGGGACGTCCGCAGCCGGCTGCGGGTGATCAGGAAGCCGCTCAGCACGAAGAAGCCGGCGACCGCCCAGCCGCCGAGGTTCTCACCCTGGATGGACGGTCCCGACCCGCGGCCTGTGATGTACCAGCTGTGCGCGAACAGCACGAGCGCCGCGAGGATCAGCCGGAAGAGGTTGAGGCTGTTCTTGCGGTAGGGGTATGGCGTGCCGCGCAGCGCTGCGGGCAGGCTCACTTCAGCAGGTTCCGCGAAGACATCTCCTCGAGGGAGCGCTGGTAGCTGTCGCCCTCGACCGGCTCGGTGAGGACCCAATCGACGAAGCGCGTGACGCCGTCGCGGAAGCCGACTGCGGGGGAGTAGCCGAGGACCTCGCGCAGCCGCGTCGTGTCCGCGATGTTGTGGCGGATGTCGCCCAGGCGGTAATTGCCCGACACGCGCGTCGGCACCTCCGTGCCGAACGCCGCGAACAGGGCGGCGACGACTTCGTTCACCGTGGTGGCGACACCCGAGCCCACGTTGAACACGCCGCCCGCGGCATCCGGGTGCGTCGCTGCGCGGAACGTGGCCTCGACGACGTCGTCGATGTAGACGAAGTCGCGGCTCTCGAGGCCGTCCTCGAAGATGTTGATCTCCTTCCCCTGGCGGATCAGGGTCGAGAAGATCGAGAGGATGCCGGTGTACGGGTTCTTCAGGGACTGACCTGGGCCGTAGACGTTCTGGTAGCGCAGCGAGACGGGTTCGATGCCGATCGTCGGCGCCACCGTCATGATGAGCGATTCCTGCATCTGCTTGGTGATGCCGTAGACCGACGACGGGTGCAGCTTCGCGTTCTCATCGGTCGGGATGACGGTGAGGTCGCCGTGACCGGCCGCGTGGACGTCGAAGTCGCCCGCCGCCATGTCGGCGTCGGCGCGGTGCGACGGGTAGACGACAGTGCCGTCTGCGGTGCGGTAGGCGCCTTCGCCGTAGATCGATCGCGACGAGGCGATGAGCATCCGCCGCACGTCGTTCGGCTCGTTCGCGAGCAGATCGAGCAGCTTCGCGGTGCCGCCCACGTTCGCCTCGCTGTACCGGTCGATCTCGTACATGGACTGGCCGGTGCCGGTCTCGGCCGCCAGATGCACGACGATCGTGGCGTTCTCGAGCGCGTCGCGCAGGTCGTCTCTGGAGGTGACGGTGCCGTGGATGACCGTCGCGACGCCGTCGAGCGAGCGCAGGAGCGGGGAGGTCGTGGCGGGGTCGTCTCCGTGCACCTGCGGGATCAGCGCATCGAGCACCGTGACGGTGTGGCCGGCGTCGACGAAGCGGCGTGCGAGGCGTGTGCCGATGAAACCGGCGCCGCCGGTGATGAGCACATGATCGGACATGCGGGAGACTCCTGGGGTGGGGCGACCCGCGGCGGGGTCAGAGGGCGACGATGTGCGCCAGCGTCGATTCTATCCCGGGCCGTGTCCCGTGCCGGATGACCCCCGGAAGCTCCGACACCGCGTGCAGCCGCGACATCACCCGTGCGCGCGCGGCACGCTCGGTCCTGCGCCACCCGTGAGCGGCTGCGAGGCGGCGCGCCTCGGTGTAGTAGGTGCGTTCGTCCTTGAAGCGGCGGCCGTCCAGGAGTGTCTTCTGCGACGCGCTGCCGCCGTGGCGGCGGTACGAGAAGGCGAGGGTCGGGTTGTACGCGAGCGTGCCGCCCTCGAAGGCGATGTCCATCAGCAGCGCGAGATCCTGGATGATCGGGAGCCCCTCGCGGAAGTCGATCCGCTTCAGCGTCTCGGTGCGGAACGTCAGCGAGGGCCAGTACAGCCAGTCGCCGCGGATGAGGCTCGTCGCCATCCGCTCGCCGGTGAGGACGGCGATGCCTTCGCCGCCACGCGGCGCGAGGATGCCCTGCTTGACCTTGTCGGCGAGTGGGCTGATCAGCGCGCCGTGCTCGTCGATCACCTGCACGCCGGGCTGGACGACGTCGGCATGCGGCACCGCGGCGATCGTGCGCAGGATCACGTCGACGTAGTCGGGGTGCAGCAGGTCGTCGCACCCCAGGATCGTGATGTAGTCCGTCGTCGCCCTGCGGATCGCCTCGCGGTAGTTCTCGGTGATCCCGAGGTTCACCTCGTTGCGCGTGTACGTGACGCGATCGTCCTCGAGCGCGGCGAAGTACGCCGGCACGGTGTCGTCCGGGTAGCAGTCGTCGATGACGACGAGCCGCCAGTCGGGATTCCGCTGCGAACGCACGGAGTCGACGGTCTCGAACAGGAGCGCGGGGTCGCCCCAGAAGGGCACGAAGATCTCGAGTGTCATAGCCCTTCCAGCGTAGGCGAAGCATCCCCAGCGACTGCTGTGAGCGGGCACGGGCCGGGGTCGCATTCCGCGTGCGGCATGACCCGCGACGAGGTGCGCGCGTCCCGTCGGCGCGCAGCCGGACCGACGGCCTGCGGTCGCATTCGCGGGCGGATTCGGAGCCGCCCCGGCACTCGGTCTACTGACAGCGAAGGCGCCCGCTGCTCGCCTACAATAGGAGCGTTCTACGCGGACCCGTGCCGCAGTTCAGGTGGTGACCCCGTCCGTGTCCGACACACGAAACTTCTTCGCGCAAGTGCCGCGATCTTCGTTCGACACCCCCGGCAAGGCCGGCGGGCTGGTCGACGTCTTCAAATGGCACTACCTGCTGCAGCTCCTCGTGCGAACCGGCGTCACGACCCGCTACCGCAACTCGGTACTCGGATGGACCTGGTCCTACGTGCGGCCGGCCGCCCAGTTCCTCGTCTTCTGGGTGGTCCTGGGTCTGTTTCTGCAGCTGGAGAAGGGCATCCCGAACTACGCGGTCTATCTGTTCTCGGGCATCGTGATCATCAACCTCTTCAGTGAGGCGTTCAAGAACGCGACGACCTCGATCGTCGGCAACGCGCCGCTCGTGCGCAAGGTCTACCTGCCGCGACAGCTGTTCGCGGTCTCATCCGTGATCGTCGCTTTCGTGCACTTCCTGCCGCAGGTCGGCCTGCTTGTGGTCGTCTGCCTGTTCCTCGGATGGATCACCCACATCTCGGTCCTTTCGATCCTCGCGCTCCTGGCGGGCGTCGTCCTGGTGATGCTCTTCGCACTGGGACTGGGCCTCCTGTTCGGCGCCATGAACGTGCGTTACCGCGACTCGGAGAACGTCGTCGAGCTTCTGCTCCTGCTCGCGACGTGGGCCTCTCCTGTGCTGTACTTCTGGACCATGGTGCAGACCGCGATCAACTCGCTGGGCTGGCCGCAGTGGCTCCTGGAGCTCTACCTGCTCAACCCGATCACCCAGGCGGTCGAGCTGTTCCACTTCGCGTTCTGGTATCCGGTCACCGACACCGACCTGATGCCGCCTCCGAATCTCGCGATGAACACGCTGTGGACGTTCATCATCGTGATCGCCACCCTCTGGCTCGGCCAGGCGGTCTTCCGCCGACTCGAGGGAAGGTTCGCGCAAGACCTATGAGCCGGCAGATCCAGGCCCAGCGGCCCAGCATCATCGTGGACGACGTCCGCAAGACGTTCACGCTCAACCACGCCTTCTCCCTCAAGGACACCCTGATCTCGTGGGCGCGCCGCAGGAAGGTCACCAGCCAGTTCGAGGCCCTCAAGGGCGTCGACATCGTCATCAACGAGGGCGAATCCGTCGCGATCCTGGGCTTGAACGGCTCGGGCAAGTCGACGCTGCTCAAGCTCGTGTCGGGGGTGATGCAGCCCGACGGCGGAGAGGTCCTGACGCGGGGTCGGGTCGCCGGCCTGATCGAGGTCGGCGCGGGCTTCCACCCCGAACTGTCCGGCCGCGAGAACGTGTTCCTGAACGCCGCGATCCTCGGGATGAACCGCAAGGAGATCGAGGCGCGCTACGACGAGATCGTCGCGTTCAGCGAGATCGAGCCGTTCATCGACCAGGAGGTCAAGCACTACTCCTCGGGCATGTTCATGCGACTCGCCTTCTCGGTCGCGATCCACGTCGAACTCGACATCCTGCTCGTCGACGAGATCCTCTCGGTGGGCGACGCGCCATTCCGCGAGAAGTGCCGGCTGAAGTTCGCCGAGCTCATCGCGGCTCGGAAGACCCTCGTCGTGGTCAGCCACGACATGGATATGGTGCGGGAACTGTGCAGCAGGGCCATAGTGATCCGCAAGGGCGAGGTCGTGTACGACGGCGACGTCGAAGACGCAGTCGCCCGCATCGAGAACTGATCCCTGGCCGAGCGAGCGGTACGCAAGCCGTTGCGACCGTGGTGACCGCGCCTCAGATCATGTAGTTGGATTCCACCTCGGAGTCGTCCGCGATGTTGAGCGCCGGATCCGACACGCGCTCTGGCCGTCGCCGCCACCAGAGGATCTGGAACGCGATCGCGGCGAGCAGCCCGACGGCGGCGATCCCGATCCCCAGCTTCAGGCCGGGTATCTCGTGCGTGATGCTGACGGTTGCATCCGTGCCGGGAGGGATGTCGACCAGCATGAGCCCGTAAGGCGTCGTGGAGATCTCCAGCGGCGTGCCGTCCTCCAGCGTCGCGGTGTAGCCGGACCACGCGAGGCGGTCGAGCAGGACCGTGCCGCCGGGCTCCGACTCCGCGTGGAAGCTCGCCTCGTTGCCGTCCTCGACCCCGTCCGAGGTCGTCACGCCATCGGGAGAGTAGAGCACCGGATGTGCGATGGGTCGGTCGCGCTCCAGCACGGTCCTGACCGGAGTCTCCTCCACCACGTGCCAGCCGCGGGCGAGGTCTTCGAGCTCGTCGATGTCGCGACGGTTGCTCTGGACCACCAGCGTGTCGACGCCGATCGCGTCGATCACGGCGATGGGCAGGTCGTCCGAGACGTCAGACCACAGGTACGCAAGTGGGAACCAGTCGCCCACGGTTCCGCGATAGTCGAAAGCCATTCCCTCCTTCCAGCGGAGGAAATTGATCCCGGTGTAGCGATTGAGGATGTCCAGGCCCGCGGCGGCGCCGGTGTTCCCGAAGACGAGTTCTCCCGATTCGACCGCACCCGTGCCCTCGAGCGTCTCGAGTTCGGCGATCTGGAGGATGCGTCCGTCCACGCCATCCCAGGCCTCGCGGACGACGGACAGGTCTCCGGGAGGCAGCTGGTTGACCCCCGGGGCGACGTCCTGGTGGCTCCAGCCGAACATCCAGCCCTGCACCGGAGCGATGATCGCCGTACCCGCCAGGCCGAGAGCGAGGACCCCGCGCAGGCCGAATCGCCGGTAGGCGAACGCCAGGCCCAGCGCGAGGACCGCGATGAGCAGAGCGATGATCAGATGGATCTCATCCAGCGAGGGAATGGACGAGATGCTCAGATAGGCGCCGACGCCGACCGCGAAGACCGTGAGTGCGATGCGTCGACGCCGGAAGTCTGACGCCAGACCGTGGGAGATCAGCATGGCGATGATCACAAGCAGGCAGATGTAGAAATACTCGACGAACCGGATCGGCCAGCGGAACAGCCACAGGTGGTCGGGGCCGAGCGTGAGCATGAGGAAGACCAGAGCGGCGAACAGCACGCTCAGATTCGGCAACCACTGCCCGAGGGCACGCCACTTGATCCACGGCAGGATCGGCAGGATCAGCCAGCTCAGGTACGTCGACGGAACGAGGTCGTGGATGCCGAACCACGCGGTGATCCGGGGGAGGTAGGTCGGGGCGCTGAGGCCGAGCAGGTCACTGAGCGAGGGTGTCAGATAGTTCGTGTTCGAGATCAGTTCGCCGCCGAGCGGGCGGTCGATCTGCGACAGGACTGCGATCAGCGGCAGATAGGTCAGCAGCACCGCCGTCCCCACGATCGCGCCGACAACCACCAGACCGCCGAGCCTCCGATAGTTGCGCAGGACCAGCAGCTCGAGTCCGACGGCGGCGAGCACCACGAGGACGCCGACGACAGAGTACGGATTGCCCACGGTCGCAGCCAGGAACCCGAAAAGCACGGGGGTGAGCGGCCCGATCCGCCCTCCGGCGAACGTGCGCGCCGACCACCAGAAGTGCACGACCCACACCACCGACATGAGACCCGACGCCCAGTTGCCGGCCTCGTAGAACATCGTGTATCCGGCGAACGGCGCGATGGCACCGACCAGGACGCTCGCGGGCCGTCCGGCTCCGTACGTCCTGGCCAGCATGTAGACGCCCCAGGCCAGGAGCACCAGGAATTCCACCATGACGAGGAATCCCGTCACGCTGATCCGGTCGGTCAAGGAGATGAACAGCGCATTCAGCGCGGTGACCGGATTGAACACCCCGTAGGCCGCCTCGCCGACGACGTTGCCCGCACCCCAGCCGTCGCGATCGAACAGGAACGGGTCGCCGGTGCGGATCGCGGATCCGAACATGTGCCAGAGCGGGAAGAACGACTCGGCGTTGTCGCCGAAGAACGTGAACTCCCGCCAGACCAATTTGACGAGGCCGGCGATGAACGCGACGACGACAGCGAGGATGCCGAAGTCGACGGCTCCAGCCCGCAGCACCTCGCGGGTCGCCGGCGCGGTGGGTCGGACAGCCGTCATGCGCTGGCGTCGGTGGTTTCGCCGGTGGGCGAGGTGACCCTGCGACGACGAGCGGCGAGGATCACGCACACAGCCAGGATGGCGAGCCCCGCTGCGGCGATCGCGAGGCCGCCGTACAGGCCCGGGGGGGTGAAGGAGAGCACGAGCTCGCCCTCGCTGTCCTCGGGCAGCACCACTGTCAGCAAGCCCGCCGGACCGATCTCGGTCGGCACCGCGACGCCGTCGAGGGTGGCCGAATAGCCCGGCCACGCGATGCGACCGAAGATGAGGGACGTGTCGCCCGTCGTCGTCGCGACTTGGAGGCTTTCGCCGGTCTCGCCGACGCGCTGGTCGGAGCCGACCTCGACGCCGTCGCCGACGGTCGTCAGCGTTCCGTCCGGGTAGGGCAGTGCATCGTCTCGGGAGTAGATCGTGACCACGTCGGTCTCCTCGGAGACCGACCAGCCGTCAGGGGTCTCGTCGTCGTCTGCGAAGTCCTTGAGCACGACCACATACTTCGCGCCGAGCAAGTCGGCGAGCGGCACATCGAACCCCTGCGGCTCATCCCACAGGGCATCCCATGCCGCGGGGCAGGTTCCGCCGTTGTAGCTCATGCACAGGGCCCCGTCGAACGTGGTGAAGCCGATGCCGCTGTACGCGGTGGTCGATTCGTATCCGGCGACGGAGGGCATGTTTCCCGCGAGCAGATCGTCCCACCGCTCCGGCGCATCGTGTTCGCCCACGAGAGCCTGGATGTCGAACACCTGCACCGTGAGCCCGTCCGCCCGGTCGGAGAACTGCTCGCGCAGGGCGGACTTGGACGAAGGCATGTCGTAGTCCGCCACGTTCTGGTTGCTGTCCGTGAGCATGACCTGTGCGCCCATGAACAGCAGGAGGCCGCCGGCCATGACAGCGAAGCCGCGCCAGCCGACGCCCGCCCAGAACACGATGGCCGCCGTTCCCGCGACGATGAGGAGCGTGACCAGTCCGTGCCATTTGAAGGCGCCGGGCACGTCGGAGTATGCGATCCACACGCCGAGCAGGATGATCCCTGCGCTGACCCACGAGCGCATCATGCGTCGGTCGCGATGCAGTCCGCGCGACGCGAGGACGGCGAAGAGCACGATCAGCGCCAGGTAGATGAAGGGGACCAGTCGCGCCGGCCACCGGAACATGCCGAGCTGCGACGGCCCGAGGGTCACAAGCAGGAAGAACCCGCCGAAGACGAGGAGGCCGGTCAGGCTCCGCCACGCGTCGCGGGACGCGCGCCAGCGCAGCCAGGGAAGCAGCGGCAGCACGAACCAGCCGAGGTAGGTGCCGGGGAAGCCCATCGGGTTGCCGCCGAACATCGTGATGTAAGGACGGTGGGTGGGCGTGCTGAGACCCAGGAGGTCGCTGAAGCTGACGGCGAGGAACTCGTCGTTGACGATCGCGGAGTTGGCGCGGAAGCCGTACGCCGACGTGAAGAGGAACGGCAGGTACACGACAACGACCATCAGCAGGACGCCGAAGCCGATCCCCACGAGCCACCAGATCGCCCGCGCGCGCCGGGTGGCGATCGCCTCGATCGCGATCGCGAGGAAGACGACCGCGAGCGTCAGGACGCCATACGGGTTGCCCGTCGACGGGACGAGGTAGCAGAGCGCGGCCGCCAAGACGATCGACCAGGGCTTGAACCCGCCGAGGTATGCGCGCCTCAGCGCCCACCACGCCCAGGGGGTGAATGCGGTGATGGCGCTGCCGTTGATCCACGACGAGCCGTCCATGAAGATCGCCCAGCCGCTGAGCGCCAGCGTCGCACCGGCGACCGCCGACATCCACTGCGACGCGCCGTACTGGCGGGCGAGCATGTAGACCCCGCCGGCCGCAAGGAGGAACAGCGCGAGCTTCGCGACCGTGATCGCCACACCCACGTCGTCGATCGGGTAGGTCCCGACCATGAGGGCGACCATGACAGGGTTCCAGACCCCGGTGGCGGCTTCGGCGATCAGATTGCCGCCGCGCCACATGTCCAGCTGCAGGAAGGGATTCTGACCGGACAGCAGATCACCGGCGATACGCTGCCAGACGCCGACGGCGACGCCGGCGGTGTCATCCCAGAAGTAGAAGCCGGGCGTGCGCACCAGGGGCAGCACCGAGCCGAGCAGCGTCACACCCAGCATGGACAGGACGGGAATCCAGCCGCGGGCGGGGCGCGAGGGGCGGACCTCCTGTTGCTCGGGCTCGTCCCGCGTCGCGGTCATCACGGTGCCGGTGCTCATGCGGTGACCTTCCTCGCCTCGGCGACGATCATGTCGGCGATCTCGAGAGCGCATGTCGCCGCCGGAGACGGCGAGTTCAGCACGTGCACCTGCCGAGGTGAGCGCTGGATGTGGAAGTCGTCGACGAGGGATCCGTCGCGGCGCATCGCCTGTGCGCGGACACCCGACTTGGCCGGGAGAAGGTCATCGGCCCCGATTCCGGGAACGAGCTCCGAGAGGCTGCGGGCGAACTCCTGACGCGAGAGCGACCGGCGCACCTCGCCGACGGCGGTTCCCGCGTACTTCGCTCCCAGGCGCCACAGTCCCGGCCACGTCGCCGCGCTCCACAGGTCGGGGATCGAGATGTCGCGCCAGCGATAGCCCTCTCTGGCGAGTGCGAACACGGCGTTCGGGCCTGCGTGCACGCTGCCGTCCACCATCTTCGTCAGGTGCACGCCGAGGAACGGGAAGCGCGGGTCGGGCACCGGATAGATGAGGCCGCGGACGCGGTCGGAGCTTGCGGGGGCGAGCGTGAAGTACTCGCCGCGGAACGGGATTATGCGCACGTCCGGAGCGACGCCGCTGCGTCTGGCTACCACGTCGCTGTAGAGCCCTGCGCAGTTGACGAAGAGGTCCGCGTCGAGGTCTCCGGCATCCGTCGTCACGACGACGCCGCCGGCTTCCGTGCGCGCGCTGTGGAACGCCGTCGAATAGCGGATGTCGCCTCCGGCGGCGACGATCTCGCCCGCCATCGCGCGGCACACCCCGGTGTAGTCGATGATCCCGGTCGACTCCACGCGAAGGGCCGCGACGCACTCGACCTCGGGCTCGTATTCGCGGGCGCCGGCACGATCGACCCGGTGCGCAGGCACTCCGTTCGCGATCGCGCGCTCCTCCAGCTTGGCCAGCTGCGGGAGCTGGTCCTCGCGGGTCGCGACGACGAGCTTTCCCGTGATCTCGTGCGCGATGCCGTGCTCCTGCGCGTAGCTCCTCATCGAAGCCGCACCCGCGACGCACAGCTTCGCCTTGAACGAGCCGGGCGTGTAGTACAGCCCGGAGTGGATCACGCCGGAGTTGCGCCCGGTCTGGTGCCGCGCGAGGTCGGCCTCCTTCTCGACGACGATGACCTCGTCACCCGAGAGGGCGAATGTGCGGGCGACGGCGAGGCCGACGATGCCGGCTCCCACGACGACGACTCTGGACATGCGGGGTGGTGCTCCTTGTGGGGTGGATCAGGGGACATCGGGGTCGCCGTGGTAGGCGCCCAGACGCTTGCGGGCCGCGACGCCGATCGCTGCCGCGGTTCCGGCGGTGGCGAGGTCGGCGATGATGAACATGACACGTGAGACCGCGGCATACGCGGTGGCGGCTCCGACGCCGACGATCGGTGTCAGTGCCACGATGATCACGAACTCGCGGGCCCCCACCCCCGACGGCAGCATGAAGAACACGAGTCCGGCCAGCATCGCGATGGCCATGGTCCCCACGCACAGCGCCCACGGGCTGATCGTGAGGCCCTGACGCGTGTCGGCGAGAAGCCACAGGTGCGTGCCGAACGCCAGGTACGAGCCGATGGCGAATCCGAGGGACTTGGCCACGACCGGCAGGGTGACCGGGTGATCGGGCCGAGGGCGGCGCAGCAGCTTGAAGCCGATGCGCACGATGGCGGTCAGCACGCGCGGCCACAGCATGATCAAGGCGAACGGGAGGATGACGTACAGCCAGGGCAGCCAGGAAAGTCGCGGGTCCTCGGCCATGAGGGACGGGATGGCGACGGAGCCGCAGATGAGCGCGGCGACCACCGCGACGACGACCGAGAAGAGCGTCGCGGCGAAGACGCGTGCGCGCGCGAGGCCGGCCTTGCTGCCGAGCTCGATCTGAAGCACGTACGCCCAGATCGATCCCGGCAGGTACTTGCCGAGCTGGCCGACGAGGAAGATCTGCGCCCCGCGTCCGATGCCGATCGGCTTGCCGAGATCGTCCAGGAGCACCTGCCAGCTCATGGTGGAGCAGCCGATGCCGACGATTACCGCGAGCAAGGACAGCGCCGTGCGGTGCCACTGCAGCTCGGACACCGTCAGCGCGACGATCTCCCAGTTGACCCAGAGCTGCCAGACGGCGGCGATGACCACCAGGACGATGAGGATCCAGCGCAGGACATTGATGATCCTCCGCCGCACGGGGTGCGCCGGAGGTGCCGGTGCGACCTCCGCTTCACCCTCCAGCGGTGTGCCCGAGGTCGAATCGTCGGCTGACATCATGCGAGCGACGCCATCATCGACAGGCTGCCGCGCGAGCTCAGCTCGGCCCACGGGCGTACGGCGTCGGCCACCGGCCCGTCCAGCAGCCCGCGGACGTCACCGTCGAGGATCGCGTCGTGGAGCTGTTCGATCTGCGCCTTGCTGACGCCGAGGCGCTTGAGCGCGTACTCGTTCACGCCGTGCACTCGCGGCGGGCTGCCGTAGGCCTTGGCGAACGGGGGGACGTCGCGGCTGATCGGCGTTCCCATGCCGACCATCGCGCCGGCGCCGATGACGCGACGCTGGTGGACGACGGAGTTCATGCCGAGGTTGGCGTAGTCGCCGACCTGCACGTGGCCGCCGAGGCGCGTGCCGGCCGAGAGCGTGACCCCGTCGCCGACGAGGCAGTCGTGGGCGATGTAGCAGGAGTTGAGCACCCAGGTGCGAGCGCCGACGCGCGTGGTGCGCAGGCTCCCCTGATGGATCGTCGACAGCTCGCGGATGACCGTGTCGTCGCCGATCTCGACGCCCTTGTGGTCGAGCTCGCCGGCCCATGCGGCGTTCTGGGTGAGCGTCGAGATCTCCGGGGGCGTCCCGATGACGACGCCGGGACCGATCCACACGCGGTCGCCGATGACCGCGGGACCCAGGATCACGGCGGAGGGTCCGATCTTCACGTCGGCACCCAGTCGCACTCCGTCTCCGATGATTGCGCTGGGATGGATGTTAGGGCGTGCGGCCATGACTCCAAGTTTCTGCTTGGCCGCGAGCGGCTCCGCTCATCGACCAGATCGTCGACCGGCGTGCCGACAAGGGGAAGAACCCGCCGGGCGCGGCGAGCCTGTTCATAGTAGCCGACCGTCCCTGAGGATCCCGTGAGCCGCGCGGCCAGGGAGCCCTCGGAAGCGCATAGTAGGCTAGCCGATCGAGCGCCCGGCTTTGCCGTTCTGGCGCTCCGCTCCAGAGATCTCCCCTGCAGAAGGTGCCACCTCGTGATCCCCATATCCACTGTCGTGTTCGGGCCGGAAGTCGAGGAGCGGGTGCTCCAGGTCGTGCGCTCGGGGGTCGTCGCGCAGGGGCCGGTGGTGGCCGAATTCGAGCAGGCGTTCGCCGAGCTTCTGGGCGTGCGACACGCGGTCGCAGTGAACAACGGCACGACGGCGCTGGTCGCTGCGATCCAGGCGCTCGACCTGCAGCCGGGCGATGAGGTCATCACGACCCCCTTCACGTTCATCGCGACGCTCAACGCCATCCTGGAAGCCGGGGCGACCGTGCGCTTCGGCGACATCCGCCCGGACGACTTCGCACTCGACCCGGCGTCCGTGCGCGCACAGATCACCGATCGCACGCGCGTCATCATGCCGGTGCACCTGTACGGCCAGTCGGCGGACATGGCGCCGCTCGTCGAACTTGCGCGCGAGTTCGACCTGGCGATCGTCGAGGATGCCGCTCAGGCGCACGGGGCGACCTACCGCGGCACTGCCGTGGGCAACTTCGGCATCGGATGCTTCTCGTTCTACGCCACCAAGAACCTCACCACGGGTGAGGGCGGCATCATCACGACCAACGATGACGCCATCGCCGAGAAGCTGCGGATCATGCGCAACCAGGGGATGCGCGCGCGCTACGAGTACGTGATGGCCGGTCACAACTACCGCATGACCGACCTGCAGGCCGCCCTCGTGCTGCCTGCCCTCGCCCGCTACGGCGAGCAGCTGCAGAAGCGCCGGGCGCACGCCGGAGGGCTCAGCGAACGGCTGTCCGGGATCGAAGGGCTCGTCCTGCCGCAGCAGCTCGAAGGCCGTGAGCACGTGTGGCACCAGTACACGGTCATCCTCCCGAACGGTGTCGACCGGCAGGGCTTCGTGGATGCGCTCGCCGCGGACGGCGTCGGCAGCGGGATGTACTACCCGAAGCCCGTGTACGACTACGACACCTATCGCGACCGCCCCGATGTGATCCGCAGCGAGACCCCCGTCGCCGACGACATCGCGGCGAGATGCGTGTCGCTGCCCGTGCACCAGCACCTCAAGGACGGCGACCTCGACACGATCGCCGATGCCGTGCGCAGGGCTCTGCGATGACGGGGCCGCGCATCGCGCTGATCGGAGCCGGCTCGATGGGGCGCAACCATGCGCGAATCATCGCCGAGTCGCCGCGCGCCGAGCTCGCCGTCGTGATCGACCCGTTCGAAGGCTCCGGCTCGCCTCTGGCGGACACGTACGGGTCGACCTGGGCGCCTTCGATCGACGCGATCGCGGATGTCGATGCCGTCGTCGTCGCAGCATCCACCGAGCATCATTACGGGATCGCGAAGGTCGTCCTCGCAGCGGGCCTGCCGCTGCTCATCGAGAAGCCGGTGTGCCCGTCGCTCGACCAGACCATCGAGATCCTCGACATCTCGGAAGCGGCCGGCACGCCGCTCATGTGCGGCTTCCTCGAGCGCTACAACCCGGCCATCATCGCGGCGCGCAAGATGATCGAGAATCCGCTCTACGTGCGCGCCGACCGGCACTCGCCGTACGCCCCGCGCATCAAGACCGGCGTGGCATGGGACCTTCTGGTGCACGACGTCGACCTCATCGCCCAGCTGTTCGGCGGCGAGCAGCCCGACTCGATGAACGTCGAGGTCGGCCACTTCCACCCCTCGTCCATCGCCGGCGCCGAGGACGTGGTCGACGTCTCCCTCCGCTACGACGGCCGTGGGGTCGCGTCGGCATCGGCCAGCAGGCTCGGCCAGCGCAAAGTCCGCTCGATGCTCGTCCAGACGCTCGATGACATGGTCGAGGTCGACCTGCTGCGTCGCGGGGTCACGCTGTACCGGCACACCACGATCGACGAGGACCGGCCGGGCGGCGCGGGCTTCCGTCAGGTGACCGAGATGGTGGTCCCCGAGATCACCGGGCGCGAACCGCTCGCGACGCAGTTCGATCGCTTCCTCGACCTCATCGGGGGCAGCGTCGACGTGGACGCCGAGCGTCGCTCGATCCTGCCTGCGCATCGGATCGTCGACCGCGCGCTGAGCGCGGGCGCCTCCGCGCTCAGCTGACGGCGGGGAATTCGGGCCGGGGATCCTCGGGATCGCCGAGCTGGACGCTCGCGACGATCCGGGCGGGGACACCCGCGACGACCGAGCGCGGGGGGACGTCCTTCGTGACGACCGCGCCGGCGCCGACGACCGACTCGTCGCCGATCGTCACTCCCATGTTGACGACGGCGTTCGCGCCGATGAAGACGCGGTCTCCGATGACGACCGGCTCCCGCTCGACGTCCGGGTAGGCGCGACCCGAGACGCACCGGCGCGCGGTGGAGTGCGTGTAGATGTGCACGCCAGACGAGATGTCGCAGCCGCGGCCGATCGTCAGCCCGCCCGATCCGTCGATCAGCGTGAAGGCGCCGATCCACGTGCCCTCACCGATCACCGGCGAGCCGATGATCCAGGCGTGAGGGTTGTACGGGTTCTCGGGGAGACCGGCCGCGACGCTCATGTCACGCGTTGGCGCGGTCGTGCTCGTAGCGGATGAGATCGGTCATGCCCGGGCCGACCTCGATCGAGTACTCGAAGCCGATCATCTCCTTCGCACGGGTCGTGTCGGCCGCACGGCGGCTCACGAGGACGTCGCGGGGGTTGAACTGCGGCTCGACGTCCGCGCCGATCGCGTCGATCAGGATGCGGGCGAGGTCGGCGACGCTCGTGTCGATGCCGGTGCCGACGTTGATCGGGGCGTTGCCCCGCTCGGCCTCGGTCGCCAGGACCACGGCACGTGCGATGTCCTTCACGTGGATGAAGTCCATCGACTGCTCGCCCTTGCCGTCGATGACGGGGGCCTCGCCGTTGCGGAGCCGATTGACGAAGTGGTTGATCACCGACGTGTAGTACGCGGTGGTCTTCTGGCCGGGGCCGTAGACGTTGAAGAAGCGCAGCGCGATCCAGGACAGTCCCGCCTTGCGCTCGTAGTAGCGCAGCAGATCCTCTCCGGTGCGCTTGCCGATGCAGTACGGCGTGAGCGGGTTGAGCTTGTCGTCCTCGTGCATGGGCAGGTGCTCGGGGTCGCCGTAGACCGACGCGCTGGAGGCGTAGACGACGCGCTGGATGCCCTGGTCGGCAGCCGTCGCGAAGACGTTGTGCGAGCCGACCACGTTCACATCGAGAGAGCTGTAGGTGTCCGCGACGGACTTGTTGATCGAGTCCGCGGCGAGGTGGATGACGTGGGTCGAGCCCTTCATCGCGGCGGCGACAGCGGCACCCGAGCGCACGTCCTGGTCGATGACCTCGACCTTGCCGGTCTTGGTCAGCTCGTTGGCGCGGTCGCGGTCGCCGCGCCACATGTTGTCGAAGATGCGCACGTTCCAGTCGCGCTCGAGCAGCTGCTCGACCACGTGCAGGCCGATGAAGCCGGCTCCGCCGGTCACGAAAGCGGTACGGGAGTCAGTCATTTGTGTGTGTGTCCTTGTTTCTGGGTCAGCGTCGGTGGGCGGAGTCGGAGGCCACGCTGCGGACGACGTCCGCCACGTAGGTCACGTCGTCCTCCGTCAGGTTGGCGTGCATGGGGATGGCGATGTGGCGGCCGAACAGATCGGCCGAGACGGGAAGCGACCGCTGCTCGCCGTACAGGGGCTGCAGGTGGCTCGCGTACGTGCCGAAGTTGCAGCCGACGCCCTGCGCACGCAGGGCCACGGCCACGGATCCGCGGTCGAGCTCGCTCCCCACGGTGATGACGTAGGACTGCCACGGGTGCGTGCGGTCCTCCAGCGCCACGGGCAGGGTGATCTGCTCGAGATCTCCCAGCAGCTCCTGGTACTGCCTCGCCGAGCGGTCGCGCGAAGCGAGCAGCTCGGGCAGGCGGCGGACCTGGACGCGCATTATCGCGGCCTGGACGTCGGAGAGCCGGTAGTTGTAGCCGAGTTCGTCGAACGAGGGCACGGGGAGGGTCGCCATTCCCTCACGACTGATCGCGGGCGCGATGCCGTAGGTGTGCAGCTTGCGCGCGTGGGCGACCAGGTCGGCATCGGGGCTCGCGAGCGCGCCGCCCTCGCCGGAGGTGATGCCCTTGCGGCCGTGGAAGCTGTACGCGGTCACATCGGCGAGCGAGCCGACCTTGCGGCCCTTGTAGGTCGCGCCCGTCGCGCAGGCGGCGTCTTCGATGACCCACAGACCGTGGCGGTCGGCGATCGCGCGGATCTCGTCGTAGTCGGCGGGCTGGCCGAAGGGATCCACCGCGATGATCCCGACCGTGCGCGGCGTGATCGCGGCCTCGATCTGAGCCGGGTCGATCGACCAGATGTCGGGGCGCACGTCGACGAAGACCGGGGTCGCACCGGCCCACATCACCGAGTGGCCCGTGGCCGGGAAGGTGTAGTCGCCGACGATGACCTCATCGCCCGGCGTGATCCCGAGCACGAGCTGCGCGAGGTGCAGCGCCGAGCCGCAGTTGCTCGTCGAGAGCACGTTGTCCACACCGGCGACCTCTGCGAACTCGGCCTCGAAGGCCAGGCACGAGGGCCCTGCCCCCGACAGCCATCCGGACTCGAAGACGTCCTTGATGGCGTCGAGTTCTTCCTGGCCGACGGTGGGTGCCCCGAGGGCTACGGTGCGGTTCATTGCTCTCCTGCGTGGGTGGTGCGGGTCGATGCCGGATCCGCAGCGACGGCCGGGGAGGGCTCCGTCACGGATCGGACGATGTAGATGGGGCGGCGGCGTGCGTCATCGCCCGCTCGCCATACGTACTCGCCCAGGACTCCGATGCCGACCAGGACCATGCCTCCGACGACGAGGATGAGGCCGGCCAGCACGGACACGGCGGCGCCGAGCGGCTGGAAGAACGCGAGCACCAGGGCGAGCAGCAGCAGGACCCCGCCGATCGCGCCGGTGATCAGCCCGCCCCACGCCACCCACTCGACGGGAGCGTGGGAGAACTCCACGAACGAGTCGACGACCAGCTTCATCTTGCGCTTGGTCGTCCACTTGCTGACGCCGTACGGGCGGGGGAGCTGCTCGAAGTAGACGCGGCGCTGATCGAACCCGATCCACGCCGCCATGGCGAGGACGTTGCGATTCAGCTCGGGCATCTTGTTGAGGGCATCCAGTGCCGACCGCGCCATCAGGATCTGCGACGGGCCCTCGGCGGGATAGTTGGGCACGTCGGAGTGCGTGCCGTACAGCTTCGAGAAGACGCGCGCGAAGCTCTCGCCCATGCCCTTCTTCACGGCGCGCACCGTGCGCAGGCCCCAGACGATGTCGGCACCCGACTGCCACTCGCGAATGAACTCGCCGATCGCCTCGAGGGGTTCCTGCCGGTCGGCGCTGAGCGTGAGGGCGGCATCGCCCGCGGCGTGCGCGAACCCGGCGCTGATCCCGGCGTGCGAGCCGAAGTTGCGGGACAGAGTCACGATCCGGGCGGGCCCGGCACCGGCCAGAGTCTGCAGCAGAGCCTCGCGCGTGCCGTCGGTCGATCCGTCGTCGACGACGATGAGCTCGAAGTCGACATCGGTGTAGGTGGCACGGATCGCGCGGTAGAAGTCGGCGATCTCCGAGGCGGAATCGACTTCGTTGTATGCGGGTATGACAAGACTCAGCAGGGGCTTCGCTGGACCCATCATGACCTCTCGTAGACGCAGGAGACCGCAGAACGCCCGCGGAAACACCGTCTACGAGAGTATCAGTACGAGGGTTGCGCGCCTGAGTGACAGCCGCATGCGCGGAGTGCTCGCGGTCGGCGCGCGGCACGATCTCACGGTGCTCTCAGGTGGCGACCGGTACAATCGGACGGTCGCGGCGGCGCTGTATCTGTGCCCGCCGCGTCTCCGCGCTCGCGCCCGACCGGCCGTGCGCGCTCCGCGCGAAAGAAAGCACAATCACCATGGATCTTCTCGTCGTCGGCTCGGGCTTCTTCGGGCTCACCATTGCCGAGCGCGCGGCATCCGTCGGTCGCAAGGTGACCGTGATCGACCGTCGCCCCCACATCGGCGGCAACGCGTACAGCGAGAACGAGCCGGAGACCGGCATCGAGGTGCACAAGTACGGCGCTCACCTCTTCCACACGTCCAACCCGGGCGTGTGGGAGTACGTCAACCGCTTCACGACGTTCACGAACTACATCCACCGCGTCTACACGAACCACAAGGGCATCGTGTTCCCGCTGCCGATCAACCTCGGCACGATCAACCAGTTCTTCAACGCCGCGTACTCTCCCGACGAGGCCAAGGCCGTGATCCACGAGCTCGCCGGCGAGTTCGATGTGAAGGATGCCGCGAATCTCGAGGAGAAGGGCATCGCCCTGATCGGGCGCCCCTTATATGAAGCATTCATCCGCGACTACACGGCCAAGCAGTGGCAGACCGACCCGAAGAACCTCCCCGCCGAGGTCATCAGCCGACTCCCGGTCCGCTACAACTACGACAACCGCTACTTCAACGACACGTGGGAGGGCCTTCCCACCGACGGCTACACCGCGTGGATCGAGCGGATGGCCGACCACCCGAACATCGAGGTGAAGCTCGCCGTCGACTTCTTCGACGAGTCGCAGCCGCTGAACAAGGCGGCCACCGTGGGCCAGGTGCCGATCGTCTACACCGGACCGATCGACCGCTACTTCGACGACGCCGAGGGCGCGCTGTCCTGGCGCACGCTCGACTTCGAGAAGGAGGTCCTCGACGTCGGCGACTTCCAGGGCACCTCGGTCATGAACTACGCGGATGCCGGAGTCCCCTATACGCGCATCCACGAGTTCAAGCATTTCCACCCCGAGCGGGCCGACCGCTACCCGGCCGATCGCACCGTGGTGATGCGCGAGTTCTCCCGCTTCGCCGCGCACGAGGATGAGCCGTACTACCCCGTGAACACCGCCGAGGACCGCGCCGGCCTGCTGGCATACCGCGAGCTGGCCAAGGGGGAGAAGGACGTCTACTTCGGCGGGCGCCTCGGCACCTATCAGTACCTCGACATGCACATGGCGATCGGCTCGGCGCTGTCGATGTGGAACAACCAGCTCGCCTGACCGCGCGACCATAGACTCAACTCCGTGACCACAGCCGCCGTCGGCCTACCGGGCTCTCCCCGGCGCTACGTCCACTCGCTGTGGCTTCTCTCGGCGCGCGACCTGCGCGTCCGCTACGCCACGAGCGCGCTCGGCTACCTGTGGTCGGTCCTGGACCCGCTGGTGATGAGCCTGATCTACTGGTTCGTCTTCACGCAGGTCTTCGGGCGCGGCGTCGGCGAAGAGCCGTACATCGTCTTCCTCATCACCGCCCTGCTGCCGTGGGTCTGGTTCAACGCCGCCGTCTCGGACTTCACGCGCGCGTTCAACAAGGACGCGCGCCTGGTGCGATCGACCGCGATCCCGCGCTCGATCTGGGTGAACCGCATCGTGCTGAGCAAGGGCATCGAGTTCCTCTTCTCGATCCCCGTGCTCGCGCTGTTCGCGATCATCTCCGGCGCGACCGTGGGATGGGGCATCCTGTGGTTCCCTGTCGCGGTGCTCCTGCAGACCGTTCTGCTGGTGGGTCTCGGCCTGCTCGTCGCGCCCCTGTGCGTCCTGTACTCCGACCTGGAGCGCACCACGAAGCTCATCCTCCGGGCGCTCTTCTACGCATCGCCGATCATCTACGGGATCTCCGACCTTCCGGCACCGTTCCCTGAGATCGCGGCCTTCAACCCGCTGGCCGGGATCTTCACGCTCTACCGCGTCGGGTTCTTCCCCGACCAGTGGGACACGTTCAGCGTGGTGATCGGCGCGGTCATCAGCTTCGCGTTCCTCGGCCTCGGCATCCTGGTCTTCCGTCGTCTCGAGCGCCCCGTGCTGAAGGAGCTGTGATGACCGGCCTCGCGATCGAGGTCCGCGACCTCGGCGTGCGGTTCCGCCGCAACCGCCGTGGGCGGCGCAGCTTCAAGGACCTGTTCTCCGATTCCTCACGGCGGTCGAAGCCGGGGGAGTTCTGGGCGCTGCGCAACGTGTCATTCGACGTTCGGCCGGGCGAGTCGATCGGCGTGGTGGGGCGCAACGGCCAGGGCAAGTCCACACTGCTCAAGCTCGTCGCGGGTGTCCTCCTCGCCGACGAAGGCACCGTGACGGTGCGCGGCGGGGTCGCGCCGCTGATCGAGATCACGGGCGGCTTCGTCGGCGACCTGACCGTGCGCGAGAACGTCCGGCTGACGGCGGGCCTGCACGGGATGTCGCGTGCCGAGGTCTCGCGGAGGTTCGACGGCATCATCGACTTCGCCGAGCTGCACGACTCGGTCGACACCCCCTACAAGCACCTCTCCAACGGCATGAAGGTGCGCCTCGCGTTCTCGGTCGTCTCGCAGCTGGAGGAGCCCATCCTGCTCGTGGACGAGGTGCTCGCCGTCGGCGACAAGGCCTTCCGTGAGAAGTGCTATCAGCGGATCGACGAGCTGCTCGCGGACGGGCGGACGCTGTTCTTCGTCAGCCACAACGAGAAGGATCTGCGTCGGTTCTGCACGCGCGGTCTGTACCTCGACAAGGGAGTGCTGGCGATGGATGCCTCGATCGGCGAGGTCCTGGACCGCTACAACGCGGACTACAACGCCGGCTGAATCCGCGTTCGTCGCGTCAGTCGCTCACGTACCGGGCCAGCTCACTGACCCGGGCCGGATCACCGAGCGGACTCGATCAGCGGCGGCATGGGCTGCCACGAGGCATCCTTCGCGATCCTGCGACCGTCGCGGATGCCGCGGAACAGGTTGCTGGTGCCGCGCACCTTCCGCTCGACGAACACGAGCCGGATGAGCTCCTTCGCGAACGTGAGGAACGACCCCGCGGCGAAGCGCACCGGCCGGTAAGCGCCGTGGGTGCGGAAGTAGTGCTTCATGTACCCGCGGTTGCGCATGATGTAGTACCGATACGCGTTGCTCGAGGCGTTCAGGTGGCGGATGCCCATGTCCCACTGCTTGATCTCGCGCGTGCGCTTGAGGACGAACTCGTTCACGATCACGGCGGTCGTGCGCCGCGAGGCGAGCCAGCCGTACACCGAGTCATCCCAGTAGATGAAGAACCGCGGGTCGGGAAGACCGATCTCGGTGACGATGTCGCGGTGGATGAACATCCCCTCGAAGCATCCGCTGTTCATCTCGCGGAATCCGGACTCGTCGAAGTCGGCCGGCGCGAACGGGATCGGGATGCCGAGCGGGATCGACAGGCGGTACTGCCAGTAGAACTCGCTGCCGTCGTAGTCGTAGCGGCGCCCCTGGATGCTCTTGAACCGCGGCGCCCAAGCCCCCATGCGGGCGAGGCCGTCGGGCAGCACCTCGACGTCGTCGTCCATGAGCCACATCCAGGTCGAGCCGAGCTCGTACGCGACGCGCATGCCCTCGCTGAACCCGCCGGACCCGCCGGTGTTGGTCTCGAGACGGCGGTAGACGAGTTCGGCGCCGAGGCGCTCCCGGAACGAGTCCACGACCGCGGTGGTGTCGTCGACGGACGCGTTGTCGACCACCACCACGTGTCCGGGCTTCGGATCCATGCGAGTGATGCTCTCGAGGAGGCGTGTCAGAAGGCCCGACCGGTTGTAGGTCACGATCGCGATCGTCGCGGTCGCCGGATCGAACTCGGGCGCGGTGCCTGCCGCGCCACCGTGCTGCGAACTGGTCGCGGATGCGCTCATCGCTTGGTCCCCAGGTGGTCCGCCCACGAATCGGGCGAGGTGAGCATGGGCAGCGCTTCGCGGTACCGCCGCGAGAGGCCGGCCCAGTCGCGCTGGAGCGTACGGTGCAGCCGCACCGTGTCGATCAGCATCCGGCGGAACTGCCTGCGGTCGCGGGTGTAGATGTTCTTCCCGGAGCCGTCGGCTGCGCTGACCAGCGCGCTGTCGTACAGCGGCACGCGCCACCAGTTCGCATCGCCCTTGCCGAATTCGACCTCGGGCTGGGCCACGTTCTCGGGGCGCGGCTTGTGGAACCAGTGCGACGTGAGCGTGGAGGCGGTGAACCACCGCAGGCGTATGCCCGTGGGGCTGTCGTACGTGTGGCGCTTGAGGAGCTTGAAGACGAGCCGCCCTCGGCGGGCGCGCAGCGGCACGCCGGGCTCGCGGTGGACGATCGTCTCGGGGAAGGAGGATGCCAGGGCTCGTGCCCCGGGCATGGCCGTGGCGAGATTGCGCCACATGTGCTCCGGGCCGGACAGGACGTCGCGCAGAGCGCGATGGCGAAGCGCGACCGGGTAGTACTGCATCATCATGAGGTGCTTCAGATCCACCCGGCGGCTGTGGCGGGGAAGCGTGCCGCCCCGCGGCGTGCGGGAGTGCAGGAGTGCGGCCACGATGCGGTTGCGCGCATGGAAGTACGCCTGCCAGTCGATCGAGTCGTCTTTGCCGACCCATGAGACGTGCCACAGCGCGACTCCGGGCAGCGAGATCGTGGGGTGGCCGGCTTCGCGGGCGCGAACGCAGAATTCGGCGTCGTCCCACTTGATGAACGCCGGCAGCGAGAGCCCGATCTCCTTGATGACCTCGACCGGGATGAGGCACATCCACCATCCGTTGTAGTCGGCGTCGAGGCGCATGTGCAGCGACGGAGACTGTCGGAGGTTCGCGGTGCTGAAGTCGTGCGGCATCTTCTCCTGGTAGAGCGTGCGCCACATGAAGGGCTCGTCGTCGATCACCTCCGCCCAGGCGTGCAGCTTCGGCCGGTCGAGCAGGTCGAACATGTGAGCGCCCACGATGGTCGGCTCGGACGCGTACCGCGCGAAGACGATGGAGCGGCGGATCGACTCCGGCTCGACGCGGACGTCGTCGTCGAGCAGCTGGATGAACTCGCTCTCGGGACGCGCGAGCGTCTCGAGCATCGCCCGGGAGAAGCCGCCCGAGCCGCCGAGGTTGGGCTGCGTGACGATCTGCAGCTGCTCCCCGAGCGCGGTCGCGAGCTCGGGGTACTCCGGACGGTCCTCGACGCGCTGGGTGCCCTGGTCGATCACGAATATCCGGTCGATGAACTCGAGCACTTCAGGCGCTTCGGCGAGGGTGGCCAGCGTGACGACGCAGTAGTCGGGCTTGTTGAACGTCGTGATGCCGATGGATGCCTTGCCCAGCCGGACCGGCTCCTGGTCGGTGACCCACTCCGCGCCGGCGAAGGTGGCGCTCTTCTCGTCGGCCACGATGTCGAACCAGATCCAGCCGCCGTCGCTGTACTGCGTGAGCTCGAGGTCGAAGAGCGACTCGGTCGCCCCGTCGACCTCCCGGGTCTCGATGCGCTGCTGGGTGCCGCCGCCGTTGGAGCGGTAAACGAGGATCGTGGCCGGTCCCTGGGTGCGCACGCGCAGCTGCACGGCGCGGACTGCGGTCCAGTGCTGCCAGTAAGAGGCGGGGAAGGCGTTGAAGTACGTCCCGAACGACACGCGGCGACCGGCGAGCACGCGTGCGCTGTTGCGGGTCAGGATGTTGCCGAGGTGTGCCCGACTGGACACCCTGACCGGCTCGTCGTCGATGACCGACCACGTCTCGGGATCTGCATAGAGCGGAAGCAGATCGGGGTCGCGGTCGGTGGGGAAGACGACGTTCTGAAGGACATGAACCACGGGGGAGGAGTCTCCGAGTCAGCTGCGGGGGGCGCCGAGGCGACGGGCCGAGAATGTAGCCTACCTTGCGTTCTTCGGGCCTTTCTGTGTGCAGCGGGTCGCCTCCGCGCCCCGCGACCCGCGGCCTCGCAGGCGGTCAGGCGTGGGGAAGATCCTCGGCAGCGGGGCGCGCATCGGGCCCCTCCTCGATCGCGTCGATCCGCTCGCGCCACGAGCGGGATTGGCCGGCGCGCACGGCGCAGAGCACCAGGAGCAGCCAGCCGAAGCCGAAGAGCGTGAAGCTCTCGAACATCGAGTCCACGAGGAGTGCGATCAGCACCAGCGGCGTCCACGCGTAGACGACCGATCGGCGCTCGCTCGCATCCAGCCACGAGCGCACGAGCGCGACACCGGCGAACGCGGTGAACAGCAGCAGTCCGATCCAGCCGAGCTGCAGCAGCACGTCGAAGTACGCGTTCAGACCGGTGGC
Source organism: uncultured Actinomycetota bacterium (assembly GCA_963713325.1). Lineage (GTDB taxonomy): Bacteria > Actinomycetota > Actinomycetes > Actinomycetales > Microbacteriaceae > Microbacterium. Next base: position 201,038 of record CAVQLL010000019.1, read on the forward strand.
GTGATCCGTGCGCAGCGCGTAGTTGATCGTGCTGAACGGGAATTCGCTCTGATCCCACGGTCCGAACCACCCCCAGCCCTGCACGGGCTTGGACCGCAGGTAGTCGACCATCGTGTTCCACAGATCGACCCTCATCGAGAAGTCGGAGCCGGCGCCGAGCAGGCCGATGATCGGATGCCGCGCCGCATAGCCGACGATCACCCCGACGACAACGACACCGCCGAGCGTGAACTGCAGCGCCGAGCGCCGTTCCGGCTTCGCGTGTCTGACGAGCGCGAGTGCGCCGACGGCGAGGCCGACCGCGACCGCGAGGACCAGGACGGTGGGGGAGTCGCTCAGGGCGGCGAGCCCGCCGGCGAGGACCACGGAGAAGACCGAGACTCCCACCCGCACCGACTGCGTGCGGTACTCGATCAGGAAGGTGATCAGCGCGATCAGTGCGGCAAAGCCCAGGAGGTTGCGGGTGCCGAAGATGCCCTGAATCGGGCCGAGCTGCGCGATGTTCCCTTGAATGCCGAGGAACCGGAACGGCATGTCCAGCAGGATGCCGGCGAGCACCTCGACCACGAGCGAGATCGACAGCAGCACGCGCATCACGTCGCCGAGCGCCCGCGCGGTCTGCAGGGTGTCGCGGACATGGCCGATCGTGACCGCGAGGAAGGCGAGCCCGGCTGTGGACAGCCAGCTCCAGAACGAGCCGGCCGGATCCTGGCTCCAGAACACGCTGACCAGCGCCCACGCCACGAAGAGCACCAGGGTCGTCGGCACGAGCCGCACAAGACTGATCTCGCGGCGCCGCGAGATCAGGATCCCCGTCCCGATGATGCACAGCCCGACGATGATCGAGACGTACGTCACCCGCCCCGCGATCTTCTCGATCGCGTACGAGGAGAAGACGGCACCGAGGACGGCGATCGTGTAGGCCCGCGCGAGCGCGGCGGAGGCCAGCAGCTCTCCCCAGCGCGCGGGCGGCGTGCCCCGCGGGGAGTCCGTCACGAGGCCCGCGTGGTCAGCTCGCCACGCTCGATCGCGATGCGCAGTTCGGCCGCCCCCTCGCCGATGTGCGGGGACTGCTTGATCTTGAAGGGGAACATGACCAGGAACAGCCAGCCCCACAACAGCAGCGGCGCCGACTCCGCGAACCCCTGGACGAGCAGGATCGCGCCCACGAGCGCCGGCAGCAGCGTCAGCGGCGAATAGGGGCGGTCGGCGCGCAGATCCCAGCGCGGACGGTCGACGGCGAAGAACCACGACCGCCAGACGAACGCGAGAAACGCCATCCCGATGAGGAAGACGCCGATCGCGCCGAGCTGGAAGAACACGTCGACCCACATGTTGTGCGCCTGCACGACCGTCTGGCCGTGGTCGATGATCCACTCATCGAACGATGGATCGCCCGCGATCCATGGCGTGGAGTATCCCCAGCCGATGAGCGGATGCTGGACGGCGCGGTCGAGCACGGCCTGCCAGATGGTCTCGCGCCCGGTGAGATCCGAGCTGCGACCGAGCGCGGTGAAGATCGCGTCGCGGAACAGCCAGAACGCCAGCACCGCTCCGAGACCGACGAGCCCGTATGCGATGTAGTACCGGGTGCGCTCGCCGGGTCTGCGAGCGCGGCGCATGAGCAGCACGGTCACGAGCACCAGCACGACGGCGACCGCGGCGACGTACGCCGTCGCCGAAGCGGCGCGATAGAAGAGGAAGGCGGACAATCCGATCCAGACCCCCAGCAGCGCGCGGCGCTGCGCATCCGCCGCGAAGCGGATCGCGAAGACGATGATCGCCAGGAGCGCGACCGGGCCGAGCAGGTTGGCGTTGCCCATGATCCCCTGGATGCGGCCGTCGTCGAACAGGTTGTCGCGCGACCAGTACACGATCGGATCGTCGGCGGGCTCGGTGGGGATGACGAAGCCGGGCAGGATCGGACCTCGGACGAAGATCGAGACCCACAGCTCGAAGACGAGCGACAGGGCCATCACCCATTTCAGCGCGGAGGCGACGGCGCGCACGAGCTCGCGCCAGGTGAGCACGCCGCCGATGAAGAGCCCCTGCAGCGTGGTGATGACCAGCAGGAGCAGGGTCAGGGCGGTCGCTTCGCGCCACTGCGACCAGATGATCGAGAGGATCGCCCACGCGACGTATGCGAGCGTGAACCAGGGGAGGCGCCGCCACTGCACCGGGGGTCGTGCGCCGAACCAGAGGCCGACCGACAGCAAGCCACCGCCGATCGTGATGATCGCGGTCGGCAGCTCGCCGAAGGCGTTGACCCAGGCCGTTCCGGACAGCGCCATGAACAGCACGAAGATGCACCATCCGCGCAGCATCAGGTGGCCCGTCTTCTCGCGGACCGGGGCGGCCGGCGGCGCCGACGCCGGGTGCTTCGTGTAGACGGCCATCGTGAGATCAGGGTACCGCCTGGCCCGCGGTCGCCGTGCGGCGCCGACTCGCCGCGACTCTACGCTGGAGGCATGCTCGCGACGATCTCGAACACTCCCCGCGACTACGACTGGGGCAGCGCAACGCTGCTGGCCGAACTCGAGGGGCGGGCTCCGTCCGGGCGTCCTGAGGCCGAAGTCTGGTTCGGCGATCACCCGGGCAGTCCCGCCCGCGTGCCGGATGGGCGAACGCTCGGCGCGTGGCTCGCCGAGGAGGATGCGAGCACCGGCGCGCCGACACGCCTGCCCTACCTGCTGAAGCTCCTTGCCGCGGCATCCCCCCTCTCGATCCAGGCGCACCCGTCCAGAGCGGAGGCGATCGAGGGGTTCGCGCGCGAGGAGGCCGCCGGCATCCCCCGGGACGCCCCGGAGCGCACGTACCGCGACGAGAACCACAAGCCGGAGCTGATCGTCGCGATCAGCGACACGTTCACAGCCCTCGCCGGTCTTCGCGACATCGACGCGACGCGCCGGCTCGTCGCCGCGCTGGGACCGGCCGGCGACGGCCTGGCGGAGCGGCTGGCAGGGGCGGATGCCGCGACCGCGCTCCGGGAGACGCTCGGGTGGCTGCTGTCCGGCGACGCGGAGGACGACGTTGCTGCGGTCGTCGCCGCCGCCGCAGACGCCGACGACGAGGAGTTCGCTGCAGAGCTCGACCTGGTCGCGCGTCTGGAGGCAACGAACCCCGGTGATCCGGGCGTCGTCGTCGCGATGCTGATGAACCTGGTCACGATCCGGCGTGGCGAAGGGGTTTTCGTGCCCGCGGGAGTTCTGCACGCCTACCTCGAGGGGCTCGGAGTCGAGGTCATGGCCGCCAGCGACAATGTCCTCCGCGGCGGCCTCACCCCGAAGCACATCGACGTCGCCGAGCTGCTCCGGGTGCTCGACCCGACGCCCGGTGCGACGCCGATCCTGCGCCCGCAGGTCGTCGGACCCGGCGTGTCGAGATACGCGACCGACGTCCCCGACTTCGCCCTGCTGCGCGCGGTCGTCGACCCGCAGCATCCGTGCCGGGTGCCGGTCGGCGGTGCCGCGATCGCCGTCGCGACCGCGGGGCGGGTCGAGGTCCGCGGGGGCTCCTCGGGCGCCGCGATCCCGCTCTCTCCGGGCGAGGCGGCGTTCGCGACGGGAGACGAGGCCGAGCTGCTGCTCAGCGGCTCAGGGGAGGTCTTCATCGCCCAGCCCGGTTCGAGCACGCCGGGCGTGTCCGCATCGTGAGGCGCTCGAGCATGCATGTCGCGACACGCCGACGGCGCGTCGTAAACGTTCAAGCGCGGGGTGAGGCTTTACGATCTGCGACTTGACCCTGGCGAACTACACCGGTGTAATTATGCGTACACGCGAACCAGCGTGGGGGGTTAGAAGGTGGGAGAACGAGATGACGGGTTACCGTTCCGGCGTTCCCGACAATTGGTTCGTCGATCCGGTCCAGCTTGGGGTTCCGGGGGTGCGCCGTCCTCTTGAGGGGGAAGACGGCAATCCGCTGGGGTGGCAGACCGATGCGCTGTGCGCGCAGACAGATCCGGAGGCGTTCTTCCCTGAAAAGGGCGGTTCGACTCGCGATGCGAAGAAGATCTGCACGACGTGCGATGTTCGCAGCGAATGCCTCGAGTACGCGCTGCAGAACGACGAGCGCTTCGGGATCTGGGGTGGCCTCAGCGAACGCGAACGCCGCAAGCTGAAGCGTCGCGCCGGCTGAGCAGGAGAGCATCGCGGCACCGGGGAGGACCGGAAGGTCCGGTCCCGCAGTCAGCGGCGCGTACACCAGGTCCCGGTGGTAGGACGCACCTAGGCTGACCACGTCATGCCCGCCAGAGTCCACGCCATTCTCGTCGTGCGCCCCGATGGGCGCACACCAGCCGCACACCACCTGCGGCGCACTCTCGCGGCGCTCGCCGACCAGACCCGGCACCTTGACGCGCTGACGATCGTGGTGTGCGGGGACGACCCGGGGGTCGCCGCGGTGGCGGCGGCGTCAGCCGCGGAGTCGGTGATCACCGCTCCCGCATCGACGGGCTTCGCCGCGGCGACCGCGATGGCGAATCTGCGTGTCACCGGGGATGCGGTGTGGGTCCTCGCGCAGGACACCGCCCCCGAGCCGGAGGCGCTCAGCCGGCTTGTCGGCGCGCTCGAGCTCGGGCCGTCCGTCGCGTTCGCGGCACCGAAGCTCGTTCGATGGGACGACCGCACCGAGATCGTCTCGCTCGGGGCGAGCATGACGCGCTTCGGGCGCACCGTGGGCCTCGCGGATGCCGAATTGGACCAGGGTCAGCACGACGCGCGCGAGGACGTGCTCGGTTCGGACATCCGGGGCGTGCTGGCCAGAGCCGACGCGTGGCGCGAGCTCGACGGGATCGACAAGGCACTCGCCGGCGCCGACGAGGGGCTCGATCTCGGCGTGCGAGCCCGCCTGACCGGTGCGCGCGTGCTGCTCGTGCCGACCGCTCTCGTCGCGGTCGCGGGCGACGGGGTGGCAGGCCCCCCCGCACCGCTGACGGCCGCCCGTCGGCGGCGCCGGGCCTTCGCGTCGCGCACGGCCCAGCTGCACCGGCGGCTGGCATACGCGCCACCGCTCGCGGTGCCGTTCCTGTGGCTCGCGATCCTCCCGGTCGCCCTCTGGCGCACCGCCCTGCAGCTCGTCCGCAAGCAGCCGGGGCTGATCGGGCCGGAGTGGGCGGCCGCCGTGGTGTCCGTCGTCCGCCTGCCGTCGGTCGCGCGGTCGCGCTCGCGCATCCGCAGGACGCGCACGACATCGTGGACGCAGCTGGCACCCCTGCGTGTGTCGCAGCGCGAGCTGCGGGAGCAGCTCGACGACGGCGCCGACTCGTCGAGCCCGTCGCGGCGCGGAGACCTGCGGTTCTTCACCGGCGGGGGCGCCTGGCTGGTTCTGGGAGCCGTCGTCGTGTCGATCGCCGCGTTCCCGGCCTTGGCCGCCTGGCCGGTGCTCGGCGGAGGCGGGTTGCAGCCCCTCGCCGCCAGTGCCGCGCAGTTGTGGGCGGATGCCGCATACGGGCTCCGCGAATCGGGGCTCAACGTGATCGGACCCGCAGACCCGTTCGCCGCCGTGCTCGCGGTGCTCGGGAGCCTCTCGCCGGTCGAGCCGTCCCGCGCCCTGGTGGTGCTGTGGCTCCTCGCGCTTCCCCTGTCCGCGCTCGGCGGCTGGTTCGCCGCGACACGGGTGACCGATCGCTCCGTGCTGCGATTCACCGGCGGCGCCGTGTGGGCGCTCGCGCCCACACTCTTGGCGGCTCTGACGCAGGGACGCCCGAGCGCCGTCATCGCCCACGTCCTGCTCCCATGGCTCTTCTATGCGGGATCCGTGGCGCATCGATCCTGGGTCGCGGCGGGCGCGGCATCCCTCCTGTTCGCCGCCGTGGTCGCTTGCGCCCCTTCGCTCGCGCCCGCGCTGATCGTCGTGTGGATCGGCGCGATCGTGCTGGCGGTCGTGCTGCGCAGAGGACGCGGCGTCACGCGGGTCGTATGGGTCGTGGTGCCCGCGCTGCTGCTTGCCGCACCGGTGATCTGGCATCAGCTGCAGAGCGGGAACGTGTGGGCTCTCCTGGCCGACCCGGGGCTCACCTGGCTCGGCGCTCAGGCCGGCGCCGACCCCGCGGGTCGCGCGCTGCTGGCCGCCGGCATCCCGACTCCCGACATCGTCGGCTGGGTGGGATTCGTGCCGGGATGGCCGACGTGGTGGGTGCCGCTGCTGGCGGCGCCGGTCGCGATCCTGGCACTGGTCGCACCGCTGACCCAGCGCTGGGCCGCCGGCATCGCACTGCTCGTGATCGCCGCACTCGGCATGGCGACCGCATTCGCGGCGGTCGGCATCTCGGTCGCCTTCGCGCAGTCGATCGCCATTCCGCTATGGCCTGGCGCCGGTCTGAGCCTGGCGTGGCTGGGCGCACTCGGCGGCGCGCTCGCCGCACTCGATGTGGGCCTGGCGCCCCGGCTCGCCGCCGTGCGCAGCGTCGCGGCCGTCACGGTGATGCTGGCGCTGGCGGTTCTCGCGCTGCCCACGCTCTCCGCGATGACGCGGGAGCCGCCCACCTCACTGCTCACGAACGGGCCCGCGAGCACCTTGCCCGCATACGTGAGCGCGGCGGGCCGGGAAGATCCCGACGTCGGGACCATCATCATGACACCGCAGAACGGCGGCGGAGTCTCGTCGCGGATCGTCTGGGGCGGGAGCGAGACACTGGACGGGCAGGCGACCATGATCTCTACCCGTTCCACCGCGACGGCCGCCGATGAGGAGGTGGCCACGCTCACTGCGAACCTCGTGACCTCGGCCGCCGACGACGTGATCGGTCAGCTCGCCGCGAACGGCGTCAGTTTCGTGCTCCTCGCCCCCGCCGCAGCGCCGGAGTCCGACATCGCCCGGGCATTCCGACTCGAGGCCGCGACGGCGTTGGACCAGCGCGATGATCTCGACGCGGTCGGCGAGACGGCGAAGGGTTCGCTCTGGCGCGTGACGCAGCCGGTGGAACCCCGACCGAAGGCTCCGGCATCCGTCCACGGAGTCGCTCGAGGGATCGCATTCGCCCAGCTCGCGGCCGTCGCCGTCGCCCTGCTCCTGGCCATCCCGACGGCCGCATCGCGCCGGGAGGCGCGTCGGACCCCCAGGGTCGTCGGCCCGCACTGGCAGGAGGGCCGATGAGCGACCGCCGCGTCTTCCGCTGGGCGACGACCAGCGCCCGCCTGCTCGCGGGGACCCTCGTAGCGATCGGATTCGTCGTCGCCGTCGTCACGGCGGTGTCGCTGCCGTGGCCGACGGTCGCGCGCGAACCGGTGGAGATCGACGCCACGCCCGCTCCGGCCGCCAGCGTGCTCGTCTGCACGGGCGGTCTGCTTGCGCTCGGGCGCGAGCTCGAGGACGTGGGACGCGTCTTGACCGCTGCGCCGCAGACGGTCACCGCCGGCGTGGAGGGGGGTGCTCCCGCCCCGATCACGCAGCCGCTGACCTCGCCGGCTGCGGACGGCACCGCGCCCGCGGTCGCCATCGTCGCGGAACCGCTCGACGGGACGCGGACGGATGTCGCGGCATCCGGGTCGTCCACGGTCGTCGCAGACGACCTGACCGGGTTCGCGGCATCCGCGTGTCGTCCCGCCCTCATGGAGTCATGGCTGGTCGGCGGATCGGCGACGACGGGCGCGGCCGATCTGGTCCTTCTCGCGAACCCGGGCAGCGTCCCCGCGACCGTCCAGCTCACGGTCTTCGGCGCCGCCGGACCGCAGCTCCCTGCGGGCGGCACCGACCTCGTCGTGGCGCCCGGAGTCCAGGTCGTCGTCCCCCTCGCCGGGCTGCAGCTCGGAGAGGAGGCGCCTGTGATCCGCGTGACCGCGACCGGTGCGCCCGTGCAGGCCGCGCTTCAGACGAGCATCACGCGCACGCTGCTGCCGGGTGGCGTCGATCAGGTCGGCGCGATCGCGACGCCCGAGCCTCGGCAGATCGTCCCCGGCGTCACGGTCACCCAGAACCCGGGTGCAGAGGGCGCATCGGATGCCGCGACCGTCATGCGCATCCTCTCGCCGGCGGCCGACACGAATGCCACGATCACGGTCTCCGCCGTCGGAGCGGCGCAGCCGAGTGCGACGCCGACCACCGTTCCCCTCGCCGCCGGCATTCCGACCGAGGTCGAACTCGGCGGCCTCGCGGTAGGTCAGTACACGATCGAGGTCGACGCGGGCGCGCCCGTTGTGGCCGCGGTATGGCAGGCGACGGGCTTCGGTGAGGGAGCGGACTTCGCCTGGTACACGGCGGCACCGCCCGTGGAGGCGCCGAGCCTGTTCGCGACGCCACCCGGCCCGACGCCCGTTCTCACCCTCGCCAACCCGGCCGAGGACGCGGTCGCGGTCACGGTCGACGCTGCGGACGGCAGCTTCTCGACGGAGGTGACGGTGCTGCCCGGCGAGAGCGCCTCGGTGCGACTGGCCTCGCGGAGCGTGTATCTGCTGGATGCCGGCGGAAGCGGCATCCGCGCGGGCCTCGCGCTCACCGGTGACGGGGCGATCGCCGGATTCCCGGTGTGGCCCTCCGACGCGGCGGCGCAGGAGATCACGGTCTACCCGTAGGCGGGCGGGTCCCGCTCAGAAGTAGCGGAACCGTTCCGGACCGAGATCCCAGGGGTCGCGGTCGAGGTACTCCGCGGCGGCGCGGAACACGCTCCCCTCGACCAGGATCCGGCGGTGCAGATCGTCGTCGCGGTGCAGGTGGCTCAGGCGCTCGATCGGCAGACGGTAGAGGATGATGCGCTTCTCATCGGTGAGCACGCGCCACCGCGGGATCCCGTCGTCGTCGGCCGCGGGCGGCATGTCGCCCACCTCGAAGCTGACGTCGCGCAGCTCGGGCCAGGCGGAGCGGAGGAACTCGGCCGCGGTGCCGACGGCGAGGTCGAACCTGTCCACGCGTGTCTCGAGCGGTGGCAGCGGCGGACGGACGATGGGGCTGCGACCCTCACGTCCATGCCGTCCGTGGCGCGCCGGTCGGCGTGCGGGCGAGGCCGCCTCCTTGCTCCTGCGCCATGCCATGGGTCGATTCTAGAGGCGTGCATCTGCCAGGACGGCCGGGGCCGCGGCGCGGCATCCCCGTGAACCCGGCGCTGCTGGATAGCGTTGGTCCGATGCGCCAGAGACTCTGCTCGAAGGTGGGATGCGCCCGGGAGGCGGTCTCCACGCTGACCTACGACTATGCCGATCAGATGGCGGCGCTGGGTCCGCTGGGCGGCGGCGGCGACCCGCACGCGCACGATCTGTGCGCGATCCACACCGACCGGCTCTCGATGCCGCGCGGATGGGTCGTCGTCCGGCACGAGACGATCGCACAGCGCTAGAGCCGTCTCAGCGGCAAGGCGCGACGCCCGTCGCGCAATCTGTGAGAATGGGCTGATGAGCACGCACCTCAGCGCCCCCACCGTCCTCGAGCACCTCGTCGCCGACCTGGCACTCGCCGAGGCAGGTCGTCATCAGATCCGATTGGCCGAGAACGAGATGCCCGGGCTGATGGCCCTGCGTGAGGAGTTCGGGCCGTCGCAGCCGCTGGCCGGCGCGCGCATCGCCGGGTCACTCCACATGACGGTGCAGACCGCCGTGCTGATCGAGACTCTCGTGGCGCTCGGAGCGCAGGTGCGGTGGGCCAGCTGCAACATCTTCTCGACGCAGGACGAGGCCGCGGCCGCCGTCGTGGTCGGGCCCACCGGCTCGGTGGACGCGCCGGCCGGCGTTCCGGTCTTCGCGTGGAAGGGCGAGACGCTCGAGGAATACTGGCGCTGCACCGATCGCATCTTCGACTGGTCAGCCGAAGGCTTCGACGGGCCGAACCTGATCCTGGACGACGGCGGCGACGCCACGATGCTCGTGCACAAGGGCGTCTCGTTCGAGACCGCGGGAGCAGTGCCGGATGCCGCTCCCGGCGACTCTCACGAGTACGAGGTCTTCCTCGACACTCTGCGAGCCAGCCTGTCGGCCGACGCGCAGCGGTGGACCCGCATCAGCGGTGGGCTGATCGGCGTCACGGAGGAGACCACCACCGGCGTCCACCGTCTGTACGAGCTCGCGGCATCCGGTGAACTGCTCTTCCCCGCGATCAACGTCAACGACTCCGTCACCAAGTCGAAGTTCGACAACAAGTACGGCATCCGCCATTCGCTGCCCGATGGCCTCAACCGGGCGACCGACGTGCTGATCGGCGGCAAGACGGTGTTCGTCGTCGGATATGGCGACGTGGGCAAGGGGGCCGCCGAGGCGCTGCGCGGACAGGGCGCGCGGGTCATCGTCGGCGAGGTGGACCCGATCTGCGCGCTGCAGGCTGCGATGGACGGCTTCCAGGTCGCGCGTCTGGACACGGTGATCGGCGACGTCGACGTCGTCGTGACGGGCACCGGAAACAGGAACGTGGTGACGGTCGACGCACCTGCTGGCCCTTAAGCACCTCGCGATCGTGGCGAACGTCGGTCATTTCGACGACGAGATCGACATGGCCGGGCTGGAGTCGCTCGCGGACGCCGAGGCGATCGAGATCAAGCCGCAGGTGCACGAGTGGCGCCTGCCGAACGGACGCAGTGTCCTGGTGCTGAGCGAGGGGCGCCTGATGAACCTCGGCAATGCCACGGGGCATCCGTCGTTCGTCATGAGCGCCTCCTTCACGAACCAGGTGCTCGCCCAGCTCGAGCTGTTCACCAACACCGACGCGTATCCGGTGGGGGTCTACACGCTTCCCAAGGCGCTCGACGAGAAGGTCGCACGGCTGCACCTGGCTGCGCTCGGGGTCGAGCTGACCCAGCTCACTCCCGAGCAGGCGGCGTACATCGGCGTTCCCGTCGACGGACCGTACAAGCTGGAGCACTACCGCTACTGAGCCGGGGCGCGCCCACCAGCGCGGCGAGCGGCTGTGAGGGGCTCAGCGCGCCGGGAAGCCGCGGGGAACGCCGGACGCACCGGCGAGCGCTGCGACGCGCTGCTCCTCGAGCTGGAGCGCACGCAGCTCCCGATCGCGGCGCACCGCGACGACCCCGCGCAGGAAGGTCTCAGGGTCGACGGCCGGCACCGGTGAGACGTGTGCGGCGGTCTCGGACGCCAGGGATGCCGCCAGCCGAGCCCGTGCGGGAGGCTGCATGGAATCGGCGTTCTGGGTGAACTGCGCGATGCGGCGCGAGAGCCGATCCGGCAGGCGCCCGACATCGGCGAGCGGGGCCCACGCCGCGAGCGTCGGAGGAACGGCAGGCGCCGGTGCGGGGAGTCGGGGCGTGCGGGTCCGCTCGGAGTAGGTGCCGGCCATGAGGTCGCCCAGCCGCTGCGCACGGGGCGTGAAGGCGCCTACCAGTGCGGCGACCGCCCCGACCGTCAGCCAGATCTCGAACACGCCGACCAGCGCGCGGATGAACGCCTGCCGGAAGCCCGACGCGCCGCCGTCGACGCGCACGATCCGGCCGCCCACGGCGAGTTTGCCGAGGCTGCGGCCCCGTGTCATCGTCTCGACCACCGTGGGGATCACGACCATGACGGTCACCAGCACCGTCACGGTGACGATCGGGAGTGCGACGACATCCAGAACGCTCTCACCGATCAGCCAGGAGGTCACGAGGGCGAAGAGGATCAGCACGATGACGGCGAGGAGGACGTCGATCAGCGTGCCGAGCCCGCGGAGGAAGAATCCGACCGGCTGGACGTCCAGCGCGACCGCCTCGCCGGTGAGGATCTCGTCCTGCTGGATCTCGATGACCCTGGCCTGGGCGGCGACGGAATCCTGAGCGGGCATGGGTACAGTAAACCAAATGGACCTCGACGCCCTTGCCGCCGCGCGACGCGACGAGTGGGCCCGGCTGGACGAGCTCAGTCGCACTCGCAGGCTCAGCGGCCCGGAGGTCGACGAGCTGGTGACGCGATACCGCGCCGCATCGGCCGACCTGGCAGACATCAAGACGTCCGCCGGCCGCACGGCCCAGGGCGACCACGTCTCGACGATGCTCGCCCGCGCCCGGCTCAGACTGACCGGGGCGCCCGAGAACGCCGCGCGTCAGATCCCCCGCTTCTTCGCGCTGCAGCTGCCCGCCGCGCTCTACCGCGTGCGGTGGACGACACTCGTCATCGCGCTCGCGTTCATCGCGGTCGGCGCGATCGTCGCGTTCTGGGTGTCGGGCGACCCGGCGCTGGTCGCCTCGCTCGGCAGCCAGGCCGAGCTCGAGTACTACGCCGAGAACAGCTTCACGGACTACTACAGCGAGAACCCCGCGGCCGTGTTCGCGGGCACGGTCTGGACGAACAACGCATGGATCGCCGCGCAGTGCGTCCTGTTCGGGATCACGGGCATCTGGCCGCTGATGGTGCTCGTGCAGAACGCGGTCGGCGTGGGTACGGCGGCGGCGGTGATGCTCGCGTTCGACCGCGGCGACGTGTTCCTGCTGTTCATCCTCCCGCACGGGATGCTGGAGCTCACGTGCATCTTCGTCGCCGGCGCCGCTGGTCTGCACATCTTCTGGGCATGGGTGGCGCCGGGCCGGCGCTCCCGCGGAGAGGCGCTGGCCGCGGCCGGTCGCTCGCTCGCGACGATCGCCGTCGGGTTGATCATCGCGCTGGCGATCTCAGGCGCGATCGAGGGATTCGTCACCGCCCAGCCGTGGCCCTGGCCCGTCAAGATCGGCATCGGCGCGGCGGCGCTGGGCGCGTTCGTCCTCTACATGGTCGTCGTGGGCGGCCGCGCGCACCGGCGCGGCGAGACCGGGGACCTCACCGAGTTCGAAGCGGGCACCCCGACGCTGGTCGCGGGCTGACGCCCGCACGCCCTCTCGATATCGGGCTCGGGCGATCCGCGGCCGTCACTCATCCGTCACCCGCGTACGGCGAAGGGGTCGCTTTGGCGCGCACGGGTGACGGATGAACGAATCCCGTGCGGCGACCGCGTGGGGTTGCGACGCGAAGGGGCCGGCCGCAGCGGCGACCGACCCCGCGTCAGCGTGAACGATCGGGCCTACTTCTTTGTCCCGTCGAACAGCCCACGGTAGGCGAAGCCTGCGATCAGGGCACCGACGATCGGGAACACGATGAACACCCAGAGCTGGCTGAGGGCGAGTGTTCCGCCGTAGATCGCAGACGCGATCGAGCGGGCCGGGTTCACCGACGCGTTGTCGATCGGGATGATCGCCAGGTGGATCAGCACCAGCGTCAGGCCGATCGCGAGCCCGGCGAAGTTCGAGCCGCGCGTCGTGTGCGTCACCCCGAGGATCACGATCACGAACAATGCGGTGAACAGCACCTCGACGATGATCGCGCCGCCGATGCCGAAGCCGCCGGGCGACAGTTCGTCGCAGCCGTTGCTCGCGAAGCCGCCGTCCTGAGCGTTCCTGAGCCAGCCTTCCGGACCGAACAGTCCGATCAGGACGACGAGGGTGGTCGCCACGAGGGCCCCGACGATCTGGGCGATGATGTACGGCAGCACGCCCGCCATGGGAATCGGCCCGCTGCGGCGAGGCCGAGGGTCACGGCCGGGTTGAAGTGGCCGCCCGAGATCGGGCCGAATGCGTAGGCGCCGGCGATCACGGTGATGCCGACAGCGAGTGAGACGCCGACGAAGCCGACGCCCTTGTTGGCGGATTCCGTTCCTTCGCCGAATCCGGCGGCGAAGAGAGCGGTGCTGATGACGCCGAGGACGAGAAGCAGGGTGCCGAACGCCTCGGCGACGAGCGTTGCCGCCATCGAGGGGCCGGACCTGGAGGGGTTTCCGGGGTGTGGTCAAGCTCGGTCGGCTCGACGGGCTTTTCAGGGCGCGGGTCGCTCATGACTCGAGTCTCCTTCGGAGGTAGATGCCGACGGCGGGAAGGGCCGTCCAGCCGAGAGCCTAGGGCATCCTCAGGAACTTCCCAGGTAACCGACCGGCTCGTGGCTCAGCCCGGTCATGCGGCGACATCTGCCGTCGTGGGCCCAGGTTCCGGCGCAAGGGGCTCAGAGACGGCCCGCCGCCTTCAGCTCGAGATAGCGGTCCGCGATCCTCGGCGGCAGTGCCTCGGGCGAGTCGGCGACGGCTTCCGCGCCGGCACGGCCTATCGCGGCGGCCACGCGTGCGGCATCCCGGACGGCACGCTCGGCAGCAGCGGCGCGGTAGACGTCGGCGGCGTCGCGATGGCCTTCAGGCATCGGCTCCGAGTCGGTGACCGTGCCCACCAGGACGTGCGCACGCCGCGACAGGGCGGGCAGCGAGCCCAGGAAGCCGCGTGCCGCCTCAGGGGCATCCTGGGCCGTCAGCAGCACGACCAGCGACGGCCGCGACGTCAGAGCGCGCACCTGTGCGAAGGCGGCATCCCAGTCGGTGTCGATCAGCTGCGGCTCCACGGGCGCCATCGCATCCACGAGCGCGGGCAGAAGGGACGGCCCCTCCACCCGGGTGACGCGTGCCCTGGTGACGCGGTCGAACATCAGCAGGTGCGTGTGGTCGCCCGCGCGGGTGGCGAGGGCCGCGAGCAGCAGCGCAGCCTCCATCGCAGCATCCAGTCGCACACCGTCACCCACGCGAGCGGCGGCCGTGCGCCCCGTGTCGATGACGATCACGACGTGCCGGTCGCGCTCGGGCCGCCACGTGCGGAGCATGGTCGTGCCCGCCCGGGCGGTCGCGCGCCAGTCGATGGAGCGGACGTCGTCGCCGCGGACGTACTCGCGGAGGCTGTCGAACTCCGTTCCCTGCCCGCGCACCTGAACACTGGTGTTGCCATCGAGTTCGCGCAGGCGCGCGAGACGCGAGGGCAGATGCCTCCGCGCGGTGAACGGAGGCAGCACGCGCAGCGAGCCGCGGGCCTGGATCCGCGCCTGCCGTCCCGCGAACCGCAGCGGGCCGTCCGAGCGGACCACCACGAACTCCGAGGTCAGCTCTCCTCTTCGGCGGGGGAGCAGCGGAATCACGACCCGCCGGCGCTCACCGGGCGGGATGTCGATCGCCGGTCGGCCCTCCGGCGCGCCCGCTGTCGGCTGCCAGGCGTCCCGGACGCGGCCGCGCACGCGCCGGTCTCCGCCGTTGTGCAGCCACAGCTCCGTCTCGACCGGCTGGCCGAGGAGTGCACGGCGAGGGACCCGCCGCTGCACGCGTATCCCGCGCGGGTCGGCAGCGGCCGCCGCATCCGCGAACGCGATGAGCACGCACAGCACGATCCATCCGAGCAGCCACCAGCCACGCCTCGACGCCTGCGAGCGACAGCAGCACGACGGGCACCGCGCCGAGGGCGACGAGGAGGGGGAGGCGACCGGTGAGGAACACGGCGGCTAGATCGGAACGCGGGTCTGCTGCAGCACCGAGCCGAGCACGGCGTCGACCGAGACGCCCTCGAGTTCGGCGTCGGGACGCAGCCGGATGCGGTGGCGCCAGGCCGGCACGAGCATCGTCTGCACGTGGTCGGGCGTGATCGCGGGGTAGCCCCCCAGCCACGCCCAGGCCTTGGCGGCGGCCAGCAGCGCCGTCGACGCGCGCGGGCTCACCCCCAGCTGCACAGAGGGGCTCCGGCGGGTCGCCTGCGCGAGATCGACGATGTACGCCAGGACGTCGTCGGCGACGCTGACGGATGCCGCGGCACGCTGCGCAGCACGGATCTCGGTCGCATCGACGACCTGGCGCAGCCCCGCCGCGGCGAGGTTGCGCGGGTCGAACCCTTCGGCGTGACGACGCAGGACGGCCAGCTCCGCCTCGCGCGGCGGGACGTCGACGATGAGCTTCAGCAGGAACCTGTCCAGCTGCGCCTCCGGAAGGGTGTACGTGCCCTCCTGCTCGATCGGGTTCTGCGTGGCTGCGACGAGGAACGGATCGGGCAGCGCACGGGTCACGCCGTCGGTGGAGACCTGACGCTCCTCCATGGCCTCCAGCAGCGCGGACTGGGTCTTCGGCGGCGTCCGGTTGATCTCGTCGGCGAGCACAACGTTGGTGAAGACCGGCCCTTCCCGGAACTCGAACTCGCCGGCACGTGCGTCGTAGACGAGCGACCCCGACACGTCTCCTGGCATCAGGTCCGGCGTGAACTGGATGCGCTTCGTGCCCAGGCCGATGGCTCCGCTGAACGCTCGCACCAGGAGCGTCTTGGCGACTCCGGGAACGCCCTCCAGCAGCACGTGGCCGCGGGCGAGAAGGGCGATGAGCAGTCCGGTGACGGTCCCGTCCTGCCCGACGACCGCTTTGCCGACCTCGATCCGGACGCGATTCATGGCATCGCGCAGAGCCGCGTCGTCCGGTGCGGGATTCGCCGCCGGCGTCAGGTCGGCGGGTGCCGGTCCTGCCGCCGCCGCGTCCGCCGGTGATGTGGGGTCTGTCATCGGGTGTTCCTTTCGGGACGCACGGCCGCATGGACGGCCGCCTCGAGTGCGCGCAGCCGTTCGTCGAGCGCGACGAGGTCTGCATCGGTGCGGGGGAGTTCATCGATCAGGATGCCGCGCACGGCGCCGCGGTCGACCCGGGCCCGCGCGGCCGCGGCATCCGCGATCTCCTCTGCGGAGGCGGCGGGGCCGAGGCCGAGCAGTCTGCCGAGCCGGCCCAGCGTCCCGATCCGGAGCTGATCGGCGGCGTGGAGCGAATCGCGCGCGTGCGCGTACAGGCGCGCACGACCCTCCGTCGTCTCGGCTGCCCGGACCGTCACGGGCAGACGCTCGGCCACGAGCGGGCCGAAGCGCCGACCGCGCCAGATCGCCGAGGCGATCCCGGCGACCAGCAGCAGGACGATGACCGGGCTGACCCAGGGCGGGGTGAGCTCGCCGAGCGTCGGATCCGCGTCGGCCAGGTCGCTGTCGGAGATGTCCGGCATGTACCAGACGAGCCTGGCGTGCTTCCCGAGCAGGTTCACGGCCAGCGCCGCGTTCCCGTCCTCGGCGAGGTTCTCGTTCGTGAACAGGGCGCGAGCGTCGACGGCGACTGTGGTGCCACCGTCGTCTTCCGCGACGAGCAGGCCGTACCCGCCCGCTGTCGGATAGCACGCGGTGGTCTGTGCGCCCGGCTGGTAGATCGCGCCGGGTGCGATGGCTCCCGCGCGATCGGCCTCGGCGAGGCCGCAGTCGGGCTGGACGGCCTGGCCAGGGCCGACACCGTGAGTGGTCGCGCCGGACAGCAGCAGGCGCAGCGTCCGGGCGCGCGGATCGATCAGCACCACGTCGGTCGCACCATCCGTCACCGCGAGGAGGGCCTCGTCGGACAGATAAGGGCCGTCGGGCATCGCCAGCGTCGCGGCTCCTAGCGCGAGCGCCGCCTCTGCGGCGGCGCGGTCACGGGCGACGATCACGTCGACGCCGTGCTCTCGCAGGATCTCGGCGAGCGCGCGCGTGCCCGTCGGGCCGGCCGAGTCGGGGTCGAGCACGTCGCGTTCGCTCCACTGGCCGATCCCGGCCAGCACCGACCCGGCGATGCCGACGCCGATCAGCACGGCGGCGATCACGATCCAGGTCGTCACGCGCCCGCGCCGACCTGTCGGCGTCGTCGTGGCAGTCTCCACGACGGTCACGCGTGCGCCTCCGTCAGCTCGGACAGCACAGGGCGGTCTGCCGTAACGGAGTCATCGACCGCGGCGATCCGCCGGTACAGCTCTTCTGTGCCGGGCCGGCGCAGATAGCGCACGTCGTCGAAAGCGGCCGCCGCCGACTCCAGCGCGGCGGCGTACGCGGGGAACGCGCGCGCCGCGGCTCGCGCGAAGGCGTGCACGGTCGCGCCGGGTGGCGTGTCGACGGCTCCGCGTTCGACCAGCCCGCGGGCGAGCGCGCGGAAGCGCAGGACGATCGCGGCGTCCCAATCGCCTGCGGCGGCAAGAGCTGCCGCGTCGCGGCGCAGTTCTGCGGCGCTGCGCTGCTCGTCGGCGCCGAACAGGGCTGTGCTCGCACGGGACCGCCCCGTCGCTCTGGGGACCCCCCAGATCAGGAATGCCGCGCCGATCACCAGGACGAACACGACCGCCGCGAAGATCGCGGCCCAAGGGCCGAGGACGCCCGGCAGCTGCGCCGAGAAGATCGACTCGAAGAACTCGGCGATCGCGCGCGCGATGCGGTCGAGCGGAGTGGGCTCTGCGGCCGTGTACACCGGGTCGGCCAGCTCGCGCTCGGCCCACTCCCGCGCCTCTTCGCCGTCCGGCGTGAGCGGCGGCACGGACTCGGCGAGGCGCGCGAATGCGCCGGCTACGACCACGGCGACTCGGGGTCGATCGCGTCGGATGAGCCCGGAGCCGTCCAGCGGGTCGATGCCGGCTGGCTGCTCCTTCGGCTCCTCCGCCGCGGGCGCGGCGGGCGTCGCGGGCGCGGCGGGCGCGGGCGGCGGAGGGTACTGCGGCATAGGGAGGCGGGCCAGCCGGAGGCGCGGGGCGACCGCGGGATTTGCCTGCTGCGGTGCCGGGTACGCCTGCGCTGCGCCGTGACCGGGCTGCGGTGCATACCCCGGGGCGGGATACGGCGGGTAGCCCTGCGGCGGCCCGTAGCCGGGCGCGGCGACGGGCTGCTGCGGATACCCCTGCGCCGGGTAGGCGGGGCCGGGGTACGGCGCCGGATAGCCGGGCGCCGGTGCGTATCCGGGCATCGGGTAGGCGGTCGGGCGGGGCGCGATCGCCCGTCCGACGTTCTCACGGTACGGGTCGGCCAGACCGGTCGCCCCGGCATCCCGCTGCTCGATGTAGGTGAGCAGATCGATGTCGAGACCCTCGCGCCGCATGCGGCAGTCGATGTAGATGATCGACGTCGCGGTGGCCTGGACCACGATCGCGACGGACTGGATCAGAAGCGTGACCACCTGCGTGAGCAGGACGGAGACGACGAGCCCGATGATCACCCCGGGTTCGGGGTCGCCCGTCGGGGTGATGATCGTGGTCAGCCCTGAGGACAGCACCGAGAACGGGATGCTGATGACCTGCGCGATGGCGCCGAAAGTCAGCGAGATCAGGACGATGATGCCCAGCGCCGGCCAGAACCGGCCGCGGATCAGGGTCCACGACCGCGCGATCGCCCCGCGGATGGTCGCGTGCTCCAGGATTATCGCCGCCGGCACGAGCAGGAGCTTCGTCGTGATCCAGAGCGTGAGGGGGATCGCGGCGAGGACCGCCAGGATCGTCACGGCGACGGCGATCGGCAGGGCGGCGACGCCGATGGCGATGATCACCGCCGCGACGATCGCGATGAGCAGCACCGCGGCCAGCGTGAGCAGGAAGGAATAGCCGATGAGCCGCCACGCCACCGGCTTGACGCGCTGCCACAGGGCGCGGAGGGTCAGCTTCTCAGCGACCGCTGCGTGCGCGACCTCGCTCACGACCACGCCCTGCACGATCACTCCGAGCGCGCCGGCGGCAAGGCCGAGCACGATGCCGGTGATCGCCGTCACAGCGATCGAGCCGGCCATCACGGCCTCGAACTCCTCGGTTCCGGCTTGGAGGGTGTCGAGCCGCGTGAAGGAGGCGGCCGCGACGACACCGACGCCCAGCAGCACGAGCAGGTACGCGGCGGTCTGCACGCACAGCGCGAATCCGAGCAGCACACGCGGGTTCTGCCGCAGCGCCGCGAACGAGCGACCGAGGATCGTGCCGAACGTCAACGGGCGAAGCGGAATGATCCCAGGGCGGGATGCCGGCGTCCAGGCCGGATAGGCGGTCACGGATGCCCCTCCTCGTGCTTTCAGTTCATTCTGGGGCTCCGCCCCAGACCCCCGGCTTGCTGACCATGATTCTTCTGGGGCTCCGCCCCAGACCCCGGCTTGCTGACCATGGTTCTTCTGGGGCTCCGCCCCAGACCCCTGGCTTGCTGACGCGCGCCCCCTTCCGGGGCTCCGCCCCGGACCCGTGGCTCGTTGACGCGGCCCCCATCTGGGGCTCCGGCCTAGACCGCGGCTCGCTGACGCGCGCCCTTCGGGCTGAGTCACTATCGTGTCACACCGGATCGCGCCTGGTCGCAGTCCCACGGCGGGCGTGGGGGCTACGTTCGGCCTGCGCACAGGCGGTGTCCACTACTCTGTGGGAAGCGCACGGGGACGCGCGAGGACCCGCTGCGCCCCGGCCGGACGCAAAGGACGAAACGCGCGAGATGACATCACGCATCCTGGTAGTCGATGACGACACCGCCCTCGCCGAGATGATCGGCATCGTGCTCCGCACAGAGGGATTCGACACGGTGTTCTGCGCCGACGGCTCGAAGGCGGTCGACATCTGGCGCTCGGAGCGTCCGGACCTGATCCTGCTCGACCTCATGCTGCCCGGAATGGACGGCATCGAGATCTGCAATCGGGTCCGCGCCGAATCCGGGGTGCCGATCATCATGCTCACCGCGCGCACCGACACTGCGGATGTCGTCAAGGGACTCGAGTCGGGCGCCGACGACTACATCGTGAAGCCCTTCAATCCGAAGGAGCTCGTCGCGCGCATCCGCACTCGGCTGCGTCCCGCCGCGCAGCCGGTCAACGAGACGCTGAGGATCGGCGACCTCACGGTGGACGTGGCCGCGCACGAGGTGCGCCGCGACGACGCGCCGATCGCGCTGACGCCGCTCGAGTTCGAACTGCTCGTCGCGCTCGCCTCCAAGCCTCAGCAGGTCTTCTCCCGCGAAATGCTCCTCGAGCAGGTGTGGGGCTATCACTACAAGGCCGACACCAGGCTGGTGAACGTGCACGTCCAGCGACTGCGCGCAAAGGTCGAGCTCGACCCCGACAACCCCAAGATCGTCACGACGGTACGCGGCGTCGGCTACCGCGCCGGCGCCGTGGTCTGAGGAACCGATGCCTCCCGCGAAGGCGGTCACGGCATCCCGCCCACCGCGCACGGCGTGGCGTGATTGGCGCTCCTGGCCTGACAGCCTCGCCAACCTGTGGCGGCGTTCGCTGCGATTCCGCACGATCATGGTCACCCTCGCCCTCACGGCGCTGGCGATCCTGGTGGCATGCATCTGGATGGCGCTGGCGATCCAGAACGACCTGTTCCAGGCACGCAAGGACCAGGTGCTCGCCGATTCGCTGCGCGCCACACAGGCGGCCCAGGCGACCCTGGACGCCGCTGCGGTGCAGGGCGACACCGTCCAGATCCAGAACCTCATGAACAGCGTTCGCACGACGCTGGGGGAGCGGTCCTCCACCGACATGATCGCGGCGTTCCGCATCGACCGCACCCCCTCGCAGCTGGCACCGCAGAACTTCACCACGCCGGGGCTGACCGAGGAGGTCATCTCCGACGGCATGCACGAGGCGGTGCAGTCCGACGCGGATCAGCAGTGGTGGCAATCCGTGGCGCTTCCGCTTGCCGACGGACCGGTGCCGGGGATCATCGTCGGACAGCAGCTGATGGTGCCCGACGTCGGCGGCTACGAGCTCTACCTCGCGTACGACCTGGGCAGCGCCTCGCAGACCCTGGGCTTCGTCCAGGCGACGCTGTGGATCGTCGGCATCTCGCTGGTGCTGCTGATCGGCGCGATCTCCTGGTTCGTCCTGCGCTCGGTGACGATCCCGATCGGCGAGGCGGCCGACACGAGCGCGAAGCTCGCCGCGGGCGAATTGGGGGTTCGCCTCCCCGTGCGCGGTGAGGACGAGCTCGCAACCCTCGGACGCTCGTTCAACGCCATGGCCGACAGCATCGAGTCGCAGATCAAGGAGCTCGCCGACCTGTCGCTCGTGCAGCAGCGGTTCGTCTCGGACGTCTCGCACGAGCTGCGCACGCCGCTGACCACGATCCGGCTGGCCGCCGACATGATCAACGACCAGCGCGCCGACTTCGATCCGTCCACCGCGCGGGCGGCCGAGCTGCTGAACGCGCAGGTCCAGCGGTTCGAGACGCTCCTGACCGACCTGCTCGAGATCAGCCGCTACGACGCGGGGTCGGTGCAGCTCGAGCTGGAGCCGACGAGTCTCGCGCATCTGGCTGAAGACGTCATCGGATCGATGCATCAGCTGGCCGAGCAGCACGGCACCGACATCCGCCTGGTCGCTCCCGGCGGATACTCGCCGGTCGAGATGGATCCGCGCCGGGTGCGCCGCGTGGTGCGAAATCTCCTCGGCAATGCGATCGAGCACGGCGAGGGGCGACCCATCGTCATCACGGTCGACAGCGACCACCAGGCGGTCGCGCTGGGCGTGCGCGACTACGGGCTCGGCATGACGCCGGAGGATGTGGAGCGCGTCTTCGATCGCTTCTGGCGTGCCGACCCGTCGCGCACGCGCACGATCGGCGGCACCGGGCTCGGTCTGTCGATCGCCCTCGGCGATGCGCGCCTGCACGGCGGCGAGCTCGCCGTGTGGTCCGACCTCGGGCGCGGATCCAACTTCGTGCTGACCCTGCCGCGCCAGGGCGGGCGGCTCACCGCTTCGTCGCCCGTTCCCGTCGACCCTGGCGACGACTCCATCGCGGCGGTCGACGACCTCGGCCTCACGCAGCCGATCCAGGTCCTGAACACGGATGCCGCCACCCGCGGGGGCGGGTCGTGAACGCGAGGCGCGGCATCCTGTCGGCTGTCGCGGCCCTCGCGGTGCTCGTGCTGTCCGCCTGCGCCGGACTCCCGGTCAGCGGACCGGTCAACCCGGGACGCGAGATCGGTGAGGATGCCGGTTCTCCTGAGTTCCTCTTCCGCCCCGACGAGCCGCAGCCGGGCGCGACGCCCGAGCAGATCGTCGAGGGGTTCATCCGCGCCGGATCGGGGCCGGGGCCGTCGGCCAACTGGGACGTCGCGCGCATGTTCCTCGCTCCCTCGATCCGCGAGACGTGGAAGCCGGAGGCGAGCGTCACGATCGACCTGCCGGACGACCGCGTGCCGACCTCGCCGACGGAGGGCGCCGTCGAACTGTCCCTGGTCTCCGTGGCGACCGTCGACCAGACCGGCGCCTATCAGCCGTCCGAGGCGGGCGTGACCCAGCTGTCGTTCAAGCTCGCCCAGCAGGACAACGGCGAGTGGCGGATCACCGAAGCGCCCGACGGTGTGGTGGTCGACCGCGACGTCTTCACGAACGTGTTCCACCGGTACTCGCTCATGTACTTCGACCCGACATGGCAGTTCCTCGTTCCGGACGTCCGCTGGTTCCCCACCACGAACGCCGCGACGCGCATCACCGGCGCCCTCGTCAACGGGGTGCCGAGCGCCTGGCTCGCGGACTCGGTCCGCAACGCCTTCCCCGAGAGCGTGTCGCTCGCGCGCCCGTCGGTGCCTCTGGAGTCGGGGATCGCACAGGTCGCGCTCAGCGGCGAGGCGCTGCTGGTCGAATCCGCCACCCTCGACCGCATGCAGACCCAGCTCACCGCGAGCCTCGCGACGGCGGGGGTCTCCGGGGCGCAGATGTCGGTCGCGTCGACCCCGCTGGCCGCCGAGCCGGTGTCGACCCGGTCCACGCGCGTCACCGGGCCCCCGCTCGTGGTCACGGAGGACGGCTTCGGATTCCTCGCCGGTGACGAGCTGACCCCGGTCCCCGGGCTGTCGGCTGCGATGGCGAACGTGTCGCCCGCGGCGATCCAGGTCTCGCCCGATCGCGACTTCGCGGCGGTGCGGCTGGTGGACGGCTCGGTCGCCCGGGTGCCCGCCGAAGGCGGCGTGGCCGTGATCGATGCGCGCTCCGGCCTGGTCGACCCGAGTGCAGACCCGTTCGGGTACATCTGGAGCGTCCCCGGCGAACAGCCCTCGCAGGTTGCGGTGTTCTCGGCCGCAGGCCTGCAGTTCCCCGTGGCGGATGCCTGGCCCGGGGCGACGCAGATCGCCGCGATGGCGGTCTCGCGCGACGGCGCCCGCGTGGCGGCGCTGGTCGTGGCGGGCGGTCGCACGGAGGTGTGGATCGCAGGCATCGTCCGCGACGCCGACAACCAGCCGCTGCGGATCGGGGTGCCGGTCGCGCTCGGCGCACTGTCGGGTCCCGGATCCGGCCTGGCATGGCTGGACGATGCGACGGTCGGCGTGCTCACCGGCGTCGCAGCGGGTCCGGTGTTCACCGAGCAGCTCGCGGGCGGGCCGGCGACGGTGACCGACGCGCCGCTCGGCGCGGCATCGATCGCCGGGGCCACCTCGATCTCGACGGTCCGCCTGCGCGCCGACGACGCGTCGCTGTACGTCAAGCGCGGCGCGAATTGGCAGCGCACCACGACCGGCATCCTCGTGCTCGCCACGCAGCAGGGCTCCCCGCAGTAGCCGACGTCGGACCGAATCCTCCACAGGGCGGGTGCCACGCGCCCTTCGCACGATCGTGCGGCCTCGGCGCATCGGCGGCTGTCGCCGGACGCGACGGTAGCGGGATGGACGGCATCGATTGGCTCGGCACGACGATGCGCGCCGCGCTCGCCGAGGCGCTCGCCCTCGTGCTGCCCGTGGAGTGCGCGGGCTGCGGTGAGCCCGACGTCTCGCTCTGCGAACGGTGCCTCGCCGAGCTGCGGCCGCGGGTGCGCCGGAGCCGGGACGACGTCTGGAGCGGATTGCCCTTCGAAGGCGTGACCGCCCGTGTCGTCCGAGCGCTCAAGGAGGACGGCAGGACGACGCTCGCCCGCGACCTGGCGCCCGCGCTGCGGGCGGCGGTGGAGCGCGGCTTCCGGTGATCCGCGCCGGGGTCACGGCGCCGCAGGGCGCGCCGAGCTGCCGGTCGTCGTGCCGATCCCCACGTCTCGGGCGGCGTTCCGGCGCCGCGGCTACCGCGTCATCGAGCTCGTCGCGCGACGAGCGGGACTGCACTGCGCACGGGTGCTGTTCACGGTCCGCGCCACTGCGGATCAGCGGGGCCTTGGCCGGTCCGATCGTCATCGGAACGTCGCCGAATCGCTGGTCGCGCGGGGCGCCGCCGGCCTCCGTGTCGTCGTGATCGACGACGTCGTCACAACCGGAGCGACTCTCGAAGAGGCGGTTCGCGCCCTTCGCGAAGGCGGTGCCGAGGTGGTCGGAGCGGCCACGATCGCGGCGACTCCACGCCACGGCGGGCCAAAGTGAAGCATTCGAAACTCACAGGTGACAGGGGAGCACCGCGCGGCTAGCGTGGGGTGCACAAGGCGACTGAAGGTCCGCCCTTGACCGGGAGGACCGGAACAAGGAGGTCAGGGATGGAAACCAGCATCGTCGGCGTGGGAGTGGGTATCACAGATCGCTTCCGCTCGGTCGTCGAAGACAAGGCCGCCCGCATAGAGCACCTTGCACCACGCGCTCAGCGTGTGGACATCAAAGTGACCCACCGCGCCTATCACAACGGCCGGATGGAGGATGACACGGTCGAGCTCACGCTCACGGGCCGGGGTCCGCTCGTCCGCGCCGAGGCAACGGATGCCGACAAGTTCGCCGCCCTGGATATGGCGGTCGACAAGCTGTGCGAGCAGCTCCGGCGCGCGAAGGACAAGCGCGTCGACGCCCGCAACCACCCTCGCGGCGCGAAGTTCGAGAAGGGCAGCGGCGCGCTGTCCGGAATCGACGTGCGGCCGGCATCCGTCGATGTCATGCGCGCCGTCGCGACCGGCGAGATCCCGATCGTCACCGGCAACGAGGACGAAGACGGCTACACGCCCGTGGTCATCCGCACGAAGGAGTTCGACGCCGAGTGGATGGCCGTCGAGGAGGCCGTCGACCGCATGGAGCTGGTCGGCCACGACTTCTTCCTCTTCATCGACGCGCGCACCGACCACCCGAGCGTGGTGTACCGGCGCAAGGGCTGGGACTACGGCGTCATCTCGCTGACGACCCAGACCGCACCGGCTGCCGTCGCCTGAGCGACTCGGCGCCGGCATGCCGGCGCATCGACACGACGGGATGCCTCACCCGAGGCATCCCGTCAGTCGTTCGATCAGTCGAACATGCCGCCGAGCAGGCTGCCGATCACGAGGCCGCCGAGAATTCCGCCCATGGCGTCGCCGCTGCCGCTGCCGCGTCGGCCGCCGCCGTCGCCGCCGTATCCCCAGCCGCCCGGACCGCCGGGAGGACGGGACTGGTCGATGTCGCGCTGCGCGAGCTGAAGACCCTCGCTGGCCAGGTACGCGACGCGACGTGACATCGCGAGCGCCTGCTCGCGATGGTCGTCGTCGATCGTCGTGACGGCCGCGGCGGAGGCGCCGAGGTAGCGGTCGAGGTCGACACGGATCCGCTCGGCTTCGGCCACCCGCGTGCGCGCGTCCGCGCCGATCCAGCCGCGATGCCCGGCGATCACGTCGCGGGCGACCGCGAGCTGCCGGTCGGCGTCGTCGATGGAGTGGCGCACCTGGTCGAGGGGCGGAATGTGGCGCGCGGCCCGCTCGCGGGCGGTCGCGATCGCGGCATCGAGGTCGGTGTTGGCCGTGCGCAGCCGCGTGAGGTCGGCGAACGGGTCGGTCTTCGCGCCCGGGTGCGGGAGCGAGGCGAGCGCCTGCTCGAGCGCGGTCACTGCGGCAGCGACCGCTGGGACGTCCGGGGCGTTGCGCGCCTCGACCAGGTCGCCGCGCGAATCCTCGACGACGGCCGCGAGCGTCGACTCCGCACGCAGCGCTTCGATCTCGTAGGTCTCGACCGCGTCGATCAGCGCGACCGCGCGCCGACCGGCTTCGATAGCGGTTTCGAGTGCGAGGTTCGCCTGTTCGCGCTGACCCGCCTCGCGCCGACGCGACGCGATGCCGGCGCTGTGCTCGGCGAACTTGAGCAGCTGCTCTGCTTCGTCGGCGTTCTCGGCGATCTGCTTCAGCGCGGGCTCCGAGTAGCGCTCGGTGAGCCGGGACACGGTTTCGCGGGTGTGGGGGAGCCGGGCACGCTGGCGCACGGCATCCGCTTCGATCCCGGCGAGGATCTCGGGTGCCCTCCGCGCCTTGGCGATCGGCTCTGCGAGCGACGCGGTGCGGTCGTCGAGCAGCTCCTCCGCCCACTCGCTGAGCTGCACGATGCGAGCGTTGCGGGTGCGAAGCTCCTCGGGGGTGTCCGGGATCTCGTCGAAGTTGAGCTGGTTGAGGTGGAACGCCTCCCTCAAGTGCTGCCGTACGGAGCTCAGCGCCTCGCGCAGCTCCCGCGTGGGGCCGATGCCCAGCTCGGCTTCGGCGAAGTCGAGCTCGTCGGTCGTGACGCGGATGCGCTCGTCCGCGGCGACGAGCGCCGTGCCCGCCCGACGTGCGAGGTCGGCGTCCTGAGCCTCCAGCGCTTCCTGCTCTTCACGCTTGCGTTTACCCCAGAATCCAGCCATGACTCGATCCTAGATTCGCTTGCCTGGGCGGATGCCAGGGTTCGCGGCGGGCGGAGCGTGCTCAGGCGCTGTCGTACGGGCCCTTGTGCCGCGGCTTGCGTGCAGGACGGTCGTCCCGATCGCCTCGACGCGGACCGCCGGTGTCGGTCCGAAGCTCGATCAGCTTGCCCGAGATGCGGGTGTCGGCAAGCCGGTCCAAGGTCTCCCGCGACAGATCGGCGGGCAGTTCGACGAGGGAGAAGTCGGGTCGGATCTGGATGGCGCCGAAGTCGCCGCGACTGAGCCCGCCCTCGTTGGCGAGTGCGCCGACGATCTGACGGGGCTCGACGCGGTGGCGCTTCCCGACCGCGATGCGATAGGTCGCCATGCGGCCGCTGCTCGGCCGCTGGCGCCGCTCCGGCCGTTCGCCGCGGTCGTCGCGATCGAATCGCCCGGGCCGGTCTCCGCGGTCCGTCCGGTCGTCGCGATCGCGATCGCGCTTCGGTCGCTCGGGCTCAGGTTCGAGCAGCAGCGGCGACTCGCCCTGCGCGACGACGGCGAGGGCCGCGGCGACATCGACCTCGGGCACGTCGTGATTGCGCACGTAGTGGGCGATGACGTCGCGGAAGCCGTCGATGCGGTGGGTCTGGCCGAGGGCTGCCGTGATCCGGTCGTCGAAACGCGCGAGGCGGGTCACGTTCACGTCGTCGGCGGTCGGCAGCTGCATCTGGGTGAGCGGCTGCCGGGTGGCGCGCTCGATCGCCGACACGAGGCCTCGCTCGCGGGGGGTGACGAAGCTGATCGCATCGCCGGAGCGACCGGCCCGCCCGGTGCGGCCGATGCGGTGCACGTACGACTCGGTGTCGGTGGGGATGTCGAAGTTGACCACGTGCGAGATGCGCTCCACGTCGAGGCCCCGTGCCGCGACATCCGTCGCCACCAGGATGTCGAGCTTGCCCGACTTGAGCTGGTTGACGGTCCGCTCGCGCTGCGCCTGCACGATGTCGCCGTTGATCGCCGCCGCGGAGTAGCCGCGGGCGCGCAGCTTCTCGGCGATCTCCTCGGTGGCGCTCTTGGTGCGGGCGAAGACGATCATGCCCTCGAAGTTCTCGACCTCGAGGATGCGCGTGAGGGCGTCGATCTTCTGCTGGTAGGAGACGATCAGGTAGCGCTGCGCGGTCGTCGCCGAGGTCGTCGTCTTCGTCTTGACCGTGATCTCCTCGGGGTCGTGCAGGTACTGCTTCGACATCCGCCGGATCGCGGCCGGCATCGTCGCCGAGAAGAGTGCGACCTGCTTGGTCTCGGGCGTGTCGGCGAGGATCGTCTCGACGTCCTCGGCGAAGCCCATCTTCAGCATCTCGTCGGCTTCGTCGAGCACGAGGTACTTGAGCTCGGAAAGATCGAGCGTGCCCTTGTCGAGGTGGTCCATGATGCGGCCGGGCGTGCCGACGATGATGTGCACACCGCGGCGGAGGGCGGACAGCTGGACGCCGTAGCCCTGCCCGCCGTACACGGGGAGGATGTGCACGCCGCGCACATGCGAGGCGTACTTCTCGAACGCCTCGCACACCTGCAGCGCGAGCTCGCGCGTGGGTGCGAGCACGAGCGCCTGCGGGGTCTTCTGCGACACGTCGAGCCGGTCCAGGATCGGCAGTGCGAACGCCGCCGTCTTGCCGGTGCCGGTCTGCGCGAGGCCGACGACATCCCGGCCGGCCAGCAGCGTGGGGATCGTCGCCGCCTGGATCGCGGACGGCGTCTCGTAGCCGACGTCGCTCAGCGCCTTGAGTACCGCATCGCTCAATCCGAGGTCGGAGAAGGTCATCGCAGGGGGCTCCGCAGGAGCCTCGGCCTCGATCAAGACATCGTCAGTGGACACAATTCAGGGTAGTCCCCGTCCCGATGCGTCCACCCTGTCGGCTCTCACCCCAGCGCGCGGGCCAGGGCGGTCCCGTCCCGATGCGTCCACCTTGTCGGCCGTCGCTCCGTCGCTGAGTCAGGCGACGGCCGACGTCTCCACGCGCGCCGGACGTCCGCGCTTGGGCCGCTCGGTGGCAAGCTCCAGCGACATCGCGTGGCGCGGATGCTGCGCCAGACGCTCTTCGGTGCGGTCGAGCCAGTGCAGCTCCGCTTCGGCGTGCACGATCATCGCGTCGACCACGAGTGCGCGCGCGAGCTCCTCGGGTCCGAGTCCGGTGACGCCGTCCGCGCCGCGTGTGAGCTTCTCGAGCCGGGCGCGCGATGCTCTGCGCTCGTCCCGGATGACCCTGGTGACATCGACTCCGGGCAGGGTGGCGGCGACGGCGAGCTTGATCGCGAGCTCGTCCCGCGTCCCCGAAGACCGCTGCACCGGCACGGCCAGCCACTCTTCGACCTCAGCGGATCCGGCATCCGTGATCTCGTAGTAGACGTGCCCGTGACCGTCGGTCTCGCCCTTGCGGACCAGGCCGTCGCGCTCGAGCCGGTCGAGGGTGTTGTAGATCTGGCCGACGTTCAGCGGCCACGTGGAGCCCGTGCGCCTGTCGAACTCGGCCCGCAGCTGGTACCCGTAGCACGGACCCTGGCCGAGGATCGCCAGCAGGCTCTGTCGCACCGACACGCTCGTCTCCCGTCGCCCGGATGCATACCGGGTATGCAGTTGCCGAGTATATGCATACCCGGAATGCAGGCCGGGATGCCGCGGCCGGCGTGTCCTGTCGAGGCGGCGGTGCGCGCTCTACCCAGCGCACTCCAAGGTCACAGGCGGATAACATGGCTCCATATGCCTGTGCGCTCAGCGCCGGGCGGCAGCGGCGCCGATCGGCGCCGCACCCAGACAGATGGAGATGCTTCGTGGCCAACGCTCTCGAGAAACTGCTTCGCGCCGGGGAGGGACGGATCCTCCGGCGCCTTCAGCAGGTTGTGAAGGCGGTCAACGCCCTCGAAGAGGACTACACGCACCTGACCGACGAAGAGCTGCGCAATGAGACCGTCGAGCTGCGCGCCCGTTTCGACGCGGGCGAGACCCTCGATCAGCTCATGCCCGAAGCGTTCGCCGCCGTCCGCGAGGCGGCCAAGCGCACGCTCGGCCAGCGGCCCTACGACGTCCAGATCATGGGCGGCGCCGCGCTGCACCTGGGCAACATCGCCGAGATGAAGACCGGTGAGGGCAAGACGCTGACGGCCGTGTTCCCGGTGTACCTCAACGCCATCGCCGGCAAGGGCGTGCACGTCATCACGGTCAACGACTATCTCGCGTCGTACCAGTCCGAGCTCATGGGACGCATCTACCGTGCGCTCGGCATGACCAACGGCACCATCGTGGCGGGGCAGACCCCCGACATCCGTCGCCAGCAGTACGAGGCCGACATCACGTACGGCACCAACAACGAGTTCGGCTTCGACTATCTCCGCGACAACATGGCGTGGCGCAAGGAGGACCTCGTCCAGCGCGGTCACTTCTTCGCGATCGTGGACGAGGTCGACTCCATCCTCATCGACGAGGCACGTACCCCGCTCATCATCTCCGGCCCGTCCTCGGGAGAGGCGAACCGGTGGTTCGTCGAGTTCGCCAAGATCGCCAAGACCCTCGAAGCGGGCGTCGACTACGAGGTCGACGAGAAGAAGCGCACCATCGGCGTGCTCGAGCCCGGCATCGAGAAGGTCGAGGACTACCTCGGCATCGACAACCTCTACGAGTCCGCGAACACGCCGCTCATCTCGTTCCTGAACAACTCGATCAAGGCGCTCGCCCTGTTCAAGCGCGACACCGACTACGTCGTGATGAACGACGAAGTCATGATCGTCGACGAGCACACCGGCCGCATCCTGGTCGGCCGTCGCTACAACGAGGGCATCCACCAGGCGATCGAGGCCAAGGAGGCCGTGCCGGTCAAGGCGGAGAACCAGACCCTCGCCACCGTCACGCTGCAGAACTACTTCCGCCTGTACGAGAAGCTCGCCGGGATGACCGGTACGGCCGAGACCGAGGCCGCCGAGTTCATGTCGACCTACCAGCTCGGCGTCGTGCCGATCCCGACGAACAAGCCGATGATCCGCAAGGACCAGTCCGACCTCGTCTACAAGAACGAGCAGGCGAAGTTCGATCAGGTCGTCGAGGACATCGTCAAGCGCCACGCCGCCGGCCAGCCCGTCCTCGTCGGCACGGTGAGCGTCGAGAAGAGCGAGTACCTCTCGCGCCTGCTCGCCAAGAAGGGCATCAAGCACGAGGTCCTCAACGCGAAGAACCACGCTCGCGAGGCCGAGATCGTCGCTCGCGCCGGCCGCCTCGGCTCGGTGACGGTCGCGACCAACATGGCAGGACGAGGCACCGACATCATGCTCGGCGGCAACGCCGAATTCCTCGCCGTCCAGGAGATGAAGGCGAAGGGCTTGGACCCGGTCGAGACTCCGGACGCGTACGAGGCCGAGTGGGATGCCGTCTACCAGGGCACCCGCGACACGGTCGCCGAGGAGGCGGGCAAGGTCGTCGAGGCCGGCGGGCTCTATGTGCTCGGCACCGAACGGCACGAATCGCGTCGCATCGACAACCAGCTGCGCGGACGCTCCGGTCGTCAGGGCGACCCCGGCGAGAGCCGCTTCTACCTCTCGCTGACCGACGACCTGATGCGCCTGTTCCAGTCCGGCGCCGCCGAGGCGATCCTCGCCCGCACGAACTTCCCGGACGACGTCGCGATCGAATCGACCATGGTCTCGCGCGCGATCAAGAGCGCGCAGTCCCAGGTCGAGGGTCGCAACGCCGAGATCCGCAAGAACGTCCTCAAGTACGACGATGTCCTGAACCGTCAGCGCGAGGCGATCTACTCCGACCGCCGGCACATGCTGCAGGGCGATGACATCGCCGACCGCGTGAAGCACTTCATCGAGGACGCGATCGACGCCGTCATCGACGATCACACCTCCAGCGGCCACACCGAGAGCTGGGACTTCGACGCGCTCTGGACCGAGCTGAAGACCCTCTACCCGGTGGGCGTGACGATCGACGAGGTCGTCTCCGAGGCGGGCACGAAGGGCCGGATCACGCCCGACGGGCTCAAGCGCGAGATCCTCTCCGACGCGATGATCGCGTACGGCAACCGCGAGGAGACCCTCGGTGCTCCGGCGACGCGGGAGCTCGAGCGCCGGGTGGTGCTGCAGGTGCTGGACCGCCGCTGGCGCGACCACCTCTACGAGATGGACTACCTCAAGGACGGCATCGGCCTGCGCGCGATGGCCCAGCGCGACCCGCTCATCGAGTACCAGCGCGAGGGCTACCAGATGTTCCAGGCGATGATGGGCCAGATCAAGGAGGAGTCGGTCGGCTACCTCTACAACCTCGAGGTCGAGGTGCGCCGTCCCGCCGAGGGCGAAGCCGCCGCCGAGGTCGAGGCCAAGGGTCTGGGCGCCGTCCAGGTCGAGGGGCAGCGGCTGCAGTACTCCGCTGCCAACGACGCGGGCGAGGTCGAGGTGCGCAACGATCGCGGTCAGGTGCAGCAGGCTGCCACCAGCCGTCTTCGTCAGGCTGCGGCATCCGCTGCCCCTGCCGCCGCGCCGGTCGCCGAGGCTCCGCGTGGTGCGTTCGGTCAGAAGACGGATGCTGTACCGGCAGCAGCCGCCGCCGCCCCGCAGAATCGCGCTCAGCGCCGCGCGGCCGAGAAGCGCAAGTAGCGCCTCAGCGGGTTCCCCAGTCGTAGGACTGCTTGCGCAGTCCGAGGTACACGAACGTCTCCGACGAGATCACCCCGGGCAGTGACCGGATCCGGCTGTTGAGCAGCTCGACGAGGTCGTCGTCGGATTCGCAGACGACCTCGGCGAGGATGTCGAAGCTGCCGGCGGTCAGCACGAGGTAGTCCACGGCCGGGATCTTCTCGAGCTCCGTGGCGACCGCCCGCGCATCGCCCGCGACCCGCAAGCCGATCATCGCCTGTCGATGGAAGCCGAGCTGCATCGGATCGGTGACTGCGACGACCTGCATGGCGCCGCTGTCGGTGAGACGCTGCACGCGCTGGCGCACTGCCGCCTCGCTGAGGCCGACCGCGCGTCCGATCGCGGCGTACGAGCGGCGGCCGTCTTCCTGCAGCTGCTCGATGATCCGCTTCGAGACGGCGTCGATCTGACCTGGCTGGGACATGCAGTGATCCTGGCACCGTCGGTGGTCGCGGACAAACCGTCTCGTGCGGATCTCGCAGAATCTCAGGGTTCGAGGCACCGATTCTTGTGAATGTTTTGTTTCGAAGTGCGGATTCCGTCGTCGTTCGTGCTATCGATCTGGCAAGATCAGTTCACCCGCTGTCGCGTGAGCGATGTTCCGCCCCTCCTGAGGAGTGCCCGATGTCCCGTGGACCCTTGCCCCAAGACCCCGCAGTCCGTGCCCTCATCGCACAGGCCCGACAGGCCCAGCTCACCCGCCGCGGCCTGATGGGCGGCGCCGGCGCGCTCTCGCTCGCCGCATTCCTGGCGGCCTGCTCCGGCCGCGTCGGAGGCTCCGGCCCCGCGGCGTCGGCCACCGCAGGCGAGGACCTTTCGGCCTCGCAGAAGACGTTGACCTGGGCGAACTGGTCGTTCTATCTCGACGAGGACGACGACGGCAATCATCCGACGCTCGATGCGTTCATGGAGCAGACCGGACTCACCGTCAACTACGACGTCTCGATCGACGACAACAACACCTACTTCGCGAAGGTGCGCGACCAGCTCGCTCTCGGCCAGGACATCGGCGCGGACGCCGTCTGCCTGACGGACTGGATGGCATCCATCTGGATCCAGTCCGGCTACACGCAGGCGTTCGACCAGTCGAAGATGCCCAACGCCACGGCGAACCTCAACCCCAGCCTGCAGAACCCCGACTTCGACCCCGGCCGGGCCCACTCGCTGCCGTGGCAGTCCGGCTTCGCCGGTATCGCGTGGAACAAGGAGAAGCTCCCGAACGGCCTGCAGAGCGTCGAGGACCTGTGGAACCCCGAACTGAACGGGCGAATCGGCGTGCTCAGCGAGATGCGCGACACGATGGGGCTCATCATGCTGAGCCAGGGCGTCGACATCTCGGGTTCGAGCTGGGGCGACACCGAATTCCAGAACGCGCTCGACGTGTTCGCCGAGCAGGTCTCCAACGGCCAGATCCGCAACATCAAGGGCAACTCGTACGCCGACGACCTCAAGAACGAGGACACCCTGGCGGCGATCGTGTGGTCGGGTGACATCACCGCGATCAACTACGAGGTCGGCGACAAGTTCGCCTTCGCCCTGCCCGACTCGGGCGGCACGCTGTGGAGCGACAACTTCATGATCCCGATCGGCTCCCAGCAGAAGGGCAACGTCGAGCAGCTCATCGACTACTACTACGACCCCGCGGTCGCGGCCGAGGTCGCTGCGTGGGTGAACTACATCACCCCCGTCGCCGGTGCGAAGGAGGCGATGGCCGAGATCGACGAGAGCCTCGTCGAGAACCAGCTGATCTTCCCGAACGAGGAGACGCTCTCGAACGCGCACATCTTCCGCACCCTCACGAACGAGGAGCAGCAGAAGTACAACTCCGAGTTCGAGGCCGTCGGCCTCGGCGCCTAGCCGGTCATGGCAGCGGGAGAGTTCGCCGAGTCCGGCGCGGATCTGCAGCTCGAGGGGATCCGCAAGACGTTCCCCGGCTTCACGGCGATCGAGGAACTGGACCTCCTCATTCCGGCCGGCTCGTTCTTCGCACTGCTCGGACCCTCAGGCTGCGGCAAGACGACGACCCTCCGGCTCGTCGCGGGTCTGGAAGACCCCACGGCCGGCCGCATCCTCATCGGCGGGCGCGACGTCACCTCGGTGAAGCCGCACAAGCGCCCGGTCAACACGGTGTTCCAGAGCTATGCGCTGTTCCCGCACATGACCGTCATCGAGAACGTCTCGTTCGGGCTGAAGCGCCGCAAGGTGGCGGATGCCGTCGCCAAGGCGCATGAGGCGCTTCGGCTGGTCGAACTGGACCACGTCGCGACGCGCCGCCCGAGCCAGCTCTCCGGCGGACAGCAGCAGCGGGTCGCGCTCGCTCGCGCGATCGTCAACCGCCCCGCGCTCCTGCTGCTGGACGAGCCGCTCGGAGCCCTCGACCTCAAGCTGCGCCGCCAGATGCAGCTGGAGCTCAAGTCGATCCAGGCCGAGGTCGGCCTGACGTTCCTGCACGTCACGCACGACCAGGAGGAGGCCATGACCATGGCCGACACCGTCGCGGTCATGAACCACGGACGCATCGAGCAGCTCGGATCGCCGCAGGAGCTGTACGAGCTGCCGAAGACCGGATTCGTCGCGAGCTTCCTCGGACAGTCGAACCTCTTCCCGGCGACCGTCGAATCGACCGCCGGCGGGCTCATCACCGCCCGCACCGCGGGCGGCGTGGTCGCGCTGCCCGAGGAGCGCGCCGTGCTCGCGAGTGGCGACATCACGGTCGGGGTGCGGCCCGAGAAGCTCCGGCTGCTCAGCGACGAGCCTCCCAGGGACGGGCTGGAGAACGTGCTCGGGCCCGGCCGCATCGTCGACGTCTCGTTCGCCGGAGCCAGCACGCAGTACATCATCGAGATGCCGGGCCTCGGCGAGATCACGGTTTTCGAGCAGAACATGGTCTTCGGCTCGGTCTTCCGGCCGGGATCCGAGGTCTGGGTCGCATGGCGGCGAGAGCACACATTCGGCCTGGATGCCGCTGCACGCGTCGAAGCCGCGGAGGCCGTCGCTGCGGCGGATCCCGACGGCGAGGCAGCCTGATATGGCGATCTCGGCGCTCGTTCCGGCGGGCACCCAGGCTCCGCGCGAACCCGAGCGCCGTCGCGGCGGACTGATCGCCCTCGCCCTGCTGGTGCCGGGCATCGCCTACCTGG
Source organism: uncultured Actinomycetota bacterium (assembly GCA_963713325.1). Classification (GTDB taxonomy): domain Bacteria; phylum Actinomycetota; class Actinomycetes; order Actinomycetales; family Microbacteriaceae; genus Microbacterium. The sequence goes on from CAVQLL010000019.1 coordinate 236,824, forward strand.
CGCTGTTCTTCCTCGTGCCGTTCGTATCGCTGCTGATCACGTCGTTCGGCATCAACGACACCTCGACCTACGGCGGCTACTACTACGCCTTCTACTGGCAGAACTACGTCGACGTCATCGCCCTGTACTGGCCGCAGTTCCTGCGCTCGTTCTGGTACGCCCTGCTTGCCACGGTGTTCGCGCTGCTGATCAGCTACCCGATCGCGTACTTCATCGGCGTGACGATCCGCGAGCGCAAGCTCCTGCGCAACCTGCTGCTGGTCCTCGTGATCGCGCCGTTCTTCATCTCGTTCCTGCTGCGGACGCTCGCCTGGAAGCAGATCCTCTCCGACGAGGGTCCGGTCGTCGGCCTCCTCCAGTTCATCGGTCTGATGGGTCCGCAGGACCACATCACGGGCACACCCTTCGCAGTGGTCTTCGGTCTCACGTACAACTTCATCCCGTTCATGACGCTTCCCCTGTTCGCGTCCCTCGACCGGCTCGACAAGCGCCTCATCGAGGCCGGCAACGACCTCTATGCCAGCAACGCCAGCACGTTCTGGAAGGTGACCTTCCCGCTGTCTCTGCCCGGGGTCATCTCCGGCACCCTGCTGACGTTCATCCCTGCCGCCGGCGATTACGTCAACGCCAGCCAGGCGTTCCTCGGCGGCCCGGGCACGGCGATGATCGGAAACGTCATCCAGTCGAAGTTCCTGATCACCGTGAACTATCCGCAGGCGGCGGCGCTGTCGATCCTGCTCATGGCCGTGATCGTGGTGATCGTCGGCTTCTACGTCCGCCGCTCCGGAACGGACGACCTGCTGTGACCACTCTCGAGGAAGGCACCGTCCAGTCCCGTCCTGCGACCACCGGCCGCCCGGCCGCGGCGCGTCGGCCCGTGCCGCTGGGGACGTGGCTGCTGCCGACGTATGTCACGGTCGCGTTCCTCGTGCTGCTGATCCCGATCGTCTACACGTTCGCGTTCTCGTTCAACGATGCGAACCGGTCGAACATCTCCTGGAACGGGTTCACCCTCGAGAACTGGCTGACCGTCTGCGCTCAGCCCGAGGTCTGCGTCGCGTTCGGCAACAGCCTGCTCGTCGGCGGCATCTCGACGATCATCGCGACGACGCTCGGAACCATGATCGCGCTCGCCCTCGTCCGCTACCGCTTCCGCGCCCGCAGCGCGATAAGCCTGCTGCTGTTCCTGCCCATGGCGACCCCCGAGGTCGTGATCGGCGCTGGTCTCGCCTCCCAGTTCCTCACCGTCGGCGTCGCCAAGGGCCTGGTCACGATCATCATCGCGCACACCATGTTCTGTCTGAGCTTCGTCGTGGTGACCGTGCGGGCGCGCGTGCTCTCGCTCGACCCCTCGCTCGAGGAGGCCGGCCGCGACCTGTACGGCTCACCGCGAGCGGTGTTCTGGCGCATCACGTTCCCCCTGCTGCTGCCCGGCATCATCGCCGCCGCGCTGCTGTCGTTCAGCCTGAGCTTCGACGACTTCATCATCACGTACTTCACCTCCGGCACGGTGCAGACCTTCCCGGTCTACATCTACGTCGCCGCGCAGCGCGGCATCCCGCCCCAGGCGAACGTGATCGCATCGGCGGTCTTCCTCATCGCCATCGCGGCGACCCTCATCTTCCAGGTGATCTCGGCGCGCCGGGCGAGTCGGCTGCGCCGCTGACGTGCAGGGCATGCCAACGCGTGGCGATTGGCCGCGCCGCGCGCGGACTATCCTGAACCGATGAGCCCCCTCCGCCCACTCGACCAGTCGAGCAAGCTCAAGGACGTCCTCTACGAAATCCGCGGCCAGGCGCTCGTGGAGGCCCACCGGCTCGAGAACGACGGCCACACGATCCTCAAGCTGAACACCGGCAACCCCGCCGCCTTCGGCTTCGAAGCACCATTCCAGATCGTGCGCGACATGATCGAGGCCATCCCGCACGCGCACGGCTACAGCGACAGTCGCGGCATCATCTCGGCCCGCCGCGCGGTCGTGTACCGCTACGAGCAGATCGAGGGCTTCCCCGCCTTCGACCCGGATGACGTGTTCCTCGGCAACGGGGTGTCCGAGCTGATCACGATGACGATGCAGGCGCTCCTGGACGAGGGCGACGAAGTGCTCATCCCGGCTCCCGACTACCCGCTGTGGACCGCGATGACGAGCCTCGGCGGCGGCACGCCCCTGCACTACCGGTGCGACGAGCTCGACGGCTGGCAGCCTGATCTCGAAGACATCCGGGGGCAGATCACGCCGCGCACGAAGGCCATCGTGGTGATCAACCCCAACAACCCCACCGGCGCCGTGTATTCGCGCGAGCTGCTCGAAGGCATCGCCGCGATCGCACGCGAGCATTCGCTGCTGATCCTGTCGGACGAGATCTACGACCGCATCCTGTTCGACGACGCCGAGCACATCCCGATGGCGACGATCGCCCCCGACCTGCTGTGCCTCACCTTCAACGGGCTCTCCAAGACCTACCGCGTCGCCGGCTACCGGTCCGGGTGGATGGTCATCACCGGCCCGAAGGAGCACGCGGCAGGCTTCCTCGAGGGGATCAACCTCCTCGCCTCGACCAGACTGTGCCCGAACGTGCCCGCGCAGCACGCGGTGCAGGCCGCGCTGTCGGGCGTGCAGTCGATCGATGCGCTCATCGCGCCCGCAGGCCGGCTGCACGAGCAGCGGGATGCCGCCTGGGAGGGCCTGGAGGCGATCCCGGGCGTGAGCTGTGTCAAGCCGGCGGGCGCGCTGTATGCGTTCCCCCGCTTCGACCCCGAGGTGTACGAGATCCGCGACGACGCCAAGCTCGTCTACGACTTCCTCGTGGCCGAGCACGTCCTGCTCGTGCAGGGGACCGGATTCAACTGGCCCACCCCCGACCACGTGCGGATCGTGACGCTCCCCGAGGCCCGGGTGCTGTCCGAGGCGATCGAGCGGCTCGGCAACTTCCTGTCGTCCTACCGCCAGTGACCACCCCCGGACGTCGCGACGGCCGGCTCGCGCCGCGCGCCGTTCGCGGTGGCGGGTGCCGCGGCATCCGTCAACCCCCTCGCGTGGCGTTTCAGCCGGTCGTATCGTGACGCCATGGCCATCGAGTTGAACAAACCGGCGCTCCGTCACGCTCGCTCGCTCGTGCGCGATGGGAAGGTCGTCGAGGACGATCGGGACGCGTGGTCCGAGGCGGCTCCCACCCCCGATGAAGAGAACGCGTTCATCGAGCGGGACGGCTGGACGGAGTATTCGCACTGGCACATGGGAATCGACCGGAGCGAGAACCCCGAGACCAAGCAGGCGTACTCGTTCCCCTTCGGCGATTTCCGCAAGGTGCACCGCTCGGGCGTCATCGCGGGCGAGAGCCGGGCCGGACAGTTCGATCACATCGAGATCAGGGATGCGCTGAAGAAGCTCCTCGAGCTCATCGACGAGCAGTGAGCAACGCTCCGCGCGCAGACTGAGACGATCCGGTCCGCCACGACGCTGGGGCGGCCCGGACGCCGGTCAGAGCAGAGCGAGGGACGTCGCGCGCCAGCGCCCGTCCATGCCCTCGAGTCGCAGGGCCACAGCGCGCGTGCGGGCAGGACCCTGCACGATCACGACCGCTTCGACGACACCGTCCGCAGGGGAGGAGTGACGGACCGAGAGCAGCGCGTGGACGGGGCGCTTCGCCGGAACGCCCCGCGCACTGCGCGCCCGCGCGGCCAGGTTCGCCCGCGTCATGAGCTTGCGGTACGCGTCTTCGGTCAGCCATCGCGCGAGCTGATCGACCTCTCGCACCCCGGCGAAGACCTCCAGGACGCCGCGCGTGATGTTGCGCAGGAACGGCTCGGGCTCAGGGAGGGCTGTGGAGGGCGTGCGCTGCGGGGCGAAGAACTCCGAGAGCTCGTGCGCGTCGGCGGGCGCGGGATATGCGCGGGCGGTGCGCGAGGGCGTCATTGCCATGGGTGCCTATCTCGACAGGGGGATGTCCTGCGAAAGAGTAGAACACACGGCAAGTTCACAGGAACGGTCGATCGAGCACCTGTGGAGAACTTCTCATCGAGTCGTGATGATTGCCCTAATCTCGCTGAGTGCGCTGGGACCGATTCTTCGACGACCTCGAGGGTCAACTCGCCTCGGAGTGGGAGGCCGAGCGCGCCGCACTCGACACCGAGGCCGAGCGTCTGCGCCTGTCCCGGGTGTCGCTGCGCGATCGGCTGACCACACTGGTCGACCGCGAGAGGAGCTCCCCGCCGCCGTCATTCGAGGCCGCTGACGGGACCCTCCTGGTCGCGGAGGTGACGGGCGTCGGCGCGGACTGGCTCGCGCTCGAAGGCGGGCAGATCCGGTGCGCTCATCGTGCCCTTGGCCTCCATCGCTTCGATCGGACTGCCGCACGCCGACCTGCTTCGCAGCGCGCGGCCCGGCACGCGCGGATCAGCCCTCGCGGAGAGGATGACGTTCGGCTTCGTCGTGCGCGACCTCGTGCGCCGACGGGTCGCGGTCACCGTGCATCTCACGAACGGGCGGATGCTGTCCGGCACGATCGATCGGGCCGGCGCCGACAGCCTGGACATCGCTCTGCACGAGCCGGGATCCCCCCGCCGCGCGACCGCGGTCACCGGCCATCGGATCGTGCCCTTCCACGCCGTCGCGTGGATCCGCCTCGATGCCGGAGCGACGCTCGCCTGACCCCCCGCGGGATCCGGCCCGTACCAGCCTCAGTCCGGTTTGCTGACGACGCCGTTGCCCCACAGTTCGGGGAAGCTGGCCTCGTTCGACTGACGCCACAGTGCGATGCGGCGGGCCTCTTCGGTCTGCTCGTCGATGTACTCGGCGACGCTGGACTCCTCGATCCGCCACCGTGCGGGGGAGCCGACGCGAAGGCCCCGCAGGCGGCGCTGCTCCACGAGCGCCATGACCTCGTCGATCGACACGCCGAGCACCTCCGCGACCTGGGCCGGAGCCAGCAGGCGCACGTCGGACGTCGGGATCTCGGGCATGCCCCCATTATGAGCGCAGACCGGTGAGGGCGGCCGGAGGGCGCGGGTGCTGTGGATAACCGCGGGGGGCGTTCGGCGGTCTGCGCGACCATGGTCTCATGACCGCAGTCGAGACCACACGCGCCCGTCCTCGCGCCTTCTGGGGAGACGTCCGCTTCTTCCTCGGCATCCTGCTGGTGGTCGCGTCGGTCGCCGGGGTGTGGTTCGTCGTCTCAACCTCCCGGCAGACCGTGCCCGTGTTCGCCGCGAACCGCACCATCGTCCCCGGTGAGGCGATCGCGAGCGCGGATGTGCGCCTCGTGGACGTGTCGCTCGGTCAGGTCGGCGATGCGTACCTCGCACCCGACTCGCTCGCAGAGGGACTCGTCGCGACCCGCACCATCGAGTCGGGTGAGCTCGTCCCCCGCACCGCGATCGGAGACGCGGCGTCGGTGCGCACCACGACCGTCGTGCTGCGCAGCGCGGTCGACGTGCCCGGTTCGGTCGAGGCGGGCACGGTCGTCGAGGTCTGGGCGGCGCCCCAGCTCGAGCGCGGTCGGTACGACGTGCCCCGCATCCTGGTCGCGGATGCGACCGTCGTCTCGGTGACCCGGGACGACTCCATGATCGGCGGCGGATCGGCCGCCCTGGAGATCGTGATCCCGCGAGCCGACGTCGCCGCGACCCTCGCCGCGATGGCCGACGAGTCGGCGCTCTCGGTCGTGCCGGCATCGGGTGCCGCGCGGTGAGAGTGCTGATCGCGGTGGACGAACCGCACGGCAGCGCGCTCGCGGAGGGCCTCGAGCAGGACGGCATCGCCGTGGTGGCCGTGGTCGCGGCATCCGCTCTGGCCGTGGCGGCGGAGGACGCCGCGCTCGGCGCCGACGCGGAGCGCATCGCGCAGGCGCTCGCGGAAGCCGATGCGGTGGTGCTCGAGGCAACCCGCGCCACGCTCACCGCCGCGGTGGTGGCGCTCTGCGACCGCAGTGCGGTGCGGATCACGCCGCTGAGCGCAGGACCGTCGGACGACCGTATCGCCGCGGCTCTGGGCCTGGAGCCCGCCCTGTCGCTGGACGTGGAAGCCTGGCAGCTCGCCGATCGGCTCGCCGCTCCGCCGACCGCCTCGGCGACGGCAGGGCAGGCGGACGCCCTCGGCTCGACACCGCGCACGCCGATGGTGATCGCCGTGTGGGGCCCGGCCGGCGCGCCCGGGCGCACCACCGTCGCTATCGAACTCGCCGTCGAGCTCGCGCGCGGCGGCCGGCACGTCGGACTGGTGGACGCCGACTCGCATGCGCCCTCGATCGCGCTCGCCCTCGGCCTCGCGGACGAGGCGCCCGGATTCGCGGCCGCGTGCCGTCAGTCCGAGCTCGGCGGACTCGACGCACGCGAGCTCTCGCGCATCGGCGCCCCGATCGGTCACAGCGGCGTCGACGTGCTGACCGGGCTCAACCGGCCATCGCGCTGGCCGGAGCTCAGCGAGTCCCGTGTCGCGGGTGCCCTCGAGGCGTGTCGGGCGTGGGCGGACCACACGGTTGTCGACGTGGCGGCGCCGCTCGAGCGCGACGAGGAGATCATGAGCGACCTCGATGGTCCGCGCCGCAACGCCGCCACGCTGGCGGCGCTGCGCAGCGCGGACCTCGTCGTCGCCGTCGCGGCCGCCGATCCGCTCGGCATCTCCCGCTTCCTCCGGGCGTACCCCGAGCTGCGAGCGACGATCGGCGCGACCCGGGTCACGGTCGTCGCGAACCGACTCCGCCCGGGCGCGCTCGGCATCGACGCGCGCGGCCAGGTGCGCCGCACGCTCGACCGCTTCGGAGGAGTCGAGGACGTCTGGTTCGTTCCGACGGATCCCCGGGCAGCGGATGCCGCGATCCTGGCCGCGCGCCCGATCGCCGATGTCGCGCCACGGTCGCCGATCACGCTTGCACTGCGTCGGTTCGTCGGGGAGGCCATCGCGCCGGCGCCGGAGCACGAGCGAGGAGTCCGCCGGCCGCGTCGTCGACGGGCGCTGGAGGCGGTCGCGCACTGACCCGGTCGGCGTCAACTCTAAGCTTGAGGGATGTCGACGCTCAGCGATCTCGTCTACGCCCAGGGCAGGTCGAGTGCCGAGGATGTCGAGTGGCTCCACCGTCTCGCCGGTGACGGGCAGCTGCTCGCCGACCTCGCCTTCGCCGACATCGTCATCTGGGTCCCGACCGAAGACGACTCGTTCGTCGCCGTCGCGCACACCCGCCCGGGCGGTGCGGCGACCCTGTTCTACCGGGACATCGTCGGCGATCGGGTGCGACCGCAGTGGCGCACACAGGTGCGTGAGGCGTTCCAGTCCGCGCGCATCGTCGACTCGGCATCCCCGGACTGGTTCGAGGAGACCCCGACGCGCGTGCGCGCGGTGCCGATCGTGCGCACGCGCGGCACGGAGCCGGCGCTGATCATCGGCGTGCTGACCCGGCACACGAACCTCGGTGAGACGCGCACTCCGTCTCGCCAGCAGATCACCTTCAACGACTGCGCAGACGACCTGTTCGGCATGATCGCATCGGGGGACTTCCCCGACCTGTCGGCGCCGACCGCTCCGCGCCGCGGCGCCCCGCGCGCATCCGACGGCCTCATCCGCCTCGACGTCGACGGTGTGACCACCTTCGCGAGCCCCAACGCGCTCTCGGCGTTCAACCGGCTCGGCTTCGACGACGAGCTGGAGGGGGAGTCCCTCATCGAGGTGGTGACCCGCATCCTGCCCGGCAAGCGCCAGTTCGACGAGACGCTGCCGGTCGTGGTGACCGGGCGCGCGCCGTGGCGCACCGACATCGAGGCGCGCGGGGTCACCGTCTCGCTGCGCACGATCCCGCTGCGCGATCACGGCAATCGGATCGGTGCGATCGTCCTCTGCCGAGACGTCACCGAGATCCGCCACCAGGAGCAGGAGCTCATCACCAAGGACGCGACGATCCGCGAGATCCACCACCGCGTCAAGAACAACCTGCAGACCGTCGCGTCGCTCCTGCGCATCCAGGCGCGCCGCTCGCACTCGGACGAAGCCCGCGACGCTCTGACCCAGGCGATGCGTCGCGTCGCGGCGATCGCCGTCGTGCACGACACGCTGTCGGAGGGGCTGTCGCAGACCGTCGACTTCGACAACGTGTTCGACCGCGTGCTCAAGCTCGTCGCCGAGGTCGCGGCGGCTCCGAACACGCGAGCGCAGACCCGGTCGTCCGGTCGCTTCGGCACGCTTCCGAGCGAGTACGCGACCCCGCTGGCGCTCGCGCTCACCGAACTCGTGACCAACGCCGTCGAGCACGGCCTGGCCGGTCAGGAGGGCGACGTCGAGATCATCGCCGAGCGCGGCGAGGAGAACCTCGCCGTCCGCGTCCGCGACACCGGATCGGGCCTGCCCGAGGGTCAGGTCGGCCGCGGCCTCGGCACCCAGATCGTGCGCACCCTCATCCAGGGCGAGCTCGGCGGCACGATCGACTGGCACACGCTGATGGGAAGCGGCACCGAGGTCACGATCGACATCCCGATGCGCTACATCGACCGGGACGGCACATCGGGCTGACCCGGCGCGCCGAGTCGTCGGCGCGCCGCGTCCGCGAGGCGTAATGCTAACGGCGATTCATCCGTCACCTGTGCACGTGACCTCGGTGGTTTCGCGTACACGGGTGACGGACGAACACAGAGCGGATGCCCGAGCAACCGTGTGTCAGGCTCGGGCGAACGCGCGCCGTCCGTCAGACGTGGGACGCGCGCAGACCCGCTCGGGTCAGGACGCGCGACGAGCGCGCGCGGCGCGACGCTTGAGCGCGCGGCGCTCGTCCTCCGAGAGGCCGCCCCACACGCCGGAGTCCTGGCCCGTCTCGAGGGCGTACTGCAGGCAGATCTCCGTCACGGTGCAGCGTGCGCAGACCGATTTGGCCTTCTCGATCTGATCGACGGCCGGTCCGGTGTTCCCCACGGGGAAGAACAGCTCGGGGTCGACGGTCAGGCAGGCGGCCTTATCGCGCCAGTCCATGGTGGTGCTCCTTGATGACGATGACGGGTTGATTCAGAGCCCGGATTCGGGTCCGATACCCTGTGGGAGATGCGAGAGATGCTCGCCCCACCTCGCTGTGGGAGCACACGGCTCTGTTAATCGTCGCATAGCGGTGGATGTGAATCAAGGGTTGCCCGGCACGTTATGTGCGGTTTTGCTGAGCATTCGCTCCACGACATAGAGGGTTCTGACAAAGGCCCGTCGAGTGGCAAGGGGATTGTGGCTGATGCGCACACACGCGGTGAGTCGGATCGCGGCGGTCGTCCTCGGACTCGAGGGTCTGGCGATCGTCGCTCTCGTGGTGTGGCAGGTGTGGGCGCTCGCCGCCGGCGACACGGAGTCGATCGAGAGCGCGATCGCACTCGTCGTCCTGACCGCGATCGGAGCCTTCGCCGTCCTCGCGTTCGCCGTGGCGACCTGGCGGGGCGTGTCATGGGGACGCTCGGGCGGCATCGTCACCCAGCTGCTGATCCTCGCCGTCGCCGTGGGCGCGATGACCGGCGCCTATGCCCACCCGTCCACGGGACTCGCGCTCGCCGTCCCCGCTATCGTCGCGCTGGTCCTGCTTGTGATCGCGGTGCGCGCCGCCGGGCGGGAGCCGCGGGGCGAGGCATCCGAATAGCGCTCGCTACGCCGCGTCGACGCCCACGAGCTTGCGCACCCGGGCGACGTGTCCGGTCGCCTTCACGTTGTAGAGCGCTTCCTGAATCCGCCCGTCGGGGTCGATGACGAACGTCGATCGGATGACGCCCTGGTACACCTTGCCGTAGTTGGTCTTCTCGCCCCACGTGCCGTATCGGTCGTGCACGGCGTGATCGGGATCGCTCAGGAGATCGAAGGTCAGACCGTCGCGCTCGCGGAAGCGGCGGAGCTTCTCGGGCAGGTCGGGGGAGATCCCCAGCACGATGTAGCCGGCGGCCTGGAGCGGTGCGAGGCTGTCGCGGAAGTCGCACGCCTCGGTGGTGCAGCCGGGGGTCATCGCCTCCGGGTAGAAGAACAGCACGACACCCTGTCCGCGCAGGTCGCCGAGCGAGACGGACTTCTCATCCTGATCGAGGAGGGTGAAATCGGGGGCGGGGGATCCGGGTTCCAGAACGACAGAGCTCATCCCTCCAGCCTATGGCGACATCGCGGCCTAATCGAGTTCGCGGCCGCGGCGTTGATCCCCGAATGTCATCAGCAGCCGCTGCAGCGAGTCGAGCCGCGCAGCGCCGTTGGGTCCGAGCCGACCTTCTGCGGCGGCCTCGACGATCGCGCAGTCCGGCGCGTCCGGCAGGTGCGTGCAGCCGCGGGGGCAGTCCTTCGCGACCTCGGCGAGCTCGGTGAAGGCGCCGAGGATGTTGGCGGGATCGACGTGCCCGAGCCCGAAGGAGCGCACGCCCGGGGTGTCGATGACCCAGCCGTTGCCGCCGTCGCCGCGATAGCGCATCGACACGGTCGACGACGACGTGTGCCGGCCACGGCCGGTGACCACGTTCACGTGCCCGGTCGCGCGCATCGCGCTGGGGACGAGCGCATTCACGAGCGTGGACTTGCCCACGCCGGAGTGCCCGACGAACACCGTCGAGTGGCCGATCAGCTCCGCACCGATCCGCTCCAGGGGCATCTCCTCCTGCGCGCTCGTGAAGACCTCGAGGTCGAGCCCGTCGAAGTGGGCGAGGAACTCGGACGGGTCGGCAAGGTCGGTCTTGGTCACGACGAGCAGCGGGCGGACGCCGGCATCCAGCGCGGCGACGAGGTAGCGGTCGACGAGGCGCTCGCGAGGCTCCGGATCCGCCGCGGCCACGACGACGAGCATCTGATCGGCGTTGGCGACGATCACACGCTCGACCTGGTCGGTGTCGTCGGCCGACCGCCGCAGCAGCGAGGTGCGCTCCTCGATGCCGATGATTCGGGCGAGCGTCCCCTCGTCGCCGGACGAGTCGCCGACGATCCGCGCGCGATCGCCCGTGACGATCGGCATCCGGCGCAGATCGCGGGCCCGGGTCGCCAGCACGCGGCGCTCATCCGGGCCGTCCTCGTCGGCCAGCACGGTGTATCGTCCGCGATCGACGCCGAGGACGCGCGCGATCACGGCGTCGGCATGCGCCGGCCGTCGCTTGGTGCGCGGGCGGTTCGCCTTGGGGTTGGGACGGGCCCGCAGGGTCGTCTCGTCGAACTCCGGTTCGTCGTCCTCGTCGTCGTCGAGCCAGCTCACCGTGCGCGGACCAACTTCACGAAGCCACGTTGTGGAGGGGCTCGGTGTGCGCGTCGTCGTCGGGCGAACCGTCGAGCATCTCCTGCCAGAGCTGGGGGAACTCGGGCAGCGTCTTGGCGGTCGTGCCGATGTCGTCGATCTCGACGCCGGGGACGGCGAGGCCGATGAGGGCGCCGGTGGTGGCGAGACGGTGGTCGTGGTGCGCGCGCCAGGTGCCGCCATGGAGGGGGCGGGGGACGATGCGGATGCCGTCTGCCAGCTCGTGGGCTTCGCCGCCGAGCGCGCGCAGCTCGCTGGCGAGCGCCGCGATGCGGTCAGTCTCGTGGCCGCGGATGTGCCCGATTCCGTAGAACGTGCTCGGCGCGTCGGCGAACGCCGCGAGCGCCACCAGCGACGGGGTGAGCTCGCCGGCCGCCGACAGGTCGAGGTCGACGCCGGCGATGCCGCTCCCGGCGGTCACGGTCAGCGCACCACCGCGCCGCACGGCGCGGGCGCCCATCAGCGCGAAGATGTCGGTGAGCATCGCGCCCGGCTGCGTCGAGTGGGCGGGCCATCCGGGCACCGACACCGAGCCGCCGGCGATCATCGCCGCGGCCAGGAACGGCGCCGCGTTGGAGAGGTCGGGCTCGATCGCGACGTCCTTCGCACGCACCGACCCCGCCGGGACGACCCATTCGCCGGCAGCCGGCCGCTCGACATGGACGCCGCGGTGGCCGAGCGATTCGATCGTCATGTCGATGTGCGGCATGCTCGGCAGCCGCTCGCCGCGATGGATGAGGTGCAGGCCGACGTCGAAGCGGGGCGCGGCCAGCAGAAGGCCCGAGACGAACTGGCTCGACGCGCTCGCATCGACGACCACCTCGCCTCCGCGCACGTGCCCGTGACCGCGCACGATGAACGGAAGCGCCCAGTGTCCGCCGTCGTCGATGTCGACGCCCACGTCGCGCAGGGCCTTGATCATCGTGCCCATCGGTCGGTGCAGGGCGCTCTCGTGCGCAGTGAGGGTGACATCGCCCCGCGCGAAACCCGCAAGGCCCGCGACGAATCGCATCACCGTGCCGGCCTGCCCGCAGTCCACCTCGGTGGAGCCCTGCAGCGGCCAGACGGGCGTGACGACCAGATCGTCGCCGTACTTTCCGAGCCCGGGCGTGCGCTCGATGCCGACGCCGAGGGTGCGCAGCGCGTCGATCATCTTGGCCGAGTCCTCGGAGTGCAGCGGCGCCGAAAGGCGGCTCGGTCCGTCGGCCAGCGCCGCGAGGATCAGCTCGCGATTGGTGAGGGACTTCGACCCCGGTACGGTCACCGTGGCGCGCAGAGGACCACCCGCTACGGGCGCGTGCCAGCGGCCGCGCGCAGACGGTGTGGAAACGTGGGAATACCGGTCACCAGTCATCGGGTTCTACCCTACTGAACCCCCGCAGACAACCAGCAGAACCGGAGCCGGATGATCGCCACAATCGATCGCCCACGAGCGGACGAGCAGTCCGAGGCCGACATGGCCTGGGATCCCGCCGACGTAGACTGGCGCGTGATGAATGACGAGGCAGAGGCAGCCGTCACCGACGCGCGCACACAGTTCGAGGTGCAGGCGCTTCCCTTCATGGACCAGCTCTACGCCGCTGCGATGCGCATGACGCGCAATCCCGCGGATGCGGCCGATCTCGTGCAGGAGACCTTCGTCAAGGCGTTCGCGTCGTGGGCGACGTTCACGCAGGGCACCAACCTGAAGGCGTGGCTCTACCGCATCCTCACCAACACCTACATCAACATCTATCGCAAGAAGCAGCGCGAGCCCTACCAGGGCACGATCGACGAACTCGAGGACTGGCAGCTGGGCGGAGCGGAGTCGACCACCGCGACGAGCAGCCGATCCGCCGAGGCCGAAGCGATCGACCGGATGCCGGCATCCGTCGTCAAGGACGCGCTGCAGTCGATCCCGGAAGACTTCCGGCTGGCGGTGTACCTCGCGGATGTCGAGGGCTTCGCCTACCAGGAGATCGCCGACATCATGAAGACACCCATCGGCACAGTCATGAGCCGCCTGCATCGTGGCAGGCGAATGCTTCGTGAGCTGCTGGCGGAATATGCGGCCGAGCGCGGAATCAGCGCGGCTGCCACAGGGAGCACGAAATGACCGATTGCGGCTGTGAGAAGGCCCGACGCGACCTCGAAGAGTACCTGCGGCACGAAGTGTGCAAGACGTCGCAGACCGACATCGCCGAGCACCTCGAGAACTGCGTGAGCTGCCAGGACGAGGCGCTGGTCTCGCGGACACTCACCGACGTCGTGGCGCGCGCCTGCAAGGAGACCGCGCCGGAAGAGCTCCGCGATCAGGTGCTCGAGCGGCTGCGGGCCGTGCAGGCGACGCACTGACCGCAGCCGGCGGAGCCGCTACGGCGTGAAGACGCTGAGCGCCGCCGGTGCGACCTCGATCATGAGGGGCAGCGAGCCGATCGGATCACCGTCCGCGTACGCGGTGACGCCCGGCGACGACAGTCGCACCGACCGCACGCGGTACGTCGAGACCTCCGGCACACTCGTGTGCGTGCCGCGGTAGACGACGGGGGAGGAGCCGAAGGAGGCGCAGCCGGCCGGCCGGTCGCACGAGCGTCACATCGAGGAGCCCGTCCGACGGGTCGGCGTCGGGGCAGATCGGGATGCCGCCGCCGTAGGTCCTGCCGTTGCCGACGGTCCCCATCACCAGGTCGCCGACGATCCGCTCCCGGGAGCCGTCGGCGAGCTCGAGGTCGACCTCGTACGGGATGCCTTTGAGCGTGAGGAACTCGATCAGGATCGCGATGTTGTACCGCGATCCGCCGCGCGGCCACCGCATCGCGTTCGCGCGATCGTTCACGCGCGAGTCGAAGCCGCTGGCCAGCACCGTGCCGAAGTACGCCGTCGATCCGTCCTCTCGGGTGACCCGGGCCAGGTCGATGCGTCGGGTCCGCCCCGCTGCGATCGCGTCGGCGGCGGCGTCGGCATCCAGCTCCCGCAGCCCGAGCGTCGTGGCCAGGTCGTTGCCGGTTCCCGCCGGGATGATTCCGAGCGGCACATCCGTCCCGACGAGCTCCTGGATCGCGAGGTGCACCGTGCCGTCCCCCGCGGCGACGGCGACGGCATCGGTGCCGAGCTCGATCGCGGTGCGCAGCAGCTGACTGGACTCGGCGGCGCTTCCGCCGCTGATGATCGTGGTGCGCACGTCCTGCGAGCGCAGGCGCTCGGCGGCGCGCATCGCCGCGCCCGTGTGGGCGCCACCTCGTGCAGCGGGATTGACCAGCAGTGTGACGTTCATTCGGCTTTCTCGGGTGGCGCGGCAGGCGGAACGAGAACGCCTGGGTTCATGATGCCCCGCGGATCGACGGTGTCCTTGACGGCGCGCAGCACCGCGATCCCGACCTCTCCGATCTCCGTCTCCAGGTACGGCCGGTGGTCGCGCCCGACGGCGTGGTGGTGCGTGATCGTGCCGCCGGCGTCGCCGATCGCCCGGGAAGCGGCATCCTTCGCCCTGCCCCACTGACCGGCGGGGTCCGTCGTCAGCGCGGCGATCACGGTGAAGTACAGCGACGCGCCTGCGGGATACACGTGCGAGATGTGGCACATGACGATGGGCTTCGTGCCGTCGGCCCCCAGACTCGCGCTCAGTGCGTCTGTCACGGCCGCCTTCAGCACGTCGAGGTTCGCCCACGTGGTGGCGGTCTCGAGGGTCTCGGCGAGCACGCCGATGTCCAGGAGCGTGTCGCGCAGAGCGGGGGACGCGAATCTGCCTCGTTCCCAGGAGCGTGCGGGGTCTTCGCCGCGGGCGGATGCGCCGTGCCGCCGGAAGACGGCATCGGTCTCGTCTCGGACCGCGCCGGCACCGCCCGCGTCCTCGCCCTCGAAGGTCGCGACGGCGAGGCATCCGCGCGCGCGGGTCAGGTGCCCGCCCATCACGGCGTTGACGCGGGTCTCGTTCGCGTCGCTGAGCCGCAGGACGGTCGGGCGGATGCCGCGCTGCGTCAGTTCGCGGAAGGCGGCGGCACCGGAGGCGAAGTCGGCGAAGGTCCACGCGCCGTACGCGGTCGCCGCGGGGAGTGGGCGAACGCGGACGGTGACCTCGGTGAGCACTCCGAAGGCTCCCTCGGAGCCGAGGAACAGCTCGCGCAGATCGGGACCCGCGGCGCTCGCCGGGGCGCGCCCGAGCTGGAGCTCGCCGACCGGAGTCGCCACTCGCAGGGCATGGACGATGTCGTCGAATCGCCCGTAGCCGCGCGAGGCCTGGCCGCTCGATCGCGTCGCCGCGTACCCTCCGAGCGAGGCGTACTCGAAGCTCTGCGGGAAGTGGCCGATCGTGTAGCCGCGCGCGCCGAGCAGCTCCTCGGCCTGCGGGCCGGTGGTGCCGGCGCCGAAGGTGGCCAGCAGGGAGGTCTCGTCGAGCGTCAGGAGGCGCGCCGTGCGAGCGAGGTCGAGTGCGATCACGCTCGAGCGCCCGCCCGCGTCGGGCTCCACCCCGCCCACCACGCTCGTGCCTCCGCCGAACGGCACCACGGCGATTCCGCGCTCGTCGCAGACCGCGAGCACGGCGAGCGTCTCGGAGTGCGTGCTCGGCGAGACCACGGCGTCGGGCGCCGTCTGCAGCTCGCCCAGGCGACGCGCGAGCAGGTCTGGAGTGCTCTTCCCGCCGAGATGCATCATGCGCACGGCATCATCGGTCGTCGCGTTCGGCCGGCCGACCACCGTCGCGAGCGCGCTCAGGTCGTCCTCGTTCAGGCGCGACTTCGTGAGCGTGGGGGCGGGGCGACGAGGCACGGGATGAGCCTTGCCCGGCAGCAGTGCGGCGACGAGTGCCTTCGCCCCCGCCGGCAGGCGAGCCGGCTGCGTGCCCCACGCATCCCAATCGGACCGGGGGCGGTATGCGGGGACGACCGACGCGTCCGGAGTGTCCTGGGGCATCGACGCATCCATCGCGACAGTATGACACATTCTGTATGGTTGTCACATGGCCGAAACATCGGGCGACACCGAGCGGATGATCCTGGACGCCGCTCTCGTTCGAGGTGCTGGCACACGGGATACGCCGGACGACGGCATCCGACATCGCCCGGCGGGCGGGCGTCTCGCGGCAGACGCTGTACCGCTACTGGCCGGACGTGCAGGCGCTCCTGGCCGCGCTCGTCACCCGTGAGCTGTTCGCGGTCGTGCCGCGCGGAGGATCGGCGTCCTCGCTCGACGACTTCGCGGACGGGCTGGTCGAGACCGCCGACTGCATCAGGTCGCTGCCGCTGGTGGACCGGCTCCGCGAGACCGATCCCGAGCTGTTCTCGCGCTACATCCTCGAGCGGCTCGGCACGAGCCAGCGCGGCATCCACCGCGAGATCTCCGCGCGCGTGAAGGGCGGGCAGGATGCCGGGTTCATCCGCGCCGGCGATCCAGACCGCTTCGCCGCGATGCTCCTGCTGATCGCGCAGTCCGCGATCCAGTCCGCACCGCTGGTCGCCGAGTGGCTGCCGCCCGACGAGTGGCGGCGCGAACTGCACGCCGCCGTCGCCGGCTACCTCGCCGTTCGCGCGGGTGGGTCATGATGCGGATCGTCGGCCGTCAGCCGCATCCGACGGCCCTCAACGCCGAGAGGCGATCGCGCGAGCTCACCGAACTCGGCGACGATCCGGTCATCGACGTGCTCGTCGTCGGAGGCGGGATCACCGGCGTCGGAATCGCACTGGATGCCGCCAGCCGAGGGCTGAGCACGGTGCTGGTCGAGCGCGCGGACCTCGCTCACGGCACCAGCCGGTGGAGCTCGAAGCTCGTGCACGGCGGTCTGCGCTACCTCGCGTCGGGCCAGTTCGGCATCGCGCACGAGAGCGCTGCCGAGCGCCACCTGCTGATGACGCGCGTGGCTCCGCACCTCACACGGCCGCTGGCGCAGGTCATCCCGCTGTACGCCCCGGGGCATATGACGCGCGGGGCATACGTCGGAGTCGGCTACGGGCTCGGCGACGGGATGCGCCGTCTGGTGGGCACGCCGGATGCCGTGCTGCGCGCGCCCGGACCGATCCGGCGCGACGAGACGCTTCGCCTGGCACCGGCCGTGCGGGTCGACGGACTGCGCGGGGGACTGCGCGGATGGGACGGACAGCTCATCGACGACGCGCGGCTCGTGGTCGCCGTCGCGCGGACCGCGGCGGGGTACGGCGCGTCGATCCTCACGCGCGTCGAGGCCGTGCGGGTCCGCGGTGACGGCGCCGTGCTGCGCGACGTGCTCACCGGCGATGAGCTCGAGGTGCGCGCACGCGCCGTCATCAGCGCGACCGGGGTGTGGGCGGGGGAACTCGACCCCGGCGTCGCCCTGCGGCCGAGCCGCGGGACGCACCTCGTCGTCGAGTCCTCTCGCCTGGGCGGGTCGGACGTCTCGCTCACCGTGCCCGTGCCCGGTTCGAGCAGTCGCTTCGTCTTCACCGTGCCGGCCCCGCACGGCCGCACCTACATCGGGCTCACCGACGTGCCGACCGGCGGTGAGCTGCCCGACGTCCCGCAGGCGACGCAGGAGGAGATCGACATGCTGCTGGATACCGTCAACACGGTCATGGAGCGCCCGCTGGATCGATCCGACGTGATCGCGACGTTCGCGGGCCTGCGCCCGCTGCTGACCCGAGCGCGCGAGGCGAGCGGCCGCGCGGACGGTCGCGAGACGAGCGATCTGTCGCGCCATCACGCGATCCTCGAATCCACGACCGGCGTGCTGAGCGTGGTCGGCGGCAAGCTCACGACGTACCGGCGCATGGCCGAGGACGGAGTGGATGCCGCGCTCTCGCGCCGGTTCGGCGGCGACGCGGTCGGATCATCGCGAACACGCACCCTCCCTCTCGTCGGGGCATGGCCGAGAGGGCGCACCGGTGAGATCGCTGCGCCCGCCCGGCTCGTGCGGCGGTACGGCGCGGAGGCCCCGTTCGTCGCCGGCCTCCTGCCCGGTCCGGCCGCTGCGCGCGGCGTGACCGCGCAGGAGCTCCGCTGGGGCGTGCGGGTGGAAGGCGCCCTGACCGTCGACGATCTCCTCGATCGCCGGACACGCCTCGGACTCGTCGAGGCGGATCGGGCGGCGTCGGAGGATGCCGCGGCCGCCGCATTCCCACAGTGACGCGCCCGTGCTGTCGGCCTCTCTGAGTAGGGTTGGGCGCATGCCCGCGCACGACTGGAAGAACGCCCCTGCAGACCGCGCAGCCGCCGATGCGCTCGCGACGAACGGACTCGAATACCGAGTCATAGACACGAGCGACGCGGCGGTTTTCGACCCCTATCTGCAGGCCGAGCTGCGCGGGTTCCTCTCCGGAGAGCAGACCCAGGAACAGCTGGGCTCGATGCGCGACGGCCTCGCGTTCCGGCGGTTCGCGGGTGTGTACGACCCGGGCTCGCTCGACACGTCGCAGCCGGTCGCCACGGTCAATTCCTGGGTCACCGACCTCACCCTGCCGGGCGGTCGCGGCATCCCGATGTGGGCGGTGAGCGGAGTGACCGTCGCGCCGACGCACCGGCGCAAGGGCATCGCACGCGCGATGCTCGAGGGCGAGCTGCGGACAGCGGCCGACGCCGGCGTCCCGATCGCCGGACTCACCGTGTCGGAGGCGACCATCTACGGCCGCTTCGGGTTCTCGCCGGCGACGTTCGGCACGGACTGGTCGATCGAGACCAAGCGCGCGATCTGGGTCGGCCCAAGACCCGAGGGTCGGCTCGATTTCGTCGGCCGGGAGGACCTGCGCGATCAGCTCGCCGAGGTGCACGGGCGCGTGCGGGCGTCCCGGCCCGGTGAGATCGAGGCATGGCCGGGGCTCTGGCGTCGCATGTCGGGGACGGCACCGGGTCAGGAAGGCGGGAAGAAGCTGCGGGGCGTGCGGTATGCGGATGCCGGAGGCACCACGCGCGGCGTCGCGGTGTACAAGCTCGGGGAGGAAGGGCACGACTTCACGAAGCACGAGCTCGAGCTGCACTACCTCGTCAGTGAGACCACCGACGCGTACGCCGCCCTGTGGCGCTTCGTGCTGGAGCACGACCTCGTCTCGGTCGTGAAGGCGTCGCTGCGGTCGGTGGACGAGCCGTTGAGGTGGATGATCGCCGACCAGCGCGGCGCGAAGGTCGAGACGACCGAGCACGGCTGGCTGCGCATCCTGGATGTCCCCGCCGTGCTCGGCGCCCGGACGTACGCCGCGTCAGGCTCGTTCACACTGCGCGTCAGTGATCCCCTGGGCTTCGCCGAGGGCACGTGGCAGCTGAACCTGGACGATACGGGCGGCGCCGCGGTCGAAGCCTCCGACGCGTCACCCGACGTCAGCCTCTCGGTGAACGCCCTGTCCTCGCTGCTGCTCGGGGGCGTGCGCGCGAAGACCCTCGCGCTGGCCGGGCTGCTCGACGCGGAGCCGGCCACGCTCGCGGCATTGGAGGGCGCGTTCGCGTCCGCCGACACGCCGTACTTGAGCCTCTGGTACTGACGACGGGGCATTGGCAGGTCCCGCGTCACGATTGGCAGACGGTCGGGTCGCGATGTCGTGGGCTCGCGCGAGACTGGACACGTGACCGTTCCGCTCGCTGTTCCCGCGCCGATCGCGACGAGCCACGGATCGCTCGGACTGCCCCAGGGAATCGCACTGTACATCGGGTCGGTCCTGGGAACGGGCCTTCTCGTGCTCCCCGGGATCGCCGCCGAGGTCGCCGGCCCCGCGAGCATCATCGCGGTCGTCGCCGTGATCATCCTGTCGGTTCCGCTCGCCGGCACGTTCGCCGCGCTCGCCGCCCGCTACCCCGATCCTGGCGGGGTGGCCAGCTACGCGCGCCGCGCGCTCGGTGCGACGGCGGCACGGATGGCGGGGTACTGGTTCATGTTCGGCGTGTGCGCCGGGGGTCCGGTCGTAGCCGTCCTGGGAGCCGAGTACGTCGCCGCGGTCGTAGGAGCCGATCGTGCGGTGGTGCCCGTGCTGGCCCTGATCTTCTTCATCCCTCCCTTCGTGATCAATGCGTTCGGCGTGCGCGTCGCGGGCTGGCTGCAGCTCGTGCTCACGGGGCTGCTGCTCATCGTCGTGATCACGGTTGTCGCACTCGCGGCGCCCTCGGTCGAACCGCAGAATTTCCAGCCGTTCCTTCCGCACGGGTGGGGAGGCGTCGGCACCGCGATCAGCCTGTTCGTCTGGGCTTTCGCCGGATGGGAGGTGGGCACGCACGTCTCGGGGGAGTTCCGCAACCCGCGCCGCATCATCCCCCTCGCGACAGCGGTCGCCCTCGTCGTGACGGGCGCCTGCTACCTCGTGCTGCAGATCGTGACGATCGGCGCTCTCGGCGACAAGGCGGGCGATGGCCTGGTGCCGCTGCTGACGCTCGCCGGGCTGGGCTCGCCGGGCTTCGGCTCGATCGCGGTGGGCGTGATCGCGGCGATCGTCGCGCTCGGCGTGCTGAACGTGTATCTGGCCGCGTTCGCGAAGCTGGGTGCGTCACTGGCCGCGAACGGCGATCTGCCCCGCTGGTTCGCGCCCGGCGCCGAGTCGGGCGGCATCCCGCGTCGCGCGCTCGGTCTGATCGGCGTCGTCGTGGGAATCTACTTCGGCCTCATGCTCTGGTCGGGCCTGGATCTGACGCCCTTCATCCTCGTGCACACCAGCAGCATGGTCGCGATCTACGTCGTGGGCATGATCGCCGCCGTGCGCCTGCTCGACCGGTGGACGCCGGGGTGGTGGATGGCATGCATTGCGGTGGTCCTGTGCGTGGGCATGCTCGTGCTCGCCGTGCGTTCGTTGCTTCCCGCGCTCGTGCTGGCCGTCGCCGCAGTGGTCGTGACACTCGTCCGGCGACACCGCGCGCGCCGACCGATCCGCTGACCGACCGCGGCTGGCCAACGACGAAAAGCGGATGCCGCGGCATCCGCTTTTCGCAACAGCTCCTAGAGCGTCAGCGCCTTCTTCAGGATCGCCGCCTGCTCCAGCGCGTGCACCTTCGGTGAGCCGGTCGCGGTCGATGCCGCAGACGCCCGCGAGATGCGGCGGATCGTCCGCCCGTGCAGGTGCTTGACCACCTCGAGCGCGATGAACGGCCATGCACCCTGGTTCTCGGGCTCGTCCTGCACCCAGAACAGCTCCGCCGAGGGGTAGCTGTCCAGCACCCTGTTGAGCTCCTCGATCGGCGCCGGGTAGAACTGCTCGAGTCGCACCAGTGCGATCTCGGGGTTGGGGTTCTTGTCGAGCTCGGCCTTGAGGTCCCAATGGATCTTGCCGGCGTGAAGCAGCACCCGCTTGACGGCCTTGCGGTCCAGATCGAGCTTGCGGTCGTCGTCCAGCACGGGCTCGAACTTGCCGGAGAGGAAGTCCTCTACCGGGCTCGTCGCCCCGCGAAGGCGCAGCATCGCCTTCGGCGTGAAAACGATCAGCGGACGCCGCGGGCGCGCGTACGCCTGTCGGCGCAGCAGATGGAAGTACGACGCGGGAGTCGATGGACGGGCGACGGTCATGTTGTCCTGTGCGCACATCTGCAGGTAGCGCTCGATACGCGCCGACGAGTGATCGGGACCCTGGCCCTCGTAGCCGTGGGGGAGCAGCAGCACGACGCTGGAAAGCTGGCCCCACTTCTGCTCGGCCGAGGAGATGAACTCGTCGAGCACGGACTGCGCGCCGTTGGTGAAGTCGCCGAACTGCGCCTCCCAGAGCACGAGTGCGTCGGCGCGTTCGACCGAGTAGCCGTACTCGAATGCCAGCGCCGCGTACTCGCTCAGCAGCGAGTCGTAGACCCAGAACTTCCCCTGCTTCTCGCCCAGGTTCGTGAGCGGGATCCACTCCTGGCCGTTCGCGCGGTCGTGCAGCACGGAGTGGCGCTGGACGAAGGTGCCACGGCGCGAATCCTGACCGGCCAGGCGCACCGGGGTTCCCTCGACGAGCAGGGAGCCGAAGGCGAGCAGCTCCGCGAAGCCCCAGTCGATCGCTCCGTTGCGGCTCATGTCGAGGCGCTTCTCGAGGAGCTGCTGCAGCTTGGCGTGCACGGTGAAGCCCTCGGGCTTGTTCACGAACGCGTCGCCGACCAGGTGCACGATGTCGCGCGACACGCCGGTGGTCTCGGGCGAGCCGACGGCCGGTTCGACGACGGCATCCGTCACGATCGGCGACGTGCCGGTCTCGGCGGCGTGCGTCTCGGCGAAGGCGATCTCGAGGCCGTTCTGGAAGTCGCGCTTGGCCTGCTCGTACTCCTCCTCGGTGATGTCACCGCGGCCGACGAGGGCTTCGACGTAGAGGCGGCGCACCGAGCGCTTCGCCTCGATGAGGTTCGTCATCAGGGGCTGCGTCATCGAGGGGTCGTCCCCCTCGTTGTGACCGCGTCGGCGGTAGCAGACCAGATCGATCACGACATCGCGGTGCCACCGCTGACGGTAGGCGAAGGCCAGCTGCGAGACGCGGACGACCGCTTCGGGGTCATCGCCGTTCACGTGGAAGACGGGCGCCTGGATCGTCTTGGCGACATCCGTCGCGTACACGGAGGAGCGGGCATCCTGCGGGACGGTGGTGAACCCGACCTGGTTGTTCACGACCACGTGGATCGTGCCGCCGGTGCGGTAGCCGCGAAGCTGCGACATCTGCAGGGTCTCGACCACGACCCCCTGGCCGGCGAACGCGGCGTCGCCGTGGACGAGGATCGGCAGCCAGGAGAAGGTGCCGATCGGCTTGCGGTCCTGCTTCGCGCGGACGATGCCCTCGAGCACGCCGTCGACGGTCTCCAGGTGCGACGGGTTGGCTGCGAGGTAGACCGGCAGCTCCTCGCCCCGGTCGTCCACGAAAGTGCCCTCGGTGCCGAGGTGGTACTTGACGTCGCCGGATCCGCTCTTCGAGCCGATCGCGACGGATCCTTCGAACTCGCGGAACACCTGGCCGTAGGTCTTGCCCGCGATGTTGGTCAGGACGTTCAGGCGTCCGCGGTGGGCCATGCCGATCGCGGTTCCGTCGAGGCCGGCCTCGGCAGCGCCCTGGAGGATCTCGTCCAGCAGCGGGATCAGCGACTCGCCGCCTTCGAGACTGAAGCGCTTCTGGCCGACGTACTTGGTCTGCAGGAAGGTCTCGAACGCCTCGGCCTCGTTGAGCTTGCTCAGGATGCGGAGCTGCTCGTCGTGGCCGGGCTTCTGGTACTTCAGCTCGACGTTCTCCTGGAACCACAGGCGCTGGGCCGGATCCTGGATGTGCATGTACTCGATGCCGATCGTCCGGCAGTACGAGTCCCGCAGGACGCCGAGGATGTCGCGCAGCTTCATCTGACGCTTGCCGCCGAAGCCGCCCGTGACGAAATACCGGTCGAGGTCCCAGAACGTCAGTCCGTGCTGCTCGATCTCCAGGTCGGGGTGCGTGCGCTGCACGTACTCGAGCGGGTCGATGTCGGCCATGAGGTGGCCGCGCACACGGAAGGAGTTGATGAGCTCCTGCACCCGCGCGGTCTTGTCGACGCGCTCGGCGAGGTCGACGTTGATGTCGTGCGCCCAGTGGATGGGTGCGTAGGGGATTCGCAGCGCGGCGAAGATGTCTTCGTAGAAGTTGCGCTGCCCGATGAGCAGCTCGTGCACCTTCTTGAGGAACTCGCCCGAGCCGGCGCCCTGGATGACGCGGTGGTCGTACGTGCTCGTCAGCGTGATCGTCTTGCCGATCGCGAGCTCGTTGAGCGTCTTCTCGCTCGCGCCCTGGAACTCGGCGGGGTATTCGAGCGCGCCGGCGCCGACGATGCAGCCCTGGCCGCGCATCAGGCGCGGAACCGAGTGGACGGTCCCGATGCCGCCGGGATTGGTCAGCGAGATCGTGGTGCCCTGGAAGTCCGCGGCGGTGAGCTTGTTTCCGCGGGCGCGGGTGATCAGGTCTTCGTAGGAGACCAGGTACTCGCTGAAGGTCAGGGTGTCGGCGCGCTTGATGCTCGGCACCAGCAGCGCGCGCGTGCCGTCCGGTTTGGGCAGGTCGATCGCGATGCCGAGATTGATGTGCGCGGGAGCCACGACCGAGGGCTTGCCGTCGATCTCGGCATAGAACACGTTCTGGCTCGGGAATTCCTTGAGCGCGCGGATCAGGGCCCAGCCGATGAGGTGCGTGAAGCTGATCTTGCCGCCGCGCGTGCGCGACATGTGGTTGTTGATGACGATGCGATTGTCGATCATCAGCTTCGCCGGGATGGTGCGCACGCTCGTCGCCGTCGGGACCGTGAGCGACTCGTCCATGTTGACCGCGAGGGTCTTGGTCATGCCCTTCAGGACGGTGACCTTGTCGTCCTCGGGGTTCTCGGTGCCGGCCGACGGGGCGACGACGGGCGCCTGCGCCGGGATCGGCTGAGGGGCGGCCGGACGAGCGGTCGTGCGGGCGACCGGCTGAGCGCCCACGACCGGGATCGGCGCGGTCATCGGGTGCGCCTCCGGTTCCTGGGCGGTCGGCGTGGCGGCCTCCGACGTCTGCTCGGTCCGGGCGGGCGCCTGGCCGTCACCGCGACGCGTTGCGGTCGCAGGCGTTGCGGCCGAGGGGGCCTCCGGCGCGGCAGTCGCAGTGGTGGCAGGTGCCGCGGCCGCAGTGGTGGCAGGTGCCGCGGTCGCTGTGGTCGCCGCCGTCGGGCTCGCGGTGGTGTCGACCGGGTGGTAGGCCTCGAGGATCGGCCACCATGCCTTGTCTACTGAGTTCTTGTCGACCTTGAACTGCTCGTAGAGTTCGTCGACGAGCCATTCATTGGCTCCGAACTCTCCTTCGCTCGACACCCCGACGCCCGTGACCTGGCTCGACACGCTCGATCGCCTGCTTTCGTGAGACTTGGGAACGTGCGGGGCAAATCAACGGCCCACACGCACGACTGTTAAGCGTAACTCAGTCTGGCGTCCGGTTCCCCGGGAGCGAAAGGGCGCCGCGAACACAATTGCGCATCGTTATCCGTACAGGAAGTGTCACTAATCTTTCGAGCATGGAGTTCTATGGTGAGCAGCCCGAGGTCGACCTGACCTATTCGGACGTCTTCCTCGTGCCGCGCCACTCGTCGATCACGAGCAGGCTGGATGTGGATCTGTCCCCGGGCGACGGCACGACCGCGACCATCCCGGTGATCTCGGCGAACATGAACTCCGTCACCGGCGCGCGGCTGGCAGCGACCCTCGCCCGCCGCGGCGGGCTGGGCGTGCTGCCCCAGGACATGCCCCTGCAGGAGCTGGATGCCGCAATCCGATGGGTCAAGGATCAGCCGGTTCGCTGGGACACGCCCCTGGTCCTGCCGCCCGAGGCGACCGTGACGGATGCCGCTCGACTTCTGCCGGCGACCGAAGGTCACGGCATCGTCGTGGCCGACGCGACGACCGGCCCCCTCAACATCGACGATGTCCTCGGAGTCGTCCCCGCGACGCGCCTCGGCACCGCGCTGCCCGACGCGCGCCTCGGCGACCTGGCTCGCGGCAGGACGGCGTCCATCGACGCGGACGACGTCGAGAGCGCCCGCCACGCATTCGATCTCATCGTGGGCGCGGGGGCGGAGACCGTCTGCGTGCTGCACCACGGCTTCGTGGTCGGCACGCTCTCGCGACGCAGCGCCCTGCGCTCCACGCTGTACGCTCCCGCGGTCGACGTGTCCGGTCGCCTGAGCGTTGCCGCAGCGGTCGGCATCAACGGCGACGTCGCCTCGAAGGCGCGCGCCCTGGCGTCGGCGGGCGTCGACGTGCTCGTCATCGACACCGCCCACGGACATCAGGAGGGGATGCTCGAAGCTCTGCGCACCGTCTCCGAGCTCGGCCTCGGCATTCCGATCGCCGCCGGCAACATCGTCACCGCCGAAGGCGTGAACGACCTCGTGCGCTCCGGCGCCGACATCCTCAAGGTCGGTGTCGGACCCGGAGCGATGTGCACCACGCGCATGATGACCGCCGTCGGCCGCCCGCAGTTCTCCGCAGTCCTGGAGACCGCAGAAGCCGCGCGCATCATGGGTGCGCACGTGTGGGCCGACGGCGGCGTGCGCTACCCGCGCGACGTCGCACTGGCCCTCGCGGCGGGAGCGGCATCCGTCATGATCGGCTCGTGGTTCGCCGGCACCATCGAGGCGCCCGGTGAGCTGCAGGTCGACGATGGCGGGCGCGCGTACAAGGAGTCGTGGGGCATGGCCTCGACCAAGGCCGTGCACGACCGGTTCGGCCGCCTCGACCCGTACGACCTCGCCCGCAAGGAGCTGTTCGCGGAGGGCATCTCTTCGTCGAAGATCTACCTCGATCCGCTGCGCCCGGGCCTTGAGGACCTCATCGACATGATCACGTCGGGTGTGCGCTCGTCGTTCACCTACGCGGGCGCTTCGTCGGTCGCGGAGTTCCACGAACGCGCGCGCGTAGGGCTGCAGTCGGCCGCCGGTTACGAGGAGGGCAAGGCGCTCCCGGTCAGCTGGTAGCCCGGGTTTCGGTCGGTCCGCCTACCGTAGACTTGTCGCCACAATGGACGACCCTCCTAGTCGCAGACCCTCGCCCCATCGACCCGCACCCGCCATGGCGGGGGGTGATCGCGTGATGGACTACATCATGCTGGGCGTGGGGCTTCTGCTCACGGTCGGAACCGGCCTGTTCGTCGCGAGCGAGTTCGCGCTCGTGAACCTCGATCGCGCGGATCTCGAAGCGCGCCGGGACGCGGGTGAATCCCGCCTCTCGCTGACGATCAACGCGCTGCGCATCACCTCGACCCACCTCTCCAGCGCGCAGCTGGGAATCACGCTGACGACCCTCCTCACCGGCTACGCGATGGAGCCGGCGATCTCGAACCTGCTGCGCCCCGTGTTCACCGCGTGGGGCTGGCCGGAGGGGATCGTCTCTCCGGTCGCGACTTTCATCGGCGTGACGGTCGCGACCGTCCTGTCGATGATCCTCGGCGAACTGATCCCGAAGAACTTCGCGCTCGCGATACCGCGCCAGACCGCCAAGCTCGTCATGCCGTTCCAGGTCGGCTTCACGATGGTGTTCCGGCCGGCGATCGCCGTGCTCAACGGCAGCGCAAACGGCGTGCTGCGAATCATCGGCATCGAACCGAAGGAAGAGCTGTCCGGAGCGCGCACCGCGGAAGAGCTCTCCAGTCTCGTCCGCCGGTCGGCGCTGGCCGGCGTGCTCGAAGAGGACACGGCATCCCTCCTGCACCGCAGTCTCACCTTCGCGCGGCTGAGCGCCGCCGACGTCATGACCCCGCGTCCCAGCATCCATGCGCTCGCTGTCGACGACTCCGCGGAGGACGTCATCCAGCTGGCCCGGCGAACGGGCCACAGCCGCTTCCCGGTGTACGACGAATCGATGGACGACATCGTCGGCATCGTCCACCTGAAGGCCGCAGTCGGCGTGCCCCGCGCGCGGCGCGCGGATGTGCCGGCGGCCGCGCTGGCGACCGAGCCGCTGCGCGTGCCGGAGGCCGTGCACCTGGACACCCTGGTGTCGGAGCTGCGTGCGCGCGGCTATCAGATGGCGATCGTGGTCGACGAATACGGCGGCACCGCGGGCGTGGTCACCCTCGAGGATCTCGTCGAGGAGATCGTCGGCGAAGTGCTCGATGAGCACGACCGGCGCCGCGCAGGAATCGTGCGCAACGAGGGATCCATCACCTTCCCCGGCGAGCTGCGCCCCGACGAGGTGCGCGACCGCACCGGCATCCGCATCCCCGAGGGGGAGGTCTACGACACCGTCGGCGGCTACATCATGAGCGTCCTGGAGCGCATCCCGGTCGTCGGCGACACGCTGGAGATCGAGGACGGCACCTTGGATGTGCAGCGGATGGAGGGGCGCCGCGTCGATCGCGTCCGCTTCACGCACACCCCGATGCCGGACGAACAGCATGCTGTGGCCGAAGGGGGTGAGCGCTCGTGAGCGACTGGGCGGGAATCGCATGGCTCGTCGTCCTGCTCGCGTTCAACGCGTTCTTCGTCGGCGCGGAGTTCGCCGTCATCTCGGCTCGCCGCTCGCAGATCGAACCGCTCGCCGAGCGCGGCTCGCGCGCGGCGAAGACGGCGCTGTACGCGATGGAGCACGCCACGCTCATGCTGGCGACCTCGCAGCTGGGCATCACGATCTGCTCGCTGCTGATCCTGAACGTGTCTGAGCCGGCGATCCACCACCTGCTGGCCGAGCCGCTCGGCCTGACCGGGCCTGGCCGAAGGCACCGTCGATGTCATCGCGTTCCTGGTCGCGCTGCTGCTCGTGTCGTACCTGCACGTGGTCTTCGGCGAGATGGTGCCGAAGAACCTGGCGTTCTCGGTGCCCGACCGCGCCGTGCTGATGCTGGCGACCCCGCTGGTGTGGGTCTCGCGCCTGTTCCACCCGGTCATCGTCGCGTTGAACTGGATCGCCAATCACGCCGTTCGGCTGTTCGGAGTCGAGCCGAAGGCAGAAGCCGCCTCGACCTTCACACTCGACGAGGTGACCACGATCGTGAACCAGTCGCGCATCGAGGGCGTCCTGGACGATGCCGCGGGCACGGTCTCGGCCGCACTGGAGTTCACCGACAAGAAGGCCAAGGACATCGCGGTGCCGCTGAATCAGCTGGTGACGCTGCCCGAGTCGGTCACCCCTGACAAGATCGAGCGGTCGGTGGCCAAGCACGGCTTCTCGCGCTACGTGATCGTCGACGCCGAAGGCCTCCCGCTCGGGTACGTGCACCTGAAGGACATCCTCCGCGCAGCGGAGGGTCCGCACGCGTCTGCCGACGTCGTGCAGCCGATCCCGCCGAAGCGGATCCACCAGATGGTGCCGGTGCTCGAGACCACGGACCTCGAGGACGCCCTCGCGCTCATGAGGCGCGCCGGGCGTCACCTCGCGCAGGTGCGCGATGCGGACGGCGACACCACCGCGGTGCTGTTCCTCGAGGACATCATCGAGGAGCTCATCGGCGAGGTGCAGGACGCGACGCGCCGCCGGCGCTGACGGCGAGGCTGCGCTCCTCGGCGCCGCGGGAGCGCGGCCGACGCTCCCGCGACGGTCAGGCGGCGCGAGCGCGCAAGTACTGCTTCGGCCAGTAGTCGATCTCGGCGCCGAGCTCCGATGCGGCGCGGAGCGCGAAGTGCGGATCGCGCAGCCACTCGCGTCCGGCCATGATGGCGTCGGCGTCGCCTGCGGCGAGCACCCGCTCGGCCTGCGCGGCATCCGTGATCATGCCGACGGCGCTCACCGGCACGCCGGCGCCGTCGCGCACGTGCGAGGCGAAACCGACCTGGTAGCCCGGCCCGGCGACGATGCTCTGATGCGCGACGAGACCGCCGCTGGAGATGTCGAAGAAGTCCGCGCCGCGCTCGGCCGCCCACGCGGCGACGGTCGTCGTCTCCTCGACGTCCCAGCCGCCGTCGGCCCCGTCCGAGGCCGAGAAGCGCACGAACAGCGGCGCGGCGGGCGCGGCATCCCGGACGGCGTCGACGATCCGCAGCAGGAGGCGGGCGCGGTTCTCGAGCGGGCCGCCGTACTCGTCGTCGCGGCGGTTCGACAGCGGCGAGAGGAACTGGTGGAGGAGATATCCATGCGCGGCGTGGATCTCGATGACCTGGAATCCGGCGGCGACCGCGCGGCGGGCAGCGGTGGCGAAGGATGCTCATCGATCGGCTCCAGCGCGGGTAGGGTGTCGCCCATGGTCGGCGCATGGACGGTGCAGGACACGGCGCGCGTCCTTCGGAGGCCAACCGCCGAGGACGACAAGTATTCCCGTGGCGTGCTCGGCATCCGCACCGGGTCGGACGCCTACCCGGGCGCTGCGGTCCTGGGCGTCGAGGCGGCGTGGCGCACCGGCGTGGGCATGGTCCGCTATCTCGGCCCGCCGATTCCGACCACGCTGGTGCTGCAGCGGCGACCCGGAGACGGTGACCGCCGACGGCCGGGTGCAGGCATGGCTGATCGGGTCGGGAACGGATGCGGCCGACCGATCGGATGCCGAGACCGCGGTTCTCCGCGGCATCCTGACGGATACGCTGCCCGCCGTCGTCGACGCCGGCGCGCTCGATCTGGTCGAGCACGCGACCGCGCCGCTGATCGTCACGCCGCACGGGCGCGAGCATGCGCGACTGCGCACGCTGCTCGGACTTGCCGAGATCTCGTCGACGGATGACGCGGCGCGCGCGGCATCCGCTCTCGAGACCTCCGCGGCGCTGGGTGCGACGGTCGTGCTCAAGGGATCTGTCACGATCGTCGCGTCGCCGAGCGGATGGGCGACGGCAGTCGCGGCAGGAACGCCGTGGCTCGCAACGGCCGGCACCGGCGACGTCCTTGCCGGCGCGATCGGCGCGGTCGTCGCCGGCGCGGGACGCACAGATGATCTGGGGCCGCTCGCGGCCGCCGGCGTCTGGCTGCACGGCCGCGCGGGCACTCTCGCGAGCCTCGATGTCGGACCGGGCGGCGGGCCGATCACCGCGGCGGACGTCGCCGCGGCGCTCCCGCGCGCAGTCGGCGAAGCGCTCTCCAGTCTCTGACCGCGGTTCGCCGCTGTCACAGCCGGGCTGGAGAGTTCCGCGGGGCTCCGCGCCACGTATCCCGGGGTCCTACGCACGCCCCCATAGAATCGACGAGTGTCGAGACGGGCGGTGCTGTGGGTCGCTTTCGCGATCGTGCACATCGGCGTCGCGGTGCTCGGCTTCGTGCAGCCCAACCAGCCCATGGGCGATGTGACCAACGTGTACGACCCCTGGTCGACGTGGGCGGTCGAGGGTCGCGCGATCGTCGGGATCACCGAGACCTGGGTGTACCCGCAGCTCGCCCTCGTTCCGATGATCCTCGCGCAGGGATTCGAGTGGATCGCCGGATACGAGGTCGCCTGGGCGATCCTCACGATCATCTGCGACGCGCTGGCGTTCGCCGTTCTCGTCGGAAACGGCCGCTCCGCCGGGCGATCGACCGGGGCATGGTTCTGGCTCGCATTCATCGCCCTGCTCGGGCCGGTGGGCATTTACCGGCTCGACGGGATCACCGTGCCCCTCGCTCTCGTCGGCTGCCTGTGGCTGGTCGGTCGGCCGTGGCTCGGATCGATCCTGCTGGCGGCGGCGACGTGGATCAAGGTCTGGCCCGCAGCTCTGCTGGCGGCCGCGGTGATCGCCGTGCGGCGACGGCTCGCGGTGGTCGGAGGCGCGCTGATCGTCTCCGCGGTGACCCTTGCCGCGGTGTTCGCGGCGGGCGGAGCGCGCCACGCGTTCGGCTTCATCGGCGACCAGACCGATCGCGGACTCCAGCTCGAAGCGCCGGTGAGCGCCTACTACCTGTGGCGCGCCGTGGCGGGCATACCCGGTTCATTCATCTACTACGACCAGGACCTGCTCACCTTCCAGGTCGCGGGCCCGGCGGTCGACGCGGTGATCGCCGTCATGACGCCGCTGCTGATCCTGGCCGTGCTCGGCGTGGCGGCCCTCGGTGCGTACCGGGCATGGCGGGGTGCCGGATTCCTGAGGCTGTTCCCGCCGCTGGCGCTGGCTCTCGTGGCCGCATTCGTGGTGTTCAACAAGGTGGGCTCGCCGCAGTACATGACGTGGATCATCCCGCCCCTCGTCGTGGGGCTGGTGATCGATCGCCACCGCTGGCGGGGTCCGGCGGCGCTGGCGCTCGTGATCGCCCTCGTCACGCAGGCGGTCTACCCGCTGACGTACTGGGGGCTCCTCGACGCCGAGGCCGTCCCCGCGGCTCTCCTCACGTCGCGCAACGCGCTCGTCGTCGTCCTTCTGGTGTGGGCGATCGTGCGTGTCGCACGCGTCCCGCGCCGCGCCCCGGCGCCGGTGCCTGCCACCGTCGCCCGATCCTGACCCGGAGGTCAACCATGCTCGTCGCCTTCTCCGTCGCACCCAGTGGCACGCCTGCGACCCCCGCGTCCGCCGCGCCGCCTCCGGCGACGCATCAGTGCACGACGCGGTCGCCGCCGCGGTCCGGGTCGTGCGCGAGTCCGGACTGCCGCACCGCACGACGTCGATGTTCACCGAGATCGAGGGGGAGTGGGATGAGGTCTTCGACGTGGTCAAGCGCGCGACCGAGGCCGTGCTCCCCTTCGGGTCACGCGTGTCGCTCGTCCTGAAGGCCGACATCCGTCCCGGATTCACCGGTGAGATCGACGGCAAGATCGCGCGCCTGGAGCGCGCCCTCGGCGCGCCGCCCGAGAGCGACTTCGAGGCGGTCTGATGCCCTCGGCAACGCGCTCGGCGCGTTCCTCGGCGCCGCCGCCATCGCGCTAGGACGCGGCTTCGTCGCGGCGGCACGGGTCGGCGTCGCGCTCGCGCTCGACGGGCTGGCGATCGCCGCGACGAGACTGCGGCTCGAACGGTCGCGCTCGCTCGTCGCCGCCTAGAGTGGTCGGGTGCCAGACCCGACGCCCGCAGACCGCGCGTTCCGTGCCCTCGCGGACTCGGTGGGCCACTCGCGCCCGCGCCGACCCGAGGATGGGAGCGACCCCGACATCCCCGTCGCGGCGACCGTGGTGATCGCCCGCGACGCCCCGGGCGGTCCCGAGGTGCTCATGATCGAGCGCCCCGACCGCGGCTCGTTCGCCGGCGCGTGGGTCTTCCCGGGCGGCAAGCTCGAACCGAGCCGACCGCGAGGGCGCGGACGAGTTCGCGGCCGCCCACCGCGCGGGTGCCCGCGAGACGTGGGAGGAGATCGGACTGCACCTGGATGCCGCGGACTTCGTCGGCCTGTCCTGCTGGGACCCGCCGCCCGGCCTCGCGCTGCGCATCCGCACGTGGTTCTTCCTGGCGAGCGACCCGGGTGGCGAGCTGGCGCTCGCGCCCGACGAGGTCATCGCGGCCGATTGGGTGCGGCCAGCCGATATGCTCGCTCGCCACGGGCGTGGTGAGGTCACGCTGTACCCGCCGACTTGGGTGACCTTGCACGACCTGGCGGACCAGCCCGATGCCGATGCGATGCTGGCATTCGCCCGTGTCGGCGGTGTGCGCCGCTTCGAGACGGTCGCCCGACGCGGCGGCGAGGGACCGATGCTGCTGTGGCAGGGCGACGCCGCCTACGACGACGAGGCTGGGGACGCGGCATCCCGTCACCGTCTCGAGCTCGGCTCGCTGCCGTGGATCTACACCCGCTCGGGCTGATCGCGTTCAGCGGCGGGGGGATTCGAGCAGCCGTCGCAGCTGCGCACCGACGGCGTGGGTCTCGATGAGGAAGCCGTCATGGCCGAAGTCGCTGGTCAGCACCACCGCGCCGTCGTCGAGCGTCGTGCGGATGCTGCGGGCGATGCGGTGCTGCCCGTCGACCGGGAAGAGCCTGTCGCTGTCGATGCCGAGGACCAGGGCGGTCGCGGTGACCCGGCTGAGCGCTTCCTCGACGCCGCCCCGATCGCGGCCGACGTCATGGGAGTTCATCGCCTCGACCAGAGCGATGTAGCTGTTGGCGTCGAAGCGACGCGTGAAGCGGTTCCCGTGGAAGTCCAGATAGGAGGCGACGGCGAATCGTCCGCCGTGGCCCAGGGGACTCACGCCGGACTGCCACGAGCGCTGGAAGCGCTGGTTCAGCTCGGTGGGCGAGCGGTAGTTCAGCAGCGCCATGCGCCGCGCGAGCGCCAGACCCCGGTGCGGGCCGTCGCCGTCTCCGGCGTCGTAGTACTCGCCGCCCTGGAACCTCGGATCGATGTGAATGGCCTCCAGCTGCACGGAGTTCAGCGCGATCTGGTCCGCCGTATTGACCGGCGGAGCGGAGAGGATGCCGACCCGCTCGACACGGTCGGGCAGGCCCACGGCCCACTCCAGCGCATGCATGCCGCCCATCGATCCGCCGAGGACGGCGGCCCACACGTCGATCCCGAGCGCATCGGCGAGGCGCACCTGCGCGGCGACCTGGTCGCGGATCGTGAGGTACGGGAAGCGCGAGGCCCACTCGTAGCCATCCGGGGCGATGCTGGACGGACCGGTGGAGCCCTGGCATCCGCCGAGCATGTTGGGTGCGATGACGAACCAGGTATCGGTGTCGATGGGGGCGCCCGGGCCCACGATCTCGTGCCACCAGCCCTCGGTCGGATGCCCCGGCCCCGCCGAACCGCGAAACATGACTGTCTCCGGTGAGCGCGTGCAGGATCAGCACGGCGTTGTCGCGGGCGGGGGAGAGTTCCCCCCAGGTCTCGTAGGCCAGGCGATACGCGGGGAGCTCGCGACCACCCTCGGTGCGGAAGGCGCCGAACGCCGCGAAGTGCCGGTCGCCGATCGCATCGCCGTCCCGCCACGCGCCTGTCGCCGGAGGGCGGCCCAGCAGCATCCGGGCGTCGGCCTCCGTGATCGGCGCGCTCGGCACCGTGTCCTCGGAGGTCTGCCAGTCCATGCGTCTCATTCTCGCGTGCCGAGGCGCGGCAGGTCCGCGTGTTACGCCGAGCGGCTCTCAGCCGCGGAACGGGATCGTTTCGTAGATCGCGCCGTGCTGCCCGGCCAGCGCGATCGCCCGCCCGTCACGGGTCTGCACGAAGCGGTGCGAGGTGTCGGCATCCGGCGGAACCTGCGCGTCGATCTCGGGGAGTGTCCCCATCGTCTCGTTCGAGAGCCAGACGACGTTGCGCCCGATCGACCGCCCGAGCCCCGCGATGAGGTCGGCGAAGCGCCGACGCTGATCCGCGTCGAGGTACAGCAGCACCGCACTGTGGAAGACGACGAGCGTCGCGTCGGGCGGTGCGGTCGCCGCGACATCCTCCAGTCGCTGCAGAAGGTCACCGCGCACGATCTCGGGCGGGTCGGCTGCGACGATCGCTGCTGCTGCGTGAAGTCGCGCGACGCGGGCATCGTGGTGCGGGCCCGGCCACACCAGCGTCGCGAGCCACGCGATCGCGTCCGGGTCTGCGGCGTCGATCGGATTCAGGTCGATGCCCCGCCGCCACACGACGTCGGGCATCCGCGCGGGCGCCGCTGAGGCATCGTCAAGGGTGCACTCCAACGTCACGCTGCTGGGTCCGCCGTCGGGATCGACGCGGATGGGCCCCGACGGGGTCGCGTACTGCGTGCTGTACCGGTCGGGGTACAGGCACAGGCCGGCGGCGGCGCCCACTTCGAGCAGCGCGATCGGCCCCTCGATGAGCGACAGCGGAGGGAGCCACGTCGCGCAGCGGTTGGGCTCGTTGGTCTGGGTCGTGCGCGCCATCGCCGTGGCGATCACCCGCTCGCGGTTCTCGAGCAGCCACATTCGCCATTCGGAGTAGGACGCCAGCGGTGCGCCCTCCCAGCGAGCGGCGGCGAAGATCAGGTTCGGCTGCCGCTTCGCGCCCGGGAGGGGCCGAAGCATGTCGAGCACCTCGGCGTCCGCGGCGATGCCGGTCGCCCACTCCTCGTAGAGGGGCGACGTGTCATGCGCCCACCGGCGGCCGAAGTCGTCGTAGGTCGCGGCGATCGCAACGTCCACGGCCCCACCCTACGACCGTCGCCGAGGCGTCTCGCCGTCGTCCGGCCGATTCTCCGATGCTGTCGCTTCTCACCGCAGGGCTGACGCGAATCCGGTGCCCGAACGGGCTGCGAGTCTCGCGTCGGAGCGGCGCCGTACACTCACCCGCATGGACGTCACCGCGTATCTGCTCGACTCCGACCCCGCGATCCGCTGGCAGGTCCTGCGCGATCTGACGGATGCCCCGGAGGCAGAGGTCGCCGCCGAGCGCGCCCGCGTCGCCACCGAGGGGTGGGGAGCACGGCTCCTGGCCGAGCAGGCGGAGGACGGTCTGTGGGACGGCGGTGCTTACCGCGCAGGCTGGGCGGACGAGAACCGTCCGTTCTACGACAGCTGGACCGGAACCCATCCATCGCTGGAACTGCTCCGCGAGTTCGGGGTCGACCCGAGCAGTCCCGAGGTCATCCCGTGCGATCGCGCGCGTTCGCGAGAACGTGCGCTGGGATTACGACGGAGAGCCGTATTTCGACGGTGAGGTCGAACCCTGCATCAACGGAGGCGCGCTCGCGAACGCCGCCTACTTCGGTCAGGACGGCGCGCACATCGTCGAGACGCTCCTGGCCGGCCGGCTCGCGGACGGCGGATGGAACTGCTGGGACGAAGACGGCACGAGTCGCTCGTCGTTCCATTCCACGATCTGCGCGCTCGAGGGGCTGTGGGCGTGGGAGCAGGCGACCGGGGGATCGGATGCCGTTGCATCAGCGCGCGCGAAGAGCGAGGAGTACCTGCTCGAGCGGCGCCTCTTCCGGCGCGTATCGACCGGCGAGATCGTCGACCCGCGGTTCACCATGCCGTCGTTCCCGACGCGCTGGTACTACGACGTGCTGCGTGCGCTGGACTACTTCCGCACCGCACGTCCTGAGCAGGACGAGCGGTGCACCGAGGCGATCGAACTCATTCGCGAGAAGCAGCTCCCGTTCGGGCTGTGGAAGCTCGAGCAGACCCACCAGGGCCCGACGCTGTTCTCGATGGAGGGCGAGCACGAAGGATTCCCGAGTCGCTGGATCACGCTGCGTGCGCTTCGCGTGCTGCGGTGGTGGGACGCCGGCTGAAGCGGATCCCGCGGAGTTCCGACCGAGGGTCAGCCCAGACCGAAGAGGCCGCTCGACCACACCGTCGGCGAGCCCAGCGTGCCGCTGGCAGTGCAGTGGCTGCCCGCACCGATCCAACACGACGGAAGACCCTCTCGCCGCCACGGCGTGCCGATCGTTATGAAACGACGGATGCCCCGACCCGGTGGGGTCGAGGCATCCGTTGCTTGCCTTGCACAGGTCAGGCGCGCGCGGCCTCCGAGACGCGGCGAGCGGCGGCGAGCGCCTGCTCCAGGTCGGCCTTGAGGTCCTCGATGTTCTCGAGTCCGAGCGAGAGGCGCACGAGGCCGGGCGTGACGCCGGTCGTGAGCTGCTGCTCGGGAGTGAGCTGCGAGTGCGTGGTCGAGGCGGGGTGGATGACGAGCGAGCGCACATCGCCGATGTTGGCGAGGTGGCTGAACAGCGTCAGCGCGTTGACGAACTCGCGACCGGCCTCCACGCCGCCCTTCAACTCGAACGAGAGCACCGCGCCCACGCCCTTGGGCGCGTATTCGTTGGCCTTGGCGTACCAGGGCGAGGTGGGCAGGCCCGAGTAGTTGACGGTCGCGACGTCGGACTGGTTCTCGAGCCACTCCGCGATCTCCTGCGCGTTCTGCACGTGACGCTCGATGCGCAGCGACAGCGTCTCGATGCCCTGGATCAGCAGCCACGCGCTCTGCGGTGAGATGGCGGCGCCGAGGTCGCGCAGCAGCTGCACGCGGGCCTTGATGATGTAGGCCAGGCCGTCTCCGACCGCGGCGGTGTAGCTCGCGCCGTGGTAGCTCGGGTCGGGGACCGTGAGTCCGGGGAACTTGTCCACGTTCTTCGACCATTCGAACGTGCCGCCGTCGACGATGACCCCGCCGATGACCGTGCCGTGACCGCCGAGGAACTTCGTCGCCGAGTGCACGACGATGTCGGCGCCGAACTCGAACGGCTTGATGAGGTACGGCGTCGCGATCGTGTTGTCGACGATCAGCGGGATGCCGTTCTCGTGCGCGACGTCGGCGACGAGGCGGATGTCGAGGATGTTGATCTTCGGATTGCCGATCGTCTCGGCGAAGAACAGCTTCGTGTTCGGACGCACCGCGGCGCGCCACTCCTCGGCGTCGTCCTGGTTCTCGACGAACGTCACGTCGATGCCGAGCTTCTTCAGCGTGTACTTGAAGAGGTTGTAGGTGCCGCCGTAGATCGAGCTCGACGAGACGATGTGATCGCCGGCCTCGGCGATGTTGAGCACGGCGATCGTCTCGGCGGCCTGACCCGAAGCGAGGAGGAGGGCACCGGTGCCACCCTCGAGGGCTGCGACGCGCTGCTCGACGACATCCTGCGTCGGGTTCTGGATGCGCGTGTAGATGTTGCCGAACTCCGCCAGCGCGAAGAGGTTCGCGGCGTGCGTGGTGCTGTCGAAGACGTACGAGGTCGTCTGGTAGATCGGCGTGGCGCGAGCCTTCGTCACCGGGTCCGGCTGGGCGCCGGAGTGGATCTGTTTGGTCTCGAAGCGCCAGTTCTCGGGTGCGGACATGTGCGTGCTCCTGCGGTCTGTCGGGCGGCGACGGCGGACACCGCGGCCTTCACCGAGAGTAGGGATGGCGCCCGCTGTCAACAACGAGCGGGAAATGTTGCGTAACACCGCCTCCGGCGAACGTAGGTAGCGTGGATGCATGGCGACGCGACGTGCAGTGGTGACAGGGGCGAGCTCGGGAATCGGGGAGGCCGCGGCCCGGGCTCTGCGTTCGACCGGGTGGGATGTCGTCGGCGTCGCCCGCCGCGCCGATCGCCTCGAGACGCTCGAGACCGAGACCGGGGCGGTCGCGTTCGCTGCCGATCTGACCCGGCAGGAGGACGTCGATGCGCTCGCCGCATGGCTGCTCGAGACCGGTCCGGTGAACGCCCTCGTCCACGTCGCCGGTGGTGCGCGCGGCACGGATCGCGTCGAGGACGCCAATCCGGTCGATTGGCAGTGGATGTTCGACGTCAACGTGCTGTCGGCCCAGCGGCTGGTCGCCGCCCTGCTCCCTCAGCTCCGTGAGGCCGCGGCATCCGACGGCCACGCCGACACGCTCTTCGTCACCTCGACCGCCGCGATGGCGGCCTACCCCGGCGGCTCCGGCTACAACGCGACGAAGGCCGGCGAGGGGATGCTCGCCCACGCGCTGAGGCTCGAGCTCAACGGCGAGCCGATCCGGGTGATCGAGGTCGCTCCGGGGATGGTGCAGACCGAGGAGTTCACGCTCAACCGGCTCGGCGGCGATCGGGATGCCGCCGAGCGCGTGTATGAGGGCGTCGAGAACCCGCTGACCGCCGAGGACGTCGCCGACGTGATCGCGTACGCGCTGAACGCGCCCGGCCACGTGAACCTCGACCTCATCACGATGCGACCGGTCGCGCAGTCGGCGCAGTACCTGCTCGCCCGCGGCCCGCTGCGGGTGCGCGGCGGATCCGACTGACGCACAGCCCCACTTTCATACCGACATCGCACAGAGGAGACACCATGGTGGACGCGGCAGGAGAGCGCGAGCGGCTTTCGTGGGATCAGTTCGGCGAGGCGTCGCGGGAGCTCGCCCGGTCGATCCTGGCCGACGGATTCGAGCCGGAGGTCGTCGTTGCGATCGCCCGCGGCGGCCTGCTGCCGGCCGGTGCGATCGCCTACGCGCTCGGGGTGAAGAACTGCGGTGCGCTCAACGTGGAGTTCTATACCGGCATCGGCACCGTGCTGGACGCTCCGGAGGTGCTGCCGCCGGCACTGGACATCGCGTACCTCGCCGGTCGCCGCGTGCTGCTGGTCGATGACGTCGCCGACAGCGGCCGGACGCTCGCGCTCGCGGTCGCACTGCTGCGCGATCGCGACGCCGAGGTTCGCTCGGTCACCGTCTACACGAAGCCGGGGTCGATCGCGACGCCCGACTACTCGTGGCGCGAGACGGCGCTGTGGATCGACTTCCCCTGGTCGTGGCAGGGAACGGTGCGGGAAGCCGAGACCGCCGCGCCGGGTCTGGGCGCCTCGGTGGGCGGCGAGGGAGCCTGAGTCGTGGCGAGGACGCTTGCCGAACTCGCGGACGCGGGGCTGATCGACGCGGGCTGGGCGGGCGCGCTCGCGCCGGTCGCGCCCGACATCGCGGGGCTCGGCGATCGTCTGCGCGCCGAAGTCGCAGCAGGCCGCCGTTACCTGCCTGCCGGCGACCACGTGCTCCGCGCGTTCCAGCGGCCGCTCGCCGACGTGAAGGTGCTGATCGTCGGCCAGGATCCGTATCCGACGCCGGGGCATCCGATCGGGCTGTCGTTCGCCGTTGAGAGGCACGTGCGGCCGCTGCCGCGCAGCCTGTCGAACATCTACCAGGAGCTGAACGCGGATCTCGGCATCCCGCCGGCACCGCACGGCGACCTGTCGGCGTGGAGCGACCAGGGGGTGATGCTGCTCAACCGAGTTCTGACGGTCGCTCCGGGCGCCCCGGCATCGCACCGCGGCTGGGGCTGGGAGAAGGTGACCGAGCACGCGATCCGCGAACTCGTGGAGCGTGACGGCGCACTGGTGGCGATCCTGTGGGGGAGGGATGCCGCGAACCTGCGCCCCCTGCTCGGATCCACTCCGATCATCGAGTCGCCGCACCCCTCGCCGCTCTCGGCGAGCCGGGGGTTCTTCGGCTCGCGTCCGTTCTCCCGGGCCAACGACCTGCTCGCCCAGCAGGGCGCCGCTCCGGTCGATTGGCGAGTTCCGGTCTGAGTAGGCTGTCGCCATGCTGGAGGAGGAATACGACAGGGACCGGCGCCGGCTGCCGCGCCACCTGCGGAAGCAGCCTCCTCCAGAGCCCGAATTCTCGTACACGATCCGCCCTGTCGAAGACCGGGACATCCCCGACATCCGCGAGATCTACAACTACTACGTGACCAATTCCGTCGTCACTTTCGACGAGAAGAAGTGGACGCTGGCGCAGTGGCGCGACAAGGCGGCGCAGCTCGCGAAGCTGAAGCTGCCTTTCCTGGTCGCCCAGTCGCCATCCGGCCAGGTACTCGGCTACGCACTGGTCCAGCCGATGTCGAGCAAGTCGGCATATCGGTTCTCGGTCGAGAACTCGATCTACCTCGGCCACGCCGCGGCCGGCAAGGGCTTGGGGCGCGCCCTGCTCGAGGCGCTCATCGAGGCCTGCGAGGCCGCGGGGATCCGGGAGATGGTCGCGGTGATCAGCGACAAGGGGGCCGAGGCATCCGTCGCACTGCACGAGAAGCTCGGTTTCGTCGAAGTCGGGCGCATGGGCCGAGTCGGGTTCAAATTCGGGCGTTGGCTCGGCACGATCTCCCTTCAGAAGCACCTCAAACCCGCGAAGAAGAGGAAACGGATCTTCGGGCTCTGATCAGCGTGGGGTGGTGCGCGGTCTCTCCGGCGGGGTGGGAGCCGCAGAGCGCACAGCGTCGATGAGCTCGCGCCACGGGCCCTGCACCTCCGGATCGGCCAGCGCGGCGGCGCGCTCCGCGTCCCCGCACCGGGCATCGACGTGCCACACGAAGCGGTCCGCACCCGTCGGGGGGATCGGACGCGTCGGGGCCGCGGCATCCCACGGGCACCCGTCGATCAGTGCGATCCACTGCGGCGCCTCCGCCGTGTCGGCCTGTGCATGCCACGTGCGCCGGAGGCCTGCGAACCCTCCGGTCCGCGTGACGGTCACCGCGACGACGATGACCTCGTCCGCGCTGCGCGCGCGCGCATCGGCGGCCTCGCCCTGACTGCCGTCACCCTCAGGCTGCGTCGTTTCGTCCATCGAGCACACCGACGCCGGTCCAGCCCGCCCGCACCGCGTCGACCTCCTCCGATCCTTCACCGTACTCCGCCTCCGCGGCGGTGAGGGTGGCGCGTGCGAAGGCTGTGAAATCCGCAGTGGACGACACCGTCCCTGACGTCAGGGTGCGGTACCAGATCAGACCGGCGCGTTCCCAGGCACGGCCGCCGAGAGCGCGGGCGGCCAGATAGAACGCGTGGTTCGGGATGCCGGAGTTGATGTGCACGCCGCCGTTGTCGTCGCTGGTGCGGACGTAGTCGTCCATGTGGGCGGGCTGCGGATCGCGCCCGAGCACGTCGTCGTCGTATGCCGTGCCGGGCGCCGCGAGAGATCGCAGGGCCACGCCCTGCACAGCGGCGGTGAAGATGCCCTCGCCGATCAGCCAGCTCGCGTCCTCGACGGTCTGCTCCCGATGGTGCTGCTCGGTCAAGGAGCCGAACACGTCCGAGATCGACTCGTTGAGGGCTCCGGACTGCCCCTGGTAGACGAGTCCGCCCTCGTACTCGGTCACCCCGTGCGCGAGCTCGTGGGCGATGACCGTCAGCGATCCGGTGAAGCCGACGAACACCTCGCCGTCACCGTCGCCGAAGACCATGCGCTCGCCGTTCCAGAACGCGTTGTCGTAGTCGCGGCCGTAGTGGACGGTCGCCAGCAGCGGCCCGCCGGCGCCGTCGATGCTGCTGCGCTGATACGCGTCCCAGAAGAAATCGAACGTCGCACCGAGCCCGTCGAAAGCCTCGTCGACCGCGACGTCGCCCGTCGGCGGATCGTCTTCGCCCCGGACGCGCACGCCGGGCAGGCGCTCGAGCTGCTTGGCGTCGGAGATCGTGCGGTCGGGTGCGGGCACACTTTCCACCACGAGCGTTCCGGGCTCCTCGATCGACATCCGCAGGCGGGACCGGACGGGACGATACTCCCGCGGCGTCTCCAGCGTCGCCCGGGCGGCTTGCGCGGCGCGCGCCCATGTGGGCTCCCGAGCTGCGGCGATCCTGGCAAGCAGATACGGGGGGACGATCGCGTGCGTCATGGTTCGAGGCTAGCCCGCCAGCCGGACACCTCCGACGCGGGCCCGGGGTGATTCAGGCCGCGCCCGGGTCGATCACAGGGATCGAGGCGAGCAGGCGCCGCGTGTACGCGACCTGTGGCTGCATCAGGACCTTCTCGGTCGGTCCCTCCTCGACGATGCGGCCGTCCTTCATCACGATCACCTCGTCGCAGAGGTTCTGCACGACGCCGATGTCGTGCGAGACCAGCAGGAGCGTGAGGCCGTCGCGCACACGCAGCTCGGTCAGCAGGTCGAGGATCTGGGCTCTCACGGTGACATCGAGCGCCGACAGCGGCTCGTCGCCGACCAGCAGCCGGGGGCGGTGCACGACAGCCCGGGCGATCGCGATCCGCTGGCGCTGGCCACCCGAGAACTCGTGCGGGAACCGGTCAGCCATGGCGGCTTCGAGCCCGACTTCCTCCAGCACCTCGCGCACACGCCCACGGCGGTCGCCCTCGATCCCGAGAGCCCACAGCGGCTCCCCGATGATGCGCCCGACGCTCATCCGAGGGTCGAGCGAAGCGTAGGGATCCTGGAAGACGATCCCCGTCTCGCGGCGCAGCCAATGCAGTGAGCGCGCGTCGGCCGCGGCATCCACCGGCTTTCCGTCGAACTCGACCGAACCCGCGGTGGGGGAGTCGAGGGCCAGCAGCAGGCGGACGAGCGTCGATTTGCCCGACCCGGACTCTCCGATGATCCCGACCGACGAGCCCGCGCGCACATCCAGATCCGCGTCGTCGAGGGCCGTGGTGTAGGTCGTCCGCTCGAACAGCGCCTTCTTGGGCACAGGGTAGCGGCGCGTGAGTCCGCGTGCGCGCACGAGCGGCTCCGGAATCGACTCGATGGTGGTCACTGCGGACCCCCCGGTCGCCACAGGGTCGCGGTCGCATCTCGGAGCAGGCCCTGCGTGACGACGGATGCCGGTGCCGTCAGCAGCGTCGAGACGGGGGCGCTTTCCACGACTCGGCCGTCTTCGAGCACGACTCCGTGCGTCGCGATCTGGGAGAGCACGGCCAGGTCGTGGGTGATGAAGACGAGCGACATGCCATCGTCCTCGACCAGCGCGAGCAGCAGTTCGAGGATCTCGGACTGGATCGTGACATCGAGAGCCGTCGTCGGCTCGTCGGCGATCAGCAGTCGCGGCCGACACGCGAGTGCCATCGCGATCGCCGCGCGCTGCCGCTGTCCTCCGGAGAGCTGATGCGGGTAGCGGGCGACGATGTGCTCGGGGTCGGGCAGGGCGACGCGGGATGCCTCGGC
Source organism: uncultured Actinomycetota bacterium (assembly GCA_963713325.1). Classification (GTDB taxonomy): domain Bacteria; phylum Actinomycetota; class Actinomycetes; order Actinomycetales; family Microbacteriaceae; genus Microbacterium. The sequence goes on from CAVQLL010000019.1 coordinate 280,473, forward strand.
CACCGCCCGCGCGCGGGCCTCGCGACGCGAGAGGCCCTCGTGGATCCGCACCGATTCGGCGATCTGCCGCCCGATCGTGCGGATGGGATTCAGGGCCGTTCGCGGCTCTTGGAACACGATGCCGATCTCGTCGCCGCGCAATGTCGCCAGCTCACTGTCGGGCATCCCGATGAGCTCGCGGCCGTCCCAGCGCACGCTGCCGCCGGCCTCGGCGCCATCGGGAAGGAGCCCGAGGATCGCGAGGGCGGTGAGGGATTTGCCCGACCCCGACTCGCCGATCAGGCCCATCCGAGCGCCGTCCGGCACGTCGAACGACACGCCGTCGACGACCCGCCGGCCGTCGATGTCGATCGTCAGATCCGTCACGACGAGGCTCATGCGACGACCTCGGGGACGTGGCGGATGGCACCGCGCGGCGGGTGCAGGGGGTCGCGTCCGCGCGAGAGCGTCGGGTCGGTCGCCTCTCGGAGTGCGTCGCCGAGGAGGTTCAGCCCCAGCACGGTGAACGTGATCGCCAACCCTGGCCACAGCACGGACAGCGGATACACCGTGATGTACTGCTGCAGCTCGGCCAGCAGCAGACCCCACGAGGGCTCCGTGACGGGAGCGCCGAAGCCGAGGTACGACAAGCCCGCCTCGGCGAGCACCGCCACGGCCATGCCCCACGAGAGCTGGACGATGAACACGGGCGCGACGTTCGGCAGCAGGTGCCGCCAGAGGTTCTGCAGCGGCGAGAGCCCCGACGCGCGTCCCGCGAGCACGAAGTCGCTGTGCAGCACGCGCCGCAGCTCGGGTCGCGTGACGCGGGCGATGTTGACGCCGAAGCCGATGCCGACCGACCAGATCACCACCCCGAGCGACCCACCCCAGACCGCGCTGATCATCATCGCGATGATCAGGACCGGGAAGGCGATCAGGATGTCGACGAAGACCGCCACGGACTCGCGCATCCATCGCGCGGTCAACGCGCCGAGCGCGGCCAGAGCGACGCCGATGACGGTCGCGATCACACCTGCGCCGATTGCGACCACCACCGTCGTGCGCGATCCCGCCATCAGAAGGCTCAGGATGTCGCGCCCCGACCCGTCGGTGCCGAGGAGATGCGGGAGTCCGGGCAGCGCCCAGCGGTTGGAGATCTCGACCTGCCGCGGATCGAACGGTGTCCAGAAGCGGGCGATGACTGCCGTGGTCACGACGACCGCGACGACGATGAGACCGAAACGACCGGTGGACAGGCCCCACAGGCGCCGCAGCCATGTCCAGCGCGACCGCCGCGCGGCCTTCGGTGCCTCGGGTGCGTCCACGCGCACAGCCTCGGTCATGTCGCCTCCCGCTGCCGGGGATCGATGACCCGGTGCACCAGGTCGACGATGAACCCGATCACCAGCACGAAGCCGGTGAGCACGAGCAGCTCGCCCTGCACCTTGGGCAGGTCTCTCGCGCTGACGTCGGCGACCAGCATCCGGCCGATGCCCGGAAGGGAGAAGAGCTGCTCGATGACCACGGCGCCGACGATGATGCCCGCGACCTGCAGGCCGAGCACGGTGATGACCGAGAGGCCGACATTGGGCAGTCCATGGTGGATGAGGGCGGCGTTGCGCGTCAGGCCCTTCGCGGCGGCCGTGCGGACGTAGTCCTGGCCGACGGCCTGCATCGTGGCGCTGCGGACGAACCGCATGAGCATCGCCCCCTCGACGATTCCGATCGTCAGGGCGGGCAGCAGGAGCGAGCGGAACGCGGTGGCGGGGTCCTGCCAGCCGGCGCGCGGAAAGCCCTGCGCGGGCAGCCAGCCGAGCCAGACGGCGAACACGACGACCAGCATCATGCCGGCCCAGACGACCGGGACCGCCGCGAGCGCCTGCGCGCCGACGCTCAGCGCGGTGCCGGCGCTGCGACCCCGGCGCATGGCGGAGATGACACCGAGCGGCAGGCTGAACAGCAGCGCGATCGTGAGCGCCATGATTCCGAGGGGGACCGTCACCTGGGCCTTCTCGGCGAGCTCCGAAGTCACGCTGGATCCGGTCAGCAGCGACGTGCCCAGATCGCCTCGGAAGACTCCGCCGATCCACTCCAGATACTGAACCGGGAGCGGCTGGTTCAGTCCCAGCCGCTCCCGGATCGCGTCGATCTGCTCCGGCGTGCTGTTGGTGCCGGCGATCAGCTGTGCGATGTCACCGGGAAGCACCCGCAGGGTGAGGAAGATCAGCACGCTGGCGACGAGGAGCCCGAGCAGGAGCAGGGCCGATCGCGTCAGCGTGTAGCGGATCACCCGTTGCTCTTGGCGAGCTCTGCGAGGTTGAGGCGCTCGTTCACGTTGATCGAGGGCATACCCGTGATGTTAGTGCCGACGGCCACGACGGAGGCCCCGTTGTAGAGCCAGTCGCCCGCGGCGTCCTCCGAGACGATGCGCGCGGCCTGTGCGAGCAGGTCGGCCGCCTCGGCCTCGTCGGTCGCTGCGAGGGAGTCCGCATACAGACGCTGCACCTCGGGGTTGTCGTACGTGAAGTAGTAGTCCGGGTTCGCCCAGTTCTCGAAGTCGCGCGCCTCCGTGTGCAGCACGAAGCTCAGGTCGTAGTCCTTGTTGACGTAGACGTCGTTCAGCCACGTCGGGAAGTCGACGGAGTTCACCTCGAGCGTGATTCCGACCTCGTTCAGGTCGGAGACGAGGATCTGCGGGATCGTCGTGGAGTAGAAGCTCGGGATCGTCAGCTCGAGCGTGAGGTCCTCGACACCCGCCTCGGCCAGCAGTGCACGGGCCGCCTCGGGGTCGTAGGGGGCGACATCCGACAGGTCTTCGTAGCCGGGGTCCAGCGACGGGATCGGCCCGTACTGCGTCTCACCGGAGGCGAGGGCCTCGACGAACGCCTCGTGGTCGATCGCCTGGCGGATGGCCTGGCGGACACGCTGATCGGCCAGCGGGCTGCCCGCGGCCTGGTTGAAGGCGAGCGTGCCCTTGTCGGTGGACTGGCCGAGCACGAGCGCGAAGTCTCCGGTCGCCTCGATCTGCTCCTTCAGGTTCGCGTCGAAGCCGGTGACCGCGTCGACCTCGCCGGCAAGCGCCGCGTTGAGGGCCGCCTGGTTGTCGGGGATGTAGTCGAACACGACCTCGGCGACCTTCGCCGTCTCGCCCCAGTACGCGTCGTTGCGGGCGAAGGTGATGCTGTCACCCTGACGCCACGAGTCCAGGACGAACGGACCGGTTCCGTTCGCCTTGGTCTGGTAGTCGACGGTGTCGGCTTCCTTGAGGATGAGTCCCGCGCGCCCGGTCAGGTTCCACAGCAGGCTGGAGTCCGGCTCGGTCAGCGTCAGGACGACGTCCTGGCCGTCGGCGGCGATCGTGGCGACATTGGCCAGTCGTGCGGAGTCCCGCCACTCGGGGGTGTTCTTGCGTGTCGTGAGCGTCCAGACCACGTCCTGCGGGGTGAGCGCCTGCCCGTCATGGAAGGTGACGCCCTCTCGGAGGGTGAACGTGTAGGTCAGGCCGTCGGGCGAGACCGTCCAGTCCTCGGCGAGCGCCGGGACGATCTCCTGCTCGGGAGTGCGCGAGACCAGGCCCTGGTAGATGTTGTCGACCAGGATCTGGTCCAGTGCCGCGCCCGCCGTCTCACGGATGTCGAGGTTGCCCGGCTCCAGCACGAGGCGGATGACCGCCGACGCGTCCGCGTCGGGCTCGCTCGTCGTGGTCGGATCCGGGGACGAGCCTCCGCCGGTGCACGCGGTGAGCAGGAGTGCCCCCGCGGCGAGCAGGGCCGTGGCGGCAAGGGCGGTGCGGCGAAGCATGGGTGTCCTTTCGGAAGAGCGTCCGGTGCTGTCCGGATGCCTCGAGCGGGCGACTCTGCGGGACTCAGGTCGGTCCGATAGTCCAGCCTAGAGAACCCGCGAAGGTGGTCAGGCGCTCCCTACACGGAACGCAACACAAGCGTTAACCCTTCCCCGCGAGGGCCCGGAGGCGCGCCCCGAGCTCCACCGGGAGTTCCTCCTGGACGTTGTGGCCGGAGCTGACGACGGCGAGGGATGCCGCGGGCACACGTTCGTGGAACTGCGCCGCATCCGCGTCGGTGACATAGCCTCGGTCGCCGCGGATGAGCGTGATCGGGGCGGCGATGGCCGCGAGGTCGTCCCAGCCGGTCTCGGTCAGCACGCCGGAGACCGCATCCTGCTGCGCGGCAGCAGCGGCGGCGAATTCGGGCGAAGCGGCCATGGCCGCCGAAAGGTGCGCGAAGTGATGCTTCCATTCCACCCGTCCGTCGGGCCGGATCCGCGAGTTGAAGTAGACGCCGCGCTCGGCCGCCTTGCGCGACCCGCCGAGCCCGAAGGAGAGCGCCCGGTCCACGAGCTCGTCGCGCGAGGCCCAATCCGTCGGCCCGGCGAAGAATTCCCGGATCTGCGTCGGACCGGCATTCGGGTCGACGCCAGGCGTGATGTCGATGATCACGAGCTCGTCCACCAGATCGGGGCGGGATGCCGCGACCGCTGCCGCGGTGAGAGCGCCGAGCGACTGGCCGACCAGCAGCTGCGGGCCGCGTGTCCACGCATCCATCCCGGTGGCGACGTCGGGCGCGAGGACGCGGCCGGTGTAGGCGAAGTCGGTGCGCCACGACGAGTCGCCGTGGCCGGGCAGGTCGATCGCGAGCGCAGGGAGACCGAGGGCGAGGATCGTCGTATCCCACGTGTGCGCGTTCAATCCGGCACCGTGCAGGAAGGTCACCACGGGCGGCGCGTCCCCGTAGCGCAGTGCGCTCAGCGTGCGCCCGTCCTCGAGGGTGAGGGCGAGCCGTTCGCCGCGGGGGATCGGCGCGTCGATCCCGGCGTCGGCGGCCTGCTCGGCCAGGAAGGAGAACTCGTCGGTGGGTTCGCTCACCCTGTCATTCTGCCGTCTCCGTCGGTCCCCTCGGTTCGCTGGGTACGCTGGCGTCATGAGCGAACTAGCCCGCGTGCACCTGTCGAAGTCCGCTCCGGACGCCTACAAGACGCTCGCCGCGTTCTCCAAGACCGTCGGCGGCATCGCGGAGGAGGCCGACATCGACGCACGTCTCAAAGAGCTGGTGCAGATCCACGTCTCGCAGCTCAACGGGTGCGCGTACTGCGTGCGCGTCCACGTCGAGCGTGCCGCGAAGGCAGGCATCACCGCCGACACGATCGCGCAGCTGCCGGTGTGGCGCGACTCGGGCGTCTTCTCGGACCGTGAGCGCGCCGGGCTCGAGCTCGCGGAAGCCTTCACGTTCATCCACGAAGAGGGGGTGACCGACGAGGTCTACAACCGCGTCGGCGCCATCCTCAGCGAGCGCGAGTACGTCGGGCTCAGCTGGATCCTCGTCTCGATCAACGCCTTCAACCGCGTCGCGATCGCGGGTCGATACGCCGTCCCGCCGCGCGACGACCTGGCTGGGGAGGATCGCGACGCCGCTTCGGGCGCGGCCTGGTGAACCTGCCCGCTGATCCCGTCGTCCCCGGTGCCGTCAACTTCCGCGACGTCGGCGGGCTTCCCGCGGGCGCCGCCCGAACCCGGTCCGGAGTCCTGTACCGCTCGGGCAACCTCGCCCAGCTCGACGACGCCGGCGTGGCAGCCCTCGGCGGCCTCGGCATCCGACGCATCATCGACCTGCGCGCCGATGAGGAGGTCGCCCACGCGCCGAGCCGGGTCCAGGGCCTCAGCCTCGAGACTCAGCGCGTACCGCTGTTCCTCGGCTCGGTCGCGTCTTTCTTCGCCGACGACGTTCCCCTCGACGAGATGTACCGCCGACTCGTCGAGGACTCCGCGGACGGCGTCGTCGAGGTGGTCCGCGGGATCATCGCCGATCAGCCCGTTCTCGTGCACTGCACGGTCGGCAAGGACCGCACAGGCGTGACGGTCGCACTCACACTCGCCGCCGCCGGTGTCGAGCACGACGCCGTGGTCGAGGATTACGCGCGCACCGAGGGGCTGCTTCCGAAGTGGCGCAATCGGTGGGTCCTCGAGCGTCTGCGGTCGCTGCATCCCGAGGCGGTCCACCTCGAAGACCTCGCGACACGCTCGCCTGCCCCCGTCATGCGGGAGCTGCTGACCGGCCTCACGGAGCAGTACGGATCACCCGCCGACTATCTGCGCGCGCACGGCATGGGCGAGGACGAGCTGGCCGAACTCCGGCGGGTGCTCATCCAGCCGGATTGACGCCGAACCGCGACCCACGACCGGATGCCGCTCGCCGACTCTCAGGGTAACCAAGGTTAGGCAACCCTTGGTCAGGGGTATAGTGGAGGTGTCATGAACCACACCACCGAGCACAACGCCGCTGCCTGCCGCGCTTCGCGGCACACGCGCGTGCAGCACCTGATCACGGCGGACGAGTCCTCGCTCGCCGAGCTCGAGGCGCTCCTGGCGACGCTGCCGATCTGCTCGACGGGCCGTGTGTTCATCGAGGTCCCGGATGCGTCCTGGCAGGCCGAACTGCACGTGCCGAGCAGGATGGTCGTGACGTGGCTCGACCGCGCCGCGCGCACCGGCGAGCCCGGCTCCGGCCGCAGCTGCGCTCCCGGCCAGGCGCTGGCCCGCGCGGTCACGGCGTGGGCCGACGAGATGCTCTGCGCCGATGACGACCACACCCGCATCTTCCTGATGGGCGGCTACCTCGGCACGGCCGACATCGTCGACCACCTCACCGCTCGCAGCGGAGTCGCCGCAGAGGCGATCCACACGCCGGCGCGGTTCGGGCTGGCCACCGCACGCTGAGCGTCCCGCTCTCTCGGCGTGATGGGTAATCGATCCCGGACGCCCTGGTTCGGCGCGGGAGGCGTGCGTGGGCCGTCGCTACACTCGGCGCCATGACTGCCGTCACTCCCGCATCCGCACCCACCGTCGTAGACCCGCGCGATCTCCGCATGCCGGTGTGGGTGATCGTCTGGCTCACGATCTCGGCGATCATCCAGACCTATGACGCCTGCTACGTGCTGCTCGGTCCGCTCTCGCACGACGGCGGGCCGCTCGCTGGGCTCTGGCCAGGCCACGTGTTCTACGGCTCGTTCGACCAGCGGTACTCGCAGTTCGACGCGTTCGGCAGCGCGCAGAGCTGGGCCAACCTGCTCGAGGTCATCGTCGATCGTGTGGGCCCTCGCCCACGCGAAGCGCTGGTCGGGTGTCGTCGTCGGCCTGATCGTGACCGTCGCGACGTTCTGGAAGACCGTGATCTACTTCCTGGTGGAGATCTCCAGCGGCCTCGAGATGACGCGTCAGTCGCTCGAGAGGGGTGATCTCGTCGGCTTCCTCATGGTCGCCGTGCTGCCGAATCTGTTCTGGATCGTCTTCCCGCTCGCCGTCGTCATCGCGCTCGGCCGTCAGGTGCTCCGAGTGGGCCGTGCCGCATCGGCTCAGGTGAGCGGCGCTGTCAGCGCGGAGTGACCGTGTCTCTTCGCGGCCGCGGCCGGGGAGGTAGTTGCCGTCCTCGAGCCCCGCCTCGATCTCGAATCGGTTGCGCAGCGGATCGCGGCCGGCGAGCAGGTACAGCAGCGGCATGAGGAACCCGTATCGCCGCCACTGGCGCGCATGCACGGCCTCGTGCGCGAGGACCCTGTCGGTGACCGCGTCCTCGCCGGTCAGGTAGCAGCCGCCGACGCAGATTCCGCCGCGGCGGAAGGCCCAGCGCGGCATCCCGCGGAAGATCCAGAGGCCCGCGCGCCGCTCGACACGCCCGGTGCTCCACAGCGATCCCCAGATCCAGCCGACGACGGTTCCGTATACGTAGCCTGCGTGGCTCAGCGGGGAGTCCAGGAAGGGCAGCAGGAACCGGTCCAGGCGCTCGCCGCGTTCGACAGCGCGGTCGGCCGCCGCGCGCCAGCCGGTCGGAGGCGTCGGGATCGGACTCACGCGAGCGCCCCGACGATCCGCAGGATGGTGCCGAGGTCATCGACCGCGGCGGCGGGAGACGGCGGTGCGAACCCGGTGATGCTCGACCCGACCAGGGGGAGTGCGGCGCGCAGGCGCGAGATCGACCCGAGAAGGTCGGCGAGCGAGACGCCGAAGGGCACGGAGGCGGTCACCCCGCTCATCGCGGCGGGGTCGAGCACATCGAGGTCGACGTGGATGTAGACGGCTGTCGCTCCGGTCGCGGTCACCGCCTCCGCGAGGGCGTCGTGCTCACTGAGGGTCGCGGCATCGAGCGTGCGGATCGCGAGATCCGCGACGGCGCCGTCCTCTGCCGGTTCGTACTCGCGAGCGCCTGCGAGCACCAGGCGCTCGGCGACGACGTCTCCGGGGGCGAGCGTGAGGCCCTCGGCGCCGTCGCCGAGGATGGCCCGCAGCGCCATGCCGCTGAACGCCCCGGACGGGGATGAGCCGGGGGAGTGCAGATCGGGGTGGGCATCCAGCCACACCACGGCGACCTGCGGATGCCGCCGCGCGGCGTGGCCGACAGCGCCGACGGCGACGCCGCAGTCGCCGCCGATCAGGATGACCGGGTCGGCGAGCGGTGCGAGCTCCAGGTCCACGAGCTCGCGCGTGCGGCGCAGTGTGCTGTACCTGTGGACACCCGTCCCGACGGACTCGCCCGCTTCGAGAGGGACATCGATCGTCGTGCAGGAAGCGCGCGGCAGGTCGCCGGCGATCGCCTGCGCTCCGTCGATGAGCTGCATCGCGCGCGACGAGGGCGATCCCTGCCACTGCGGGACGATAACGAACCGGGCCATGTCCTCATCTTCGCGTACGCGCAGGTCGGTTGCACACGCGGCGAGCGCACCAGCCGGAAACGACGAACGGGCGTGGCCCCGAAGGGACCCCGCCCGTTCGCCGGAACCCGCCTAGGGCGTGTACGGAGCCGACGGAGCGTTGATCGCCGGCTGAGCCGGAGCTGAGCTGCCGGCCTTGAGCTCGGCGAGGCGCGCCTCGACCTCGGTCAGTTCGCCCATGTCGTCCAGGCTGTTGAACTGGGCGTCGAGGCTCGACGCGGCCAGCTCCTCCTTGCCCTGCGCGAGCGCCTCCTGGCGGCGGATCTTGTCTTCGAACCGGCCGAGCTCGCTGGTCGGGTCGAGCACGTCGATCGACTTGACCGCGTCGTGCACCTTGTTCTGGGCCTCGGCGGTCTTCGCCCGCGCGAGCAGCTCGCTCCTCTTGCTCTTGAGCTGCCCGAGCTTCTGCTTCATGCCGTTGAGGCCGTCCTTGAGCTTTGCGACGACTTCGCTCTGCGACGCGATCGTGGGCTCGACCGCCTGCGCCTCGCGCTCCGAGCCGATCTGGCGCTGGAGGGCGATCTTGGCGAGGTTGTCGAACTTGTCGGCATCCGCGGTGCTGCCCGCCTTGCGCAGCTCGTCGGCCTTCTTGCTCGCCGCGAGAGCCTTGTTGCCCCACTCCGATGCTTCCTGGAGGTCTTCCTCGTGGTCGCGCTCCAGGAGGCGCAGGTTGCCGATGGTCTCCGCGATTGCCGCCTCGGCATCGGCGATGCTGTTCGTGTAGTCGCGGACGAGCTGGTCGAGCATCTTCTGAGGGTCCTCGGCGGAGTCGAGCATCGAGTTGATGTTCGCCCTCAGGAGGGTCGAGATGCGACCGAAGATGGACTGCTTGGCCATCCGTGTTTCCTTCCTATCGATGGTTCGGAACGTACGTGTCGTGAACTGTGGGATGCCGTCGTTCGTGCCTGCTCAGAAGCGACCACCTCCTCGGCGGCCGCGTGTGCCGCCGCCGCCGAAACTGCCGGGGCTCATGCGGCCACCGCCGCCTCCTCCGAACATGCCACCGAGGCCGCCCGACGATCCGCCGCGGCCGCCTCCGCCGCCACCCATCATGGAGTTGATGACGATGCCCCCGAGGACGGCGCCCAGGATGTTGCCGCCGTCGCTCCCGCGGCTGCCGCCACCGCCGAGCATGCCGCTCATGCCGCCGCCGTCGAAAGCGCCGACGTCCTGCTGCGCGTATTGGATGGCCTGGCTCGCGAGCTCGTTGGCGCGCTGCGCGTACCCCAGGGCCTGCTCGGGGTTGGCTGCCTGCAGCTGCTGCGCCTGCACGAGCGCGGCACCGGCTTCCGCCAGTCGGGTGCGCGCTTCCGCGCCGATGGCGCCGCGACGTGCGGTGATGTAGTCCTCGGCCGCGGACACCTGGGCGTGGGCCTGGAGGATCTGCTGGCCGATCAGCTGCTGCGCGCGCTGGGCCTTCGCCGCCGCGTCGCGCACGCCGGCGACGACGGCGTCGATCTGGGCGTTCGCTGCCTCGAGGCCCTGGAGGGCCAGCAGCGGACGCCGAGCGGTTCCGGCGAGGTCGGCCTTGGCGGCATCCACCTGCCGGCGTGTGGCGGCGATCGCGGCCGCGACCCGCCCGTCGGGGTCGGGCAGAGCCGATGCCGCGCCGATGTCGCTCTCGAGCTCGACGATCAGAGCCGCCGCGCTCCGCTCGCCCTCGGCGAGGTCGCGGCCGAGCTTGTCGATGGCGTCCTCCAGGAGGACGGCTTGGCCGACGGCGTCTTCGGCCGCCCTGATGCCGACGGCGGCCTCGCCGCCCTTGCCGGTGCCGATGGCAGCCTCAGCTACGGCGAGCTGCTCGTCGGCGAAGGCGATCCGCTGTCGGGCCTGGGCGGGATTGTCGGCGACCGTGGCCAGCGCCTCGGGCGCATAGCCCGCGGAGAGCGTCTGGAGCTGCTCCTCGGCGCCGTCGACGGATGCCGCGGCCTTCGTCCGCAGTTCGCGCACGCGCGCGAGGGCTTCGGGAGCGTTCTGCTCCAGTCGGCGCAGCTCGTCGAATGCGGCGGCCTTGTCGTCGAGCCCGGCGTTGGCCTCTTCGCACAGCCGGATGATCTCGGTGTTCCACGCGCGCGTCTGCTCATCGGTGTCCGCGGTGGCATCATCCAGCTGCTGCCTCAGGGTGAATGCCTTGTTGAGGTTCTCGCGCGCCGTCTGCAGCGCCTGTTCGAACTCGACGGTCGCCGCGTCGCCGAACTGCGCCTTCGCGAATCCGAGCTCCTGGTCGCTCGTCTTGACGGCATCGTCGGTCTGGACGAGCGCGGAGGATGCGCGGCGCTCGAGCTCCTTGATGTCGAGCTGCTCGACCGCGGGGGCCTGGCCGGAAGCGCCCGCCTGCTTGCGGCGGCTCCGCACGATGATGACGATCACGATGACCGCGATCGCTGCGATCACGAGGAAGATGATGAGGCCGACGGGGAAGCCGCCCCCGGTCGCACCGTCGCCGCCGCCAGAACCGCCGCCCGCGGCATCCGTCAAGCCGTCCGCCGCAGCGTCGACGGCTCCGAGCCAGTCCTCGGCGGCGAGCGCGGGTTGGATCGCGTCCTGCTCGATCGCAGCGAGCTGCTCGGAGCTGATCGGACCCGAGGGGTCGCCCGAGAGATAGAACTGACGGCCTTCGGTCGCCACCGCCAGCAGGTACTGCGTCGGACCGAGTCCGTTGACCTCGGCGGTCGTGTTCGCCCAGTCCTCGGAGCTGGTCGGGTCGGTGAACCCGTCGACGTACACCACCCACAGGTCCAGCCCGGTCTCGGTCTTGAACTCTTCGAGTCGGGTCTGCGCCTGCGTTCCTGGCTGTCTGAGAGGGCACCCACGTCGTCGAGCACATAGCTCGAGCCGAGGGTCACGGGGTCGGTCGCGGATGCCGCACCGGCTGCTCCCGCGAGAAGCACCGTGAGCGCCGTCGTGAGCGCCACTGCCCATCGCGCACGCATCGTTCCCCTCCTCGGGGACGCGCAGTCGGAGCCCCGAAGATCGAGTCTATGCATGCCCGGCCCGGGCGCGGTAGGTCTAGACGACGAGGCGCTGGAGGTGGGTCGGTCCCGCTCCGCGGGCGGTGCGCCGGTAGCGTGTCGATCTCGGAGGACCCATGGACGATCGATACCCGACCGACGTGATCGCGGCCGGCTGGCGCGACGCCGGACGACGCATGCTGCCCAGGATCGAGGCGTCCGCCGACCTCGTCGTCGAGGTCGCTGGGGACGGATTCTGCGGAGCCGTCGTCGGCGTCGCCTCCGGGCACGTCGAGCTCGAGGACCGTCGCGGGAGGCGCCGGCTGTTCCCGCTCGGCCCCGGATTCCTGGTGGACGGTGCGGACGTGGTGCTGACGCCTCCATCCGCGACGGCAGCGCCACGCACACCGGCGCGAACGGCGTCGGGATCGTTCGCCGCGCCCGGGATCCGCGCGCGTGTGGCCCGTGCGAGCCGGATCCTCGTCGAGGGGCGGCACGACGCCGAACTCGTCGAGAAGGTGTGGGGCGATGACCTCCGCGCCGAAGGGGTCGTGGTCGAGTACCTGCAGGGCATCGACCTCCTCGCCGCTGCCCTCGATGACGAGCCGCCGTCCTCGGACCGTCGCTACGGAGTGCTGGTCGACCACCTCGTCGCAGGGTCGAAGGAATCGCGGATCGCTGCGGCGATCGAGCGCGGACCGCACGGGCCGTTCGTGCGGATCGTCGGTCACCCGTACGTGGATGTGTGGCAGTGCGTCACACCCCAGGCGCTGGGCATCGCGGCGTGGCCGGATGTCCCGCGGGGCGTCGACTTCAAGGTCGGGATCTGTCGCGGGCTGGGCTGGCCGTCCGAGACCCCCGCCGACCTCGCTCGTGCGTGGCAGCGGATCCTCGGCGCGGTCACCTCCTATCGCGACCTCGAGCCCGCTCTGCTCGGACGCGTCGAGGAGCTGATCGACTTCGTGACCTGACCTCCGACGCAGCAACGCGTCGGTGCGGCTGGTTAGCCTGGAGTGGTGTCCGAATCCGCAGCGTTCCGCGATCGTCCGCTCTCCTTCGTGCGCCGCAACGGCCGGATGACGGACGGGCAGGAGCGCGCCTGGAGCGATCTCGCGCCGCGGTACGTGATCGAGGCCCCGCGGGATGCCGCCGCCACCAGCATCCGTCCGGGTGCGGCGATCGTGCCGAGTGAAGTGTGGGGCAGGCACGCTCCCCTCGTCGTGGAGATCGGCTCAGGTCAAGGGCACGCCATCATCCACGCTGCGGCATCCCGACCCGATCTCGACTTCCTCGCGATCGAGGTCTTCATCGCGGGCCTCGCACGCACAATGCTCGACGCCGACCGGGCCGGCGTCGACAACCTGCGTCTCGTCGAGGCGAACGCACCCGAGGTGCTCGCGCACCTGCTGCCGCCGGCATCCGTCGACGAGCTCTGGGTCTTCTTCCCCGACCCGTGGCACAAGACCAAGCACACCAAGCGACGTCTCGTGACGGCGGAGTTCGCGGCGACCGCCGCCGGCGCTCTGCGCGATGGCGGCACTCTGCGGCTCGCCACGGACTGGGAGCAGTACGCCCGGCAGATCCGCGACGTCCTGGATGCCGCTCCGCCGTTCTCCCGCGCCTTCGAGGGCGAGTGGGCCGAGCGCTTCGACGGACGCGTGCTCACCGCGTTCGAGCGCAAGGGATCGCGCGCGGGCCGCGCCATCCGCGATCTCGCGTACATCCGGCAGGAGCGCGGATGACCGACACCGATGAGAACGCGACCGTTCCGCCGGCATCGGAGCCGGCCGAGATCGGAGCCGACGCGGCCGGAACACCGACCCGCGATCGCTGGCGGATACTGCGCCCCCTTGCCCATCGCGATTTCCGCGCCCTCTTCATCGCGGTCGTGCTGTCGATCTTCGCCGCCGGCATGTGGGCCGTCGTCATGGTTTACGCGGTCATCGCGATCGGCGGCGGACCGGTCGATCTGTCGCTGGTGGCGGCGTCCAACGCCACCGGCCTTCTCCTCTGCGCGATTCCGGGCGGCATCGTCGCGGACCGCGTGTCGCGCCGGATGATCGTGCGGGCGGTGTCGCTCGCAGACTTCCTCGCGATCACCTCCGTCGTCGTGGTCGGAGCATTCGGCCCGGTGGGCATCCCGCAGCTCGTGATCGTCGCGTTCATCCTGGGCGCGGGTGCCGGGTTCTTCTTCCCGGCGTACAGCGCGATCCTGCCGCGCCTCCTCCCGCCGGGGCAGCTCCTCGCGGCGAACGGTCTCGAGGGGGCGATCCGCCCCGCACTGCAGCAGGCGGCGGGCCCGGCCGCGGCCGGCATGCTGCTGGCCGCGTTGATCCCGGCGCACGCTGCGGTTGTGATCGCGATCGCGCATGGCGCGGCGTTCGTGATCCTGATGTTCCTGCGCCCCGAGCCTGCGCAGCAGCCGTGGGAGAAGTCCGACTCCGAGGCGACCTCCGCTTCAGACCACTCCGCGAAGAGCGTCTTCCACGACCTGCGCGAGGCCGTCGTGTTCACGGTGCGAACCCCCTGGCTGCTGTGGACGCTCCTCTACGCCACCCTGTGGGTGCTCGTGGTGGTCGGGCCAGAGGAGGTGCTGTTGCCGTTCCTCATCCGCGAGCGGATCGGCGAGGACCCGCGTCTGTTCGGTTTCCTGCTCGCCGTCTATGGTGCCGGGGGGGTGCTCGGCTCGATCTTCGTGTCCTCGAGACCGCTCCCGCGGCGCTATCTGACCACGATGAATCTCGTGTGGGGCATCAGCACGCTTCCATTCATCATCGTCGGCTTCACCGACCAGTACTGGGTGCTGATGGTGTCATTGTTCACCGTCGGCTTCGGGTTCAGCTACGGCAACGTCATCTGGGGCACTCTGCTGCAGCGGCGCGTGCCCCGGCACATGCTGGGACGGATCTCGAGTCTGGATTTCTTCGTCTCGCTCGCGCTGATGCCGCTGTCGATGGCGCTCGCCGGACCACTGTCGGAGGTGCTGTCCCTCCAGGTGATCTTCACCGCGGCGGGCATTCTCACCCTTGCATTCGGCATCATCGCGATCTTCGCCGCGCGCATGCCGCAGGATGAGATGGCCCACCCCCTGGGAGACTGAGAGGGTGCCCGCTCACCCAACCCTCATTCTCGGCACTCGACCGACGGTGTCGGTGGGCCTCGTTCCGGCGGTGCTCGTCTGCCTCGCGGCCCCCGCGTTCTTCGTCCTGCGGATCGCCTGGCTGGGATGGGTGCTGCTGGCGGCCGGTCTTCTCGTCGCCTGGCTCGTGCGCTCGCGGACGGATGCCGAGGCCCTCGCCTCACAGGCGACCGTGCCCGCGGCATCCGTCCCGCGAGCACCGTCGCCAGCCGGCACGAGGCCTCCGGGACTGCTCCGCGACCTCTCGCTCATCGCGCTCGGCCTGCTGATCGTCAGCGCGATCCCGCTCAAGGCCGAGCTCGACAACATCGCCTTCGTGCGGTTCGGGCTCGCCCTCGGCGGTGCCGTAGTCGTGCCGTATCTCGTGTCGCGCTTCGTGTTCCGCGACCATGCGATCCGCTTCCCCTGGCGCGGAGGAGGACGCTGGACGGCGTTCCAGTGGACCTGGCTCTTCGCGGTGCTCGCCCTGGGCTGGCTGATCCTGCCGTTCTACTTCATCACCTCGGGCGTCTACATGAACTGGCCGGTCGTGGACACTCCCGAGATGATCGCGCGGCTGTTCGTCGGCGTCGGAGCAGTCGGCATCTGGGACGAGCTGTTCTTCATCTGCATCGTGTTCACCCTGCTGCGCCGGCATTTCCCGGACTGGCAGGCGAACCTCCTGCAGGCGATCGTGTTCGTCTCGTTCCTCTGGGAGCTGGGCTACCAGGCGTGGGGACCGCTGCTGACCATTCCGTTCGCGCTGGTGCAGGCGTACATCTTCAAGCGCACACGCTCGCTGACCTACGTCGTCATCGTGCACCTGCTCTTCGACGCGGTCGTCTTCCTCGTGCTCGTCCACGCCCACAATCCGGGCGTGCTGGACTGGCTGTTCCTGGTCTGACTCCGCCCGCCCTCGTTCGCCCGAAAGCAGCGCGCTCGCGCGCGTTCATCCGTCACCCGTGCACGCGCAACCGTCCCTTTCGCTTGCACAGGTGACGGATGAACCGACGCCTGTCGCTGCCCAGGCGGTGCACAGGCCGAGCCGGTACCGTGAGAAGCGGATCCGGAAACCGGACCCCGGACGACGGATCAGTACCCGGTGAGCGACAAGACTGGCCAGGAGCACAGTCATGTCGTGGGTCATCCTCATCGTTTCCGGCGTCCTCGAAGCCGTCTGGGCCACCGCGCTCGGCAAGTCCGAGGGTTTCACCAAGCTCTGGCCGACCGTCATCTTCGGCGTCACGCTCGTCGCGAGCATGGGCGGCCTGGCCTGGGCGATGCGCGACATCTCCACGGGCACGGCCTACGGCGTCTGGGTGGGGATCGGCGCATCCCTCACCGTCGCGTACGCGATGATCACCGGTGCCGAGGCCTTCTCGATCGTCAAGATGCTGCTCATCCTGGGCTTGGTCGGCTGCGTCGTCGGGCTCAAGATCGTGGGCCATGAGTCGTGACCGGTGGCCGAATTCTTTCACCTTCAACTTCATGTCGAGGTGACTTCGGGGTGAACACTTGACGCACATCCCGGGCTGAGTATCTTTGGTTCTGCGAAGGGAAAACGGAGACGAAAGGGACCCGCAAGGGAACTCGAAACGGAAACCGCAGTTCGCAGATGATCGGTCCGGGGCCTCGGCTCCGGGCCGATCTTCATTTGTGCCCGGGGAGTGCCGTCGCGCCGTCGCACCAGGCCACGGAAACCTCACCTCATCAGGGCAAAGCGACTCATCGAGGGCCGCGCGGCACCGACGGGATCAGCTCCGAGAGCAGGCCGAACACCGACTCGAGGTCGGCTCGGCTTGTCGCCGGCAGGGCGACGCTGGCCCCGATCACCAGCAGGTGCGGCAGCAGCGCGGCCGCATGTGCACGAACGGGGTCGTCGACGAGCTGCGACCACACGGCCTCGAGCGCTGCCAGTCGCGCGAGGTCCACCCGCTCCTGGGCCGCCGCGGCGTCCGGGTCCTGAAACGCCCACGCGCGGACCGCCACCTCGAGGCGCAGATCCACCAACGCGCCGACGCGCGCCGCGAGGTCCTCCAGGAGTGCTTGCGGCGGCTGATCGCCGAGATCGCGGACTGCCGTGCTCTCCCATCGGTCGAGGAGGGCTCGACGGTACGCGGCGATCCCGTCGAAATGGTGGAAGAACGACCCCTTGCTCAGACCGAGCCGCGCCGCGACGCGATCGATCCGCACGCCCGGGGCGCCCTCCTCAGCGAGGACCCTCAAGCCTTCATCCAGCCATCGCTCCCTCGTCATCCAGCGAGCATACCAAACGGTATGGTATGCAGGAGGAGTGACACTCCTGCCCGATCCCATATGGCCCGTGGTGGTGCTGGCGTTGATCTCGCTGATCGACGGGGTGCTCTGCATCAAACCCGTCGGGTTCATCGCCCGCTGCTTCGACGATGTCCGCTGGCCGCGCAGATACTGGTGGATGATGACGCCGATCAAGTTCGCGGCTGCAGCGGGGCTCATCGCGGGAATCTGGATCCCGGGCCTTGCCGCGCTGACGACGGCGTGCCTGGTGATCTACTTCGTCGTCGCGATCGCGATGCACATCCGGGCTCGCGACTTCGGCCGCAACCTGTTCGTGAACGCGTCGGGGATGCTGGTGATCTGCGTCGCGACCGGGCTGTTCTGCTTCATTCTCTGAACCGACGCCGGCGACGAGGAGATCCCACGTGACAGACGCGAAATCCGCCCCTTGGGACGGCCTTCGCGTCAG
>CAVQLL010000020.1:0-225672 GCA_963713325.1 uncultured Actinomycetota bacterium
TGCCCCCGACAGGAATCGAACCTGCGACCTTTGGTACCGGAAACCAACGCTCTATCCCCTGAGCTACGGAGGCGTACCGATCGAGGTTATCACCAGGTGCGCGCGCATCTGCGCGTCACGGGCCGGCCACATCCTCGTCGTGCGGGGCGTCGGCTGCGACATCCGTCCCCTCGCTGAGGGCCGCCAGCGCCTCGGCGAGCCGCGTCGCGAGATACGCGTGCCCGCCTGTGGACGGGTGATCGCGGCCGATGGCCGTATCGATCACGTCCGGGTAGTTCTCGGGCGTGATCCAGCCCTCGGCGACGGGCGAGATGTACCACCAGCCGCGGGCGGCGGCCAGCTCCGCGAGGTCGGCGTCGATGCGTGCCGTCGCATCCTGCACCGGCAGCACCTGGGGCGCGGGACCCATGATGACGATCGTCGCCCCGGGGTACAGCGCGGCCAGGGCGTCCCACGCTGCGGTGACGGCATCCCGGTATCCGGTCGGCGCGAGGCGGCGGTCGTTGATCGAGCCTTCGACGATCACGAGATCGGGATCGAGGGCAGGGTCGAGGGCGGCGATGCGCTCGCCGTACGATCCGCCGTCGAGGCCGGGCTTGAGGTAGCCGCTCCCGCGCACGCCGTCGACCGTCGTCTCCCAGCCGAGCCGCTCGCCGATGACGTAGGCATAGCCGAGCGTCGGGAGGGATGCCGCCGACCCATAGGTCCACGAGTCGCCGAAGACCAGCACGCGCGGCTGCTCAGGCAGCGCCAGCGGCACCGGCGCGGCGACGGCGGCGATGGCCTCCTGGCCGGTCGCGACGACCGCACTCGGCTCGACCGCCCACGGGCGAAGCGCTGCCACCGCGCACACGGCCGCGATCGCGAGCGCGGCGATGGCAAGGGGCCAGAATCGGCGCACGCGGCGGGTGAGCGCGGGCGAGTTCACGTCATGAGAGTAAGCGAAGTTTCGCCGACCACCGAATGCGCCCCGCGGCGTCCTGTGGACGGCCTCGGCGAGGGCCCCGGAAACCGCAGGATTCAGGCGGCGGACGGGGCGTCGGAGATGGCCTGCGCGGCGGACTTCCGCTGCGCGTGCGAAGCACCCGATCCGGCGTGCGAGGATACTTCGGTGCAACGCGTCGTGACCGCCGAACTGGACCTCGAACTGGGGTCGTCAGTCGACCTGATCTTCCAGGTCGCGGCGGCCCAGCATGTGCCCATCGTGAGCGAGGAACTGACCTTCACGCAGGGCGAGCGCGTGTACACGCCGACCGAGATCGTCGACCAGTCCGGAAGCCGCCTCCACCGGCTCACCGGCGAGGCCGGACGCCTCGAAGTGCGCTACGAAGCCACCGTCGAGGGGCAGACCACGAGCGGCCGCACGAGCGACCTCGAGGCGATCACGTACCTCCGGCCGAGCCGCTACTGCCAGTCCGACGAGGTCTTCGGACAGGCCCGCCGCCAGTTCCGCGGACTGCAGGGCCACGACTCTCATCGCCGCGGTCTCCGAGTTCGTCGCCACCAGCACGACCTACACGCCCGGACTGAGCCAGGGAACCGACAGTGCCGTCACGACGCTGATGACAGGGCAGGGCGTGTGCCGCGACTACGCGCACGTCGTGATCTCGCTCCTTCGTGCGATGGACATGCCTGCCCGCTACGCGGCGTGCTTCGCCCCCGGTCTGCAGCCGATGGACTTCCATGCGGTCGCCGAGGCGTATCACGACGGCGCCTGGTACGTCATCGACGCCACCCGGCTCGCGAACCGGCGCTCGCTCGTGCGCATCGCGACCGGGCGGGATGCCGCCGACTGCGCGTTCCTGAGCTACCACGGCGGTCACGTGGGCCTTGCCCACATGCGCGTCGACGCGTGGGTCATGCCCGAGGCGGCCTCCGTCGACGGACTCGAGGGAGAGGGCCGGCTCGACTCGCTCGAGCGCGCGCTCGAACCGGGGGACGCGGCACCTGACCCCGCACACGACGACTTCACGACGCTCGTCCAGCTCGCCTGACGCGAGCCCTGCGCTCGCCGCCGACCCCGTGGCGCCCCTGATTCGGGTCGCTTCGAGCCGTGCGCACGGCCCGGACGCACAGGCGCGGAAACGTAGACTGGTGCGGCTATGAACCCCGCAGAACTCTCCGCCGCCCTCCTCGCCGTCGTGACCCCGCTCGCGGAGGCGCGCCGCGGAGGGTCGGCCGCGGGACTGACAGCCGACGATCTGCCGCTGGAGCGGCCGAAGAACCGCGATCACGGCGACTGGGCCTCCAACGCCGCGCTCAAGCTCGCGAAGGCCGTCGGCGCGAACCCGCGCGAACTGGCGACCGAGATCGCCGCCGGCCTGGCGCTGACGCCGGGCATCGCGAGCGTCGAGGTCGCGGGTCCGGGCTTCATCAACATCCGACTGGATGCCGCAGCCGCGGGCGCCCTCGCCAAGACGATCGTCGACGCCGGCGCAGCGTTCGGCACGAACGAGTCCCAGCGCGGCAACTCCATCAACGTCGAGTTCGTCAGCGCGAACCCCACCGGGCCGCTGCACATCGGCCACACCCGGTGGGCGGCGTTGGGCGACTCGATCGCGCGGCTGCTGCTGGCTAGCGGTGCGACCGTCGCACGGGAGTTCTACATCAACGACGCCGGCGTGCAGATGGAGCGCTTCGGCCGCTCGGTGCTCGCCGCCGTCAAGGGCGAGCCGACGCCCGAGGGCGGATACGCCGGCTCGTACATCGACGAGCTCGCGCGGCGCGTGCAGCAGGAGCGCCCCGATCTTCTCGACCTGGACCCCGCCGACCAGCTGACGACGGCCCGCGACCTCGCGTACGAGCTGCAGCTCGGCGAGCTTCAGGCATCCCTCGCGGGATTCCACGTCACCTTCGACGTGTGGTTCTCCGAGCGCGTCCTGCACGCGAGCGGCTCCAGCGGTGAGCCCAGCCTCGTCGACGAGGCCGTCGACCGCCTGCGCAGTCAGGGGCACGTCTTCGACGAGGATGGCGCGGTGTGGGTGCGCACCACCGACTTCGGGGACGACCGCGACCGCGTGATCCGCCGCTCGAACGGCGAGTACACGTACTTCGCCGCCGACGCCGCCTACTACCTGAACAAGGGCGACCGCGGATTCGCGCACAAGATCTACCTGCTCGGCGCGGACCACCACGGGTACGTCCACCGGCTCAAGGCGCTCGCCGGCGCAGCGGGAGACGACCCGGAGAAGGACATCGAGGTGCTCATCGGGCAGCTCGTCTCGATCAACGGGGCGCGGCTGTCCAAGCGCGCCGGCAACATCATCGAAATGGACGATCTGCGCGACTGGCTCGGAACCGACGCCCTGCGCTACTCGCTGGCGCGCTACCCGGCCGACTCGCCGCTGACCCTCGACCCCGAGCTGCTGCGCAAGCGGACGAACGACAATCCGGTCTTCTATGTGCAGTACGCGCACGCCCGCACGCACAATGTGGCCCGCAACGCCGTGGCATCCGGCGTCGACCGCAGCGAGTTCGCGCCCGAGCTTCTCGATCACGAGACCGAGTCGGCGCTGCTCGGCGCTCTCCAGGAGTTCCCCCGGATCGTGGCGTTCGCCGCCGAGGTGCGCGAGCCGCACCGCGTCGCCCGGTACCTCGAGGAGCTCGCGGGTCTCTACCACCGCTGGTACGACAACTGCCGGGTGATCCCGCTCGGCGACGAGCCGGTCGGCAGCGTGCATCGCACTCGGCTGTGGCTCAATGACGCAACGGGCCAGGTGCTGCGCAACGGGCTCGACCTCCTCGGCGTCGACGCCCCTGAACGGATGTAGGACGCGATGACCGCCGGTGACACCCAGCCCACCCAGCCGCTGCCCGGATGGTCGTACGCGGAGCCGGAACCGCGCAAGAAGCGTCGGCGGGCGTGGCCGTGGATCGTCGCGATCCTCATCGTCGCCGGGCTCGCGGTCGCCGCGTGGTTCGCGGGGGAGGCGATCGCCCGCGAGGTGGTGACCACGACGATCCGCGAACAGGTGATCACCCAGCTGTCGCTTCCGGCCGACCAGGAGATGGATGTCGTCGTCGAGGGTGCAGTGCTGCCGCAGCTGATCGTGGGCAGTCTGGACGACGTCACCATCTCCTCCGAGGACGTCAAGCTCGGCGCGCTCGTCGGCGATGTCACCGTGCACGCGCAGGACATCGCGATCCGGGGGGATGCTGCGGCCGGCGCCGCATCCGCGACTGTCGTGCTCGATCCCGAGCAGCTGCGCACGCTCCTGTCGACCATCGAGAACTTCCCCGCAGATTCGGTCGACCTGGCCGAGCCCAACGTCACGATGGCCACCGAGCTCAGTCTGTTCGGCATCCGGGTGCCCGTCGGCGTCGCGCTCACGCCGAGCGCCGTGGACGGCGACATCGTCCTGACCCCCGCGTCGCTGCAGCTGGCCGGCAACGAGGTCTCGGCCGCCGCGCTGCGCGACCAGTTCGGCGGCATCGCCGATACGGTGCTGCGCGACTGGACGATCTGCATCGCGCAGTACGTGCCCGCGGGCGTGGAGCTGTCGAGCATCACGGTGACCGGCGACCAGGTCGTCGCAGACATCGCGATCGACGGCGCGATCGTCGGTGATCCTGCACTTCAGGAGATGGGAGTGTGCGAGTAGCCGGGCGTCGCGCAAGCCGAGCGCCGCATACGCGGTGCCCTAGACTTCTGGGAACCGCCCGGCGCGTGAGTGCACCGCTGCCGCGGCACCCCCGCTGAGCCCGGGTCCGCCCGCAGCAGTCGCGCCGAAGCACCCTTTCCACGATTGGTACGAGTTGTCCGCCTCCACTCTGCTCGCCCCGGACTGGCTCCTGCCTCCGGACGACGGGAACGCGCTGTCTGCGGGCGTGTGGCCGGCATCCGCGCACCGTGACGGTGACGGGGTCCTGCGACTCGCGGGCGTGACCGCGACGGACCTGGTCGAGCGATTCGGGACGCCGCTGTACGTCGTCGATGAAGAAGAGGTGCGCGCGCATGCACGCCGCACAGTGGAGGCCTTCCGGACCGCCGTGCAGCCGCACCGCGTTCAGGCGCGCGTGTACTACGCGGGCAAGGCGTTCCTCTGCGCGGAGGTCGTGCGCTGGGTGATCGACGAGGGCCTCGCGGTCGACGTCTGCTCGGGGGGCGAGCTCGCCGTCGCACTCGCCGCGGGAGCCGACCCGGCGCGTCTGGGGTTCCACGGCAACAACAAGAGCGTCGCCGAGCTCGAGCGGGCCGTCGAGGTCGGCGTCGGCTCGATCGTGATCGACAGCTGGATCGAACTCGAGCGGCTCGCCGCCATCCTCGAGCGACGCCGCGCCGTCGACGACGAGGTGACGCAGGCCGTGCTCGTGCGCGTCAACAGCGGCGTGCACGCGGAGACCCACGACTTCCTTGCGACGGCGCACGAGGACCAGAAGTTCGGCTTCACCCTCGAGGACGCCCCCGCCGTGGTCGCGCGGATCCGCGAGCTTCCGACCCTGCTCTTCATGGGCCTGCACTGCCACATCGGGTCGCAGATCTTCGGCACGGCCGGCTTCCAGGAGTCCGCCGCGCGCCTCGTCGAACTGCACGCCGCCCTGCTCGAGGGCGGCGGCATCCCCGTTCTCAACCTCGGCGGCGGGTTCGGGATCGCCTACACGTCGGCCGACGACCCCACCCCGATCGAGGCTCTCGCGTCCGGGATCGCCGACGGGGTCGCCCGCGAGTGCGAGGTGCGCGGCATCCCCATGCCCAACCTCGCGTTCGAGCCGGGCCGTGCGATCGTCGGGCAGGCCGGCGTCACGCTGTACGAAGTCGGCACGACGAAGTCGGTCGAGGTCGGCGACGGCGCGCAGCGCCTCTACGTCAGCGTCGACGGCGGCATGAGCGACAACGCCCGGCCCGCCCTGTACGGCGCGGACTTCACCGCCCGCATCGCCTCGCGCGTCAGTGACGCGCCGCCCGCGCTGGTGCGCGTGGTCGGCAAGCACTGCGAGTCGGGTGACGTCGTCGTGGACGCGGACTACCTTCCCGCCGACATCGTGCCTGGCGACCTGCTGGCCGTCCCCGCGACCGGGGCTTACTGCTTCTCGCTGGCGAGCAACTACAACTACGTGCCGCGCCCGCCCGTCGTCGCGGTGCGCGACGGATCGGCCCGCGTGATCGTGCGCGGCGTGGGCATCGAAGAGCTTCTGGCGCACGACGCCGGACTGGATGAGGGAGCCGGATGATCGACTACCGCCGACTGAGAGTGGCGCTGCTGGGCGCCGGGGCCGTGGGCTCACAGGTCGCCGCACTGCTGCTCAAGCACGGTGACGAGCTCGCCGACCGTGCGGGCGCTGCGCTGGAGCTGGTCGGGATCGCGGTGCGCGACCTCGACGCACCTCGCGAGACCGACCTTCCGCGCGAGCTGTTCACGACCGACGCCGAATCCCTGATCATCGGGGCCGACATCGTCATCGAGCTCATGGGCGGCATCGAGCCCGCGAAGACCTACCTCCTGCAGGCGATCAACTCGGGCGCCGACGTCGTGACCGCCAACAAGGCGCTGCTGGCGACCCACGGCCCGGAGATCTTCGACGCCGCCGACCAGGTCGGCGCGCAGGTCTACTACGAGGCGGCAGCCGCCGGCGCCATCCCGATCATCCGCCCGCTGCGCGATTCGCTCGCCGGCGACCGCGTGCAGCGGATCATGGGCATCGTCAACGGCACGACGAACTACATCCTCGACCGCATGGACACCGAGGGTGCCGACTTCGACGAAGTGCTCGCCCAGGCGCAGGCGCTCGGCTACGCGGAAGCCGACCCGACCGCCGACGTCGAGGGGTACGACGCCGCGCAGAAGGCGGCGATCCTCGCGAGCCTCGCCTTCCACACGACCGTGCCCTTGGAGGCTGTGCACCGCGAGGGGATCACCGCGATCGACAAGGCGATGATCGACTCCGCTCGTCACGCGGGCCACGTCATCAAGCTGCTCGCCGTCTGCGAGCGGCTCACCGACGAACCGGTGGAATCGATCTCGGTGCGCGTCTATCCCGCGCTGATCCACCGCGACCATCCGCTGGCAAGCGTCCACGGCGCCAACAACGCGGTGTTCGTCGAAGCCGAAGCCGCCGGCAACCTGATGTTCTACGGCGCGGGCGCCGGTGGCGTGCAGACGGCCTCCGCCGTGCTGGGGGATGTCGTCTCCGCCGCGCGTCGGCACGTCGCGGGCGGCGTCGGCGTGGGGGAGTCCACTCGCGCGAACCTGCCGATCGTCCCGATCGGGCATGTCACCACGCGGTACCAGATCACACTCGAGGTCGACGATCAGCCGGGCGTCCTGGCGACGGTCGCCGGCATCCTCAGCGACGGCCGCGTTTCGATCGCCACGGTCGAGCAGACCGTGATCGACGACCCGGCCCTCGGGGTGCCGGTCGCCCGCCTCGTCATCGGAACCCACAAAGCACGAGAGCAGGACCTCAGCGACACCGTGGATCGACTCGCCGCGAGCGGCGTCGTCGAGCGGGTCGTGTCGGTGCTGCGCGTAGAAGGAGATTGAGATGGCACACCTCTGGCGCGGAGTCCTCCGCGAGTACGCCGATCGTCTGGGAGTGACGGATGCCTCCACCGTCGTCACCCTCGGAGAGGGCGGCACGCCGTTGCTTCCCGCACCCGCGCTGTCGCGCCGCACCGGCACCGACGTCTGGGTCAAGTTCGAGGGCATGAACCCGACGGGCTCGTTCAAGGATCGCGGCATGACCGTCGCGGTCTCGCGTGCCATCGACCACGGGGCCAAGGCGATCATCTGCGCGTCGACCGGCAACACGTCCGCCTCCGCCGCGGCGTACGCCGCCCATGCCGGCATCACTGCTGCGGTGCTGGTGCCCGAGGGCAAGATCGCGATGGGCAAGCTCAGCCAGGCCGTGGCGCACAACGGCCAGCTCATCCAGATCCGCGGCAACTTCGACGACTGCCTCGAGATCGCGCGCGAGCTGGCGGACCACTACCCGGTGCACCTGGTGAACTCGGTCAACCCCGACCGCATCGAGGGCCAGAAGACGGCCGCGTACGAGGTCGTCGAGACCCTCGGCGACGCGCCGGACTTCCATTTCATCCCGGTCGGGAACGCGGGCAACTACACCGCGTACTCGCGCGGCTACCGCGAAGAGGTCGACCGCGGAGTGTCCACCCGCGTCCCGCGCATGTTCGGCTTCCAGGCCGAGGGCAGCGCGCCCCTGGTGCGCGGCGAAGTCGTCAAGAACCCGGAGACGGTCGCCAGCGCGATACGGATCGGCAATCCCGCGTCGTGGGAGCTCGCCCTGGAGGCGCGCGATGCCACCGACGGATACTTCGGCGCCATCGACGACGACCGCATCCTCGCTGCGCAGAAGCTCCTGGCCGGCGAAGTCGGCATCTTCGTGGAGCCCGCCTCCGCGATCAGCGTCGCGGGTCTGCTGGACCGAGTCGAGGCCGGTGTCATCCCGAAGGGTGCGCGCGTCGTGCTGACGGTCACCGGACACGGATTGAAGGACCCTCAGTGGGCACTGCGCAACGCCGACGGCTCCCAGGTGGAGCCGACCGTCGTGGACGCGACCACGTCGGACGTTGCCGACGTCCTCGGGCTGGTACCGACGGGGGCGAACGCGTGAGCCCAGCCCCGTCGGCGAGCCGCACGGTCGCCGTGCGGGTACCCGCGACGAGCGCGAACCTCGGGCCGGGGTTCGACACGCTCGGCCTGGCGCTGAGTGTGTACGACGAGCTCGTCGTCACGGCCCTGCCCGGCGGCGACCTCGAAGTCGTCGTGACGGGCGAGGGGGCGGACACCGTGCCCCGCGACGCATCCAATCTCGTCGTGCGTGCGATCGCGTACGCGTACGAGGCAGCCGGGCGACGGATGCCGGGACTGCGGCTGGAGGCCCGCAACGCCATCCCGCACGGTCGGGGACTCGGCTCGTCGGGAGCCGCCGTCGTCTCCGGCCTCCTGGCGGCGAAAGGTCTCCTTGCGGGAGACGTCGAACTCGGATCCGAGACGCTGCTTCGCCTCGCGACGGAGCTCGAAGGCCACCCCGACAACGTCGCCCCCGCCCTGTTCGGCGGCCTCACGATCGCGTGGGTCGACGAATCCGGGCCGCAGCACAAGAAGCTGCTCGTGCACCGCGGCGTGTCGCCGCTGGTGTTCGTGCCGGAGTCCACGATGTCCACGAGCGTCGCGCGCAGTCTGCAGCCCCTCCAGGTTCCCCGCGAAGACGCCGTGTTCAACGTCTCACGGTCCGCGCTGCTGATCGCCGCGCTGATGCAGAGCCCCGAGCTGCTGCTGGCCGCGACCGAGGACAAGCTGCATCAGAGCTACCGCGCCCAGGCGATGCCCGAGACCGATCGCATGGTGCGGAGCCTCCGCGAAGGAGGCTTCGCGGCCGTCGTCTCGGGAGCCGGGCCGAGCGTGCTGGTGCTGGCCGACGGACCCGGCCGTCGCCTCGAAGCCGCCGACCTCGCGGGGGGCGCGACGGACACTCCCTGGGAGGCCCTGATGCTCGCCGTCGACTTCAAGGGTGGTACAGTGAGGGACATAACGGAGGGTTCCACGTAACTACGTGAATCTGGCCTCCGGTCGCATTCTGCGAAACCCTGCACGACCCCCCGCCTTCCCAAGTCATCACCCTGTGGAAACGCGGCGCGGGCTGACGTCCGTTGTGGCGTACGTCTCGTGCAGACATGATCATCCACACGTTTCATGAGGGAGAACTCGTGGAGTCCATCTCCGAGATCCAGACCGTCGACGCCAACGAGGACGAGCGCACCGAAGCGCCTGACACCATCGAGACCATCGACAGCTCGGCCGACAACGTCGCCGAGAGCACCACCGAAACCGCTGCCGAGCCGGTCGCCGAGGCGTCGGTCCAGGCCGATGTCGCGGACTCCGCGCCAGCCGATGCGCCGGTGGATGCCGCGCCCGCCGCCGAAGAGGCACCGGTCGAATCGGCACCCGCTGCCACCACGCCACCGCGCAAGCGTGCGCCGCGTCGTGCGAAGAGCACGGATGCCGCACCCGCTGCCGAAAAGCCCGCCGAAGCTGCCACGGAGGCGCCCGCAGAGGCTCCCGCCGAGGCGGACGCTCCGGCGGAAGCCGAAGCCACCGCGGAGGTCGCACCCGAGTCCGCCGAAGCGCCGGTCCGCGCCGAGTCCGACGCGGGCGAGACGCCTGCTGTCGAGGGCGACGGCGAGGGCGATGACGCCGCTGCGGCCGAGTCCGCCGATGGCGCGGCCGAAGAGACCCCGGCGCGCAGCCGCAGCCGCAGCCGCAACCGCAACCGCAACCGGAACGCTCAGGGCGGTCAGGGCGGGCAGAACGCTCCCGCCGGCCAGGGCGGCCAGAACGCTCAGGCCGCGAATGCGCAGCCGCAGGCTCAGGCCGCCGATGCCGACGACGAGGCCGGCCAAGCCGGCAATCGCAACCGCCAGCGCAACAAGCGCCGCGGTCAGGGCGCGGCCGACGAGTTCGACACCGAGATCGGCGAGGACGACGTCCTCGTGCCGATCGCCGGCATCCTCGACGTGCTCGACAACTACGCGTTCGTCCGCACCACCGGGTACCTGCCGGGCACCAGCGACGTCTACGTGTCGCTCGGCCAGGTGAAGAAGTACAACCTCCGCAAGGGCGACGCGGTCGTCGGCGCGATCAAGCAGCCCCGCGAGGGCGAGCAGTCCAGCCGTCAGAAGTACAACGCGCTGGTCAAGGTCGACTCGGTCAACGGCCTGTCGGTCGAAGACGCCGCCGAGCGCGTCGAGTTCGGCAAGCTGACCCCGCTGTACCCGCAGGAGCGCCTGCGCCTCGAGACGGCGCCGGAGAAGCTCACGCAGCGGATCATCGACCTGGTGGCGCCGATCGGCAAGGGTCAGCGCGGTCTCATCGTCGCGCCCCCCAAGGCCGGCAAGACGATCGTGCTCCAGCAGATCGCGAACGCGATCGCGACGAACAACCCCGAGGTCCACCTCATGGTCGTCCTCGTGGACGAGCGTCCCGAAGAGGTCACGGACATGCAGCGGACCGTTCGAGGCGAGGTCATCGCCTCGACGTTCGACCGACCCGCCGAAGACCACACCACCGTCGCCGAGCTCGCGATCGAGCGCGCGAAGCGCCTCGTGGAGCTCGGTCGCGACGTCGTCGTGCTGCTGGACTCGATCACCCGCCTCGGCCGCGCGTACAACATCTCCGCGCCGACATCCGGTCGCGTGCTCAGCGGCGGCGTCGACGCCTCCGCGCTGTACCCGCCCAAGCGCTTCTTCGGCGCCGCGCGCAACATCGAGAACGGCGGATCGCTCACGATCCTCGCCACAGCGCTCGTGGAGACCGGGTCCAAGATGGACGAGGTCATCTTCGAGGAGTTCAAGGGCACCGGCAACAGCGAGCTGCGCCTGTCGCGTCAGCTCGCCGACAAGCGCATCTTCCCGGCCGTCGACGTCAACGCGTCGAGCACCCGCCGCGAAGAGATGCTGCTCTCGCCCGACGAGGTCAAGATCACCTGGAAGCTGCGTCGCGCCCTCGCGGGCCTGGACACCCAGCAGGCCCTCGAGGTCGTGCTCGGCAAGCTCAAGGAGACGCAGTCCAACGTCGAGTTCCTCGTGCAGATGCAGAAGTCGATCCCGACGCCCACCGGTGGCGGCCACAGCCACGGGCACGAGAACAGCATTCGCTGACGCACAGCGTTCGGAGCATTCATGTTCGAATCGGTGAACACACTCATCGAGGAGCACAAAGCCGTCCAGGAGGAGCTCTCCGACCCGGCCGTGCATGCCGATGCCACGCGCGCCAAGCGCGTCAACCGGCGTTACGCCGAATTGTCGCGGATCGTCGCTGCGTACGACGCCTGGGTGCTCGCCTCGGGTGACCTCGAGGCCGCGCAGGAGTTCGCCAAGGAGGACGCGGCGTTCGCTGCGGAGGTTCCCGCGCTCGAGGAGCGCGTCGAGGAGACGCAGGAGAAGCTGCGGCGTCTCCTGATTCCGCGCGACCCCGACGACGCCCGCGACGTGATCATGGAGATCAAGGGCGGCGAAGGCGGCGCGGAGAGCGCGCTGTTCGCGGCGGATCTGCTTCGCATGTATCTGCAGTACGCGGCATCCCGCGGCTGGAAGACCGAGCTCCTGGAGCGCAACGAGTCCGACCTCGGCGGCTACAAGGACGTCCAGGTCGCGATCAAGGGGTCCTCGACCGACCCCGCGCAGGGCGTGTGGGCATCGCTGAAGTACGAGGGCGGCGTGCACCGCGTGCAGCGCGTCCCTGCGACCGAGTCGCAAGGTCGCATCCACACCTCGACGACCGGCGTGCTCGTCTTCCCCGAGGTCGACGAGCCCGACGAGGTCGACATCAACCCGAGCGACCTCAAGATCGACGTGTTCCGCTCGTCCGGCCCCGGCGGCCAATCGGTCAACACCACGGACTCCGCGGTGCGCATCACGCACCTGCCCACCGGGATCGTGGTGTCGATGCAGAACGAGAAGTCCCAGCTGCAGAACCGCGAGGCCGGCATGCGCGTGCTCCGCGCGCGCATCCTCGCGAAGCAGCAGGAGGAGCTGGATGCCGCGGCATCCGATGCCCGCAAATCTCAGATTCGCGGCATGGACCGCTCCGAGCGGATCCGCACGTACAACTTTCCCGAGAACCGGATCGCCGACCATCGCACGGGCTACAAGGCGTACAACCTCGACCAGGTGATGGACGGGGCGCTCGACCCGATCATCCAGTCGTGCATCGCCGCCGACGAGGAAGAGCGGCTCGCCGCACTCGGCTCCGACGACTGAGCGCCGCGTCGGCGGGACTCGATACGGTGAAGCTGCCGAGTCGATCGTCGGGAGGTGCCGTGGAGACATTCCGTTCGCGGAGTGGAGCGACGATCGCGTTCGTCCGCTCCGGCACGGGCACGCCGGTCCTGGCCCTGCACGGGGCGTACTCGACGCACCACGAGATCCGTGCGATCGTCGAGCCCGTCTTCGCCGAGCGCGAGTACCGGGTGATCTTCCCGGATCTGCCGGGCATGGGCGAGTCGAGCGCCGAAGGCGTCGGCTCGGCCGAGGAGGTGCTCGACGTCCTCGACGAGCTCATCGCCGCCGAGTTCGGCGATGAGCGGATGCTCGTGATCGGCCAGTCGTTCGGCGCTCACCTCGCACGCGGCCTCGCTGCGCGCCACCCCGATCGTGTGCTCGGACTCGTGCTGATCTGCCCGCTGATGACGGGTCCGGGGGAGGCCGATCGTGCGACCGTCGTCCGCGACGACCCCGGCGCTGCGGACGGTCTCGATCCCGCCCTGCGCTCCGAGTTCGAGGGCTACTTCGTTGTGCGCACCGCGGCCACCGCGGCGCGGTTCGCAGAGGCGGTCGCCCCGGCCATCGGACGGTTCGATGCCGAGGCGGTCGAGCGCATCATGAACTCGGCGGAGTTCCGCACGGATCCCGCCGCTGTTCGACTCGAGGCGCCCGCCCTCATCGTCACGGCACGCCACGACAGCTTCGTCGGACACGTCCGGCAGCAGGAACTGGTCGAGTTCTATCCGCGGGCGACCGCCACGGTGGTCGCCGATGCCGGGCATGCCCTGCCGCACGAGCGCCCCGAACTGCTGGGGGCCCTGATGGCGGACCTGCTCGACCGCCTCCAGCAGGTCAGCGGGCCTGCGGACGACCGCGTCGAGCCGCGTTAGGCTCCGAGCGTGATCACGTTTCTCATCCGCGCCGGAATCTTCGTGGTGTCCGCCGCGCTCGGTCTCGTCGTCGCCGACCTGATCCTGCCCGGCTTCCACATCGACTGGAGCGACTCGTGGGGCTTCGTGCTGGCCGTGATGATCTTCGCGATCATCCAGAGCGTGCTGGCGCCCCTCGTGTTCAGGCTGACCCGGCGGCACGCGGCGCCCCTCCTCGGCGGCATCGGGATCATTTCGACGTTCATCGCGATCCTGATCGTGGTGCTCATCCCGCGGGCGGGCATCACCATCTCCGAGCCGCTCGCGTGGGTGCTCGCGCCGGTGATCGTCTGGATCATCACTGCGCTGGCGACCTGGCTGCTGCCGATGGTCTTCCTCAAGAAAGAGGTCGCTCAGCGCCGCGCAGAATGACCGCGTTGAGGCCGTCCTGGGGCATCCGCGCCGGCGGGGGGGGGGGGGGGGGGGTGGGTGGGGGGGGGTGGGGTGGGTGGGTGTGTGAGGGTGGACGGGGCTACGGCGGGTTGCTGTGGCAGGACGCGGACGGTCAGGGGCGGGCGGGCCTTCTTCCGCCGTTCTCCGAAGCGAGCCGAGAGCCGGGCAGCCGTGGACAGCGACCACGTGGGCGCTGAAAGATCTGCGCGAATGGGGTCGACGCTGCGGCGCTCGCCGGACCGCCGATAACCTCGCGGCGATAGTCGCTGGGAGTACGACGACTGCGTCTGGGGCGGCGAGATCGACGTCTGCATCAACTCGTACACGCCGCCAGCGGCGCCTGGCTCGGTGCGATGTCTCGGCGCCGCGGCGTGGCCCTGCGCACCGACTCGCCGACGGCGGTGGAACTGCGAGGCAGAGGAGGGGACTCGACGCGCTCCGCACTCAGACCCTCATGCGCCCGCGGCTGCTCGCCTACGAGCGGATCACGGGCGACCCGCCTCCGCGAGGCCCGCCACCGAGGCGAGGAGTACCTGCCGCGCGGCGCCCATGTACCGGGCGACGACGGGCAGGCGTCGGCGACTCGCGACACGGTCGTGTATCCGAACCGCCACGGTACAGCGCGCTGATGGCGCTCGACCACTTCCGCGACGTCTGCGTTGCTCGAGAGACGCACACCCGAATCCGCGACTCGCAGAGAGCGATCGACCTCGTGCGTGCCGCCAAGGCAGTCGGACGGCACGTGGCTAGCAGGGGGCCTCCCTCGACGAGGACGCACCTGGTTCGACGTCGACGCACCCGAGGGCGAGCCTTCGCGAATGAGCTAAACCCTGATGGAACTCGCGTGGATCGACTGGTGGGATGCTGCGCGAGAGATCTAGGAGTTCAACGGATCTCGATAGATGCTTTCAGCGTCTTGATTGAGTGAGCGCGTCAGATGCTGTACTCGGGCACCGTGAGCAGCGCCCGTGTGTCTTCACCCGCGGTGCGTGTGCGCGCCTTCGCGGGCACGCCGACCAGGATGCTGTCTGGCGGCGCATCCTTGGTGACGACCGCGTTGGCCCCGATGACCGATCGCGAGCCGATCGTGATGGGCCCGAGCACCTTCGCTCCCGCGCCGACCGCGACGCCGTCGCCGAGCGTGGGGTGCCGCTTGCCGCCTTCGCGCTGACGGCCGCCCAGCGTCACGCCGTGGTACAGCATCACGTCGTCGCCCACTTCTGCGGTCTCGCCGATCACGACGCCCATGCCGTGGTCGATGAAGAAGCGCCGCCCGATGGTGGCGCCGGGATGGATCTCGATGCCGGTGAGCCAGCGGGTGACCTGCGAGCCCATCCGTGCGATGAAGCGCACGCGCCGGACCCACAGTGCGTGCCAGAGCCGGTGCGCCCAGATCGCGTGGAGGCCCGGGTACAGAAGCGCGATCTCGAGGCCGCCGCGGGCGGCCGGATCGCGCAGCTTGGCGGCCGCGAGGTCTTCGCGGACGCGCGCGACGGCGCCGATGCGCTCGCTCATGAGGTCGTCTCCGGCTCTCGGAGGTGCTCGTACAGCGCGGTGGACAGGTAGCGCTCGCCGGCGTCGGGGATGATCACCACGATGCGCTTGCCGGCGGCTTCGGGACGGGCGGCGATCTCGAGCGCAGCCCACACCGCGGCGCCCGCGGACATCCCCGCGAGGATGCCCTCGCGCGTCGCGAGCTCTCGGGCGACCCGTATCGCGTCGTCGAACTCGACGTCGAAGATCTCGTCGACGATGGAGCGATCGAGCACTTCGGGCACGAAGTTCGGCCCGATGCCCTGGATCCGGTGACCGCCGGCGCGACCCTCCGAGAGCATGGGGGAGTCCTTGGGCTCGACGATCACGATCTTCACGTCGGGATTGCGCTGCTTGAGCACCTGCCCGACACCGGTGATCGTGCCGCCGGTGCCCGATGCCGGCGACGAAGTAGTCGACCGACCCGTCGGTGTCGCGCCAGATCTCCTCCGCCGTGGTCCGGCGGTGGATCTCGGCGTTGGCGGGGTGCTCGAACTGCCGCGCGAGAACCGCTCCCGGCGTCTCAGCCGCGATGCGCTCGGCAGTCGCGACGGCTTCGGTCATTCCCTTGTACGGGTCAGTGAGGACGAGTTCAGCGCCGTATGCCTTCAGCAGCGTGCGGCGCTCCTTCGACATCGATGCCGGCATCGTGAGAATGACCTTGTAGCCGCGCGCGGCGCCGATCAGCGCCAGCGAGATGCCGGTGTTGCCGCTCGTGGACTCGACGATCGTGCCGCCCGGCTTCAGTTCCCCCGACTCCTCGGCAGCGGTCACCAGAGCGAAGCCGAGGCGGTCCTTGACGCTCGAACCCGGGTTGTAGAACTCGAGCTTGGCGAGGACCTCGCCGCCCATACCCTCCGTGAGCGCGTTCAGCCTCACCAGCGGCGTGTCGCCGAAAGCGGTCGTGATGTCGGAGTGGATCCCGGGCACGGATCGCCTTTCTCGGTGGGGCCGGCTCAGTCTTCGCGCAGGTGCTCGTAGAGCGCGGTGGACAGGTAGCGCTCACCGAACGAAGGGACGATGACGACGATGTTCTTGCCCGCGGCCTCGGGGCGCGCGGCGATCTGCAGGGCGGCCCAGATCGCGGCGCCCGAGGAGATGCCGACGAGGATGCCGTCCTGGGTGCCGACCGCGCGCGCGGTCTCGATGGCATCCGGGAACTCGACGTCGATGACCTCGTCGATCACGCTCTGATCGAGGATCGCCGGAACGAAGTTCGGGCCGATGCCCTGGATCTTGTGCGGGCCGGGAGTTCCCTTGGTCAGCAGCGGCGAGTCGGCAGGCTCGACGGCGATGACCTTCGCGCCGGGCACTCGCTCCTTGAGGACCTGGCCGACGCCCGTGATGGTGCCGCCGGTGCCGATGCCGGCGACGAAATAGTCCACTTTGCCGTCGGTGTCGCGGATGACCTCCTCAGCCGTCGTCTTGCGGTGGATCTCGACGTTCGCCTGGTTCTCGAACTGGCGGGCCAGGATCGCGCCGGGGGTTTCGGCGAGAATCTCCTCGGCCTTCGCGATCGCGCCCTTCATGCCGCCGGCGGGGTCGGTGAGCACGAGCTCGGCGCCGTAGGCCTTCAGCAGCAGCCGGCGCTCGATCGACATCGACGACGGCATCGCCAGGATGACCCGGTAGCCGCGCGCCGCACCGACCATCGCGAGGGCGATGCCGGTGTTGCCGCTGGTCGCTTCGACGATCGTGCCGCCGGGCTGAAGCTCACCGGATGCCTCCGCGGCATCGACGATGGCGATGCCGAGGCGATCCTTGACGCTCGAGGCAGGGTTGTAGAACTCCAGTTTCGCCAGCACGGTGCCGCCGACGCCTTCCGCCACGCGGTTGAGGCGGACGAGCGGGGTGTCGCCGAAAGCAGAGGTGATGTCGGGGTGGATTCCGGGCATGTCGGGCCTTTCACGGGGTCATCGTGTGCGGGACAAGCCTAGGGGAGGGGGCGCGAGTGAGTCGTTGTGTGACGACGGCCTCGCACGGGCGCGCTCGCGGCGCGGGCATATGCTGAATGCCGCTCATGTCGGAACTCCCCCCTCACTCCATCCCCCTCGCCGAAGCCCTTCGCAATGCGGTCGACCGGCTCGCGCGAGTCGGCGTCCCGGACGCGCCCGTGGACGCCGAGCTGCTCGCGGCCCATGTCCTGCACACGGGCCGCGGCGCCGTCCAGGCCGCTGCGATCCGCGGCGACTCGATCGCACCCGCCGACGCCGAGCGCCTAGAGGCGCTGGTGGCCCGTCGCGCGACGCGCGAGCCGCTCCAGCACCTCACCGGGACCGCCCCGTTCCGGCACCTCGAGCTGCGTGTCGGGCCGGGGGTCTTCGTGCCGCGGCCCGAGACCGAGGTCGTCGCGCAGCTGGCGATCGACGCGCTGTCGGCTGCGGCATCCCCCGCCCCGATCGCGGTAGATCTCGGCACCGGAAGTGGAGCGATCGCGCTCGCACTGGCGACCGAGGTGCCCCATGCCCGGGTCTTCGCAGCCGAGAACTCGGTCGACGCGTTCGTGTGGACGAAGCAGAACTTCGCGGTGGTCGGCGCCGACAACGCCGAGCTGGCCTTCATCGACCTCGAGCACGCGTTCCCCGAGCTCGACGGGCGGGTCTCGGTCGTCGCCTCCAACCCGCCGTACGTGCCGGATGCCGCCATCCCCCGTGACCCGGAGGTGCGGTTCTTCGACCCGCCCGCCGCACTGTACGGGGGAGAGGACGGCCTGGACGTCGTCCGCATCGTCAGCCGTGTCGGACTGCGCCTCGCGCACCCGGGCGGCGTGCTCGTGATCGAGCACGGCGAGTGGCAGGGGGAAGCGATCCGCGAGCTGCTCACCGCCGACGGATGGAGGGCGGCATCCACACATCCCGACCTCACCCTGCGCGACCGCGCGACCACGGCGATCGCACCCTGACCGCGTCAGGTCGCGAACGGCCCGCCGGATAGACTGAGCAGGACATGTCCCCAGTATTCGACTGCCGTGACGAGGCTCAACTGCTCGCCGGCATGCGCCAGGCGCGCCAGGCGATCGGCCGCGGCGAACTCGTGGTCCTTCCGACCGACACGGTGTACGGCATCGCGGCCGACGCGTTCAGCGCCCGCGCCGTCCAGGGCCTCCTCGAGGCGAAGGGCCGGGGCCGTCAGTCGCCTCCGCCCGTGCTCGTGGCGGGTATCGCAACACTTCGCGCGCTCGTGGCCGAGGTGCCGGAGGCCGTCGAGCGGCTGGTCGAGGCGTTCTGGCCCGGCGGATTGACGATCGTGCTGCCCTCGCAGCCGTCGCTCTCCTGGGATCTCGGTGACACGCACGGCACCGTCGCGGTGCGGATGCCGGCCAACAACCTGGCACTCGAACTCCTCGAGGAGACCGGCCCGCTCGCCGTCTCCAGCGCCAACCTGACCGGCAAGGCCGCGGCGATCATGGCGTCGGACGCCAAGGACATGCTCGGCGACAGCGTCGCCGTCTACCTCGACGGCGGCCCATCCGCCACCGGGATCGCCTCCACGATCATCGACGCGACGAGCCTGGTCACCGGGGTTGCACCGCTCGTGCGCGTGCTGCGCGAGGGCGCGATCGACCGTGCGGCGCTCCGCGAAGTCCTCGGCGACCTTCTCGAGCCCGACCCGGTGCCCGATGGGGAAGCGCTCGCGGAGCCTGAACCGGCTGCAGAGGCCGAGCCGGCTGCGGAGTCCGATGCGGCTGCGGAGCCCGAACCGGCTGCAGAGCCCGAAGCGGCTGCGGACCCCCAGACGGTGGCGGGGCCTGAGCCGGTCGCACAGTCGGAAGCGGCGACGGAGCCAGAGCCGGCCGCGCAGCCCGAACAGGCTGTAGAGCCCGAACGGGCTGCAGAGCCCGAACCAGCGTCGAGCGCGAGCCGGCGGCTGATGCCGAGCGTCCGCCAAGCCGACGCGCGCTCCGGCAAGCCGCGGGTTCGGGGCGCAGCCCCGATAGGAACGGCGCGTGAAGCAATACGTCTTCACGATCCTGTTCACGGCGGCCGTGACCCTGTCGCTGTCGTGGGCGGTCTGGCGACTGAGCCTCAAGTACAAGCTGTATCCCGGCATCCGCGAGCGGGACGTCCACAAGACGCCCACGCCGCGCCTGGGCGGGGTCGCGATGTTCCTCGGAGTCGTCGCCGCGTTCGCGGTGTCGTCGCAGCATCCGTACTTCGCGATCTTCTGGGCCAACCCCGCGCCCGTCTACGCGATCCTGGCCGCCACGCTCCTCATCGTCGTCGTCGGAGTCGCCGACGACCTGTGGGATCTCGACTGGATGATCAAGCTCGGTGCGCAGTTCCTGGCCGCCGGCATCATCGCGTGGTTCGGGCAGCTGCAGATCTTCTCGCTGCCGATCGGCGGACTGATCATCGGCTCGAGCTGGGTCAGCTTCACCCTGACCGTCTTCTCGATCGTGGTCGTCATGAACGCCGTCAACTTCATCGACGGTCTGGACGGCCTGGTCGCCGGCGTCTGCCTCATCGCGAACGTCGTCTTCTTCGCGTATTCGTACATCCTCGTGCGCGACACCGGGTCGAGCACCTACTTCAACCTCGCATCCTTCATCGCGGCCGTCCTCATCGGCGCGTGCATCGGCTTCCTGCCGCTGAACTGGAGCCCGGCCAAGCTGTTCATGGGCGACTCCGGCGCACTCATGCTCGGCCTGCTGATGGCCTGCTCGGCCATCGCCATCACGGGGCAGCTCGAGCCGGCGGTGCTCGATCCCGAAGGATTCGGTCGCTCGCAGCTGCTCGGTGCTTTCATCCCGATCCTGCTGCCGGTCGTGGTCGTCCTGCTGCCGCTCCTGGATTTCGGCTTGGCCGTGGTGCGGCGCATGAGCGCGGGCAAATCGCCGTTCTCACCCGACCGCAAGCACCTCCATCACCGGATGCTGGACATGGGGCACACCGACCGCGACGCCGTGCTGATCTTCTACGCCTGGACCGCCGTGTTCAGCCTCGCCGTTCTGCTCATGTACATCGGCACCCGCGAGAACTGGCCGGGCCAGTACTGGATCGGCGTCGTGTTCGGCCTCGTCGGAGCCGCCGCCTGTCTCGTCGTCACCCTGCTGCCCACGTGGCGGCGCAAGCCCGCCGTCGCCGCGCCCAGCGATGACGCCTCGACTTTGGAGCCCGCTCGATGAGTGCCCAGTCCACCCCCCGCACTTTCCACGTGCTCTCGAGCCTGAAGTGGCCGGCGATCGTGATCGGGCTTCTGGCTGTCGGCGGCGCGGTGGTCGGCTACGTGGTCTCCGGTGTGCCGGGCATGATCAGCGGGCTGCTCGGCGCCGCGATGTGGCTCGTGTTCCTCGCCCTCACCGCGGTCAGCATCCAGCTCGCGATCCGCGCAACCAAGGACGACCCGGGCTCGCCCGTCTTCTTCGCGATCGTGCTCGGCTCCTGGGTTTTGAAGCTCGTTCTGTTCGTCGTTCTGTCGATCTGGCTGCGCTCGCAGCCGTGGCTCGATCCGACCGTCTTCTTCGTGACCGTGATCATCGCCGTGATCGGCTCACTCGTGTTCGACGTGATCGCGTTCCAGCGCGCCCGCGTGCCGTATGTCGGCGATGTCGAGCTGCCGCAGTCGGTCGAGGACGACGCCTCGGACGGCACTCGGTGAAGCCCGTCGCGCGCCCCGCCGAGCGCTGTCCCGGGGCGCGAGCGGTGTCCTCGTCCGCGCGATAGTTTTGCTAGGCTGAACGAATACGCTCCCCCTGATCGCCACGTCTCGGACGCCCGACGCCGGAGAATCTCCTGATTACCGCAATGCTCCTTCCCGCACTGTCGCTCGTCAAGGCCGACGAATCAGATGGTGGATTCGTAGGCCCTTCGATCGGTGAATTCGTACCGCCCGGACTCCTCTTCGTGGGTACCCCGTTCGAGCTCAATCGGGTCATGCTCATCCGGCTGCTCGTCGTGTTCGCACTGGTCATCTTCCTGTGGCTCGGCACGCGCCGGATGCAGCTGGTCCCCTCGCGCGGACAGGCGGCCCTCGAGTACATGCTGGGCTTCGTCCGCAACACGATCGTGTTCGACACGCTCGGCGAGAAGGACGGCAAGCGCTTCCTGCCGGTCCTGATGACGTTCTTCTTCCTGATCATCGGCATGAACCTCACCGGAATCATCCCGGGCCTGCAGATCGCGAGCACCGCCGTGATCGGCCTGCCGCTGATCCTCGCCGTCGTGGCATACGTCATGTTCGTGTATGCCGGATTCCGCAAGCACGGGTTGGGCTATCTCAAGAACTCGCTCGTCATCCCGGGCGTTCCGTGGCCGCTGCACATCCTCCTGATACCGCTCGAGTTCCTCTCGACCTTCATCCTGCGCCCGATCACGCTGGCCCTCCGACTCCTGATGAACATGGTCGCCGGGCACATGCTGCTGGTGCTCTGCTTCACCGCGACGCACTTCTTCTTCTTCACCGTGCTCGCCAACGGACAGCTCATCGGGCTCCTCGGCATCGGCACCTTCGCCTTCGGCATCGCGTTCACCCTGCTGGAGCTGTTCGTCGCCGTGCTCCAGGCATACGTCTTCACCATCCTCACCGCCATCTACATCCAGATGTCGCTGGCCGACGGACACTGACACGTCCCCGGCCGCCAGACCAACAACCCCCTTCGAAAGGAAATCCCTGTGAACGTCGTTGGACAGCTCGCACCCCTCGCATTCGGCCTCGCCGCTATCGGCTCCGGTATCGGCGTGGGCATCATCGTCGGCAAGACCATCGAGTCGGTCGCACGTCAGCCCGAGCTTCAGGGTCGCCTCAGCGGCCTCATGTTCCTTGGTATCGCGCTGACCGAGGCGCTCGCGTTCATCGCGATCGCCGTCGCATTCATCCCGTTCCCCGCGCCGTAACCACGCGTTGCCGATCGAAGGAGTCCGAATGCTCAACGCATTCGCCGAAGGCCACGAGGGGGAGATCAACCCGCTCCTGCCCACGCTTCCGGACCTCGTCTGGGGCACGCTGGCGTTCCTCATCATCCTCGCGCTCTTCATCTGGAAGATCCTGCCGCGTCTGAACGAGGCGCTCGACGCCCGCGCCCAGGCCATCGAGGGCAGCATCAAGTCCGCCGAAGCAGCTCAGGCCGAGGCCCAGGCCGCGTTGGAGAAGTACACGGCTCAGCTCGCCGACGCGCGCGCCGAGGCGGGGCGCATCCGCGAGCAGGCACGCACCGACGGGTCGGCGATCATCGCCGAGCTGCGTGAGCAGGCCTCATCGGAGGCCGCGCGCATCACCTCGAACGCGCAGGCGCAGATCGAGATGGAGCGGCTCGCCGCGCTGTCGTCGCTCCGGTCGGACGTGGGCAACCTCGCCCTCGACCTGGCCGGCGGCGTGATCGGCGAGACCCTCTCCGAGGATGCGAAGGCGCAGGCTGTCGTGGACCGCTTCCTCGCCGAGCTCGAGGCGTCTGAGAAGGCGACCAGCTAGTGGGCAGCGCAACCACTCAGGCCCTCGCGGCGACGACTGCGGCCCTCAACGCCGCGTCGTCGGTCGACCTCGACACCGCCCGCGAGCTGTTCGCTGCGGCGCGGATCGTGGGCGACTCGCCGCAGCTGAGCGGTGCGCTCGCCGACCCCGCCGCATCTCCGGCCTCCCGGTCGCGCGTCGTGACCGACGTCTTCGGTGCGGCTTTCGGCAAGACCACGCTCTCCCTCCTGACGACCGCCGTCCAGCAGCGCTGGTCGAGCGCGTCCCAGCTCGTCGACGGCGTCGAAGAGCTGGCCGTGCGCGCCGCTGCGATCTCGGCACCCGGCGTGGATGTCGACGGGGAGCTGTTCAGCGCGTCGCGACTGGTCGCCGAAAACCCCGAGATCGAACTCGCACTGGGCAGCAGGCTGGGCGATGACTCGGCCAAGGGGGCCCTCATCGAGACCCTGCTCCGCGGCCGTGCGAGCGATGCGACGATCCTCATCGTCTCGTCTCTCGTGCAGCAGCCGCGCGAACGCCGCGTGCGCCAGCTGCTGTCGCACGCGATGGACCTCGTCGCCGATCAGCGAGACAGCATCGTCGCTACGGTGGTCACCGCGACGCCGCTGAGTTCCGCCCAGTCGGAGCGGCTCAGCGCAGTGCTGACCCGGCGCTACGGCAAGAAGGTCGGCCTCAACGCGGTCATCGATCCCGCCGTCGTGGGGGGTCTGCGCGTGCAGATCGCCGACGACGTCATCGACGCGAGCGTCGCAGCGCGGCTCACCGACCTGCGCCAGCGGCTCGCCGGCTAGACACGAGATTTCCCGCCCGAGCGGAAGCTTTGGGGCCACGGCCCCTCGAAACGAAGGAACACAATGGCAGAACTAACGATCAGCCCCGATGTCATCCGTGACGCGCTGAAGGACTTCGCCGCCGCGTACGAGCCCACGGGCGCCGCCGCGACCGAGGTCGGCACCGTCGTCGACGCGGCCGACGGCATCGCCCACCTCGAGGGGCTCCCGGGCGTCATGGCCAACGAGCTCGTGACGTTCGCCGACGGCACCTCGGGCCTCGCGCTGAACCTCGACGAGCATGAGGTCGGCGTCGTCGTCCTCGGTGAGTTCTCGGGCATCGAGGCCGGCCAGGAAGTCCGGCGCACCGGCGAGGTCCTCTCCGTCGCGGTCGGCGACGGCTACCTCGGCCGGGTCGTCGACCCGCTCGGCAACCCCATCGACGGACTCGGACCGGTCGCGACCGACGGCCGACGTGCACTGGAGCTGCAGGCCCCGGGTGTCATGTCCCGCAAGAGCGTGCACGAGCCCATGCAGACGGGCATCAAGGCGATCGACGCCATGATCCCGGTCGGCCGCGGCCAGCGCCAGCTGATCATCGGCGACCGCCAGACCGGCAAGACCGCGATCGCGATCGACACGATCATCAACCAGAAGAGCAACTGGGAGTCCGGAGACGTGGAGAAGCAGGTTCGCTGCATCTACGTCGCCATCGGCCAGAAGGGCTCGACGATCGCATCCGTGAAGGGCGCGCTCGAGGATGCCGGTGCGATGGAGTACACGACGATCGTCGCGGCCCCCGCATCCGACCCGGCCGGGTTCAAATACCTCGCTCCGTACACCGGCTCGGCCATCGGCCAGCACTGGATGTACGACGGCAAGCACGTCCTGATCATCTTCGACGACCTGACCAAGCAGGCCGAGGCCTACCGCGCCGTGTCGCTGCTGCTGCGCCGCCCGCCCGGCCGCGAGGCGTACCCCGGCGACGTGTTCTACCTGCACTCGCGTCTGCTCGAGCGCTGCGCGAAGCTCTCCGATGAGCTGGGCGCGGGCTCGATGACGGGCCTGCCGATCATCGAGACGAAGGCGAACGACGTCTCGGCGTACATCCCGACCAACGTGATCTCGATCACCGACGGTCAGATCTTCCTGCAGTCCGACCTCTTCAACGCCAACCAGCGTCCTGCGGTCGACGTGGGCATCTCGGTGTCGCGCGTCGGCGGTGACGCACAGGTCAAATCGATCAAGAAGGTCTCCGGAACGCTCAAGCTGGAGCTCGCCCAGTACCGCTCGCTCGAGGCGTTCGCCATGTTCGCGAGCGACCTGGATGCCGCGTCCCGGCGTCAGCTGGCCCGTGGTGCGCGCCTGACCGAGCTGCTCAAGCAGCCTCAGTACTCGCCGTACCCGGTGGAAGAGCAGGTCGTCTCGATCTGGACCGGAACCAACGGCAAGCTCGACAACATCGAGGTCGAGGACGTGCTGCGGTTCGAGCGCGACCTTCTGGACCACGTCCGTCGCAACACCACGATCCTGGATCGTCTGCGCGAGACCAACGTGCTCGACGACGACACCGTTGCCGAGCTCGGCCGGGTCGTCGACGAGTTCACACTCGAGTTCCAGGGCGGCAGCGGACAGCACATCGACCTCCCCGGCCACGAGGAGTTCAAGGCCGCCGAGGTCGAAGACGTCAACCAGGAGCAGATCGTCAAGGGTCGCCGCAAGTAGCGGGCGGCGGGCACACGGACCATGGGCGCACAACTGAGGGTCTACAAGCAGAAGATCAGCACTGCTCAGACGACCAAGAAGATCACCAAGGCGATGGAGCTCATCGCGGCATCGCGCATTCAGAAGGCGATGGGGCGCGTTCGCGCGTCCGCGCCGTTCGCGCGTGCTGTGACGCGCGCGGTGTCGGCGGTGGCCACGCACTCGAACATCGACCACCCGCTGACCACCGCACGCGAGGTCAAGCGGTCGGCGATCGTGATCTTCGCGTCCGACCGCGGCCTTGCGGGTGCGTTCAACTCGCAGATCATGCGCGAGGGGCTCGAGCTCGCAACGCTCCTGCAGTCCCAGGGCAAGGAAGTCACGTACTACCTCGTCGGCCGCAAGGCGGTGGCGTTCTTCCAGTTCCGCCGCATCCGCAGCGAGGCCGAGTGGACGGGCGACACCGACACTCCTGAGTTCCGCTTCGCCGAGCAGATCTCGGATACCCTGCTCGAGGCGTTCGAGCGAACGTCCGAGGGCGGCGGCGTCGACGAGATCCACCTCGTGTACAACCGCTTCGTCAGCATGATGACCCAGACGCCCGAGACGGTGCGCCTGCTTCCGCTCGAGGTCGTCGAGGCCAGCGAATCGCAGTCGGACGTGCAGGCCTTCCCGCTCTACGAGTTCGAACCGGATCCGGCCACCGTGCTGGACTCGCTTCTGCCCGTGTACATCCAGAGCCGCATCTTCAACGCCCTCCTGCAGTCCTCGGCAGCCAAGCACGCCGCGACGCAGAAGGCGATGAAGTCGGCCAGCGACAACGCCGACAAGCTCATCACCGACTACACCCGCCTGCGCAACAACGCGCGCCAGGCCGAGATCACCCAGCAGATCGCCGAGATCGTCGGCGGGGCCGACGCCCTGTCCTCGGCGAAGTAGAACCCACTCCGAAAGAGAAGAAGACAATGACCCCCACCGCTACCGCCGAACAGACCTTGGTCATCGGGCGCGTCGCGCGCGTCACCGGTCCGGTCGTCGACATCGAGTTCCCGCACGACTCGCTTCCCGACATCTACAACGCGCTCAAGACGACGATCACCATCGGCGACGAGTCGAACGAGATCACGCTCGAGGTCGCGCAGCACCTCGGCGACGACCTCGTTCGCGCGATCGCGCTGAAGCCGACCGACGGCGTCGTCCGCGGCCAGGAAGTGCGCGACACCGGCGGCCCCATCACGGTGCCCGTCGGCGACGTCACCAAAGGCAAGGTCTTCAACGTCATCGGCGAGGTGCTCAACGCCGAGCCGGGAGAGAAGATCGAGATCACCGAGCGCTGGGGCATCCACCGCAAGGCGCCCAGCTTCGACCAGCTCGAGTCGAAGACCCAGATGTTCGAGACCGGCATCAAGGTCATCGACCTGCTGACGCCGTACGTGCTCGGCGGCAAGATCGGCCTGTTCGGCGGCGCCGGCGTCGGCAAGACCGTCCTCATCCAGGAGATGATCCAGCGCGTCGCGCAGGACCACGGTGGCGTCTCGGTGTTCGCCGGTGTCGGCGAGCGCACGCGTGAGGGCAACGACCTCATCCACGAGATGGAGGAGGCC
This sequence comes from uncultured Actinomycetota bacterium, assembly GCA_963713325.1. Classification (GTDB taxonomy): domain Bacteria; phylum Actinomycetota; class Actinomycetes; order Actinomycetales; family Microbacteriaceae; genus Microbacterium. The sequence goes on from CAVQLL010000020.1 coordinate 27,062, forward strand.
GGCGTCTTCGACAAGACCGCGCTCGTCTTCGGCCAGATGGACGAGCCGCCCGGGACCCGCCTTCGCGTGGCCCTCTCGGCGCTGACCATGGCGGAGTACTTCCGCGATGTCCAGGGTCAGGACGTGCTGCTGTTCATCGACAACATCTTCCGCTTCACGCAGGCGGGATCCGAGGTCTCGACGCTGCTCGGTCGCATGCCGTCCGCCGTGGGGTACCAGCCGAACCTCGCCGACGAGATGGGTGTGCTCCAGGAGCGCATCACCTCGACGCGCGGCCACTCGATCACCTCTCTCCAGGCGATCTACGTCCCCGCCGACGACTACACCGACCCCGCTCCGGCGACCACGTTCGCCCACCTCGACGCCACGACGGAGCTCTCCCGCGAGATCGCGTCGAAGGGCCTGTACCCGGCCGTGGACCCGCTGACCTCGACGAGCCGCATCCTGGACCCGCGCTACATCGGCGCCGACCACTATCGGGTCGCGACCGCTGTGAAGCAGATCCTCCAGAAGAACAAGGAACTCCAGGAGATCATCGCGATCCTCGGTGTCGACGAGCTGTCCGAAGAGGACAAGGTCGTCGTGTCGCGTGCGCGCCGCATCCAGCAGTTCCTCTCGCAGAACACCTACATGGCGAAGAAGTTCACCGGTGTCGAGGGTTCGACCGTGCCGATCGCCGAGACGATCGAGTCGTTCGACGCCATCGTCAAGGGCGACTTCGACCACGTCGCCGAGCAGGCCTTCTTCAACGTCGGCGGCATCTCCGACGTCGAGGAGAACTGGGCCCGCATCCAGAAGGAGAACGGCTGACCATGGCGCTCACGGTGAACCTCGTCGCGGCCGACCACGAGGTCTGGTCGGGTGAGGCGAGCCTCGTCGTCGCGAAGACCGTGATCGGCGAGATCGGCATCATGACCGGTCACGAGCCGATCCTCGGCGTTCTCGCGGCCGGCGAGGTGCGGATAACGCTCGAGGACGGCAACAAGATCATCGCGAACGCCCAGGACGGCTTCCTGTCGGTCGAGGGCGATGTCGTCACGATCGTCGCAGGCAACGCCGCCCTCATCTCCTGACTTGCTCGTCCTGCTGCCCCCCTCCGAGACCAAGCGGTCCGGAGGGGGTCGCTCGTCTCTCGACCTCGCATCGCTGGCTCTCCCGGGCCTGAGCCCGCAGCGTGAGACGGTGCTCAGGGCCCTCCAGGCGCTGTCGGCGGACTCCGCCCTCGCTTCCCGCGTCCTGGGGCTCGGCGTCACTCAGAGCGACGAGATCGCGCGCAACGCCGCAGTGCGCTCTGCGCCGACCATGGCCGCGATCGACCGGTACACCGGGGTCCTCTACGACGCGCTGGGCGCGGCATCCCTCGGCGCGTCCGGTCGCCGCTGGCTCGGAGCGAACGTGCTGATCCACACCGCGCCGCTCGGGCCCGTCGGCGCGCTCGACCGCATCCCGGCGTACCGGTTGGGCGCGAGCGCGTCCCTGCCCGGGTCGCCGCCGCTTCGGCGCGTGTGGGCAGCGCCCGTGACCACGGCGATCGCCGAACTGGAGCCGCGCTTCGTGCTGGACCTGCGATCGGAGGCCTACACCGCGCTCGGCCCGTTGCCGGCATCCGTCGATTCGGTCTACGTGCGTGTCGTCAGCGAGGGACCGGATGGCACGGTCCGCGCCCTGAATCACTTCAACAAGCACGCCAAGGGAGCGCTCGTCCGCGCGCTCGCGCAGGCCCGTCCGAGGGTCGCGTCGCTCGCGGCGTTCCGACGGTGGGCGGATGCCGCGGGCCTTCGACTGCGCGACGGCGCGGCGGGCGAACTCGAACTGTTCTCCTGATCAGTCTCAGGCTTGCGGACGCCCGCGCGTGTGCTCGGCCGTGCGCTCGGTGTTCTCGGCGATCGCGATGAGAGCCACGACCGCCTCGATCACGAACCTGAGGATGACGATCGAAAGGAACGTCACGATCGGCACGATGATGAGCGTCGCGACGATCAGAGAGATGCCCGCTCCGAGGTTGAAGAACAGCGCGTTGATACCGTTCACCAGGCCCGAGACGAAGTAGACGATGAACCCGATCGCGATCGCGATGAGTCCGACGAGATAGAAGACGCTCGCGAGCCGGCGGGTGATGAACGTGCGGAACGACAGGTCGAACAGCGCGCGGAAGAATCCTCGGCCCATGTCGTCGACGTCGCCGCCGAGCGAGGTCGGCACGCCCGTGTTGTCGGGATCGGATGCGGGGTCGTACACGGGCTCGGATGCCGCGGCCACGGGCTCTGTCGCGCGTGCGGCTTGGTCCGCCGGCTGGGCGGGCAGCGGCGGGGGAGTCGGGGTCGTCGAATCGCTCATGGGGTCCTTCCGCGGTCTGACAGGTGTTCCGCAAGGCTAGCGAGCCGCGACACATGTGGCGAGTATCGACGAATTGCCTGTCGCACAGCACGGCGCGTCGCTAACATGTGAACGCAGGGCGGATGCCGTGCCGACGTGAGCCTGCGTCGTGGTTCGTTCTCCGGGGAGGACTCCCATGTACGACTACACCGACGGGACGTTTGTCGCACTCTTTGCGGCTGCCGCCGTCTTCTGGTTTATCTTCGCCATCGGCTTCTACATCCTGAGCTCCATCTTCCTGATGAAGATCTTCGACAAAGCCGGCGTGCAGGGCAGGTGGCGCGCCTGGGTGCCGGTCTACAACTACATGGTCTTCAGCAAGCTCGGCGACCTGAGCCCGTGGCTGATCCTGATCGCCATCGGCGCCTCGATCGTGCTCAGCTGGATCCCGGTCATCGGCTGGGTGGTCGCTCTGCTGCCTCTGGTCGTGACGCTCCTGGCGGCGTGGCGAGTGGGCCTGAAGCTGCAGAAGGAAGCGGTCTGGCTGATCCTCTACTTCTTCCTGAGCATCGTCTGGCTCGGCATCCTGGCATTCGACAAGTCCCGTTGGAACACCGCGATCCCTGCCGCGCCGTGGGCGAACAACGGATTCCTCGCCGACCGCACCACCTGGGCGGGCATTCCCAGCCAGGTGCCGGCTGGCGGTTACCCCGCCGGCTCTGTCACGCAGGCTCCGGCTCCGGGTGCATACCCGCCGCCGGCCGGCTACCAGCCTCCGCCGCCGCCGGCAGGATCCGAGCCGCCGGCCCCGCCGGCAGGCTACACACCGCCCCCGGCCGCCGCTCCGCCGGCCGCCGCGCCCTCCACGCCCGAGCCGCCCACGACTCCGCCCGCTGCGCCGGAGCCGCCGACGGCACCGCCGCAGGCGCCCGAAGAGCCCAAGGCGTAGCACCTTCTCGAAGAGCCCCCACCGATGGTGGGGGCTCTTCGCATGCCGGGCGGCGCAAGCGTCGTCCGGATCGCATTAGCGTTGGGGGATGACCTCGTCTGACACCTCCGTCCCCGCACGCCGCGTCGGTTCATCCGGCCTCCTCGTCTCCGCCGTCGGTCTCGGCTGCAACAACTTCGGCCGGCCCGGCACGGACACCCAGACCCTCGCGGGCACGGTGGAGGTTCTCGATGCCGCCATCGACGCCGGGGTCACATTCCTGGACACCGCGGACATGTACGGCGCGGAGCCGGGCCTCAGCGAGACCCTGATGGGCGAAGCGTTGCAGGGCAGGCGCGACCGGGTGGTCCTGGCCACCAAGTTCGGCCACCCGGGCCGCGACATGGGCTATTCGACCACGGCTTCCAAAGGCTCCCGATCGTACGTGCGCGTCGCCGTCGAGGCATCGCTGACAAGACTGCGGACCGACTGGATCGACCTCTATCAGCTCCACGTTCCCGATCCGAGCACCCCCATCGATGAGACGGTCTCGGTTCTTGACGATCTCGTCAGGGAGGGCAAGATCCGCTACTACGGCCACTCGAACCTGGCCGGCTGGCAGATCGCGGAGGCGGACTTCGTCGCGCGCGCCCGCGGCGGCACATTCATCTCCGCGCAGAACCACTACAGCCTCCTCTCGCGCGGCGCCGAGCGGGAAGTGCTCCCGGCCGTGGAGCGGTTCGGTCTGGGCTTCTTCCCCTTCTTCCCGCTCCACAACGGCCTGCTGACCGGCAAGTTCACGCGAGAAGGCGGTCCGGAGGGCAGCCGCATCATGATGCAGCGTCGTCACGTCTGGGAGCATGCGCCGTGGGATGCGCTCGAGAAGTACCAGGTCTTCTGCGACGAGCGCGGTATCTCGATGCTCGAGGCGACGTTCGGGTGGCTGTTGTCGCGCCCCGCTCTCACGAGCGTGATCGCCGGCGCCACCAGCGCCGATCAGGTGCGCTCGAACGCGGCCGCGTCCTCGGCATGGACGCCGTCGGCGCAAGACGTCGCGGCGATCGACGCCCTGTTCCCCCTGCCCGCGGACCCCGCCGCGTAGGTCCAGCAAGCCCGTTCGCTCTGAGCGAACGCGGTTGGGCGCGTGCCTGTCGCGCTCGGCGCCACGCCGTCCCGCAGTGCGGGGCGGTGCTTGGGCGGCGCGGGGGGCCGAGGATCCGAGGCGACCGCGGGGGAGTCCACTATGCTGTGAGCACGTCGACAGGACCGCATGGGTCGTGTCGCGCTGTTGACGGCCAAGGGGAGGACAGGGCGTGCCCGAAGTATCCACCCACTCCCAATCGGTGTCGGTGGCAGGCGGGACGATCGAATTGTCCTGGGCGGGCGCGACCCACACCGGCCGCCGCCGCGAGATCAACCAGGACGCCCTGCTTGCGAGCTATCCGCTGTTCATCGTCGCCGACGGCATGGGCGGTCACATCGGGGGCGAGATCGCCAGCGCGAGCACGGTCGACCGCCTGGACGGCGTGGTCACCGCCGGCGCTGTGACACCGAAGACGATCGAGAAGGCGCTCTCGCGTGCGGTCAAAGACATCGCGTCCCATCCCGAGACCACCGATGACGGCACCGGAACGACGCTCACCGGCGTGTACCTCGACATCAGCGAAGAGCCGCCGCACTGGGTCACGCTCAACATCGGAGACTCGCGTGTCTACCTCCTGCGCGAGCGTGCGATCGAACAGATCACGACGGACCACTCGGTCGTCCAGGAGCTCATCGCCGCCGGACGCCTCAGCCCTGAGGAAGCCGAGAACCATCCGTATGGCAACGTCATCACGCGCGCCGTAGGGCCGAGCGAGAGCGTGACCCCCGATTACGTGCGCCTCGACGTCGTCGACGGCGACCGCTTCGTCATCTGCTCGGACGGGCTCACGAAAGAGCTCACGGACTACGGCATCCAGCACTTCCTCGCCGAGAACGCCGACCCCGCCGCCGCGGTGAACGCCATGATGGACGCGGCGCTGGAGAACGGCGGACGAGACAACATCACGATCATCGTGCTCGACGTCGCCGTGCGTTCGACGACAGGACCGGATCGCGATCCCGTCGCGACTGCCGACTCCTCCCCAGCCTGAAGCGGCAGCACGCCGCGCACCGGTGCACGGGCGACCCGACACGCACGACCGCCTTCCCGCTTGACTGTGCGGGTGCTGCCGCCGTCTTCCCCTTCTTCCTCGTCCTCGTTCGGCGCGGTCCCAAGCATCACCGCTGAGCCGCTCGAGCTGCCTGCTCCGTGGAACCCTCCTTCACGTCCCGCGGTGCCGGTGCTCGCCTCCGTCGTCCCGGTGCTCGGAGCGGTCGCGCTGTGGCTGGTGACGGGCTCCGTGCTCGCGCTTTGGCTTGCAGCACTCGGGCCTCTGATCGCCGCGGCGACGATGCTCGACGGCGCGCGCGGAGCGCGGCGCGAGCGCAGACGCGCGGATGCGGCTGCCCGGACGATGCGGGCTCGCATCGTCCGCGAGGTCGGCGAGCGACACGCCGACGAGCGCGCGCGACGCTGGGCGCGGCATCCGGATGTCGCGTCGTTCGTCGCACGGGACGGCGAGATCTGGCGACCGGTCGCCGGGCGCGGCGACGGGGTGGTCGTCGGCGCAGGCGCCGACTCGAGCGCGGTCCGGGTCACCGGCGGGGGCGATGACGCCGAGTCGGCGGCGCTTCGGGTCCGCGCGGCCCGGCTGGAGCACGCTCCGGTGGTCGTGCCGGCGACCTCGGGGATCGCGGTCGTCGGGGGTCCTGTGATCGCCGCCGCGGTCGTGCGTGGGCTGGTGCTTCAGCTGTGCATGACGCTCCCGCCCGGTGAACTGCGGATCATCGGATCGCTGCGCGGGGAGAACGCATGGGCCGAGCGGCTGCCGCATCGGGCGGCGTTCACCGGAAGGACGCTGTGCCTGGCCGGACCGGGGGAGCCCGTCGCGGCAGACGCCGACATCACGATCGTCCGCGCCGATTCCGACCCGCCGCCCGCGTGCGCGGCGGTCCTGACCGTCGCCTCACCGAATCGCGCCGCGGTCGACTTCGGCGGCGATGTCCGGGAGATCGACGTGGAGGCCGTCGGACTTGCGCAGGCCACCAGCCTCGCCGAGGAGCTTGCAACTCGCGCCACGAGGCTCCGCGGAGCGGGCGACTCGCTGGAGCCGGTCGCACTCGGCCCCCTCCTGATCGATGCGCCTGCCCCCGCGCGGGGGAGCCTGCCTGCGGTCATCGGGGTCGAGGGGGGTGAGGCGCTGGTGGTCGATCTCGTTGCGGACGGTCCGCACGCCGTGGTCGCCGGCGTCACCGGCTCGGGCAAGTCCGAACTGCTCGTGACCTGGATCGTGGCGCTGTGCGCCGCGCATTCGACGCGCGACGTGAGCTTCCTCCTCGCCGACTTCAAGGGCGGCACCGCGTTCGACGTCCTCGCCGATGTGCCCCATGTCACCGGCGTCATCACCGACCTGGATGGCGCGGGGGCAAGGCGAGCCATCGAGAGCCTGCGTGCCGAGGTGCGCTGGAGGGAGGCCGAGCTGGCTCGGGCGGGCGCCCGCGATGTCCTCGACCCCCGTGTCGAGCTGCCGCGGCTGGTCATCGTGGTCGACGAGTTCGCGGCGCTCCTCGGCGAGCACCCGGAGCTGCACGCGGTTTTCACCGATGTCGCCGCGCGCGGACGCGCACTGGGCATGCATCTCGTGCTCGGAACCCAGCGCCCCGCCGGTGTCGTCCGGGAGAGCCTGCTCGCCAACTGCCCGCTGCGGATCAGTCTGCGCGTCACCGATCCGACCGACAGCCGCGCGCTCGTCGGGAACGACGAGGCTGCGGCTCTCCCGGGCGGACCGACTGGCCGAGGCCTCGCCCTGGTGCGCGCCGCGGGCGACTCTTCGCCGCGTCGCGTACGGATCGCGCTCTCGTCCGCCGCGGACTGCCAGGCGATAGCGCGGTCCGGCGACGACCCTCGACCGCGTCGACCATGGCTGCCCGAGCTGCCGGCGCGCATCGACCTCGAGGATCTCGCTGCGCTGGCCGGCGACGCCGGCGACACCCTGCTGCTGGGTCTCGCCGACGAGCCGGACCGGCAGCGTCAGCAGCCCGTCGGAGTGCGCGTGGCGCAACGCGGGCTCCTCGTCGTCGGCGCCGGCGGCAGCGGCAGGACGACAGCCGTGCGAACGATCGTCGCGCAGGCTCCGGCCGACGTGCGATGGGTGCCATCCAGCGGGGAGGACGGGTGGGATGCCGTCGCCGACCTCGCCGAACGCCCGCCGGCGCCCCGAACGGTCATCGCGATCGATGACCTCGATGCTCTCGTCGCAGCGCTCCCGCCCGAGTACGCCCGCGAGGTCATCGACCGGCTGGAGCGCCTCGTGCGCGGCGCGGGCGCCTCGGAGATCCTCGTCGTCGCGTCCGCGCAGCGGCTCACCGGCGCGGTCGCGCGGATCGCCGACCTCATGCCCCGGCGTCTCGTCCTGGCCGCGGCATCCCGGGCCGAGCACATCGCCGTGGGTGGCGATCCCGCACATTACGCGCCGGGGATCCCACCCGGCCGCGGACGCCTCGACGGCCGAGCCGTCCAGGTGGCGACGAGCGCGGATGCCGCTCCCCGTCACGTCGAGCCCGGTGTGCCGTGGCGTCCGCACGGGCCGCTCACCGGCTTCGTGATGCGGCGCTCGCCCGCCACGCGATCAGCACTCGCGGAGTGGACGGCTCTCGGTGCCCGAGTGATCCCGATCGACGAGTTCGCGAGCGCCGCCGAATGGACGACCGCCGCGCCCGTCGTGGTGGTCGGCGACGCGGAGGAGTGGCAGCGGCACTGGCGCATCCTCAGCACGATGCGGTCCGACCAGGAGCTCGTCGTCGACACGTCGTGCGCGTCCGAGTTCCGGATGCTGACCGGCGATCGCAGCCTGCCCCCGTACTGCGAACCGGGTCTGCCGCGAGCCTGGCTGCTCAGCTGCGGAGGACCCCCGTCGCGGATCGTGCTGCCCTCCGGGACCAGTCCGGGCCGCTCTTGACCGCGGGATGCCGCCGCCATACGTTCACTGTGTGGCAACATCGCCGATCAGCCTGGACCGACCCGAAGGAAAAGGACTCGCGGCCGGAACGCTCGGCCTGTGGGGCTCCACGGTCATCGGACTCGCATCGACGGCGCCGGTCTACTCGCTCGTCGCGACGCTCGGTTTCGTGGTGCTCGCGGTGGGCGCCCAGGCGCCGATCGCGTTCGTCATCGCGTTCGTCCCCATGCTGTTCATCGCGTTCGCGTATCGCGAGCTCAACAACGCCGTGCCCGACTGCGGGACGACGTTCACGTGGGGCACCAAAGCGTTCGGACCGTGGGTGGGCTGGCTCGGCGGCTGGGGCGTCGCTGTGGCGGGAATGGTCGTGCTCGCGAATCTCGCGCAGATCGCCGGAATCTACTTCTGGGCGCTGGTCGACGGCATCGTCCGCTCGTCCGAGGATGCCCTGCTGTCGGACAACGTCCCGCTCGTCACTGCGACCGGCGTCGTGTTCATCGCCGCGATGACGTGGGTGAGCTGGCGCGGCGTCGAGATCGGCGAGCGGATCCAGAACATCCTGCTCGGCATCCAGTACCTCGCGCTCGCCATCTTCGTGGTGGCCGCGCTGTGGCAGTTCTTCGCCGGCACGGCGCCCGATCCGACGCCGTTCGAATGGTCGTGGTTCAACCCGTTCGCGTTCACGGAGTGGGGCGGATTCATCGAGGCGATCCTGCTCGCCTTGTTCATCTACTGGGGCTGGGACACGTGTCTCGCGCTCAACGAGGAGACCAAGGACCCCAAGCGCATCCCCGGTCGTGCGGCGCTGCTGACGACGGTGATCCTCCTGTTCACCTACGTGGGCGTCACCGTCGCGGCGATGATGTACGCCGGACTCGGGACCGAGGGCACGGGCCTGGGCAACGAGGCGAACGCGGACGACTTCTTCCTCGCGATCAAGGACGGGCTGCTCGGCCCCGTCGGGTGGGTGCTGGTCGTTGCGGTGATGATCTCGGCAATCTCGTCGACTCAGACGACGATCCTGCCCACCGCGCGCGGCACCCTCGCGATGGCGGCGTACAAGGCCCTCCCGAAGCGGTTCGCCACAGTGCACCCCCGGTACAAGACGCCTTCGTTCTCCACCCTCGTCATGGGGATCGTGGCATCCGTGTACTACGTCGGAATGACCCTGATCAGTGACAACATCCTGCAGGATTCGATCCTGTCGCTGGGGCTCGCGATCGCCTTCTACTACGCGATCACCGGCTACGCCTGCGTTTGGTACTTCCGCCGGGAGCTGTTCACCTCGGCGAGGAACTTCTTCTACAAGTTCCTCTTCCCGCTGCTGGGCGCGCTCATGCTGACCTACGCGTTCGTGCAGTCGGCGATCGACATGTACGACGTGGACTACGGATACACCGTGCTGCTGGGCATCGGCGGAACCTTCGTGCTGGGCATCGGCGCACTCGCTTTCGGAGTCGTGCTGATGCTGCTGTGGTTCGCCTTCCCCCGATCCAAGCCCTTCTTCCGCGGCGAGAGCCTGAACCGCGACACCGAAGTGCTCGTCCCCGAGGACCCGGCGGATTTCACCCGCTCCATCGACGGCGGCCTCGCCTGACCACCCGACCCTGCCGTTGGGTGCGAACCCGAGCTTCCTCGAGCAGACGTCCCTCCCGGTGAGTCCTCAGACCAGCGCAGCCTGCACCGGCGCGAGCTCCAGGCCGTGCGCGGTCGCGACGCCCGGGTTCACGATCGTGCCGCCGACGGTGTTCAGCCCAGCGGCGAGGGCGGCATCCGCTCGGAGGGCGTCCTTCCATCCGCGGCGCACGATCTGCCGGATGTAAGGGAGAGTGGCGTTGGTCAGAGCCGACGTCGACGTGTTCGGGACGGCTCCGGGCATGTTGGCGACGCAGTAGAAGATGCTGCCGTGCACGGGGAATGTCGGATCGGCGTGGGTCGTCGGCCTGCGTGTCTTCGAAGCAGCCGCCCTGGTCGACCGCGATGTCGACGAGCACGCTGCCAGGCTTCATGCGCGAGACCATGTCGTTCGTCACGAGCTTCGGCGCCTTCGCGCCGGGGATGAGGACCGACCCGATCACGAGGTCGGAGTCCACGACCGCGCGATCCAGATCGAGCGGATTGGATGCCGCGGTCTTGATGCGCGCCTGGAAGTGGTCGTCGAGGAAGCGGAGGCGCTGGATGTTCGTGTCGAAGATCGTCACGTCCGAGCCGAGTCCCGCGGCGATGATCGCCGCGTTGGCCCCGGCCACGCCGCCGCCGATGATCGTCACCCGTGCCGGGCGGGTGCCGGGCACACCCGACATCAGCAGACCGATGCCGCCCGCCGAGCGCATGAGCGTCGCCGCCCCGACGGTCGGGGCGAGCCGGCCGGCCACCTCGCTCATCGGGGCCAGGAGCGGCAGACCGCCGCCGGCCAGCTGGACCGTCTCATACGCGATCGCGGTCACGCGATCGGCGACGAGCCGGTCCGTGAGGGGCCGATCGGCGGCGAGGTGCAGGTAGGTGAAGAGCACGAGGTCGTCGCGGAAGTAGCCGTACTCGCTCGCGATCGGCTCCTTGACCTTGAGCAGGAGCTCGGCCCGCGCCCACACATCTGCGGCGTCCTCGAGCATGATCGCACCGGCGGCTTCGTACTCGGCATCCGGCATCGACGAGCCATCGCCCGCGCCACGCTGCACGAACACCTCGTGCCCCGCCTGGACGAGATCGTGGACGCCCGCCGGCGTCAGTGCCACGCGGTACTCGTTGTTCTTCACTTCGGTGGGGACGCTGATCCTCATCGTGGATCCTTTCCGCTCCGCCTTTGGAGCGCTCGCGCTCCTTGTGAGAGCGCCTCTAAAATGCGGGGCGGATCGCCCCGACAACCTGCCCGCCGCCGGACACCGACAGCGGAAGCTTCGTCATCGCATCGGCGACATCGGATGCCGCCAGAGCGCCTTCACGTTCGAGCAGGCGCAGCGCCACGGCCGTCGCCGCCCGCCCGCTGCCGTCGAGCATCTTCACGGCGACCGTCGTGCCGTTCGGCGCGACCATGACCATCACGCCCTCGGCGCCCCCCTTGGCGAAGACCCCGAGCCGCTCGATCACGATCGTATCGGCGCGCCCCGGACCGTCGATCGTCCACGGATTCTCGCGCACCGCACGCACGAGCGCGCCGGCGCTGCGGTGCAGCGCGAAGGGCGAGCGCTCCGAGGACGTGCCGATCCGGTGGATCGCCTTGGCGAGACCGGCGAGGCTCATCGCGAAGACGGGCGCACCGCACCCGTCGACGGCAGTCGCCGTGGCCCGCTCGCCGACGAGCCGCTCGGCGACCTCGCGGATGTGGATCTGCAGCGGATGCTCGGGCTGGAGGTAGCCGTCTGCGGCCCAGCCGTTGACCGCGCACGTCAGGAGCATCGCGGCGTGCTTGCCGGAGCAGTTCATGCGGATGCGGGCGGGCTGTCCGCCGTCGCGCACGACCTCATCGCGCGTCGCCTGGTCGCTCGGCCAGGCCGGCGGGCAGGCGAGGGCGTCCTCGCCGAGAGCCGCGGCGTCGAGGATGTCGCGGACGACCGAGACGTGTCGATCGGTGCCGGAGTGGCTGGCGGTCGCCAGTGCGAGTCGCTCACCCTCGAGCGGGGCGCCCGCCGTCACACATGCCAGAGCCTGGACGGGCTTGAGGCTCGAACGGGGCAGAATCGGCGAGGTCGTGTCTCCGAGCGTTGCGACCGCCGTGCCGTCGGGGTCGAGGACGATCGCGGAGCCGATGTGACGGGACTCGACGAATCCGCTGCGTTCGACGACGGCGAGTTCGACGGCGTCGGCTGCGGCGAAGGTCTGCGGCACCACGCCAGCCTACCGCCGGTCGCCGCCCCTTCCCTGCGTGTCAGACTGAGGGAATGTTCGGCGAACACCGCTACGCGCTCCGCACCACCTGGACGGGTGACCGGGGCAGCGGGACCAGCGGATACCGGGACTACGACCGCTCCTGCACGATCGAGATCGACGGCAAGCCCGACCTGCAGGCCTCGTCGGACAAGCCCTTCCGCGGCGATCCGGCGCGGTGGAACCCCGAAGACATGCTGCTGGCCTCGCTCAGCGAGTGCCACCTGCTCTCCTACCTGCACGCGTGCGTGCAGGCGGGCGTGGTGGTGGTCGACTATCGCGACGAGGCGTCCGGCCTCATGGTCGAGGACGGACGCGGCGGCGGTGCGTTCCGCGAAGTCGTGCTGCGCCCTCAGGTGACCGTCGCGGATGCCGCGATGGTGGATGCCGCCACCGCCGCGCACGCGCAGGCCAACGAGTGGTGCTTCATCGCGAACTCGGTCAACTTCCCCGTCCGGCACGAGCCGACGATCGTGGTCGCGTCTGCTGCGTGAGAGCTAGCGCCGCTCGTGGGGGAGGACCTGGCGGATCCGCTCGATCGGGTTGTGCGCGGGAGCCTCGTTGTACGCGTGGGCAAGTTCCTGTCCGGACAGGGCATGAATGGCCGCCATGATGTCGTCGGTCGCGAGTCGCCGTGCCTTCCCGGACTCGGCGGCACCGTGGTGAGCGAGGTCGAGCGATTCGCCGAACCTGACCGTGACGCGCTGGGTCAGCGAGGGGAACCGTGCGCCGACCGGCATCACCTTGTCGGTGCCGATCAATCCGACCGGAACCACCGGTGCGCCGGTCTGCAGCGCGAGGAACGCCACGCCGGTGCGGCCTTTGTACAGCCGCCCGTCAAGAGAGCGCGTGCCTTCGGGATACAGGGCGACGGCGTTGCCCGCGTCCAGCAGCTGTCGCTGCTGGTCGAGCGCGTCCAGCGCCGCCTGCCCGGCCCCGCGCTTGACCGGCACCGCGCCGATAGCCGTGAAGAACTCACGGGAGAACCATCCCGAGACGCCTGACCCGTCGAAGTAGCTCGACTTGGCGAGGAAGTGAACCGGCCGCGGTGCGGCAACCGGGATCGCGATGGAATCGATGAACGACAAGTGGTTGCTCGCGAAGATGACCGGCCCGGTCTTGGGGACATTCGCCTTGCCCTCGACGTGCGGGCGGTAGACGGCGCGCGCCAGAGGAGCCACCACGAAACGGCCGAAGCCGTACGTCGCACCCATCTGCCGGACGGCAGGCGGGTCGGGGGAGTCGGCTTCTCGGGGGTCGGGAATCTCCGCAGAAGTCACCCGTTGAGGGTACTCCCGAATTCATGCCACCGCGGGCATGGCGGTCTCTCAGCGGGGACGGAGGAAACATGCGGGAAGATGGAGGACCCCCTTCCCCTTCACCTTGAGGTTCACTGTGCGCATTCGCCCGCTCGCCGCCTTGTCCGTCGCCGCGCTCTCGGCCGTCATCCTGGCCGGCTGTGCTTCGAGCGCGCCCGACGCTGAGACGAGCCCTTCGGCCCCGCCCACCGCCGACCTGTGCGCCACTGCCGCGCCGGCCGGCGCCGCATCCGATGCCGTCACCGTCGAGGGCACCGCCGGCGAGGCATCCACCGCCACATTCGCTTTCCCGCTCGACATCCCCGAGGTTCAGACCACGGTCATCTCGAAGGGCACGGGCGACCCCGTCGAGTCGGGTCAGCTCGTGACGTACGCGTTCACCGCGTACAGTGCCGAGACCGGTGAAGAGCTCGGATCGCTGGGATACGGCGAGGACCCGGTCCTGCCCGCTCAGATCTCGCCGGACAGCCCGCTCGGACAGATCCTCGGATGTGCGACACCCGGCACGCGCGTGGTGGCCGCCCTCCCGGCGAGCGACACCAACGCGGGCGAGGTGTACATCTTCGACTTCGTCGACATCGTGCCCAACGCGGCGTGGGGCGAGCCGCAGGAGCCGGTCGAGGGCATGCCGACCGTCACCCTCGCCGACGACGGCGCACCGACGATCGAGCTGCCCGAAGGCGACGCTCCGACCGAGGTCGAGCTCGAGGTGCTGAAGAAGGGCGACGGCGCGACGGTCGCGCCCGGCGACACCGTGCTCGTCCAGTACACCGGCGTGAAGTGGTCCGATGGCTCGGTCTTCGACTCCAGCTGGGAGACGGGCGCCCCCGCGTCATTCCAGACCACCGGCGTCGTGGACGGATTCCGTCAGGCGCTGGAGGGCCAGACCGTCGGCTCGCAGGTCGTCGTCGTCATCCCGCCCGAGTTCGGCTACGGCGAGGGCGAGATCAACGACACCGACCTCAAGGGCGAGACGCTGGTCTTCGTGGTCGACATCCTCGGCACCCAGCACCCCGCAGTCGCCCCGCAGTAGTCGGCGAGAGGCTTCGGCGATCAGACCTCGCCGAAGCCGTCCGCGACGAGCTTCTCGAGCTCGCCGATGACGGTCGAGGCATCGGGACCTGTGGCGTCGACGCGCACGCGAGTGCCCTGCGTCACGCCGAGTGACATGAGCGAGATGAGACTCGCGCCCGACGCCGGGCCCTTCCCGGTGCCCAGATCCGTGACGAGAACATCGGCGTCGTGGCGGCCGACGGTCTTCACGAAGACCGCGGCGGGGCGCGCATGCAGCCCCGAGGGGTTGCGGATGACGCCGGTGAAGGTCGCATCGGCGGCTCGGGCGGGTTCCGCAACGAGTTCGGCGGCTGCTTGCTGAGGGGCGGCCGCGCCCTCGAGCTGCGCGACCTTGGCGTCGAGTGCCAGGTGCGCCTCGGCATCCACCGCATCCAGTGACGCACCACTGCCCGCGACGACCACCGCCGCGATCAGCCCCTCGACGAACGGGGCGTCGCTGAGGCGGACCGGTGTGCCCGGTGCGACGAACTCCAGAGCCAGTCCCGCGCTCAGGATCGCCGAGCCCAGGTCCATCAGGACCAGCACGCCGTCGGCCGTGGCGACCTCGTCGATCGCCGCGGCGATGGCGACGGCATCCGTCCCGGTTGCACCCCCGGCGGTGCCGGCGGCGATGCGGACAGCGGGCGGATCATCCCCGCCCATCTCGAGGGCGAGGTCGACGGCAGCCCGCGCGAGGGCAGGGGAGTGCGAGACGACGACGATTCCGATCACGTCAGCCTCCGAGCGCTTCTGCGAGTGCGCGGAAGAGCAGCGTCGTCGACGCAGCGCCCGGGTCCAGATGTCCGGCGCTGCGCTCGCCGAGGTAGCTCGCACGTCCCTTGCGTGCGACCAGCGGTACGGTCGCGTCGCGGCCGACCTCGGCGGCCGCAAGAGCCGCCACCGAGGCCTCCGCCGCCGACCCGCCGGTCCCGACCGCGGCATCCCATGCATCGACGGCAGGCGCCATCGCGTCGAACATCGTCTTGTCGCCGAGCTCCGCCTTGCCGCGGGCGACGATGCCGTCCTGTCCCGCACGCAGAGCGGCCCCCACACCGCCGGGGTCGAGATCGGTCACCGGACCGGCGTTCATCCCGAACCTGAGGAAGAACGTCCCGTACAGAGGCCCGCTCGCGCCGCCCACGCTCGTCACGAGCGTCATGCCGACCGCCTTGAACAGATCCGCGACGTTCGAGGCCTGCTCGCCGTCGAGCTTGACGGAGACGGCGCTCATGCCGCGCGCCATGTTCGCCCCGTGGTCCGCGTCGCCGATCACGGAGTCGAGCTCGGTGAGCTCGGTCTGGTGCTCGGCGACGAGCGCCTGGAAGCGACGGAGCCAGTCGGTCAGCTGATCGATCGTGATGGCCTCCGTGCGGGCGGCGTCCATATCGGCGATTGTTCCTCTCATGCGCCCCAGCGCAGACCGGGGGTGACGACTGGAGCATCCCACAGGCGCAGCAGCTCGTCATCCGCCTTCAGCACGGTCAGCGAGCATCCGGCCATGTCCAGGCTCGTGATGCAGTTGCCGACCAGGCTGCGCTCGATGGTGACGCCGGCCGCCTCCAGCAGCGGCGCGACCTCGCCGTACATCAGGTAGAGCTCGATGAGCGGGGTTCCGCCGAGTCCGTTGAGCATCACGATCGCCGGACCGGACGCGTCGAAGTCGTGCACGATCGGGTCCACGAGCATGCGCGCGATCTCCTTCGCGCTCGCGAGCGGCACGCGGTGCCGGCCGGGTTCGCCGTGGATGCCCACGCCGACCTCCATCTCGTCGTCCGGGAAGGTCGAACGTGGGCTTGCCGGCGGCGGGCACGGTGCAGCTGGTCAGGGCCACCCCCATCGAGCGCCCGTTCGCGTTGACCCGCTGTGCGAGCTCCACGACGGCATCGAGGTCGTAGCCCTCTTCGGCGGCGGCGCCCACGATCTTCTCCAGCAGCACGGTCGTTCCCACTCCGCGTCGGCCGGCAGTCCATGTGGAGTCCTCGACCGCGACGTCGTCGTTGACGACGACGGATGCCACGCGCACCCCCTCGGCCTCGGCCAGCTCGGCGGCCATCTCGAAGTTGAGGACGTCGCCGGTGTAGTTCTTGACGATGTGCAGCACGCCCGCGCCGGCGTCGACCGCCTGGGTCGCTGCGAGCATCTGATCCGGGGTGGGAGAGGTGAAGACCTCGCCGGCGCACGCAGCATCCAGCATCCCGGTTCCGACGAAGCCGCCGTGCAGCGGCTCGTGTCCGGAGCCGCCGCCGGAGATCAGCGCGACCTTGCCGGGCCGAGTCGGCTCGCCACGGTAGATGACGCGGTTCTCGAAGTCGACCTTCAGTTCCGGGTGCGCGGCCGCGACGCCCGCGAGGGAGTCGGCCAGAATCGCCGTTGGGTCATTGATGAACTTCTTCATGTCGATCTCTCCTTCGAAGTCAGGATGCCGGAACTTCGGCGGGCTCGGGGGCGGACTCCGCGGCGCGCTTGCGGTCGGCCGCCGAGGTCACGCGGATCGAAGTCACTAGCATGACCTCATGCGCCGCGTCATCGTCCTCGGATCCACCGGCTCGATCGGCACCCAGGCTCTCGAGGTGATCCGGGCGAATCCGCAGCGCTTCGAGGTCGTCGGGCTGTCGGCAGGAAGCAGTCGTGACGCGCTGGAGGCGCAGGCCGAGCAATTCCAGGTCGAGTACACGGCGCTCGGCGCCCATGAGGCCGAGCAGCTGGTGCGGGATGTCGAGGCCGATGTCGTGCTCAACGGCATCACCGGATCCGTCGGGCTCGGCCCCACGCTGGCGGCGCTCGAGACCGGCCGCACGCTCGCGCTCGCAAACAAGGAGTCCCTGATCGTGGGCGGGGAGCTCGTCACCGCGATCGCGCAACCCGGCCAGATCGTGCCGGTCGATTCCGAGCATTCGGCGATCGCGCAGGCGCTGCGCGCCGGCGAGCACTCGGAGGTGCGACGGCTCGTGCTGACGGCATCCGGCGGTCCGTTCCGCGGCCGCTCGCGCGCTTCGCTCGCCGACGTCACGCCCGCCGAAGCGCTCGCCCACCCGACCTGGGACATGGGCAGAGTCGTCACGACCAACTCGGCGACCCTGGTCAACAAGGGCCTCGAGGTGATCGAGGCGCACCTCCTCTTCGACGTGCCGTACCACCACATCGACGTCGTCGTGCACCCTCAGTCGATCGTGCACTCGATGGTCGAGTTCGTCGACGGGTCGACGATCGCCCAGGCCTCACCGCCCGACATGCGCCTGCCCATCTCGCTCGGCCTGGACTGGCCGAACCGCGTCGGCGGAGTCGGACGCCCGCTCGACTGGACGGTCGCGGCATCCTGGACCTTCGAGCCGCTCGACGACGAGGCGTTCCCGGCCGTTCGACTGGCGAAGAAGGTCGGCCGCGCGGGGGGCACCTACCCCGCCGTCTTCAACGCGGCCAACGAGCAGGCCGTCGACGCGTTCCACGAGGGACGACTGTCGTTCCCGGGAATCGTCGAACTCATCGAGCGCGTCGTCGAGAGTCACGACCCCGCGTCGGGTCCGGTCACGCGCGGCTCGCTCGCCGAGGCCGAGGCGTGGGCGCGAGCCACGGCGGACAAGGCCATCGCCGCAGCATCGTGAGCGGGCTCGTCTAGTCGGGGTACGGCACCGGCCAGCGCGGCTCGGGCACGGGCCAGCCTGCATCGCGCAGCGCGCGGCGGGCGAGCTCGCGCGCGGAGTACGGCGTGCGCACACCCCGGATGTCGCGATAGTCCTGGTGCCCGGGTCCTGCCCACAGGATCGCGTCGCCGTCGCCGACGAGCTTGACTGCTTCGACGATCGCGACCTCGGGCGGGGAGAATTCGTGGATCTCGGCGTCCGGGCGCGCGCGGCGCGCCCCCTCGATCAGGGTCGCCCGGATCGTGTCGATGTTCTCGAAGCGCGGGTGATGATCGGTGACGACCAGGATGTCGCTGCCCTCGACGCCGGTGCGGCCCATGTCATGGCGCTTGGTGGCGTCGCGATCGCCGTCGGCGCCGAAGAGCATGAGCACCTTGCCCGGAGTCACGCGGCGCACGGCGGCGAGGGTCTTCTCGAAGGCGTCGGGGGAGTGCCCGAAGTCGACGTAGACGGCGGGGCCGCGATCGCCCGACACGCGCTCGGTCCGTCCGGGCAGATAGGCCTGGATGCCGCCATCCCGCTCGAGCACATCGACCAGTCGGTCCCAGTCGTAGCCGGCTTCGAGCATCATCACGATGGCGAGGCCCGCATTGGCGGCCATGTGCCGTCCGATCACCGGGACGATCGTGGTGAGTGAGTGCCCCTCCGCGGACGAGAGACGGAACTCGGTTCCGGTCTGTCGCTCGTCGAGGATCTCGACGACCCAGTCTGCGGCCGCCGCGGCGTCGGCATCGGCCGCGATGGCCGGCGTTCCGACGGTCACGAACGGGATCTCGCAACGTGCGACGACCTCCACCGAAGGGGCCGAGTCGAGCGAGATCACGGCGCGGCGTGCGCGATCCGGACGGAACAGCGGGAGCTTCGCCTCGAAGTACTCGCGCATGTCGGCGTAGTCGTCGAGGTGATCGTGGGAGAGATTGGTGAACGCGGCGACGTCGAAGACGAGCCCGTCCACCCGGCGGCGACTGAGGGCCTGGGCGCTCACCTCGACCGCGACGGCTTCGACCCCGCGCTCGCGCATGAGCGCGAGCAGAGCGTGCATCTCGTATGCCTCGGGGGTGGTCAGACGCGAGACGACGACCTGCCCGGCTATGTGCCGTTCGGCGGTGGATGATAGGCCCGTGATCACGCCGAGCTGGGTGAGGATCCCCTCCAGCAGGTGGGACACACTCGTCTTGCCGTTGGTTCCGGTCGTCCCGAACAGGATCGGCAGCTCGTCGTCGCGGCCGGTGCCGTAGACCCACGCGGACAGATCGCCGAGCAGGCCGCGAGGGTCCTCTACGACGATGACCGGGAGACCGGTCGCCTCGGCGAGATCGGCTCCCTCGGCATCGGTCACCACCGCAACCGCGCCATTCTCGGCTGCGGTCCGGGCGAACTCCGCGCCATGGCGGTTCACTCCGCGCACCGCGACGAACACGTCACCGGGGCGCAGGTCGGCGGTGGCCAGCGTCACGCCGGTCAGGGTCGCGCCGCCGAGGTCGCCGCGGGTCTCGCGGGCGAATCGGGCGGCCAGTGCCTCGACCGTGTGAACCGGCGGATCATCCGGTCGCAGCACGGGGGGCAGGTGGGAAGGAGCATCGGTCGCCATGGCGCATCCATCTTCTCATCCGGCGCTCGTGGTCGACCGCCCCGAGCGACGGCGACGGAGATCGATTGCTCGGCGAACTCAAAGGCGTCGGCGGTAGCGTGTCCGTGTGGAAGCGATCGCGTTCGTCATCGGAGTCGTCCTCATGGTCGTGGGGCTCGCCGTGTCGATCGCGCTGCACGAGCTCGGGCATCTGGTGCCGGCCAAGAAGTTCGGCGTCCGCGTCGGGCAGTACATGATCGGGTTCGGACCGACGCTGTGGTCGAAGCGGATCGGCGAGACCCAGTACGGCTTCAAGGCGATCCCGCTCGGCGGCTACATCTCGATGGCAGGCATGTACCCGCCCTCACCGAAGGAGCGCCAGCGCGCGGCCGCGGGGCACCGCAGCGGCCACGCGGGAGGCGGCTTCTTCGCGACCATGGTGCAGGATGCCCGCGCGGCGAACGACGAGACCCTGATCGGCGACGAGGATCACCACGTCTTCTACAAGCTTCCGGTGTGGAAGCGCGTCGTCATCATGCTCGGCGGTCCGGTCATGAACCTGCTGTTCGCGATCGTGCTGTTCGCGATCCTGCTGTCGGGCATCGGTGTGCAGACGGCGACCACGACCGTCTCGAGTGTCAGCGAGTGCATCATCCCGGCCGACGCAGACCGCACCGAGTGCGCGCTATCCGACCCTGTCGCACCCGCGGCGGCGGCCGGCCTGCAGGCGGGGGACGTCATCGTCGAGGTCGACGGCCAGCAGGTCGCGACGTTCGCCGAGGCATCCGCGATCATCCGCGAATCGCCCGGCGAGCAGCTGAGCATCGTCATCGAGCGCGACGGGACGCAGCGCACCATCTCCCTCACGCCGATTGCGATCGAGCAGCCGGTCGTGGATGCGGCAGGGCGGCCCGTACTCGACGAGAACGGCGAGGTGCAGACCCAGGAGGTCGGATTCGCGGGGATCCGCCAGGAGGTCGAGTATCTGCGCCAGCCGATCTGGGCGGGCCCCACTGCCGCGATCGAGAACGTCGGCGCCGTCGCCGCGATCATCTGGCAGCTGCCGGTCAAGGTGTACGAGACCGCGGTGACGCTCGTCACGGGTGGTGAGCGCGACCCGAACGGGCCGTTGAGCATCGTCGGCGCCGGCATCCTGTCGGGTGAGGTCGCCGCGGCCGAGGCCCCGATCATGAACCGGGTCGCCGGGTTCCTCGGTCTGCTCGCTTCGCTGAACATCGCGCTGTTCGTCTTCAACCTCATCCCGCTGCTTCCGCTCGACGGAGGGCACATCGTCGTCGCGCTGTGGGACGGGATCAAGCGGGTGTGGGCGAAGCTGTTCCGCCGCCCCCCGCCGAAGCCGGTCGATGCGACCAAGCTCGTGCCCGTGACCTTCGTCGTCGTCATCGCGCTGATCGTGATGGGCGCGGTGCTGATCCTGGCCGACATCTTCAACCCGGTCTCGCTCTTCTGAGGCGGATTTCGCGGTGCGTGTCGATTCAGGCCTTGTCCGTTCGCTGTAGGGATGAAACGGTTCCCCTGACGAAAGGACCACCACCGTGAAGTACGTCATCATGTTCACATCCACGCCCGAGCTCGACGCCGCCGTCTCGCCCGAGCACGCCGAGCAGGTCTACCGCCGCGTATACGAATGGTTCGGCACGCACGCGGACCAGATCTCCGACAACGGTGCCGAACTGCAGCCCGTCACCACCGCGACCACGGTCACCCACGGTGGCGGGGCGCCGGTCGTCACCGACGGACCGTTCTCCGAGGCGAAGGAGGTCATCGGAGGCTTCACCATCCTCGACGTCGACGACCTCGACGCCGCGATCGCGGTCGTCAAGACCTGGCCGATGCTCGAGCTGCCCGGCAACTCCGTCGAGATCCGTCCGATGGTCGTGGACTACAGCCACATGGAGCAGTGAGCGAGAAGGATGCCGCGGTGCCGGATTCGGGTGAGGACCGGGCCGCGGCATCCGATCGCCTTCTCGCGAGTGTGCTTCGCGACGAGTCGGCACGCATCGTCGCGGCGCTGACCAGTTGGCTCGGCAGCCTCGACCTCGCTGAGGAATCGGTCTCCGAGGCGATCGAGGAAGCCGTACGGCAGTGGCGCACGCGCGGTGTACCGCCCAATCCGGGCGGATGGCTCACGCAGGCGGCCCGCCACAACGCGCTCGACCGGATACGCCGCGAGAAGCGCTACCGGGAGAAGCTCGCGCTGCTTGCCGAACCGGAGGCTGTGGCGCCGGAACACCGTGCAGACGAGCCCGATGAGCGACTCCCGCTGCTTTTCGGATGCTGCCACCCCGCGCTCTCACCCGACGCGCAGCTCGCGCTGACGCTCCGGGCGATCTGCGGCCTCACCACAGCGCAGATCGCGCGCGCCACGCTGACGCCCGAATCGACGATCGCGCAGCGGATCGTGCGGGCCAAGCGCAAGATCGGGGCCACCGGCATTCCGCTGCGGATCCCGGAGGGGGCGGAGCGTGCGGGGCGCCTTGACATCGTGCTCACCGTCGTATCGGTGATGTACAGCGAAGCGCACCTCGTCGCCGGCGGTGACGCCGCTGCGGACCGCGACCTCGCCGACGACGCGATCTGGCTCGCGCGTGTCGTGGCACACGCGCTTCCGCGCGAGGCGGAGGCGCAGGGGTTGCTCGCGCTGCTGCTTTTCCACCGTGCACGCGAAGGCGCCAGGGCGGTCGACGGCGACCTCGTTCTGCTCGCCGACCAGGACCGGACGCGGTGGGATCGCCACCTGATCGTCGAAGCGCAATCGGTGCTGGAGCGGGCTGCGATGCTCCGGCGACCGGGACGCTGGCAGCTGCACGCGGCGATCGCCGCGTGCCACGCCGACGCCCCCGACGGCGACGCCACTGACTGGCTGCAGGTGCTCACGCTCTACGACATGCTGCTCGCATACGACCGGTCGCCCATCGTGCGGCTGAACCGGGCGGTGGCGCTCGCCGAGATCGACGGACCGCGAGCGGCCCTGGACGAAGTGGACGCATTGAGCGGGGACTTGACGGGATACCACCTCTGGCATGCGGTTCGCGCCCGCATGCTCCGCGGACTCGGGCGCGGCGACGAGGCGATGGTCGAAGACCTCTGTGCGCTGGAACTCACCGCGAATGACGCCGAGCGGCGCCTCTTGGCGGCCCGGATCGGGCGCTGAGAAACAGCCTGCGTTCAGCGAGAACGCCCGCGCGCACTCAGCGGGGGACCGACTCAGGCGTCGACGGGCGAGAGCGCCGTGGCGACGAGGCGCTCGAGCGTGGTCATCCCGTCGCGGGACAGGATCGATTCGAGGTGCCCCTGCACCGAGGCGAACCCTGGTCCTCGCATCGCGTACACGTCACCGCTGCCCGGATCGGCCGCGACCTCCGCCTCACCCACGACTGCGGTGCCCGCGGCAACGCGGGCGGTGAACGTGTTGTAGAAGCCGATGGATGCCGGGACGCCGAACACGTCGACCGTCTTCTGGAGCCCCTGGTGAGGGGCCTCCAGCGGCGCGAGGGCGATGCCGAGCGAGTCGGCGAGGATCTGGTGGCTCAGGCACACCGCGAGCAGCGGCCGCCCCGAGTCGCGTCGCCGGGCGACGACTTCGCGCATCCGCTTCATCCGCGGTGTGTCGGGATCGCGGGGGTCGCCCGGTCCCGGTCCTGAGACGATGAGCTCCGCCTCGTCGACCTGAGCGTCGGTCACCTCGCTCCACGGGACGATCTCGACCTCGAGTCCGAGATGGCGCAGCTGATGGGCCAGCATCGTCGTGAACCGGTCCTCGGCATCGACGACGATCGCCGAACGGCCCTCGAAGGGACCGGAGGCGAGTGCGTCCTGCGGGTTGAGCCAGAACGACGCCAGCCGGGCGTTGCGCGACGCGAGCAGCGCGGCGATGTCCGGATCGTCCGCGAGAGGCCGCGGTTCGGCGGTCGGCGCGTCCTCGTCGATCGCGTCGGCGACCACGGCGTGGGACGGCAGCGTCTTTTCGGCCCGGCGGTCGCGGGGGATCGCGCCGATCGCACCCAGCACGCCTGCCGCCTTGCCATGAGTCTCGCTGACTTCTCCGTAAGGATCCGAGTGGCGCACGAGCGTCGCGCCCACGGGGACGCGCAGTCTGCCGTCGGCGAGGTAGGCCGTGCGGATGAGGATCGGGGCGTCGAGGTCGTGGGTCGACTCTCCTGGCAGGATCGCGTCCGTGCGCGGCGTGAACAGGGCTGCGACTCCCGAGTAGTAGCCGCGCGGAGTGCGCTCGTGCCGCGTGATGACCGTGCAGGCGTTCTGCATCGGCGAACCGGTTACGGTCGGGGCGAACATCGTCTCCCGCAGGATGTCGCGCGGGTCGAGCCTGCTGCGGCCGCGCAGCACGTACTCGGTGTGGGTCAGGCGCGACATCTCCTTCAGGTGCGGGCCGGTGATCCGGCCGCCGTCGGAGCACACGGCGCTCATCATCTTGAGCTCCTCGTCCACGACCATGAAGAGCTCCTCCGTCTCCTTCGTCGACTCGAGGAACTCGGTGAGCGTCTCGGCGGTCGCACCGCCCTCGGGGTGGCGGAAGGTGCCGGAGATGGGATTCATCGTCACGATGCCGTCGCGCGCGCTGACGTGCGCCTCCGGGCTTGCGCCCACCGCGACGTGCCCGGGAGTCACGATGGCGAACGTCCAGTACGCGCCGCGCTCGTACTCCAGCAGCGCGCGGAACCAGGTGAGCGCGGCGGTCGCGGCGTCGGCATCCACTCCGGCGGTGAAGTCGCGCCGGATGACGAAGTTCGCGCCCTCGCCGAGTCCGATCTCTTCCGCGATGACGCGCCGCACGATCGCCGCGTATTCGTCGTCGGGGATGTCGAATCCGGCGTCGACGAGCGGGATCGGCGCAGCGGGGAGGTTCGCGAGCGCCTCGTCCCGATCGAGGAGCCGGCGATCCCGCACGATGAGGCAGCGCAGCGGTGCGCCGTCGTCGTGGCACTCGAAGCCGCGCTCGCGCACCTGCCGGAACGGAACCAGGGCGAGCACCTCCTGCGGCGCGCCGGCACCGTCGGTGAGCGGGATGTCGGCGAGCAGATCGACGTCGACGACCTCGCCGGTGAGGAGCTCGATCGTCGTGGAGTCGCGCGCGATGAGCGCGAACGGGATGCCGCCGGCGGCGAGGTCGGCCAGGACGGCCAGTTCGTTCGGGGGAGGCAATGCAGACCCGGTCATCGTCGGTCTTTCGTCGTGGGGGCGGTCGCCCTACGAAGAAGACCGCCCGGAGGCGGTCTGTGGTCGCGCGAACACACCGCCTAAGAGGCGGGCCACCAGGTGAGGTTCGCAAGCATGGGGTGAACCTACCACAACGGCCGTGACCGCCTGGGTCGGGGCCGCGAGCGCTCCGGGGCTTCGTGCAGGCACAGCGGCGTAGGCTGGATGACGTGCCAGCCGTGAATCTCGGGATGCCCAAGGTCCCCGAAACACTCGCCCCCCGCCGCAAGTCCCGGCAGATCAGAGTGGGCAAGGTACTCGTCGGCGGCAACGCTCCCGTCAGCGTCCAGTCGATGTGCACGACGCCGACCACGAACATCAACGCGACCCTGCAGCAGATCGCCGAGCTCACCGCGTCCGGCTGCGAGATCGTCCGTGTGGCCGTGCCGTCGCAGGACGACGCGGACGTGCTGCACATCATCGCGAAGAAGAGCCAGATCCCCGTCATCGCCGACATCCACTTCCAGCCGAAGTACGTCTTCCAGGCGATCGATGCCGGCTGCGCCGCTGTGCGGGTGAACCCGGGCAACATCCGGAAGTTCGACGATCAGGTGGGCGCGATCGCGAAGGCGGCGACCGCGGCCGGCGTCTCGCTCCGCATCGGCGTGAACGCCGGCTCGCTCGACCCGCGGCTCCTGCAGAAATACGGAAAGGCCACCCCCGAAGCGCTCGCCGAGAGTGCGCGGTGGGAGGCGAGCCTGTTCGAGGAGCACGACTTCCACGACTTCAAGATCTCGGTCAAGCACAACGACCCGGTCATCATGGTTCAGGCATATCGCCTGCTCGCCGAGATGGGCGACTGGCCGCTGCACCTCGGCGTGACCGAGGCCGGGCCCGCCTTCCAGGGCACGATCAAGAGCGCCACCGCGTTCGGCATCCTGCTGGGCGAGGGCATCGGCGACACCATCCGGGTCTCGCTCTCGGCTCCGCCGGCTGAAGAGGTGAAGGTCGGCCACCAGATCCTGCAGTCGCTGAACCTGCGCGAGCGCAAGCTCGAGATCGTCTCGTGCCCGTCATGCGGTCGCGCGCAGGTCGACGTGTACACGCTCGCCGACAACGTGACAGAAGGCCTCAAGGACATGACCGTGCCGCTGCGCGTCGCCGTCATGGGGTGCGTCGTCAACGGCCCCGGCGAGGCCCGTGAGGCCGACCTGGGCGTGGCATCCGGCAACGGCAAGGGTCAGATCTTCGTCAAGGGCCAGGTCATCAAGACCGTGCCCGAGGCGGACATCGTCGCGACGCTCATCGAAGAGGCGAATCGGCTCGCTGCGGAGATGGGCCCGGCGGCGGCGGTCGGAACGGCGCAGGTCGTCACGAGCTGATCAGGGCCAGAGGCGGTGGTACGCGTTGATGGCCGGCTGCCCGCCGAGGTGGGCGTACAGCACGTTCGAATCCGACGGGATGTCGCCACCCTGAACCAGGTCGATCAGGCCGGCCAGTGACTTGCCCTCGTAGACCGGATCGGTGATCATCGCCTCGAGCTGGGCGCCCAGTGCCATCGCCTCCATGGTGGAATCTACGGGGATTCCGTACAGATCACCTGCCCATCCCTCCAGCACCTGGATCTCGTCATCCCGCAGGTCCCTGCCGAGTTCGATGAGCTCGGCGGTGTTCCGGGCGATGCGCGCGACCTGCTCGGTGGTCTTGTCGAGCGTGGCGGAGGCGTCGATGCCGAGCACTCGGCGCCTCACGCCGGTGATGTCCTCCAGCGCGGCGAAGCCGGCGATCATGCCGGCGTGGGTCGACCCCGTGACCGTGCACACGACGATCGTGTCGAAGGTGATGCCCAGCGCCTTCTCCTGCTCTGCGAGCTCGAACGCCCAGTTCGCGAAGCCGAGCCCGCCGAGCGGGTGCTCGGACGCGCCGGCGGGGATCGCGTACGGCTTGCCGCCGGATGCTTCGACCTCGTGCAGCGCGGCCCTCCACGAGTCGCGGACTCCGATGTCGAACCCGGCGTCGTCGAGTCGCGAGTCTGCGCCCATCATGCGCGAGAGCAGGATGTTGCCGACCCGGTCGTTGGTCGGGTCATCCCACGGAACCCACTTCTCCTGGACGAGCCTGCACTTCAGTCCGAGGTGCGCGGCGACCGCGGCCACCTGGCGGGTGTGGTTGGACTGATAGCCGCCGATCGAGACGAGCGTGTCCGCACCGGATGCCAGCACATCGGGGACGATGTACTCGAGTTTGCGCACCTTGTTGCCGCCATAGGCCAGGCCGCTGGAGACATCCTCCCGCTTGGCCCAGACCTGCGCACCGCCGAGGTGCTGGGTCAGGCGCTT
Source organism: uncultured Actinomycetota bacterium (assembly GCA_963713325.1). Classification (GTDB taxonomy): domain Bacteria; phylum Actinomycetota; class Actinomycetes; order Actinomycetales; family Microbacteriaceae; genus Microbacterium. Next base: position 54,312 of record CAVQLL010000020.1, read on the forward strand.
GAGGTGCTGGAGAGGGCTCGGTCCGAAGGTCAGCGGGTAGCGGGGGAACTCGGCAAGTCTCATAGAACGTCATCCTCGTGTCCGGCGATCGGGGGTGGTCTTCGACGGATAAGCTCCGCCGCGTCTTCTCGGTCAGCGCGGAGGCGCCGACGACTTCTCCACTGCTGCGCAGGTCGATCAGTCGCACGGCCGGTGGAACCGCCTCTGCGGGCCTTCTGCGAGCATCGACATGCAATATATTGCATCTCACGCTGAGGTCAGTGTCAAGTCATCGCCGTGATCGCGTGATCGGCGCGGCCGTTTTCGGATTCCACAGGAGATCGCGTTGCGATCTGAACCTTTCCCGCGATCGCGGACACTACAAGGTATGGACGATGCCGACGGCGAGTTGTGGGTGCGTGTGCGGGCGGGCGATGAGGCTGCGCTGGGCACACTCTTCGACCGGCACGAGGCACGCCTCTTCCGTCACGCCAGCCGACTTCTGACGGCGCGCGAAGACGCGAAGGATGCCGTCACGATCGCCTTCTTCGAGCTCTGGCGCAAGCGCCTCACGGTGCGCCTGGTCGACGGGTCTCCGCTGCCGTGGCTGCTGAACACCGTGTCGAATGCGGCGCGCAACCTCGAGCGGTCCGGTCGCCGCTACCGCACGCTGATCGCTCGCACTCCCGCAGCCGACAACGGCAGGGAACCGGTGGCGAGCGATGAGAGCGGGGTCCTTGCGGCGCTGAAGCGTCTCCCCGCGAGGGAGCAGAGCGTGATCGTCCTCACCGTGCTCGAGGGATACCCGGAGCGGGCCGCGGCAGAGACGCTCGGCATCCCGCTCGGAACGGTCAAGTCCCGCCTGGCGCGGGCGAAGGCGCGGCTCCGGGACGAGATGGCGGCGATGGAGGCATCATGGGCATGAACGACGACCGACTCTCGCCGCGCGAGCACAACGAGCTGCGCGACATCGTCCTTGCCGGAACGCAGCGGATCACGCCGGCCGGCCGTCATCGCGCTCAGCTCACCGCGGCAGCCGTCGCCCTTGTCCTGGTGGGCGCGGTGACGGGTGGCGCGATCACGACCGCCGCGATCCTCGGCTCCGAGTCGACCGCCCCCGTGTCATCTCCCTCGCCTTCGCCGACGCGGACCGCGACGCCGACGCCGACGCCGACCCAGACGCCGACGCCGACGCCCACCGCGACGCCGACGGCGCCCAGCACGCCGTCGGTCGTCCTCGGAGGTAGTTGCGAACGCCTTCTCACCCCAGACGAGGCCGCCGAGCTCTTCGGTGTCGGTGCCGAACTGAAACCGGTCCTTACGGCGAACGACCCGTCCGTGATCGGCGGAATATCCTGCGCGTGGGGCCCGGCGGGCGAGGAATGGGCGGGCCTGCGCGTCGCGGCATATCCGGTCGCCGCCGTTCCCGAGTCCGTCGCAGCGAGAACGGGCGTCGTCCCGGAGTGCATGGGCGGCGGTGAATGCGCCTACGCCGAACGATTCGGTGGTGCATGGGTGGTCGCGTCAGGATGGACCGCCGACCAGGTCATGCGCGCGGTGGCGATCATGGGCCCCCGCGCGGAACGCGAACCCGGCATCGCCGCCAGCCTGCCCGCAAGCGCCTGGGCATTGCCGTCCTGCGAGCAGCTCCGCGACGTGATTGCAGCGCAACTCGGGCGAACCGACTTGGGCCCCTACATCGGCGATGCATATCCGGCGGGACTGGAATGGGACGTTCTGGTCGGAAACGGTGTCACATCGTGGTGTGCGGCACCTCGGAGACGGCAATGAGAACATCATGGAGCTGATCGAGGTGTACATCGGACCGGCCAGCGCCGGCCCATCGTCTGACGCCCTGGCGTCGGGTGGTGCGACCGCTGTCGATGTGCCGAATAGTGGGACGGCGTGGTTGACGTCGACGACTTCACCGAGTTCGACGAGAATCATCGCGGTCGCCGACGGGAACACGATCATCGTGTTGGCGCGCTTCCTCGATCAGGAGACGATCATTGCGCTCACCGGTGCGTTGATCGAGCACCTCGACGCGACCTCTCGGTGAGGGAGATCGTGCGCGGGTCGCCGGCACCGCGCGGCGGCATCCCTAGACTTGACCCTCGTGGTCACCCGTCTCTCGCATTTCTTCCTCCGCACGCTCCGCGAAGACCCGGCTGATGCCGAGGTCGCGTCGCACCGGTGGCTCGTCCGCGCGGGCTACATCCGACGCCAAGCGCCGGGCATCTTCGCATGGCTGCCGCTGGGTCTGCGGGTCAAGGCCAAGATCGAGGGGATCATCCGCGACGAGATGACCGAACGCGGGCGCGTACGAAGTCCATTTCCCGGCGCTGCGTGCCGCGCGATCCGTACGAGCAGTCACCGGTCGCTGGGAGGACGTACGGCAACGGCATCTTCCGCCTCAGGACCGCAAGGGTGCCGACTACCTTCTCGCGCCGACGCACGAGGAGCTCTTCACTCTGCTGGTGAAGGACCTCTACTCGTCGTACAAGGACCTGCCCCTGGCGATCTACCAGATCCAGGACAAGTACCGCGACGAGGCGCGTCCGCGAGCCGGACTCCTGCGCGGTCGCGAGTTCACGATGAAGGACGCGTATTCGTTCGACTACACGGATGCAGGGCTGGATGCCTCCTACCAGGTCCAGCGCGACGCGTACGAGCGCATCTTCCAGCGCCTGGGCCTCGAGTACGTCATCGTGCGGCGGATGCGGGGGCGATGGGCGGCTCGCGCAGCGAGGAGTTCCTGCACCCGACGCCTGATCGGCGAAGACACCTTCGTTCGCTCGGCGGGCGGTTTCGCCGCGAACGTCGAGGCATTCACCACCGTCGCCGCCCGACGCCGATCCCGTTCGACGGACTGCCGGAGCCGTCATCTTCGACTCGCCGAACACACCGACGATCCAGACTCTCGTCGACCACGCGAACGCGCACCTCGCTCCGCCCGCCGAGGGGGAGTGGACCGCCGCGCACACCCTCAAGAACGTCGTGCTCGCCCTGACGCACCTGGACGGCGCGCGCGAGCTGGTGATCGTGGGTCTCCCCGGGGATCGTGACGTCGACGACAAGCGCGTCGAGGTCGCGTTCGCCCCCGCCAAGGTCGAGGCGGCGACCGAAGCGGACTTCGAGCGCCACCCGATACTCATGAAGGGCTACATCGGGCCGTGGTCGCGAGACCGGCTCGATCCTCGGCGAGGAGTCGGCGACCGGCATCCGCTATCTGCTCGATCCTCGCGTCGCGGAGGGCACGAGCTGGATCACCGGAGCGAACATCGACCAGAAGCACGTCCACTCGCTGGTCGCCGGCCGCGACTTCAGCGGCGACGGCTTCGTCGAGGTCGCGAACGTGCGCGAGCCGGCGACCCGGCACCGGACGGCTCAGGTCCCGTGGAACTCGCACGCGGGATGGAGATCGGCCACGTCTTCCAGCTCGGCCGGTTCTTCGCCGAGACGCTGGGACTGAAGGTCCTCGACGAGAACGGCAAGCTCGTGACCGTCACGATGGGTTCGTACGGCATCGGGGTGACCCGCATCCTCGCGATCATCGCCGAGCTGAACAACGACGAGAAGGGGCTCATCTGGCCTCCTTCGGTCGCGCCGTTCGACGTCCATGTCGTGGCAGCGGGCAGGGATCCCGTCGTGTTCGAGGTCGCCGAGAAGCTGTCGGCCGAACTCGAGGCGGCAGGACTCGACGTCCTGTACGACGATCGCCCGAAGGTGTCGCCCGGCGTCAAGTTCGGCGACGCCGAGATCGTCGGGGTGCCGCAGATCGTCGTCGTCGGTCGCGGCGCGGCGGCGGGCGAGGTCGAGCTGTGGGACCGCCGCACCGGGGATCGGGAGCTCGTCTCCGTCGCGGACGCGGTCGCCCGGCTCAGCCGGCGCTGATCCGGCCGGACGGCCACTGAACCGGGTGTCTCCTCTACGCGGCCCGAGTCGCGCGTAGCGCGCACGGAACAGGCAGAAGAATCCGTACGCGATGAACCCCACGCCCACGACGCCCACGAGTAGCGGTCCGTATGCGAGCGCCAGGAGCGCCCGCAGGGCGCCGTCGAGACCGCCGGCCGTCTCCGCGTCCGTCTTCGCCGTTGCGACGAGCAGCAGGATGCCGACGATGATCAGCGCGACTCCCTTCGCGACGAACCCGACCGCACCGAGGCCCGCGACAGATCGACCGATGCCGTGCTCAGGGATATCGATCCTGTTGCGGAATGTGCGACGCGCACCCATCACGACGAAGGCGATGCCGGTGATGCCGATTCCGAGACCCACGAGCCCCAGGACGATCGGGCCACCGGGCACCCGGAGCACGCCGCGACTGGCGACCTCGACGGCCTCCTCGGCATCCACGCGCGCGCCGAGGGCGACGGATGCTGCGATCAGGCCGAGCACCATGAAGATCGCGGCCTGGCCCCACGCGCCCACGCGCCGGCCCCACTTCGCCGCGAGACCCTGCGCATCATCGGACGGACGAGGCACGAGGATCGCCTCGAGCAGCTGCCAGAGGCCCAGCGCCCACAGCGTGATCGCGATGAGCCACAGTGCGACGAAACCGAGCGGTGCCCCTGCGATCACCATGAGGGCGCCGGACTGATCGGAAGCACCGTCGCCGCCGAATGCGACGACGAGCGCGATCACGCCGATGAGGATGTGGACGATGCCGTTCGCGGCATACCCGGCTCGGGCGGTCCAGCGGAAGGGGGTGCTCTGCTCCGCTTCACGGGCAACGCGCTTCGGTGCCCCAGAGTCCACCGGGTCAGCCTACGCGCAGCGGGCGCCCCGATACGCGCCCCTACCGCGACTTAGGATTGCCCGCGTGACCGACAAGCCCGTGAACGCGGTGCGGAGGCCGCGACTGCGACGCGTGCTGCGGTTGATCGAGGACGCGCCCGCTCCCGCCGTGCTCGCCATCGGAGTCGTCGTGCTGTTCCTCGGCGTGTTCATCGTCACGCGCCCCCTCACCTCCTTGTGGCTGCTCGCGGTGCTCGTCGGGGTCAGTGCGGTCGCCGCAGGGGTCATGGATCTCGCGGACTCCGAACGCGAACCGCAGCTGTGGCACCGGATCGTGTGCGTGGTGTGGATCCTCGGCGGCGTCGCGGTGCTGGTCTGGCTCGGCCGAAGCATCGAGCTGCTCCCGACCGTTCTCGGAATCCTTCTGATCGTCGGGGGTCTGGGTTCCTTCGCCGGAGTCGGGCGCGGCCGGGTGAGCGAGCGGGTTCTGGCCGCGGCATCCGGAATCGGCCAGATCGTGTTCGGAACTCTTGCTCTGCTGTGGCCCGATCTCACGCTGCTGATCGCCGCCGTCCTCTTCGGAATCCGCACGGTCATCTACGGCGCGGTGCTGGTCTGGCGCGCCGGCCGGCGCCTCGCCGGGAAGCCCGCCCATCTCGGCGGCGGCGCCCAGACTCGTCGTGGGCTCCTGTTGGCCGACGCTGCACGCTACGCGCTCTCCGTCGTCTTCGTCGTGCTCGCGGGCTCCGCGTGGTGGGTGAACGGCTGGCTCGCTGAGGGAGCACCCGTGGTCGACAGCTTCTACGACGCGCCCGCCACGCCACCCAGACGAAGCCGGGGTGCTGATCCGCACGGACGCCTATGCCGGCACCCACCCGACCGGCGGCACGGTCCGGCGCATCCTGTACAGCACGACCGACGCACTGGGCGTCCGTGCGATTGCGAGCGCCCTGGTCATCACCCCGATCGACCCGCCATCCGGCCCGCGCCCGGTCATCTCCTGGAACTGGGGCACGACGGGCGTGGCACGCGGCTGCGCGCCGAGCCTGATGGACTCGACCGCCACGCGCTTCGCGATCCCGGCCGTGGAGGAGGCACTGGCCCGCGGATGGGTGATCGTGGGCTCCGACTACAGCGGGCGTGGAGCGGACGGTCGCTTCCCCTACCTCGTCGGAGAGGGCGAGGCGCGGTCGAGCCTTGACGCGATCCGCGCTGCGCGACAGCTCGAGGATCTGCGCCTCTCGTCGGACGTCGTGGTGTGGGGGCACTCACAGGGCGGCCATGCCGCACTGTGGACGGAGCCGGTCGCCGCGCAGTACGCGCCCGAAATGCGGATCCTCGGCACCGCCGCGCTGGCGCCGGTCACCGACCCGCTCGGAATGGCGCACGAGCTCACCGAGCTGGATGCGTCGGCGGAGCTGTCGATCCTCGTCTCGTGGGTGCTGGTTCCGTATGCCGACCTGTACCCCGACGTGAACGTCGAGGACTATGTTGCGACCTCTGGACGAGCGATCGTCCGCGAGATGACCCAGCGATGCCTCAGCGAGCCCGGGCTGTTCGTCTCCGCGATCACGGCGCTCGGGGTCTCGGCCGACCGGCCCCTCTATCCCGCCAATCTGACCGGCGGTGCGCTGGGCCGCCGCCTCGACCAGAACCGGCCCGAAGGACCCTGGGAGGCGCCGGTGCTGCTGGCATGGGGTGCGCGTGACGAAGTCATCCCGCCGGAGCTGCCGGAGCGCTTCGTCGTCGACCTGTGCGCAGCGGGCGCGGACGTGCGATGGGTGCCGTACACCTCCGCCGACCACCGGTCGCTGATCGGACCGTCCTCGCCGTTCCTTCCGACCCTGCTGCGGTGGACGCAGGCGCGGTTCGACCGGGACGACCAGCCCGTCTCGGACTGCGCGCAGCTCATCGAATAGCCCTCACCGCGCGCCGGAGTTCTCCCAGGCCGCAGGGCGGGGCATCCGGTACCTTTGAGGGATGCCGCGCGCACGACGCGTCGGCGATAGCTGAATAGGGAGGTCACTTGTGGACATCGATCTGTCATTGCTGAGGACGATTGAGCGAGAGAAGGAGATCCCTTTCGATGAGCTTGTGCGGATCATCGAGCAGGCGATTCTGACCGCCTATGCGAAGCACACCACCGCCAGCGGCGAACTGCCCGAGGGTGCGCGAGCGCTGCTGGACCGCAAGACCGGTCATGTCGCGATCTTCCTCCCATTGATCGACGAAGAGGGCGCCGTCATCGGCGAGGAGGAGACGACTCCCGACGACTTCGGCCGCATCGCCGCATTCGCCGCGAAGCAGGTGATCAGCCAGCGCCTGCGCGACATCGCCGACGACGCCGTTCTGGGCGAGTTCCGCGGCAAGGAGGGCGACATCGTCGCCGGAGTCGTGCAGCAAGGGCCGAACCCCCGCATGGTCCACGTCGACCTCGGCTCGGTCGAGGCCATACTCCCGCCGGAGGAGCAGGTCGCCGGCGAGGAGTACGCCCACGGCTCGCGTCTGCGCGTGTACGTGACCTCCGTCGCGAAAGGCACCAAGGGCCCGCAGATCACGGTCTCGCGCACGCACCCCGGCCTTGTCCGCAAGCTGTTCGCCCTCGAGGTCCCGGAGATCCACGCCGGGCTCGTCGAGATCGTCTCGCTCGCGCGCGAGGCGGGCCACCGCACCAAGATCGCCGTCCGAGCGAACGATCCGACCATCAACGCCAAGGGCGCCTGCATCGGCGAGCTCGGCCGACGCGTCCGCGCGGTCACCGAAGAGCTCGGCGGGGAGAAGATCGACATCGTCGATTACGACCCGGAGCTGGCCAAGTTCGTCGCCAACGCGCTATCACCGGCGAAGGTCACCTCGAGCTTCATCCTGGACTCCTCGACCAAGGCTGTGCGCGCACTCGTCCCCGACTACCAGCTGTCGCTGGCGATCGGCAAGGAAGGACAGAACGCGCGCCTGGCCGCGAAGCTGACCGGCGCGAAGATCGACATCCAGCCCGACAGCGTGCTGGAGAGCTGACACAACCGACGCCGCAGGCGGGCGATCAGCTCGCAGGTATGAGACCCGACGCCGGTCGCCGGGGCCGTCCGCAGGGGGCGGCCATCTTGGGAGGTGCAAGGCACCACGGCCGGTAGCCGGACCCGCCCGAAGGGGGCGGCCATGTTGGGAGGTGTAAGATGGAACCTGTACGAACGTGCGTCGGATGCCGCGCGCGTGCCCCCCGGTCCACACTCCTCCGAGTCGTGGCCGTCGATTCCACTCTCGTCCCCGACGAGCGGGCATCGATGCCGGGTCGGGGTGCGTGGGTGCATGAGACACGCGAATGCGTGGATGCCGCAATCCGGCGCCGCGCTTTCGTGCGGGCATTGCGTGTGTCAGGTCCTCTGGATACGCAGACCTTCGAGAAACGGCTGAACGGCTATGGAAACAAAGTGAACGGCTCGAAATGAGACCCGTCCGCGACTGAGGTCTGCCCTGCCTGGGTAGACCAACCCAGACAGGAGAATTGTGGCTGCCAAACCACGCGTACACGAGATCGCTTCCGAACTCGGTGTAGACAGCAAGATCGCACTTGCAAAACTCAAGGAGCTCGGCGAATTCGTCAAGAGCCCTTCATCGACGATCGAGCCCCCCGTGGCTCGCAAGCTGCGTGCTGCCCTCGAGGCGGACGGCGCAGGCAAGCCGGCTGAGAGCGCCGCGCCAGCGGCTGCGTCCGGTGCGGCGTCGAGCACAGGTGCGCGCCCCGGCGCCGCCCGTCCCGGCGCTCCCCGCCCCGCAGCGGCTGCGGCCGCGCCGGCTCCGGCCGCGCCCGCCGCTCCCGCGCCCGCGGAGGTGGCAGCCCCCGCGGCTGCTGCTGCTCCCGTGGAAGCACCCGCTGCTGCAGCGCCGGCGGCATCCGCCACAGCAGCACCGGCCGCTCCGGCACAGCCTTCGGGCGATGCCGCTGCGGGCGCCCCGCGTCCCGGCGGCGCTCAGGGCGCCCCGCGCCCGGGCAACAACCCGTTCTCGAGCGCGCAGGGCATGGGCCAGCGCCCCGCCGGCCCGCGTCCGGGCAACAACCCCTTCGCCAGTGCGCAGGGCATGGGCCAGCGCCCGAGCCCCAGCCCCGGCAACATCCCGCGTCCGCAGGCGCCGCGTCCCGGGGCCCCGCGTCCGGGTGCTCCCGGTGCTCGTCCGGGTGGTCCCGGTCGACCCGGCGGTGCCGGTCGTCCCGGTGGCGCGCCGTTCCAGCAGCGCCCGGGCGGCCCCGGTCGTCCCGGCGGTGCCGGTGGCGGCGGCTTCCAGCGTCCTGGCGGCGCTCCCGGTGGCGCGCCCGCAGGCGGTGGCTTCGCCGGTCGTCCCGGTGGCGGCGGCGGTCGTGGCCGTGGCCCCGGCGGTGGTACCGCAGGCGCCTTCGGCAAGGGCGGCGGCAAGTCCAAGCAGCGCAAGTCGCGCAGGGCGAAGCGCCAGGAATTCGAGATGAGGGATGCGCCGACCGTAGGTGGCGTCAACGTCACGCGCGGCAACGGCGAGATCATCCGCATGCGCCGCGGCGCGTCCATCTCGGACTTCGCCGACAAGATCGAGAACATCACCGGCTATACGGTGCAGCCCGGCACGCTCGTGACCATCCTGTTCAACCTGGGCGAGATGGCCACCGCGACCGAGTCGCTCGACGAGGCGACGTTCGAGGTCCTCGGTGTCGAGCTCGGCTACAAGATCCAGATGGTCTCGCCCGAGGACGAGGACAAGGAGCTCCTCGAGAGCTTCGGTCTCGACCTCGACCGCGAGCTGGAGGACGAGGACGAGGACGACCTCGAGATCCGTCCCCCGGTCGTGACCGTCATGGGCCACGTCGACCACGGTAAGACGCGACTGCTCGACGCCATCCGCCAGACCAACGTGGTCGCAGGCGAGGCCGGCGGTATAACGCAGCACATCGGTGCCTACCAGGTCTGGACCGAGCACGAGGGCATCGATCGCGCGATCACCTTCATCGACACCCCGGGCCACGAGGCGTTCACCGCCATGCGTGCACGTGGTGCGCAGGTGACCGACCTCGCGATCCTCGTGGTCGCCGCCGACGACGGCATCATGCCGCAGACGGTGGAGGCGCTCAACCACGCCCAGGCCGCGGGCGTGCCGATCGTGGTCGCGGTGAACAAGATCGACAAGCCCGACGCGAACCCGGCGAAGGTGCGTCAGCAGCTCACCGAGTACGGACTGGTCGCAGAGGAGTATGGCGGCGACGTCATCTTCGTCGACGTGTCCGCCCGCGCAGGCACGAACATCCAGGAACTGCTGGATGCCGTGCTGCTGACCGCGGACGCAGGTCTGGACCTCACGGCCAACCCGAACAAGGCTGCCCGTGGCGTCGCGATCGAGGCGAAGCTCGACAAGGGTCGCGGTTCGGTCGCGACCGTCCTCATCCAGTCCGGAACGCTCCGGGTCGGCGACTCCATCGTGGCGGGAACGGCCTACGGCCGCGTCCGCGCGATGGCGGACGAGAACGGCGATGCCGTCCTCGAGGCCTACCCGTCGCGCCCCGTGCAGGTGCAGGGTCTGAACTCCGTGCCCCGCGCCGGTGACACGTTCATCGTCACGGAAGAGGATCGCCTCGCTCGCCAGATCGCTGAGAAGCGTGAAGCGGCTGAGCGCAACGCCCAGCTGGCCAAGGCCCGCAAGCGCATCTCGCTCGAGGACTTCACCCGCGCTCTCGAAGAGGGCAAGGTCGAATCGCTCAACCTCATCATCAAGGGCGACGTGTCCGGTGCCGTCGAGGCGCTCGAGGAGTCACTCCTCAAGATCGAGGTCGACGACTCGGTGCAGCTGCGGATCATCCACCGCGGCGTCGGCGCGATCACGGAGTCGGATGTGAACCTGGCGACGATCGACAACGCGATCATCATCGGATTCAACGTCCGGCCCGACACGAAGGCCCGGGAGCGGGCGTCACGCGAAGGCGTCGACACCCGGTTCTACTCGGTCATCTACAACGCGATCGACGACGTCGAGCAGTCCCTCAAGGGCATGCTCAAGCCGGAGTTCGAAGAGATTCAGTCCGGTGTCGCCGAGATCCGCGAGGTGTTCCGCTCCTCGAAGTTCGGCAACATCGCCGGTGTCATCGTCCGCTCCGGGACGATCACGCGCAACGCCAAGGCACGCGTCATCCGCGACGGCGTCGTGGTGGCCGACGGCCTGGCCATCGAGTCGCTGCGTCGCTTCAAGGACGACGTCACCGAGGTGCGCACGGACTTCGAGGCCGGTATCGGGCTCGGCAAGTTCAACGACATCCAGATCGGCGACGAGATCGAGACGACCGAGCTCATCGAGAAGCCCCGCTCCTAGAGTGGGCTCTTGTCCCGGGTGCCGCGTTCCGACGCGGCGCCCGGGGACCATCGCCTCGCCGGCAAGACACCCGCCTGAATGAGGAGGACAACATGGCTTCGGAACGTCAAGCACGTCTCGCGGACCGCATCCGCGTGATCCTGGCCGAGCGGCTCGAGCGCGGTCTGCGCGATCCGCGGCTGGGATTCGTCACGATCACCGACGTCAAGGTGACCGGCGACCTGCAGCACGCCTCCGTGTTCTTCACGGTGCTCGGCGACGCCGAGGATCGTGCGGCATCTGCCGAGGCTCTGAAGTCCGCGACCGGGATGCTGCGCAGCGAGGTCGGCAAGCAGCTGAACGTCCGGCTCACTCCGTCGCTGGAGTTCATCCCCGACGCGATCCCCGAGAACGCCGATCACATCGCCGCCCTCCTGCGCGAGGCGCGCGAGCGTGACGAGGCCGTCGCCGGCCTCGCCGCGTCGGCCAAGTACGCCGGCGACGCCGACCCGTACGTGAAGCCGCGCGAGTTCGACGAACTCGACGAGGTCGAACTCGAGGCGGAGTCCCCGAGTCTCGAGCGCACTCAGGACTGAGCGCTCACCGGGGCAGGCGCGCGCGACCGTCGATCAGCTCGATGAGTCCGTCGTCGGCGAGCGAGGTGATCGCGCGGTCGCGCTGGAGCGCATCCGGCCAGTCCGCGATCAGGTCGACCGAGCGGATGCCGCCGTCCGCGGCATCCCGGAGCACTTTCAGCACGGCACCCCGGGCCTGACGATCGCTGCCGTCGAATCGGGCCTGGCGCCGCCGTGCGTCGCCGGTGTCGGGATACCCCGCCGCACGCCACGCGCAGGCATGCGCGATGGGACAGGCGTCGCACCGCGGTGAGCGCGCCGTGCACACGGTCGCACCGAGCTCCATCGTCGCCGCGTTGACGATCGCCGCGCCGGCTTCGTCCTCGGGCAGCAGCGCGCTCATGGCGACCAGATCGGCACGCGAGGGCGGTCTGGGCTGCGAACGGGCGTCGATCGCCCGCGCGAGGACACGTCGTGTGTTCGTGTCGACGACGGGATGCCGGTCGCCGTAGGCGAACACGGCGACGGCGCGCGCGGTGTAGTCGCCGACTCCGCTGAGCGCCAGCAGTGCATCGACGTCGCGCGGCACCACGCCTCCGTGGCGGTCACGGATCTCGACGGCCGCGCGATGCAGCCACAGCGCGCGGCGTGGGTACCCGAGGTTCGCCCACTGGCGGACTGCTTCGGCTGGGGGAGCCGCGGCCAGCGCGCTCGGAGTCGGCCAGCGCGCGAGCCACGCCTGCAGGTGCGGAATCACGCGGGTGACCGGCGTCTGCTGCAGCATGAACTCGCTCACCAGCACTCCCCAGGCGCCGAACTCCGGATGACGCCACGGCAGATCCCGCGCGTTCTGCCGGAACCACGCGACGAGCGGCGCGGCGAGATCGGGCATGCCGATCAGCCTACGTTTCCCGCCGCCCTGGCAGCTGTGCGCTCGGCGCGGCGGTCTGCCGCCGCTGGCGCGCCCACGCTGCGAAGCGGCAAAGTACAGATGCTCTCGAGGCCACCTCAGAATCCTCGATCTCGCCGAGACCGTCGCGACGGCTCGGGAGCGGCGCGAACTCGTAGGCTGGATGCCATGCGCCTCCCCATCACTCCCGCGACCACGCTCCTGCGTGAACTGCGCGACGAGGCGCGCCAGCACAATCGGGGCGGCCGGGTGATCGTCGCGGTGGACGGCATCGACGGCGCCGGCAAGACGGTCTTCGCGGACGCGCTGGCAGAGGTCTTCGCCGAAGACGGCTCGGCGGTGTTCCGCGCGTCGATCGACGACTTCCACCGTCCGCGTGCCGAGCGCTACCAGCGCGGGCGGCGCTCGCCGGAGGGCTACTACCGCGACTCGTTCGACTACGCGACATTCCGGCGGGCGCTCATCGATCCGTTCCGTGACGGCGCACAGACCGGCGCGACCACCGGCTTCCAGCTCGCGGCGTTCGACCTGACCAGGGACACGGCGGTCGAGGCTGCCTGGACGACGGGGCCGAGGGATGCCGTCCTCATCGTCGACGGGATCTTCCTGCACCGACCCGAGCTGCGCGGACTATGGAACTGGTCGGTATGGCTCGACGTGCCGATCGACGTCGCCTACCAGCGGATGGCCTTGCGCGACGGGTCCGACCCGAGCCCATCGGCTCCTTCGAATGCGCGCTACCGCGACGGCCAGGAGCTGTACCTGAAGGAGGCGCGACCGCGCACCGAGGCATCCGTCATCGTCGACAACACCGATCTGGCGCACCCGCACCGCGTCTTCCAGGACTACTGCTGATGCCCGCACCCGGCGTGCTGCTGGTCGACAAATCCGGCGGGATGACCAGCCACGACGTCGTCGCCCGCGCACGACGTGCGCTCGGCACCCGCAAGATCGGGCACGCCGGCACGCTCGATCCGATGGCGACCGGATTGCTCGTGCTCGGCGTCGAGGCGGCGACCCGGCTGCTGACCTTCATCGTCGGCCTCGACAAGACATATGAGGCGACGATCCGACTGGGGGCGACGACCGACACCGACGACGCCGACGGCGAGGTCCTGCTCGTGACGGATGCTTCGACACTGGACGCATCCGCCGTCGCAGCGGGGATCGCCGACCTCACCGGCCAGATCTCCCAGGTGCCCAGCAGCGTCTCCGCGATCAAGGTCGGCGGGCGTCGCGCCTACGACCTCGTGCGGTCGGGCGAGCAGATCGAGCTCGCGGCGCGGACCGTGACGGTTTCGCGGTTCGACGTCATCCGCGAACGCCGAACCGACCGATTCCTCGACCTCGACGTCGTGGTGGACTGCTCGAGCGGCACCTACATCCGGGCACTCGCGCGCGACCTCGGCGGCGCTCTGGGTGTCGGAGGGCACCTGACGATGCTGCGCCGCACACGCATCGGGCCGTTCGGAGTCGACGCTGCGGCGTCCGTCGAGGCCCTCGGCACCGCCCCGCTGCTCGACCCGGCCGAGGCGGCCACCGCCGTGCTCGGCGCGTTCGCGGTCTCGGCCGATGAAGCGCGGGACCTCCGCCACGGAAAGCGCCTCGGCGGCGCGGCGGTGCGTCTCCAGCACAGCCCGGCGGCGGCGATCGATCCGGCGGGCGCGCTCGTCGGGATCGTGGAGCGGCGCGGCGAAGACGTGAAGAGCGTCATGAACCTGCCTGTTGAGGCATCCGCATGATCCTGTGGTTCACGATCGCCCAGGTCGTGGTCGCGGTGGCAGCGGGACTCCTTTGCATCGTGCTCGGTCTCGCAGGGCGTCGCCCGAGCGATCTCAGCGTCGGGGCCGTGGCGCTCCTCGAGCTTCTGCTCGTCGTGCAGATCGTGATCGCGATCATCGCGCCGCTTGTGGGCAATCCGCCGACCGGAAGCCTCCTCGAATTCTGGGTGTACCTCATCTCCGCCGCGCTGATCCCGCCCGCCTCGGTCGCGTGGGCGCTGCTGGAGCGCAGCAGGTGGAGCACCGTCATCATGGGCATCGGGGCACTCGCAGTCGCCGTCATGGTGTGGCGCATGCAGGCGATCTGGACGATCCAGGTCGCCTAGCCGAACCCGTAAGCTTGACGAGTCATGTCGCCGTCTTCCCGCCCCCGCATGACCGGCGTCGGGCGCGTGCTCGTGATCGTCTACGCGATCATGGCGCTCGCCGCCACCGGCCGGTCATTCGTCCAGATCGTGCAGCGCTTCGATGAGGCACCGCTGGCGTACTCGCTGTCGGCGGCATCCGCTGTCGTCTACATCCTCGCCACGCTCGCGCTCGTGTTCGCAGGCTCCAAGGGGTGGTACATCACCGCCTGGGTCGCGATCAGCTTCGAACTCGTCGGCGTGCTCGTGATCGGAACGCTGAGCCTCCTGCTGCCGGAGCTGTTCGCGCACCCGACGGTGTGGTCGTGGTTCGGCATGGGATACCTCTTCGTTCCGCTCGTGCTGCCGTTCTTCGGCATCTGGTGGCTGATGACGCATCGTCCCGTCGAGGCGGCCGCGGCGACGGATGCCTCGACCGCAGCGGTGGCATCGTGATCGTCTTCCACGATCCGTCGGAAGTGCCCTCCGGCTTCGGACCGTCCGTCGTCGCGATCGGCAAGTTCGACGGTGTGCACTCCGGCCATCGTGCGGTCCTGGATCGTGCGCGCGTGGATGCCGCCACCAGCGGTGCGCGCGTGGTCGCCGTCACCTTCGACCGCAACCCGCTCGCATTCCTGCGCCCGGAGATCTGCCCGCCCGATCTGATCGGCGTCCACCAGAAGGTGCAGCTCCTCGCCGAGACCGGGATCGACGCCACTCTCGTGCTGCGCTTCGACGAGAACCTCGCGACGCTGACCGCGCGGGAGTTCGTTGAGACGGTTCTCGTCGATGCGCTGAAGGTGCGGACCGTCCTGGTCGGCATCGACTTCCGGTTCGGGCGCGGGGGAGCGGGAAACCCCGACGTGCTGCGCGAGCTGGGTTCGGAGTTCGGATTCGACGTGGACGTCGTCGACGACGTGCGCGCCATCGATGCCGGCCGGCGCGTGTCGTCCACCTGGATCCGCGAGCTCCTGGCGGAAGGCGACGTCGAGACCGCAGCGAAGCTGCTCGGCCGCCCCGCCTCGGTCTGGGGCGAGGTGGTGCACGGGCTGAAGCGGGGCCGCGAGCTCGGGTTCCCGACCGCCAACCTCTCGCCCGACCTGGAGGGTTTCGTGCCGGCAGACGGCGTCTATGCCGGCTGGCTCGTCGATGAGGGCTCCGCCGACGGGCTGCGCCGCGGCGTGCGCTACCCCGCGGCGATCTCGATCGGGCTGAACCCCACGTTCGACGACGTGCCGGTGCGGCAGGTCGAGGCGTATGTCCTCGATGAGACCGACCTCGACCTGTACGGTCGGGACGTGGAGATCCAGTTCGTATCGCGCATCCGCGGCATGGCAGCGTTCGAGGGCGTCGACGCGCTGATCGCGCAGATCACCGACGACGTCCAGCGCGTGAGGACGGCCCTCGCATGAGCGTCGTGCGGACCGCTCCGCCGCGCAGCGGCGCGTCGCGGCTGCGGCGGATCATCGTCGGCGTGATCGTGGTCTCGTTCAGCATCGCTGCACTGGGCGGCATCGTGGTCCTGCTCGGCGGCGACCTCGGCGAGCCGGCCGGCAAAGTGCTGGCGACGACGGCCGCGGTCGGAGCATTCAGCATCGCCGTGCTGTGCTGCACCGCACTCGTCGGTCGCCGCATCCAGGTGTTCGGACTCATCGGCGCCGCAGCGTCGGTGCTCACGCTCGTCCTGCTCCTCGTGATCATCTGGGCCGGGTTCTCCTCCGACGAGTGGTGGGACGTGCTCGTGCGCGCCGTCTTCACCGGCATCGCCGCGACGGTCGCCTTCAGCCTGGCCTCGCTGCTTCTCCTCCTCTCCGACCGCAGGCGGGGCGCCGTGCGGTGGGGATTGTGGATCACGCTGGCCCTGTTCGCCGTCGTGCTCCTGATGATCTGGTACCTGATCTGGTGGTCCGACACCATCAGCGGCGACGGGTTCGCGCGGGTGCTCGGCGTGCTCAGCATCCTCGCCGCGCTCGGCGCCGTGATCGTTCCGGTCATGTCGCTGCTGCTGCCCGATCACCGCCGCGCGGACGACCCTTCGTCCGCCCACGTCTCACCCGAGCTCGCCCAGCGACTTCAGGCCGAGGCATCCCGCCGGGGTGTGACGATCGAAGACCTCGTCGCCCCCGTCTTCGAGAATCCGCTGCCGCCCACGGCATAGACCCGGCAGGTGGCGCACCCTACGATCGGTGGGGTGGACCCCCTGAGCCTGCTCATCGCGACCGCCGATGCGGCGCCGAAGCCCGTGAACCTGTGGGGCGCGCTCGGGTGCGCCGTCGCATACTCCGCAGCACTGCTGGCAACTCTGGATGCCTTCGCCGACCTCATCCAGGCACGCGATGAATCCCCGACAGGGCACCTTGCAGCGGGGGTAGGCTTGAAGTTCGGATCGAAGCTCGCCGCAGCCGCGATCGCAGTGATCTCGGCAGGGATCGTCCTCGCACTGGACTCGAACTGGTTCGCGTTCATCGGCCTGACGATCGCCTTCCTGGTCATCGTCGGCATCGGCGTCATCGTGCTCCTGCGGCACCGGCGAGTCAGATCCGACTCCGGTCCGCACGCCAGCGGGTGAGCACCCTCACCATCGCAGACCGCGCATGGGGGCGCACCTCGCGGAGCGCCGAGAAGAAGGAGACAGCGATGAGCCGCACCGACCTGCAGACCTTGCCCGAGCGGGCGATCGAACTCCTCGGCGGTGAGCCCGACGACACCACGCTGCGCCGCTACCTCCACGGACTTCCCGGGGTCGACGCGGTCGGACTCGAACAGCGCGCCGCCGGCCTCGGGACGCGCTCGATCAAGACGACCTCGAAGGCGTGGGCACTCGACAGGATCATCGAGCTGATCGACCTGACCACGCTGGAGGGCGCGGACACTCCCGGCAAGGTGCGATCCCTCGTCGCGAAGGCGCTGAACCCGGATGCCGCGGACCCGACGTGCCCGCGTGTTGCAGCGGTGTGCGTCTACGGCGACATGGTGCCGCATGCGGTCGCCGCACTCGGCGCCGCTCACGGCGATCCCGACGATGGCCTGGTGTCAGTCGCCGCGGTCGCGACGGCGTTCCCGAGCGGGCGTGCCTCGCTCGAGATCAAGCTCGCCGACACGGCGGATGCCGTCGCCGACGGCGCCGACGAGATCGACATGGTGATCGACCGCGGCGCGTTCCTCGCCGGACGCTATGGGCTCGTGTTCGACCAGATCGCCCGCGTGAAGCAGGCGTGCCGACGCGCCGACGGCACCTACGCGTCGCTCAAGGTGATCCTCGAGACCGGCGAGCTGAACACCTACGACAACATCAAGCGCGCGTCGTGGCTTGGGATCCTCGCTGGCGGCGACTTCATCAAGACCTCCACGGGCAAGGTGCAGCCGGCCGCGACGCTGCCGACCACACTGCTCATGCTCGAGGTCGTGCGCGACTGGCACCGCGCGACCGGCGAGAAGATCGGCGTGAAGCCCGCGGGCGGCATCCGCACCTCGAAGGACGCGATCAAGTACCTGGTGACGGTCGCCGAGACCGTGGGCGAGGAGTGGCTGCAGCCGCACCTGTTCCGCTACGGCGCGTCCAGCCTCCTCAATGACGTGCTGCTGCAGCGGCAGAAGCTTCGCACCGGGGCATACTCCGGTGCCGACTACGTGACGATCGACTAGGACCGATGTTTCGCTGCGCGCCGGACGGCGCTGCTCAACAACCGTCGCAAAGAGATGTGAGTACCTCATGAGTTTCCTCGAGTACGCCCCCGCGCCCGAGTCGCGCAGCATCCTGAAGCTGCGCGACGCGTACGGCCTGTTCATCGACGGCGAGTTCGTCGAGGGAACGGGCAAGAGCTTCGCGACGATCTCGCCCGCGGACGAGTCCCACATCGCGACGATCTCCGCAGCGAGCGAGGCGGATGTCGCCACCGCCGTCGCCGCCGCGCGTCGCGCGTACGACAAGACCTGGTCGAAGATGAGCGGGCGCGACCGCGGCAAGTACCTCTACCGGATCGCGCGCCTCGTGCAGGAGCGGGCGCGCGAGCTCGCGGTGGCGGAGAGCCTCGACAACGGCAAGCCGATCAAGGAGAGCCGCGACGTCGACGTTCCCCTCGTCGCCGCCTGGTTCTTCTACTACGCCGGCTGGGCCGACAAGCTCGACTACGTCGGGCTGGGTGCGGACCCCCGCGCGCTCGGCGTCGCAGGGCAGGTCATCCCGTGGAACTTCCCGCTGCTGATGCTCGCGTGGAAGATCGCCCCGGCGCTGGCCGCCGGCAACACGGTGGTGCTCAAGCCCGCCGAGACCACGCCCCTGTCGGCGCTCGTCTTCGCCGAGATCCTCCAGCAGGCCGACCTGCCGCCCGGTGTCGTGAACATCATCACCGGCGCCGGCGAGACCGGTGCGGCCCTGGTCTCCCACCCCGATGTCGACAAGGTCGCCTTCACCGGCTCGACCGGTGTCGGCCGCGCGATCGCGAAAGAGGTCGCGGGCTCTGGCAAGAAGCTCACGCTCGAGCTCGGCGGGAAGGCCGCGAACATCGTCTTCGACGACGCGCCGATCGATCAGGCGATCGAGGGGATCGTCAACGGCATCTTCTTCAACCAGGGCCACGTGTGCTGCGCCGGAAGCCGCCTGCTCGTCCAGGAGAACGTCCACGACGAGGTCATCGACCGGCTCAAGCAGCGCCTGTCGACGCTCCGCCTCGGAGACCCGCTCGACAAGAACACCGACATCGGTGCGATCAACTCCCGCGAGCAGCTGGACCGCATCCGTGCTCTGTCGAAGGTCGGCGAGGAAGAGGGTGCCGAGCGGTGGAGCGCGGACTGCGTCATCCCCGAGAACGGGTTCTGGTTCGCGCCGACGATCTTCACGAACGTGCAGGCGAGTCACCGGATCGCACGCGAGGAGATCTTCGGCCCGGTGCTGTCGGTGCTCACGTTCCGCACGCCCGCCGAGGCGATCGCCAAGGCCAACAACACCCCGTACGGACTGTCGGCCGGCATCTGGACCGACAAGGGGTCCCGCATCCTGGCGGTCGCCGACCGCCTTCGGGCGGGCGTGATCTGGGCGAACACCTTCAACCGGTTCGACCCGTCGTCGCCGTTCGGCGGCTACAAGGAGTCCGGCTACGGCCGGGAGGGCGGTCGCCACGGGCTGGCGGCGTACCTCGCCCCCGGATCGGCGACACCTCGCGGCCGTCAGGCCGCTCTGGCCGCAGGCGCCACGGCCCCCGCGAAGGCGACCCCTGCCCGAACGCCTCGCGCCGCGAAGAAGGGGCGTGCGTCAGCGAGCCGGGGGTCTGGGGCGGAGCCCCAGAAGGGGCGTGCGTCAGCGAGCCGGGGGTCTGGGGCGGAGCCCCAGAAGGGAATGAAGCGATGACCCGCCTGGCCGTGCCCAAGACGTACAAGCTCTACATCGGCGGCGCCTTCCCGCGCAGCGAGTCCGGCCGCACGTACGAGATCGAGAGCGTCAAGGGCGACTTCGTCGCGAACGTCGCCAAGGCCTCACGCAAGGACGCCCGCGATGCCATCGTCGCCGCCCGCGGCGCCCTCAAGGGCTGGGCCGGAGCGACCGCCTACAACCGCGGTCAGGTGCTGTACCGCATCGCCGAGCTGCTCGAGGGCCGCCGCGCGCAGTTCGTGGACGAGATCACCCGGCTCGAAGGAGTCAGTGCGGCTGCGGCATCCGCTCAGGTCGACGAGGCGATCGATCGCTGGGTCTGGTACGCGGGCTGGACCGACAAGCACGCCCAGGTCACGGGCAACGCGAACCCGGTCGCCGGTCCGTACTTCAACATCTCGGTGCCCGAGCCCACCGGGGTCGTCGCGGTCATCGCGCCGCAGGACTCGTCCCTGCTCGGCTTCGTGTCGGCGGTCGCGCCCCCTCTCGTCACCGGCAACACCGTCGTCGTGGTCGCGAGCGAGCGGCTGCCGCTGTCTGCGATCAGCCTCGCCGAGGTGCTGGCGACCTCGGATGTTCCGGGGGGAGTCGTCAACATTCTCACCGGCTCGCCGGCCGAGATCGCACCCTGGCTCGCCTCGCACGCCGACGTGAATGCCATCGATCTCGTCGGTGCGGGCGCGCTGGACTGGGTGGATCTGCAGATCGCTGCGGCCGACACGCTCAAGCGCGTGCTGCCCCCGGAAGAGGGTCCGGATGCCGCGGCACCGAGCCTCGATCGGATCAGTGCGTTCACCGAGACCAAGACCATCTGGCACACCAAGAGCATGGTCTAGGACGGGCGCGAGAACTCGGTAACGAAACGGTAACGGGGCATGTAGGGTGGACCCACGCGTCGATGACGACGTCTGTACCACCGGAGGACATGCCCGATGCCCGACGACCCCCTGGTCGATCCTGCCCGTGATCGATTCCAGGCACTGTTCATCGTCTGCGTGCTCGCTGTCGCGAGCCTGATCATCGCATTCGTGGGAGCGACGCCGGCGCGCGTGAGCGCCACCGAGCTCCTCGGCGAGACCAGGACCGCCGGCGAGGCCGCGTTCATCGCGAGCCACCGCGGCGGAGGCGCCACCGCCCCGGAGAACACGCTCCCGGCGATCACGGCCGCGCTGGCGGCGGGATTCGAGTACGTGGAGGTGGACGTCGCGCTCACCGCCGACGGGCATCCCGTGCTCATGCACGATGCCTCGGTCGACCGCACGACCGACGGCCATGGCCGGCTCTCGACCTTGACGCTCGCTCAGGTTCAGACCCTCGATGCGGGATCGTGGTTCGCCCAGGAGTACGCCGGCACGCCGGTGCCGACCTTCGCCGAGTTCCTCGACGTCCTGAGCGCGTCGGGGCGTCGTGCGATCGTCGAGCTGAAGGGCGAGTGGGATGCCGCGGCCGTCGCTGCCGTGGTGGCCGAGGTGACCGCGCGCGGACTCGAGCGGCAGGTCGCACTGTCGAGCTTCGATGCCCGCACCCTCGCCGTCGCCGGCGCCGCATCCACCGTGATCCCGCGCCTGTTCATCCTCGCTCACCTTCCCCCCGACGTCGTGCGCGCGGCGACGGAGGCGTCGGTGCGCGGAATCGTCGTCGACCGCAAGGCGCTGCTGAACCGTCCCGAGGTGGTGGACGAGCTGCACGCGGCCGGTATCCGTGTGGTCGTGTACACGCTCAACAGCAACACGCAGTGGGATGAGGTCACCGCACTCGGAGTGGACGGTATCGTGACCGACGATCCCGCAACGCTGTCGACGTGGCAGCAGGGCGTCGCAGGCGAGCAATAGCCTCGTCAGGGATCCCGATCCTGGAGGTGCCATGCCCCTCGCGTCCTCGCGCCGCGCCGCGCCGCTGCGAATCGCGGCGGGCACCGCAGCGGCGCTGACACTGTGCCTCGGGTTGATCGGCTGCCGCCCCGAGCCGTCGCCGAGCGCATCGCCCAGCACAGAGGCGTCGGTCTCGCCGTCTCCGTCGTCGCCCACGCCGACGCCGTCCGAGTCCACGCCGTCCGGCACCGACATCGAACTGCCGACCGCCTGCGAGCAGCTGTACTCGCCGGCGATGCTCGCCGCACTCCAGGCGCGGGGTCCGCTGAACGACCCGGGCGTGACGATGACCTCCACGCAGAACGTCGGCGCGCTCGAGATCCTCACCTCCGGCATCCCGACCATCCGCTGCTCCTGGGGCGCACCGAGCGAAACGGGCCTTGCGACGAACGTGTCGATCGTGGACGCTGCCCAGTCCGCAGCGCTTCTCGATTCCTTCACGAACGCCGGGTTCACCTGTCAGCCCACCGAGGGCGGCACCATATGCGTGTTCAGCCAGACCGTGATCGATCAGGACGACAACATCGTGTCGCTCGGCGAGAGCCACGTCCTGCGGGGCAACGCCTGGATCTCCACGGCGACGATCGACTTCGCCCAAGAGGGGTACACCGAAGACATCGTCGCGACGCTCTGGGGCTGAATCCGGCGCTGTTCCGCTAGACTGGAGGCCGAGGATCTCGTCGCCGACATTTCCGCAGCTCGCAGAAGCGAGTGCCCGCGGACCGGAGGAGTCGACATCCCGTCCCGCGTTCGTGACGGCATAAGCCGCCCGCGGGAGCACGCCGACATCGCCGGTCCCGACCGGTCACCGCCGGAGTATCCGGTACACACGCTCAGGAGGAGCATGCCGACCACGGCAACTGCAACCCAAGGCTCTGCGGCGCAAGGCGCTGCCGCCCAAGGGTCTGCGGCGCAGCGTCGCAGGAAGCCATCGTCATCGCGCCGCGACGACGAGGCGCCGATCATCCCGATCCTCGCGCGCAAGGTGCGCGAAGTGGAGGCGAAGGCCCAGCGGGGCAAGCTCGGCCCCACCAACCGGGTCAAGTTCCAGGTGATCGCCTTCCTGGTGCGCGAAGAGCGCGCCCGCGTGAAGGCCGACACGACCCTCGCCGACTCCGCTCGCTCCGAGCTCCTCAAGCGCCTGGACGGCGTCGCCACCATCCTCGCGAAGACCGCCGCGCGCGACACGTCGCTGATCCAGCTCCTCGAGGTCGACCAGGCCGCAAGTCCCGTGGCCCGGCGCATGCGCCGAGACTGGCTGCTCGAATCGGGGGCCGAGCTCGCGCCCGACGAACTGATCATCACGGACGTCTCGCCGCAGACCGCGAACGTCGTGCCGGCCGCGCTCGCCGAGCGCCAGGTGATTCCGCCCACGATCGAGTCGCGGCAGATGTCCAATCCGTTCCTCGCACCCGATCTGGCCGCCCGCGCGCCGAAGGAGACGCCTCGGCGACGCCTGGACGGCTGGGAGCTCATGGGCCCGCTCTACAAGGCGTTCGAGACGGGCGCGGGCGGCGGACAGGCCTCGATGGAGCTGCCCCCGAAGCCCGAGTTCGACCGGCTCTCGCCCAAGGGCTCCGAGATCATGGTGCACCAGTCCCGGTTCCTCGAATCCGTGCGCGAAGGGCACCGGACGTTCCTGCTCGCCGACGAGCCCGGACTCGGCAAGACGGCGGAGTCGGTGCTGGCGGCATCCGTCGCCGATGCGTACCCGCTGCTGGCGGTCGTGCCGAACGTCGTGAAGATGAACTGGGCGCGTGAGGTCGAGCGGTGGACGCCGCAGCGGCGCGCGACCGTGATCTCCGGCGACGGCGAGGACGTCGACGCGTTCGCGGACGTCTTCATCGTCAACTACGAGATCCTCGACCGCCACCTGTCATGGCTGAGCTCGATCGGCCTCAAGGGCATGGTCGTCGACGAGGCGCACTTCATCAAGAACCTCGGCTCGCAGCGCTCGCAGAACGTGCTCGCGCTGGCATCCCGCATCCGCTCCCAGGTGCGCAATCCGCTGCTGCTCGCCCTCACCGGAACCCCGCTGATCAACGACGTCGAGGACTTCGACGCGATCTGGCGCTTCCTCGGTTGGACGACGGGCGAGAAGCCCGGGCCGATGCTGATGGAGCGCCTCGACTCGACCGGCCTGACGCCGGCCGACAAGGCGTTCTACCCGGAGGCGCGCGACGCGGTCATCTCGATGGGGATCGTGCGGCGGAAGAAGAAGGATGTCGCCGCAGACCTCCCCGACAAGATGATCGCCGACCTGCCGGTCGAACTGGACGACGAGTTCGGGCGCTCCATCCGCCAGGCCGAGCGGGAGCTCGGCGCGCGGCTGGCCGACCGCTACAAGCGGATCATCGACGCGCGCGGCGACCGTGGCCTGGCGCCCGGCGAGGTCGATCCCGACATCGTCCGCCTCGTCGCGCAGAACGAGCTCGACGAGTCGAAGGCGGCCGGCACCGGCTCCGAGAACGTCTTCACGATGGTCCGCAAGATCGGCCAGGCCAAGGCGCTGCTGGCGGCGGACTACGCCGTGCAGCTGCAGCGCTCGGTCGGCAAGGTCGTCTTCTTCGCGAAGCACATCGACGTGATGGATGCCGCGGAGGCCCACTTCGCGTCCGCCGGGCTGCGGACGATCTCGGTGCGGGGCGACCAGACCACCGCGTTCCGTCAGCAGGCGATCGACGCGTTCAACAACGATCCCGACGTCGGCATCGCCGTCTGCTCGCTCACGGCGGCGGGCGTCGGCGTGAACATGCAGGCCGCGTCCAACGTCGTGCTCGCCGAGCTGTCGTGGACCGCCGCCGAGCAGACGCAGGCGATCGACCGCGTCCACCGCATCGGGCAGGACGAGCCGGTCACGGCGTGGCGCATCATCGCCGCGCACACGATCGACACGAAGATCGCCGAACTCATCGACTCGAAGCAGGGGCTCGCCCAGCGCGCGCTCGACGGCGAAGCGGTCGACCCGCAGTCCAGCGATTCGGTGCAGCTCTCGGCACTCATGCACCTGGTCCGTCAGGCGCTCGGAGCGGACTAGCACGACCGCTCGGGGCCGTGTGGCAGGCGCCGCGCCCGCGACGGTAAGGTCGGGGGAGGCAGCGCTGCCCGATCGACACCCGACAGCAAGGATCACAGCATGAAGATCGGCATCCTTACCAGCGGCGGCGACTGCCCCGGCTTGAACGCCGTCATCCGCGGCATCGTGCTCAAGGGCACGACGACCTACGACCTCGAATTCGTGGGTATCCGCGACGGGTGGCGAGGTGTGGTGGACGCCGACTTCTTCCCCCTCACGAGGCACGAGGTGAAGGGCCTCTCGAAGGTCGGCGGCACGATCCTCGGGACGAGCCGCACGAACCCGTACGAGGGCTCGCGCGGCGGTGCGGAGAACATCGCGAAGACCCTCTACGGCCACCGCATCGACGGCATCGTCGCGATCGGCGGCGAGGGCACCCTGGCTGCGGCGGATCGGCTCTCGAAGGACGGCATCAACGTCCTGGGCGTCCCGAAGACGATCGACAACGATCTGCGCGCGACCGACTACTCGTTCGGCTTCGACACCGCCGTGAACATCGCGACCGACGCCATGGACCGCCTGCGCACCACCGGCGACTCGCACCAGCGCTGCATGGTCGCCGAGGTGATGGGCCGTCACGTGGGATGGATCGCGCTGCACGCGGGGATCGCCGCCGGCGCCCATGCGATCTGCATCCCCGAAGTGCCGATGTCGATCGACGACATCTGCGCGCTCGTCGCGAAGGCGCACGACCGCGGCCGCGCACCTCTCGTCGTCGTCTCGGAGGGCTTCACGCTCACCGGCATGGACGAGGCCTTCAGCGACAAGGGCCTGGACGCCTTCAACCGTCCTCGCCTCGGCGGCATCAGCGAGATCCTCGCCCCCGAGATCGAGCGCATCACGGGCATCGAGACCCGCTCCACCGTCCTCGGTCACATTCAGCGCGGAGGCTCGCCGTCCGCCTTCGATCGCGTCCTCGCGACCCGCCTCGGCCTGCACACCGCCGACGCCATCGTCGACGGCGCGTGGGGCCAGATGGTCGCGATGCGCGGCACCGACATCGTCCGCGTGCCGTTCGCAGAGGCCCTGGGCGAGCTCAACACCGTCCCGCTGTACCGGTACGAAGAGGCTGCGGCGCTCTTCGGCTGAGGCGGGGGCGGGGATGGAGCCGGCTGGCAGGATGCCGCGGCCGCGGCATCCGCTTTACCCGTGCTCCCGCTTTGCACGCATGGTGTCCCGCAGTTGCTCCGCTCAGCGGCGCGCTCCTGCGGTGACCGAATTTGGCGACATCGCGGTGTGGTCGACTGACTCCTCCGCGGTTGGGCAAATTCTGGGTGGCGCGCATCGTCGCGCAAGGACGCTCTCCGCGGCAGACGGCATCCCATGCGCGATTGACGCGATAGCCGAATCCGCCAAGCCGCTGCCAAGTCCGAGCTGCCATTCGACCTGTTCAGCGTCGCCCATGTCCTCGCCCACGGCTGTCGAACCGCGCGACCCAGATGTTGGCGCGCGTCTGATCGCGGCGGCCGTCGCGATGACGTGGTTCGAATCGAGCAGAACCTGCTGATAGTCGAATCGCAGAACCGTGTACCCGCGCAGCGCCAGCCGCGCATCGGCACGCATGTCGCGACGGCGGTCGCTGGGTTTGCTGCGGTGCTCGAAGCCGTCGATCTGCCAGCCAGGGTCTCCGAAGACCATCGAGCGGATGCCCGTCGATTCAGACCTGCTGACGAACGCGGACACCGATCGACAGATAGCTCCCGGAAGGCGCTCGATGCCGGAGTCGGATGGGCTCCGGCCGCATCGGCGAGCTGCGCCACGCGGGTGCTCGGCGCCATCGCCCCGCACGTGAGCCGCCGCATCGACCAGCCGGAGTCCTGAGCGCGGACTCCCATACTGCGAGCGCATCGCGCGCGAGGCGACAGCGTGCAACATGGAAGACGGCCATCGATGATCGGGCATCCCGCGCGGGCATGGCGCCAGGCCGGAACGGTGTGAGGCGCAATGGATGGACCTGAATCGCCGCGGGCGACTTGCTCGTGGCAGGAGACGTGTACCCCTACGTCGGTAGCGGGCCTCCTGGATGAGGTGAGGACGATGGGTGATACTCGGCGCGGCGTCCGACGTCGAGCGCTGGGATTCGTGACGGCCGGCAGTGAGGTCGGCCCGGGAGACGAGCTACGCCTGCGAAACGTCTGCGCGGGTCCGTCCTGAGCCTGGGATCAACTGGGATGCTGCATGACGCGCGACGGTCGGCGGGTCGCCGAGCTGGACCTGGCCACCCGGCGTGGCGCGTGGCGCCCGGAATACGACGGCCGAGTGCACGCGGAAGACGCATTGCAGTTCGCGAAGGATGCCGATCGCTGGGACCGTATACCGATTGCGGAGGGCTGGGACCACGTACGGATCTTGAACGACCACATGCGCGGTTCGGGCGAGACGGCGGCCCGGAAGGTCCGGGAGGCGCTGATTCGCGCTGGCTGGCGCCCCGGCTATTGACCGACGTCGGCCTCAGCGGACGTGTCCCACTAATTCGACCGCCTCGCAGCGGATCAGGCGTGGCGAATGTCGCACCCGCAGCATCCGAACGGCGGATCACTCCCCAGCCGCGCCCAGCACGTCCAGCAGCCAGGACAGCTCGAACGCCCGCTCGCGCCACGCGTTGTATCGCCCGCTGACGCCGCCGTGGCCGGCGACCATCTCGCACTTGAGCAAGCGCATCGGCGCCGACCTCGCGCAGCCGGGCGACCCACTTGGCCGGCTCGACGTACAGGACACGCGTGTCGTTCAGCGACGTCACGGCGAGGATGCGGGGGTACGCGGCATCCGTTCGGACGTTCTCGTACGGCGAGTACGACTTCATGTAGGCGTACACGTCGGCATTGTGCAGCGGGTCGCCCCACTCGTCCCATTCGATGACCGTGAGCGGCAGCGACGGGTCGAGGATCGTCGTGAGCGCGTCGACGAACGGCACGTCGGCGAGGATGCCGGCGAACAGCTCGGGAGCGAGGTTGGCGACGGCGCCCATCAGGAGGCCGCCCGCCGAACCGCCCTCGGCCACGAGCCGGTCAGGCGTCGTGTACCCGTGGTCGATCAGGTGCAGCGCGCTGTCGACGAAGTCGGTGAACGTGTTGCGCTTGTGCAGCATCTTGCCGTCCTCGTACCACTGGCGGCCCATCTCGCCGCCTCCGCGCACGTGTGCTACCGCGAAGATGACGCCGCGATCCAGCTCAGACAGGCGCGGCACGGAGAACCCGGGCTCGATCGAGTGCTCATAGGACCCGTAGCCATAGAGGTGCACCGGGCGGGGCGCTACCCCGGCATCGCCGTACGACCGCTTCCACACGAGCGAGATCGGGATCTGCGTGCCGTCCTGCGCCGTCGCCCACACGCGAGCCTGCGCGTAGTCCTCCGGCTCGTAGCCGCCCAGCACGGGCTGGCGCTTGCGCAGCAGCAGCTCGCCGGTCGCGACGTCGTAGTCGTAGACGGTGCCCGGCGTGACGAAGGAGCCGTAGCCGATCCGGATCAGCGGCGGCGCCCACTCGGGGTTGCCGCCGCTGCCGACGGAGTACAGCGGCTCGTCGAACTCGAGCTCGGCGACCGACCCGTTCGCGTAGTCCAGCATCCCGAGCCGGGCGAGGCCCCCGCGCCGATAGCCGAGCACACCCCAGTCGCGGAACGTCGAAACGCCGAGCAGCCGCTCGCCGGGGCGGTGGGGGACGACGACCTCGCGCGCGCCGGCAGGGTCGGATGCCGCCACCCGCACGAGTTCGAAATCCAGCGCGCCGTCGTTGTGGAGGATGAACAGCACGTCCTCGCCGTCGATCACGGCGTGCGAGGAGTCGTACTCGACGCCCTCGCTGCGCGGCCAGACGACCCGCGGCTCGGAGCGGAGGTCGGCGGCATCCACCAGCCATTCCTCGGACGTGATCGACGATCCCATCCCGATGACGAGGTAGCGATCGCTGCGGGTGAACCCCGCCCCGAGCCAGAATCGCTCGTCGGGTTCGTGGAAGAGCTTCTCGTCCTGGTCCACCGGCGTGCCGAGCTCGTGCAGCCAGACCGTGTCGGGGCGCCACGCGTCATCCACCGTCGTGTAGACGATGAAGCGGCCGTCGGGGGAGAAGGTCGCACCGGCGAACGTGTCGGGGATCTCGTCGGGCAGCTGGGCGCCGGTGACGAGGTCGCGCACGCGCACGGTGTAACGCTCGTCGCCGGCGACGTCGACCCCGTACAGCATCCGATCGCCCGCGGTGGTCACTTCGAAGCTGCCGAGCGAGAAGAACTCGTGGCCCTCGGCCTCGATGTTGCCGTCGAGCAGGATCTGCTCGCCGGGCACCTCGATGTCGGGCGAGAGCTCCGGCGGCGTCCAGTCGTCAGGGGAGGCGAGCGGCGCTCGGCACTGGATTCCGTACTGCTTGCCCTCGACGGTGCGACCGTAGTACCACCAGTCGCCACGCCGCGTCGGGACGGAGAGGTCGGTCTCGAGAGTGCGTCCCTTGATCTCGCCGAAGATCGCCTCCTGAAGGCCCGCCAGGTGCGCCGTGCGCTCCTTCGTGTACGCGTTCTCGGCCTCGAGATGCGCGATGACGGCCGCCTCCTCCTTGGCGCGGAACCACTCGTACGCGTCTTCCACGTCGTCGCCGTGATGGCTGCGGACGACCGGGTTGCGGGCGGCGACGGGTGCTGTGCGGGAGGCTTCGGTGGTCACCGTCCCACGCTAGCCGACGCGCTCCGCCCCCGAGGCGGCCGCTATTGGACTGCGGATGGCGCGGGCATGTCGCGCCCTGCGCGGCTTGGGGACCTCGTTCGGGATGCCGCGCGAAACGAGCAGCGACAGGAGCGCGAGCACGATCAGGCCGAAGAACGCGATGCGCAGCGACGAGAGCTGAGACTCGACGTAGATCGCTTCGAGCTTCACGGCCTCCTCGGGGGTCAGACCAGAGTCGGTCGCGATCTTCTGAACGGTGGATGCCGGGACGATCGCGACTCCGCCCTCGGTGCGCTCATTGATGATCGCCTGGGTCTCGTCGGGGAGCGTGCTCTGTGCGACGCCGCTCGCGAACGACGTCGCGAGCGCGCCGATCAGGATCGAGCCGATGAGCGCCGTGCCGAGCGACGAACCCAGGTTCTGGAAGACCCCCTGCAGGCCGCCCACTTCGCTCGTGTCCTTCGCCGTGACCGCCGACATGTTGACGTTGCCGAGCTGCGAGGCGAGGAGTCCGAGTCCCGCACCGGCGCAGAACATCCCGATCCCGAACGCCGGGCTGGACAGCTCGGGATCGATCGCCGTCAGCAGGAGGATCGAGCTCGCGACGAGGATCCACTGCCCCACACGCACGACGCGGCGCGGGGACCACCGCGTCGATAGGCGGGTGCCGAAGATCGAGAACAGGATGAGGGAGATCGACAGCGGGAAGATCCGCCAGCCGGTCTGGAGCGCGTCGAAACCGAGCGTCATCTGCAGGTAGACGGGCACCATGAAGAAGAGGCCCGCGATGATCGCGTACTGGCCGCCCAGCACGCTCAGTCCGCTGCGCAGCTGCCGGATCGACAGCAGGTCGACATGGACGAGGGGCTCGCGGCCCTTCGCGACGAGCCGTCGCTGGCGCGCGAAGAACAGGACGAGAAGCACGAGCCCGAGGACGATGAACCATGCCGTGAGCGATATCCCCAACGGCGCGATCTCGATGCCGTTCACCTCGGGGGAGTGCAGCGGCACGATCCAGCCCCAGGTCTTGCTCTGCAGCATCCCGAACACGACGCCGACGAGGCCGAACGCCGACAGCAGGACGCTCAGCACGTCGATGCGGATGCTCTGGCGCTCTGACTTCTCAGCGATCCTGCCCGCGAAGATCACGACGAAGGCGAGGATCACGACTTCGCCGACGAAGACGTACCGCCAGCTGAAGTACGTGGTCATGAATCCGCCGATGAGCGGTCCGGCGGCCACTCCTGCTCCGGAGACGGCGCCGATCGCGGCGAACGCCGTGACCCGGTCACGTCCCTCGTAGTTGTCGGCCAGGAGCGCCGCGATGGCCGGGATCACGAGTACCGCGCCGAGGCCCTCGATGATCGACCAGCCCAGGAACAGCACGACCATGTTCGGGCTGAACGCGGTCATCAGGGAGCCGACGGCGTACACGATCGAGCCGATCACGAGCGCGCGCCGGCGCCCCCAGATGTCACCGAGCTTCGCGCCCAGCAGCATGAAGGCCGCCATCGTCAGGGTGTAGAAGGTGATCGCGCTCTGCATGGCGGTGACACTGCTGTCGAGGTCTTCCACGACGGCCGAGATCGACACGTTCATGACCGTGCTGTCGAGCACCATGACGAACTGGGCTGCGCCCAGGATCAGCACCACGAACCACTTCTTCATCTGCCCACCCGCATCTGCCCCCGGCGAGGTGGGGACGTTCGCTCATTCAACACCCTTGGGCGTGGCGAGCGCGCACTTGACGCGGGCGCGCGCACCCTGATCCTGGAAGGTCGCTGAGTTGACCGGAGGCAGGGGCGATGTAAGGATTCTTCTGACCGGTTGCCGGTACATGAATTCACCGTGAACTCTTCGTTCGCAACGCCGATCACGTCGGCACCACAATTCTTTCACTCTCTACGGAAAGCAATCGGTGGAAACCGCAACCCTGATCGTCGTGCTGGTCATCGTGCTGGCATTGTTCTTCGATTTCACGAACGGCTTCCACGACACCGCCAACGCGATGGCCACGCCCATCGCCACGGGGGCTCTCAAGCCCAAGGTCGCGGTGCTGATCGCCGCAGTCCTGAACCTGGTGGGCGCCTTCCTGTCCACGGAAGTGTCGCAGACCATCTCGCACGGCATCATCCGTGAGGACGAGATAGATCCGAACGCGTTCCTTCCGCTGATCTTCGCGGGCCTCATCGGGGCGATCACCTGGAACATGTTCACGTGGCTGCTCGGCCTCCCTTCGAGTTCATCGCATGCGCTTTTCGGCGGGCTCATCGGCGCCACGATCGTCGGAGCGGGCTGGATGGCGATCGACTACAGCGTGGTGCTCAGCAAGGTCATCCTGCCGGCGGTGCTCGCTCCGCTCACGGCGGGGATCATCGCCTTCACCGCCACGCGCCTCGCCTACGCGATCACCCGTCGCTACGACACGAAGCCGGATGGCCGCGACGGCTTCCGCTGGGGTCAGATCTTCACGTCATCGCTCGTTGCTCTCGCGCACGGAACGAACGACGCCCAGAAGACGATGGGCGTGATCACGCTCACACTGATCATCGCGGGATGGCAGAGCAGCGCGCAGACCGAGCCGCAGCTCTGGGTGATCCTGGCGTGCGGCATCACGATCGCCCTCGGCACCTACATGGGCGGCTGGCGCATCATCCGCACCCTCGGCAAGGGGCTCACCGATGTGAAGCCGGCGCAGGGCTTCTCGGCCGAGAGCTCGACCGCCGCCACGATCCTCGCGTCCAGCGCTCTCGGCTTCGCGCTGTCCACGACCCAGGTCGCCTCCGGATCGGTGATCGGGTCGGGCCTGGGCCGTCGCGGCTCGACGGTGCGCTGGCGCACAGCGGGGCGCATCATGGTGGGCTGGCTGTTCACGCTGCCGGCGGCGGGAGCGGTCGGCGGGGTCATGGCGCTCATGGTCGCGTGGCTCGGGGGCTGGGGCATCCTGATCGACGCCGTCTTCGCCGTCGTGACCATCCTCACGATCTTCGTGCTCTCGCGTCGCAACGCCGTGACCGCGGCCAACGCGATGAGCGAAGTGGCCGAGTCGGGGACCGCGGTCAAGGTCAAGCGCAATCCGCCGCCGACGCGTCGTCAGCGAGCCGCGATACGGGCCGATGCGCGCCGCGAGAAGGAGGGTACGAAGTGAACCTCTCGATCGACTGGATCGCATTCGTCCAGGTCTTCGTGGCCGCCATGATCGCCGCAGTGCTCGTCGTCGGGTTCTACTCCCTCGGGCTGCGCCTGCTCGTGCGGGCGGGGCGCGTGCCGGTCGTCTCGCCGGCCGAGTTCACCGACGCGATCACCGTCATCACCGAGAAGGAGTCGCAGCGAGCCGCGAAGCAAGCGGCGAAGGCGGCCAAGAAGAGTCCGCTCACCGCCGGTCAGCGGCAGGTCGCCGCCATCGGCGCCTACATCTCGTTCGGCATGTGCGCGCTCGCGGTGCTCGGCGGACTGCTGCTGATCATCTTCAACCACTGAGGCGCCGAGGTCCGGTCTGCCGCGCGAGCGAGCGCACACCCACCCGACGGCAGGTCGGCGCTCACCCGTAGGCTGAGAGGCATGGACGCGGCACCCGTGCAATTCGGCCAGTATCCGCCTGCACGGCGCACGATCGTGCACGTGAGCGACACGCACCTCCTCGCCGGAAACGTCGCCCTCGGCGGCCGGTACGACACGGCCGCGAATCTCCACCGCACCCTCGACGCGGTCGAGCGCCTCGGGATCCGCCCCGATGCGATCGTCTTCACCGGAGACCTGACCGACCTCGGCGAGCCCGAGGCGTACGCGGCGCTGCGCCGCGCGGTCGAGCCGATGGCCGAACGGCTGGGCTCGCCCGATCGTATGGGTCGCAGGCAACCACGACGAGCGTCCGGCCATGCGTCGCGACCTCCTCGACCTCGAGCCCAGCCAGGAGGCGGTCACGGGCGTCTGGGATCTCCGCGGGCTGCGACTGATCGCGCTGGACACGACGGTCCCCGGCTGGCACCACGGCGACCTCGACGATGCGCAGCTGACGTGGCTGCAGGATGTGCTGTCGACTCCGGCACCGCTCGGGACCATCCTCGCCATGCACCACCCGCCGCTGCCCTCGCACATCCCGCTCTTCGACATCCTCGAGCTGCGCGACCAAGGACGCCTTGCCGAGGTGCTCGCCGGCACCGATGTGCGCTCGATCCTCGCCGGCCACCTCCACCACTCGACGAGCGGCACGTTCGCCGGCATCCCGGTCAGCGTCGCGGCTGCGACCTGCTACACGATGGACCTCGCGCGACCCGCCGTCGAAGTCAACGGCATGGATGCCGGGCAGTCGTTCCACCTCGTGCACGTCTACGACGACACGATCACGAACGCCGTCGTCCCGGTCGTGGACGCCCAGGCCGGCGAGTACTTCTCGGCCGCGTGGGTCGCTCGGATGGCTGCGCTGACCGCGGCCGAGCGGCTCGACGCGTTCTCGCGAAAACCCGGCAGATGAGGTTCGGCGAAGCCACTTGACTTAGAGTGCGCTCTAAGTTCTACCGTGGGGTCATGACCCTCACTCACGAAGGCGTCGCGATCTCGGAGGCGGCCGCCGCCACCGGATTGTCGACCCACACCCTGCGCTACTACGAGCGCGCCGGGCTGATGCTCGACCCGGTCGACAGGGCGTCATCGACCCATCGCCGCTACAGCGAGGCGGACATCGGCTGGGTGCAGTTCCTGACGCGCCTGCGCTCGACGGGCATGCCCATCGCCACGATCCGCGAGTACACCGAGCTGGTGCGCCGCGGCGACGAGACCATCGGCGCGCGGCGGGAGCTGCTCGTGCGGCACCGCATCGCCGTGCTGAACCAGCTCGACGACATCACCGCGAGCCTGGCCGCCATCGACATCAAGATCGCCATCTACGAAGAGAAAGTCGCACACGCATGAAGAACATCACCCTCGGCACGGACGGACCCGTCATCGGGCGCATCGGACTCGGCCTCATGGGCATGAGCGCGTTCTACACCGGAGCCACACAGGACGATGAGGGCGCGATCCGCACGATCCACCGCGCTCTCGAGCTCGGTGTCACCTTCCTCGACACCGCCGAGATCTACGGACCCTACCTGAACGAGGAGCTGCTCGCCCGCGCCATCTCCGGCCGGCGCGACGAGGTCGTCATCGCGACCAAGTTCGGCACGATCCGCCACAGCATCGACGACAAGGGCGGACTCGACGGGAGTGCGGCGAACGTCCGCCTGTCGGTGGAGGGCTCTCTCCGGCGCCTGGGCACCGATCACATCGACCTCTACTACCAGCACCGCATGGATCCGGGCACACCGATCGAGGAGACGGTCGGAGCGCTGGCCGAGCTGATCGCCGAGGGGAAGATCCTCCACTACGGGCTGTCCGAGGCAGCGCCGGAGACCATCCGGCGTGCGCACGCCGTGCATCCGGTGACGGCGCTGCAGACGGAGTACTCGCTCTGGAGCCGCGACCCCGAGGCGGAGATCCTTCCCACCGTCCGGGAGCTCGGCATCGGCTTCGTTCCCTACTCGCCACTCGGGCGCGGCTTCCTCACCGGTGCCATCCGATCGCTCGACCAGCTCGACGACAGCGACTTCCGCAAGACCAACCCGCGTTTCGCCGGCGGCAATCTCGACGCCAACATGGTGATCGTCGAGCAGGTGGAAGCGGTCGCCACGCAGATCGGCGCCACGCCCGCGCAGGTGGCGCTGGCGTGGCTGCTCGCGCAGGGCGACGACATCGCCCCGATCCCCGGCACGCGCCGGATCGCCGCGCTCGA
This sequence comes from uncultured Actinomycetota bacterium, assembly GCA_963713325.1. GTDB lineage: Bacteria > Actinomycetota > Actinomycetes > Actinomycetales > Microbacteriaceae > Microbacterium. Next base: position 89,677 of record CAVQLL010000020.1, read on the forward strand.
GGAGAACGTGGGCGCGGATGCGGTGGTGCTCACCGCCGAGCAGCGCGAATCGCTCGATTCACTGGATGCCGCGGCCGGCGACCGCTACGCCGACATGGCGCCGCTCAGCCGCTGATCCCGGCACGGGCTCGGCGCATCAGGAGGTCGCGCCGAGCCCGATCCGAGTCGCCACGGCGTACACCTCGTCGCGTGGCGTTGTCCGCGCTGTACGGGTCACGTTCAGGGCCGCGCGAGTAGTCTCGAAGCATCCCTTCACATCGCCGTGACCGACCCACGAGGACACACACATGGCTCTGGACGCAATGACGCGCACCCGCACCGAGACCGACTCCCTGGGATCCCTCGAGATCCCCGCCGACGCATACTGGGGCATCCACACCGCCCGGGCGCTGGAGAACTTCCCCGTCTCCAAGAGGCCCATCTCGGTCTACAAGGACCTCGTCCGCGCACTCGCGATGGTCAAGCAGGCCTCCGCACGCGCGAACCGAGAGATCGGCGCACTCGACCCGGAGAAGGCGGATCTCATCGACCGGGCCTCGCAGCTCGTGATCGACGGGAAGTTCCACGAGCAATTCGTCGTCGGCGTCATCCAGGGCGGCGCGGGCACCTCGACCAACATGAACGCGAACGAGGTCATCACCAACGTCGCACTGGAGCTGGCAGGACGTGAGAAGGGCGACTACGCGTTCCTGTCGCCGATCGACGACACGAACCGCAGCCAGTCCACCAACGACGTCTACCCGACGGCGATCAAGGTCGGGCTGGGTCTGGACCTGCTGACCCTCCTCGAAGAGCTCGACCTGCTGCGCCGGGCGTTCCTGGCCAAGGCCGTCGAGTTCCACGACGTGCTCAAGGTCGGGCGCACGCAGCTTCAGGATGCCGTGCCGATGACACTCGGGCAGGAGTTCCACGGCTTCGCGACGACCCTCGGCGAGGATTACAGCCGTCTCAAGGAGAACGCGTACCTGCTGTGCGAGATCAACATGGGCGCGACGGCCATCGGCACCGGCATCACGACCCACCCCGACTACAGCAGGGCGGTCCTGCGGCATCTTCGCGAGATCAGCGGGCTGGACCTGGAGACGGCGACCGATCTCGTCGAGTCGACCAGCGACACCGGCGCCTTCATGTCGTTCTCGTCCTCGCTCAAGCGCAACGCGATCAAGATGTCGAAGATCTGCAACGATCTGCGCCTGCTCTCCAGCGGCCCGCAGGCCGGTTTCGGCGAGATCAACCTGCCGGCCCGGCAGGCAGGATCCAGCATCATGCCCGGCAAGGTCAACCCGGTCATCCCCGAGGTCGTCAACCAGGTCGCATTCGCGGTGGTGGGCGCCGACATGACGGTGACGATGGCGGTCGAGGCCGGTCAGCTGCAGCTGAACGCGTTCGAGCCGGTCATCGCGCACTCGATCTTCCAGTCGATCACGTGGATGCGTCGCGCCATGTACACCCTCCGTGTCAACTGCGTCGAGGGCATCACGGCCAACCACGAGCGGCTCGGCGCGATGGTCGGCGCGTCGGTCGGTGTGATCACCGCTCTCACCCCGTTCATCGGCTACGCGGCCGCAGCGGCCCTCGCCAAGACGGCGCTGCTGACCCGCCGCAACGTGGCCGACCTCGTCGTCGAGGCGGGGCTGATGTCGCCCGAGGAGGTCGCCAAGCAGCTCTCCCCGGCCCGCCTGTCGGGTCTGGAGACGATCACCGCCGCGATTCCGGTCGTGCGCGAGGGTGAGCCGTCGGAGCCCCGCGCCTGATCCAACAGCGTGTCGGTCGTTGCCGAGCATCGTCCGCGAGCGCTAGCGTTCGAAGGCACGGCTCCCACTCGAGAGGACCTTCGTCATGACAGATCCGCAGAACCCCGACGCTCCCACACCGCCGCCCGCCTACAGCACTGCACCGCCCCCGGCGACACCCCCGGCCGCGCCGCCCGCCTACTCGTCCGCGCCCCCTGCCCCGCAGGGCGCCCCCGTGGATCAGCCGATCCCCGGCAAGACTCTCGGAATCGTCGCCCTGATCGTGGCGATCTTCTTCAACGTCGTCGGCTTGATCCTCGGAATCGTCGCTCTTGTCCAGAGCCGCAAGGCCGGTCACAAGAACGGCCCGGCGGTCGCGGCGATCATTGTCGGCGCGATCTTGTTCGTCATCGGGATCATCGTCGCGATCATCGCGTTCACCGCCTTCGCCGCCGCTGCCGCGTTCGCGAACGAGGCCTTCCAAGCGTGCCAGGCGGTCGATTTCTCGGGGACGGTGACCGTCCAGGGTGTCGAGGTCAGCTGCGACACCCTGAGTCGCTGAGATCCTGTCACGACGAACGCCCGCCGCAATCGTGGCGGGCGTTCGTCATGACACTCAGTCCAGGATGCGGCAGTGGGTCGTCAGTGCACCGATGCCGTCGATGCCGACCGTGACGGTGGAGCGGTCGCGAAGGAAGACCTGAGGGTCGCGCGAATAGCCGGCTCCGCCGGGGCTGCCAGTGGAGATGAGGGTGCCGGGCAGGAGTGTCGCCGACTTGGACAGATGGGAGATGAGCGTCGATACCGGTCGGACCATCTGATCGGTCGACGCGTCCTGCAGCGTCCGGCCGTCCAGCACCGTCCAGATGTGCAGATCCTGCGGATCGGGGATCTCGTCCGCAGTCACGACGAACGGTCCCGTCGGCGTGAATCCGTCGAAGGACTTGCAGCGCGACCACTGCGCCTCGGAGTACTGGATGTCGCGCGCGGTGATGTCGTTCACGACGGTGTAGCCCCAGACGTGAGCGAGCGCGTCTTCGGGAGCGACATCCTTCGCGGGTGTGCCGATGATCACGCCGAGCTCGGCCTCGTAGTCGACGGATTCGCTCAACGCTCTCGGCCAGGTCGTCGTGGCGTCGTGACCGGTCAGCGAGTTCGGCCAGAGGACGAACACCGTCGGGGTCGAGTCGGTCTTCAGCCCGAGTTCGCTCGAGTGGGCGGAGTAGTTCAGGCCGATCGCGAGCACGACCGGGGGAGTCAGCACGGCCGACGCGAACCTGACGTCGGCGAGGGCATGCCAGGGACCGGCATCCGAGGCCGCGGCATCCCGCACCCGATCGAGCAGTTCGTCGCCGCCGGCGATGAGCTCCTCCAGGTAGCGGGGAGCCCCCGGGAACAGGTCCTCGACGACGAGCGCCGTGTCGGCCTGCACCACCGCGAGCCGCGGCTCGCTCCGCGCAGGCAGGGACACGTGGGCGAAGCGCATTGCTCCACGCTACCCGGCCGTCAGCCCCCGCACGGTGAGCTCCCTGCACCCTTAGGCTGTGCGCATGACGAATGACCCGGGGCCGTTCGACGCCCGGAACCCAGCCGCCCGGCCGTCGCTGACGCCCCCGGCATTCCCTTCGACTCTCGCGCAGCCGCGCATCGCGGTGGGCGCCTCGATCCCGCCCGCGGTGACCTCGCCGGCCGCGGTCCCGGTGCAGCCGCGGCGGGGCCGGACCGCGCCGATCTGGATCATCGGCATCCTCGTGCTGATCCTCATCGGGCTCGTCGGCTACTTCCTCAACGCCATCGGCCCGGCAGCGTCGATCATCGGGATGCTGCTGGCGATCGTCCCGCTGATCGCGGTGCTCCTGGCCGTACGGCTCATCGACCGCTGGGAGCCCGAGCCGCGCGGCCTGCTCGTTCTCGCCGTCGCGTGGGGCGCGATCGCCGCCGTCGGGATCACCCTCGGCATCGACCTGCTGATCACGATGGCGATGGGAGTGGACGATTCGCCGATGCGCGAGGCGTTCGCCGCGGTCGTGCAGGCGCCGATCGTTGAGGAGTTCGCGAAGGGCCTGGGCGTCTACCTGATCTTCGTCACCGCGCGTCGCGCGTTCGACGGTCCGGTGGACGGCGTCGTGTACGGCGCGCTGATCGGCGCGGGCTTCGCCTTCACCGAGAACATCCAGTACTTCGCGATCAGCTTCATCGAGGGCGGCGTGGTCGACGCGTCGGCCACGTTCTTCGTGCGCGGCATCCTGTCGCCTTTCGCGCACGTCATGTTCACGAGCGTCACCGGATTCGCACTCGGCCTCGCCGCCCGGCGCGGCATGAGCCCGGGACGAGCCGTCGGGCCATGGGTCATCGGCATGATCGGCGCCATAGCGCTGCACGCGCTGTGGAACGGCTCCGCCGTGTTCGGCGACTTCTTCGTGCTCTACCTGACCCTGCAGGTGCCGCTGTTCGTCGGATTCATCCTGGGCATCATCGCCTTGCGGCGCGAGGAGGCGCGGCTGACCCGGTCGCGGCTCGGCGACTATGCCGCGGCCGGGTGGTTCACCGCGCAGGAGGTCGACATGCTCGCGACCGGGCCGGGCCGACGCGCTGCCCTCGACTGGGCGCGCACCCTCCGCGGCGACCGCACCGGCATCATGAAGGAGTTCATCTCGGACGCCACGGCCCTGGCCGCCGCGCGCCAGCGAGCCATCAGCGGCCGTGATGCGAACGCGAGGGAAGACGAGCACGTGCTGCTCGCCCGCACGACTGCCGCGCGCGCGGCGATGTTCGCGCCCTGACGGCGGCGGAGAAAGACCCAGCGCCCGGTGCCGCGGCAATGCCTGCGTGACTACCGGGCGCTGAGTTGGCCTGAGTTCAGGTTGCCTTGACCGCCGCGACCTGTCAAGGGTGAGCGGCCCGTCCGCTCGCGTTGACCCGTGCCGTGCGCTCAGGTTGGATGGACTCATGACAGATGACCGCACAAAACCCGAGATCGACGCCCCGCAGGGCCCGGCCCCCGAAGAGCTCGTGATCCGCGACCTGATCGTCGGAGACGGCGCCGAGGCCAAGCCGGGCGACACCGTCACCGTCCACTACGCGGGCGTCGAATACGAATCCGGCGAGGAGTTCGACTCGTCCTGGACCCGCGGGGAGAGCATCCAGTTCCCGCTCCGCGGCCTGATCCAGGGCTGGCAGGACGGCATCCCCGGAATGAAGGTCGGCGGCCGTCGCGAACTCGTGATCCCGCCCCACCTGGCGTACGGACCCGCCGGCGGCCACTTCCTCGGCGGCAAGACGCTCATTTTCGTGATCGACCTGATCGCGGTCGGCTGAGCCGACCCGATCCAGGGAGGGGCGGATGCTTCGGCATCCGCCCCTCGTCCGTTTCCGGTGCGCGTCACCCCGAGACGGACACGGTGCGGCCGACCAGGGCCGTGCCCTCTACGAGTTCCGCGTGGACGCGTGCGACACCTCGGCGCGAGACCTTGCGCGATCGCGTGCGACCGTCGGTCGATACGAAGTGCTCGTCGGACTCGTCGTCGATCAGGTGCACGGGCTGCACGATCGTCCAATCCAGCCCCGATCCTCGCAGGACGGCCTCCTGCATCTCCGTGTCGAAGATCTGCGGCTTGATCAGCAGCGCGAAGAACATGCGATCGAGCAGGCCCAGCAGCGACCGGGTCTCGCCCACGCCGTACGAGGACTGGACGACGATCCGACGGACGCCGGCACGCCGGGCGGCCTCGACGACCATCGCCGTGCCCCGTGAGCGCACGTCGTCGGGTGTTCCCTGGGCGCCGCGGAATCGGACGCGCAGGGTGGGCTCGGTGATCCCGAGCGTCACGATCACGGCGACGTGGCCGGGCATGACGCGTTCGAGGAACGCGATGTCCGTCGCGTCGCCGTCGATGCGCTCGAGCGCGGCGCGCGGGGGCAGGGTGCTTGCGCGGCGCGCCACGGCGGTGACGCCGTGGCCGGAGCCGATCAGGGCGTCGCAGACGGCTCGGCCGGTTCCGCCGGTCGCGCCGATCACCAGAATGTTCATGGGATTCTCCGTTCGTCGGTGTCTGTGTGCTGAGGGGGCACGATCCGACTCTCGCGGAATGACGCTGGATGATCTATCGTCAGATGTACGGATTTCTTGACTGATCGTCCAGGAGTGCTGATGTCGACCCCCATGCGTTGGTGGAATGCGGACCCGCTGACCGATGCGCTGTACGAAGTGCGCATGCGCGGTGCGTTCTACTCGTGGACCGAGGCGTCGGGCGAAGGCGCCGTCGCCATGCCGCAGTTCCCCGAGACGCTGAGCTTCCACATCGTCGCCCGCGGGACGGCGTTCCTCGAAGTCGACGGCGAGGACCCGGTGCGCCTCGAGGCCGGCCAGCTGGCGCTCGTGCCGCGGGGGATCGGGCACCGCGTATCGACCTCGCCGGGCGCCACTCTGTTGGGCCGCGCCGACCTGCTCCCGCAGACGATGCTCGGTGACGCGTTCTCGATCCTGCGGATCGGTCCGGAGGGAGTGGACGCACCGCTCGCGCTGCTGTGCGGCGTCGTCGCTTTCGCCTCGTCCGCCGTGCAGGAGGTTCTCGCCGTGCTGCCGCCGATCATCCGCATCGACTCGGCGGGCCATCCGGTGATGGCAGCACTGCTCCCGCTCCTGGCCGGCGAGCTGCACGACCCCCGTCCCGGCGGAGACGCCGTCGCGACCAGGCTCGCGGACGTGCTCGTCGTCGAGACGGTGCGCGCCTGGCTTGCGGATCAGTCGCATGACGACGCGACAGGGTGGCTCGCTGCGCTGCGCGACCCTCAGCTCGGGCCGGCGATCGCCGCCGTCCATCGGGCTCCGGGCGACCCGTGGACCCTCTCCACGCTCGCCGCGCGCGCAGCCATGTCGCGGTCCGCGTTCGCCGCACGATTCGCCGCCGTCGTCGGCACGCCGCCGATGACCTATCTCGCGGAGGCGCGGATGAGAACGGCCCGAACGAGGCTGGCCACGGGCGAGACGGTGGCGGCCGTCGCGCAGTCTCTCGGGTACGGCTCGGAGGCGGCGTTCAGTCGCGCGTTCGCACGCATCACCGGTGAGACGCCGGGGCGACTTCGACGCTCCGCAGCGGCGTGACGCCGCGCTGCTGAACATTACTTGCATTCATTGGAATAGATTCTCTGCGCGGCTGTTGTCCTTGGGGAGCCTGTCGCTCCGCGACGACGACCACCGACACGAAGGATCCCCATGACCGACACCACCACGATCGACGTTCCCGGCTACCGCCCCGGCACCTGGGTGCTGGACCCCTCGCACAGCGAGGTCGGCTTCACCGTCCGCCACATGATGATCTCGAAGGTGCGCGGCCACTTCGCGATGAAGAGCGCGACGCTGATCGCCCCCGAGAACCCGCTCGAGGCCAAGGTCGAGGCGCACGTGGACGCGACCTCTCTCGACACGAAGGACGAGGGCCGCGACGCGCACCTCCGCTCCGCAGACTTCTTCGACGTCGAGACGTACCCGTCGATCGACTTCGTCTCGACCGGCGTACGCGTCGAGAACGGCGAGATGCTCGTGGACGGCGACCTCACCATTCGCGACACCACCAAGCCCGTCACGTTCGAGTTCGACTTCGGCGGCTTCGGGGCCGACCCGTGGGGCAACTACAAGGCCGGCGCGACCGCCAAGACGGTCATCAACCGGGAGGACTTCGGTCTGACCTGGAACGCCGCCCTCGAGACCGGCGGCGTGCTCGTCGGCAAGGACGTCACCATCACGCTCGACCTGCAAGGCGCCCACCAGGCCTGAGCCGTTTCCGACGAAGAGGGGATGCTCGCGCGCCAGCGCGAGGGAGATGCGTGGGGCGAGCATCCCCTCTTCGTCGTCTCAGCCGGCGAGAGCCCGCCGCCGCAGACGGATCCGATCCTGCGCGAGCAGGATGCCGAGGAAGACGACGATCGCGCCGACCGGCTCGTTCCACGACACCTCCTCGCCCAGGATCAGGATGCCGAGCGCCACGCCCACGACCGGAGTGATGTAGGTCACGGTGGATGCGCGGGTGGGGCCCCACGCACGCAGCGTGTTCTGGTTCCAGATGTAGACGACACCGGTGCCGAGGCAGCCGAGCAGCACGACGCTGCCGACGATCCAGGGATCGAGCGCCACCGGGGCGAGAGCGACGAACGGCGTCAGCACGATCATGATCGCCGCCGCGATCCCGATGTTCAGGAACGAGAACACGAGCGCGCTCATGCCGGAGTTCGAGACGAACTTGCGCATGTAGGCGAGGCTGAAGCCGTAGCATGCCGTCGCACCGAGGATGGCGAACTGCGCCACGAGGCTCTGATTGAGATCGAGCCCCTGCCACGGCGCGATGATCACCATCACACCGAGGATTCCGACCAGGATGCCGGCGATCTGCACGAGCTTCAGTCGCTCGACGCGGAACAGGAGGCCGGCCATCACCGCGGTCATGATCGGCGTCGTCGCGTTGTAGATGCTCGCGAGCCCCGATGTCACGTGCTGCTGCGCCCAGGAGAAGAGCAGGAACGGCACGACGCAGAACGAGATCGCGAGGACGGTCATGTGCCCCCACAGCTTCAGGCTCCGCGGGAGCGGGTCGTGCCGGAGCGCGACGAACAGGCCGAGGGTCAGTCCGCCCAGCACCAGGCGCGACCATGCGACCTGCCCGGGGGAGAGGCCCTCCAGGGCGACTTTCATGAACAGGAAGCTGGATCCCCAGATGATGCCGGTGAGCACGAACTGCACCACGATCGACCCCTGGGACGGGATGCGGTCCTTCGACGCGGACGCGATGGCTGCGGCGGCCGTGTCGGTGGTGGGCGATTCGGTGGGCACGCGGCGACTCTAGTCTCGGGGTGCGACCCGCGGACCCGGTATCGGATGCCGCGTCCGAAATCCGCCGGTGTACGGCGGTCAGGCGACGGTAGCGATCATCGCGACCGCGAAGGTCGACCCGGTCAGGTCGTACATGTGCAGCATGATCGCGACGATCGTCAGCTGTCCGCCGAGCCCGGCGAGCGTCGAGCCGAGCCACATGCGGGTGAACGCGGGGCTGGCTCTGAAGGGGCTGAGGTCGATGAAGTGATCGCGACGCAGCCCGGGCATCCTTCGAGGCTATCTCGCGGCGAAGGGCCCGATTAACCGCGGCGCCGGGCGGCTGGTAGACTCTTCAGGTTGCCGTTCGATCGGCCGCGGATAAAGAGCGCTCGCGCATCAGGCGACGGGCACCGCGCAATGAGGAGAAAGGGGATCCCATCTATGGCACTCGAATCTGACGTCAAGAAGGCGATCATCGAAGAGTACGCGACGCACCCCGGTGACACCGGATCCCCCGAGGTGCAGGTCGCGATGCTGACGCAGCGCATCAAGGACCTCACCGAGCACCTCAAGGAGCACAAGCACGACCACCACTCGCGTCGTGGGCTGTTCCTGCTCGTCGGTCAGCGCCGCCGTCTGCTCGGCTACCTCCAGGACATCGACATCGCGCGCTACCGCTCGCTGATCGAGCGTCTTGGTCTGCGCCGCTAGTCGCACCAGCGCACAATCGCTTTCTCGAAAGGCCGTCCCAGGTGTGGGGCGGCCTTTCGCTCGTCCGCGAGCGGCTCGGACTGAACCCGGCGGTGCCGTCACATCCGGGAGCGACCGCGGCCTCATTGGATCTGGGTGACGCACGGCGCACGACGGATCAGTAGGTTCGGACTGACGGCGATCGGCCGTCCGTCTTCAAAGGAACGCACATGAACGTCTGGGACTTCATCACCTGGTTCTTCTGGGTCTTCGTCTTCGTCGCCTACCTGATGGTGATCTTCTCGATCATCGGCGACCTCTTCCGCGATCACGAGCTCAACGGCTGGTGGAAGGCCGTCTGGATCATCTTCCTGGTGTTCATGCCGTTCCTGACCGCACTGGTGTACCTCATCGCTCGCGGGCGGGGCATGGCACAGCGCCAGGCGGCGCAGGTCAGCCAGATGCAGGCCGCCCAGGCCGACTACATCCGCCACACGGCAGGAACCGGCTCGTCCGTCGACGAGATCGCGAAGGCCAAGGAACTCCTGGACAGCGGTGCGATCTCGCAGGCGGAGTTCGACGCGCTCAAGGCGAAGGCGCTCGCGCCCGCAGCATCCTGAGCCGATCCGGTTTCCTCACCCCGACGTACGATTCGAATAAGGCGCGGTGCTCGACGCCGCAGAAGAGAACCAGGAGAAGAACATGCCTCTAGGCAGAAGGGGTCGTCCCGGCCTCATCGGAATGGCCGCCCGCACCGCCGTCGTGGCCGGCACCGCGACCGCCGTCAGCGGCAGCGTCCAGCGCCACCAGCAGGAGAAGGCGCAGAGCCAGTACGACGAGCAGCAGGCTGCCGCAGCTCAGCAGCAGGCGCAGATCGACGAGGCAGCGCGGGCAGCGGCTGCGCAGTACGCGCCGCCCGCTCCGCAATATGCGGCTCCGGCAGCGCCGGCCGCGCCCGCCGGCGGAGTCGACATCGTCGCGGAACTGCAGAAGCTGGCTTCACTGAAGGATGCCGGCATCCTCAGCGACGAGGAGTTCGCGGCCGCGAAGGCCAAGCTGCTCGGCTGAGACGCCGCTCGACGCGTCTCAGCGTTCTCGTGCGGCGCGGGTCAGGCGGATGCCTCGGCTCGCGCCGCCACGAGGTCGGCGTGATGGATGGCCGCGACGTCGGGGTGGGCCCGCAGCCGCGACTTGAGGGCGTTCTCGCCGTACAGCGCATGGATGGGGTTCGCCGGATCCCTGGTGACGCCCCGCGCTTCGGCAGCGAGCTCCGCGGGCAGCTCGATGATCGGCAGGCGCGCGTCGAGTGCCGGGTTGAAGAAGAACGGAACCGAGATCCGGTCGTCGGGATACTTCGGCGAGACGACGCGGTGATTCGTGGCGATCAGGTACCCCTGGGTCGCGTACTCGAGCAGCTCGCCGATGTTGACGACGAACGCGCCGGGCACGGACGGCGCGTCGACCCACTCGCCGTCGCGCTGAACCTGGAGGCCGCCCTTGCCCGGTTCCACCCACAGCAGGGTGAGAACACCGGAGTCCTTATGGGCGCCGACGCCCTGCTGAGGAGTCGGGTCGTCCTTGCCCGGGTACCGCACGATCTTGATGAGCGTCGAGGGCTCACCGAAGTGCTGGTCGAAGTATGACTCCGGCGCACCGAGGGCCAGCGCCCACGCGCGCAGCAGCTTGCGGGCGACGCCCGAGAGGTGGTCGTGCCACTCAGAGACGACCTCGCGCAGCTCGGGCAGGGCGTCCGGCCAGAGGTTCGGCCCGATCAGGCGCGCATGATCCGGCGCCGCGGGGTCCTGGACCGCGGTTCGCTCGGGTCCGATGTCGATCTGCTCGCGCCAGTCCACCCGGCCCTGGGTGCGCTCGCCGCCGACGCGCGTGTACCCCCGGAAGTGCGGGCTCTTGACGTTCTCGATCGCCAGCTTGTCGGCCTCGGGGAGGGCGAAGAACTCGCGGGCTACGCGCTGCAGCCTCGCCTCCAGTTCGGGGGCGATTCCCGTGCCGGTGAGGTAGAAGAACCCCACGTCGTGGGTCGCGGCGCGCAGGTCGTCGCGGAAGGCGGAGGCGGCCTCGGGCCCGGCGTCCAGCTGAGAGAGGTCGAGGATGGGCAGCGAGAGATCAGCCATGAAGCGACGATAGGCGCCGGGCGCGGCATCCGGCCCAATGTTGCATCGGATTACCTCGTCGATCGCAGCGCCGCTTTGACCGGCTCCGCGAAGCCGGGTAGCGTGATCGAAGTGAGGGTTGCCTTACCTGACTTGATCGGGCTCAGGCGAGTGCCCGAACTCCCACCCCCATCGTCCGAGTCTCGAGATTGCCTGTGCTCGCAACCTTCCTCATCGGCCTCCGTGAAGGCCTCGAAGCCGCGTTGGTCATCGGCATCCTCGTCGCGTATCTCACCCGGATCGGCCGCCGCGAGGTGCTGCCCAGGCTCTGGGCGGGTGTCGGACTCGCCATCGCGCTCGCGCTCGCGGTCGGCGCCGTGCTCACCTTCGGTGCGTACTCGCTGACCTTCGAGGCGCAGGAGATCATCGGCGGCACCCTTTCGCTCATCACCGTCGCGATGGTGACCTGGATGATCTTCTGGATGCAGAAGACCGCCCGCACGCTCAAGGCCAGCCTCGAGGGCGGAGTCGACCGCGCGCTGGCGCAGGGCGGCCTGTGGGCGCTCATTGCGATCGGGTTCGTGTCGGTGGCGCGTGAGGGGATCGAGACCACGCTGCTGCTCTGGTCGATGGTGCAGTCGTTCGGAGATGCACCGGCCGCCCTTCTGGGCGCGCTGTTCGGACTGCTTGCCGCGGCGCTGATCGGATGGCTGCTCGCCCGTGGGATGCTGCGTCTCAACCTCCGGCGCTTCTTCGCGTGGACGGGCGCGTTCCTCGTCATCGTGGCTGCCGGCGTGCTCGCCTATGCCGTGCACGACCTGCAGGAGGGCGGAGTGCTGCCCGGCCCGTTCGGGGCGCTTGCGCCGGTCGACCCGACGACGGGCGCGGTCGCTGTCGGCCTGGCCGGTCTGCCGTTCGGCTGGGCCTTCGATGTCACCGCGCAGGTTCCGCCCGGGTCGGCGCTCGCCGCGGTCCTGCAGGCGACCGTCGGCTTCATGCCGCGGATGACCTGGCTGCAGGTCATCGCGTGGGTCCTCTACGTCTCGATCGTGGGCGCGTTCTTCATCCGCGGCGTCCGCGGCGGACGCGGTCGAATAGCCGTGAGTGCGACGTCGGTGACGAGCGGCCAGATCGCCCCCGCAGACCGCACGCCCGCCCCAGAGCCGGCCGGCGTCGGCATCGTCGTGACCGAGACGGCGGCCGCCGGGCCGGCGCCTGATTCTCCCCGAACCCAAGGAGCAGCATGAACTCACACCGCATCCTGGGCGCCGTCGGCGCCGCGGCCCTGTCCGCGGTCCTCCTGGCAGGCTGCGTCGCCAAGACCGACGTCGCCGCCTCCGAGGCCCTGACCGTCAACTCGACCGAAACCGGCTGCGAGCTCTCGGCGACGGCCGCGACCAGCGGCACCCTCGCCTTCGACGTGGCCAACGCGGGCGCGGATGTGACGGAGTTCTACCTGCTCGCCGATGACGGTCTGCGCATCGTCGGCGAGGTCGAGAACATCGCGCCGGGCGCTTCACGCACACTCACTGTGGTAGCCCAGCCGGGCGATTACTTCACGGTGTGCAAACCCGGCATGATCGGCGAGGGCGTCGGGCGCTCCGCCTTCACCGTGTCTGGCGAGGCGGTCGCGATCGACGGACCGGATGCCGAGCAGAAGCAGCAGGCCGTCGACCTCTACTCGGCGTTCGTCAAGGACCAGGTCTCGCAGCTCGTCCCCGAGGTGGAGGAGTTCGTCGCCGACTACGAGTCCGGTGCCGACGATGCCGCACGCGCCGCGTTCCCCCAGGTGCGCGCGTTCTACGAGCGCATCGAACCCGTCGCCGAGGCGCTCGGCGACCTCGACCCGCGCATCGACTACCGCGAGGTCGACGCCGTCGCCGAGGGACTTGACTGGACGGGCTTCCACCGCATCGAGAAGGACCTCTGGGTGCCTGCGCAGGATTCGCTCAACGCCGACGGCGAGACGCCGGCCTGGCAGGACTGGGCGCCGTCGACCACCGAGGAGCGTGCCGCGTTCGGCGATCAGCTGATCGCGGACGTCTCCGAGCTCTATGATTACGTGCACTCCGATGACTTCCAGGCGGCTCTGGACGCGCAGGGCGTCGCCGGGCTGAGCAACGGCGCGATCGCGCTGCTGGACGAGGTCGCCACCGGCAAGATCTCCGGTGAAGAGGACTGGTGGTCGGGGACCGACCTGTGGGACTTCGCGGCCAATGTCGAGGGCTCGAAGATGGCGTTCTCGCTGGCGCGCGATTTCGCCGCCGCGAAGGGCGACGACGGGGCAGCGCTCGTCGAGGAGATCGATGCCGGCTACGCGGCCCTGGAGGAGTCCCTCGCCGCGCACGGTTCGCTCGCCGCCGGATTCGTCGGCTATTCGCAGCTCACCGAAGATGACAAGCGCGAGTTCACCGACCTCATCAATGCACTGGCCGAGCCGCTGTCGCAGCTCACGGTGACTGTGCTGGAGTGACGTGAGCGACCCTTCGACGAACTCCGGCGGGCAGGGAGCGGAGTCCGGCCTCGAGGCCGGGCCCAACTCTGATCCGTCCGCCGGAGCCGAGCCCGTCGCCGGGTCCGGAGTGAGCCGTCGAGGACTGCTCGGACTGGTCGGCGCGGGCGCCGCGGGCGTCGCGATCGGAGCGGGTGCCGGCGTCGCGGGCGGTCTCGCGCTCGCACGCGCTGCCGAGACCGGCGGAGCGGCATCCGCCTTCGATTTCTTCGGCGCACACCAAGCGGGCATCACCACTCCCGTGCAGGACCACCTGCACTTCGCCGCGTTCGACATGATGGCCCGCACCGACCGCGAGGACCTGATCTCGCTGCTGCAGGACTGGACATATGCCGCGGCGCGCATGACTCGGGGGCTGGATGTCAGCGCGACCGGCGCCGTCGGCGGATCGCCGGAGGCGCCCCCGGACGATACGGGCGAGGCGATCGGCCTCGGAGCGACCGGGCTCACCATCACCATCGGATTCGGCCCGACACTGTTCGAGAGCGACGGCGTCGACCGCTTCGGAATCGCAGAGCGACGCCCTGCCGTGCTCGAACGGCTTCCCGCGTTCCTCGGCGACGACCTCGATCCCGATGAGTCCGGTGGCGACCTGTGCATCCAGGCGTGCGCCGACGACCCGCAGGTGGCCGTACACGCTATCCGCAACCTCAGCCGCATCGCCTTCGGGCGCGCGCGCATCCGTTGGTCGCAAATGGGTTTCGGGCGCACGTCCCGCACGACCTCGACGCAGCAGACGCCCCGCAACCTCTTCGGATTCAAGGACGGAACCGCGAACATCCTCGCCGACGATCGCGCCTCCCTCGACGCGCACGTGTGGGTTGCGGCATCCGACACGCCGGACTGGATGGCGGGCGGCTCGTACCTCGTCGCCCGCAAGATCGCGATGCTGATCGAGACGTGGGACCGGGTGCGCCTGTCGGAGCAGAACACGATCATCGGTCGTGACAAGGGCGAGGGGGCACCGCTGTCCGGAGGCGACGAGTTCACCGAGCCGGACTTCGAGAAGACGGATGCCGCGGGCGATCCGCTCATGCCCGCCGTCAGTCACGTGCGCCTCGCACACCCCGAACTCAACGACGGGATCCGCATCCTCCGGCGCGGCTACAACTTCGTCGACGGCAACAACGACCTCGGCAGGCTCGACGCCGGACTGTTCTTCCTGTCGTACCAGCGAACGCCCGAGCAGTTCGTGCGGCTGCAGCGGTCGCTGTCCACCGACATCATGAACGAGTACATCCGCCACGTGGGCTCGGGAGTGTGGGCGGTGCCGCCCGGCGCAACGGCGAGCACCTACGTCGGCGCCGGGCTGTTCGGCTGAGACCGCCCCGCGTCACCCGTTCTGACGCGGATCCGCCTGAGTGCGAGCCGGTCGTGGCTGGTCGCGCGGGCGGCGCGAACCCGTGGGGTCGAAGCGGCGGCCTTCGCTGCGGGCAAGGGTCGGATCGGCGAACAGCCACGCCGGACGCGGTTCCACCAGCGGTCGGAAGAGCGTCCGCACCGGCTTGGTCGCGAGGCCCAGTGCGATCAGCACCGAGGCCACGATCACGATCGGCAGCCAGATCCAGGTGGGATCGAGGTCGCGCAGCACGCCCGACTCGCGGAACGGGTACAGCACGAATGAGTGCAGGAGGTACACGTACATCGTGAACTGGCCGAAATGCGTCCACCAGTGCGTGCGACGGGGAAGCAGCGCGAAGAACGCCGCGCTCAGAACCAGGGCGACCGCCATGAGCGCGAGTCGCACGCCGCCCGCCCACCAGTCGGTCCCGCCGAGCGACGAATAGTTCTCGTCGTAGAACAGCCATTCCCGAAGGTTCATGTCGCGCCACACGTCGACGAAATACCACGCCGCCCAGCCGGCGAGGATCAGCAGCGCCGCGGACGCGGTCGGCACCCACCACGGGCGCGTGCGGAGCAGGCCGAGACGCTCGACGATATCGTGCTCGCGGAGCCACCATCCCAGGGTGAAGAACGGCAGCAGCCCCAGTGTGCGCGAGAGAGACAGGGTGGAGTCGATGTTGGCCACATACCCCGCGCCGATCGAGATGACGACCGTCCACAGAAGGGGCCAGCGGAGAATCGCAAGATACGGCAGCACCAGCCGGAAGATGCCGAGGGCGAGAAGGAACCAGAGCGTCCACGACGGCTCGGTGAGGTTCGGGTTCGCCTGGCCCTCGACGATCCATTTCGTGAGGGTCCACAGCCCCTCGAAGATCACGTACGGCACGAGGATGTCGGTGACCACGCGCGCCATCTGCCGGCGGTTCGGCGACTCGGCCTTGGAGAAGTAGCCCGAGATGATCGCGAACGCGGGCATGTGGAACGCGTAGATCAGCAGGTACAGGGCAAGTGCGATGTCGGAGTCGTAGGTCAGACGCTGGGTCGCATGACCGAGCACGACCAGGACGATGCACGCGAACCGCGAGTTGTCCCAGAACGGCACTCGCGCCCTCTGTCGCGACGCGCGCATGGGCCCGGTCGGTGCGCTGCCCGCAGGGGAGGATGCCGCAGCGGCGGTCGGCGGCGGCGCCTGGTTCGATGGTTCGGTCATGGTGGCGAACGCCACCCTATCCTGGTGTCTCGGCACTCGCGCCCCGCGCGTGCCCGACACCCGCGGCGATCCGCCGGGAGGAGCTTCTGCATGGTCGATGCCCCCGATGTGTCCGTCTCCACCGGCGTCGTGCGCGGCACCCGCATCGCCGGCATCGACCGGTATCTCGGCATCCCCTACGCCGCGGCGCCGTTCGGCGAGCGGCGCTTCCGGCCGCCCGAGCCTGCCCCACATGGGAGGGCGTGCGCGACGCGACCACGTTCGGACCGACGGCGCCCCAGGCGCCCTACCGTGGAGGCCTCGAGAGGTATCTGCCGACCGTCCAGATCGACGGCTCCGACATGCTGACCGTGAACGTGTGGGCGCCGGCGGATCGGCCGGCACACGCGAAGCTGCCCGTCCTCGTGTTCGTGCACGGGGGAGCGCTCGCTCGCGGGTCGGCCGCTCTTCCGGGTTACGACGGCGCTTCATTCGCCGCGGCGGGGATCGTCTACGCCTCGATCCAGTACCGCCTCGGGCAGGAGGGGTTCGCCGTTCTCGACGACGTCCCGCACAATCTCGGCGTCCTCGACCAGGAGCAGGCGCTTCGCTGGGTGCGCCGCGAGATCGCCGCGTTCGGCGGCGATCCGGCCCGCGTCACCGCGATGGGCCACTCCGCGGGTGCGTCGACCCTCACGGCGCTGCTGGCTCTGCCGTACGCCGAAGAGCTCTTCGACCGGGTGATCCTGCAGAGCGGGCCGTTGAATGCGCAGCCGCCGCAGAAGGCCGGTCGCATGTCACGGGCGATCGCTGAGCGGCTCGGCGTCGAAACGACCCGCTCGGGCTTCGCCGCGGTCGAACCGGCTGCGCTCGTGCGCGAGCAGACCGCTGTGGCCGCCGGCGCCTCACCCCTCGGCCGCGGGCCGACCGTGGCGCTCGCGGTCGGCGGCGGCGCCGTGCCCGTGGATCCGTTGGATGCGCTCGTCGCGGGTGCCGGCGCCGGCATCCCCGTGCTGATCGGATCCACGAGCGAGGAGTACCGCCTGTGGCTGGTGCCATCCGGCGCGCTGGAGAAGATCGGCAGGTCCACGCTCACGGTCGCGCGGATCGCCGCGCGCGTCCCCGCTCGCATCATTCGCGCGCACCGCGCACGGCGTCCGGAGGCGACGCCCGGCGAGGTGCTCGGCGAAGTCGTCTCGGACATGCTGCTGCGAGGCCCCCTGACGCGGTTCGCGGACAGCAGGATCGGTGCCTCGGCGCCGACCTGGGTGTACGAGTTCCGGTGGCGGAGCCCTCACGACGGGATGGGGGCGGCGCACGCGATGGAGCTCGGCTTCGTGTTCGACAGCCTCGAGGCACCCGATTCGATCGCGCTCGGCGGCCCGGGCGCTCCGCAGAAGCTGGCCGATGCGATGCACCGCGCCTGGGTCGGGTTCGTGATCGACGGCGACCCCGGGTGGGAGCGGTGGTCGACGCGCCGACCGGTGCAGGCGTTCGATGCTGACGGCGGGCACATCGACTACGCGCCACGCGCGGATGAGCTCACGGGACTTCCGTCGCGATAGTCTCGGCGTCGTCATGACCACGATCGACGAGGCGCTCGCCAAAGACCGCGCCATCCCCGACATCGACTGGCGCGTGTTTCCCGAGGCGACCGTGCAGGAGACGTTCCCCGCGCCGAGCGGGCCCCTCGCCCGCGTCCGTCTCGGCGACCCCGGCGCGCCGCGCGTCGTGCTCGTCTCGGGGGTCGCGGGGTCGAAGGAGGACTTCGTCCGGCTCTTCCCGCTGTTCGTCGCGGCGGGCTACAGTGTCGAGTCCTACGACCTGGCAGGACACTGGGGCTCGGTCGACGCCGGACCGCAGAACCTCGAGCCACCTCGCGATCACTACGACTACCGGCTGTTCCTCGACGACCTCATCGCGATCCTGGAGGACGGGAGGACACCTGCACACGTGCTGGGGTACAGCTTCGGCGGTCTGCTGGCCGAGCTGGCACTCGTCGAGCGACCTGAACTGTTCGCCAGTCTGACCCTCATGTCCGCGCCTCCTGCCACCGGTCAGGTGTTCCGCGGCGTCAAGCACATCGGTCCGATCTCGGACATGCCGCCGAACCGAGCTGCCGGGCTCATCCTGTGGGGGATCCGCTACAACCTCAATCGCACACCGCCGTTGCGGATCGCGTTCGTGCGCGAACGGCTCGCCGTCACGCTCCGGCCCGCGATCGACGACATCGTGGGGCTCATGATGACGATGCCCGACGTCGCCGACGAGGTGGCCGCGATCGACATCCCGAAGTTCATCGCGGTCGGCGAACAGGATCTGTGGCCCACGGAGCAGCACACGTCGTACGCCGAGCGCATCGGCGCACGGATGGCCGTCTATGCCACTGGGCACGCGCCATGCGAAACGGCACCGCACCAGCTCGCGCGCGACATGCTCGACCTGTTCACGAGCCGCTGAGCGAAGGCACCAATCCGGCCCACGGCGGTGGGAATAGATTCGTCAAGACGGTGTTCTACCAGATACATTCATCTGAATAGAACTGGATGCCGAGGCATCCCGAATCGGAGATCGATCGTGAACGACACCACCACCGCGCCGGCATCCAAGGCGTCCGCCATGCAGTTCGGCATCTTCACCGTGAGCGACATCACCCAGGACCCGACCACCGGCCGCACGCCCAGCGAGGCCGAGAAGATCCGCAACACGATCGCCGTGGCAAAGCACGCGGAGGAGGTCGGACTCGACGTCTTCGCGCTCGGTGAGCACCACAACCCGCCGTTCTGGTCGTCCTCGCCCACGACGACGCTCGCCTTCATCGCCGCTCAGACCGAGCGCCTCCTGCTCTCGACCGCGACGACCCTCATCACCACCAACGACCCGGTGAAGATCGCCGAGGACTTCGCAATGCTGCAGCACGTGTCGGGCGGGCGCACCGACCTGATGCTCGGGCGCGGCAATACCGGCCCGGTCTACCCGTGGTTCGGCCAGGACATCCGCCAGGGGCTTCCCCTCGCGATCGAGCACTACGCGCTTCTGCACAAGCTGTGGCGCGAGGACGTCGTCGACTGGGAAGGCAAGTTCCGCACTCCGCTGCAGGGTTTCACCTCGACGCCGCGCCCGCTCGATGACGTGCCCCCGTTCGTCTGGCACGGCTCGATCCGCACCCCGGAGGTCGCCGAGCAGGCTGCGTACTACGGTGACGGCTTCTTCGCGAACAACATCTTCTGGCCCTCCGAGCACTACCAGCGCCTCATCACTCTGTACCGTCAGCGCTTCGCGCACTACGGCCACGGAACCCCCGAGCAGGCGATCGTCGGCCTCGGCGGCCAGGTGTTCATGCGGTCGAACTCGCAGGACGCGGTCCGCGAGTTCCGTCCCTACTTCGACAACGCCCCGGTCTACGGCCACGGTCCGTCGATGGAGGACTTCACCGAGATGACGCCGCTCACCGTCGGCTCGCCGCAGCAGGTCATCGACCGGTACGCAGGCATGCGCGACCTCTTCGGCGACTACCAGCGCCAGCTGTTCCTCATGGACCACGCCGGACTCCCGCTGAAGACCGTCCTCGAGCAGCTCGACATCCTCGGCGGCGAGGTCGTACCGGTGCTCCGCAAGGAGCTCGCGAAGAACCGCCCCGCGGAGGTGCCGGACGCCCCGACGCACGCATCGCTCGTCGCCGCGAAGTACGGCGACCAGAGCCCGCGTGAGGCGCGCCCGAATCCGAACCGCGGCGACAACCTGACCGGCGGATCGCCGTACCAGGATGCCGCAGCCGTCCCCGCCGGATCCTCGTTCGGCGCCGCAGCGACCCGCAAGGAGGTGTGAGATGACCAACCGCCGCATCGCCGTCATCTCCGCCGGCCTCTCCAACCCGTCCTCGACGCGGCTCCTCGCCGACCGGCTCGCCTCGGCGACGGTCCGCCAGTTGGCAGAGCGCGACCTCGAGGTGCAGGTGGACGTCTTCGAGCTGCGTGACTACGCGCACGACATCACGAACAACCTGCTCACCGGCTTCGCGCCGCCGGCGCTGGAGTCGATGGTCAACGCGGTGATCTCAGCGGATGCCGTCATCGCGGTGACGCCGATCTTCTCGACGAGCTACTCGGGCCTGTTCAAGTCGTTCATCGACATCCTCGATCCCGACGCGCTCACCGGCAAGCCCGTCCTCATCGGCGCGAACGCGGGCACGGCCCGCCATTCGCTGGCGATCGACTACGCGATCCGGCCGCTGTTCACGTACCTGCACGCCGAGCCGGTCTCGACCGGCGTGTTCGCCGCGTCGAGCGACTGGGGCGCCTCCGGCGATCAGGTCGCTCCGCTCGGCGAGCGGGTCGAGCGCGGTGCCGCGGAACTGGCCGATGCGATCGCCCGCCGCTCGCCCGCCGTGGAGGCCGACCCCTTCGACCCGGCCAACTACCTCGGCGAGGGTCGCTCGTTCGGCCACCTGCTCGGCGGACTCGCCGGGGAGTAGCGCGCACGACATACGCGGGGGTCCGAGGGTCCCCGCGCATGGTCACTGAGTTGCGAGGCGGTCGTCGTCCACTGCGAGCCTGGCGATCGCCACCACCACATCTACGCCGCGCGCATGCGTCAGCTCTGCAACTCGGCGAGCATGTCGGCGATCGCGTCGGCGACCGCGGTCGGGTTGAAGTGCATGATGTCGTGACCCGACTCCACGGCGATCGACACAGGATGGGAACTGCCCTCGAGCCAGATGGATTGATCGTCCTGCGTCGCCGACTGCCCCTTCGTGGCCCATAGCACGGTGACCGGGATCGGGAGGATCGGCAGACGGTCGACGGCGAGCTGATGCTCGAACAGCTCGTAGTCCATGTGCTCGGGGTTCTCGTCGCTGTCCCAGGCGGGCACTTCGGACGGCGGTATGGCTGCCTGGGGGGCCGGGACGTCGTCCATCACCAGCCCGACGACCTCAGCCGGGTAGCGACCGGCGTAGTGGTACACGTCGAAGCCCCCGCCGGATGAACCGACCAGCAGATACGGCGGCACGACATCTGCCTCTGCAAGGAGCGCGTGCAGGTCGTCGACGATATCATCCACCGTGCGGGGGCGGTCAGGCGCGGGATCGCTGGTGCCCACACCTGCGCGGTCGTAGGTGCAGACGCGCGTCTGCTCGCCCAGAGCTCTGACCGCCGCGGCATGCGTCAGGACTCCGATGCCTCCGGCGCCCGTGCCTGCGTCGTAGATCACGGTCGGCGTGCCTTCGCCCCAACAGGCGAGCGCGAGCGATCTTCCGTCGCCGATGTCGAACCTGTCCGCGAACCCCTCGATCGTCGGCGTCGGCGTCGAACTCGAGTCGCGGACCTGTGTCGCCGTGCCCGCCGGAGCACACGACACGAGCCCCGCAATCAGGGCCAACGGCAAGAAACCGCCTGCGATCCGGTTCAGAAGCGGGCGGGGGAACGCGGTCATAGCAGCCTCCGCGGAGATCGCTGCGGCGATCCTCAGGGAGCGGTGGGCTCGGTGAGTCGCCGGCCGCAGCCACAGTACCGCACCAGTCTCCGGGGATTCGAGGTCTCCGCAGCCACGCCGGAGCCGCCCTGATACCGTCGAGATCACGGAGTCGGCTCGACCCCTGATGAGGGAAGAAGACGATCATGGCTGCCCGCACACCCTTGGTCCTGGGCGTCGTCGGCGCCTCGCGCAAGCCGGATGAGCGCCGCGTGCCACTGCATCCTGGCCATCTCGACCGGATTCCGGAAGAGCTGCGCCCGCAGCGTGCTGCTCGAGTCCGGATACGGCGAGAGGTTCGGATCGAGGATGCCGATCTGCGGCCGCTCGTGGGCGGCATCCTCGACCGCGCGGCGTTGATCGCCGCCGCCGACATCCTGCTCCTGCCGAAGCCGCAGCACTCCGACCTGCGCGACATGCGCGACGGCCAGGTTCTCTGGGGATGGCCGCACCTCGTCCAGGACGAAGTGATGACCCAGCTCGCCCTCGACAAACGCCTCACCGTGATCGCGTTCGAGGCGATGAACCACTGGGGCAGCGACGGAACCTTCGGCCTCCACGTCTTCCACATGAACAATGAGATCGCCGGCTACTGCTCGGTCCTGCACGCCCTGCAGCTGTGCGGGTCGACGGGCGACTACGGACGACGCCTGACCGGCGTGGTGATCGGGTTCGGCGCCACCGCGCGCGGTGCCGTGACGGCGCTGCGCGCGCACGGCGTGCATGACGTTCGTGTGCTCACGAACCGGCGGACCGCGTCGGTCGCGTCTCCGATCCACTCCGCGCAGATGATCCAGTTCGATCACGACGGCCCGTACCTCAGCGAGGTCATCACCGACGAGGGCCGTGTGCCACTCGCCCCGTTCCTCGCCGAGAGCGACATCGTCGTCAACTGCACACTGCAGGATCCCAACCGGCCGCTGCTGTACCTCAAGACGGCGGACCTCTCCGCATTCCGACCCGGGAGTCTGATCGTGGACGTGTCCTGCGATGAGGGCATGGCATTCGAGTGGGCGCGCCCGACGAGCTTCGCCGATCCGATGTTCACGGTCGGCGGGAGCATCAACTATTACGCCGTGGACCACAGTCCGTCGTACCTGTGGAACTCGGCGAGCTGGGAGATCAGCGAGGCCCTGATCGGCTTCCTGCCGGAAGTCATGGCGGGCCCGGGCGCATGGGCGCAGAACGACACGCTCGCGCGGGCAATCGAAGTCAGTGACGGCGAGGTGCGCAACCCGGCGATCCTGGAGTTCCAGCGGCGCAGCCCGCAGAAGCCGTACGCCGTCGTCCCGGGTTAGACACGGATGTCGGAGGCCCTGCTCAGCTCGGCCCATCCGTGAGCCTTCACCGCTGCGACGGGCATCACGTCCGCGGCGATCAGCGGCCCGAAATCGATGTCCGCGACCACGCCGATGTCGGCGATCGGCGCCTGGAAGGTGCGGAACGAACCGAGGCGCGCCACGGCGAACGCGTCCTCGTCCTGCGGGATGAGCGCGCTCTGATCCAGCACGAAGCCGGCGGCTGCGAGCACCGGCTCGCCGTCGGGCGCTTCTTCGATCCACGCGGCGACCTTCCAGAACCGCAGGGGGATCTGCACTCCGCGGTACAGCGGGTCGGCCTCGTCGAGCACGGGCGCCGTGAACACCGAGACACGAAGATCGGTCGCGTCGGCGAACTGCAGGACGTGATCCTCGAGACCGAGCCACAGGTCCTTGGACTGATTGAAGACGGATGCCTGTGGCGCGGCGTTCGTGTACGCGAAGGTCGCCTCGCTCGCCGCGCGCGCCTCGGCCGCGGTGCCCCACCCTGGGTCGCGACGCCGCACGAGGTGCCCGCGATCGAGGTCGTTGTCGGCGTAGAGCGCCGGCCCGGCTTGCTCCGACGCGGGCACACGAGGATCGAGTTCCCAGTCGCCGGTGCGCTCGAGGTCCACCAGCGCGGCCCCGTCGATGTTCACGGCGGTCGCGGCGGCGAGCCGGCGATCCGCGTCGAGCACGACCGAGAAATGCGGGTACGGCAAGTCCCGGAGTTCCCGATCGCCGAGCGGCCTCGGAATCGCCACCGGAACCCCGAGGAAGTCCGTGTCGTATCCCGGCAATGCCATGGCCGTCTCCTCGCCTCGCCCTCAGTCTGTCGGTTCAGCCTCAGCCGCGCGGACGTCGGCGCGCCACCAGCGCGTCGACCGCCAGGCCGAGGGTCAGCGCGATCACGACGGATACCGCGACGGCAACGACGGGTCCGCCGGGAAGGAGCGCAGCCACCGCCGCGCCGATCAGCGCCTGATACGAGGCCCAGCCGCACGCGGCAAGCGTTGCGACGAACAGATAGCGGGGAGCCGGAACCCGGGACGCGCCCGCGGCGAGGTTCACCGCGAGCCGGGCGAACGGTATGAACCGGGCGGTGAACAGCACGAGCGCGGTGCGCTCGTCGAGACGGCGGCGCGCCCACCCGAGGGCGGCACGAACCCGGGCCGTACGCATCCACCGCCAGCGCTCGATGCCGATGACCCGGCCGACGAGGTAGCAGCTCGCATCGCCGACGACCGCCGCGAGCGCAGCGACCGCGATGACCGCCGCCAACGGGGGAGTGCCCTCCGTCACGGCGAGCGCGCCGAAGGCGGTGACTGCCGCCTCGCCCGGAACGACGACCAGGAACGCGTCGCCGACGACGAGGAGGAACAGGACGAGCAGCGCCCACGGGCTCGCCGCGAGCTGCACGAGAGTATCCTCGACCACCCGCCATGGCTAACAGGCGCGGGTGAACGGCGACGAAACGGCGCACGTCGGGTGACGCGGCGCGGTGCATCCGGTGAACTCTCGGCGGTCGAGCCTCGTCTGGCGGAGTGAGAGGTCTCACCGCCCCCACCCTGGAGTCGTGAGAGTCGCGCTGCTTGCAGAGTCGTTCCTCCCGCACATGAACGGTGTGACGGGATCCATCCTCCACGTCCTCCGCCACCTCGAGCGGGCCGGTCACGACGCGCTCGTGATCGCCCCGAAAGCGGGAGAGGTCACCGGCGATCTGCACGGCGCGCGAACGGCGCTCCTGCGATCCGTGCCGCTGCCGTCCTACCCCGAGGTGCGCGTCGTGTTCGCGCGGACCGCGCGCCTGACCGCGCTGCTGCGCGCGTTCGCACCGGACGTGGTGCACCTCGCATCGCCGTTCGTGCTGGGCTGGCAGGGGATCGGCGCCGCCGATGCCTTGCGCATCCCGTCGGTCGCGGTCTACCAGACCGATGTCATCGCCTACGCCGAGAAGTACGGGGTGCCCGGCGGCGCCGCGTTCGCCGCGTCGCACACCGCCCGGCTCCATCGCCGCGCGACGCTGACTCTCGCACCATCGGCCGCCGCCCTGAAGCGACTCGAATCACTCGGGGTCGATCGCCTGCGCCACTGGGGGCGTGGCGTCGATGCGGAGCGCTTCCGGCCGGATCGGCGCAGTGCCGACTGGCGCTCCCGTGTCGCCCCCGGCGAGACCGTCGTCGGCTACGTGGGTCGCCTCGCTCCCGAGAAGCAGGTCGAGGATCTCCGTGCGCTCGCCGGGCTGGCGGGAGTGCGGCTCGTGATCGTCGGCGACGGACCGGCGCGCGCTGCTCTGGAGCGTTCCCTGCCGGATGCCGTCTTCACGGGTCACCTCGGGGGAGCGGAGTTGGCCGAGGCGATGGCAAGCTTCGACGTGTTCGTCCACCCGGGCGAGAGCGAGACGTTCGGTCAGACCATCCAGGAGGCGCTCGCCAGCGGAGTGCCGGTCGTCGCGACCGGCGTCGGCGGCCCCGTCGACCTCGTGCGCAGCAGCATCGACGGCTGGCTCTACCGGCCCGGCGACCTCGCCGACCTCCGCGCGCGCGTGGTGGATCTCGTCGGAGACGTCGCCAAGCGCCGCGCCTTCGGTGCCGCCGCGCGCGAGTCGGTGCAGGATCGCACATGGGAGGCGATCGGCGATCAGCTGATCGGGCACTACGACGAGGCGCGGATGCTGCGTCCGATCGACGATGCGCTCCTCGCGCGCGCCCAGACCCGGCCATCGGCGCCGACCGTTCCGCCCGCTCGCAGCGCGCCCCGGTGGACGAGCTTCGTCGCACTCGGCGACTCACTCACCGAGGGACTGTGCGACTCGTCGCGCATGCCGGCCGGGGAGTACCGCGGCTGGGCGGATCGGCTGGCCCAGCTCCTGTCGCACACGGCGACCGGCGGTTCCGAGCCGTTCCGCTATGCGAATCTCGCCGTACGGAGCCGACGCATCGACGATGTGATCTCGGATCAGCTGCCGCGCGCTCTCGCGCTCAGGCCGGATCTGGTCTCGGTGTTCATCGGCGCGAACGATCTCGTCGGCCGCCGCGCCGAACCGCTCGAACTCGCGCTCCGACTCGAGACGGTGGTCCGCCGCCTGCGCGAGGCCGGCTGCGATGTCCTCCTGGTCACACCATTCCTCCCGCGCCGGCGCGCCGCGATGCTCTTCGCCGGCAGGTTCGCCCGGTTCAACTCCGAACTGCGCCGCATCGCGCGGGAGACCGGCGCGATCCTTCTCGACCTCGAGGCGCTTCCCGCGATCGGCGACCTCGAGATGTGGGGCACGGACCGGGTGCATCTCCGCTCGCGCGGACACCGGTTCGTCGCGTATCGGGCCGCCGACGCGCTGGGCGTGCCGGACGCCGAGACGCTCGAGGGGCTGGATGCCGCCTTCCACTCCGATGACGACGACCTGGACGACGCGGGTTGGCTCCTCCGGGACGCGCTGCCGTGGCTCTGGCGACGCATGCACGGGCGCACCGCCGGCGACGGACGGCACGCGAAGCACGACCACTACGTGCTGATCGGCGGCTCGGGCGGAACCCACTCCGCCGCGCGGAGTCGCTGAGCCGCGCTCACGCCTGCCAGCGGTACTCGGTCTCGGGTCGGCCGGGTGTGCCATAGCGAGGTGAGCGGATGACGCGACCCGCGTCGGCGAGGTGCTCGAGGTACCGCCGCGCCGCCACGCGGGACATCCCCAGCAGCGTCGCCGCTTCGGCGGCGGAGAGAGGTCCGTTCGCCCGCACGCCGGCCGTGACGCGCTCCAGCGTGTCTGCCGACAGCCCCTTCGGGAGCTCGGCCGGCGCGGTCGGGCGCAGAGCCCCGAGCATCGCATCGATCTCTGCCTGCGTCGCCGGCCCGGTCGCTTCGCGTGCGCGCTCACGGTATGCGCGGTACTGCTCGAGCCGCTCACGGAACACGGGGAACGAGAAGGGCTTGACCAGATACTGGGCAACGCCCAGCCCGACCATCTGCCGGACCACGTCGGCGTCGCGCACGCCGGTGACGGCGATCACGTCGACATCCGCCGCCCGCGCACGCACGTGGCGCAGCACGTCGAGCCCCGTCCCGTCGGGCATGGTCATATCCAGCAGCACCAGGTCGATGCCGTCGGCGGGCGGGCGCTCGAGGATCGCCGAGACGGCCGCGCGCGCTCCCGTGCACTCAGCGACCACGACGAATCCGTCCATCCGCTCGAGGTAGGTGCGGTGCAATTCGAGGGTCAGCGCGTCGTCGTCGACCAGGAGCACGGTGATCATGCGCGCCTCCCCGGCAGGATCACCTGGAACGTCGTCGGCGAGGAGGACAGATCCACCGCGCCCCCGGCGCCCTCAACGATCGCGCGTACGAGAGCGAGCCCGACGCCGCGGCCGTCAGCGCCGGCGGGCTTCGTCGAGAACCCGTGCTCGAAGATCCGATCGCGCAGGTCGGCGGAAACGCCCGCGCCCGAATCGGAGACCGACACGGCCAGCGCGCCGCCCGGCGCCGGTGCGAACACGATCCGCACCCAGCGGGGCTCCGGCCCCGCCGCGGCGGCGTCCAGCGCGTTGTCGATCAGGTTGCCCACCACCGAGACCGCGTCGACCGGGCTGAGCGCGCTGCGGGGCGCGGCCGGATCGATCTCGGCGACCCATTCCACACCCCGTTCGCGGGCCTGCGCCGACTTGCCCAGAAGCAGCGCACCGACGGTCGGGTCGCCGTCGCGACGCGCGGCGACCTGGTCGACGAGCGCCTGACTCTGACGCGACGTCTCGGTGAGGATGCCGATCGCCTCGTCGGTGCGCCCGAGTTCCAGCAGCGCCACGGCGGTATGCATGCGATTGCCGTGTTCGTGCGTCTGCGCACGCAGCGCCTCGCCGAGCGTGCGGACGGACTCGTACGACGAGACCGCGTCGCGCACCGTGCTCGCGGGCAGGTCGCCCGCGATGCGCCGGGTGAAGCGGCCGGCGAGCCATGCCGCCGCCAGCCCCACCGCCGCCAGGGCGACCGCGACCGCGATGACGAACGGCAGCTGCCGGAGCACGCCGGTGCCGACGCTGCCCAGCGTTATGCCGGCCGAGACGAGGGCGACGACCTCTCCCGACGACATCACCGGCACGACAGACCGCAGCGAGGGTCCCAGGGTTCCGATCGCCTCCTCGGTCAGCGTGCGGCCCTCGAGTCCGGGGCCGATGGTCCCGATGTACGGCTTCCCGATCTGCGCAGGATCGGCATGGGTGAGCCGGATGCCCTCCGTGGTCATGATCGTCACGAAGTCGATGGGTGTCTCGTCCATGATCCGCTCGGCGATCGGCTGCAGCGCGGCGGTCGCGGCGGCATCCGAGCCGGTGGTGACGGCTGCTTCGACATCGGGCATCTCGGCGATCGTCCGGGCGACGGCCAGGGTGACCGCCTCCGCCTCCGCACGCTCCGTCGCCTGCGCCTGGAATGCGAGCAGGATCGCCAGCAGGGCGGTGATGACCGCAACCGCCCCGAGGAAGGCAATGAACACGCGGGATGCCGCGCTCGCGCCGCGTGTGGCAGCCATACGCCTCCTCGCGCTCGGACTCGTTCGAGACCAATACGACCACAACCCCGGGCATCCGGCATCCGTCGTACACAGTAATCGCAGGACGGGCACCGCAACGGCGACCCGGAACAGCGAAGTTTCGAACCCTATCGGAGGCGAAGATGGCTCAGATCCCCAGAACCCAATCGTTCAAGCTCCCCGGCTACAACTGGCGGCGCGGCAAGACGTCATGGGACAAGCACACCTGGCTGTACATCGCGGTGATCATCGCGGTCGTGCTCGGCGCGACGATCGGCCTGGTGTGGCCCGAGGTCGGAGTCGCGCTCGAGCCGATCGGCAAGGGCTTCGTCGCCCTGATCAAGATGATGATCGCCCCGATCATCTTCTGCACGATCGTGGTGGGCGTCGGCTCGATCGCCAAGGCGGCCACGGTCGGCAAGATCGGCGGGCTGGCGCTGCTCTACTTCATGATCATGACCACCTTCGCCCTGGCGATCGGCTTGGTCGTGGGAAACCTCATCCACCCCGGTGAGGGCCTGAACATGGCGAACTCGACATACGACGCGAGCGCGACCGAGGCCAAGACCACGCAGGAGTTCATCCTCGGGATCATCCCGACGACGTTCTTCTCGGCCTTCACCGGCGAGAGCGTGCTGCAGGTGCTGTTCATCGCACTCCTGGTCGGCTTCGCGCTGCAGCAGATGGGCCCGAAGGGCGAGCCCATCATGAACGCGGTCAAGAACCTCCAGGCGCTGGTGTTCCGCATCCTCGGCATGATCCTGTGGCTCGCACCGCTCGGCGCGTTCGGCGCGATCGCCGCAGTGGTCGGCAAGACCGGGTTCGCGGCGATCGTGAGCCTCGGCATCCTGATGATCGCGTTCTACATCACGTGCGCGGTGTTCATCTTCGGCATCCTCGGCACGCTGCTGTTCGCCGTCACGCGGATCAACATCTTCAGCCTGATGAAGTACCTCGCCCGGGAGTACCTGCTGATCGTCGGCACCTCGTCGTCCGAGTCGGCGCTGCCGCGGCTGATCGCAAAGATGGAGCACCTCGGCGTCGCCAAGCCCGTCGTCGGCATCACGGTGCCCACCGGATACTCGTTCAACCTGGACGGCACCGCGATCTACCTCACGATGGCTTCGCTGTTCATCGCCGCAGGCATGGGCATGCCGATGTCGATCCCGGAGCAGATCGGACTGCTGGCGTTCATGGTCATCGCCTCGAAGGGCGCCGCGGGCGTCACCGGCGCGGGTCTCGCGACGCTGGCCGGGGGACTTCAGGCCTACCGGCCCGACCTCGTCAACGGCGTGGGGGTCATCGTCGGAATCGACCGGTTCATGTCGGAAGGCCGCGCGATCACGAACTTCACCGGCAATGCGGTGGCCACCGTGCTGATCGGGACGTGGGTGAAGGAGTTCGACGCCGCCCGCGCGCGCCAGGTGCTGCGAGGTCAGCTCCCGTTCGACGAGACGACGCTCGCCGGCGACGACCACGACGGGATGTCCGAGGCGAGGGATGCCGTCGGCACGCAGGGTCTCGAAGAGGCCGCCGTCGCCGAAGCCGAGGCGAAGGAGGAGCGCGCACGCGAGCGGGAGGCCGCACTCACGCGCTGATCGCCTGCTCTCGGGTCCGTCCGCATCGCGCGGGCGGACCCGCTTGCGCGTTGAGCGAGTCCGTCAGTCGCGCGGGTCGATCTCGCCGGCCTCGATCGCCGACTCGCGCTCCTCGAACTCCGTCGCGTCGACATCGTCCTCGACGGCTTCCAGCGGGTCGATCGTCGGAGGCGGGGTCTCGAGCTCGGTCTCGTCGTCGAGCGGCACATCCCGCTCGTCGTCGGGATTGCGTTCACGGAAGTCGCTCATCTCAGCGGCTCCCTATCACTCCTCGCCGATCGGCGGCAGATCGTCCGCCTCGACGTCCTCGCCCAGCGGCTCGGCGTCGGGATCCGAGCCGTCCAGGTCCGGCAGTTCGTCGGCTTCCTTGGAGATCTCGTGGAAAGTCGGGTCGAAGACCATCGCCTCGCTCCTCAGCCGCTCTTGCGGCGGAACTCCCGCCTCGTCACGGCGCCATGGGTGCCGTGGATGGCGGAGTCGCCGTCCAGGTGTGACTCGCCCTCGCGGTGCTGGGCGTTCTTCTTCTCGAGTGCTTGCTTGAACTTGCGCTTCATCTCGTCGGATGCCGCGCCCGCCGGCTTTTCGTCGGTGCTCATGTCTTCACCCTA
The DNA here is from genome assembly GCA_963713325.1 of uncultured Actinomycetota bacterium. Lineage (GTDB taxonomy): Bacteria > Actinomycetota > Actinomycetes > Actinomycetales > Microbacteriaceae > Microbacterium. The sequence goes on from CAVQLL010000020.1 coordinate 120,555, forward strand.
AGCCGGTGAGCACAGCCCGCGCCACCGATGGGGTGGATGCCGCTCCCGCTGGTAGGATCGGACAGGTTGCCCTTGCGGCATCCGCTCAATTGAACATGAGCTACACGGAGCAGGCCGGCAGCAAGCTGGTCCCCTGTGGTGGATTCCCCGTCGTTCGCGCGCCGGGTGCTCTTCTACTGGTGACCAGCGCAGGTGATGCGCGACGGACTGTCGCGCGCCGATAATCTGCCTGTTCCTGCTCCTTCGAATGCTCGCGCGCCATACGGGCGCAGCGAGCTTTAAAGAAGGGCACAGCGCCCGCCGCACGATGCGGCGCGGCGCTCGCCAAAAGCAGAAAGAGAGAGACCTCTTGGAAGGTCCTGAAATCACCGCAGCGGAAGCCGTTCTCGACAACGGCCGCTTCGGCACCCGAACTGTCCGCTTCGAAACCGGACGCCTCGCCCAGCAGGCGCAGGGCGCGGTCGCCGCCTACCTCGACGAGGAGACGATGCTCCTGTCGGCCACCAGTGCCGGCAAGCACCCTCGCGAAGGCTTCGACTTCTTCCCACTGACCGTCGACGTCGAAGAGCGCTCGTACGCCGCGGGCAAGATCCCCGGCTCGTTCTTCCGTCGTGAGGGTCGTCCCTCCACCGAGGCGATCCTCGTCTGCCGTCTCATCGACCGCCCGCTGCGCCCGTCGTTCGTCGACGGTCTCCGCAACGAGGTGCAGATCGTCGTGACCGTGCTGTCCATCGCGCCGGGCGAGTTCTACGACGCGCTCGCGATCAACGCGGCCTCGCTGTCGACCCAGATCTCCGGTCTGCCGTTCTCCGGTCCGATCGCGGGCGTCCGGCTCGCGCTCATCCCGGGTCACGGCGAGAACGCCGACCAGTGGATCGCGTTCCCGACCGTCACCCAGCTCGAAGAGGCCGTCTTCGACCTCATCGTCGCCGGCCGTGTCATCACCGATGCCGACGGCAACGAAGATGTCGCGATCATGATGGTCGAGGCCGAGGCCACCGAGGGTTCCTGGAACCTGATCAAGGGCGGCGCCGTCAAGCCCAACGAGCAGGTCGTTGCCGAGGGCCTCGAGGCCTCGAAGCCGTTCCTCAAGCAGCTCGTCGCCGCGCAGAACGTCGTCGCGAACACGGCGGCGAAGGAGATCAAGGAGTTCCCGGTCTTCCTGCCCTACAGCCAGGAGACCTACGACTACGTCGCGCACCGCGCGTACGACCGTCTCGTGTCGATCTACCAGGTCGCCGACAAGGTCGAGCGTCAGAACGCCGACGACGCGCTCAAGGAAGAGGTCAAGGCCCAGCTGCTCGCAGCCGTCGAGGCCGGGGAGCTCCCTGCCGTCGCGACGCTCGAGTTCTCGGCCGCCTACAAGTCGGTCACGAAGAAGATCGTGCGCGGCCGCATCCTCGCCGAGGGCGTCCGCATCGACGGTCGCGGCCTGGCCGACATCCGTCCGCTCGACGCCGAGGTGCAGGTCATCCCGCGCGTCCACGGTTCGGCGATCTTCCAGCGCGGCGAGACCCAGATCCTGGGTGTCACCACGCTGAACATGCTCAAGATGGAGCAGCAGATCGACTCGCTGTCGCCGGTGACGCACAAGCGCTACATGCACCACTACAACTTCCCGCCGTACTCGACCGGTGAGACCGGTCGCGTGGGCAGCCCCAAGCGTCGCGAGATCGGGCACGGCTTCCTCGCCGAGCGCGCGCTCGTGCCGGTGCTGCCCAGCCGCGAGGAGTTCCCGTACGCGATCCGCCAGGTGTCCGAGGCTCTCGGCTCCAACGGTTCGACGTCCATGGGCTCGGTGTGCGCCTCCACCCTGTCGCTGCTGAACGCCGGTGTGCCCCTTCGGGCCGCCGTCGCCGGCATCGCGATGGGGCTCGTCTCGGACGAGGTCGACGGTCAGACCCGCTACGCGGCGCTCACCGACATCCTCGGCGCCGAAGACGCCCTCGGCGACATGGACTTCAAGGTCGCCGGCACATCCGAATTCGTCACCGCGATCCAGCTCGACACGAAGCTCGACGGCATCCCGTCGTCGGTGCTGACGGCCGCGCTGCAGCAGGCGCACGAGGCTCGCCTCACGATCCTCGGTGTGCTCAACGCCGCGATCGACGGTCCGGACGAGATGGCTCCGACGGCTCCGCGCGTGATCAGCGTGCAGATCCCGGTCGACAAGATCGGCGAGCTCATCGGCCCCAAGGGCAAGACGATCAACGCGATCCAGGACGAGACGGGAGCCCAGATCTCGATCGAGGAGGACGGCACCGTCTACATCGGCGCGACCGACGGCCCCGCGGCCGAGGCCGCCCGCGCCCAGGTCAACGCGATCGCCAACCCCACCAACCCGGAGGTCGGCGAGCAGTTCCTCGGCACCGTGGTGAAGCTGGCGACATTCGGCGCGTTCATCTCGCTCCTGCCCGGCAAGGACGGACTGCTGCACGTCAGCGAGGTCCGCAAGCTCGCCGGCGGCAAGCGCGTCGAGAACGTCGAGGACGTCCTCAGCGTCGGCCAGAAGCTGCTCGTCAAGATCACCAAGATCGACGACCGCGGCAAGCTGTCGCTCGAGCCCGTGCTCGAGGAGCCGGCAGACCAGGAGGGTCGCGCTGCGGCCAGCCCTGGTCCGGAGGGCCCGCCGAAGGCTGAGCCTTCGGCCGGTGTAACGGCATAGCGGGCTGATATCGAAGAACCTGAACACCCGGATGCCCGTTTCCTCCACCTCGGAGGGAGCGGGCATCCGCATTTGAGGTCCCCAAATGTCCCCCGAACGGGGGACAACGCGCGGATTCTCACGTCTTCGTGACCTAAGCGTTATGTAATATTTACCGACAGGTCGCCGGAATGACCGGCTCCGGTACGGGAACGGCTTACCCTCGAATTACGCGCCGGGGGGTGCGTGAGACGAAGTCACGAAGGCTCCAGTGGAGTCGACGTGAGGGGGTGGGACATGGCTACATTCGGCGTTGGCTCGGCCGTCTCATCGGAGAGCCTGCCGATCGCTCCCGCAGCCGGCACCTTTCACCCCTCCGCCCCGATACCCGTGCAGGGACCAGCCGTCGGGGAGAACGTACGCGTTGCGCTCGGTGAGACCGGTGCGGAGATCTTCCCGCTGATCCTCGGCGGCGCCGAGTTCGGCTGGAACGTCGACCTCGAATCCAGCCACGAGATCATGGACGCCTACGTCGAACGCGGCGGAAACGCGCTGCACACAGCCGACAGCTTCGCCGGCGGACGCAGCGAGTACATCATCGGCCAGTGGCTGCACTCTCGAGGCCTGCGCGAGGACATCACGCTCACCGTGCGCGTCGGCGGGCACCCCGACAACCCGGGTCTCGGGCCCGTGAACCTCGTCCGTGCGGTCGAGGCATCCCTCACCCGCCTGCGGACCGATCGCGTCGACGTGCTCTACCTCGACGCGACTGCAGGGCGCACCGAGCTCGAAGACACCCTCGCGACGGCGGAATGGCTCGTCGAGTCGGGCAAGGCCGTCGCCCTCGGCGCGGCCGGCTTCACGGCCGCGCAGCTGGTCGAAGCCCGCATCTACGCGTCGGCCGGCTATCCGCGCATCACGGTGCTGGACGTGCCGTTCAACGTCCTGCGCCGCCATGAGTTCGATTCCGACCTCCGGCTCGTCGCGGGCGCCCAGGGCATGGCGGTGACCCCGTCGCATCCGCTCGAGCACGGGTTCCTCGCCGGCCGCCACCGCACGAAGCTTCGCGGCGGGCTGTCTGTGCGCGGCGCGCAGATCGCGGCGAACATCAATCGCCGCGGGAGTCGCACGCTCCGGGCTCTCGATGCCGTCGGCACCGAGCTGGGCGTGCCGGACGCGGCGGTCGCGGTCGCCTGGCTGCTGGCGCAGAAGCTGGTCACCGCCCCGATCGTCAACGCGTACGCCGCCCAGCACGTGGACGAGCTCGTTCAGGGCGTCGGCGTGCACCTCAGCCGCAGCCATCTGGCCGACATCGCCCGCGCCGCCGAGTAGTCGCGCTCGCGGCGGTTCGCCGGTGTGCCGGCGCCCGTGACATAGGCTGGGATGGTGCTCTCGAGCACGCGAAACCCCCGACGAAGTGAGCTGGCGTGACGCACTACATCTACCTCGTGCGGCACGGCGAACATCAGGACGCCGAGCACGGGCTCATCGACGGACCGCTCTCTCCGAGGGGCCGCCGCCAGGCCGCGTTCCTTGCCGATCGCCTGTCCGGCGTGCCGTTCGACGCCGTATGGCACTCGCCGCTCGAACGCGCGAGTCAGACCGCGCGCGCGGTCGCCGAGCGGATGCCGTCGCTGTCGCCGCAGCCGTCCGCGCTGCTGTTCGACTGCGTCCCGACCGGCATGACCGACCAGACCCCCGCGGTGTTCGAGCCCTTCTTCGGGAGCGTGACGGAGGCCGAGATCGACGCCGGCCGGGCGCAGATGGCGGATGCCGCGAGCGAGTACCTCGTCCGCAAGAGCGGTGAGGTGCACGAGCTGCTCATCACCCACAACTTCGTGATCGGGTGGTTCGTCCGCGAGGTGCTGCAGGCCCCGGAGTGGCGGTGGATGACGCTGAACCAGGCGCACTGCGGGCTGACCGTGATCGCGCAGAGGCAGGGCCGGCCGTGGACGCTGGTCTCGCACAACGACCTCGCGCATCTTCCCGTCGAACTGCGCACGGGCCTGCCCGAGGTCACTCCGGTCTGAGCAGGGCCTTCCCGTACCAGCGTGTCGCGTTCGGGTTGTCGTTGTACGGATCGATCGCGCTGAACCCGGATGCCTCGTACAGGCCTCCTGCGGCTTCGAGCGTGTGATGGGTGTCCAGCACCAGTTCAGCGGCACCGAACTGCCGCGCTCTGCGCTCGAGATCATCCATCAGGAGCCGGCCCCAGCCGCGACCGCGGGTCTCCGGCCGCAGGTACAGGTGCTTGACCTCGTACCGCGGGCCATGCGGCCCGTCTTCGATGCGTCGGATCCCGCCGCAGCCGACATCCGCGCCTTCGTCGCTGACCACCACGAACTCGCCGGCGGGCGGCTCGAACACCGAGGGATCGGGGAAGACGGTCGTGTAGGCATGCCCCGGAAAGTTGGCTGCCCGCATCGCGAAGTAGTCGGCGAGCAGTTCATGCGCGCGGGGATCGTCGACCGGCAGCGGGGTGATCGTCGGCATGCGCTCGAGCGTAGTCGGCGCCTCGCGGCCGGATGCGCGCGGCCGGGGTGCGCCGCGCCCCGCCGATACGATGGATCCATGACGACGCGCGTGGCCATTGTCGGCGGCACAGGCAAGCTGGGTGGCATCATCCGCGACGTGATCGAGGGTGAGGACGGCTTCGAGGTCGTTGCGACGCTGTCGTCCCGGTCGGAGCTGTCCGAACTCGACGGCGCCGACCTGGTGGTGGATGCATCGACCCCCGCCGTGTCGATCGACGTGGTCCGCGCCGCGGTCGAGCGGGGCATCAACGTGCTCGTGGGCACGTCGGGCTGGTCGGCCGAGCGCATCTCGCTCATCCGACCGCTCGTGGATGCCGCAGGGACGGGCGCCGTGTTCATCCCGAACTTCTCGCTCGGCTCCGTGCTGGGCTCGGCACTGGCCGCCGCGGCGGCGCCGTTCTTCCCGTCGATCGAGATCGTCGAGGCTCATCGTGAGACCAAAGTCGACTCGCCGAGCGGGACGGCGGTGCGGACCGCGGAGCTCATCGCCGCGGCGAGGGCCGAGGTCGGCCCGGTCGAATCGCCCTACGTCGACCAGCGGGCGCGCGGCCAGCAGGTGGCGAGCGTCCCGATCCACTCGATGCGACGACCGGGTGTCCTCGCCCGGCAGGAGGTCGTCCTCTCCGGCCCGGGGGAGTCGCTCACCCTGACCCACGACACGATCGAGCCGGCGCTGGCGTACGCCCCCGGCATCCGCGTCGCGCTCGCTGCCGCCCGCGACGCCCGGGGGGTCGTCGTCGGGCTCGACAGCTTCCTCGACATCGGCATCCGCGTGCCGCGTCCGGCGCAGGAGCGGCCGGTAGCGGAGGGCGGTGTGCCCGGTCAGGTGGCGCGCGCGACCGGCGCATGAGCGCGCGCATCGGCGTCGCCCTGATGGCGGTGCTGCTCGCCCTGTACATCGTCCTGGTCGCGCAGCGGGCGTGGCTCCTGCTCACGAGCGGAGACGCCATCGGCATCGCGATGGGCATCGCGCTCGTCGTCCTGCCGGTCATCGCCGCGTGGGCTCTCGGGCGCGAACTGTGGTTCGGCGTCCGAGCGCAGCGCCTCGGGCGCCGGCTGGAGACGGAGGGCGGGCTGCCTGAGGAGCAGGTCGCCGTGCGGCCGAGCGGCCGCGTGCTGCGAGAGGACGGCGACGCGGTGTTCCCGATCCACCGGGCGGACGTGGAGGCGAATCCGGGCGACTGGCGCGCGTGGTACCGGCTCGGGCTCGCATACGACGCCGCGGGCGATCGCAGGCGTGCGCGTGCGGCCGTCCGTCAGGCGATCCGGCTGGAGACCGCCGAGCGTCGCAGCTAGCCCTCGCGGGCCGTCACTGCGGCATCGGCCGCCTGCTGAACCGTCGAGTGGGTGAACGAGAAGCCGGACGCCTCCAGCACGGTCGGCACGACCGCGGCATCGGAGGTCAGCAGTCCTTCGGTGGCATCGACCCCGAGGACGAGTTTCAGGGCCCACACCGGAGCCCGAACCAGGAACGGACGGTTCATGCGCACCGCGAGCGCAAAGCCGAGGTCGTTGGCGCTCGCGAGCGTGGGACCGACCAGGTTCACCGGTCCCGCGACATCCGAATCGATGATGTGCCGGATGGCGCGCACCTCGTCGTCGACCGAGATCCACGGCCACTTCTGCGTGCCTCGGCCGATCGGACCCCCGACACCGCAGGCGGTCAGCAGCATCAGCGGCTTCAGCACACCTCTCCGGTGCACGATGGGCGCGGTGCGCAGCACCGCGACCCTCGACTGCTCGCCGGCAGCGAGGGCGGCGCTCTCCCACTCGCCGCACAGATCGGCGAGGAAGGTCTCACCTCGCGGCGACTTCTCGGTCAGCTGCACACCCGGCGCCGATCCGTAGTACCCCACAGCGGATGACGACACGAAGGCCGGCGCTCCGCTGCCGAGTTCGCGTATCGCGCGGGCGAGAGCGCGCGTGGGCGTGATGCGCGACCACAGCAGCTTGTTCTTGTAGTGCGGCGTCCAGGGGAATCGGCCGATCGACGCGCCGTTGAGCCCGACCACGGCGTCCGCGCCATCGAGCACCGCGGGGTCCAGCGGCGACGAATCGGTCAGCCACTCGACCTCGTCGGCCGTCTCGGCCGGCCGCCGCACGAGGGTGGTGACTCGGATGCCGTCGGCCCGCAGGCTGTCAGCAAGGGCCGAGCCGATCAGACCCGACGCGCCTCCGACGACGACCCGGCGAGGGGCGCCGCCGGATTCAGGCAAGCGTCGCCTCTAGCGTGATCTCGATCGCCTTGAGGGCCTGTGAGATCGGGCAGTTCACCTTGGCGTCTTCGGCCATGCGGTCGAAGTCCTCCTGCCCGAGGCCGGGAACGACGGCATTGACGTTCAGGTGGCTGCCGGTGACGCCGACGCCGGGTGTGAAGGTCACGGATGCGGTCGTGTCGATCGACTCCGGAGGAGTGCCGTTCTCGGCGAGGGCGAGCGCGAAGGCCATGTTGAAACACGAGGAGTGGGCCGCTGCGAGAAGCTCCTCGGGGGTCGTCACCGAGGTCGAACCCTCGCTGCGTGCCGCCCAGGTGACGTCGAAGGTGCCCTTGCCCGAGGACCGCAATGTGACTTTGCCGACGCCGTCGAACAGACCGCCCTTCCAGACGGCGGTGGCTTCGCTCGTAGCGGTCATCGGAACCTCCTGGTCGGCGTGCGTCCGTCCTCCGGGCGCCTCGCGGCCAGCCTAATCGCGCGTGTCCCGACGGCGCGACCATTGGGTCACGCGACGGAGGTCGCCGCCTCAGGCGCAGCGCGGCGCTCGCGGCCGACGACGCCGGCGCGCTGCAGCAGAAGGTACAGCTGGCAGCCGAGGCAATAGCCGAACACCGCGTTCAGGAACGCGGCGACGAAGGCGGCCGCCGCCGCGATCGGCAGCGCCCAAGGGACGCCCGCGAGGTGCAGGATGAGGCCGATCGTCACCACGAAGAGGCCGACGCCCTGCGCGAAGCGCGGCGGGCGCGGGTCTTCGAGTTCGGTCGCGCGGCTTCAGCCGCGGCTGCACGAGGGTGCGGTACAGCACGCCCCACGGCGCCGTGCGCGGCGACAGCACGCTCCACAGGAACAGCAGGGCGATGGCCAGGAGCAGGAGGAAGGCGGGCTCGACAGCGCGCTCGGCGACGGTCGCGCCGATGGGAGTGATCAGGCCGAGGAAGACATCCACGAGCAGCAGGAGCGCCGTGATCCCCGCGGCGAACCGCGGTCCGCGCGGGTCGATGCCGCGACGCGAGGAGGCCGTCGGATCAGACATTCGCGGGCTCCCCGGTCAGGCGATTCAGTTCGAGCTCCAGGACGTCGCGATTGGGAACCCCGCCGAAGCGGGTCTGCACGACGCCGGCACCGTCCAGGACGAGCGTGGTGGGCGTCTGCAGGATGTGGAAATGCTTGGCGATGTCGGGGCGGCGGGTCACGTCGATATCGAGATGACGCACACCGTCACGGCCACCCGCGACCGACTCGAGGGTGCGATGCACGCCCGGGCAGCGGGAGCACAGCTCGGTGCTGAACTGCAGGAGCGTCGCCGTCTGTCCGAGCGCATCCGCCCCGAGCCGGTTCGGCTCGATGACCTCGTGCGGGATGTGGCGACGCGGGCGACCCTGGCGCCATTGCACGAAGACGCCGAGGGCGACCGTCGCGGCGAGAAGCACAGCGAGGCCGACGAGGGCGCCAAAGAGAGTCACAGCATCCCAGGCTAACTGCTTGCGCCTGAATAGGAGCAGGATGCGCGAACTGTGACGATCGCGTCGTAACAATGCCCAGCGGGCTGCGCACATTGCCGCGTCCGGCTCCGCCTTCGGCGTGCCGGGAGCGATACCATCGAGTCGATGTCCGCGACGATCCCGACGCCCTACGAAGACCTGCTGCGCGACGTGCTCGAGCACGGTGCGATCAAGACCGATCGCACCGGAACGGGAACGCGGAGCGTCTTCGGCCGTCAGCTGCGCTTCGACCTCTCTCAGGGATTCCCGCTGGTGACGACCAAACGGGTCCACATGAAGTCGATCGCGTACGAGCTGCTCTGGTTCCTGCGCGGCGAGTCGAACGTCGCGTGGCTGCAGGAGCACGGTGTGACGATCTGGGACGAGTGGGCGGATGCCGCCGGCGAACTGGGCCCGGTCTACGGGGTTCAATGGCGATCGTGGCCGACCCCGTCGGGCGAGACGATCGATCAGATCGCGGGTGTCGTCGAGGAGATCCGTCGCAACCCGGATTCGCGACGGCTGATCGTGTCGGCCTGGAACCCCGCCGATATCCCCGACATGGCGCTGGCGCCCTGTCACGCGCTCTTCCAGTTCTACGTCGCCGACGGCAAGCTGTCCTGCCAGCTGTACCAGCGCAGCGCCGACCTGTTCCTGGGCGTCCCGTTCAACATCGCCTCGTACGCGCTGCTGACCCACATGGTGGCGCAGCAGACCGGTCTGGACGTCGGCGACTTCGTGTGGACCGGCGGTGACTGCCACATCTACGACAACCACCTGGAGCAGGTGAAGCTGCAGCTGGAGCGCGAGCCTTTCGCGCCGCCGACCCTGCGCATCACGCGCACGCCGGACTCGATCTTCGACTACGAGTACGACGACTTCGTGATCGAGGACTATCAGCACCATCCCGCGATCCGCGGGGCCGTCGCGGTATGACCGATGCCCCGAGGATCGGTCTGATCTGGGCGCAGGCCGAGAGCGGTGTCATCGGCCGCGACGGCGGCATGCCGTGGCACGTTCCGGAAGACCTGGCGCATTTCAGGGAGCTGACGCTCGGATCGCCGGTCGTGATGGGACGCGGCACCTGGGACTCGCTCGCACCGCGGTTCCGGCCCCTGCCGGGCCGGCGCAACATCGTGGTCACTCGGCAGGAGCAGTGGTCGGCGGACGGCGCGGAACGGGCGGGCTCCGTCGAAGCCGCACTGGAGCTGGCGAGCGCCGACCGGCCGGACTGGATCTGGATCATCGGCGGCGGCGCGATCTTCGCTCAGACCGTCGACGGCGCGGACCGGCTCGAAGTCACCGAGCTGACCCATCCCGCGGGCTTCCCCGCGGAGCCCGATGACGTCCGCGCGCCCGCGATCGACTCTGCGGTGTTCGTCGTATCGGGCGCTGAACCGTCCGACGGCGTGCACACCTCGCGCAGCGGCATCCGATATCGGTTCCTCCGCTACGAACGCGCGGCGTCCGCCTAGGCTCGTCGGCATGGCCGAGACCGCGCTGATCACGGGTGCGAGCTCCGGCCTGGGCGCCGAGTACGCGCGGCAGCTCGCCGCGCGCGGCACCGACCTCGTTCTCGTCTCACCGGAGAAGGCAGCGCTCGGGCGAAGCCGCGGCGGCGCTGGGCGATCGGTTCGGGGTGGATGTCGAGGTGCTCGTCGCGGATCTCCTCGTCGAGCGGCACCTCGAGCGGGTGGTGCGCAGACTGACCGACCTTGATCGCCCGATCGACATGCTCGTCAACAACGCGGGCTTCGGACTGCCGATGGAATTCGAGCGCAACGACGTCGAGGACGAGGCACGGTCTCTCCGTCTGCTCGTCGAAGTGCCGATGCGTCTGACTCACGCCGCGCTGGGGCCGATGCTCGAGCGGGAGAGCGGCCGCGTCGCGAACATCGCGTCGGTCGCGGGGTTCATCCCGTTCTCCACCTACGGCGCGTGCAAGGGCTGGCTGGTCGGCTTCAGCAGCTGGGCGAACGGGCGGTACTCCGGTGTCGGGGTTACCGTGACGGCGGTGTGCCCCGGCTTCACGCGCACGAGATTCCACGAGCGGATGGGACTGCCCACCGCCGACATCGGCCTACCGGGGTGGCTGTGGCTGGACGCCCGCGACGTCGTCTCCGAGTCGCTGCGCGACATCGCCCGCGGCAAGCCGCTCTCGGTGCCGACCCTGCGGTACAAGGTGGCCGTCTTCTTGAGCCGCGTCCTGCCCGCGAGCCTTATCGGCAGAGCGGTGCGAGGGCGTCGCTAGGCTCGTTCCATGGCCAAGACAGCACTGATCACCGGCGCGAGTTCTGGCCTGGGTGCCGAGTTCGCCCGGCAACTCGCAGCCCGCGACACCCACCTCGTTCTGGTCGCCCGCGACAAGACCGCGCTGCGTGGACTCGCCGATGATCTCGCGCAGGAGTTCGAGGTCGACGTCGAGGTGCTCGCCGCCGATCTCCTGGTCCCTCGCCAGCTCGAGAAGGTCGTGCGCCGGCTGACCGATCCGGAGCGTCCGATCGACATGCTCGTGAACAACGCCGCGTTCGGGCTGCCACTGAGCTTCGCGCGCAACGACATCGAGGACGAGGTGCGGCATCTCGAGCTGCTCGTCGAGGTGCCGATGCGCCTCACGCACGCGGCGCTCGGCCCGATGCTCGAGCGACGAAGCGGGCGGATCGTGAACATCGCGTCCGTGGCGGGATTCATCCCGCGGTCGACGTACGGCGCGTGCAAAGGCTGGCTCATCAGCTTCAGCCGGTGGGCGAACGGGCGGTACTCGGGGCGCGGTGTGACGGTGACGGCCGTCTGCCCGGGCTTCACGCACACGAACTTCCACGAGCGGATGGGCCTGCCCCCGGGCGAGGAGGGGCTCGCGGACTGGATGTGGCTCGACGCCCGTGACGTCGTCCGCGAGTCGCTGCGCGACATCGCCAGGGGCAAGGCGGTGTCGATCCCGTCGCTGCGGTACAAGGCGATCGTCGCGCTCACCCGCATCCTGCCCGCCGGCCTGGTCGCGCGTGCGGGCGAGCGCGGGCGCTGACCAGGCGCCGGCCGCGCGGCGCCCGCTCACCGCGGATGCCCGCCCTGCACCGAGCCGATAGCCTGAAGCCATGACGCACACCGGCAACCCTTTCGGTCAGGTGCTCGTCGCGCTCGTCACCCCCATGACAGCCGACGGCGAGGTCGACTGGGCCGCCGTCGAGAAGCACATGGACGACGTCATCGCTGCCGGGTGCCGACGGCATCGTGGTCACCGGCACCACGGGTGAGACCAGCACGCTGACGGATGCCGAGAAGATCCGTCTCGTCGAGGTGGGCAAGGACGTGGCGTCGGGCCGCGCGAAGATCATCACCGGTGGCGGGTCGAACGAGACCGCACACGCGATCGACCTGTACCAGGCGAGCGAGAAAGCCGGCGCCGACGGCATCATGATCGTCACGCCGTACTACAACAAGCCGACCCAGGCCGGAGTCCTGACGCACTTCCGCCTCGTCGCCGATGCCACCGATCTGCCGGTGATCCTCTACGACATCCCGGGCCGTACCGGTGTTCCGATCCGCTACGAGACGATCCTGCGGATCGCGAAGCACCCCAACGTCCTGGCGATCAAGGACGCGAAGGGCGACTTCAGCGAGGTCAGCCGCGTGCTCAACCAGACCGATCTCATGTACTTCTCCGGCGACGACGCCAACGTGCTCCCGCATCTGTCCATCGGCGCCACCGGCCTCATCGGCGTGACGGCGAACATCGCCGCCCAGCCGTACCGGGAGATCGTGGATGCCGTCAACCGCGGCGACCTCACCGCGGCGACCGCCGCGCACAAGCAGCTCGAGCCGCTCGTGCGGGCGGTGATGACCCACGTACCCGGCACCGTGTCGGCGAAATACATCCTGCACGGGCTCGGCCGCATCGGCAGCCCGCGGGTGCGCCTGCCGCTGGTCGGCCCCGAGGAGTGGGAGGCCGCCAAGATCGAGGACGAGCTCGCCCTGGTCCGCGACGTCCCCGGCGCCGACTTCTCCAACTTCCGCCCCGACCGCAACGCCGCCGCCGGCGGCGCCCTGCCGAAGGTCTCGGGAACAACAAGATGATGCGGCACGCAGCCCGCTGAGCGGGCCGTGCGCGCGAGAGCGGATGCCCCGGCATCCCCAGGAAGGTGACTGATGCCCAGCACCGTTTACGATCCGCCCGCCCTCGAAGCGGGAACCCTCCGCGTGACCCCGCTCGGCGGACTCGGCGAAGTCGGCCGCAACATGACGGTCTTCGAGTTCGGGGGGAAGCTGCTGATCGTCGACTGCGGCGTGCTGTTCCCCGAGGAGCACCAGCCGGGCGTCGACCTGATCCTGCCCGACTTCGAGCCGATCAAGAATCGCCTGGACGACATCGTCGGCGTCGTCCTCACGCACGGCCACGAGGACCACATCGGCGCGGTTCCGTATCTGCTCAAGCTCAAGCCCGACATCCCCCTGATCGGCTCGGGGCTCACCCTTGCTCTGATCGAGGCGAAGCTCAAGGAGCACCGGATCAAGGCGTACACGCTGACCGTGACCGAGGGGCAGCACGAGCGGATCGGTCCGTTCGACCTGGAGTTCATCGCGGTCAACCACTCGATCCCCGACGCGCTGGCCGTGGCCATCCGCACGCCCGCGGGCCTCGTGCTCGCGACGGGCGACTTCAAGATGGACCAGCTTCCCCTCGACAATCGCCTCACCGACCTGCGCGCATTCGCGCGGCTCGGCGAGGAGGGTGTCGATCTCTTCCTCGTGGACTCGACCAACGCCGACGTCCCCGGCTTCACGCCGCTCGAGCGCAGCATCGGCCCAGTGCTCGACCAGGTGATCGGCAAGGCGCCGCGCCGCGTGATCGTGGCGAGCTTCTCGAGCCACGTGCACCGCGTGCAGCAGGTGCTGGATGCCGCGGCCGCGCACGGCCGACGTGTGGCGCTTCTCGGACGCAGCATGGTGCGCAACATGGGCATCGCCGAGGACCTCGGCTACCTGCACGTGCCCGAGGGGGTCTTCATCGACTACAAGAAGGCGCGCGACCTGCCCGACGACAAGGTCGTCTACATGTCGACCGGCTCGCAGGGCGAGCCGATGGCCGTCCTCAGCCGGATGGCGAACAACGACCACGAGATCGAGCCCGGCCCCGGCGACACGGTAATCCTCGCTTCGAGCCTCATCCCCGGCAACGAGAACGCCGTCTATCGCGTGATCGATGGCCTCACGAAGCTCGGCGCCAACGTCGTCCACAAGGGCAACGCCAAGGTGCACGTCTCGGGTCACGCCGCCGCGGGGGAGCTGCTGTACTGCTACAACATCCTCAAGCCGAAGAACGTGCTGCCCGTGCACGGCGAGTACCGGCACCTGATGGCCAACTCGCGGCTCGCGCAGGACACCGGCATCCCGGCCGAGCGCACGATCCTCGGCGAGAACGGCACGGTGATCGACCTCAAGGACGGCCTGGCGAACGTCGTCGGCCAGCTCGACCTCGGCTTCGTCTACGTCGACGGCTCGACGGTCGGCGAGATCACCGAGGCCGACCTGAAGGACCGCCGGATCCTCGGCGAGGAGGGGTTCATCTCCGTCATCGTCGTGGTGGATGCCGCGACCGGGCGGATCATCACCGGCCCGGAGATCCACGCGCGCGGCTTCGCCGAGGACGACACGGTCTTCGACAGCGTGAAGCCGAAGATCGCCGCCGCGCTCGCCGAAGCCGCGCAGTCGGGGGTTCGCGACACGCACGCGCTGTCGCAGGTCGTACGGCGGGTGATCGGCCGCTGGGTCAACCAGCAGCTGCGCCGTCGCCCGATGATCGTGCCGCTCGTGATCGAGGCGTAGGAGGACCTCGGTCCGATCGAGTCGCGGCGCCGCCTTCGGGCGACCGTCACGTGGCGCTGCGCGCCTGCGCAGCCCGGTAAAATCGGGCGATGGCGACCATCCGCATCCGCCCGGCCATCCAGGCCGATGGGGCCTTCCTGGGCGACATGGTCGTCGAGGCGGCCAACTGGCGGCAGGGCGGTGCGCTTCCCAAGCACCAGGTGCTCACGGCACCTGAGCACAGCCGCTACGTCACCGGATGGATGCGGCCGAGCGATGCCGGGTTCATCGCGCTGGACGACGCCGGCGAGCCGATCGGCGCGGCGTGGTACCGCCTGCTGCCTCGCAGTGATCCGGGATTCGGCTACGTCGGAACAGGCGTACCCGAGCTCATCATCGGCGTGCGGCCGATCTGGCGTGCGCATGGAGTGGGCCGAGCGCTCCTGCAGGCCTTGACCGAGCAGGCTCGCGCGTCCGGCTATGCACGGCTGAGTCTGAGCGTCGAGCGCGGCAACTTCGCCGTGACGCTCTACCGCAGCGAGGGTTTCGCAGTGACTCAGAGCGGGTTCGGTCGCGACACGATGGTCAAGCGACTGCGCTGAATCGGGTCCCGCCGATGGATGCCGCCGACCGCGTCGTTGCGGCGGTTTCACGGTCTGCCGCCGTAGCGTGGGGGCATGGCCAGGAGCTCAAGCCCGACCAAGAGTGGTCGCGCGCCCGCGAACGGGTCCTCGTCGCGCGCCGCCAAGCCCGCTCCGGCGCCGAAGCGCTACGTCGGCGATGTGGGCAAGCCGCCGCTGATCGTGCGCGCCTGGATGGGGCTCGCCCACGGCACGGGCGGACTCTTCCGTGCGTTCGGACCGGAGACGCTCGAGAAGGACCAGCGCCGGGACGGGCTTCCGTTCCTGATCGTGCTGTTCGCGATCGCCGGTGCCGTCAACGAGTGGTTCTTCATCGGCAACGACGTCGCACAGACCATCAGCGCGTACACCGCGGGCGGGCTCGTCGGCAGGCTCGCGTTCGTGATGCCCGTCCTGCTCCTGCTCCTGGCAGGCTGGCTCTTCCGGCATCCCGCGTCGGTGCACGACAACGGACGGATCGGCATCGGCTTCACGCTGTTCGTCATCGCGATCGCTGGTTTCTGCCACATCGGCGGCGGTCGCCCGCAGCCCCGTGAAGGGCTGCCGGCGCTCAGCGACGCGGGCGGCGTGTTCGGGTGGATGATCGGCGAGCCCCTCGCGATCCTCATGACCGACATCGGCGCAGGCATCGTGCTCGGCATCTTCACTGCGCTCAGCATCCTGATCCTGACCAAGACCCCGCCGAACCGCATCCCGCGCCGACTCGGCGAGCTGTACACCTGGATGTTCGACGCCGAGCGTCCGGATCCTGCGGCGGCGGATGCCGTCGACGAAGCGGCCGACGACCCGTCGCTGCCGTGGTGGCGACGCAACAGGACAGGTCGCGAGAAGGACGCCGATGGCGGCATCGGCTCGCAGGACCTCACCGAGCTGCTGCCCCCGGGCTCGTCGCACGGCGGGTTCGAGCAGGCCGCGGTGACCATCCCCCCGCCGCCCCCGCCGTCCGAGGCGCTCACCGAGGTCATCGACCCCGCAGTGCTGGCCGGCGGCGCCCGCGCGGCGCAGCGGGCTCACACCGGCATCCGCGACGACGAGACGGCGACCCCGCTCGACGACGGCGTGCTGCCCGGGCTGTCCGGCCTCGGCGGCGACGGACCGCGTCGTGCGCCGGTCGTCCCCTACCGGCTGCCGTCGGTCAACGCGCTGGCCGCGGGCACCCCGCACCGGACGCGCTCGGCCGCCAACGACGCGGTCGTCGCATCGATCACGAGCGTGCTTCAGCAGTTCCAGGTGGACGCGCGGGTCACCGGGTTCTCGCGGGGACCGACCGTCACGCAGTACGAGATCGAGGTGGGTCGCGGCGTCAAGGTCGAGCGGATCACCGCGCTTCAGAACAACATCGCTTACGCCGTGGCCTCCAACGAGGTGCGCATCCTCGCCCCGATTCCGGGCAAGAGCGCGATCGGGGTCGAGATCCCCAACGCCGACCGTGAGATCGTCACACTCGGTGATGTGCTGCGCTCCGCGGCAGCGCAGCAGGCGACCCACCCTATGACGATCGGCGTGGGCAAGGACGTCGGCGGCGGCTACGTCGTGGCGAATCTCGCCAAGATGCCCCACCTCCTCGTCGCCGGCTCCACCGGGTCGGGCAAGTCCAGCTTCGTGAACTCGATGATCACGAGCCTGCTCATGCAGGCCAAGCCGTCGGACGTGCGCATGGTGCTGATCGACCCGAAGCGCGTGGAGCTCACCTCCTACGCGGGTGTGCCCCACCTGATCACGCCGATCATCACGAACCCCAAGAAGGCCGCCGAAGCGCTGCAGTGGGTCGTCAAGGAGATGGACATGCGGTACGACGACCTCGCGTCGTTCGGCTACCGCCACATCGACGACTTCAACCGCGCCGTCGTCGCCGGCGAGGTCGTCGTGCCGCCGGGCAGCGAGCGGGTCCTCAAGCCGTACCCGTACCTGCTGGTCGTCGTCGACGAGCTCGCCGACCTCATGATGGTCGCTCCGCGTGACGTGGAGGACTCGATCGTCCGCATCACACAGCTCGCCCGGGCCTCCGGCATCCATCTCGTGCTTGCCACGCAGCGACCGTCGGTCGACGTCGTGACCGGTCTGATCAAGGCCAACGTGCCGTCGCGTCTCGCATTCGCGGTGACCAGCGTCACCGACTCGCGCGTCATCCTCGACCAGCCCGGCGCCGATCGGCTCATCGGCCAGGGCGATGCGCTCTTCCTGCCGATGGGTGCCTCCAAGGCGATCCGGGTGCAGGGCGCGTGGGTCAGCGAGGCCGAGATCGAGAAGGTCGTCAAGCACGTCACCGCGCAGGCGCGGCCCGAGTACCGCGAGGTCGCCGTCGCCGTTGAGAAGAAGGAGATCGACGCCGACATCGGCGATGACCTCGAGCTGCTGCTCGCGGCGACCGAGCTCATCGTCTCGACCCAGTTCGGCTCCACCTCCATGCTGCAGCGCAAGCTGCGGGTCGGGTTCGCGAAGGCCGGGCGGCTCATGGACCTGCTCGAGTCCCGCGAGATCGTCGGCCCGTCGGAGGGGTCCAAGGCCCGCGACGTGCTGGTCAGCGTCGAACAGCTGCCTGAGGTGCTCGCGCGCCTCCGCGGCGACGACACGCCCGCGCGCAGCAACGATCCCGTCGACGCGCAGTTCGACGGGTACCCCGTCGAGGAGGCGGACGGCGACGAGGACGCCTGGGGACTGACGGGGCGGGACTGAGGTGGCGGTCCCGCGCCAGCTGCCGAACGCGATCACGATCGTGCGGATCCTCTGCGCGCCCGTGTTCCTCTGGCTGCTGCTGGTCGACGGCGGCGCCGACGGACCGCTGCGCTGGTGGGCCGCCGTGCTGTTCATCGTCGCGATCGCCACCGACGGCATCGACGGGTGGATCGCGCGCAGGTACGAGATCGTCACCGACCTCGGCAAGCTCCTCGACCCGATCGCCGACAAGGTGCTCACCGGGTTCGCGTTCATCGGTCTGTCGATCCTCGGCGAGCTGCCTTGGTGGATCACGATCGTGGTGCTCATCCGCGAAGTGGGCATCACCGTCCACCGGCTGGTCGTCGCGAGCGACCATGTCGTCGCGGCGGCGTGGATGGGCAAGCTCAAGACGCTGGCCCAGGCGGTCGCGCTCTCGCTGGCTCTCCTGCCGCTCTGGACTCTCGTCGGCGACTGGATCTTCTGGGTCAACGGCGTGACCATGACGATCGCGGTGGTCCTCACGGTCGCGAGCGGCATCGACTACGTCATCACCCAGGTGCGGGGGGCACGGCGCGGTCGGAGCGCCGCGTGACGGATGCCGGGCACGACGCGGCCCAGGCCCTCATCGACCGCCTCATCGATCGCGGCTGGAGCGTGGCCATCGCCGAGTCGCTGACCGGGGGACTGGTCCTCGCGGCACTCGTCTCGGTTCCCGGTGCCTCCGCGTGCCTCCGAGGCGGCGTGGTCGCGTACGCGACCGACCTCAAGCGCAGCCTGCTCGGTGTGGATGCCGCGTTGCTGGCTGCCGAAGGACCCGTGCATGCGGACGTTGCCCGGCAGATGGCCGCAGGGGTGCGTGGGCTGGCCCGGGTCGACGGCGTCCCCGCGGACGTCGGCATCGCGACGACGGGGGTCGCCGGTCCGACGATGCAGGACGGCAAGCCGGTCGGCACGGTGTACATCGCCGTCGCGACGCCTGCCGGAACGCGTGTCGAGGCGCTGTCGCTCGCGGGAACACGAGCGCAGATCAGGGCGGAGGCGACTCGCGCCGCGCTGGCGATCGCGCTGAAAGCCGTGCGCTGAGTCCGGCCGCAGGACGGGGAACAACGTGTGTTTCGTGTCGGTTACATTCGGCGATTCCCACCCATTCCACAGCACACGGGATTAGATTGACATCATCCGGCGTTGTACTCTTATCCACCCGGATACCGCGGAATCAGAAGTGAGGAGGGGGCCCACATGATCCTTGTACGTCAAGAAATCGGCGAAGTCCTTCGTGACTTCCGGCAGCAGAAGGGCCGGACCCTCCGACAGGTCGCGAGCCGCGCCAGCGTCGCCCTCGGTTACCTCAGCGAAGTCGAGCGCGGTCAGAAGGAAGCCTCCAGCGAGATCCTCGCGTCGGTCGCAGAAGCCCTCGACGTGCCCATCTCGACGATCATGCGCGAGGTCGGAGACCGCATCTCCGTGATCGAGGGCATCCAGCCGTTCCCCGACGTCGTCCCCGACGATCTGGTCGCCGCAGTCGACGCCGAGCTCTCGTTGCGCTGAGCCCTTCGACGGCGCTCAGGGACCGGGAGAGGCATGCGACGCAGCGAATTCGATCGCGCCGTCAAAGACGAATTCGGTCCGCAAGGGAGCGCGCTCATGGCGGACCTGGTGCTGCCGGGCCTCGGTGACCGCACCGCCGCACAGGCGCTGGATGCCGGCATCCCGGCTCGCGAAGTGTGGCTCGCGCTGTGCGCCGAGACCGACGTCCCGCCCGAGCGCCGCTATGGCGTGGGGCGCCTCGAGGTCCGCCGCCCCTGACCCTCCGAAACGGTCGGCGGACGACGGCGTGTCGTCGAAGATCCGTTCGATACCGGCGTAGGCTCCTGCACAGTCGGAGTCGAGGACGTGTCTGTCCACACGACGGGTGAGGAGCGAAGACGGATGTCGGAGCCCAGCCCTAGCGTGAACCACGTCAGACGACACCACACGCCTTGTCGCAGCATCCCCTCCGACCCTCGGGGTGGAGCGCGACAGCCTACAGGCGACGGAACGCGAGCATAAGGAGCACGCCATGCCATCACCCGAGAACCGCGAGAAAGCCCTCGAGTCGGCCCTCGCCCAGATCGACCGGCAGTTCGGCAAGGGTTCGGTCATGCGACTGGGCAGCGACGAGCGCGCGCCCGTCGAGGTGATCCCGACCGGATCCATCGCCCTCGACGTCGCCCTCGGCATCGGCGGACTCCCGCGCGGCCGCATCGTCGAAATCTACGGTCCGGAATCCTCGGGGAAGACCACGCTCACGCTCCACGCGATCGCGAATGTGCAGAAGCAGGGCGGCATCGCAGCGTTCATCGATGCGGAGCACGCCCTCGACCCCGAGTACGCGCAGAAGCTGGGCGTCGACATCGACCAATTGCTCGTCTCGCAGCCCGACACGGGTGAGCAGGCGCTCGAGATCGCCGACATGCTCATCCGCTCCGGCTCGATCGATCTGATCGTCATCGACTCGGTCGCAGCCCTCGTCCCGAAGGCCGAGATCGAGGGCGAGATGGGCGATTCGCACGTCGGCCTGCAGGCGCGACTCATGTCGCAGGCGCTGCGCAAGCTCACCGGTGGGCTCAACACGACCAACACGACGATGATCTTCATCAACCAGCTGCGCGAGAAGATCGGCGTGTTCTTCGGAAGCCCCGAGACCACCGCCGGCGGCAAGGCGCTGAAGTTCTACGCGTCGGTGCGCCTGGACATCCGTCGCATCGAAACCATGAAGGACGGCACCGACGCGATCGGCAACCGCACGCGTGTGAAGGTCGTCAAGAACAAGATGGCCCCGCCGTTCAAGCAGGCGGAGTTCGACATCCTCTACGGCACCGGCATCTCCCGCGAGGGCAGCCTCATCGACTTCGGCGTCGAGCACGAGATCGTCAAGAAGTCGGGTTCCTGGTACACCTACGACGGTGAGCAGCTGGGTCAGGGCAAGGAGAATGCCCGCGCGTTCTTGATCAAGAACGAGGACGTCGCGGCGGAAATCGAGTCGAAGATCAAGGCGAAGCTGGGCATCGGCCAGCCGAAGGTCGTCGAGGCGGTCAGTGACGAGCTGGCTGCGCGCCGCCCGGCCTGATGATCGCACGCGAGGGTGACGGGAGCGAGCGACTCGCTCCCGTCACCTACCTGCCCGGTGTCGCACCCGCCGACGAAGAGCCGGTTCGCTGGGCGATCCCGCTCGAGAGGGCAGATGAGGACGACGCTCCGGAGCGCCCGACCGTCGTAAGTGACGACGGCGACGACAGCGACATGCCCGAGGGTCCGTCGGGAGAGGACGCCGAAGACCTCCTCGTTCGACGGCTGCGCCGCAGTGCGCTCTCGGAGCGGGAGGCGCGCGCGTTCCTCGCACAGCGGGGAGTGGACGCGGCGATCGCGGAGGCGACCGTGGAGCGCTTCGCGAGTCGGGGCTGGATCGACGATGCGGTGCTCGCCGAACAGCTTCTTTACGCCGGCACGAGCCGGAAGGGACAGGGGAGGCGCGCCATCGCGCAGACCCTCAGCGCGCGGGGCATCACTCGCGACGTGGCCGATGCAGCGCTGGCAGCACTTCCCGACGACGATGCCCAACGGGCCCTCGACTACGCGCGCACGAAGGCGCACGGCCTGCGCAGCTACGACCTCGACACCGCGATGCGGCGGCTGATGGGTCAGCTGGCTCGACGCGGCTATTCCGGGTCGGTCGCCGCGAACGCCGCGCGCACGGCTCTCACCGAGCAGCGTGACGGCGCCGGCGTTCAGTTCCGCTGACCCGGCCGCCGGGGCCTGGCGCGGAGTGGCGCACGTAGAATGGCACGCATCATGACCACTCCGTCCTCATCGCCGACGACGATCGCGCCATCGCCCGCCGCGCACACCGCCGACGGTCGTGTCCGCACCTACGAGGTGCGCACCTTCGGCTGCCAGATGAACGTGCACGACTCGGAGCGGCTGTCCGGCTCCCTCGAGAGCGCGGGCTACCTCCCGGCCGCGCTTGGTGAGGAAGCCGATGTCGTCATCATCAACACGTGCGCCGTGCGCGACAATGCCGCCGGCAAGCTCTACGGCACCCTCGGTCACCTCGCCTCCGTGAAGCGGCGCAAGGACGGCATGCAGATCGCCGTCGGCGGCTGCATGGCGCAGATGGACAAGCAGGCGGTGCTCGACAAGGCGCCGTGGGTGGATGTCGTCTTCGGCACGCACAACATGGGCTCGCTTCCCGGGCTGCTCGAACGCGCCCGCCACAACGGCGAGGCCGAGCTCGAGATCCTCGAGTCGCTCGAGACCTTCCCGTCCACGCTCCCGACCAAGCGCGACAGCGTCTACAGCGGCTGGGTCTCCATCTCAGTCGGGTGCAACAACACCTGCACGTTCTGCATCGTCCCGAGCCTGCGCGGCAAGGAGAAGGACCGCCGGCCGGGCGACATCCTGAACGAGATCCGCCTCCTCGTCGATGATGGAGCCATCGAGGTCACCCTGCTCGGCCAGAACGTGAACTCCTACGGAGTCGAGTTCGGCGATCGCCAGGCGTTCGGCAAGCTGCTTCGCGCCGCCGGCGAGATCGAGGGCCTCGAGCGCATCCGGTTCACCAGCCCCCACCCGGCGGCCTTCACGGACGACGTCATCGATGCGATGGCCGAGACGCCCGCCGTGATGCCGCAGCTGCACATGCCGCTGCAGTCCGGCAGCGACCGCATCCTCAAGGCGATGCGCCGCTCCTACCGCAGCGACAGGTTCCTCGGCATCCTCGACCGGGTGCGCGACCGGATGCCGAACGCCGCGATCACCACCGACATCATCGTCGGATTCCCCGGCGAGACCGATGAGGACTTCGAAGAGACGATGCGGGTCGTCGAGCAGTCCCGGTTCTCCAGCGCCTTCACCTTCCAGTACTCGATCCGCGAGGGCACACCGGCCGCGACGATGCCCGACCAGGTGCCCAAGGCCATCGTGCAGGAGCGCTACAACAGGCTCATCGCGCTCCAGGAGCGCATCTCGCTCGAAGAGAACCAGGCACAGCTCGGGCGACAGGTCGACCTGCTGGTCTCGATGGGCGAGGGCAAGAAGGATGCCGAGACCCACCGGCTGACCGGGCGCGCCGAAGACAACCGCCTCGTTCATTTCGAGGTTCCTGCGGGAAGCGACATTCCGCGCCCGGGCGACATCGTGTCGGTCACGATCACCCACGCGGCGCCGTTCCACCTCCTCGCCGACGCCGACGACAGTCCTCTTCGGATCCGCCGGACCCGAGCAGGCGACGCGTGGGACCGGACTCAGGCGGAGTCCTGCGGGATTCCCGCGCCGGCTGACGGCGCTTCAACGGACTCGGGCGCAGCACGGGCGGTTTCGCTCGGACTGCCGACGCTGCGCGTCGGGGTGTGACCCTCCGACTGGCTCAGGGACCGGCTTCTGAACTCGGAGCGCGGCTCTACGCCGTCGTCGGAGCGACGGGCACCGGAAAGTCCGACCTCGCACTCGACCTGGCCGGTGCCCTCGCCGAGCGCGGTCGCCCCGCGGAGATCGTGAACGCCGACGCCATGCAGCTGTACCGCGGCATGGATATCGGCACGGCCAAGCTCCCGGTGACCCAGCGCCGCGGCATCCCGCATCACCTCCTCGACGTGCTCGACGTCACCGACGACGCAGCCGTCGCCTGGTACCAGAGCGCCGCGCGGGCCGCGATCGACGACATCCGAGCGCGCGGGGCGCACGCGATCGTCGTCGGCGGTTCGGGCCTCTACGTGTCGAGCCTGCTCTACGACTTCCGCTTCCCGCCGCGTGACGAGGCGCTCCGCGCGCGGCTGGAGGCCGAGCTCGAGCAGGACGGACCGGGTGTGCTCTACGAAAGGCTGCGCGTCGCCGATCCGGTGACGGCCGAACGCGTCGATCCGCGCAACGGGCGGCGCATCGTCCGCGCGCTCGAAGTGCTCGCGCAGGGTGCGGCGACCCACGGCGCCACGCTCCCGGAGGAGCCGGCACTGTGGCATCCGTCGACCATCATCGGACTCACGATGCCCCGCACAGAGCTGGTCGCGCGTCTGGACGCGCGCGTCGAGCGGATGTGGGCCGAGGGTCTCGTCGACGAGGTCGATGCGCTTCGCGAGAACGGCCTTGAGGCAGGAGTGACGGCGCGGCGGGCGATCGGCTACGCGCAGGCACTCGCGCAGCTGCGTGGAGAGGCGACCCGTGAGGAGGCGATCGCCGAGACGCAGGCGCTGACCCGCCGCTACGCGAGGCGCCAGGTGTCCTGGTTCAAGCGATATCCCGATGTGCTCTGGTCTCCGGCGGGTGCCGATGTCCTTCTCGACCCGATACTGGACTCATGACAAGCATCCGTGCGTTCGCGCTCAGAGACACCGAGTCCGTCATCGCCCTCTGGCAGGCCACCGGGCTGACACGGTCGTGGAACAACCCCCACCTCGACATTCAGCGGAAGCTCACCGTGCAGCCGGAGCTGTTCCTGGTGGCCGTCGACGGCGACGACATCGTCGGCACGGTGATGGCCGGATACGACGGTCACCGCGGATGGCTGTACTACCTGGCATCCGATCCCGTCCGCCGTGGCCAGGGCATCGGGCGAGCGCTCGTGACCGCTGCCGAAGACGCGCTCCTGGAACTCGGCTGCCCCAAGGTGCAGCTCATGGTGCGTCCGGGAAACAACGACGTGCTCGGCTTCTACGACTCCCTCGGGTACGAGCGATTCGACACGACCACCACCGGCAAGCGGCTCGTCGCCGACTGATGCCCTCGGGACCATGGTTCGCGCCGCGGTCTTGTGGCGGCGGTGCTGCGCCATCCGCCCATAGGCTAGGGGGATGCCGCAGACCATCGCCTTCACGAAAGGTCACGGCACCGGCAACGACTTCGTCGTGATCGCCGACGCCGACGGCGAGCTCGACCTCAGCGATGATCACGTCGCCGTCCTGTGCGACCGACGGTTCGGAATCGGTGCCGACGGTGTTCTGCGCGTCGTGCGCTCAGCGGCGATCGAGGAGGGGTCGGATGCCGCCGCCGGCGGCGCGGAGTGGTTCATGGACTACCGCAACGCAGACGGCTCGAAGGCCGAGATGTGCGGTAACGGCATTCGCGTGTTCGCGCGCTACCTCGCCGATACCGGCCTGGCTTCGCTCGACGACGCCGAGGCCCTGCTGATCGGCACGCGGGCCGGGGTGAAGAGCGTAACCCGCAGCGACCTGGGGTTCGAGGCCGACCTCGGCTCGTGGCGCGTCGAGCCCGACGATGTTCTCGTCCGCGCTCGGGGTCTCGGCGTCCCGCGGCCGGGGCTCGGGATCGACGTCGGCAACCCCCACATCGTCGTCGCGCTGTCCGACACCGACGAGCTCGACGCACTCGACCTGACCGCACTCCCGCAGCTGCACCCCGAGCCCCCTCGCGGCGCGAACATCGAGTTCGTCGTTCCGAGCGATCCGCTCGTGCGCGAAGGGGTGGGCTCGATACGCATGCGCGTCTTCGAGCGCGGCGTCGGCGAGACGCTGAGCTGCGGGACGGGCGTCGCCGCGGCGGCGCTCGCGGTGCGTCACTGGGCGGGCCAGGCGGCCCCCGACCGCTGGAGCGTCGAGGTGCCCGGTGGCACGCTGGGAGTTCGGATGCTCCGGGTGCGCGGCGACCTGCACGTCCTGCTGTCCGGGCCGGCGACCCTCGTGTATTCGGGTGAGGTCGCGCTCGCCTGACGCGCTCGCTCCTAGGGCAGCGAGATCTCGTCCGTGTGCGGCGACCCGTGCCGGCGCACTTTGAGCACCCGGAATCCGCGTCCCGTGGCGGCACGGTGGACGCTGTAGCCCGGAGTGAAGGATGCCGCGATCCAGCGTTGGAGCGAATCGGACCCGAGATTGCGCTGGACGACGAGCCAGGCATCCGATCGCTCGTCGAGGCGGGGGATCCATCGCTCGAGAAGTCCGTGCAGCTCGTGCTTGCCGACGCGGATCGGCGGATTCGAGCGGATGGTGCGGAAGGTCACGCCGTCGGGAACATCGTCGGGCAGCACGGCGTTGATGTTCGTGAGGCTCAGCGACTTGGCGTTGCGTCGCACGAGATCCAATGCCCGCTCGTTGACATCGACGGCCCAGACGGTGGCGTGCGGCGACTCGATCGCGAGAGACAGCGCGATCGGACCCCAGCCGCTGCCGAGGTCGAGCAGATCTCCGCCGGGAGGCGGGGGAGGCGTGTTGGACAGCAGTACGGCAGTGCCCGAATCGATGTGATCCGGGCTGAAGACGCCGCCGGCCGTCGTGACGTCGACCTCGGAACCGGCCAGAGTCACGCGAATGCGGCGAAGATTCTCAGCGCCGGCCGGCGACGCGCTGAAGTAGTGGTCCCCCGACATGCTTGCGAGCGTAGCGGAGGACCTCCCGGCTGGGGGCGCGCGTCAGCAAGCCGGGGGTGTGGGGCGGAGCCCCACAGGGTGGCGCGCGTCAGCAAGCCGGGGGTGTGGGGCGGAGCCCCACAGGGTGGCGCGCGTCAGCAAGCCGGGGGTGTGGGGCGGAGCCCCACAGGGTGGCGCCAGTCCGGCTGTGAGGCACAGTCCCACCAATGGAAGCTAGAGTTTACGGGCAATCCCGGAAGGAAGACATGACCGATACAACAACCCCGACGAGCATCGACGAGACACCGATCGATCCGGTGGCCCGTGTGCTCGAGCGCGCGGACGCGCATTCGGGCGTGCGCGTGTTCGGTGCTGCCCAGGCGCTCCAGGACGAAGTCGCCTTCTCACGGACCGACACCGACGGCGAGCAGTGGGATCGCGAGGAGCGCGCTGCGCTGCGCCGCGTTCCCGGGCTCTCCACCGAGCTCGAGGACGTCACCGAGGTCGAGTACCGGCAGCTGCGGCTGGAGAACGTCGTGATCGTCGGCGTGCACCCGCAGGGCGAGCAGGAGGATGCCGAGAACTCGCTGCGCGAGCTCGCCGCCCTCGCCGAGACGGCCGGCGCCGTCGTGCTGGACGGCGTGCTGCAGCGGCGCCCGCATCCGGATCCGGCGACCTACCTCGGCCGGGGCAAGGCCCAGGAGCTGCGCGACCTCGTCGCCGCACTCGGCGCCGACACGGTCATCGCCGACACCGAGCTCGCTCCCTCGCAGCGCCGTGCGCTGGAGGACGTCGTGAAGGTCAAGGTGATCGACCGGACGACCGTCATCCTCGACATCTTCAGCCAGCACGCCAAGAGCCGTGAGGGCAAAGCGCAGGTCGAGCTCGCTCAGCTCGAATACCTGCTGCCGCGCCTGCGCGGTTGGGGTGACTCGATGAGCCGTCAGGCTGGTGGCCAGGTCGGCGCCGGCGGAGCGGGCATGGGATCACGTGGTCCCGGTGAGACGAAGATCGAGCTGGACCGTCGCCGCATCCGCACCAAGATGGCGTTGCTGCGCCGTCAGATCCGCGACTTCGGGCCCGCTCGCGACGCCAAGCGCGCCGAGCGCAAGCGCAACACGATCCCTTCGGTCGCGATCGCCGGCTACACGAATGCCGGCAAGTCGAGCCTGCTCAACCGCCTCACCAGCGCGGGCGTGCTGGTGGAGAACGCGCTGTTCGCGACGCTGGATGCCACGGTGCGCCGTGCGGAGGCATCCGACGGTCGGGTCTACACGCTCACCGACACGGTCGGCTTCGTGCGCAACCTGCCGCACCAGCTCGTCGAGGCGTTCCGCTCGACGCTCGAGGAGGTCGGCGAGGCCGATGTCATCGTGCACGTCGTGGATGCCGCGCACCCCGATCCTGCCGCGCAGCTGCAGACCGTGCGGGATGTGATCGGCGACGTGGGCGCGCGCGACGTCACCGAGATCGTGGTCTTCAACAAGGCGGATCTCGTCGACGAGGACACCCGCATGGTCCTGCGCGGCCTGGAGCCGCGGGCGCTGTTCGCGTCGTCGCGGACGGGAGAGGGCATCAACGCGCTCCGCGCGGCCATCGAGGCGGCTTTGCCGATGCCGGCCGTCGAGATCCGCGCACTGGTGCCGTACGACCGAGGCGACCTCGTCTCCGCGGCGCACGAATCGGGACACATCGTCTCGCAGTCGCATGAGGCCGGCGGCACCGCGCTGCACGCGCACGTCTCCGAGCGCCTGGCCGCCGAGCTCGCGCCGTTCGCGGTCTAGCCCCTCAGCTCAGCTCGAGCGGCGGCACTCCGGGAGCGTCGAAGCCGAAGACGGCGCCCAGGAACCCGAGTTCGGTCTCCAGTGCGTGCACGACGCTCTCGGCACGGCGGAATCCGTGACCTTCGCCGGCGTACTCGACGTACGCGTGCGGGATGCCGCGGGCGGCAAGCGCATCGCGGATCGCCCCGGACTGCGCCGGAGGGACGACCGGATCCTCCGCGCCCTGGAGGAGGAGCAGCGGCACCCGGAACCGCTCCGGGTGCGACAGTGGCGACCGGTCGATGTACAGCTGCTTCGCATCCGGGAGCGGCCCGATCAGACCGTCCAGGTACCGCGCCTCGAAGTCGTGAGTGTCGACCGCCAGCGCCCGGGCGTCTCCCACGCCGTAGCGGGAGATGCCCGCGGCGAAGGCATCGGTGCGTACGAGCGCGGCCAGCACAGTCCATCCGCCCGCTGATCCTCCGGCGATGGTGAGCCGCGCCGGGTCCGCAGCACCGCTGTTCGCGAAGCCCGTCGCGGCCGCGGCGACGTCGTCGACGTCGACGATGCCCCACTGCCCGCGCAGACGCTCGCGGTAGGCCCGGCCGTACCCGCTGGATCCGCCGTAGTTGACGTCCAGGACGCCGATGCCGCGGCTGGTGAAGTATGCGATCCGCCCGGATGCCGCGCCGCCGCGGTGCGCCGTCGGCCCGCCGTGGACGTAGACGAGATATGGCGGGCGCTCACCCTCCGGCCCCACGACTTCGGGGTTGGTCGGCGGGAAGTCGAACGCGTGGACGGGGCCGATCGGCCCCTCGAAGGTGACCGCGCGCGGCGGCGGCATCCACTCGGCTCCCCAGGGCACCGGTCCGCCGTGCACGAGTTCGTGCTCGCCCGGACGATCGACGTCGATGACCCAGAGACCGGCGGGCGAGTCGGCGCTGGCGCCGGACAGCAGCAGCCGCGTGCCCCGCGTGTGCTCGACGCAGATCTCCGACGTGACAGGAGCCTGGAGCGGTGCGGCCGTCCCGTCCGGCTCGATCAGCGCGAGCTCGTCGTCGCCGTTCGTGCGGACGGCCACGACGCGCCCGTCGTCCAGTCGCGCGAACCATCGCGTGCCGAGCACCCAGAGCGGACCGCCGGTGTCGGCATCCGCCGGTGCGACCGAGTGACGCTCGAGGTCGGCCGAGAGGTGCTCGTGCCAGATGTTCCAGCGGCCCGTCGGGTCGTCCGCGTAGATGAGGTCGTCCTCGCCGACCCACACGGGCTGCAACGGCGATGTGTCTCCACCCGCGACCGTCGTCCACTCGACGACGATCCCGCCCTCGAGCCGCCCGACGCGCAACTCTGCGCGATCCCACGGCATGTTCGGGTGATTCCACGCGATCCACGCCAGCAGCCGTCCGCTCGGCGACAGCGACGGATGCGCGAGGAAGTCGCTCTCATCGACGAGCGGCGTCACGCCGGAACCGTCCAGAGCGATGCGCACGATGGCTCGTCCCGGCACCGCCGACCCGTCGTGGGTCTCGCGGATCGCGAGCAGCTGCCCATGCTGCAAGGTCAGCCCACCGAACCGCATGCCGCGATCGGCCGGTGTCAGGACGCGGGGCTCCTCTCCGGGCTCGAGCGCCCACACGCACTGGTCCGCCTTCTCGACGAAGAGCAGGATGCCGTCATCCGTCGCGGTCCACGCGCCTCCGCCGTATTCGTGCACGCGGGATCTGGCGTTCCACGGCAGAGGCAGGACGTCGCGCACTGCGCCGTCCGCGCCTCGTCGTCGCACCGCCGTGCGGCCGCCTTCTTCAGGGACGCTCTCGCCCCACCAGACATCCTCGCCGACGAAGCGCGCGCCATCGATGCGCGGCGTTGCGGCGCACACTTCTGTGGCCGAGAGCGGCGAGTCCCAGGTGCCGAAGGGAAGCGTCTTGGTCATGACTCCACCGTATTCCGCGGGTCCTCTTTGCGTACCCCTACGTGCGTGTCTGCGGGTCGCTACCCGCATATGCCTTCCAGGTTAGGCGCCTCGACACAGTCCGAAACGCGAACAGCGGCCCGCCCCGGGACTGGGCTGACTTCGACCCATCGTCGTCCGGCGCAATCCGGACTGGGCGACAGCGGACCGGCCCCCGCCCCGAGACGGTATCGCGCTGCAGAACATCATCGAAGCGACCCGAAGGTGCGAGAGCGGGTCGAGGTCACTGTTTAGGCGAGGAGCCCTTCTTCGGACGCACGGGTGCCGCGGCAGTGGTCGCGGCATCCGTCGTCTCGGGAGTCAGGACCAACGTGGGCTGCTCGTCGGCGGAGAGCGGCGCACCCGTCTCACTCGCGGCGTCGGCCACCACGATGTCGTCGGGCGTGACGTCCTCGTCGGTCACGATGAGGTCATCGGGCCGGCGCTGCAGCAGTTCGAGGATCCAGGCCACGCCGAACGACACGATGAACACGAGTGCGACGTCTCCCACCGACAGGGGGCGCAGCGCGAAGAGCCAGATCACCGCGAGCACGGCGACGATGATGCGGACCAGAACGCGCTGTCGGCCGAGCCACGTGCCGAACGCGCCGGTGTTCAGACCGCGCGCGGCGAGCTGACGCCGAGCGGACGCATTCATCCCGTGGATCGTGCGGCGGAAGCTCTCTGCCGGACCCGAGCGGCTCATCCCCCAGCCGAGAACCGCGATCAGGACGCCGAGGAGTGTGAGCACGAGCGCCGTCTGGGTCATATTGCCGACCAGCTGCTCGTAGATCACGCCCAGCGCGTCGGGGGAGATGCCGAGGGCCCCGGCGGTGGGTGCCATCGCGGCGGAGCCGATCGCGAGGGTCGCCGCCAAAGTGCCGCCTCCGACCACGAAACCCACGCCCGTGCCCAGGATCGCGGTGCTGCGACGACGGGCGATCAGGATGCCGAGCCCGAAGAGGCCCAGCGTGATCACGGGCAGCCAGAACCCGACCGTGGTCGCCAGCGCGTAGCCGGTGCGGATCGCGGCCAGGTTGTTGCCCTCTCCGATGATGACCACCCGGTCGACGGTCGGGATCAGCTCGGCGACACCCAGGCCGCGCTCGACGAGGTTCTGCTTGACACGCTCCACGACGGCGCCCAGCTGGATGCCGACGCCCTCGTCGGTGCGCACCACGAGGCCACCGCCGTCGGAG
This sequence comes from uncultured Actinomycetota bacterium, assembly GCA_963713325.1. GTDB lineage: Bacteria > Actinomycetota > Actinomycetes > Actinomycetales > Microbacteriaceae > Microbacterium. The sequence continues at coordinate 151,776 of CAVQLL010000020.1, forward strand.
GTCGCGGCGCCCACGAGAGCGCGATGCGCGGCACGCGTCGCGGTCGCCCACACTTCCGAGAAGGCGTCGGATTCGACCACGCGCGTCACGGTGGTCGTCACGAGGCTCTCCAGCCCGTTGGCCGCAGGCGCCTCCAGCAGCTGCAGGGCGTCGGCGGCACGCGGGGGCAGCCCGAGCCCGGCGACGCCTTCGAACACGCTCGAGGTGATCTGCTGGAAGTCGACCTGGGCGGTGATCGCCTCCATCGACTCGTCGATGATCATCGCCTGCACAGCCGGGTCGTCCACGAGCGGTGCGAGGGAAGCGACGAACGCGTCCTCCTCGACCAGCTGAACGCGCGCCCACGCACTCACGATGGACACCGGCACGAGGATCGTGGCGATGATGATGCACAGCGCGGACAGGAACCCCCGCCACCCGCCAGCGCGCCTCGCGGGCGCAGGCGCGACTTCGTCCGCCGGCACCGTCCCCTGTGCGCGAAGGCGTTCGTTCTCGGCCTGGAGCGCCGCAAGCTGAGCCTGCAGATCGTCGACGTCAGTAGCGGACATGGGGCCCCCCTCGATGCGGATGACCCTCATTGTGGCGCAGATGAGCGTCCGGCATCACACCCAGATCGGGTGATCTTCGCCGGTTACGCTCAGACGGCGCGCAGAACGGCCACGATCTTGCCGAGGACGACGGCCTCGTCGCCCAGGATCGGCTCGAACGCCGAGTTGCGGGGGAGCAGCCACGTGTGCCCGTCGCGACGACGGAACGTCTTGACCGTCGCCTCGCCGTCGAGCATCGCCGCGACGATGTCGCCGTTCTCGGCATCCGCCTGCGAGCGCACGACGACCCAGTCGCCGTCGCAGATGGCAGCGTCGATCATCGACTCGCCCGAGATCTTCAGCATGAACAGGTCGCCCTTGCCGACCAGCTGACGCGGGAGCGGGAAGATCTCCTCGACCTGCTGCTCGGCCGTGATCGGCACGCCGGCGGCGATTCTGCCCACGAGTGGCACCATCGCGGCGTCGCCCACGCTCGGCGCGCTGTCGGCCGGGTTCTCCGTCGACATGCCGGGCAGGTCGATGAGGACCTCCATGGCACGGGTCTTGCCCGCATCGCGCCGGAGGTACCCGCTCAGCTCGAGCTGGTTGAGCTGATGCGTCACGCTCGAGAGCGACTTGAGCCCCACCGCGTCGCCGATCTCGCGCATGCTCGGCGGGTAGCCGTGCCGCGCGATGGACCGCTGGATGACCTCGAGGATGGCGAGTTGCTTGTCGCTCAGGCTCTTGCGCCGGCGCGTCTGGGGCTTTTCGCGTCCGTTCACCTCGGTCATGGTGCCAGCTCCTGTCTCGCCTGATGGGCATCGGTCTTCGAATGTCGGAGGCCCGTGGTGGGGTGTTCTCATCGAAACCGTATCCGGTAAAGCCCGCTCGATCGAGTACCGTGCCCGCGTGTCGTGTTCGAAAGAGCAGACCTTCAACCCGTGGTTGACATCCTAGAACATCGAAGATACATTCGGAAGAGAGATTCGCATCCATGACTCCCGGCCGAGCCGTGGATGCGAACCTCTTCCCTTTCCGCAGGAGGACGACATGACAGCGATCAGCATCTCCGCACCCCGTGCGACCCGGCTGCGCCTGACGACCCGCGGTCGTCGCATCCTCGCCTCGCTCGCGGCCCTGCCGGCGATCGCCGCACTGAGCATCGCCGTCATCAGCGGCGGCAGCGCACTCGCAAGCCGTGACGTCAGCGCGCCGACCGGCTCGTTCACGACGCTCACGGTCGCGTCGGGGGAGTCTCTGTGGTCCATCGCCGAGCAGGTCGCTCCCGGTGCCGATCCGCGCGACGTCGTGGACGCCATCGTTCGCCTGAACGCCCTCGACGGCGTCACCGTCTCCGCCGGTCAGAGGCTCTCCATCCCGGCCGAGTACGCGCCCGCCCCCTGACAGCTCGCTCGGCCTTCGCACGCCCTTTCGCGACCGAGACGTCCCAGGCTCGGCCTCTACGATGGGGGAGGTGAGCATCCGCCTCGATGACCTTCCCCTCCGCGATCACCTGCGTGGCATGACTCCGTACGGCGCACCGCAAGCGGCGCTGCCGGTCGCCCTCAACGTCAACGAGAACACCCATCCGGTGCCGCAGGACGTCGCGGACGACATCCTCGATGCCGTGGCTCTCGCCCTGCGCGATGTGAACCGGTATCCCGACCGCGAGTTCACCGAGCTGCGCGAGGGCTTCGCGGAGTACCTGGGTTACGGACTGATCCGCGAGCAGATCTGGGCGGCGAACGGCTCGAACGAGGTCCTGCAGCATGTGCTGCAGGCATTCGGTGGTCCGGGACGGACAGCGTTCGGCTTCGCGCCCACCTACTCGATGTACCCGCTCATCACGCAGGCGACGGGATCGAGCTGGATCGCGGGCACGCGCGCCGTGGACTTCACGGTCGATGCCGACAGCGCGGCCTCCCAGGTCGCTGACGCCGCACCGGACGTCGTCTTCCTGTGCGCGCCGAACAACCCGACCGGCACGCCGATGACGCTCGAGGTGATCGAGGCCGTCTACGACGCGACCGACGGGATCGTCGTCGTCGACGAGGCGTACCAGGAATTCGCCCCGCGTGACGAGGCGTCGGCTCTCGCGCTGCTTCCGGGCCGCGAGCGGCTCGTCGTCTCCCGCACCATGAGCAAGGCTTTCGCCTTCGCCGGCGCCCGTGTCGGCTACCTTGCCGCCGATCCCGCGGTCGTGGATGCGCTGCGGCTCGTGCGCCTGCCGTACCACTTGAGCTCGATCACTCAGGCGGCGGCGAACGCCGCCCTGCGCCACGCGCCGACGATGCTGCAGATGGTCGACGAGATCGTCGAGCAGCGCGACCGGATCAGCGCGACCGTCGAGGCCATCGGGTACGAGCCGTACGATTCGTGGACCAACTTCGTCCTCTTCGGGGGCGTCGATGATGCCGCCGCGACGTGGCAGGGACTGTACGACCAGGGCGTGCTCATCCGCGACGTCGGGATACCCAATCACCTGCGCGTCACTGCGGGCACGGAGCAGGAGACGACCGCGTTCCTCGATGCACTCGCGTCGCTAGACTCGGCCTCATGACCCGGTCCGGAGCAACCCGAACGGCGTCCCTGCGCCGCTCGACGAGCGAGTCCACCGTCGAGCTCGAACTGGACCTCGATGGGGCCGGTCGCAGCCACATCGACACGACCGTGCCGTTCTTCGACCACCTGCTGACGGCGTTCGCGAAGCACTCGCTGACCGATCTGACCATCCGCGCCTCAGGCGACACCGACATCGACGCGCACCACACCGTCGAAGACGTCGCGATCGTCCTCGGCCAGGCCATCCGTGAGGCGCTCGGCGACAAGTCGGGGATCTCGCGGTACGGCGACGCGCTCGTTCCCCTCGATGAGGCCCTCGCACAGGCCGTGGTCGACATCAGCGGGCGTCCCTACCTCGTTCACACCGGTGAGCCCGTCGGGTACGAGCACCACCTGATCGGCGGGCACTTCACCGGTTCCCTCGTGCGCCACACCTTCGAGGCGATCGCGTTCAACGCCGGGCTCACCGTGCACGTCACGGTCCTGGCGGGTCGCGATCCGCATCACATCGCCGAGGCGGAGTACAAGGCCTTTGCGCGCGCCTTCCGGCAGGCCAAGGCGCTCGACCCGCTGGTGGAAGGCGTTCCGAGCACCAAGGGCGCTCTGTGACGAGCAGGCCGCTGGTCGCGGTTCTGGACTACGGGTCGGGCAACGTCCACTCCGCGGTGAAGGCGCTCGCCGCCGCGGGCGCCGACGCGAGGCTCACCGCCGACCGCAAGCTCATCGACGAAGCCCAGGGACTGGTCGTCCCCGGGGTGGGGGCGTTCCGTGCGGTGATGGACGCGCTGCGCGCGAGCCGGGGAGACGAGATCATCGATCGGCGGCTTGCCGGAGGTCGCCCTGTGCTCGGCATCTGCGTCGGGATGCAGGTGCTGTTCGAGCGGGGCGTCGAGCGCGGCGTCGACACCGAGGGGCTGGGCGAGTGGCCCGGAGTGGTCACCGAGCTCGACGCACCTGTGCTGCCGCACATGGGCTGGAACACCGTCCAGCCGGGCGAGGGATCACGGCTCTTCCGGGGGATCGAGGACGAGCGCTTCTATTTCGTCCACTCCTTCGCCGCGCAGCAGTGGCTGCTGGATGTCAAGCCCCCGTTCCCACAGCCGGCGCTCACGTGGTGCACGTACGGCCAGCCCTTCCTCGCCGCGGTCGAGAACGGCCCCCTCTCTGCCACGCAGTTCCACCCCGAGAAGTCGGGGGATGCCGGCATCCGTCTCCTGTCCAATTGGATCGACGGGCTCGGCGGGGCTACCCTCTGAACTCGTGCCCACTGCGAGAGCTCATCGCCTTCGCGTCGTCCCGCACGAGGAGCTATGAACGATTTCGCGTCAATGCCTGAGTTGATCCTGCTGCCGGCTGTCGATGTCGCCGGCGGCAAGGCCGTCCGCCTCACGCAGGGCAAGGCGGGGAGCGAGACCAACTACGGCGACCCTGTCGACGCCGCGCTCGAGTGGGCCAAGCAGGGTGCCGATTGGATCCACCTCGTCGACCTCGACGCCGCCTTCGGGCGGGGCAGCAACGCGTCGATCATCCGCAAGGTGATCAAGCAGGTGCGCGGGGTCCAGGTCGAGGTCTCCGGCGGCATCCGCGACGACCGCAGCCTCGAGGCCGCCCTCGAGAGCGGGGCCGCCCGCATCAACCTCGGCACCGCGGCGCTGGAGAATCCGGAGTGGGCGGCCGATGTCATCGGCCGCTACGGCGACGTGATCGCGGTCGGACTCGACGTGCGCGGCACGACGCTCGCGGCACGAGGCTGGACGCAGGAGGGCGGCGACCTGTGGACCGTGCTCCACCGGCTCGAGGAGGCGGGCTGCAGTCGCTACGTCGTGACCGACGTCACGAAGGACGGAACCCTCAGGGGTCCGAACCTCGAGCTGCTGCGTGAGATCACCTCGCGGACGCCGAAGCCGGTCGTCGCCTCCGGCGGCGTCTCGAGCCTGGACGACATCGCGGCGCTGCGCGACCTCGTGCCGATCGGGGTCGAGGGCGCGATCGTCGGGAAGGCGCTCTACACGGGTGCCTTCACGCTCGCCGAGGCGCTGGATGTCGCCGGGCACTGATCCGCACGACCACGAAGGCCACGCGGATTCCGCGGGTGTGCCGTGGGAGGGCCGCCGCTTCGACTCCAACCCGCACGCGGGTGACGACGGGTCGGCCGACCCGGAGCTGCTCGCTGCCCTGACCTCCTTCCGGGCCGGCTCGGGCGACCAGGTCGCCGTGGTCGATGCGTACCGCGGCGCGCGGCTGCTCATCCCGCTCCTTGCGGAGAAGGGCGAGTCGGGGGTCGGCGCACACGGCCTGACCGTCGACAAGACCCAGGAGCTGTCGATCGTGACGGTCGCGGCCCCTGACGGCCGCAGCGTGCTCCCGGTCTTCACGTCGGTGACGACCATGGCCCGGTGGGATGCCGCGGCCCGGCCGATCCCCGCGGATGGAGTGCGCACCGCGGTGGCGGCATCCGCCGATGACACCGACTTGATCGTGATCGACCCCGGCTCGGACACCGAGTTCGTGATCCGCCGCCCGGCGGTGTGGGCGATCGCCCAGGGCATCCCGTGGGAGCCCAGCTTCGCCTCTCCCGAGGTCGTCGCCGGTCTGCACGAGAGCGTGGGCGGCGAACTCGCGATCATCGACCTCTCCGTCGAAGCGGGCGACCCCGGCGCGCGCCTCCGCGGACCCGAGCTCGTCGTGCGACTCGAGCTCATCCATGGCCTGGACCAATCGGAGCTCGACGCGGTGCTCGCGCGCCTTGCGAAGCGCTGGGCGGCGGATCACCGGGTCGCGGTTCTGGTGGACTCGCTGACGGTCAAGCTCATCCGCGCATGAGCACCGTGGCCCTTGCGGCTGGAGCCGCGCCGGCGCGATGATCGCTGCGGCGGAGGTGACGCGATGGACAGCGGCAGGGATGACGGGGCAGCGCAGGACGACTACAGGGAGGCGCTCGAAGCGGCGCACCGCTACGCGCTCGGGTGGCTGGGCACCGTCGAGAACAGACGCATCCGTCCCGATCTGGACGCCGACGGCGTCCTCGCGCGCCTGGAAGCACGACTGCCCGAAGCGGGGATCCCACCCGCGGCGGTGATCGATGAGCTTGCCGAGGCCGCGGGTCCGGGTCTCATCGCGATGGGCTCGCCGCGCTTCTACGGCCTGGTGATCGGCGGAACCTACCCGGCCGCGATGGCGGCCGACTGGCTCGTCTCGGCGTGGGACCAGAACTCGGGCCCACGTCAACTCGCGCCGTCCACGGCCGCGCTGGAGGAGATCGCGGCGGGCTGGCTGCTGGAGCTTCTCGACCTGCCCGTGGGCAGCGGGGTCGGATTCGTGACCGGCGCGACCAGCGCCAACCTGTCAGCGCTCGTCGTGGCGCGCGATGCCGTGCTGCGCGATCGCGGCCACGACGCGTCGCGCGGAATCCAGAACGCACCGACGATCCGCTTCATCGCGGGCGACGCGGTCCACGCGTCCGTCGTGCTCGCCGGGCGCCTCGCCGGCCTCGGAGGGCCCGGTGACCGTCGGAGCCGACGAGCAGGGCCGGATCGATGTGGAGCGGGCTGACCGCCGCGCTGGAGGAACACGACGGCCCCGCGATCGTCGCCCTCCAGGCGGGTGATGTCCACTCGGGCGCGTTCGACGACTTCTCGGCGGCCATCGACGCCGCCCACCTGCATGGCGCATGGGTGCACGTCGACGGTGCGTTCGGGCTGTGGGCTGCGGCATCCCCGCGATTGAGGCATCTGCTGGCGGGAGCCGAGCGCGCCGATTCCTGGGCGACCGACGCACACAAGACGCTGAACGTGCCGTACGACTGCGGGGTCGCCATCGTCCGCGACGAAGCGGCGATGACGGCCTCGCTCGGGGTCCACGCGGCGTACCTGCCGGCCGTGGCGAGCACGGCCGACCCCTACGATCACGTTCCGGAGATGTCCCGGCGTGCGCGCGGGGTGCCGGTATGGGCTGCGTTGCGGGCCCTGGGCTCGCATGGAGTGGCCGACCTCGTCGACGCACTCGCTGACGCCGCCACCGGACTCGCCGAGGGCTTCCGCAGCATCCCCGGTCTCGAGGTGCTAAACGACGTCGTGTTCACGCAGGTCTGCCTCGCGGCGCGCGAGGATGCCGACACGATCGCGCTAGGGGAGTGGCTGCGTGACGAGGGAACCGTCTGGGCGTCCTCATCCACCTGGCGGGGGCGCGCCGTGGTCCGTTTCGCGGTGAGCAATCGCGGGACCGACGAGGAGGCGGTCCGCCGCACCGTCGACGCCGTCGCACGCGGCGCTGCGGCCCTCGGCATCCGGGATTAGGTGACCGGCCCGGTCCACTTCTCGCCAGGGCCCTTGCCGATCGGGTCGGGGATCACGGATGCTTCGCGGAACGCGAGCTGGAGCGATCGCAGTCCGTCCCGCAGCGAGCGGGCGTGCATGTCGCTGATCTCGGGTGCCCCCGCGGTGATCAGTCCGGCGAGGGCGTTGATGAGTTTGCGGGCCTCGTCGAGGTCGGTCTGCGTCGCCGGATCGTCGGCGAGCCCGACCTTCACCGCCGCGGCGCTCATCAGGTGAACGGCCGCGGTCGTGATCACCTCGACCGCAGGGACGTCCGCGATGTCGCGGGTCGCGGCCGTCGCGGCCTGCTCCTGCGCCTCCCAGCGCGCCTGGCGCTCGGCGTCACGGGCGTCCTGCTCGGTGCGCTGCTGGTCGGCGGTGTCCCGAATCGTGTCCACGTGCCACTCTCTGCTAGACTTTGGCGGGCTCCGGAGCGTCATGCTTCGGAACGAAAGAGGATCACATTCCCACCCGCGCTTGCCGTTCCAGGCTACCGGGTCACGCACTCCGCCTCGTCCGCTTGCGGCCGGGGTAGCCACGAAGCAGCTGTGCGCAGCAGCGGAGTGGATATCGGGTGCAGAAGCCGGCGCTTGCGCGCCGTGCGGGTGGAATCGAGTCTCTCTTCCGCCCGCGATGCACCCCGTGTCGCGGTGGCCGAAACCCGCACGAAGAGGAGTTCCGCATCAGCGATCCCCGCACCAATGACCGCATCCGCGTGCCCGAGGTCCGCCTCGTAGGCCCGAACGGAGAGCAGGTCGGCGTCGTACGCATCGAGGTTGCCTTGCGTCTGGCGCAGGATGCCGATCTCGACCTTGTCGAGGTGGCTCCCAACTCGAAGCCGCCCGTCGTCAAGATCATGGACTACGGGAAGTTCAAGTACGAAGCAGCGCAGAAGGCCAAGGAGGCCCGGCGCAACCAGGCGAACACGATCCTCAAGGAGGTCCGGTTCCGCCTGAAGATCGAGGCCCACGACTACACGACCAAGCTCAAGCGCGCTGAGGGCTTCCTCAAGGCGGGCGACAAGGTCAAGGCCATGATCCTGTTCCGCGGCCGCGAGCAGTCGCGTCCCGAGCAGGGTGTGCGACTTCTCCGCAAGTTCGCGGAGGACGTCGCGGAGTTCGGCACGGTCGAGTCCAACCCGACGATCGACGGCCGCAACATGGTGATGGTGGTCGCACCGCACAAGAACAAGTCCGAAGTGAAGACCGAGCAGAACGCACAGCGCGCTGCGAACAAGGAAGCCGCCCGCAACGCGGCTCACGGCGGTCCCACCGACACCGAAACGGCCGAGACGCCGGTCGAAGCACCGGCCGAGTAGGCCCCACAGACTCCCGCCACGCGGGAAAGACAACGACGCCCGGCAGGGCGACACCCAACAAAGGAACGATGAGATGCCGAAGCAGAAGACCCACTCGGGCAGCAAGAAGCGCTTCAAGGTCACCGGCAGCGGAAAGATCATGAAGCAGCAGGCGGGTATGCGCCACAACCTGGAGGGCAAGGCGAGCAAGCGCACGCGTCGCCTCAACCAGGACCAGGTGATCTCGGGCAACGACCTGAAATCCGTCAAGAAGCTCCTCGGACGCTGACGCGCCGACTCGCAAGTTAGGAACGAAACGAAATGGCTAGAGTCAAGCGGGCTGTCAACGCCCACAAGAAGCGTCGCGTCATCCTCGAGCGCGCCTCCGGTTACCGCGGACAGCGTTCGCGCCTGTACCGCAAGGCGAAGGAGCAGGTCACCCACTCGCTCGTCTACGCGTACCGCGACCGCCGCAAGCGCAAGGGCGACTTCCGCCGCCTGTGGATCCAGCGCATCAACGCCGCATCGCGCGCGAACGGCCTCACGTACAACCGCTTCATCCAGGGCCTCGGCCTCGCGGGTGTGCAGGTCGACCGCCGCATGCTCGCCGAACTCGCGGTGAACGAGCCGGCGACGTTCGCCTCGCTGGTCTCGACCGCGAAGTCCGCGCTGCCCAGCGACGTCAACGCGCCCAAGACCGCGTAGTCACGGCATCCGTCGACAAGGGCGTCCTCCTCACGGAGGGCGCCCTTTCGCGTGGCCCTGGGGCTCATCCGGCGCGCACGCCGGCCATACACTGAACCTGTGCTCGAGAACCCGCGATCGCCCCGCGTTCGCGCCGTCGCGAAACTGACCAAGCGCAGTGCGCGCCAGGAGACCGGCCTGTTCCTCCTGGAGGGTCCGCAGGCCGCCCGCGAGGCCCTCGCATACCGCCCCGAGACGGTCATCGAGGTGTTCGCGACGCCGTCCGCGCTGGAGCGCCACGGCGACCTGCGAGACGCGGCACGGGATGCCGGGGTCGAGGTCGTCTTCACGACCGAGGGCGTGCTGGACGCGATGGCCGACACGGTGACGCCGCAGGGGATCGTCGCGGTCGCGCGCCAGACGCCGACCTCCGTCCGCGAGATCTTCGCCGCATCCCCCCGTCTGGTCGCGATCTGCGAGGAGGTGCGCGATCCGGGCAACCTCGGCACGATCATCCGGGCAGCGGATGCCGCGGGCGCCGACGCGGTGATCCTCACCGGCCGCACTGTCGATCCGTACAACCCCAAGGTCGTCCGCGCCACGACGGGGTCGCTCTTCCATCTTCCGATCGCGGTCGGAGTGGACCTCGCGAACGCCGTGGAGCGCGCTCACGCGGCCGGCGTGCGCGTCGTGGCCGCCGATGTGGGCGGCGGAGATTTCCTCGCGGCCCGATCGCTCCTGGCCGAGCCCACAGCGTGGCTCTTCGGGAACGAGGCGCGCGGCCTCGACGAGGAATCGCTCGCGCTCGCGGACCTCTCGCTGCGCCTGCCGATCTTCGGCAGCGCCGAGTCTCTGAACCTGGCGACGGCGGCGAGCGTGTGCCTGTACGAGACCGCGTTCGCGCAGCGTTCCAGCACGCCGGGCTGAGCCGCTCCCGTCCTGTTACAGTCCGGTAAAGCTCGCGTGGGGGTCTCCCGCCGAGCTATGGCCGACCCCTAGTGTGGGCATCATGGCGACACCGGATACACCCGCAGCTGCGCCCTCGACCTCGAACATCAGCGTTCGCCGCGGTGAGCCGCTCGTGGTCATCGACCACGTGGACAAGCACTTCGGCGATCTGCATGTGCTCAGGGACATCGACACCGTCGTCAACCGCGGCGAGGTCGTCGTGGTCATCGGCCCGTCCGGCTCGGGCAAGTCGACGCTGTGCCGGGCGATCAACCGACTCGAGACCATCGACTCGGGCAGGATCTCGATCGACGGCGTGGACCTGCCCGAAGAGGGCGCGGGGCTCGCGAAGCTGCGCGCCGACGTCGGCATGGTCTTCCAGTCGTTCAACCTGTTCGCGCACAAGACCGTTCTCGAGAACGTGACGCTCGGCCCGATCCGGGTGCGCAAACTGTCGCGCAAGGCCGCCGACGACAAGGCGATGGCGCTGCTGGAGCGCGTCGGCGTCGCAAATCAGGCCAAGAAGATGCCGGCGCAGCTGTCGGGCGGTCAGCAGCAGCGCGTCGCGATCGCCCGTTCACTGGCGATGGACCCGAAGCTGATCCTGATGGACGAGCCGACGAGCGCGCTCGACCCGGAGATGATCAACGAGGTCCTCGACGTCATGATCGGTCTGGCCAAAGACGGCATGACGATGATCGTCGTCACCCACGAGATGGGATTCGCCCGCAAAGCCGCCGACCGCGTGCTCTTCATGGACAGCGGGGCGATCGTGGAAGAGGCGACCCCCGACCAGTTCTTCACCAACCCCCAGAGTGAGAGGGCGCAGGACTTCCTGTCGAAGATCCTCGAGCACTGAGACACCTCGGTCGCTGCACCGCGGCCAGGACCCACGAATGAAGGCCGTCACGAGCGGCCCGAACACAGCAAAGGACGGTAGGACATGAAGAGAACACGACTCACCCTGCTCGCATTGGCGGCAGCCGGAGCGCTGGCACTCTCCGGGTGCGCGTCAGGCGGCGGAGACGCCGGTGGCGGCGAAACGGCCACGCCGGAACCGGCCCCCACGTTCGCCGAGGGCAGCACGATGGCGGCGCTCGCCGAAGCGGGGACGATCACGATCGGCACCAAGTTCGACCAGCCGCTGTTCGGTCTGGTCGGACCGTCGGGCGTTCCCGAGGGCTTCGACGTCGAGATCGGCAAGATCATCGCCGGCCAGCTCGGAATCGCTGAGGACGACATCGAATGGGTCGAGTCGGTCTCGGCCAACCGCGAGCCGTTCATCCAGAACGGCGAAGTCGACATCGTCGTCGCGACGTACACGATCAACGACAAGCGCAAGGAGGTCGTCTCCTTCGCCGGTCCGTACTACATGGCGGGCCAGTCGATCCTCGTTCTCGCCGACAACGACGACATCGAGACCGAAGAAGACCTCGTCGGCCAGCCGGTCTGCTCGGTGACCGGCTCGACGCCGGCCGCCAACCTCGAGGCGCTCGGGGCTGAGGTGCTGCTGACCGACACCTACAGCAACTGCCTCGGGCCGCTGCGCGACGGCACCGTCGTCGCAGTCTCGACCGACAACGTCATCCTCGCGGGCCTGGCGGCCCAGAACGAGGGCGAGTTCAAGGTCGTCGGCGAGCCCTTCACCGAGGAGCCCTACGGCATCGGCCTCGCGCTGGAGGACACCGAGTTCCGCGACTGGATCAACGACGTGCTGGAAGCCTCGTACGAGGACGGCAGCTACGAAGCCGCGTGGGAGGCGACAGCAGGAACGGTTCTCCCGTTCATCGCGCCGCCCGCAGTCGACCGGTACTGATCGATCGGATGCCCGGGCCGGCCGTCGACGCCGGCCCGGGCATCCACACCCTCTGAGCACGCAGCCGACAATCCTGGAGAGGAGGACGCATGGAGCAGCTGATCTCGCTCCTGCCTGAGTTCTGGGCGGGTTTTCGTGTGACTCTCCTCCTGCTCGTCGTCTCGGGTGTGCTCGCGCTGATCCTGGGCACGATCATCGCCGCGATGCGGATCTCGCCGGTCGGTGCGCTGCGTGGGTTCGCCGCGTTCTGGACCGAGATCGCCCGCAACACCCCGCTGACCCTCATCTTCTTCTTCACGGCCTTCGTGCTGCCCATGCTCGGCGTCCGCCTGCCCTACGTGCTTCTCGCGTTCATCGCATTGACGTACTACACGTCGCCGTTCGTTGCCGAGGCGCTGCGGTCGGGCATCAACGGTGTGCCGCTCGGCCAGGCCGAGGCGGCGCGCAGCATCGGACTCGGCTTCGGCCAGACGGTGTCGCTCGTCGTGCTGCCCCAGGCCTTCCGCATGACGGTTCCGCCGCTCATCAACGTCTTCATCGCACTCACGAAGAACACCTCGGTGGCGGGCGGCTTCTTCGTGGTCGAGCTCTTCGCGACGACGCGTCAGCTGGCGAACGACAACGGCAACATCGTGCTGCAGATCCTCTTCACAGCGGCCGCGCTGTACCTGGTCATCACCGTCCCGCTGGGGCTGGCCGCAGGGCAGCTCGAGAAGCGCTGGGTGGTGAAGCGATGAGCGGCACCAGCGTCCTGTTCGACGCCCCCGGCCCGAAGGCGCGTCGCAACTCGCGAATCGCCTCCGTGATCGCCCTGATCCTGATCATCGCCGGCCTGGCGTGGATCGTGATGACCCTCGCGGCGCCGCGCGAGTCGGGCGGAATCACCCTGCCCGGCATGTTCGACGGCACCCGATGGAACATCTTCCTCGACCCCGAGCTGTGGGGCTCGATCGGCCGCGGCGTCGTCGCGACCCTGCAGGCGGCCGCAGTCGCTGCCGTCGGCGCGATCGCTCTCGGCGTCGTGCTGTCGCTCATGCGCAGCTCTTCGATCGCGTGGCTGCGGATCCCGACGGGCTGGCTCATCGAGTTCCTGCGCGGCATGCCCGTGCTGCTGATGATGCTGTTCATCCTGCTCGTCGCATCGACCGGCGCCTTCTGGGCGGTCGTGATCGCCCTGATCCTCTACAACGGCACGCTCATCGGCGAGGCCCTGCGAGCCGGACTCGTCGCACTCCCGCGCGGTCAGCGCGAAGCGGCGCTCAGCGTCGGCATGCGGGAGTTCCAGTCGAAGATGCTGGTCGAATTCCCCCAGGCGTTCCGGCAGATGCTGCCGATCATCGTCGCCCAGCTCGTGGTGCTGCTCAAGGACACCTCGCTCGGCTACATCGTCGGATACAACGAGATCATCCGCAACAACATGAACAACCTCGGCAGCTTCTACGGCAACCGGTACATCTTCTCGCTGTTCCTCGTGACCCTCGTCATCTACCTCGCGATCAACCTGACGCTGTCGTGGTTCGCCCGCTGGCTCTCACGCCGCACCGCGAGCGGCGGAAAGGCGCGTCGCCGCGGTGGAAAGGTGACCGATCCGACCGCCCCGGGTGCACTTCTCGAGGTTGAGGCGAGGGCAGACCTCGCCGGCAACCCGCCGCGCTGAACGAGTCCCCGGCGACCGGTGGCACCGGCCGGCGGGTCCATCCGCCGTCGGTAGACTCGTCTCTCGTGTCTGACTCCCGCGACAATGCGCCCTCCGAGATCACGCCCGAGGCGGTGGATGCCGCCGTCCAGGCAGCGCTGGACGCCATCGCCGCGGCGGCCGATACCGCCGCGATCAAGGCAGCCCGCTCGGCGCACGCCGCCGAAGCGTCGCCGCTGGCCAAGCTCAATGCGCGGCTGCGCGATGTGGAGCCGGCACGCAAGGCGGAGTTCGGCAAGCTCGTCGGCCAGGCGCGCGCGCGGGTGAACCAGGCGCTCGCTGCGCGTGAGGTGCAGGTCGCCGAAGCTGAGACCGCCGCGCGACTGGAGGCCGAGCGCGTGGACGTCACCGCGCTCCCGTCGCGCGCCCGCGTCGGTGCGCGGCATCCGATCTCGCTCCTGCAGGAGCAGGTCGCCGACATCTTCGTCGGCATGGGGTGGGAGATCGCCGAAGGTCCTGAGCTCGAGCACGAGTGGTACAACTTCGACGCCCTCAACTTCGACGCCGACCATCCCGGCGCGTCAGATGCAGGACACGTTCTTCGTCGACCCGGCGGATCGGCACCTCGTCATGCGCACGCACACCAGCCCCGTGCAGGTGCGCTCGATGCTCGAGCGCGAGGTCCCGATCTACGTGCTGTGCCCCGGGCGCGTGTACCGCACAGACGAGTTCGACGCGACCCACCTGCCGGTGTTCACCCAGTTCGAGGGTCTCGTCGTCGACAAGGGCATCACGATGGCGCACCTGAGGGGCACGCTCGACCACGCCGCCCGGGTGCTGTTCGGGCCCGAGGCCAAGACGCGCTTCCGCGCCAATTTCTTCCCGTTCACCGAGCCCTCCGCCGAGCTCGACCTCTGGCACCCGACCTTCAAGGGCGGCGCGCAGTGGATCGAGTGGGGCGGCTGCGGCATGATCAACCCGAACGTGCTCCGGGCGGCCGGGATCGACCCCGAGGTGTACTCGGGCTTCGCGTTCGGCATGGGCATCGAGCGGACCCTCATGTTCCGCAGCGACGTGCAGGACATGCGCGACATGGCCGAGGGCGACGTGCGCTTCAGCGAGCAGTTCGGGATGGTGGTCTGATGCGCGTCCCGCTCTCATGGCTTCGTGAGTTCGTCGATGTCCCGGCGGATGCCACGCCCGAGGACGTGCTCGCCGCGCTCGTTCGCGTCGGGTTCGAGGAGGAGGACATCCACACGTTCGAGCTCCGCGGCCCGATCGTGGTCGGTGAGGTGCTCGAGTTCGTCGAGGAGCCCCAGGCCAACGGCAAGACGATCCGCTGGTGCCAGGTGCGGGTCGCGCCCGACGGCGAGACAGCCGCCGACGGCGGCCCGGCGGTGCACGGCATCGTCTGCGGTGCGCGCAACTTCTTCGTCGGCGACAAGGTGGCCGTGACCCTCCCCGGGTCGGTCCTGCCGGGTCCGTTCCCCATCGCCGCGCGCAAGACGTACGGTCACGTCTCCGACGGCATGATCGCCTCGGCACGCGAGCTCGGTCTCGGCGACGAGCACGACGGCATCCTGCGACTTGCGACGCTCGGCATCGACGCGCCGGTCGGCACAGACGCCATCGCGCTTCTGGGCCTGGACGATGTCGCGGTGGAGATCAACGTGACGCCCGACCGCGGGTATGCGCTGTCGATCCGCGGCGTCGCCCGCGAATACTCGCACGCCACCGGCGCGACCTTCCACGACCCCGGCCTGCGTCCGCCGCACGAGGTCGAGCCGGGCGGAGGCTTCACGCTCGCCGTCGATGACGTCGCCCCGATCCGCGGCCGTGTCGGCGCATCCGAGTTCGTCGTCCGGGCTGTGCGCGGCGTGGATGCGTCCGCGCCGACTCCGGCGTGGATGATCGCGCGCCTCACGCTCGCCGGCATCCGCTCGCTCGGTGTGCTGATCGACATCACGAACTACGTGATGCTCGAGCTCGGCAACCCGATCCACGGCTACGACCTCGACAAGCTCGCCGGCGGGATCACCGTGCGCCGCGCCGCCGAAGGAGAGCTGCTCGAGACACTCGACGGCAAGGTGCGCGCGCTGCACACCGAAGACCTGCTGATCACCGACGAGTCCGGCCCGATCGGCCTTGCCGGCGTCATGGGCGGCGGGACGACCGAGATGGGCCCCGACACGAAGAACGTCCTCATCGAGGCCGCGATCTTCGACACGATCTCGATCGCGCGCACGGCACGGCGGCACAAGCTGCCGTCAGAGGCATCCCGTCGCTTCGAGCGCGGCGTCGATCCCGCCGTGTCGTTCGTGGCCGCGCAGCGGGTGGCCGACCTCATGGTCGAGCTCGCGGGCGGCACGATCGACGATCTCGGCGGCGCGCTGTTCGCCCAGTGGGAGCGGCCCCGGCTCACCCTGCCGGTCGGCTTCGTGCAAGGCCTCATCGGTGTCAACTACCCGACGTCCGAGGTGATCGGCGCGCTTCGGCTGATCGGCTGCGACGTCGACGACCGCGGCGACGAGCTCGTCGTCTCTCCGCCGTCCTGGCGACCGGACCTGACCGACAAGTGGACGCTCGCCGAGGAGGTCGCCCGGATCGAGGGGTACGACCGCATCCCGTCGATCCTCCCGACCCCGCCGTCGGGCCGAGGTCTGACCGCCGCGCAGCAGGGCCGCCGCCGCCTGAGCAACGCGCTCGCGGCCGCCGGCTATGTCGAGACGCCCTCGTTCCCGTTCACGACCGAGGACCAGAACGACCTGCACGGCTCGGCGTCGGGCGACCACCTGCCCAGCGTGAAGATCGCGAACCCGCTCGACGGGCAGGCGCCGTTCCTGCGGCGGAGCCTCGTCCCCGGCCTGCTGCGCGTCGCGCACCGCAACGTCGCCCGCGGCTTCACCGATCTCGCGGTGTTCGAGACCGGCACCGTGTTCCTGCCCGAACCGGGCGTGAGCTACGGCACGTCCTTCGTGCCCCCGCTCGCCGTGCGTCCGGATGCCGCGACCCTGACCGAGCTCGACGCCTCCATCCCGCCGCAGCATCGCCATGTCGCCGTCCTGCTGACGGGCTCGATCGCGCCGAAGCAGCCGGGCACCACCGGCGCCGCCGCAGACCTCGCCGACGCTCTGGACGCTGTCCGCACGATCGCCTCCGCCGCAGGAGTGACGGTGGAAGTCGCGCAGGGCGAGCGGGCCGCGCTGCATCCAGGGCGCACGGGGGTGCTGTCGGTGGGCTCCACCGCAGTCGGCTACGTCGGAGAGCTGCTGCCCGCCGTGGCCGAGGCATCCGACCTTCCTGGTCGCGTGATCGTCGCCGAGCTCGATCTCGACCTCATCCTCTCGCTCGCGGGCGAGAAGGTCGTCGCGGCATCGCTGTCGGGCTACCCCGCCGCCACGCAGGACGTGTCGCTCGTGGTCGGTGCGGACGTGCCGGCCGCCGAAGTGCGCGCCGCGATCGCCGCGGGAGCGGGCGAGCTGCTCGAATCGATGCGGCTGGTCGACGACTACCGCGGCGCCGGTCTGCCCGACGGGTCGAAGAGCCTGACTTTCGCGCTGCGCTTCCGCGCACCCGATCGGACGCTGACCGCTGCCGAGGCGACCGAGGCGAAGCTCGCCGGCGTCGCCGCTGCGTCCGAGCGCTTCGGCGCGACGCTCCGGGAGTAGCTCGGACGTTTCGTCTCGCTTCGCTCGCTCAACGACCTGGTTCCGATCGACGAGCAACGAGCGCGGCGACGAAGTCAGCCTCGTTGGAGCGACGAGCGGCGGAGCGAAGCACACGTCGCCGCGAGCGACGACGACAGCGTCGCCGCCGCGCAAACTGCGCGTTCCGTTCCGCCCACGGCGGAACGGGATGCCGCAGCCTGGGGCTCTCTGGTGGGATGGCGGGATGACGAACGTTCTGATCCTCGGCGGGACAGGCTGGCTGAGCGGGCACGTGGCTCGCTCGTGGGTGGATGCCGGGGCATCCGTCACCTGCATGGCTCGTGGTGCGCGC
This sequence comes from uncultured Actinomycetota bacterium, assembly GCA_963713325.1. Lineage (GTDB taxonomy): Bacteria > Actinomycetota > Actinomycetes > Actinomycetales > Microbacteriaceae > Microbacterium. The sequence goes on from CAVQLL010000020.1 coordinate 169,558, forward strand.
CCGGCGCCGGACGGCGTCGAGCTGATCATCGCGGATCGGTCTGAGCCCGGGGCCTACGTCGCGATAGCCGATCGGGAGTGGGACGAGGTCGTGGAGATCTCGTCGATCCCCGAGCACGTGGCCGCCGCCGTCGAGGCTCTCGCGTCGCGCGCTCGGCACTGGACGTACGTGTCGTCGCTGTCGGCGTACGCGACCAACGACGTCGTCGGCGCCGACGAGAGCGCACCGCTGAGCGAACCCGCCCAGCCCGGCGACGAATACGACTACTCCCGGGCGAAGGCGGCGGCCGAGGCATCCGTCCGTCTCGGCCTCGGCGATCGCGCGGCGATCGTGCGGCCGGGACTCATCGTCGGGCCGGGAGACCCGACCGACCGCTTCGGCTACTGGGTCGGCCGGTTCGCGCTCGCCGGCGATGGGGCCGTCCTCGCACCGACGCTCGAGGGACTCAGCGCCCAGGTGATCGACGTCGACGACCTCGCTCAGTTCGTGGTGGCGCGCGGTGCGGAGGGGTGGCACGGCACCGCGAACGCAATCGGCGACACCATCCCGCTCGGTGACCTGCTCGCTGATGCGCGCGCCATCGCGGGTCACACCGGACCGCTCGTCGAGGCCGATGACGAGTGGCTCATCGCGCACGAGGTGGAGCACTGGATGGGTCCGCGCGCGCTGCCCCTGTGGCTGCCGCGCGACATGACGGGCTTCTCCACGCGTTCGAACGGCGCATACCTGGCCGCCGGCGGTCGAATCCGCGGCATCCGCGACACGCTCGCACGAACGCTCGACGACGAGAGGGAGCGCGGCCTGGACCGAGAGCGCCGCTCGGGATTGACCCGCGCTGAGGAGCTGAGTCTGCTCGATGAGCTTCGCTGAGCGGGCCGGCCGGGCAACCGTCGCCGATTTGCGGATGCCGCGACCTGACGGCTATCGTCGCCACATGCCTTCGGCAGCGCTCTTCTCCGCCACGCTCGCTCCGAGCGTCGCTCCCGCGCGCCGACGTCTGGACGGACGCCGACTCTAGGCGACCCTGCGCACCTCAGATGAGGGGAGCCGTGGGCGTCGCCGTCTCCGGCCCACGACCCCAGACTCTAAGGTGGAATCCATGACATATTCGGTCGCCGTCTCCGGCGCATCCGGCTATGCGGGCGGCGAGATCCTCAGGACTCCTCGCTGCACATCCCGACGTCGAGATCCGCACCGTCACCGCACACTCGAATGCGGGACAGGCCCTCACCCAGCACCAGCCGCACCTCCGCTCGCTCGCGCACCTGACCCTTCAGGAGACGACGCCCGAGGTGCTCGCGGGGCACGACATCGTCTTCCTCGCTCTCCCGCACGGCCAGTCCGGCCGCTTCACCGACGTGCTCGCCGACACCCCGCTCGTGATCGACGCGGGGGCCGACCACAGGCTCGAGTCCATCGCGGACTGGGAGCAGTTCTACGGCGGCGACTTCCACGATCCGTGGACCTACGGGGTTCCCGAGCTGCTCGTCGGCGGCATCAAGCAGCGTGAGCACCTCGTCCGCGCAACGCGCATCGCCGCCCCCGGGTGCAACGCGAGCACGGTGAGCCTGAGTCTCGCGCCCGGGGTCGCTGCAGGCGTCATCGACCCGTCCGACATCGTCAGCGTCCTGGCCGTCGGGCCGAGCGGCGCGGGCAGGAGCCTGAAGACCAACCTGCTGGCAAGCGAGATCCTGGGCAGCGCCAACCCCTACGCCGTGGGCGGCACGCACCGCCATATCCCCGAGATCCGCCAGGCGCTGGCCGCGGCCCGCGCGTATGCGGAGTCCGATGCCGCGACCGCAACCGGCCCGCGTACAGCGGGCGATCCGACACCGACCTCCGAATCCGCTGCGGCCGACGCAAGCGCGGATGAGGGCATCCGCATCTCCTTCACCCCGCTGATCGTCCCGATGGCGCGCGGCATCCTCGCGACGAGCTCCGCCCCGATCGCCGAGGGCGTGACCGACGCCGACATTCGAGCAGCGTGGGAATCCGCGTACGGGGACGAGATGTTCGTGCAGCTGCTTCCGGCCGGCGAGTTCCCGCGGACGGCCGACGTCATCGGTGCCAACACAGCGCTTCTCGGCATCGCGATCGACCGCCCGGCCAACCGGGTCGTCGTCGTCGCGGCAGTCGACAACCTCGTGAAGGGCACCGCGGGCGCTGCCATCCAGTCGATGAACATCGCGCTCGGCCTCCCCGAGGGCACCGCACTCACCGTGAACGGAGTAGCGCCGTGAGCGTCACCGCACCCGAAGGGTTCGAGGCCGCCGGCGTCGCGGCCGGCCTGAAGTCGAGCGGCAGGCTCGACGTCGCGGTCGTCGTCAACCGCGGGCCGCTCAAGGTCGGTGCGGCGGTGTTCACGTCGAACCGCGCAAAGGCCAACCCGATCCTCTGGTCGCAGCAGGCGGTCCAGGACGGCGTCGTCGAGGCGATCGTGCTCAACTCCGGCGGGGCGAACTGCTTCACCGGCTCGTTCGGCTTCCAGACAACGCATCAGACGGCCGAGATGGCCGCCGGGCTGCTCGACGTCAGCGCGGGCGACATCCTGATCTGCTCGACCGGGCTCATCGGCACCGGCGACGAAGTGTTCCGCGCGAAGGTCCTCGCCGGCACCGAGCAGGCGATCGGCGAACTCTCCGCCCAGGGCGGGCTCGACGCCGCGCACGCCATCATGACGACGGACTCGGTGCAGAAGGTCGCGACATTCCGCGGAGACGGCTGGACGATCGGCGGCATGGCCAAGGGAGCCGGGATGCTGGCGCCCGGGCTTGCGACGATGCTCGTCGTGCTCACCACCGACGCCGTGCTCGATGCGCCCGAGGCGGACGCGTCCTTGCGGCAGGCGACCCGCGTCAGCTTCGACCGGCTCGACTCGGACGGCTGCATGTCGACGAACGACCAGGTCACGCTGATGGCGAGCGGCGCTTCGGGCGTCCGTCCCGATCCGGACGCGTTCCGGGCCGCGATGATCGACATCTGCACGAACCTCGCCACCCAGCTGCAGGCCGACGCCGAGGGTGCGAGCCACGACATCTCCATCCGGGTCTTCGGCGCGGCATCCGAAGCCGATGCGGTCGAGGTCGGCCGCTCGGTCGCGCGCAACAACCTGTTCAAGGCGGCGATCTTCGGCAACGACCCCAACTGGGGACGCGTCCTCGCCGCGATCGGCACCACCGAGGCGGAGTTCGACCCCTACGACGTCGACGTCTGGATGAACGGCGTCCGCGTGTGCAGCAAGGGCGGGCCGGACGCATCCCGCGACGACGTCGACCTGACGCCGCGAGCCGTCCGGATCGAGATCGACCTCAAGGTGGGCGATGCGTTCGCCACGATCCTCACGAACGACCTGACGCACGACTACGTACACGAGAACAGCGCCTACGCGACATGACCGACATCGACCTGCAAGACACCGACCCCGCCGTGGCGAGCGCCAAAGCAGCGACTCTGATCGAGTCGCTGCCGTGGCTGCAGCGCTTCAGCGACCAGGTCATCGTGATCAAGTACGGCGGCAACGCGATGGTCAGCGATGAGCTGCAGGACGCGTTCGCCGCCGACATCGCCTACCTCCGCTACGTCGGGGTCAAGCCCGTCGTGGTGCACGGCGGCGGTCCGCAGATCTCGTCGATGCTGGACCGTCTCGCGATCCCGAGCGAGTTCAAGGGCGGCTACCGCGTCACCAGCACCGAGGCAATCAGCGTCGTGCGCATGGTGCTGACCGGTCAGATCAACCCGCAGCTCGTCGCGAAGATCAACGCCCACGGCCCCCACGCCGCGGGCCTGAGCGGCGAGGACGCCGGCCTCTTCGGCGGTCGCCGCCGCGGCGTCGTGATCGAGGGGATCGAGCACGACCTCGGTCGCGTGGGCGACGTGGTCGAAGTCGACCCCAAGCCCGTGCACGACCAGCTCGCGGCCGGTCGAATCCCGGTCGTCTCCAGCATCGCGCCCGATCTCGATCATCCGGGTCACTCGCTCAACGTCAACGCCGATGCCGCGGCCGCGGCGCTCGCCGTGGCGCTGGGCGCGGCGAAACTCGTCGTGCTGACCGACGTCCCGGGTCTGTATGCGGACTGGCCCAACCGCGACTCGCTCGTCTCGCATCTGACCGCGACCGAGCTGCGCGCGATGCTCCCGAAGCTCGAGTCGGGCATGATCCCGAAGATGCAGGCATGCCTGGATGCGGTCGAAGGCGGCGTCGAGACTGCCGCGATCATCGACGGGCGGGTGCCGCATTCGGTGCTGGCGGAGATCTTCACGAGCAAGGGAATCGGAACAGAGGTGGTCCTCGGATGAGTTGGCAGGATGACGCAGGGCGCGACCTGGTGCGCAGCTTCGGCCCGCGGATGGAGATGTTCGTCCGCGGCGAGGGTGCGTACGTGTGGGATGCCGACGGCCGACGCTACCTCGACTTCCTCGCCGGGATCGCCGTCAACTCGCTGGGGCACGCGCACCCCGTGTTCGTGAGCGCGATCGCCACGCAGGCGGCGACTCTCGCGCACGTCTCCAACTACTTCGCGACTCCTCCGCAGCTCGAGCTCGCCTCGCGGCTCAAGCGCCTCGCCGGCACCGGCGAGGACGGCCGCGTGTACTTCGGCAACTCCGGCGCCGAGGCCAACGAGGCCGCGTTCAAGCTCGCCCGCCTCCACGGCGCGGCGAAGGAGGGCGCTCCCGCGCGTCCGCGGATCCTCGCACTCACCGATGCGTTCCACGGACGCACGATGGGCACGCTCGCACTGACCGGCAAGCCGTACATGCAGGAGCCGTTCCTGCCGATGACGCCCGGCGTCGAGTTCATCGACTCGACGATCGAGGCGCTCGAGGCCGCGCTCGACGACCGGGTCGCCGCACTGTTCGTCGAGCCGATCAAGGGCGAGGCCGGGGTGATCGACCTGCCCGAGGGCTACTTGCAGGCAGCGCGGGAGCTGACGCGAGCAGCATGGCGCGCTGCTGATCATCGACGAGATCCAGACCGGCGCCGGACGCACGGGGGAGTGGTTCGCCTTCCAGCACGCCGGGATCACGCCGGACGCGATCACGGTGGCGAAGGGCATCGGCGGCGGGTTCCCGATCGGCGCACTGATCACCTTCGGCGAGGCCAGCGAGCTGTTCTACCCCGGCACGCACGGCTCCACGTTCGGCGGCAATGCGCTGGGCACGGCCGTCTCGAGCGCCGTCCTCGCAGAGATCGAGGACGAAGGACTTGTGCAGAACGCCGGCCGAGCGCGGCCGCCAGCTGCGCGACGCCATCGCCGGCATCGACTCGCCGCTCCTCGGCGGATGCCGCGGCCAGGGTCTGCTCATCGGCATCGCGCTGCAGCATCCGGTCGCCAAGGCGATCGTCGCCGCGGCGCAGGAGCACGGGCTCATCGTCAACGCACCGAACGACGAGACCATCCGGCTCGTCCCCGCACTCAACATCGGCGATGTCGAGGTCGACGAGTTCGTGCAGCTGTTCACCGCCTCGCTGCGGACGGTCGAAGACGCCCTGCTGCTCGATGCTCCGACGGAGCTCGGCACAGGCGCCGAAGAGGTCACCGCATGACCCGGCACCTGCTGCGCGACGACGACCTGACGGCCGAGGAGCAGGCCGAGATCCTCGACCTCGCCGTCGCCCTGAAGAAGGACCGCTGGAAGGTCAAGCCCCTCGCCGGGCCGCAGACGGTCGCGGTGATCTTCGACAAGTCATCGACCCGCACGCGCGTCTCGTTCGCGGTGGGCATCGCCGATCTCGGCGGATCGCCGCTGATCATCTCGACCGCGAACAGTCAGCTCGGCGGCAAGGAGACGCCGTCCGACACCGCCCGCGTGCTCGAACGCCAGGTCGCGGCCATCGTGTGGCGCACCTACGCCCAAGCGGGGCTCGAGGAGATGGCCGCAGGCACCCGCGTCCCCGTGGTCAACGCGCTCAGCGACGACTTCCACCCGTGCCAGCTGCTGGCCGACCTGCTGACGATCCAGGAGCACAAGGGCGAGCTTCGGAGGGCTCACCCTCGCGTTCTTCGGCGACGGCCGATCCAATATGGCCCACTCCTACATGCTCGCGGGCGTCACCGCGGGGATGCACGTGCGGGTCGCCTCGCCGGAGTCCTACGCTCCCCGCGAAGACGTCGTCGCCGCCGCCGATCGCCGCGCCGGGGAGACGGGCGGATCCCTCACGCTCTACACCGATGCGAACGAGGCGGCGGCGGGCGCCGACGTCATCGTCACCGACACCTGGGTGTCGATGGGCAAGGAGGAGGAGAAGCTCGCACGGCTGCGCGACCTCGGCGAATACAAGGTCACGCGCGAGCTGATGTCGCTGGCCAAGCCCGACGCGATCTTCATCCACTGCCTGCCGGCCGACCGCGGCTACGAGGTGGAGGCCGAGGTGATCGACGGGCCGCAGAGCGTCGTGTGGGACGAGGCCGAGAACCGACTGCACGCGCAGAAGGCGCTGCTGGTGTGGCTTCTTCGCCAGGAGTAGCGGGTCCTGCCGACCGGGTGCAGCCCGGAGGCTGGCTCGCGTCGCGCTGGGACCGGCTGAACGGCCCGCAGCGCATCGCTGGAGTCGATCTCGCGCGCGGCCTCGCCGTGTTCGGCATGATCGCGGCGCACCTGCTGTGGATCGAGGAGCTCGACTACGCCGACACCTCGACGTGGATCGCCGTGGTCGACGGACGCTCCTCGATCCTGTTCGCGACGCTCGCCGGTGTCTCGATCGGGCTCGTCACCGGGGGCGAGCGGCCGCTGGCGCCTGCCGACATGCACATCGCGAGAGGGCGCCTCACGGTGCGCGCGGCGATGCTGTGGCTCGTCGGAATCTGGCTGATCGCGACCGGGGTCCCGGTCTTCGTGATCCTGCCCGCGTACGCGATCCTGTTCCTCCTCGCGCTGCCGCTCGTCTCGCTCGGGGCGCGGGCGCTGCTGCTGCTGGCCGGAGCGCTCGCCCTCGTGATGCCTCTCGTCCAGCCGCTCCTGGACTCGCTCCCACTGTGGTCGACGCCATCGGGACAGCTGGTCGCCGCAGCGACCGGATGGCACTACCCGTTCCCGGTCTGGATCGCGTTCATGGTCGCCGGCCTCGGCGCCGCCCGCGCCGGCATCCAGCGCACACGCGTTCAGCTGTGGCTGCTCGGCGCCGGCACCCTGCTCGCGCTGCTCGGCTACGGGCTGGATGCCGCGACCGGGGCGGACGAGGCATCCGAGGTCGTCTCGTACGCCGGCGCGGTGTGGACGGCGGCGCCGCACTCCAGCGGGCTCCTCGAGGTGATCGGCTCGGGGGGCTTCGCCCTTGGCGTGATCGGTCTCTGCCTGCTCGCATGCCGCACTTTCATCACCTGGGTGGTGCTTCCGCTGCGAGCGGTGGGGGCGATGCCGCTGAGCGCATACACCGCGCAGCTCGTGATCTGGGCGATCGCATCCTGGGTGATCCTCGGCACGACCCGCGATCTCGGCGGATTCCGCGACCTCGAGCCGTTCTGGCCGATCGCGATCGGAATCGTGATCGGCTGCACCGCGTGGGCGCTGCTGATCGGCCGAGGTCCGCTCGAGTGGGCGGTCGACCGCGTCGCACGACTGGCTGTGCAGCGTCGATAGGCTGAACGGATGAGCGACGCGAAGGGCGAAGGAACCAACGAGGGCGCACTGTGGGGCGCGCGCTTCGCGACCGGCCCCTCTCCCGAGCTGGCGGCCCTCAGCCGGTCCACGCATTTCGACTGGGACCTCGCGCTGTACGACATCGCCGGGTCGCACGCACACGCGAAGGCTCTGGCGGCAGCGGGATACCTCACCGCAGATGAGGAGCGGGCCATGCACGGCGGCCTCGACACGCTCGCGAACGGCATCACCGACGGGACCCTGCGACCCGGCCCGAACGACGAGGACGTCCACGGCGCACTCGAGCAGGCGCTCATCGGCGTAGTCGGGCCGGAGCTCGGCGGCAAGCTCCGGGCTGGCCGCAGCCGCAACGATCAGATCGCGACCCTCGTCCGGATGTACCTGCTCGATCACTCGCGCACGATCGCGCGCGACATCCTGCGCGTGGTCGACGCGCTGGTGGCCCAGGCCGAGGCGCACGCCGATGCGATCATGCCGGGACGCACGCACCTGCAGCATGCGCAGCCGGTCCTGCTCGCGCACCACCTGCAGGCGCACGCCTGGCCCCTCGTGCGCGACCTCGAGCGCTTCCGCGACTGGTCGGCGCGAGCCGCCGTCTCGCCGTACGGCGGGGGAGCGCTCGCGGGCTCGACGCTCGGGCTCGACCCCCAGCTCGTCGCCCGCGAACTCGGCCTCGCCCGCCCGGCCGAGAACTCGCTCGACGGCACGTCGGCGCGCGACGTCGTGGCCGAGTTCGCGTTCATCACGGCGATGATCGCCGTCGACATCTCGCGCTTCGCGGAGGAGATCATCCTCTGGAACACGCGCGAATTCGGCTTCGTCACGCTGGACGACGGCTACTCGACCGGCTCGAGCATCATGCCGCAGAAGAAGAACCCCGACATCGCCGAGCTCGCGCGCGGAAAGGCCGGGCGGCTCATCGGCAACCTCACCGGCCTCCTTTCCACATTGAAGGGGCTTCCGCTGGCCTACAACCGCGACCTGCAGGAGGACAAGGAGCCCGTCTTCGACTCGGTGCGCACGCTCGAGGTCGTGCTTCCCGCGTTCGCCGGCATGGTCGCGACGCTCCGCTTCGACACCGAGCGGATGGCGCAGCTCGCGCCGCAGGGATTCTCCCTCGCGACCGACGTCGCCGAGTGGCTGGTGAAGCAGGGCGTGCCGTTCCGCGACGCGCACGAGATCTCGGGCGCGCTCGTGAAGCTCTGCGAGGAGCGCGGCATCGAGCTGAGCGAGGTCACGGATGCGATGCTCGCGTCCGTGTCGCTCGAGCTCTCGCGCGACGTTCGCGAGGTGCTCACCGTCGAAGGCTCGGTGGCCAGTCGCGACGGAGTCGGCGGCACCGCTCCCGTTCGGGTCGCCGAGCAGCGGACCGAGCTGATCGCGCGCGTGCAGGCGGCCGCGCACGCGCTCGGCCTATAGCGCGAAATCAGTGGGCCGCGGTGTCCGCGGCGCCGCGCGTCGCGTCGCGCACCGTGCCCGCCGGACCGACGCGCTTCACCAGATCGCCAGCCTGACCAGAGCGCCGAGGACGCAGGCCCACAGCAGGCTGGACAGCGTCCCGATGATGAACCGCTCGCGAGACTCCGCCGCGGCGAGCTCCGAGAAGCGGCCGACGCCCTTGATGGCGACCACGATCGCGATCGCCTCGGGGAAGCCGACGATGAGCGACATCACGACCGCCAGTCGCTCGAGATAGCCGATGGTCGTGCCTCCGCGGAGCACTTCCGTGGTCGCGGTCGCCGGTTCGGCTCCTTCGGACACCCCCGCCGCCTGGGCATCGAGCATGATGCCGCCGTTGGCCCCGTCACGCACGCGCCCGTGCGTCGCGATCTCGAGGATCCGGCGGGTCACCGGGTTGCCGCCGAGCACGGCGACCGCCGTGCCGAGCATCGCGATCATGATTCCCACGATGAGCGGCACGTTCAGCGGCGAGACCACGACGACGATCAGCGCGAGCACCACGAGGGCACCGGCGACGACGAGCGGCAGCGTCGTGGGGCGCCGCAGGCTGATGATGATCAGCACCAGCGCCGCGCACATCGCGAGGAACAGGAAGATCGACAGCATCGCGACGATGATCGCCTCGGGGATCACTGGCATGCCGTCAGTCTTTCACGGCGACCGTCGCCGACCCTTCGTCGAGGCCCTCCAGCGTGCGAACCAGAGCAGGGACCGCCGCCTCTTCCAGCCTCAGTCCCGCCGCCTTGGCCCGCAGGCTCACGGCGGTGGGCGTGATACCCAGACGGGCGGCGATGCTCTTCTGGGTCATGCCCTCGGCGAGCAGGTCGGCGACCTCCCATCCGGGTGCCGACCTGCGATCGCGCAGGTCGACGAGCATCCGCAGATACGCTTCCGCGTCCTCGGCGGCGACGGCTCGGGGGAGGAGACCGCCACGCGGCCGATCGCGCCCTTCGCCCTCTCGACGGCATCGCGCGCCAGGACGAACGCCGAACCGCGTGCGGCCCTGATGTCGGCGGGCACCGGCGTGTCGACCGCCCCCACCCCGAGGCCGACGCTCCATCGGCCGTCGCGCAGCAGCGAGAGCCCGATCTCGAGCGCGGCCGCGGCGCTGCCGGTGAGCGCCTGGAGTTCGTCGCCCGCATTGCGCTCGACCGGGACTGCGAGCCGCCCCGCGGCGGCGCGCTCCACCAGGGAGACGCCCTCGGGAACGAGGTCGACGTTCGTCCTGCTGTCACGCTGGTCCGCGGTGATGACGAACATCGCTCCTCCATTGCATCGAGCCGTGAATAAGTCATTTCACTTGATTGTCACAAATCATGCTACAGGACTTAACCGATCTCGGACCAGTCGCCCTCGAGGGGGGCATCCCGGAAGTAGGCCTGGAAGCTTACCCAGTCGCAATGAGGCTTCGCGGCTACATCCTCTGGACGAACGCCTCCTGCTGTGGAAACGTCGAAGCATGGCGAAGATGGAGCATTTCGAGATCCCGGTCGACGACATCGCTCGTGCGCAGGCCTTCTACACATCCGTCCTCGGGTTCGACTACGAGCCGTGGGGTGACGAAATGGGGTTGCTGCGGCAGCCGCAGGACGAAGGCGTCAACGGCGACCTGCACGTGCGCGGCGCTACGCCGCATCCGACCGTGGTGTTCACCGTGGACCGGATCGAGGACACCGTCGCTCGCGCGGTGGCAGCCGGTGGGGAGCAGATCGGGGAGATCCAGCCCATGAGCGAGTCCGCGCGGTGGGTCTACATCAAGGACTCCGAGGGCAACATCATCGGCTTGTACGACGAGATCTCGGCCGCCTGAGCGGCCGGGGCAGCCGGGAGCCCGCTGATAACCTGGCACGCGTGTCTTCTCCCGCTCTGACTTCGAGCGCGCCCGCCATCGACCCCACGTTCGAGAACGTGTGGGACGAACTGGTGTGGCGCGGGCTCGTGCATGTGTCGACCGACCAGGACGCGCTGCGCGCGCTGCTCGCCGGGCCGCCGATCGTGTACTACTGCGGGTTCGATCCGACCGCCCCCAGCCTGCATCTGGGCAACCTGGTGCAGCTGCTCGTGATGCGCCGGCTGCAGCTGGCCGGCCACCGGCCGCTCGGCCTGGTCGGCGGGTCGACGGGACTCGTGGGCGACCCGCGACCGTCGGCCGAGCGCACGCTCAACACGAAGGAGACCGTCGCCGAGTGGGTCGGCTACCTGCGATCCCAGATCGAGCGGTTCCTGAGCTTCGAGGGCGAGAACGCCGCCCGCATGGTGAACAACCTCGACTGGACCGCGCCGCTGAGCGCGATCGACTTCCTGCGCGACATCGGCAAGCACTACCGGGTCGGCACCATGTTGAAGAAGGAGGCGGTCAGCGCCCGTCTCAACTCCGACGAGGGCATCAGCTACACCGAGTTCAGCTACCAGATCCTGCAGGGGCTGGACTACCGCGAGCTGTTCCTCCAATACGGCTGCGTGCTGCAGACCGGCGGCAGCGACCAGTGGGGCAACCTCACCAGCGGGGTGGATCTCATCCACCGCGCGGAGGGCAAGAGCGTCCACGCGATCGGCACGCCCCTGATCACCAACAGCGACGGCCGCAAGTTCGGCAAGAGCGAGGGCAACGCGATCTGGCTCGATGCGGAGCTGACGAGCCCGTACGCGATGTACCAGTTCTGGCTCAACACCGACGACGCCGACGTCGCCGATCGCCTGAAGGTGTTCACATTCCTCACGCGCGCCGAGATCGACGAGATCGTGGCGGCACATGACGCGGAGCCGTTCCGGCGCATCGGGCAGAAGCGCATCGCACTCGAGGTGACCAGTCTCGTTCACGGACCGGATGCCGCTGCCGCCGCGATCGCGGCATCCGAGGCGCTGTTCGGTCAGGGGGATCTGACAGCTCTGGATGCCGACACGCTCGCGAGCGCTCTGCGCGAGCTGCCGAATGCCGAGCTGCCCGCCGGCACCCCGGTCGTGAATGCGCTCGTGGACACCGGACTGGTCGCCAGCCTCAGCGAAGCGCGCCGCGCGATCGCCCAGGGTGGCGTGTCGGTCGACGGCGTCAAGGTCGAAGACGACGCGGCGGTGGTCGCGGGCTCACTCCCGGGCGGTGTCTCGGTGCTGCGGCGCGGCAAGAAGACGCTCGCCGGCGTGTTCACGACCGGGCGCTGAGCCCCGCGACAGGGTCCGGAACCGAGACAGGCGACGAATGCCCCTCACGCCGAGCCACGCGGTCGTCGCACTGCCGTTCGTGCGGACGCCCCTCGTCCCGGCGGCGATCGCGGTCGGCGCGATGGCGCCGGATCTGCCGCTGTTCGTGCGGGGACTGCCGCTCAGCTACGGGATGACTCACGGCTTCGAGTGGCTGCCGGTGACCGTCGTGCTCGCCCTCGTGCTGCTGCTGGTCTGGCGCGGCGTGCTGCGCCCGGCGGTCCGCGAACTGTCGCCGATCTGGCTCGCGTGCCGCCTTCCCGCCGAGTGGGATGCCGGAGCCGCCGCGTCGCTGCGCGAGACGTTCGCTATCGAGGGCAAGCCGGCGCGAGCCTCGTGGCGCGGAATCCTTCTCCTGGTCGTCTCGCTCGCGATCGGCATTGCGAGTCACATAGTGTGGGATCTCTTCACGCACGAAGGGCGCTGGGGCGTGCAGGCGTTTCCGGCGCTGGAGGCGATGTGGGGACCGCTCGCCGGGTACCGGTGGCTCCAGCACGGATCGTCGTCGTTCGGAATCGTGGTCCTGGCGGTGTGGGCGATCCTCTGGCTGCGCCGGCGCGAGCCGGCGGGACGTGTGCCGTGCCTGCTCCCGAACGCTGTGCGCTGGGGATGGTGGCTGTCGCTGCCGGTGATCCTGTCGGCCGCGTGGGTGATCGGTCTCGCGATCTTCGGTCCGCTGAGCGCAGCGTGGACGATCCCGCACCTCGCCTATCGTGTGCTGCCGACGGCATGCGCACTGTGGGGCCTGCTCACCGTCATTCTCGCCGGCGTCATCCAGGCGCTGCGGGCGCGCGAGCCGGGGTCGCTGAGGTAGCGCGAAGCTCGGCGGCTATCACCCGCGCGGTGGATCGGGAGTCGAGCTTGATCTGGAGGAGCTGGCCCTTCAGCGGGTTCGAGAGGCCGACGAACCGCAGTCCGGGCGCGGCCGGCAGTGACCGGCGGCCCGTCACGAAGGGGATTCCGCGCGCATCGAGCACGCCGAGGTGCCCGACGACGGGCTTCAGGCCGGTCGTGTAGCCAGTTGCCGCGATGACGGCATCCGGCGAAAGCCGCGTCCCGTCCACGAGCACCACCTCGAGTCCGTCGAACCGCTCGACCGCGGCGACCGGTGCGACTCTGCCCGCGCGCAGCGACTCGACGAGGCCGACGTCGATCGTGGGCGTCAGCCCGGTGGCACGGGCCTGCGCGACGACGCCGCCGCGGGGGGCCGGCATCCCGTACCGCGTCAGGTCGCCCAGGACCGACCGCTGCAGGAAGCCGTTGATCGGGTCGACCAGCCACGCGGGGGAGTACTCCATCGGAATCGCCAGCAGCCCCGTCGGCACCGGTCCCAGCTGTCGAGGGATGACGTTCGGCGGCGTCCGTATCGACAGCCGCACGGTGGCCGCGCCGCTCTCGGCGAGATCCGCCGCGATCTCGGCCCCGGTGTTCCCAGCCCCCACGACGAGCACGTCCTGGCCGACGTAAGGGGAAGGGCTGCGGTACTCGGACGCGTGGATCACCACGCCTGCGAATCCCTCCTGCCCCGGCCAGCGCGGCCGCACGGGGGAGCGGCTGTAGCCGGTCGCAAGCACCACCTGCCGCGCCGTCACCTGGCCGTCGTCCGTCACCGCTGTCCAGAGGCTCCCGTCGCGCTCGAGCCGGCGAACCTCGGTGCGCAGCCGTGGCCGGATCCCGTGGCGCTGGGCGTAGAGGCGCATGTACTCGGCCATGTCATCCTTGGCGACCCACCTGCCGAACCTGGCGGGGATCCGCAATCCCGGCAGCGAGGACTGAACCCGCGGCGTGTGCAGATGCAGCCGGTCGTAGCGCGCCCGCCATGAGTCGCCGACTGCCTCGCCGCGATCGACGACCAGCGTGTCGACGCCCCTTGCCCTCAAACACGCTGCGACTGCCAGCCCCGCCGGTCCAGCCCCCACGACGAGCACATCCGCGTCCACGTTCCGACCCCCTTCACCGAAACCGTAGCCGACAGTGTGCGCGGGCACCCTTCGCACCCGGGAAGGAATGACCCTGGTGGGCCGGGAAAGGCCTGCGGTTCTCTGGGGTCGCCTGGCACTCGCCTGGCACCTCACGGAAGGACACGTCATGAACACATCACTTCGCGTCGCAGGCTGGGGAACACTCGGCTTCGCGATCGCCTTCTTCGTCACGTTCGCCGTCAACCAAGCGCTCAACACCGTCATCGACTACCCGCGATCGCCGGCGGCCGCAGACATGGCCGCCGACTTCGGAGGAGGCGTGGCCTTCATCCTTCTCTGGGGATCGGCGGGCATCGCACTCGTCGTCGCGGCCGTCGGGCTGCCCGCGGTCGTTTGGCGTTCGGATGCACTGGCTTCGAGGATCGCCACGGCGTTCGGGATCATCGCAGCAGGCGGATGGATCCTTGCCGGCGTGAATGGGTTTGCCCAGCGCACGGCAATGCTCAACGGCAACATCGCGGCGGCGGGAGCAGACAACGCTTCCGAGCAAGCCGTCATCGCAGGACTCGTCATCGGAGTTCACGTCGGCGACATCCTCTTCGCATTCGCCGCCATGCCGTGGCTGGCGATCGTCGCCGTCGGAGCCGCGAAGCGTCGGGCCATGTCACGGGTAGCTGTCGTGTTCCTCTGGGTCGCCGCGATCGGCCCGATCGCGGGCTTCCTGATCACGGGGGCCCCATTCGGAGCTCCTCGCTCTCCTTCCGGCATTCGCGGTCGTCGGGCGCATCACTTCTCCGCCGCGCGCGCCGAGCCGTTCGTCAAGCGGATGCCGCGGCCTCCAGCACTGCCGTCGTGCCCGCCGCTGGGGGATGATGACGACATGGACCTCGCGGTGATCATCGTCACCCAAGTCGTCAACTGGCCGCTCGCTGTGCTGGTCGCCCGGCGGGCAGCGGGCGGCCGCGCGCCGCTCGCATCCTGGGCGACCGTCCGCTCCTGGTCAGCGGCGCGATCGCCGTGTGGGATCCGGCATCCGCGCTGATGTTCAGTCGCGTATCCGTCGCCGTGGCGCTCTCGAGCCTCGCCCTGCTGTTCGCGGTGTATCCCGACGGGCGATTCGTTCCCCGTTGGATCGTCGTGCCGGCCGTCATCGAGGTCGCCCTTCAGGTGGCGAACGTCGCCAGCGGGCTTGCGCTCGAGAGGCAGTTCTGGTGGCCGATGCATTTCGCCGCAACATGGGGATTGCTCATCATCGGCGGTCAGATCCATCGCTACCGCTCGCGGTCATCCGTTGACGAGCGCGAGCGGACGCGCTGGCCGCTGCTTGCGATCGTGCTGATGATCTTCGGCTTCAGCCTGTGGAGCTTCGTCGCTCTCGGCCTCGATGCGGTGTCGACGGACCGCTCCGCATCCTGGCTGGGGAACCTGTTGTTGATCCTGCCGGGTGTCGGGTTCGCCGTCGGACTGCTTGCGCCGCGGCTGCTGCGCGTGGACCGGGCGCTGCGGTGGACGATCCAGTGGGGCCTGTGGTCGACGACCCTGAGCGCCCTCGCGTGGGCGGTCTCGGTCGCGCTCGTCGCACTTCCGGCCGCACCTCGCGCGTGGCTCACGGCGGCGATCGTCGGCGCGATCGCCGTGCCCGTGCTGTGGGCCGCCCGCCGCATCGCGGAAATCACCGTGTACGGCCGCCGCCCCGATCCGGTGCGCACGCTCGAGGAGTTCGGTGATCGGCTGGCGGCATCCGTCGACCCTCGGGCGGTGCCGGTCGACATCGTCGCGACCGTCACCAGTTCGCTCGGACTCGCCGGTGCCGCGCTGCGCGGCAGCTCCCGCGCTGTCCGCAACCGCAGGGGTGCCGCTCGATGGGGCGGAAGGGCGGACGGAGTATCCGATTCGCTACCAGGGTGAGCAGCTTGCGGTTCTGGTCGTCATTCCTCGCCCGGGGGACTCGGCCCTGACCGCGCACGATCGCACCCTGCTCACCCAGATCTGCGGTCAGGCCGCTCCTGCGCTGCACAGCGCCCGGGTTGTCGCCGAGCTCGTCGACGCGCGCTCTCGCATCGTGTTCGCGCGAGAAGAAGAGCGCAAACGGCTGCGTCGCGACCTGCACGACGACCTCGCCCCCACGTTCGCCGGCCTCGGGCTGACGGCGGCGGCGGTCGAGACCTATTCGCGCAACGGAGACGAAAGAGCGGCAGACGCCGCAGCCCGACTCGTCGCGGGGATTCATGCCGCCACGAAGCAGTTGCGTGATCTCGCCTATGGCCTGCGACCACCGGTGCTCGACGACCGTGGTCTCGTCGCCGCGATCGAGGAGCGATTGTCGGCACCGGGATCCGTGCCCGCGATCCGCGTGGACGCTCCTCACGAGCGACTCGAGCTGCCCGCGGCGGTCGAGTCGGCGGCGCTTCGCATCGTCCAGGAGGCGGTGACGAACGTTCGGCGCCATGCTGCCGCGACCGTCTGCGTCGTCACGGTGAGGCTCGAGGGTGGGATGCTGCTCCTCGAGGTCGCCGACGATGGGGTCGGGATTCCGGCTGTCTCCGGCGGTGGGATGGGGATGCGGTCCATGGCGGAGCGCGCCGTCGAAGTTGGCGGCCACCTGTCGGTCATCGGCGCGCCGACGGGCGGCACGCTCGTGCAGGCTGCGCTGCCGATCGCCGGCCGGCCGCTGCCCCAGGCGGACGCACTCGCTGGGGCCGCCACGTGACCGAATTCCCGACCGTGCTCGTCGTCGACGACCACCCCGTTTTCCGGCGTGGGATCGCCGCGCTGTTCGAGGCCGCGGGATACACGGTGGTGGGAGAGGCGGCCTCTGCTGCCGAAGCAGTGGCGCTTGCTCGCTCGACACGCCCCGACGTGGTGCTGATGGATCTCGGACTGCCGGACGACTCAGGCATCGCTGCAACGGCGCGCATCGTCGGCGAACGACCGGCGACCACAGTGGTCGTCGTCACGATGTTCGACGACGACGGCTCCGTCCGGCAAGCCCTGGCCGCCGGGGCAACGGGCTATGTCGTCAAGGATGCCTCGCACTCAGAGATCCTCGCGGCCGTCGCGGCGGCGGCGCAGGGGGCGGTCGTGCTGGGTTCTGGGGTGACGGGAGCCGCCGGCGAGTTCGGCGCGCATTCCCGGCCCGCGGATGATCCGTTCGGTCTCACCCCGCGCGAGGCCGACGTGTTGGATCTCGTTGTGCGCGGACTCACGAATAGACAAATCGCCGAGCGGCTCGGGCTGTCAGGAAAGACCATCGCGAACAACGTTTCGGTGCTGCTCACCAAGTGCGACGCCGTCGACCGGGTGCAGCTCGCAGCGGTGGCGCGCTCGGCGTTCGGCTGACCTTGTCCGTCGCTCGGCGTCGCGCCCGCACGTATGCAATGGACCGAAGTCGCCCGGCCGCCGTAGTCCGCGAGCCTGTGGCCGGGTCGCACCCGGGCGCGCCGTCACGCCTGCTGCTCGTGCGGCACGGGAACGCCCAGGGCCATCCAGGCCTGGATCCGCACGCGCTCAGCGGGATCCTCGACGAGCCGATCGACCGCGCCGTCCGGATCGTCCAGCCCGTGCCGGCGGATGACCTTGAGCGTCATCTCGCGCACGCGCCAGGATTCGTCCTCGAGCGCGCTCAGCACGATCTCCGGGCGAGCCGGCGGGCCGATGTGCAGCAGGCCGCGAGCCCCCCAGGTGCGGGCCCAGTAGGGGACCCAGCCGACTGTTCCGCCAAGCCAGGCGATGTCGGGCCAGGCGGGATCGCTGTCGGAGACGCGTCCTGCGAGCAGCTCTTCGCACCACTCGACGATCCGTGGCCGCCCGTACAGCTCCACAGCGCCCGCCGCCAGGTCCCGGGGCAAGGCACCGGGAGCGACCGGATGCGGGTGCGCAGCCATGCTCGGAGGCTACGCCGGCCGCCCGCGGGGCACCAGGGGACGCGTCGAAGGAGCGAGGAGAATCCGCGTGATTCCGGGTGCGGGGAGCGCGACACGCCCGGGATGCGGTCGGGATTTGCCAGCCCCCGAACCGGCACGTAATGTATTCATTGTTCGCCCCACAGGGAAGCGGAGAGGCCCAGAGCCTCACCCCCCTCAAGCGGAGGACCACCCCCATCGAAGTCAGTGCCTTGAGTGCTGCGGACCTTCGGGTTTACGATGAGGTTCCCACTCCAGTTGGAGCGGTCGCGGGCTGTTGCCTGGGTCGCGAAGATCCGGGCCGGTCGATTTGACTGCGCTCGCACGGAGCGGGTAAGATAGAGAAGTTGCCCTGCAGGAAGGCCGAGAGGTCTGAGGCAGGAGCATCCGATCCTTGAGAACTCAACAGCGTGCACTTGTCAAATGCCAAAAAACCTCGCGGTCAGCTTGTCTGACCGATGAGATTCTTTTGAGATTAAACGGAAATGTCAGTAATGACATCCGATCGTCAGATCAAACTCGCTCGGCCGAACCCATTCCGGTTCGATCGCAGCAAAATTCTTTTACGGAGAGTTTGATCCTGGCTCAGGATGAACGCTGGCGGCGTGCTTAACACATGCAAGTCGAACGGTGAAAGAGAGCTTGCTCTCTGGATCAGTGGCGAACGGGTGAGTAACACGTGAGCAATCTGCCCCTGACTCTGGGATAAGCGCTGGAAACGGCGTCTAATACCGGATACGAGCTGCGAAGGCATCTTCAGCAGCTGGAAAGAACTTCGGTCAGGGATGAGCTCGCGGCCTATCAGCTAGTTGGTGAGGTAATGGCTCACCAAGGCGTCGACGGGTAGCCGGCCTGAGAGGGTGACCGGCCACACTGGGACTGAGACACGGCCCAGACTCCTACGGGAGGCAGCAGTGGGGAATATTGCACAATGGGCGCAAGCCTGATGCAGCAACGCCGCGTGAGGGACGACGGCCTTCGGGTTGTAAACCTCTTTTAGCAAGGAAGAAGCGAAAGTGACGGTACTTGCAGAAAAAGCGCCGGCTAACTACGTGCCAGCAGCCGCGGTAATACGTAGGGCGCAAGCGTTATCCGGAATTATTGGGCGTAAAGAGCTCGTAGGCGGTTTGTCGCGTCTGCTGTGAAAACCCGAGGCTCAACCTCGGGCCTGCAGTGGGTACGGGCAGACTAGAGTGCGGTAGGGGAGATTGGAATTCCTGGTGTAGCGGTGGAATGCGCAGATATCAGGAGGAACACCGATGGCGAAGGCAGATCTCTGGGCCGTAACTGACGCTGAGGAGCGAAAGGGTGGGGAGCAAACAGGCTTAGATACCCTGGTAGTCCACCCCGTAAACGTTGGGAACTAGTTGTGGGGTCCATTCCACGGATTCCGTGACGCAGCTAACGCATTAAGTTCCCCGCCTGGGGAGTACGGCCGCAAGGCTAAAACTCAAAGGAATTGACGGGGACCCGCACAAGCGGCGGAGCATGCGGATTAATTCGATGCAACGCGAAGAACCTTACCAAGGCTTGACATATACGAGAACGCTGCAGAAATGTAGAACTCTTTGGACACTCGTAAACAGGTGGTGCATGGTTGTCGTCAGCTCGTGTCGTGAGATGTTGGGTTAAGTCCCGCAACGAGCGCAACCCTCGTTCTATGTTGCCAGCACGTAATGGTGGGAACTCATGGGATACTGCCGGGGTCAACTCGGAGGAAGGTGGGGATGACGTCAAATCATCATGCCCCTTATGTCTTGGGCTTCACGCATGCTACAATGGCCGGTACAAAGGGCTGCAATACCGCAAGGTGGAGCGAATCCCAAAAAGCCGGTCCCAGTTCGGATTGAGGTCTGCAACTCGACCTCATGAAGTCGGAGTCGCTAGTAATCGCAGATCAGCAACGCTGCGGTGAATACGTTCCCGGGTCTTGTACACACCGCCCGTCAAGTCATGAAAGTCGGTAACACCTGAAGCCGGTGGCCCAACCCTTGTGGAGGGAGCCGTCGAAGGTGGGATCGGTAATTAGGACTAAGTCGTAACAAGGTAGCCGTACCGGAAGGTGCGGCTGGATCACCTCCTTTCTAAGGAGCACTTGGAGGCCTTCGGGCCTTCCAGAGCCAGACTCGAGACACACGTTCTCGACTGGTAGCTCATGGGTGGAACATTTGACTAGGTGCGAAGGACGAGGTTCTTCACTCAGTACGCTGCTTGCAGCTGGAACGGTGACGCTCTTCTGATAACGCACATGCACGCTGTTGGGTCCTGAGGGACCGGATGCGCTCGATCCACGGATCGGAGCAGACGAAACTCAGGACCTTCTTTTGTTTGTCGGCGACGCCGGCAGCGGAGAAGGTACCGCCCGTACTTTGAGAACTACACAGTGGACGCGAGCATCTTTTGAGCTGATCTTTGATCAGCTCATATTGATGATCTTAAAGATCATTAGTCAATTTCGAGTTGGACTTCGGTCCAAACCGATTCTTGATAAAACTCATGTGATTTCAAGTCTTTAAGAGCAAACGGTGAATGCCTTGGCATCTGGAGCCGAAGAAGGACGTAGCAATCTGCGATAAGCCTCGGGGAGTGGATAAGCACACTTTGATCCGAGGGTGTCCGAATGGGGAAACCCCGCTGGGCGGCATGCCGACCCAGTGACTCCCGCCTGAATATATAGGGCGGGTAGAGGGAACGTGGGGAAGTGAAACATCTCAGTACCCACAGGAAGAGAAAGCAACCGCGATTCCGTTAGTAGTGGCGAGCGAAACCGGAACAGGCTAAACCGAGTACGTGTGATATCCGGCAGGAGTTGCGTATTCGGGGTTGTGGGACTTTTCAGGCTGCTCTGCCGAGCAGCCGGCGTTACAAGAAGGTATAGACGAACGGCTTTGAACGGCCGGTCATAGAGGGTGCGAACCCCGTAGTCGAAATGCCTCCCTTGGCGCGAAGAGTATCCCAAGTAGCACGGGGCCCGAGAAATCCCGTGTGAATCTGTCAGGACCACCTGATAAGCCTAAATACTCCCAGATGACCGATAGCGGACAAGTACCGTGAGGGAAAGGTGAAAAGTACCCCGGGAGGGGAGTGAAATAGTACCTGAAACCGTTTGCTTACAAACCGTTGGAGCCTCCTTAGTAGGGGTGACAGCGTGCCTTTTGAAGAATGAGCCTGCGAGTTAGCGATATGTGGCGAGGTTAACCCGAGTGGGGTAGCCGTAGCGAAAGCGAGTCTGAATAGGGCGATTCAGTCGCATGTCCTAGACCCGAAGCGGAGTGATCTATCCATGGCCAGGTTGAAGCGACGGTAAGACGTCGTGGAGGACCGAACCCACTTAGGTTGAAAACTGAGGGGATGAGCTGTGGATAGGGGTGAAAGGCCAATCAAACTCCGTGATAGCTGGTTCTCTCCGAAATGCATTTAGGTGCAGCGTTGCGTGTTTCTTGCCGGAGGTAGAGCTACTGGATGGCCGATGGGCCCTACAAGGTTACTGACGTCAGCCAAACTCCGAATGCCGGTAAGTGAGAGCGCAGCAGTGAGACTGTGGGGGATAAGCTTCATAGTCGAGAGGGAAACAACCCAGACCACCAACTAAGGTCCCAAAGCGCGTGCTAAGTGGGAAAGGATGTGGAGTTGCCTTGACAACCAGGAGGTTGGCTTAGAAGCAGCCACCCTTGAAAGAGTGCGTAATAGCTCACTGGTCAAGTGATTCCGCGCCGACAATGTAACGGGGCTCAAGCACGCCACCGAAGTTGTGGCATTGACATTATTGGTAGGCCTTCGTGGTCCAGCCGTGTTGATGGGTAGGAGAGCGTCGTGTGGCCAGCGAAGCGGCGGTGTGAACCAGCCGTGGAGGCCACACGAGTGAGAATGCAGGCATGAGTAGCGAAAGACGTGTGAGAAACACGTCCTCCGAAAGACCAAGGGTTCCAGGGTCAAGCTAATCTTCCCTGGGTAAGTCGGGACCTAAGGCGAGGCCGACAGGCGTAGTCGATGGACAACGGGTTGATATTCCCGTACCGGCGAAGAACCGCCCAAACCAATCCAGTAATGCTAAGTGTCTGAATCCCAGTGACCGATCCCTTCGGGGTGAGGCGTTGGGCCTAGCACACGACCCTATGCTGAGGCGGTTAGCGTATTAACAGGTGTGACGCAGGAAGGTAGCCCAAGCCAGGCGATGGTTGTCCTGGTGCAAGTGCGTAGGCCGAGTGATAGGCAAATCCGTCACTCATTAAGGCTGAGACACGATGCGGATAAAAAGTGGGTGATCCTATGCTGCCAAGAAAAGCATCGACGCGAGGTTCAAGCCGCCCGTACCCCAAACCGACTCAGGTGGTCAGGTAGAGAATACCAAGGAGATCGAGAGAATCGTGGTTAAGGAACTCGGCAAAATGCCCCCGTAACTTCGGGAGAAGGGGGGCCTTCGACGTATTAGGACTTGCTCCGAAAGCGTTTGGAGGCCGCAGAGACTAGTGGGTAGCGACTGTTTACTAAAAACACAGGTCCGTGCCAAGTCGCAAGACGATGTATACGGACTGACGCCTGCCCGGTGCTGGAAGGTTAAGAGGACCGGTTAGCCGCAAGGCGAAGCTGAGAATTTAAGCCCCAGTAAACGGCGGTGGTAACTATAACCATCCTAAGGTAGCGAAATTCCTTGTCGGGTAAGTTCCGACCTGCACGAATGGCGTAACGACTTCCCAACTGTCTCAACCGCGAACTCGGCGAAATTGCATTACGAGTAAAGATGCTCGTTACGCGCAGCAGGACGGAAAGACCCCGTGACCTTTACTATAGTTTGGTATTGGTGTTCGGTGTGGCTTGTGTAGGATAGGTGGGAGACTTTGAAGCTTGGACGCCAGTTCAGGTGGAGTCATTGTTGAAATACCACTCTGGTCACTCTGGATATCTAACTTAGAACCGTAATCCGGTTCAGGGACAGTGCCTGATGGGTAGTTTAACTGGGGCGGTTGCCTCCCAAAAAGTAACGGAGGCGCCCAAAGGTTCCCTCAACCTGGTTGGCAATCAGGTGGCGAGTGTAAGTGCACAAGGGAGCTTGACTGTGAGACTGACAGGTCGAGCAGGGACGAAAGTCGGGACTAGTGATCCGGCAGTGGCTTGTGGAAGCGCTGTCGCTCAACGGATAAAAGGTACCTCGGGGATAACAGGCTGATCTTGCCCAAGAGTCCATATCGACGGCATGGTTTGGCACCTCGATGTCGGCTCGTCGCATCCTGGGGCTGGAGTAGGTCCCAAGGGTTGGGCTGTTCGCCCATTAAAGCGGTACGCGAGCTGGGTTTAGAACGTCGTGAGACAGTTCGGTCCCTATCCGCTGCGCGCGTAGGAAGTTTGAGAGGATCTGACCCTAGTACGAGAGGACCGGGTTGGACGAACCTCTGGTGTGTCAGTTGTTCCGCCAGGAGCACCGCTGATTAGCTACGTTCGGGATGGATAACCGCTGAAAGCATCTAAGCGGGAAGCCGGCCTCAAGATGAGACTTCCATGCCTTCGGGCGAGAGGCTCCCAGCCAGATTACTGGGTTGATAGGCCGGATGTGTAAGCGTGGCAACACGTGTAGCTGACCGGTACTAATAAGCCGATGACTTGATAATCACCTTCCTAGGTGCTTGCGTCCACTGAGTGGTTCTCGATGTACGGTCGAGAACCGCATGAGCTGCATTCGTGCAGCGACTGCTACATACGTGTAGCAATTCATGCTTTTGAACGATTGAAACATCAATAGTGTTTCGGCGGCCATAGCGTGAGGGAAACGCCCGGTTACATTCCGAACCCGGAAGCTAAGCCTCACAGCGCCGATGGTACTGCAGGGGGGACCCTGTGGGAGAGTAGGACACCGCCGGACTTCTTTCGTGAAATGGCCACCCAAAGCTGGGTGGCCATTTCTCGTTAACGCACCGACCCGGGAGGATCAGGACATGGCAGACGACGATCCGACCAAACGCCCTCGAGAGGGTGATGCCCCGCAGCGCAGCAGCGACCGCGGGAAGGGGTCTTCACGCCCGAGCACGGGCGATCGCAAGCCGTATCAGTCGCGTGGCGGCGACAAGAAGCCCTATTCACCGCGCGATGGTGACAAGAGGCCGTACCCGAAGCGCGATGGTGACAAGAAACCGTACTCCCCGCGCGATGGCGACAAGAGGTCGTATCCGAAGCACGACGGCGACAAGGGACGCACGCGCGAGGGCGAGCGGAAGCCGTATGACATACGTGACGGCGAGCGGAAGCCGTACCCCAAGCGCGATGGCGACCGTCCGTCCTACCCCAGACGGGACGGCGACAAGAGGCCACACACGCCCCGTGATGGCGAGCGGAAGCCATATGCCGCACGCGAGCGGTGAACGGAAGCCCTATCCGAAGCGCGAAGGCGACCGTCCCTCCTACCCGAAGCGGGACGGCGACAAGAAGCCGTACGCTCCGCGTGATGGTGAGCGGAAGCCTTATGCCGCACGGGACGGTGAACGGAAGCCCTATCCCAAGCGCGAAGGCGACCGTCCCTCGTACCCCCCGCGCGATGGCGAGCGGAAGTCATATCCGCCGCGCGATGGCGAGCGGAAGCCGTACGCGAAGCGGGAGGGCGACCGCCCCTCGTACCCCAAGCGGGAAGGCGACCGACCCGCGTACCCGAAGCGCGAGGGCGACCGCTCGTCGCACGGCGCGCGTGACGCGGGCTCGCGGCCGCCGCGCGGAGGCACGGGCCGAGAGGATCGGCAGTCCCGACCCGAAGAGCTGCGCTCGGTTCGGCCGAGGTTCGACGAGCCGATCGTGCCCGACGAGATCGATCCCCGCGATCTGAATCCTGCGGCTCGCAACGAGCTGAAGACGCTGAGCAAGGAGAACGCCGACGCCGTCGCCCGCCACCTGGCCATGGCGGCGGAGGTCATCGACGAGAATCCGCAGCTCGCCCACCAGCATGCGATCGCTGCAACGCGGCGCGCCGGCCGTATCGCCATCGTGCGCGAGACCGCGGCGATCACCGCGTATGCGATCGGCGACTACGCTCTGGCGCTTCGCGAACTGCGCACCTACCGGCGGATCTCGGGCAAGGACGACCAGATCGCCCTCATGGTCGACAGCGAACGTGGAGTCGGCCGCCCCGACCGGGCGCTCGAGGTCGGCCGCGCGGTCGATCGCGCCGCTCTGCCGGCAGCCGTCCGGGTCGAGCTGGCGATCGCCATGTCCGGTGCACGCCTCGATCTCGGCCAGACCGACCGCGCTCTGCAGGAGCTCGAGATCCCGGAGCTCGATCCCGACCGCGCCTTCGAATGGAGTCCCGCACTGTTCGCAGCGCGAGCGACCGTCCTCGAGGAACTCGGAAGAGACACGGAGGCCGAGGAGTGGCAGCGCCGCGCGGTGCTCGCCGCAGACGCGCTGGACGCCGCCAACGGCACGGACGATCTCGAAGTGCTCTTCGTGGAAGAGGTCTTCGAGGAGCCTGACGACGACGACGAGCCGGTTGGTGAGTCCGACGACGAGGAGCGGTTCGACGCGACCCACGACGAGCCTGTCGGGGCGTCCGATGACGAGCCGGTCGAGGATGCCGCCACCGCCGTCGACGAAGCCGAGGCCGCCGCATCCGACGGGCCCATCGAGGACGACACCGCCGCCGACGAGGAGGCTGCCGAGTCCGAGGGCCAGGACTGATGGCCCTGTTCGGCCGTCGCACGCCTGAGCGCGCGCCGCTCGACGGCGTCGACGTCGTGCTCATCGACCTCGATGGGGTGGTCTACGCCGGCGACGGCGCGCTCCCGTACGCGGTCGACAGCTTGAACCTCAGCCGCGACGGCCGCCGGCTGGGCTACATCACCAACAATGCGTCCCGCACGGATGCCTCTGTCGCGGCGCACCTGAGCGAACTCGGACTGGAGACCGCGCCGGCGGATGTCGTCACCAGCCCGCAGGCGGCGATGCGGCTGCTCGTCGAGCGGATCGCGCCGGGGTCGACCGTACTCGTCGTCGGCGGCGACGGCTTGGTGAACGAACTGGAGAAGGCCGGATTCGTCGTGACGCGCAGCGCGCAAGACGCGCCGGCCGCCGTCGTTCAGGGGTTCGCACCCGAGGTCGGATGGGCCCAGCTCGCCGAAGCGGCGTACGCCCTCGCTCTGCCGGAAGAAGAGGGCGGCATCCCATGGATCGCGACCAACACCGACTGGACGATCCCGCAGGCGCGCGGGATCGCGCCGGGCAACGGCACGCTCGTCTCCGCCGTCCACACCGCCGTCGGCCGGCTCGCCATCGTCGCGGGCAAGCCCGAAGTGCCGATCTTCGACGAGGCGGTCGCACGCTTCGGGGCGCGGCATCCGCTCTTCCTCGGTGATCGCCTCGACACCGACATCCTCGGCGCGAACAGGGCCGGCATCCCATCCGCCCTCGTGCTCACGGGCATCGATCGTCCGAAGCACGTCCTCGCCGCTCCCGCCGGATCGCAGCCGACGTACATCCTCGGCGACCTGCGCGAGCTTCACGAGCCGTATCCCGAAGCGCAGGTACGCGACGGCGTCGTCACGGTTCGCGGCGCCCGCGTGCGGGTCGAGGGTGCGGATGTGCGGATCCTCGCCGAGGGGAACGACCCGGTCGATCTTCTGCGTGCGGGCGCGAAGGCGATCTGGGACACGGGCCGCGCGATCTACGGGTTCCGTGTTCCGGAGCGGCTGTACGCGGATCCGTTCCATCGCCCGTGAGGGTCGGCGGGAACCGGGGAGCCGCGACGTATCCTGAGGGAATGGACGAGACCGGGCCGCAGGACGAGGAGCAGGAAGACCTGCTCTCGAAGCTCGAGGTGATCGAGGCGCAGCCGCTCGCAACCCGAGCGGGCGCCTACGAAGGACTGCACGACGCACTTGCGCGCCGCCTCGAGTCGGGGCCCGCGGGCATAGCCACCCATCCATGACCACGCGCCTGGACGCGGCGCTGCCGGCGCGGGGTCTCGCGCGTTCGCGCACGCATGCGGCGACCCTGATCGCCGATGGGCTGGTCACCGTCGACGGCCGCCCGGTCCTCAAGGCGTCGACGCAGGTCTCCGATGACGCCCGCATCGAGGTCGCCGTGACCGACCACTACGTGAGCCGGGCGGCGCACAAGCTGATCGCGGGGCTCGATGCGTTCGGCGTCGACGTCGCCGGGAGGATCGCGCTCGACATGGGCGCGTCGACCGGAGGTTTCACCCAGGTGCTCAGGGAGCGCGGCGCCGACCCCGTGATCGCCGTCGATGTCGGCCACGGGCAGCTTGCAGCATCCGTCGCCGCCGACCCCGGTGTCATCGCGATCGAGGGATTCAACGTCCGCTACATGACCCCCGAGATCCTCGCCGAGCAGAGCGGAATCGCCGCGCCGCCGCAGATCGTGACCGGCGATCTCTCCTTCATCTCGCTGTCGCACGTCCTCCCGGCCGCCCGCGCCGTCGCATCCGCCGATGCGGACCTGGTGCTGCTCGTGAAGCCGCAGTTCGAGGTGGGCCGCACGGCCGTGAAGGGCGGGCTGGTGACGGATGCCGCGTCCCGTGCCGACGCCGTGGCGAACGTCCTGTGGGCGGCGTGGGACGAAGGGCTCGGCACACTGGGCGTCGTCTCCTCCCCGATCGCGGGCACCCACGGCAACGCGGAGTTCATCGCACATCTCGCGCCGGGACGCGGGAGCAATCCGACAGAATGGTTGAGCACAGTGAACCGACTGGCGGGGAGCCCATGAGTCAAGCCGACACACGCGCGCAGCGCAGCATCCTGGTCGTCGCGCACGCGCACCGCGATGACACCGTGACCGCTGCAGAACGCGTGGTCGATGCGCTGCGCGTCGCCGGCGCGCGACCGGTGCTCGCCGCCGACGACCGAGCCGCGCTCGTCGCGGTGCGGCCGTCACTGGCGGACGTCGCGACCCTCGACGACGTGCCCGTGGAGGACATCGAGCTGGCCATCGTGCTGGGCGGCGACGGGACGATCCTCCGCGCAGCCGAACTCGTGCGCGAGGGAACCGCACCCGTGCTCGGCATAAACATGGGCCACGTGGGCTTCCTCGCCGAGATCGAGCGTGACGACATGGACGACGCGGTCCGCCGCGTCATCGACCGTGACTACGACGTCGAGGAGCGCCTCGCGCTGCAGGTGCGCGTGAAGGATTCCGCGGACTCCGTCGTCTATGAGACCTGGGCACTCAACGAGGCCACGGTCGAGAAGGCGAGCCGCGAGCGCATGCTCGAGGTCGTCATCGAGGTCGATGGCCGGCCCCTGTCGACCTTCGGGTGCGACGGGGTCGTGGTCTCCACGCCGACCGGCTCGACCGCCTACAACTTCTCCGCCGGAGGTCCGGTGATCTGGCCCACCGTGGAGGCCATCGTGGTCGTGCCGCTGTCGGCGCACGCCCTGTTCGCGAAGCCCCTGGTCGTCGGGCCCGAGCACGCTGTCGCGATCGAACTGCTCGAGCGCACCAACGACGGCGGCATCCTGTGGTGCGATGGCCGCCGTTCGCACGACCTGCCGCCGGGCGCTCGAGTCGTGGTGCGGCGCTCCGAGCGCCCTGTGCGCCTGGCCAGGTTGCATCCCGCGGCGTTCACCGACCGGCTCGTCCGCAAGTTCCGGCTGCCCGTCGACGGGTGGCGCGGCCCCACGACGACGAACGGCGTGAACGGGCAGGCTCCGTGATCGAGGAGATGCGCCTGCGCGATCTCGGCGTCATCGCCGAGGCCACGCTGCCGATCGGCTCCGGTTTCACGGCGATCACCGGCGAGACCGGCGCCGGCAAGACCATGGTCGTCACGGGCCTCGGACTCCTCCTCGGCCAGCGCGCCGACTCGGGCGCCGTCCGCGCCGGCGCCGCGCAGGCATCGGTCGACGGCGTCTGGATCGTGCCCGAGAACGGAGCAGTCGCCGACCGGGTCCGCGAGGCGGGCGGCGACGTCGAGTCGATCGGGGGCGGCCTCGCCGAGCTTCTCGTGGGACGATCGCTCTCCAGCGAAGGTCGCAGTCGTGCGAGCGTCGGCGGCCGCGCGGCCCCCAACGGCGTGCTGGCTGATCTCGCCGACGAGCTCGTCGTGGTCCATGGCCAGTCCGACCAGCTGCGACTGCGCACGGCCGCCGCGCAGCGCGACGCGCTCGATCGCTTCGGCGGTGCCGCGGTGGAGAGCGCGCTGGCCGCCTACCGCACGATGTACGAGCGGTATCGCGCGCTCGTGCGAGAGCTGACTACGCTCACCGACGATCGCGACAGCCGTGCCCGCGAAGCCGAGGAGCTTCGGGCGGCCCTCGCCGACATCGAGCAGGCCGACCCTCAGCCGGGTGAGGATGCGGAGCTCTCGGTCCGCGCCGAGCGGCTCGCGAACGCCGAGGAGCTGCGGGCCGCGGCCGCGGCGGCCCACGACGCGCTCTCGGGCGACGGCGACGCGCCCGACGTCGGCGCCCTGCTCGCCGAAGCGCGTCGGGCGCTCGAACGCGGGCACGATCCCGCGCTCGACGATCTCGCCGCGCAGGCCGCCGATCTCGGCTACCGCGCCGCCGACCTCGCCCACTCGCTGGCCGCCTACCTCGCCGATCTCGACGAGTCCGGCCCCCACGAGCTCGCCGCGGTGGAGGATCGTCGCGCGGTGCTGGGCGGTCTCGTCCGCGCACACGGGTCGCTCGACGCCGCGATCGCGCTCCTGGAGTCCGGGTCGGCGCGGCTGGCAGAACTCGACGACGACGGCGCGCGCATCGAGCGCCTCACGAGCGAACGGGATGCCGCGGCGTCCGCCCTCGATGCCGCGGCGGCCGAGCTGACCACCGCGCGCAGCGAAGCAGCTGCACGTCTCGGCTCTGCCGTCACGGACGAGCTGCACGCGCTGGCGATGCCCGATGCGCGGGTCGTCGTCGCGGTCACACCCGGCGCCGAGTCCGCGTCCGGGCGGGACGATGTCGCGATCCTCCTGGCGCCGCACGTCGGCGCTGAGCCGCGCCCGGTGGCCAAGAGCGCATCCGGCGGAGAGCTGAGCCGCGTGATGCTCGCGATCGAGGTCGTGATCGCCGGCGTCGACCCGGTTCCGACGTTCGTCTTCGACGAGGTGGATGCCGGAATCGGCGGCGCCGCGGCGATCGAAGTCGGGCGCCGCCTCGCGCGGCTCGCCCTCTCGTCGCAGGTCATCGCCGTGACCCACCTCGCTCAGGTCGCCGCATTCGCGAACAATCACCTGTCGGTCGTCAAGGCCAGCGACGGGTCGGTGACGGCATCCGATGTCCGCCGCCTGGACGGCGTGGATCGGGAAGCCGAGATGGCGCGACTGCTGTCGGGCATGCCCGATTCGGATGCCGCACTCACGCACGCCCGCGAGCTGCTGGGCCTTCGGGCCCAGTCTGACTGATAGGATAAAAGCCCGTGGCGGAAACTCATGCGGCAGGTATTTCGGACGGCACCTCTTCGAACGGCACCACCAGGCACATCTTCGTGACAGGCGGTGTCGTTTCCTCGTTGGGCAAGGGACTGACCGCCGCGAGCCTGGGCAATCTGCTCACGGCCCGCGGACTCCACGTCGTCATGCAGAAGCTGGACCCCTACCTCAACGTCGACCCCGGAACGATGAACCCGTTCCAGCACGGCGAGGTCTTCGTGACCGACGACGGCGCCGAGACCGACCTCGACATCGGGCACTACGAGCGCTTCCTCGACATCGACCTCAGCCAAGCGGCGAACGTCACCACCGGACAGATCTACTCGCAGGTCATCGCGCGCGAGCGCCGCGGCGAGTACCTCGGCGACACCGTGCAGGTCATCCCGCACATCACCGACGAGATCAAGCGGCGAATGCGCCTGCAGGCCGGCGAGACGCCCAAGCCGGATGTCATCATCACCGAGATCGGCGGCACGGTCGGCGACATCGAGTCGCAGCCGTTCATCGAGTCGGCCCGGCAGATCCGTCACGAGCTCGGACGCGCGAACGTGTTCTTCGTGCACGTGTCCCTGGTGCCTTTCATGGGCGCCTCGGGAGAGCAGAAGACCAAGCCGACACAGCACTCCGTCGCGACGCTCCGTTCGATCGGAATCCAGCCCGACGCGCTCGTCCTGCGCAGCGACCGGCCCGTCACCGAGTCGAACAAGCGCAAGATCGCCCTCATGTGCGACGTCGACGAGGCCGCCGTGGTCAACGCCGTCGATGTGCCGAGCATCTACGACATCCCGACGATGCTCCACGAGCAGGGGCTCGACGAGTACATCGTCCGCACGCTCGGCCTCGGTCAGGCGAAGGACGTGGACTGGTCGCGCTGGGAGCGTGTGCTGCAGGCGGTGCACAACCCGAAGCACGAGGTGACGATCGGACTCGTCGGCAAGTACATCGACCTGCCCGACGCGTATCTCTCGGTCACCGAGGCGTTGAAAGCCGGCGGCTTCGCCCACGAGACGCACGTGACGATCACCTGGATCCCGTCCGACCTGTGCGAGACGCCGGAGGGCGCGGCCAAGGCGCTGGGCGGACTCGATGGGATCGTCGTGCCCGGCGGGTTCGGCATCCGCGGAATCGAGGGCAAGCTCGGCGCGCTGAAGTTCGCACGCGAACAGGGGATCCCCACGCTCGGGCTGTGCCTGGGCCTGCAGTGCATGGTGATCGAGTTCGCGCGCCACGTCGTCGGCATCGAGGACGCGTCATCGAGCGAGTTCGATCCCGACACGACCAACCCCGTCATCGCGACGATGGCCGAGCAGGTCGAGATCATCGCCGGGGGAGACCTGGGCGGCACCATGCGGCTCGGGCTGTACCCGGCCGAGCTCGCCGACGGGTCGCTCGCCGCCGAGGTCTACCGTGCGTCTCGCGTGGAGGAGCGCCACAGGCACCGATACGAGGTCAACAACACGTACCGTGACGCGCTCTCGAGCGCGGGCCTGTTCTTCTCGGGGCTGTCGCCGGACCGCAACCTCGTCGAGTACGTCGAGCTGCCGCGCGAGGTGCACCCGTACTACATCGCCACGCAGGCGCACCCCGAGCTGCGCTCCCGCCCCACCGATCCGCATCCGCTGTTCCGCGGCCTGGTCGGCGCCGCCCTCGAGCGTCACCGCGCCAGCGAGCTGTTCGACGTCGAGAATGGCTGAGCTGGCCGCGGTGGGCGCGCTGCGCGACGAGCCCGTCGAGCCCGTGATCCTCGACAGCGAACTCGTCTACAAGGGACGCGTGTGGGACGTGCGAAGCGACACGCTGAGCTATGGCGACGACGAGATCGTGCGTCAGTACGTCGATCACCCGGGTGCCGCCGCGATCGTCGCGGTGGACGATGAGCAGCGCGTGCTGCTGATCCAGCAGTACCGGCATCCGATCCGCCATCGCGACTGGGAGATCCCGGCGGGGCTGCTGGACGTCGCCGGCGAGACGCCGCTCGAGACGGCGCAGCGCGAGCTCATGGAGGAGGCGGATCTCGCGGCGGCCGACTGGCAGCCGCTGCTGAGCATCTTCACGACCCCGGGCGGCAACGACGAGGTCGTGCACGTCTTCCTCGCCCGTGGGCTGTCGGCCGTCGGCACGGCGCACGCACGAGAGGCCGAGGAAGCCGACATCAGCATCGAATGGATTCCCCTGCAGGATGCCGTGACCGGGGTGCTCGAGGGGCGGCTGCGAAACGGCATCCTCGCCGTCGGACTCCTCGCCGCGGCCGAGGCGATCCGACGCGAGCCCGGAGCCGCAGGGGACTGACGTGCGGCTCGAGCGGGCGGTGGACGCGTACCTGCGGCACATCTCGATCGAGCGCGGCCTGTCCGAGCACACGGTCGCCGCATATCGTCGCGACCTCGCCGGCTACGTCGCGTGGCTCACGGCCCGCGGCATCCATGACTCCAGCGAGGTGACGGCAGCGCTGGTGTCCGAGTTCGCCGCTGAGCGCGCGTCCGCAGTGCCTGCGCCTGCTGCCTCGAGCCTCGCGCGCCTGCAGTCCTCCGTGCGCGGACTGCACCGGTTCCTCACCCGCGAGGGCATCGAGACCGATGATCCGACCGGGCGGCTGCGCCCGCCCAAGGCCGCCCGGCGACTGCCCAAAGCGCTCACGATCGACCAGGTGGAGCGCCTGCTGGATGCCGCCGGCCCCGAATCCGGTGCACCCTCGGCCTCGAGCGGCGGCGTAGGTGCGCACGAGCTCATCGGCCTGCGCGACCGCGCGCTGCTGGAACTCCTGTACGCGACCGGGGCGCGGGTCACCGAGGTCGTTCAGCTCGACGTCGACGACCTGGCGAACGGCGACGTCGTGCGCGTCCGCGGCAAGGGGTCGAAGGAGCGGATCATCCCGGTCGGCTCGTACGCCCGCGCGGCGCTGGACGCCTACCTCACGCGCTCGCGTCCCGAGCTGTCTCGACGCGGACGCGCGACCCCGCGCCTGTTCCTCGGCGCGCGCGGGGCGCCGCTGTCGCGTCAGAGCGCGTGGCTGGTCATCCAGCACGCCGCCGAGCGCGCGCAGCTGACCGCACACGTGTCGCCGCACACCCTGCGCCATTCGTTCGCGACCCACCTGCTGCAGGGCGGCGCCGACGTGCGCGTCGTCCAGGAACTCCTCGGCCACGCGTCGGTGGCGACGACGCAGATCTACACGCACGTGTCGGTCGATGCGCTCCGGGACGTATACGCGACATCGCATCCGCGGGCCCGGTGAGGGCGTGTACCGGGCGATCGCGCCGCGAGGCGACCAGTCCGCCGCCGAGGCGGTCGCTACAATCGAGCAAGCACGAACGAAGGCAGGAGACCGGGTGACTGGCACCTCGACGAAGGGCTCGGCGAAGAAGCCGAAGACGGATGACGGCGATGTGCCGATGGGTCCGACCGGACGCCCGTACCACGGCTTCCCGACCCCGCCGAAACTCACCAGTCACGGCCCTGCGCGGATCATCGCCCTCTGCAATCAGAAGGGCGGCGTGGGCAAGACCACCACGACGATCAACCTCGCGGCGGCGCTCGCGCATTACGGTCGCAAGGTGCTCGCGGTCGACTTCGACCCGCAGGGCGCTCTGTCGGCAGGGCTCGGCATCCAGACGCATGACGTTCCGACGATCTACGACCTGCTGCTGGACACCAAGCGCGATCCGCGCGATGTGATCGTCCCCACCGCGGTCGAGGGCCTGGACCTCCTGCCCGCGAACATCGACCTCTCCGCCGCCGAGGTGCATCTGGTCAACGAGGTCGCCCGCGAGACGATCCTCTCCCGTGTGCTGCGCAAGGTGACGGCCGACTACGACGTGATCCTGATCGACTGCCAGCCGTCACTCGGTCTTCTCACCGTCAACGCGCTGACCGCGAGCCACGGCGTCGTGATCCCGCTGGAGTGCGAGTTCTTCGCGCTGCGCGGCGTCGCCCTGCTCATCGAGACCATCGACAAGGTGCGCGACCGCCTCAACCCCACGATCGAGCTCGACGGCGTGCTGGCGACGATGTACGACCCGCGCACGCTCCACTCGCGCGAGGTGCTGGAGCGCGTTGTCGAGGCGTTCGGAGACGATGTCCTGGAGACCGTCATCGGTCGCACGGTGAAGTTCCCGGATGCCTCGGTCTCGGGCATGCCGATCACCGAATTCGCGCCCGAGCACGCGGCAGCGCAGGCGTACCTGCGACTGGCGCGGGAGCTGGTCGCGCGTGGTGCTGTCGCCTGACGAGGATCACACTGCGCCCCCCGGGGCTGAGCCGGTCGACGCGTCCTCCGGTGACCCCGGCTCTTCCGCGGCCCCTGACCATGTCGAAGGGTCGGCCGATGACGCCGAGCCCGGGTTCCGAGTCT
Source organism: uncultured Actinomycetota bacterium (assembly GCA_963713325.1). GTDB lineage: Bacteria > Actinomycetota > Actinomycetes > Actinomycetales > Microbacteriaceae > Microbacterium. The sequence goes on from CAVQLL010000020.1 coordinate 204,352, forward strand.
CGCTCGGCGTCTTCGACGGGCCGTTCGACCTCCTGCTGAGACTCATCTCGAAGCACGAGCTCGACATCACGGAGGTCTCGCTGAGCCGGGTCACCGACGAGTTCATCTCCTACCTGCGTCAACTCGATCCCGACGAGGAGATGGAGCAGGCATCCGAATTCCTCGTGGTGGCCGCGACGCTGCTCGACATGAAAGTCGCGGGGCTGCTGCCGCAGGGCGAGCTCGTCGACGCCGAGTCGGTCGCCCTTCTGGAAGCCCGCGACCTCCTGTTCGCGCGGCTGCTGCAGTACCGGGCGTTCAAAGAGGTGTCGGGCTGGTTCGCGGGGCGCTTGCAGGCGGAGGACCGCCGCCACACGCGTGCCGTGCGCTTGGACGAGAAGTACCGCCAGGCGGTGCCCGAGCTCGTCTGGACGCTGACGCTCGACGACTTCGCGGCGCTCGCGATCCTCGCCATGACGCCGAAGGAGATCCCGCACGTCGGGCTCGACCATCTGCACGCTCCCCTGGTCAGCATCCGTGAGCAGGCGGCGATCGTGGTGACGCTGCTTCGGGATGCCGGATCCCTGAACTTCCGGGAGCTCGTGGCCGGCGCCACCCAGCCGGGAGTGGTCGTGGCGCGATTCCTGTCGGTGCTGGAGCTGTACCGGCACGGAGCCCTGTCCTTCGAACAGCTCGAGCCGCTCGGCGAGCTGACCCTGCGCTGGACCGCCGAGCGTTGGTCCGACGAGAACCTCGCAAGCCTAGGAGCCGACTATGACCGATGACCGTTCGACAGAACCACCAGGAACCGGATATGTCGATGTCGCAAGGCGACTGGAGGCGATCCTGCTGATCGTCGAGGAGCCGCAGAGTCTCGTGAGCCTCGCCGCCGCCGTCGGCGCGCCCGTTCCCGCGGTGCGACAGGCGATCGAGGCGCTCGTGGAGGACTACGACGGGCTCGCGGGCGGCCCGCGCCGCGGTTTCGAGCTGCGCGAGGTGGGCGGCGGCTGGCGCCTCTACGTCCGCGAGGAACACGACGAGCTCGTGACCGAGTTCGTGAACACCCAAGCGCCCTCTCGCCTGTCGCAGGCGGCGCTCGAGACACTCGCCGTGATCGCCTACAAGCAGCCGGTCACCCGCGGGCAGGTCGCCTCGATCCGCGCCGTGAACGTCGACTCCGTCGTGCGGACGCTGCTGGCCCGTGGCCTCATCACAGAGGTCTTCACCGACGCTGAGACCGGCGCGATCCATTACGGCACGACCGACGCGCTCCTGGTGAACCTCGGGATCAACTCCCTCGACGAGCTGCCGCACATCTCGCCGCTGCTCGACGACGGCTCGGATGGATTCGACGAGGTGCTGCGCGCATGAGCGACGACGACACGACCGACCCGTCCGAAGGGGCGCCCGAGACCCGATCGACCGACGGCGTGAGACTGCAGAAGGTGCTCGCGAATGCGGGTGTCGCATCGCGCCGGGTCGCAGAGAACCTGATCGTCGAGGGTCGCGTGCGCGTCAACGGCGTCGTGGTCACCGAACTCGGCTCCCGCATCGATCCCGAGGTCGACCTCGTCGACGTGGACGGCACCGCCATCCAGCTCGACGAGACCAAGCGCTACGTCGTGCTCAACAAGCCCCGCGGCGTCGTCAGCTCGATGCTCGACGACCGCGGCCGGCCCGACCTCCGGCAGTTCGTCGAAGACTGGCCGGAACGCCTCTACAACGTCGGGAGGTTGGATGCCGACACCAGCGGTCTCCTCGTGCTCACCAACGACGGCGATCTCGCGCACGTGCTCGCGCACCCGTCGTTCGGGGTGACGAAGGTCTACGTCGCCAAGGTGGAGGGCCGCGTCACCGCCCAGACCATCGCGACGCTCACGCGCGGGATCGAACTCGAGGACGGTCAGATCGCTGCCGACAAAGCCCGGCTGCTGTCTGCGTCGACGAATGCGGCGACGGAGGCGAAAGGTGGGGAGTCGCTCGTCGAGCTGACCCTCCACTCCGGACGCAACCGCATCGTCCGGCGCATGATGGCCGCCGTCGGCCATCCCGTCGTCGAGCTCGTGCGGCGCCAGTTCGGCCCCCTGCACCTGGGAACCCTCCCAGTGGGGCGGGCACGTGAGTTGACTAAGGTGGAACGCGGTGCTCTGCTGACACTCGCGCGCGGCGCGGCCGAGGAGTCGCCGCCTGCGCAACCCGAGAGCGACACGAAGTAGCGGCACAGCGCCGCGAGAGCGGCACTGAGCATCGGTACCGCGCAGAGGGATCACCAGGAGAACGAGTGAGCGAATCGACAGGCACGCCTTCGCGCGCCGCGAGTCCTCTCGCTGCCCGCGTGCAGGGCACGGTCCGCATCGTCGGCGCCGGTCTTCTCGGGTCGAGCATCGGGCACGCGCTGACTGCTCGCGGGATCGACGTCGCCCTCGACGACTCTTCGCCCTCGCAGCTGCGCCTCGCGATCGACTACGGCGCCGGAAGGCGCCCGCGAGATGACGACGACCCGGCGCTGATCGTCGTGGCGGTACCGCCGGATGTCACCGCCGACGTCATCGAGCGGGAACTGGCCCTGTATCCGCGGGCCGTCGTCACCGACGTCGCCAGCGTCAAGCTCGAGCCGCTGCGCGCGCTTCGCGATCGCGGTGTCGACCTCACCCACTACATCGGATCGCACCCGCTGGCCGGCCGGGAGCGCGGCGGGGCGATCTCGGCGCGCGCCGACATCTTCGTCGGTCGCCCCTGGGTCGTGTGCCGCGACGAGGAGACCTCCGCCGCCGACCTCGCACTGGTGGAGGGCCTGGCGCTCGACCTCGGCGCGACGCCGCTGGAGATGACGCCCGAAGACCACGACCGCGCGGTCGCGCTCGTCTCGCACGTGCCGCAGCTCGTCGCGAGCCTCCTCGCCGGCCGCTTCGTCGATGCGCCCGACGGCTCGCTCCGACTCGCGGGCCAGGGCGTGCGCGACACCACGCGGATCGCGGCATCCGCCCCCGAACTGTGGGTGCAGATCCTCGGCGCCAACGCGGAGCCCGTGGTCGACGTGCTCGACGCGTTGGCATGCAGACCTGGCGTCGGTGGCGGATGCGCTGCGCGCGCCGGAAGCGCCCGGCTCGCGCCGCGCGGTCGCCGACACGATCCGCCGCGGCAACGACGGTGTCGAGCGTCTGCCCGGCAAGCACGGTCAGAACCGTCACTTCGAGCAGGTCGTCGTCATGGTGGACGACACGCCGGGGCAGCTCGGCCGGCTCTTCGGCGAACTCGGCGAGCTCGAGGTCAACGTCGAGGATCTGCGTCTCGAGCACTCCCCGGGAGCCCAGTTCGGGCTCGCCGAGATCAGCGTCGTCCCGAGCGCGGTGCGCCGGGCTGTCGAGGGTCTCGAGGCGCGCGGCTGGAAGATTGCGAGCACCACGAATGATTAGCACGATCCTCGAGCCCATCGAAGGCGTCACGGTCATCGCCATCGACGGCCCCGCCGGCAGCGGCAAGTCGAGCGTCTCGAAAGAGGTCGCCCGGCGGCTCGGCTTCGGCTTCCTCGACACCGGCGCGGCCTATCGCGCACTCGCATGGCACGCGCTCGAACACGGCGCGGACACGTCGGATTCGTCGTCCGTCCTCGATGTCGCGGGCGACTTCGACTACGCGATCTCGCTCGACCCCGACGAGTACTGGGTGCGCGTCGGCGGCACCGACGTCACCGCGGCGATCCGCGAGCCGCGCGTCACGGACGCCGTCAGCGGGGTCGCGCGTGTGCCCGCGGTGCGCCAGCGGGCCAACGCGATGTTCCGCCGCCTGATCGCCGACTCCGATCGACCCGGCGTCGTCGTCGAGGGGCGCGACATCACCACGGTCGTCGCACCAGACGCCCCCGTGCGGATCCTGCTCACCGCCAGGCCCGAGGTGCGCGCCGCACGCCGCAGCGCGGAGCTGAAGGGGCACGACGCCACGAAGGTCGCCGATGCGCTGCATCGCCGCGACGCCTCCGACTCGACCGTGGTCGACTTCCTCACCGCCGCCCCCGGCGTCGCGGTGGTCGACTCGTCGGACCTTGATTTCGAACAGACCGTGGATGCCGTCATCGACGTCGTCCAGAAGGTCTCACCCACACAGACGGGAGCCCGCGATGGGCGCTGACGACGAGTACGAGGGCGGCGACGACAAGATCGCCGAGTCCCTCGCGGACCTCGACGAAGACCTTGCCGAGGCACGTGCGGCCACGCTGCGCGCGAGCCTCTCCGATTACGAGCTCGACGACGAGGATGCCGCGCTGCTGGAGGGCGTCTCGCTCGGCGAGGACGGGATCACGTACTTCCCGGCCCTTCCCGTGGTGGCGATCGTCGGACGACCGAACGTCGGCAAGTCCGCGCTGGTGAACCGTATCCTCGGTCGCCGTGAAGCGGTCGTGGAGGACACCCCCGGCGTCACTCGGGACCGCGTCACCTACAAGGCCGAGTGGATGGACCGCCGGTTCTCTGTGGTGGACACCGGCGGCTGGGAGCCCGATGCGCGCGGTATCGACCTCTCCGTCGCGGCCCAGGCCGAGGTCGCGATCGACCTGTGCGACGTCGTGCTGTTCGTCGTCGACGCGATGGTCGGTGCGACCTCGACCGACGAGCACGTCGTGAAGCTCCTGCGAAAGAGCGGCAAGCCCGTGTTCCTGGTCGCGAACAAGATCGACGACGCCCGGCACGAGCCCGAGGCCGCGGCCCTGTGGAACCTCGGCCTCGGCGAGCCCCACCCGGTCTCGGCGATCCACGGCCGCGGTGTCGCCGACCTGCTCGACGAGATCATGAAGGTCCTGCCCGAAGTCTCCACCGTCGCCAAGCACGAGATCGGCGGCCCGCGCCGCGTCGCGATCCTCGGTAGGCCGAACGTCGGCAAGTCATCGCTGCTGAACAAGGCGGCCGGTGAAGAGCGCGTCGTGGTCAACGAACTCGCCGGAACGACTCGCGACCCCGTCGATGAGATCGTCGATCTCGGCGGCAGGCTGTGGCGGTTCGTCGACACGGCCGGCATCCGTCGTCGGGTGCACCTGCAGCAGGGCGCCGACTTCTACGCGTCCCTGCGCACCTCGGCCGCGCTCGAGAAGGCGGAGGTCGCGGTCGTCGTGCTCGATGTCAGCGAATCGATCAGCGAGCAGGACGTGCGGATCATCGATCTGGTGCTCGAGTCGGGGCGTGCCCTGGTGCTCGCCTTCAACAAGTGGGATCGGCTCTCCGACAACGACCTCGAGAACGCCGACCGTCGTCGCTATCTCGAGCGCGAGATCGAGCAGGATCTCGCCCACGTGGCGTGGGCGCCGCGCGTGAACATCTCCGCCCGCACCGGGCGGCACCTCGAGAAGCTCGTGCCCGCGCTGGAGACCGCGCTGGACTCGTGGGACACGCGCATCCCCACCGGCAAGTTCAACGCGTTCCTCTCCGAGCTCGTCGCCGAGCACCCGCATCCGCTTCGCGGCGGCAAGCAGCCGCGCATCCTGTTCGGCACGCAGGCCTCGACCCGCCCGCCCACGTTCGTGCTGTTCACGACCGGATTCCTCGACCCGGGCTACCGTCGGTTCATCCAGCGGCGCCTGCGCGAGATCTGGGGCTTCGAGGGCACGCCGATCGTCATCAACATGCGGGTGCGCGAGAAGCGGACCCGCTAGCCGATCGGCGGCTTCGCCGGCGGGCGCACCATCGCGGTCGCGTCCGGCACGGCGAAGCCGAACTGCTCGTACAGGCCGTGCGCGTCGGCGGTGAAGAGCACCCAGCGGAACTCGCGACCAGGACCGTCCTCGATCATCGTCTGCATGAGACGCTTGCCGAGACCGTGTCCCTGGTGCTCGGCGACGACGAACACGTCGGCGAGGTAGGCGAACCCGACTCCGTCCGAGGCGGCGCGGGCGAAGCCGACGAGTTCGTCGGTGCCCGCTCGGTACGCGCCGACGAGCCGCCACGCGCTGTCCAGCTGCGCCTCGATGTCGGCGCGGGTGCGCCAGCGCCCCCAGTAGGCTTCGGTCGACAGCCACGCCCAGACGGCGTCGCGGGGGATCCGCGCGGGGTTGTCGTCGAGTTCGTAGCCGGTGTCGTCCATCCCGGTATTCTTCCTCGCCCGGCTGGGCGTGATGAACCGGGTGCGCAGTCCGCACACCAAGTCGTGGCACGTCGGTATGACAGGGTGGAGAGGTGACGATCGAGCCCCCCGCACCCGGCGCGCCGCCCCGGCGATTCGGCCCGCGCGACCCCGGTGACGCGTGGGTGGTCGCGCCCACGGGGGAGCGGTACTGGGGCCGATTCGGCGCCGCGGGGCTTCTCGCGCTCGATGCCGACCGCGGCGTGCTGCTGCAGCACCGGGTGTCATGGTCGCACCACGGCGACACGTGGGCGCTGCCCGGTGGCGCGCGCCACGAGGGCGAATCCGCCTCCGACGGAGCGCTGCGGGAGGCTGCGGAGGAGGCGGGCGTGCCGGATGGCGCGATCCGGCCACGGCTGCTCAGTGTGCTCGATCTCGGCTACTGGAGCTACACGACGCTCGTGGGCGATGTCACGCATCCGTTCGCGCCGACCATCAGCGATCCGGAGAGCCGTGAGCTCGCCTGGATCCCCGCCGACGAGGTCGCGGACAAGCCGCTGCACCCGGGGTTCGCGTCATCGTGGGAGCTGCTGCGGCCGCTGCTGGACGTGCGGCCGGCGGTGGTCGTCGACGCCGCGAACGTGGTCGGGTCGGTTCCGGACGGCTGGTGGCATGATCGGCCCGGAGCGGCACGGCGGCTCATCGCACGGATCGGCAGCGCTCGCGCAGAGCGGCCTGCCGGCAGAGACGCTCGATCTGCCCGAGCACACGTGGTACCCGGAGTGGGTCGTGGTGGTCGAGGGTCAGGCGCGGGCGGCGGGCGACGGCGACAGTGGTGTCGAGGTCGTGCGGGCCGCGGCATCCGGCGACGACGCGATCGTGGCCGAAGCATCCCGGCTCGTCGAAGCGGGTCGCGCCGTGACGGTCGTGACCAGCGACCGCGAACTCGCTCGCCGGGTGAGCGGTGCCGGCGCCTCCGTCCGCGGGACGCGCTGGCTGCTCGATCAGCTGTCGTAGGGGTCGAAGTCGTCCTCCGAGCTCGTCGACGCTCGACCGCGCAGCTTGTCGATGTCGCGGCGCTCCCGCTTGGTCGGTCGCCCCGCGCCTCGGTCGCGCATCGGCACGAACGCGCGCTCCTCGCGGGGCAGCGGCGGGGGAGTCTTGTCTTCGACGGCTTCAGCCGCAGCCACCGCGCCGACGCGCTTCGAGATCGGCTGCTTCACGACCAGGATCCGGTCGAATCCGGCAATGCGCACGCGCAGTTCGTCGCCCGGTCGAACGGGTTGCGCAGCCTTCGCGCGGTCGCCGTTGACCCTTACATGCCCCGCGCGGCATGCAGTGGTCGCGGCCGAGCGCGTCTTGTACACGCGGACGGCCCAGAGCCATGCGTCGACGCGCGCAGTGGCTCCCGTCACGCGGCATCACCCACCGGTTCGGGGATCGCGGTGGCCGCCTGCAGACGGTCGGCGACGATGACACCTGCGGCGATCAGCCCCTGCCCGAGGCAGTAGGTGAGCATGACGAGCGGGCTCGTCCAGTCGGGCATCACGTCGGGGGTGAAGAGCCGGAACGCGAGGATCGTGTCCGACGCGAGGAAGAACGCTCCGCCGATCGCCACGAGCGGATGGCAGCGGGATGCCGCGACCGCAGTGCCACCGAGCACGAGCCCGTAGATCGCGACCGCGATCAGCAGTGCTCCGAGGTGCGGCCACAGGATGGCGAGCAGAGCGACCCACCAGATGCCGTACACGATCGCCCAGACGGGCACGCGCTGGACCGGAATCACCCGCCAGAACAGCCAGATGTAGCAGAGGTGTGCGAGTCCGAAGAACAGCAGCATCATCGGCACGGTCGGGGCTCCGGGCATGAAGGTGCCCGCTCCATCGCCGATCCACGAGAGCGCGATCGCGGTGAACAGCAGCGTGTAGGTCGTGCCCCAGCGCGATCCGCGCCCGCCCCAGAACACGGCGACCGCCAGCAGCGGCATGAGAAGCAGCTTCGTCGGGCCCGCGATCGCGTCGGCGCCGATCGCGAGAGCGACGACGTGGATGACCGACACCACAGCGAAGGGCACGAAGCCGATCCAGAGCCGGTTCATGATTCTCCTCATCGAGCGGGCGGGCACCATAATCGTCGCATGACCGACGTGCTCACCCGGATCGGCCTGCGCCGCATGACATCGCGGAATTCGTCCGAGCCGCACCGAGTGGCGACCCCGCTCGAGCTGCTCTTCGACCTGGTGTTCGTCGTGGCGGTCGCGCAGGCCTCGCAGAACCTCCATCACCTGATCAGCGAGGACCACGTCGGTCAGGCGGTGCTGTCGTATCTGATGGTCTTCTTCGCCATCTGGTGGGCGTGGATGAACTTCACGTGGTTCGCATCGGCCTTCGACACCGACGACTGGCTCTACCGGGTGATGACGATCCTGCAGATGGCGGGTGTGCTCGTGCTCGCCGCCGGTGTGCACGCGGCGATGGTCGACTTCGACTATGTGATGGTGACGTGGGGGTACGTCATCATGCGGCTCGCGATGGTGGGGCAGTGGCTGCGGGCGGCGGCATCCGATCCGGCGTCGCGGCCGACGGCGCTGCGGTTCGCCGTCGGGATCGGCATCGTGCAGGTGCTGTGGGTGGCTCGCATCTACCTGCTCGACGAGTCCGCGCAGTTCTGGACGTTCTTCGTCCTTGTCGCGCTCGAACTCGCGGTGCCGGTGTGGGCGGAGTCGCACCGGCGCACGAGCTGGCACCCGCACCACATCGCCGAACGCTTCGGGCTGTTCACCCTTCTCCTGCTCGGCGAGAGCCTGCTCGCCTCGGCGAACGCGATGATCGATGCGCTCGGCGAGGGCGAGCACATCCCCGAGCTGCTCGCGCTGGCGGCATCCGGCATCGTCGTGACCGCAGGGATCTGGTGGCTGTACTTCGCGCGTGAGCAGCACGGGCGTCTGCGGAGCCTCCGTGCCGGGTTCGGCTACGGCTATCTGCACTACCTGATCTTCGCGAGCGCCGGTGCGGTCTCGGCCGGCGTCGAAGTCGAGATCGACGCGATCACCGGGCACACCGAGATCTCGCAGGCGATCGCCGGGCTGGCGCTGACGATCCCCATCGCGCTGTTCGTGCTGAGCGCGTGGGCCATCCTGCTGCAGCCGACGCTGTCGCGCTGGGCGTCGGCCGCGGTCGTCGCGGGCGGGATCCTGATCGCGGCGAGCGGTCTGCTGCCCGTGGGGGAGTACGTCGTCTCGGCGCTGCTGCTGGCGGCGATCGTCGTGGTGCTGGAAGTGGATGCCGCAAAGCATTCGCTCACCGAGCAGCCCGTGCGGACGATCTAGCCGGAGGTCCTTGGCTCACTTCCGCGAAGGCGACCGACCCGTCAGGCGGTCAGGTCGAGCTCGACGATCGCCCGATCGGGTTTCGGACGCGCGACCTCGCGGAAGCCGGCATCCTCGAACACGGACAGGATGCCGTGGTACAGCTCGTTCGACCTCTTGCTGCCCGCCGCCGTGTCGACCGGGTACGCCTCGACGACTCGCGCGCCATGATCACGCGCGAAGTCGACGGCGGCGGACAGCAGCTGCGCGTTCAGCCCCTGACCGCGATGCGCGCGGCGAACCACGAAGCACGAGACGGCCCAGACATCGGGGTCATCCAGCGGTAGCGGGGTGCTCGCCGCAATCGCCCTCGTTCGACCGATGCGCACCTGCGCTTCGCGCGGCCCGACCCGCACCCACCCCGCTGCTTCGCCGTCGACGTATGCGATCAGCGCGGGCGGCGTGCTGCCGTGCTCGACCTCGTCGCGCAGCAGCGCGCGCCGCTCGTCCTGCGAGGTCCGCTGAAATTCCGCGTTCGTGATCGTCCACCACTGGCACTGGCATGACCGCCCGTCTCCGCCGCCGCTGAGGGCGTGCTCGGCGTCGTCGAAACGGTCGGCGGTCGCGGGGGCGATGACGATCTCGGCCATCCTCCGACGCTAGCGACCGCGACCGACAGGCGGAAGGCGGAGTCGGATGCTGCGCCACGCCTCGTTCGCGGCGCTCGCGGCGACCCGGTAGGATAGTGGAGTTGTCCGCTCGCGGGCATCGGGATGTGGCGCAGCTTGGTAGCGCACTTGACTGGGGGTCAAGGGGTCGCAGGTTCAAATCCTGTCATCCCGACCAGAAGGTCCCGGAAACTCAAGGGTTTCCGGGACCTTTTAGGTTGTGAGATTTGATCAAGTCATCGAAAACCCATCGCAATGACGCCTCCGCGCCGCTTTTGAGCGCAAGCGCTCCGACTTGGGGTTGTTGTCCCGGTCGTCGGCGGTTGCTGCGGGGGAGTGCGACGTACCTGTTCGGTATGGACGTCGACCACATCGCCGCAGACAACCCGTGGGGGCTGGAGCCGCTGATGGACGTGAACGATCTGGCGACGTATCTTCACGTGCCGGTGTCGACGGTCTACGACTGGCGCATGCACGGTCTGTGTCCTCCTGCGTACCGGTTCGGGAAGCATCTGAAGTTCGCCGTCTCGGACGTGCGGGGCTGGATGGAGCAGCAGCGCGAGCAGGTCATCTCGGGGCCATCGGAAAGAGCGTGAACCGGTGGCATTACTGCCTCATTGTTTGGCGGGTGGCGAGCATACGCAGTCGGAGTCTGCGGAATGTGGCTATTTCTGCTCGTCGAGATCATCGTCATCTCGGTACTGGTCATCTCCGCAATCACAAGCCCTGCTGTCGCACCGCCAACGGATCAGAGGTGGTCTCCTAGCCCGGCAGCAACTTCACCCGCCGCGACGGCCACAACTCCGTAGGGCCCCTTTCGGCGCTCCCGGATCTAGGTGACAGCCAACACTGATGCTCAACCGCGCAATGACGGGAAGATGTTGACGAACGTCACGCTCAGCGGCCGTCGAAAGACGATCCTTGGGTTCTTGCGGTGGTCGCAACACTTAGCGAGTGGAGAGTGTTGTGGCGGAGTTGTCGTTGGCGTATCGACCTGAGTTGGTGCAGCGGTTCTGGGCGGCGTTGCAGGCGGGTCAGTTCCTAAGCGAGGCCGCGCGGCCGTTGGCGTCGAGCCGAGGACCGGGCGGCGGTTGCTCGCCGCGGCCGGCGGTGTCAGACCCCGGCGCGGCCGGGATCTGCAGGGCCGGTATCTGTCGTTCGCCGAGCGGGAAGAGATCGCGGTCGGCGTCGCGGCGGGTGAGTCTGTGCGGGCGATCGCGGGACGGATCGGTCGGGCGCCGTCGACGGTGTCGAGGGAGCTGATCCGGAACTCGGTGCGGGGCAGGTATCGGGCCTCGACCGCGCAGGTCGCGGCGACCAGGCGCGCGTCGCGTCCGAAGCCGGCGAAGCTGGCGACCAACCTGGTGCTGCGTGCGAGAGTGGAAGCGGACCTGGCCAAGCGCCGATCTCCGGAGCAGATCTCCGGTCGGTTGCGCCGGGAGTTCCCGGACCAGCCGGAGATGCAGGTGAGCGCGGAGACGATCTACCAATCCCTCTACGTGCAGTCCCGGGGCGCGTTGAAGCAGGAGCTGACCCGGTATCTGCGGACCGGGAGGGCGTTGCGGCACCCGTTCCGGAAGGCGGGGCAGCGCAAGAACCGGATCCCGAACATGGTCAACATCTCCGAGCGGCCCGCCGAGGCCAGCGACCGTGCCGTGCCTGGCAGTTGGGAAGGCGACCTGATCATCGGCGCGGGGAACCGGTCGGCGATCGGCACGCTCGTCGAACGCTCCAGCAACTACACGATGCTCGTCCCGCTGCCCGACGGATACAAGCCCGATCAGGTCGCGCCGGCGTTGGCCCGGAAGATCCAGCAGCTGCCCGAGCAGCTGCGGGTCGCGTTGACCTGGGATCAGGGAGCCGAGATGCGCGACTGGGAGCAGGTCCGCATCGACACCGGGATCGAGATCTTCTTCTGCGACCCGAAATCGCCGTGGCAGCGCGGCATCAACGAAAACACCAACGGTCTGCTGCGGCAGTACTTCCCGAAGGGCACCGAGCTGGCCGGGTTCAGCGAGGAACAGCTCGACGCTGTCGCTGCGCGAACTGAACGACCGGCCCCGCAAACGACTAGAGTTCCAAACCCCGATCGAAGTCATCGGAGACATCCTGTTGCGATGACCGCCAGAATCCGCCGATCCCTATGCGGGCAACCCGTCCAAGTCACGGGCCCAACGACTGGGAGCGAGCCATTTGCGTACGGACGCCAGTGATGCCCATGTTCGTGGACATGTGTTGAGGACCTGTTACAGGTTCGCGTTGATGCCCGCGGGCCCGCCGAAGAAGCAGTAGGGGCACAGCCCCTTGCGGTGATTCTCGAGCAGCCGAAGCGAGAACGGCAACCGGTCGGCGTGCTCGACCTGGTGGCGCATGCTGGATGAAGGGTTGACGGCGCGGCAGGGGGCATCGACGCGGTGCCATTCCGAATAGCGTTCTCTCCACACATGGTCGCGGTAGGACCAGGTGTCGGTTGCCTCGTCGACGGTGACCTGTGGGCTCCATGCCGAGCTGCGCCAGCGAACGTAGGCGGCAGGCGGCAATGCGGGCCGGATGTGGAGATTCACCGACAGTGTTTCAACATCAGACTCCGTCACGCCCAGTTGGCGATACAGCCGAGCGGTGACGCCGAAGTCGTCCGCGGTGAATGATCCGGGCGAGAACTCGAACCTCATCCGCCCGGAGGCGGGTCCATCCGCGCTCCGTAGCACGACGCCACTCGTGCGGTCCTGGAGCGCCCACCGAATGCGGAGCGCGGGGTCGTTCTCGGCAACGCCCGGCGGCGGCCGCAGGATATATCGCAGGTCGTCGCCGCGGTATGTGGCCGGCACCTTCGTAGGCCCCAACAACACCGCGGGTGAAGGCTTCGCCAACACAGAGATGCCAATGAACACCCCGGACTCGGCAATCTCGAACTCGTTGAGCCCGATCCGCACGCCGATGCCCCCGGGCGGCGGAATCGTCCGTCGGACCCGCGCGGCAGGTGCCCCCGGTTTAGCAGCTTTGATCTTCCCGCTGAAGCCCGAAGCAGCAGCGCTCACCATGCTTTCGATGTAGAGGATCGAGAGGCCAACGGTCAGTATGCCGGCAATCACCTCGCCAAAGAGGATCACCCACCAGGAGCGATCCACGTCAGTCTGGACATCCTCGATGCGGAACTCCAGCGCCGGCCAGGTGCGGCTTTGAACCGATACCGACTCGGGCCAGGACGCTAGGTACGCGCCCGGCCGCGTGTGATACATGCTCCGTACGATGTGGAACGAGAAGTTCACGCTGCCAGTGGATTTGCTCGCGGCACCGCTTACACGGAAGTAGCCGTTGCGGGCACGCACCGAGAAGCTGTCGAGCGTCGCTCCCGCATCCGCGACGCCGTCGACCAGTTGGGTATGCAAGTCGTCGAGCAGGACGTCGACCGCATGGGGGTGGACGACCGCGGCGACGTCGTTGCTTCGGGCGAAGTCCTGGAGAACCCCCAGATCTCCGCTGAGAGCGTGCGTGTCGTCGGTGTAGTTCAGGCCGATCAGGAGGACGCCGTTGCGGACCCGCGCATCCACCGTCGTCGCCTTGCGGGCAAGCGGGCCGAGGAAGCTCGCATCGATAGATGGCAGCGAGACCCGGCCGACCAGAAAGCCAAGGCGGAACGTTTCCTCGAAGCGGGCACGGAAAGGGTCGCCAGTTACGAGTGCAATGAGCTCCGGCGGTGCAGCTGCCGAAGTGACAGTTGCCGTCCAGCGACGAGCGTTGATGACGGTGTTCAGCAAGTCCAGCACCAACGAGGATTCGAGATCAGTATCCGCAGGCCCCGTCGTGAACGTCGGGGTGATCGTCAGCTCCATCTCGCCGACGATGTCGACGACACCAGTGACCCCGTCGAGCGTGACCGTAACTTGGCCCCACATCTGCAAGGTTGCCACCAGGAGGTTGGCGGCGCCTTCGCAGTTGATATCTGGCTGGCCCAGGAACAGGTTGGGCACCATCCCGAACCCGGCCCCCGACAGGTCCTCGACGAACGTTTTACCCGAGTCTGATCCGTTCGCGTATGCGGCCCGCAATGCGGTGCGCAGGACGTGCTCGCGCACCGTGATCGCTGCTGCGAAGCCGGCGTGGTCAGGCACGGTTCCCCCAACGTGTTAGGCGAGGGTCGCCGTAGATCCTGGTGCACCAGTGACCGTCAGATTGGCCTTGGCCTACTTTCGATTCTTTATCGCGTTCATACGAGACGTGACATCCACGACGCCCTCTGGGCCCAAAGGTAATACTTCCCAGCCGCATCAGCAATGAGTCCTAGGCGGGGCCGACGCAAGACCCTCACAGCACCTCAGCTTCACCTGTCGCACCACGGCAGCCGTTACAACTTCAACGCGCAATTGCTCGGCGTCGTCCCGAATCGTCGCACGATCCTCGCGATGGCACCCGAAGGGAACCCACATGGGCACCATCCACCATGTACAGCGCTGGCGGCGGGAACCCACCCATCCGGTCTGCCAACACGCTCACATAAAATGAGCCGATCAGTGACACGCCCAACAGGGTGATCCCCACGCCATAAAGAACGGGTTTCCTCGCGATGCGCGCTAGTCCAGCGATACAGCAGGAGATGCCCGCCAGCAGAAATCCCGCAGCGCCGTAGTACAGGTAAGAGTCATCCGCGCTGTACACGGCGTCAACGATCGCCGCCACGCCAAGCACGGTCGCAGCGAAACCTACGATTGCCGTTGCAAGTCCTACAAGGAATGAGTGTCCCACCAAGAATGCAATGGCCAGTACAGCGCCAGCAACGCACAATATGAGCGCTACCACGAACGCCACCCAACCGTAGAGATCGTCCCTGACGAGGTAGACACAGAGCCGATCTCGTCACCGACCGCGACGGTGTCTCCGACCTTCACTGGACGGACCCGGGCTTCAAGTGCACATAGAACGCGTAGACGCCGTCCTCCAGCTCCACCACGATATGGGGGTACTTGACCCTCCGTCTCCGCGTCCAGCCAAGTAGACGTCGCCGGACCGCCAGATCAATGCACGTTCGGCAACCTCGAAGCTCGAGCCTCTCACCACCATCATCGAGGACTAACCTTTCGGCGGCCGAGCATGGCCTCTCCCGGCTGTGCCCGTAAGCCGGTCCTTGCGCGGGCAGGTGGAGTCGCTGTACGGCGCGGTTGGCTGCAAGAGTGGCCCAGTTCAGGCACCGAGCAATGCGAGGACCACACCGAGTGGTCCCTATTGCTGCAGCGGGTGAACGCTACTCACCCGTCGCTTTGTCCATGGTGTTCCTCCTCCTAGGACTGCGTGACTTTCGCACTGGGGCCTTGCACGATGGAGGGGTGGACGTGTTCGAGGCCAATCAAGCGGCGTGGGATCGGGCGGCGGAGCGAGGCAATCCCTATGCGCAACCGGTTTCGGCCGAAGAGGTGGCCGACGCACGGCAGGGTCGTTGGCGGATTCGGATCAGCGATACGAAGACGTTGCCCCCGGACTGGCTGGGCGATGTCGTCGGCAAGCGCATCCTCTGTTTAGCCGGAGGCGGTGGCCAGCAGGGGCCGATCCTGGCGGCAGCGGGCGCTCGGGTCGTCGTTTTCGACGCCTCCACCGGACAACTGGCACAAGATCGCGCGGTCGCGGACCGAGAGGAACTCGAAATCGCCACAGTTCAGGGAGACATGGCCGACTTATCAGTGTTCGACGACGAGCAGTTCGACGTCATCCTCAACCCTGTGTCGACCCTTTTCGTTCCTGAGCTGACACCGGTGTGGAGCGAATGCCACCGCACACTCATCCCGGGTGGCGTTTTGATCACCGGCTTCCTTAACCCGGACGAGTT
Source organism: uncultured Actinomycetota bacterium (assembly GCA_963713325.1). GTDB lineage: Bacteria > Actinomycetota > Actinomycetes > Actinomycetales > Microbacteriaceae > Microbacterium. Next base: position 220,172 of record CAVQLL010000020.1, read on the forward strand.
CGCCTTCGACGCCGACGCGCTCGACCAACGCGGAGAGTTCATCATGCGTCATCCGCTTCCCTACATCGAACATGACACCCTGTCACCGGCGGAGGCAGCCGCCCGCCGCGCGGCCGGTGAGATGTTCCATTTCAGCCACACCATGCAAGCCCAGCTCGGCGGTATCCTCGGTGCCGGCTTCATCATCACCGGCTTCTTCGAGGACCGCCGACTCGAATCCGATGGAAACCCCATCAGCCGTTACCTGCCCAGCTATTTTGTTGTCCGCGCCGATCGCCGACTCCCCTAAGTCGCCACAGATCCGTCCGACCGAAGCACCCGGGGCGCTCGCCGGAAGCACCGTCGTGCTAGCGCCCGAACACATGACGAGTGCCGCCCGCCACCCGGTCGCCCACCGACCGCAAGGGGTCCCGTTATCGCGCGATCCGCGCTGAGCGGATGGAGACCTTCGCGTGCGATCGCTAACTGGGCAATGCCCGTATGGCGTCGGTCGGGGGCCGGTCGTGCGAGTGCGATCCGTATGAGGGCAGTGCTCTCAAGGGGTTCGTTGCGTGCGGCATGAGCGCGTGCGATCGGGGTGAGGATGCGGTCGTTGTTGCGCCGCGAGCGGGCAAGATTGGACCATGGTCGAGATCTCGGACGACGACTTCGAGCGCATGGTGTCCGAGGTGTTCGACGCTCTCCCCGACGACATGGTCCGCGGGCTCGAGAACGTCGGGATCGTCATCGAAAACCAGCCCGTGGGGCAGCGGCCGCGGCTGTTCGGGCTGTACCGGGGGCATCCGCTGACAACAACGCGGGGTCTACGGCTTCGGGGAGCTTCCCGACCGGATCACGTTGTACAAGAACAACATGCAGGAGCACAGCGCCGACCTCGACGCGCTGCGTACGCGGGTGCGCATCACGCTCGTGCACGAGATCGGTCACTACTTTGGGCTCGACGATGCCCGGCTGCAGGAGCTCGGCTGGGCATAGCACGCCGCCACCCCGGGCGGCGGGGCGCAGGGATGGGGCGGGTGCCGGGCGGTGCACACTCAGCGCCGCACAGCCGCGTCCAGACCCGATCCCTCAGCGGGCGTCGTCTGGATCGTCGATCAACGGCGACCGCTTAGCGCCGGCACGCCAGCCGGCAAGGAACGCAAGGGCGAGCAGGCCCATGGTGAGCACGATGGACGAGATGATGGTGACGCGGGAGAGGACCACGTCGCTACCACCCGGAGTGAAGGTTGCATCGGCGAGTGGTTGGTACGCAAACCATCCATAAGTCACTGGCGTGAGCAATCCAACGATGAGCACGACGACACCTGTCAGCACGAGGACGCCTGCAGCTACCCACGCCGCCGCTGCTCGTCTGCTACTCGTCACGCTCTGACACTACCCACGCCGGGCGCAGCATTGTTCCCCGAGGAGAGCCGCGGACGGATCCCATCCCTAGGCGGGCGGCGCCCGGCGCTCTTACGCTGGAGAAATGACGACGCCCAGCGCCCGCCCCGGGAAGTGAACCGACATGTGGATCGAGTGCTTCGAGAAGGACGCGCGATTCGTCGGCGACGAGATCGAGTCGCTCGTCGAGCAGCTCGTCGCGCACGTGCGTGGATGCACGACGTGCGGTACCCCGATGAAGAGATCCAGCTGTGGGCGCGCAATTTCGCGGAGGCGTCGGCGCGCGAGGAGGCCCCGTCGAGCGGCTTCCGTCGATCGGCTCGGTCGAGGTGCATCCCGTCACGGAGGAACGCATCGACGATTGGCTGCGGTTCTTCGACCGCGACGCGTTTCCCGACAACCCCGACTGGGGATCGTGCTACTGCCTGCATCCTCACACCGGTGACGTTGGGGAGCGCCCCTGGCGCGATGTGCGCGCCGAGATGATCGAGCGACTGCGATCAGGAGCCACGCTCGGCTACCTCGCGTATGTCGACGGCCGACCAGCGGGCTGGGTGAACGCGTCCCGTCGATCGACCTACGCGAAGTACAACGACGTCGATCCCGACGGACCCGCGCCCGACACCGTCGTGGGCGTGTCTTGCTTCATCATCGCCCCGCCCTACCGGCGCCACGGCGTGTCATCGGCGCTGCTCGATCGCGTCGTCACCGACCGCGAGGCACACGGCGCAGGATACGTCGAGGGATACCCGCGCCGAGCGGATACCGGCGAGGATTCTGAGTCATTCTGTGGGCCTCGGTCGATGTTCGATGCACGCGGCTTCTACCCGCCGAGGAGCACGACAGCTACACCGTCGTCCGCCCGCCAATCTGATTCGCTCGGGACGCACAACGACGACTCCATGAGCGCAGCCGCTCCTCGCAGGGCACTCCGCACCCGAGCGCGAAGCCGATCCCTCAGCGGGGCTGGTAGTCGTTACGGTGGCGGACCCACTTACAAACCCGGTTTGGGCAACGCTGTTCCTGAATCCGGCCAGGAGTCATCGAGCGCGCGTTCGAGATCGGCTTCGGAGGGAAGCCCTTGCGCCCACCGGACGATCAGCACGCCGCCGGCCGTGTGCCAGGCCGATGCGCCGACATCATGACGGCACTGCGAGGCCCGCTGCACCCAGCTGGCAAGCGCCTCGCCGACATCGGCGGGCGGCGGCAGTCGTTCGGTGCGGCGACGGGCGCCCTGCAGGGTCACCAGCGGGTGAAGCCTGCGAACGGCTCGTGGCTCCGATTGGTGTCGTCACCGGACAGCGCCTGAATCTTCTCGAGCACGCCCGCGCGCGGGGTTCCGTAGATCTGGAAGCGGCTTGTGCGTTCGAGGTAGTCGGCGTAGGCCGTCGTGATATGCCGCGCCGCGACCGACATGTGGGTGACCATGGATTCTGCGTCCGGGTGGATCTGCACGACGGTAACCTGATTCGAATCCGGGTCTGCGTAGCCATGGAACGACAGCAACCGGGGCTCGTTGGGTTCGATGACGGTGTCGCAGACGTCGACGAAGAACTCCTTGTACGCCTCGAACTGCCCAGGCTTCACCGTATAGGTGCCAATGAAGATGAATGGTGCGGACATGATCTGCTCCTTCGTTCTCGCACTCCGACTCTCGAAGTGTGGATGCACTCATGCTTGCCTCGGTCGGGTGACCTTCGCGTCGGCAGGCCGGGCCAGATCAGCCGCCGCACATGGGCATTTCTGCCGATCCAGTCCCCGGACGGGCGAGGATCGGGAGGATGATGGGCGTCGGGGAGCACTTGATGTCCGACGTGAAGCATCGACTCGAACATGCCCGCCGACTGCGCGGCGCAGAGCGGTGGGACGAGGCGTGTGACGCGTTCGCGGCCATCGACGAGGTCGAGCCGCTGAGCGCCGAAGACCTCGAACTGCTCGCCGAGTGCGCGCAGATCATGGGACGTGGAGAGTTCGCCATCGCCATCCTGCGTCGCGCTTACGAAGCCCTCGACGAGTCTGGCGACATCGACCGCGCGCTCGCCGTCGGCTTCTGGCTATGGCAGGCGCTCGTCATCAACGGGGAGTTCGCGCGCGCGAGCGGCTGGGCGGCGCTCATGCGCGGCCGACTTGAGCGGGTGCCTGAGCAGAGCGGCGCTAGGCCGACGGATGTCCCCGCACCGCGCGAGGCCTCCGGCTGGCTGCTCGTCACGGACGGCTACGGATTGATCCGCTCCAGCCGCTATGAAGAGGCGGGTGGAGTACTGGAGATCGCGGCTCGTCTGGGCGCGGATCATGCCGAAACCGACCTCACGGCGTTTGCAACAACGATGTGGGGACGAGCCCTCATCAAGGCGGGCCGCCTCGACGAAGGGCTGACGCACCTTGATGAAGCGATGCTCACCATCGTCGACCGCGATACGACGCCGCGGGCAACGAGCATGCTCTACTGCAGCGCCATCACCAGCTGCCTCGAGGCGCACGAGTGGAGCCGGGCCCGAGAGTGGACCCGCGCGCTCGGTGACTGGCTCGACCACCTCCCGCACCAGAGCGGCGTGTACCTCGGCAATTGCCGGATCCATCGGTCTCAGATCTGGTGTCTCACCGGAGATTGGCCGCAGGCCCTGCACGAGCTGAACGATGTCTGCAGTGAGTTGCTCGAGGGCTTCGGTCAGCGGATCGCGGGATACGCCTTCTACCAGCTTGGCGACTTGCACCGGCTTCTCGGCGATCCCGAGGCCGAGCGCGACTACCGGCGCGCGAGGGAGCGCGGCACCGAGGACCAGCCCGGTCTCGGCCTGCTGCGGCTGTCCAACGGCGACACCGAATCGGCGGTGACCGGCATCCGTCGTGCGCTTGTCGAATCGAGAGACCTCCTGGGGCGCCTCAGCCTGCTGCCCGCCTGCACGCAGATCATGCTGGCGGCCGGCGATCTCGAGTCGGCACGTGCGGAGCCGAAGAGATCGCCTTGATCGCGACAACCTTCGACACGCCGGCGGTCCGAGCCGAGCTGTCCCAGGCTCGTGGCGCGGTCGCGCTGGCGGAGGGAAACCTCGAACCGGCCCTCGCCAACTGCGTGACGCCGCGCGAATCTGGCGTGAGCTGGAAGCGCCGCATGCGGTGGCATCCGTCGGTGTGCTCATCGCGCAGGCCTACGCGCGCTCGACGATAATGATGCCGCAGATGCTGAAATCGCGTTCGCCCACGAGACGTTCGAGCGTCTCGGAGCGCAGCCCGACGCGCGCCGGGTCGAGGCGCTGCAGGGCGCGCACCGACAGGCTGTCGCAGTGCACCGGACGCCACCGCACGCGCTGACCAATCGGGAGCTCGAGGTGCTCGCCCTGGTCGCGGCAGGGGAAACCAACCATGAGATCGCTTCCCGGCTCTTCCTCAGCGAACGCCCGTCCACCGCCATGTGAGCAACATCTTCGACAAGCTCGGGGTTCGCTCGCGCACCGCCGCCGCTGCTATGGCCGTCCGAGAGCGACTCGTCAGAGCCTGAGTTCCCCAGGTCGAGTAGCCCGCGAACCATTGGCGGTCGAGCCGCCTGCGCGCCCGGCATAGGTGTCTCGCTCACGGGTCCCGCAGCAGACAGATTCTGAATCGCGTGGCGCGGAGTGTCCGCTGAGGGCAGCCTTTTGACCGGGGTGCTACTTGGCGCGGTAGGTGGACAGGCTGCCTGGCCCGACGACTTCGGACGACACGAGTTCGAGGTGCGCGGCATCCGGAAACAGCGTTTTGCCTTCGCCGAGGACGACGGGGAAGGTGATGAGCCGGTATTCGTCGATGAGGTCCGCGTCGCGCAGCTGCGCGATGATCGACTCGCTGCCGATCACAACGACGTCCTGCTCTTGCGTGGTCTTGCCGACCCACTCTTCGAGGGCTTCCGAGATCGGCCGCGAATTCGACCACACGTCGTCGGGCAGCTCGCGGCGGGTTGCGACGGCCTTCTGCGCAGCATTCATCTGCAGCGCGAACTCTGAGTCACGTGGCGGCCAGAGTTCGCTGAAGTGTTCCCACGTTCGCCGGCCGAACAGCAGCACGCCGGTCTGCATGATGCTGCTGAGGCGGAACTTGTCGCCCGCGATGCCCTCGGGTCCGTACCGCATCGCCCACCCGCC
>CAVQLL010000021.1:0-81317 GCA_963713325.1 uncultured Actinomycetota bacterium
CCAGCTGCACGTACTTCACGATCGACCCGGCGTTCGCCAGCTCCGCCGTCATGTCCTCGCCCTCGACGGCGGAGTGGTAGATGTCATAGAGCACGCCGAAGAACGGCGAGTCGACGCCGCGGGCGACGTAGACGGCCTCGCTCGTGCGGTCCAGCAGCGAGCCCGGGTGGTCCACGCGCACGTTGACCGGCTCCAACACCAGCGTGATCCCTGAGCCGTCGATCTGCGCGATGGCCTTCTGGTAGATCTCGATGAGCTTGTCCAGCTGCACCTGGCGCTTCCAGCCGCCGAATCCCGTGCCGCTGCCCACGACGAGGCGCGGCGTGCCGAGGAAGTGCGCGATCTCCACGCCCTCGTCGAGCTTGCGGTAGAACTCCGAGTGGTCCCACGGCGGGATCATGAACTGCGTGCGTGGCTCGGCGAGCTGGGCGGTCAGTTGGAGTCCGGTGTCCTCAAGGGCTGCCCTCAGCGCAGGCAGGTCCTTGGGCGTCGCCGGCGCGTCGACACCGGTCGGCCCCCACATCTCGACGGCGGTGAATCCGGATGCCGCGGCCGCGCGCACGCGATCGTGGTAGTCGCCGGCCTCGGTGAAGAGGAGTTCGATGTTGGGTGCGAGCTGGTACATGGGTCGTCCTTCGGTGATCAGAACATCGGGTGGTCGTGGGCGGCATGCACAGGGACTTGCTGAAGCGCATCCCCGTGCTCGACGATCCGGCCGCTCTCGAATCGGTAGATGTCAGTCATCGGTGGGGCCGATGCCGTCTGGTTGGGAGATAGATGTTGTCGATAGGATGAGGGGCGTACTCGACGTAGGACGAAGGATCACATTGCCGTGGCCGATCACCCGCTTCTGTCCCGTCTCGACCTCAATCTGCTGGTCGCGCTGGACGCACTGCTCACCGAACGGAGCGTGACGCGCGCCGCCGAGCGCCTGCATCTCAGTCAGCCCGCGCTGAGCGCGTCTCTGGCGAGGCTTCGCAATCACTTCAACGATCCGATCCTGGCTCGCCGCGGCAACGCCTACGAGCTCACGCCGCTCGCGCTGCGCCTCACGGAGCACACGACGATCGCGCTCGATGCGGCGCGACGGGTGTTCGAGAGCCAGGCGACGTGGACTCCGCACGAGTCGACGCGCGAGTTCTCGATCTACGGCTCCGACTACGGATTCGCCACGATCGGCGCGGCCGTCTCGCGCGTCGCGGCTCGCACCGCGCCGGGCGTGCGGTTCCGCTTCATGCTCCACAACACCCCGATCGTCGACGACGCGGCAAACAGTCTGCGCTCGGTCGACGCGATGGTGATCCCGCACGGCTACCTGACCGACCTGCCCTACGAGGACCTCTGGCGCGACCGCTGGGTCGTTGTGGCTGACGAGGGCAATGAGCTGGTCGCGGACGGTTTGAGCATGGAGATCCTCGCCCAGTGCCCGTGGGTGTTCACTTACCGCTCGCGCTCGGCTTTCACCTCGGCTGGGCGCCAGTTGCAGCTGCTGGGCCTGGAGCCGGTGGTCGACGTCGTCGTCGAGAGCTTCCTGGCGCTGAACCACTTCGTGGTGGGAACCAAGCGGCTCGGTCTGGTGCAGGCTGCGCTCGCACCTGAGGTCGGCCGCCTCGGCGGCATCCGAATTCTCGAACCGCCCTTCGACGCGACCCCCACGGCGAACGCGCTGTGGTGGCATCCCGTCCACGACCGCGATCCCGAGCACGCCTGGATGCGGTCCATCTTCGTCGAGGCGGCCCGCGAGGTTCAGTCGACCGTCGCAGCGGGTGACCGCTACGTCGAGCCGATCGGCGTCGCGGACGCCTCGATCACCCTTTGAGACCACCGGCGAAGCCCTGAATGAAGCGCTTCTGGGCGAACATGTAGAACGCCAGGATCGGGATCATGGAGATGATCACGACTGCGAAGATCTTGTTCCACGCGGAGACCAGGCCGCCGACGTAGGTGTACATGGCGACGGGCAGGGTCTGAGTGGTGGAGCCGCCGAGGAAGATGAGCGAGTTGAAGAAGTCGTTCCAGACGATCAGGCCGGCCAGGATGGCGACGGTTCCGGTTGCGGGTGACATGAGCGGCAGCACGACGCGGAAGAACGCCTGGGTGGGGGTGGCGCCGTCGATGACGGCAGCTTCCTCGTATTCGGTGGAGAGCCCGCGGAAGAAGCTGGCGTAGAGGAACACCGACAGCGGCAGCAGGATCCCGATCCACAGCAGAATCATGCCGATGGCGTTCCCGGTCAGGCCCACGCTGCGGGCTCCGATGTAGAGGGGCACGGTTCCGAGCTGGGCGGGCAGGATGATCGCGATCAGCACCAGGTAGTAGGTCCAGGTCGTCCACCGCCGGGTGCGGCGGGCGATGACGTACGCGGCGACCGAGCCGAACAGGACCAGGCCGAAGATCGCGCCGGCCGTGATGATCACGCTGTTGAGGATGCTCATCGGGATGCTGTTGCGCCCGGTCGTGGTGAGCACCTCGACGAACGCACTGAAATCGATGCTCGTCGGCGGCGCAACGGCGCTGGTGGTCAGCGCCTCCTGGTCGCTCTTCAGTGAGGTGACGATGAGGATGTAGAAGGGCAGCAGCATCGCCAGGGTGATGATCCAGACGATCACTTCGCGGGCGGCGGTGGCTTTGGTGTAGCGGAACATGACTCAGGCCCTTCCGGCGGCGTCGCGGTCGCGGGTGACGTACTGCTGGAGGATGGCGAAGGCCAGGATGATCACGGTCAGCACCAGCGCCAGGGCGGAGCCGAAGCCGAACTGGCCGAGCGCGAACGCCTGCTTGTAGACCTCGGTCGCAAGCGTTTCGGTCGCGCCCGCCGGGCCGCCGCCGGTCAGAGCGAGGATCTGGTCGAAGATGCGCAGCCCCTGAATGATGCCCAGGGTGGTCGCGATGGCGATCGAGGGGCGGATCGCCGGGACGGTGACGTTCCAGAACCTCCCCCAGATGCCGGCGCCGTCCAGCGCCGCGGCCTCTTCCACCTCGACCGGGACGGAGGCGAGGCCCGCCAGGTAGATGACCATCACGAACCCGGTCTGCTGCCAGACCACCGTGATCAGGATCGCCCAGATGGACCAGGTCGGGTCGGCGAGCCAGACCTTCTGCAACTCCTCGAGGCCGAGGGCGCCGAGCAGCCCGTTCAGGGGGCCGTTGAACTGGAAGATGAACTTCCACACATACGCGACAGCCAGCGGGCTGAGCACTACCGGCATGAAGATCAGCGTCCGCAGGATGTACCGCGTCTTCAGCATCCGGTTGATCGCCAGCGCGAACAGCAGACCGAACACGTTCGTGAGGATCACCGACCCGAACGCCAGGAACAGCGTGTTCCACACCGCACCGAGCAGCAGCGGATCGTTGAAGATCCGCACGAAGTTATCGAGCCCGATGAACTCCCAGTCGCCCAGGCCCGTCCAGTTCGTGAACGCGAAGAACCCGCCGGTCAGCGTTGCGACGTAGTGCACACCGATCACCAGGACGACCGCCGGCAGCGCCCACCACCAGTGCCCGTAGCTGATCAGCGACTTCCCCCGGCTGCGTACAGGTGGCGTGCGCCGGGCGCGAGGGGGCACGGTGAGGGTGCGAGTACTGTTCTCGTCGATCGTCACTGTCATCTGCTCTCTGACCTCGTCGTCAGGGCGCCCGTCTGCATCTTTGAGCACCCGCAAATCCACTATCACACGCTTGCGTCGAAATGACACATTAGTTGTAGCGATATCCGGTATAAGTCTCGGCACGGCTTGCGGCCGCAAGCGCACGCCGCCGCGGGTGGAAGGATGCCCGGTGTGACCACTGAGAACGACGAAGGCGAGCGCGCGGGCGACCCGCTCTGGAGCACATTCGTCGAGCCACCGGATGAGGCCCGCCCCCGCGCATGGTGGCATTGGATGGACGGCAACATCGACCCCGCCGGCATCGTGCGGGATCTGACGTGGCTTCATCACACAGGTGTGCGCGGCGTGCAGCTGTTCGACGGCGGCATGGGAGTCCCGCTCGTGGTGCCGGAGCCGGTCCGTCCAGGAAGCGATTCCTGGACCGAGGCCGTCGACACGGCCGTGCGCACAGCGGATGATCTGGGTCTCGAGCTGGCGGTCGCGACATCATCGGGGTGGAGCGCCGCCGGCGGGCCATGGGTGCAGCCGGCGGATGCGATGAAGAAGGTCGTCTGGGCCGAGGTGCTGGTCGACGGCGGAGGCCACGTCCGACAGACCCTCCCTCCTCTGCCGGCGGTGGCCGGGCTGTACCAGGACACACCCCGCTGGGGAGGACCGGATGCAGCAGGCTTCACAGCCGACTGGGTCGTCCTCGCGCTCCCTCACGACGCATCCATGGACACCCTGTCGCCCGCCGCGGTGACGGCATCCGTTCCCGTCCAGGACTGGACCTGCCTCGTCGATGGCTCCTTCGGCGACTCGCTCTCGTTGCCTCGGCATCCGGATGCCTGGTCGAGCGCGTGGATCGAGCAGCGCTTCGACGAGCCCGTCACGGTGCGGTCCGTGGTCGCGGGACTGCCGGGACCACGCGGCTTCGGAGCGGCCCCGTCTCCCGACGCGGCGCTGCAGGTCAGCGACGATGGAAGGCACTACCGCGAGGTCGCTCGGCTGGATCCCACCACTGTTCCCGCGCGGTCGGCGACCTTTGCACCGGTCACGGCGAGACGGTTCCGGCTGGTGCTCTCGGGCGGCAGTGCCGCCGATGCGCTGCCTGCGATGGCCGACGGCGTGCGGCTGCCGCCGGTCCTGCGCCGAGCGGATGCGTTCCTCATCTCGGAGTTCGCTCTCCGCACCGGCGGTCGTGTCCACCACGCCGAGACCAAGGCGGGCTTCGGCGTGGTCTCCGACTACTACGACGCCGATACCGACCCGAGCGCTGATGCGGGAGCGATCGACGCGTCGACGGTGATCGACCTCACGCCGCTCACCGCCGACGGCGTGCTGCGGTGGGAGGCACCACCCGGCCGCTGGCGCATCCTCCGCCTGGGCGCATCCCTCACCGGGCAGACCAACGGCCCCGCACCGGCCGATTCGACCGGCCTCGAGGTGGACAAGCTCGACCGAGTGCGCGTCGCGGCCTACCTTCAGACGCATCTCACGCGGTTCGGCGACAATGCGGGTGCCGGCGATGCCTCGCGGTTCGCCGCGCTTCTGAGCGACAGCATCGAGGCAGGGCCCCAGAACTGGACCGAACGAATCCTCGAGCATTTCACCTCGCGACGCGGGTACGACCCGCTCCCCTGGCTGCCCGCACTCGCGGGCTACCTCGTCGGCAGCGCCTCCGAGTCCGATCGCTTCCTGTACGACTACCGCCGCACGCTCGCCGAGCTGTACGCGGACGAGTACTACGGCACGCTCTCGGCCGAAGCGCATCGGCGAGGGATGGCGTACTACGCCGAGGCGCTCGAAGACGGCCGGCCGCAACTCGGCGATGACCTCGCGATGCGCGCTCACGCCGACATTCCGATGGGGGCGATGTGGACGTTCGACCCTGAGGAGGGGGCCCGCCCCACCTACGTCGCCGATCTGAAGGGCGCTTCGTCCGTCGCCCACGTCTACGGCAAGGCGTGGACCGGCAGCGAGGCGTTCACCTCATTCGGAAAGCCGTGGTCGTGGTCGCCGGCGGCCCTCAAGCACGTCGCCGACCTGCAGCTCTCGCTGGGCGTGACCCGCTTCTGCATTCACACTTCTCCTCACCAGCCGCTTGAGGCTCCCCCTCCGGGCATCGCCCTCGCGCCGTTCCTCGGGCAGTCGTTCACGATCGCCGAGACGTGGTCCGGCATGGCGCGTCCGTGGATCGACTACCTCGCGCGCTGCAGCGCAGTCCTCAGCTCTGGCACGCCGGCGGTCGACTTCGCCGTCTTCGTCGGCGAGGAGGCGCCGGTCACGGCCCTCTTCCACGATGCGATGGACGTCTCCGTTCCGGCCGGATTCGACTTCGATTACATCGGCGCGGACGCGCTGGCCGATGTGCTCCGAGTAGAGGACGGCTCCCTCATTTCGCGAGGTGCCGGCTACCGGCTCCTCTACCTGGCCGGATCGTCGCGCCGGATGACCCTGGCCGCTCTCGCGCAGATCGAGCGACTCCTGGATGCCGGGGCCACCGTCGTCGGCATCCGCCCCGAGTCTTCTCCATCGCTCGGGGATGACCCGGCCATGTTCGCAGAGGTGTGCGACCGCCTCTGGGCGTCGGGGCGCATCATCGCAGGGAATCTCGCAGCCGCGGTAGCGGAGTTGGACCTACGACCCGCGCTGGAGATCGAGGGCGGACCTGTCCGCCGGATCGCGCGACGAGTCGACGGCAGGCTGATCACCTTCATCGCGAACCCCACCGCCGAGACGGTCCGACTCCGCCTCAGCGGGGCCGGCAGCGGGAGTCTGGTCGGCTGGGACCCGGTCGAGGTGCGGCGCATCCCTCTGGATCGGGTCGCATCCAGCGCATCGGGTCGCTTCGGGTCTACCGTGACGCTCCCTGCGTTCGGCTCGCTCTTCGTGCTCGAGGAAGTGGAGCCGGTCCCCGAGGCGACATACTCCCGCACGGCGCTGCGCGGCGATTGGCACGTGCAGGTCGCCGGCGCGGAATCGGTGGCCACCGCGCCCTCCCCTCGGTTCTGGAGCGAGCTCGGCGCCCCCGGGCGAGGCTTCTCCGGCACCGGCGTCTATCGGCACGACTTCACACTCACCGAGACCGACGCGCGCCGCGCCAGCTTGATCGAGTTCGACTCCGTCGGCGACATCGCACGTGTGCTCCTCAACGGCCAGGATTGCGGGATCGCGTGGACGCCGCCCTACCGCGTCGACATCTCGTCGGCGGTGCGGCCCGGCGGCAACAGCCTGGAGATCCACGTGGCGACACCGTGGCGCAACCGCCTCATCGCAGAAGCCGCCGCCTCGACCGGCGAGATCTTCGCGCCGATGACCGAGGTGTACGAGCCGACGGCCACCCCGCTTCCGGCCGGGCTGCACGGCCCCGTGTTCCTCCTGTTCGCCCTCTGATCGCAGGCCCTGGCGCGCCAGACGGGGATCAGTACCCCTATTGCCGCACATAAGCGACCGTTATGTCGGAATGATGCAAATGGTGCGATGGTTGAAGTGCGGCCCCCGAGCCGAGCCAGCTGCACCGCTGGCGACAAAGACGTCAGGAAAGGTTCGAAATGTCACAGCTCTCCACTAGCCGGCACTTCCGGTGGTCGCTCCTTGCGGCACCCGTGGCCGGTGTTCTGATCCTCGCAGGCTGCTCCGGTTCACCCGACAGCGGCGGCGGCGACAGCACGGAGGATCCCGGCACCACTGGATTCTCGATCATGGTCGCGCAGGCGAACGACGCCGACGACTACTACGCGGAGATGGCTGCGGCGTACACGGAAGAGACCGGCGTCGAGATCGAGATGATCCCGTACCCCTCCGACGCGTACAACACGCAGGTCACCACGCAGCTGCAGGCCGGAAACGCCGCCGACATGATGGTCCTCGCACCGGGCACGGGCCAGGCGATCTCGGTCGTCACCCTGGCCGAGGCGGGCTTCCTGGAGCCCCTCGACGAGGCCTCGGCAGGCGTCATCCCCGAGGGCACCGAGAGCCTGTACGAGGTGGACGGTGAGATCTACGGTCAGCCGACCGCGCTCGCACCCGTCGGTCTGATCTACAACGGCGCCGGCGGCGAAGAGGTGGGCATCGAGGCCTACCCCGAGACCTTCGACGATCTGCTCGAAGCGTGCACCACGGCGCGGGACGGCGGCAAGACCTTCACCGTTCTCGCCGGCGCCATCCCGTTCAACACGGGCCTGTTCTCCATGCTCGTCTCGGCGACTCGCGTCTACCAGGCGGATCCCGACTGGAACGAGCAGCGCGCCGCGGGCGACGTGACCTTCGTCGGCAGCGGCTGGGAGGACGTCCTGAACGACATCATCACGCTGAACGAGAGCGGATGCTTCCAGGACGGTGTCGCGGGCGGTACGTTCGACACGATCACCCAGAATGTCGGTTCGGGCACCTCCCTGACGGCGGCCGTACCGGGCTCCGCGGCGATCTCGATCGGGCAGGGTACGGGTCTGGACCTCACCGTGCAGGCGTTCCCGCCAGCAGAGGGTACGGATCAGTTCACGCTCGCGTCGGCGAACTACGCCTGGGCCATCAACGCCTCGGCCGAGGATGACGTGAAGGCCTCCGCGCAGACGTTCCTCGACTGGCTCGCCGAGCCCGAGCAGGCTCAGCAGTTCGCCGACCTCTCCGGCTTCGTGCCGATCTCGGGAGCGACCCCGGACAACGTCAACGCCGTGTACCAGCCCATCGGCGAGCTTCTGGAGACGGGCGCCTTCGTCGGTCTCCCGAACGCGACGTGGCCGAACCCGGCCGTCTACGACGCCCTCGGCGTCGGCGTGCAGGGTCTGCTGACCGGTCAGAAGACGACCGACCAGGTCCTCGAGGAGATGGACGCCGCCTGGGGCGAGTAGTCATTCGCTAGACCGCGAGACTGCAACTGCGCGTCGAGACTGCGGGTTCTTCCCACAGTCTCGACGTGCGGATGCAGTCTCGCGGTCATGTGAGGAGATGTTCGTGAACACACGCACGCCCGAAGAGCTGCTCGCACGCATGACGTGGAGCGAGAAGCTCGCGCAGCTGCAGATCATCTGGCGCCGCGACGAGGACGACGCGCTGGCACTCGCCCGTGGCGGCGTTGGGGCGCTGTTCTGGCCGCAGAGCGCCGAGCGTACCAACGCGCTGCAGCGTGCGGCCATCGAGCAGAGCGCGCACGGCATCCCGCTGCTGATCGGGCTCGATGTCATCCACGGACAGTTCACGATCTTCCCGACGCCGCTGGCGCAGGCCGCGAGCTTCGATCCGTCGGTCGCCGCGGCGGACGCTCGAGTCTCGGCCGGCGAGGCTCGATCGGGCGGCGTGAACTGGACGTTCTCGCCGATGGTGGATGTGACCCGCGACCCGCGCTGGGGCCGCGTGGTGGAGGGATTCGGTGAGGACGCGTTCCTTGCCGCCGCGCTCGGCGCCGCGAAGGTGCGGGCATACCAGGGCGATGACCTCAGCGCGAGCGATGCCGTCGCCGCGTGCCTGAAGCACTTCGTCGCCTACGGCGCGGCCGAAGCAGGGCGCGACTACAACACGACCGACGTCTCGCGACGCCGACTGCGCGAGACGTATCTCGAACCGTTCCGCGCCGGCGTCGCCGCGGGGGCGGCATCCGTCATGGCGGCCTTCAACTCGCTCAACGGCACGCCGATGCACGCGCACCGGCGCCTGCTGACCGACGTGCTGAAGACCGAGTACGGGTTCGACGGCGTCGTCGTCGGTGACGCCGACGGTGTCGCCCAGCTCGTCGCCCACGGTGTTGCGCGCGACGAGGCCGATGCGGTGCGCCAGTCGCTCTCGGCCGGCCTCGACATCGTCATGGGCGGGTCGGAGCTGGCGGTCGACGGCGTGCCGCTGATCGAACCGAGCGCGGTGGATGCCGCTCGCATCGACGACGCGGTGCTGCGCATTCTGCGGCTGAAGAAGGCACTGGGTCTGTTCGAGAACCCCTTCGCGGATGCCGCGACCGAGCGATCCGCGCCCACGGGCGAGACGCTCCAGATCGCGCAGGAAGCGGCCGAGCGCTGCATCGTGCTGCTGAAGAACGACGAGCGGATGCTGCCGCTCGCGCCAGCCACGCAGCGCATCCTGCTGACGGGCCCGTACGCCACCAGCACCGATCATCTCGGCGCCTGGGTACAGCACTTCGGCGCCCACGCAGGGACGCTCGATCACGCGCTGCGCGCTGCGCTGCCCGACGCGACGTGGACGGTGGCGCCGGGCGCGGACTTCCTGGAGCCGTCGGACGCGGACATCCGAGAGGCCGCCGCGCTGGCCGCCGAAAACGACCTGGTGATCGTCGCCGTCGGCGAGCCGAGCTCGATCTCCGGCGAGGCGAGCTCGCGCGCCGACATCCGCCTGCCCGGCGATCAGGAGCGCCTCATACACGCGATCGCCGACACCGGCGGTGCCGTTCGTCGTGCTGCTCACGACCGGCCGTCCGCTGGTCGTCGAGGACTGGATCGACCGCGCCCCCGCGGTGCTCCTGACCTGGCATCTCGGCACCCGCGGACCCGAGGCGATCGCGCGCGTCGTGGCCGGCGCAGTGAATCCCGCCGCTCGGGTGCCGATGACCTTTCCCCGCGCAGTCGGGCAGATACCGATCCACCACGACGCCGAGAACACCGGACGACCGGCACGCACGGGCGGATCGATGGCGGCGGACCGCTGGGACGTCGGTCTGCAGGGGCCGAACAACCTCGACGACTACTACACGTCGAAGTTCCTCGATCTCGAGCGCGGGCCGCGGTTCGCCTTCGGGCACGGGCTCAGCTATACGACGTTCCGCGTGGAGGCGGCATCCCTCTCGACCCCGCAGATCTCTCATTGACGATCTTCGCGCCGGCGTCACGCGTCACCGTATCGGTCACCGTGCGCAATGTCGGCGAGCGCGACGGCGACGATGTCGTGCTGGTCTACCTGTCCGATCCGGTCGCCTCGCTCGCGCAGCCGGTGCAGAGGCTACGCGGCTTCCGACGGGTGGCGGTCGCTGCGGGCGAGGCGGCGTCCGTGTCGTTCGAGCTCGGCGCGGAGGAACTCGGTTTCTGGGACGACGAGGATCTCTTCGTGGTCGAGCCGGGCGAGCTCGTTCTCACGATCACCGACGGTACGGACGACGAGCGATTGGGGCTGAGCGTCACGCGGTGATCTGGCGTCGGATCTCGTCGAGGGTCGAGTAGATCGTCGGCGGTCGCGGCCGCGGTGTGCAGGGGATGCTCGAGAGCACCCGCCCCGACATCTGCCGTCAGAGGCGCACGAGCCGGATGCGGGCCGCACCGACGCGATCGTTCGGCAGGATCATCAGTCGCTCGTCCCCGTTGAGGACTCGGCCGTCGACGATCCGGCCGTCCTCGATGAGCAGCTCCTGGACGGAATCGATCTCGACTCGCGCGTCCGCGGCGAAGTAGTCCAACGTCACTTCGCGTCCGATCACGATGAAGCCGTCGTCGCCGATTCCGGCGATCAGGGCGAACGGCCGCGTCTCGCCGCGCGTGGCGATCTGCGCATTGGGAAGGGTCTCATCGGGCACCCGCAGCTCGGTGTCGGGGATGTTCACCCCGGCATCGAGCAGCATCCGCCGGAACAGCGCTCGTGCGCCGCGCGCTGTGATGTCGACGCCGTCGATGTGCCGGCTCTCCACGTCGACGCCGGGCTCGAGGACGACGGCACCGATGGTCCCTCGGAGCGCCGCGGCCGCGATCTCACTCTCCAGGCCGGCGATGAACGCGATGGTGGCCGCGAGCTGAGCATCGGGGTCGGCGAGGTCCAGCCCGTACCCCGACCATCCGACGGCCCCGTACGTGCCGATCGCACGAACGAGCTCGGCGGCGCTGAGGCGGGACTCCGGAACGAAGAAGGGCTGGATGCCGGTCGCATACTGCGCCATGGCGGCGTCGGCGTCGTCCACATAGAGGTCTGGCCCCAGGAAGGCGAGCGACGGTGCGGCGGCTCGCCAGATGTCCAGCACGGTGGAGTCGGGCCTCCGCTCGGGTACTGGCCCGGCATGTCCTGCCCCGGCTGCGGACCGAGCCACGCATTCGCGTACATCGGGATGTCGGCGATCGCCCGGCCGCGGCCGGCGAGGTGCTCGACGTAGCTCGCGATGGCCCAGGCCATGAAGACCTCATCGGCCGCGGCGGTGTTGCCGAAGACCTCTGGCCAGGACCGTCCTCGGCGCTGCCGTGCGAGTCCCACAGGGTGCGCGCGGACGTCGTTCCCGTGGGCGTGGCGCGCACGTGCGCGAGCAGCTCCGACGGAACCGGGCTGTTCCACGCTAGCCTCGGCGAGCTCGTTGCGGTCACGACTGTCGGAGAGCAGACCGGACTCGTTCTCGACCTGCACCATGACGACCGTGCCGTCCGGGTCGGCGTCGACGAGGTGCCGGATCAGCGCTTCGAAGGCCGTGGCGTCGGCCTCGCGCAGCTCCGGGCTGAAGACCGAGAGAACCGGCTTCGCGGTCGCTCCCTCGTAGCTGAAAGCCTGCATGCCCTTCGGTTCGACGACGACGCGCGGGAACCGCTGCGGGTTGCTGCGCACCCACGTCGGCGCATAGGTCGACGCCGCGTTCTTGAAGGCGCCGAACCAGAGCAGCACCAGGCGAAGCCCGTCTGGTGCGGGCTTCGGCGAGCATGATGTCGACGAGCGAGAAGTCGAACGTTCCCTCGGCGGGCTCGCTCAGCGCCCAGCTCACGGGCGAGAGCACGACGTTGGCGCCGACGCGTCGGACGTGCGCGAACGAGTCCGCAATCGCTTTCGGCGAAGACGAGGCGGAGTTGAACACCTGCCCGCCGACGAGCAGGGCGGGAGCGCCGTCGCGGCGCAGCGCGAACGGCGCTTCGGTGGAGAGGGTCCACGGCCGTGCGGCGGGGGAAACGTGTTCGGTCATGATGTGTCCTGTTCTGCCCGCGTGAGTCTGGCTCGGCGTAATCGGGCACGATGGTCGTGCCGTGGTCCGGTCAGCGCAGCGACCGGTAGCGGAAGTCGCGGAAACGCGCCTCGCCCGTGCCGGCCGCATACAGCGCGGGGCGCAGGCTCAGCAGGTCGCCCACCGTGTTCACGTGGTAGCCGGAGGTCTCGTAGCGGATGCCGTGACGCGTCCACTCGCCGCCGGGCACGCGGTACCAGCCGGTGACGATGTGCTCGTCGTTGCGGATCCGCAGCGTGATGCGGTCCGTGGCCGGCGCGGGCTCGCGCCAGTGCGTGCGGATGCCGCCCGAATAGCTCAGCATCCGCTCGCCGTCGATGCCCATGCCGCAGAAGAGCCGGTTGTTGAAGAACAGCAGCAGGCCGGCCTCGACTCCGGCTCGACGGAGACGTCGACCTCGATCTCGTACGCGTGGTCGCCGGTGAGCATCGCGAGCGGTGAGGTGTCGGCAGGCGAGGTGCCCTTGCCGCGCAGCACCAGGCCGTCGTCGACCGCACGCGTTCGGCCTCGCCGCGACCGGGAGCGTGGAAGGTCCAGCGCCTGCCGAGTTCGAGCTGCGAGAAGTCGTCGGCGACGTCCGGCGCCGGGGTCTGGGCGACGGCCCCGACGGGTGCGTCGATCGGTCCGCCGATGTCGCGGACGACCGCCTCGGGCCAGTCATCCTCGCCCCACCGGATGGGCTCGAGCAGGATCTGCCGGCCGAGGGTGCGGTACCCGTTCTCGTACCCGTGCGAGATCATCCACCACTCGTCGTCCGCGGAGGCCGCCTCGATGGGGCTCCGCCCCAAACCCCCGGCTTGCTGGCGCGCGCCAGGACCCGGAACCAGCGTCGCGTGCCCGCGCGACCACCACGCCTCTGACGCGTCCTCGGTGCGGGCGATCGGGTTGCGGGGGTGGTTCTCCCACGGCCCGTGCACCGACCGCGAGCGCGCGACGATCACCATGTGCCCGGTCGGCGGGCCGCCGGTGCCGCCGACGGCGCTGACGAGGTAGAACCAGCCGCCAGTCCCCTCTGGGGCTCCGCCCCAGACCCCGGCTTGTGACGGCGCCAGAAAAGCTTCGGCCCCTCGAGCGCATACGCCTCGGTGATCCACTCGTCGGGATACCGCCAGCCGTCGTACGACCTTCTCGAGTTCGCCTACGGTCGACAGCCCGTCGTCGGCGAGCTGGATGCGGCGCACCCCGCTCGTGAAGAGGTATCGCTTGCCGTCCTCGCCGACGACGTGGCCCGGGTCGATCACGCCGCGGATGCCGAGGTCGATCGGCTCCGACCACGGGCCGCTCATCGCATCGGCGTGGATCACGAAGATCGACGCGTCGGTCAGCGTCGACCACGGCGTCGGGATGAACGGGATGTAGATGAAGAAGCGGCCATCGTGCTCGGCGATGTCGACGGCGAACGTGTTGCCGACGGGATTCGGCAGAGCGGCGGTCTCGTAGGTCCAGTTCACGAGATCGGTCGAGCGGTACAGCAGCAGTCCCGGTGCCGCCTCGAACGACGAGTAGGTCAGCCAGTACTCGTCGCCGACCTTGATGACCGCCGGGTCGGGGCGGTCGCCGGCGAGGATCGGGTTGGTGAACGTCACCGTCGTGCGCGCTCACGTCGTCGCACCGATGCGGCGGCCGGCGCCCACGGCCGAGCGCGCGTCTGATCGCGCTCGGAGAGATCCACTCGGTGACGACCGACGCGGATCTCGCGAACCGCTCGGCGATCCGCAGGTAGCCGGCAGGACTGGGATGAAGCCCGTCGGGCAGCTCCGCGATGTCGTCCGCGCCGAACAGGTCCAGCCCGTCGAGATAGAAGAGGGCGGGGTCATCCGACGCGCGCAGTCTGGACGATCTCTCGCAAGATCTCGCGAACCGAACGCAGCGTGAGCGGCGGTTCGAAGAAGTCCGGCGTCGTGCTCGGCGTTCCGCGCCGCTCGCCGGTCTCAGGGTCGGTGACGGTCGGGCCTGGTGTGTCTTCGTGCATCGGGCAGAGGATCGGCGAGATCACGAGAATCGGCGCGGTCGGGGCGCCCTCGCGGATCGTGTCGAGGAAGCCGTGCACGGCAGGAACGAACGTGCGCCGCTTCATGGTGTCGCCGCCGACGATGTTGATGCCGATCTTCAGGCTGAACAGGTCGGCATCGGAATCCCGCATCGCCCGAGCGGTGAACGGATCGAGGTGGGCGTTCGCGGCGAAGCCGAGATTGGTGACATCGAGATCGAGCTGGTCGGCGGCGGCGACCGGCCACGACTCCGCGCGGTGTCGCCGCCTCGATGCAATGACTGATCGAGCTGCCGTGGTGCCACCAGCGCAGCTGGTCGAGAGGTTCGGCGGGCTGCAAGCGGCGCATCGGCGCGCACATCGCGGATCTCGACGGTGTCGGTCTGCGGCAGCCACACCACGACACGCCGCTCCTGAAGCCCCGCTCCGCCGAGCTCGAATCGGACGACGGCGGGCTCGCCCTTCACGAATCGCGGTCCGCCGGGCTCCGCCAGATGCAGTTCGGATCCACCGGTCACGCGGGCATCGTCGACCGGCTGGCCGTCGACCGTCGCAGAGAACACCGCCCACCGCACGTGCTCGGGAACCCAGGGCAGATACAGGCCGGTGGTCTCCACGGTCAGCTCGATCCACGTGGCCGCCGTCCAGAACTCGCAGCGCACACCCGATGCCTGCTCCGCGGCGATCCGCATCCAGTCGGAGTCGGACTGCGTCCTGGCGCGGGGCGGCAACCGCAACGGCGTCAGGCCCGTGGCGCTGAGTTCGACGTCCAGTCGCACCGCGCAGGCCCGCGCACCAGGTCGGCGATCTGCAGAGTCATGCCAGTTCGGAGATGTGCTAGAACGCGTCATGAAGCTGATCCATTCCGCGATCGCTTCGATCGTCGGAAGCGCGGTCGGATCGGACGGCTCATTGATGTGAGCGTGGTCGGCCCCCGCTTCGAGGCGCAGTTCGACGTCCACTCCGGCTTCGGCGAGCAATGCCGCGAAGGCCTCGCCCGAGGGCGCAGCCCATCGAGTTCGCACACGACGACCAGCGTCGGCGGGAAGCCCTCGACCCGAGCCAAGTCCGGCGAAGACGTGCGGATCGGCGAGCATCTCTGCGGAACCGGCGAAGTTCAGCGCGATCTGCGTCATCGGCGACGCCGGATCGGGGATCTTCCCCGGGCGTCCTCCGTCCGGGTGCACCGCGGGGTAGACACTCACCAGTCCGGCGGGTACGTCGTCGCCGGCATCCCGCAGCCGCGCGATCGCACCCGCCGTCAGGGTGCCGCCGGCACTCGCGCCGCCGAGCAGGAGTGCGTCCGGCGCGGCGCCGAAGCAGCTCCTGCGCGTTCGACCGCGCGTACTCCCATGCGGCGAGCACGTCGTCGGAGGGCACCGGGTAGTGCACGTCGCCGAGGCATTTCGTGTAGTCCACTGCGAAGCACCGGGATGCCGCGCGCCGCGAGCTCGAGGGCGACCCAGTTGGACTCGGGCATGTCGAGATATCCGCCGATGAAGGCGCCGCCGTGCACCCAGACGAGGGCGCGTCCGGTCGGCGTCGCCGTCTCGTCGCGGTAGGTACGCGCGGGCTGCGGCCCGTGCGACGACTCGACGACGAGATCGGCCACGGTCACCCCTGCGAGGCGAGGGAACCGCCGCCGCAACGATGCCGTGTCGACGTCGGGACGGATCTCGGGCACCTCGCCGTTCTCCCGCAGCCACCGCAAGGCCTCCGCAAACGGCAACGAGCGGATGTCGAAGCCCGGCTCCGCGACGCTCGGCTGGTCGGTCATGCCGGCTGCAGCTCCCTCATCGACTTGCGGATGAGGTCGTGCTGCTTGCGCACGAGTACGAGCGGGTCGACCTCGCCGAGCTCGGCGAACGCGTGACCCTCCCATTCGCTGGACCAGTAGCCGCGGTAGCCGCCCTCGACGAAGACCCGCACGAGCTCGGGGTAGTCGATCGCCGGCTCCTGCCCGTTCTCGTCGATGTCGTAGAACTTCGCGTGCACGTGCAGGATCTGGGGCATGATGTCGGCCCATTCCTGCGGCGCTACGTGCCCGTGCATGTTGAACGCGAGGTGGGCGAAGGAACCGAGGCGGCCGGGGTCGAAGTCGCGGCTCTTGAGGTAGCCGATGAACTCCTGCTGGCGCTCCTGCATCGAGGCATCCGTCGCCCAGATCGCCTGCAGCTTCTCCAGCGCTTCGTCGTCGAGGCCGGCGCGCTGAACCGCGCGCAGCAGTGTCGGCGACATGCTGTGCATCGTCGAGGAGAAGTCCGCGACGAAGCCGAGCAGCGGCGAGTCGAGCTCGTCGTAGACCTCACGAACCTTCATCACCGCCGGAGCGTTCGGTCCCATCGGGGCGTGGATCTCGTACGCGAGCTTGAGGTTCAGCTCCTCGGCGATCGGCAGCAGTCGGCGCAGCAGCGTCGGCTTGGCGCTCTGGATGCGCACGAGCGGGAATCCGAGCGTGTGCGCGTCGCGGAAGAGGATCTCGCTGAACTCGAACTCCTCGTCATCGGTCATGTCGCGGTCACGCCGACGGCCCATGTCGAGGTTGGCGCCGAACGAGCTCTCGTCGAAGCCGTACTTGTCGAACGCGGCACGCCAGTTGCGGACGAACTCCTCCGACACGTGCGGATAGGTCGGCAGCGCCTGCGACGCCACGATCTCGATGCCCGGGCCGATGCCGAGCTCCGACACGCGCGCGAGCAGGCTGTCGAAGTCGTACCAGCCGGCGCGGAACTCGGCGCTCGCCGAGTACAGGGTGAGACCGAGCTTGAAGGGGTCGGCATCCGTCGCGGGCGGCGGGGCCGTCACGTCGGACACGAGCGCCGGGGGCACGGCATCCCGATCTGTCGCAGTCAGGGTGAGCGTCTGGTTCACGAAGTTGGGAACGTACATGCCCGGGCCGCCGTCCTCGCCCGGCGCGATCTGCATGTAGGGCAGCCGCAGCTGGCCGATCAAGCGGACCTCGTGTATCTCGCCGAGCTCGACCGGCGTCTCGCCAGAGGCGATAAGCAGCGGGTGCTCCTGCAGGTACCAGAGCACGTCGCTCTGCTGCGGCAGCTCATCGAGCGAGTACCGCACTCCCTTCAGCTCGAAGGCAAGGTCTTCGGCGGGGACCTCTTCGCCGTCGACCGTGAGCTGGAGAGAGGTGACCGACGACAGCCACAGGCTGCGGTACCAGGGAAGGGTCAGCGAGAGCGCGAAGCCCTCGGGGTGGACGCGCAGGCTGTCGTCCTGGATGAGTCCGTTCGGCATGATGTCGTTCCTTCAGTGTCTTTCAAGATGGGATGCGGGGGCACGGTGTCGCTCGCTCAGCACGAGCGCCGCGGCTCAGAGCCGGTCGGCGACCTGACGCATGAGCGAGTGCTGACGGCGGACCTGCTCGATCGAGCGCCACGGCTCGCGCTCGCCTTCGTACTCGCTCGAGAGGTACCCCGTGTAGCCGGCATCCTTGATCGCGCGCAGCACCGGCTCCCACGGGATCTGCTGATCCTCGAGGTTCTCGTCGATGTCGTGGAACTTCGCCTGGATGAACACGACATGCTCGGCGACGTCGGCGAAATCGGCCGGGTCGACGGCGATGCCATCCATGAACGCCGGGCGCTGACCGGGCAGCTCGCCCGGCTTGAGCGGCGATCGGCCGGTCCTGGAAGATGCCGGTGTCGATCAGCAGCCCGAAGTGCTTGGTTCCGGTGCGCTTGATGAGCCCGATGTAGTCGTCGACGACCTCGTGCTTGATCGGCGTCGGCGCGTGGATCTCGGGGCAGATGATGACGTCGAGCTCCTCCGCGAGCGGGAGGCTGCGCTCGACGACCTCGGTCCAGATCGGATGCGGGACGAGGTCGCTCGTGATGACGCCGATCTTCGGGCGAACGAACCGGAAGCCGAGCCGCTTGGCAAGCCGGAGGTCGCGCTGCAACGCCGCGGCACCCTCCTCGACGGTCATGTCGTGCCCGTTCGGTCCGCTGGAGTGCAGGCGCGTGTCGATCCACGATCCGTAGTTGGTGGGTTCGAGTCCGTACTTCTCGAGCAGGCGGAACCAGTCGTCCACCCACTCCTGCGACGGGTCGGGATAGTTCGGGATGTGCCCTTCGCCGAGAATCTCGACGCCGGTCGCCCCGATGTCGGCGATGCCGGCGAGCGCGGTCTCGAGATCGAGCACGGTGCCGTAGTCGCCCATGAAGCTGTAGAGGGAGACGCCGTACGTGAACGGAGCACCGTCAGCCTCGGGCGAGAGGGTGACGTGCTTGGTGACCCTGATACGTCGACGGCTGGTGCTCGACGGGGATGTACGACATCCGCAGCCGCAGCTCGATCGACACTTCGTGCACGCCGTCGGGCAGGCCGCCCTCGAACGGCACGGTGACGATGGCAGCCTCTTCGAGCGGCCAGCGGACGCCGTCGCTCTCCCACAGCTCCGCGAGCGTGTAGGTGTTGCCCCGAACGTCCAAAGGGGCGCGTCGGCCGCGACGTCGACGAGGTCGCCGACCCGCACGGCGATGCCGTCGATGAGGGATGCCGCCATCCCGCGATACGACGGCATGCGCACCCGGAACTGGAAGCCGGTGACGCGGCCGCCCTCGCGGACGTTGCGGAAGCCGACGGACTGGATGAGGTCTCGCTCGAGGAGCATGGAGGGCGCGCTCTCTGCAGAAGGGCGACCGCGGCAGGTCCTTCGGATTACCGCGATCAGACGGCGCATCGTCACGCCGTACCATTCACGCTACCTCAATTGGTCTCTTTTACGCATAAGTATGCGTGATGCCCGCGTAAGCAGATCGGATGCCCGGGGGTCGCCCACCGCGAGTCATGTTCGCCGCACGACCAGATCCGCAAGTCGTGTCTTCGATCTCGTGACGGGGCGCCACCTGCCGGATGAGTCGTTCCAGCGGGGTGCCCGCACTTCGGGTACGCCCCGATTCATCCGGATGCCCCACTCGTGGCGCTCGAGGAATCGGTGGTGATACCAGCAGAGGAGCACACCGTTGTCCGTATGAGTCGGTCCGCCGCGCGACGTGTTCGATGACGTGGTGGATCTCGCACCAGGCCGCCGGTACTCCGCATCCGGGGATGAGGCAACCGCCGTCTCGGAGCGCGATCGCACGGCGCTGGTGGCGGTTGAAGACGCGTTCCTCGGTGCCGATCCTCACGATCCGGCCGTCCGCGTTCAGCACGACGCGCTGGATCGTGCCGGCGCACCCGACGTGGTGCGCGGCGCCGATCGGCAAGGGCTCCTCACACCCCTGCGCGTGCGCCCACCCGGTCCCGCTTCGCAGATCCGACTCCCGCACCGACACGACAAGAGTCGGGGCGGCACCGCCGATCGTCGGGAGGGCCTTGCTTGCGGCTGCGACGAAGAGCGCCGTCGCGAGAGCGTCGTGCCGACGTTGAGCCGGCCGTCGATCGTCCGGCGGAATGAACTCATCATCGGCGTCGGCGTGCTCGTTCGCTGGGCGGAACTGCACCCTGCCGAGGTCACCCTCCACCCGCGGCGACCCCTCGGCGTCGAAGATCATCTGCATCTGTGCGGCGGCCTCGACGAGCAGATTGCCCCTGACGGGCACCAGCCCGTTCCGCGGTCTGCCCAGGGACACTCCGCGAAGGCGCAGTGCCTCCCGCTCCTGCGGCTCGGTGCCGTCCTGGTCGAGCACGGTCGCCCATACCGTCGCCTGCACCCGGAGCAGGTCCGCGCACGCCGGCGGTGCGGCATCCGCACCCTCACCCCGCGCGACCGCTGCCAGCTCGGCATCCGCGATCAGGAGCGCGTCTCGTCCCACTCGCCGCTCCACATCCGCGAGCGCCGTCGTCACCGCCAGCAGCCCATCGACGCCCACATCGCCGGCGACGAGCGCCTCACGCATCGCAGGGAACGGGGCAGGCAGCAGCTCACCGGAGACCAGACTGGGCTCCTGCCGAACCGCCTTCGCCGCGCGCTGCCACGCTACCGGCGGTCTGCGGACCCACCCGGGTCGCCCGCTGCACCAGCTCACTCACGTTGTGTGCACCGAGACGCGTCGTCAGCCGCGCGTCCGCGTCTCCGGTCTCGGACCGCCGCGCTACCTCGCCGACCACATCGATCGCGACGCACTCGAATCGGCGGAAGAGCCGACCTACGACCGACAAAGCGTCGACGACATCGACATCGCTCTCAAAGCTCATGAATCCGCTGTCGAACAGCCCATCAACGACCTCGTCAACGTGCTCAGCGAGCGCCGCAAGCGCGATGGCGGCGGACTGATTCATACCCCCATTGTGGTCGGGGCCACCGACATCGCGCGGCTCATGAACGCCCAGATCAGGGGACAAATCCGGCGCTGTGCAAACTCCGGATCCGCCCACCTCCGGGGAGGAATCGGCGTGGATGCAGGCCCTCGCATCGGGGCGGATTCGTCGGGATGGCACGCCCGCTGTCAGACCAGCCGCAGCTCCGCGTCGACCGCCCTCGTCGTCCGCAAGAGCGGGGGGAGGTATGCCTCCAGCAGGTGCTCGACCGAGTCGCGCGTCGCACTCGTCGACACGTTGAGCGCCGCGATGACGCGGCCGTCGCGCGCACGCAGCGGAGCCGCGATCGAGCGCAGCCCCGGCTCGAGCTCGCCGTCCACAAGCGACCAGCCCTGCTCGCGCACCTGGGCCAACTCATCCTTCAGCGCCGAGGGATCGGTGAGCGTGCGGTCGGTGAAGCGGGTGAGATCGGATGCCGCGAGCACGACGTCGGCCGCGGCATCCTGGAGCCCCGCCAGCAGCACACGGCCCATGCTCGTCGCGAACGCCGGGAAGCGGGTGCCGATCGTGATGCGGACGCTCATGATCCGGCGAGTGGGCACACGCGCGATGTACACGATGTCGGCGTCGTCGAGCACCGCCGCCGAAACGCTCTCGTCGACTTCACGCGACAGCGCTTCAAGGTGCGGCTGGACGATCTCTGGGAGCGAGAGCGACGAAAGGTAGCTGAACCCGAGTTCGAGCACCCGTGGTGTCAGCCGGAACGCCCGGGCATCGGAGGCGACATAGCCGAGCGACTCGAGCGTCAGCAGGAACCGGCGAGCGGCCGCGCGGGTGATATGTGCCCGGCGGGCGACGTCGCTCAGCGTCAGCTCGGCATGGTCGGCGTCGAACGCGCGGATCACTGAAAGGCCGCGCGCCAGCGACTGTACGAAATCGCCGGATGCCGTTGCGGTATCGCTCATGGCTTCATCCTCGAGCAACCGGTCGTTGAGCGAGCCCCCGGTCATTGAGCGAGCCGAAGGCGAGTCGAAACGCAGAGTCGAAACGCCGAGACGAAACGCACCCGTCGCGCGCTGGCGTTTCGTCTCCTCGCTTCGCTCGTCGCTCAACGACCGGGAACGGCATCGTGCGTCACCGCTCCAGCACGACCGCGAGTCCCTGGCCGACGCCGATGCAGATCGCGGCGACCGCGACTCCCCCACCGCGTCGAGCCAGCTCGTGTGCCGCGTGGCCGATGATCCGGCCGCCCGAAGCACCGAGCGGGTGCCCGATCGCGATCGCGCCACCGTGGATGTTCACCTTCTCCGGATCCAGGTCGGGCCACAGCTGAACGCACGCGAGGCTCTGCGATGCGAACGCCTCGTTGAGCTCGACGAAGTCGACGTCGGCCCAGGTCTTGCCGGCGCGGGCGAGTGCGCGGTTCGCCGCCTCGACCGGCGCGACGCCGAACACGTCGGGGTCGTTGCCGAACGCGGCACGGCCCGCGATGCGGGCGAGCGGCTCGGCATCCAGCACGCCCTCGCCGCCGAGCAGGATCGCCGACGCCCCGTCGTTGATCGACGAGGAGTTGCCCGCCGTGACCGTGCCCTCCTTTGCGAACAGCGCGCGCAGCCCGCCGAGCTTGTCGAGAGTGGTGTCATCCCGGATGCCTTCATCCCGGGTGAGCGCGAAGCCCTCGACCTGCACGATCTCGGGGTCGTAGACACCGGCTGCCCACGCCTCGGCCGCGAGGCGGTGACTGCGCAGCGCGAATTCGTCCTGCGACTCGCGAGACAGCCCGTAGATGCCCGCGAGCTTCTCGGCGGACTCCCCGTTCGAGATCGTCCAGTCCTTCCGGAGCGCAGGATTCGTCATACGCCACCCGATGGACGTGTTCCACATCGTCTGGTTGCCGACGGCGGGCCACGGCTTGGCGGATTTCTCCACCACGAAGGGCGCCCGGCTCATCGACTCGACACCGCCGGCGAGGATGATGTCGGCATCCCCCGCCTCGATCGCACGCGACCCCTGGATCACGGCCTCCACAGATGAGCCGCAGAGGCGGTTGACCGTGACGCCGGGCACACTCGATGGGTAGCCCGCGAGCAGCGCTCCCATCCGGGCGACGTTGCGGTTGTCTTCGCCCGCCTGGTTCGCGTCGCCGAAGATGACGTCGTCGATGCGGGCCGGGTCGATCCCGGTGCGCTCCACGATCGAGCGCATCACGACGGCCGCGAGGTCATCGGGCCGCACTCCCGAGAGCGTGCCTCCCGCACGGCCGAACGGGGTGCGGACCGCGTCGTACACATAGCTGGTGGCCATGTCAGTTCTCCAATCGGGATGCCTGGGTCGTCGCATCTGCGAGGGCGAGCCCCGTCAGCTCCGCCAGCGATTCGACCGTGTTGTCGCCGAACGCCTCACGCACGGCGAATCCGTCGTCCGTCACGTCGAAGACGGCGTGGTCCGTGTAGACCCGGGTGACGCAGCCGACACCGGTCAGCGGATAGGAGCACTCGGCGACGAGCTTGGACTCACCCGTCTTGGTGAGCAGATCGGTCATGACGTAGACCGCTTTCGCTCCGATCGCGAGATCCATCGCACCGCCGACGGCGGGGATCGCCCCGGGAGCGCCGGTCGACCAATTCGCGAGGTCACCCGACTGCGAGACCTGGAACGCACCCAGCACGCACACGTCGAGGTGGCCGCCGCGCATCATGCCGAACGAGTCGGCGTGGTGGAAGAACGCGGCGCCGGGAAGCGCGGTCACGGCCTGCTTGCCGGCGTTGATGAGGTCGGGGTCGACGTGCGCGGCATCCGGCGCCTGTCCCATGCCGAGCAGGCCGTTCTCGGTGTGCAGGATGATCTCCTGGTCTTGAGGCAGGAAGTTCGCCACGAGCGTCGGCGCGCCGATGCCGAGGTTGACATACGACCCCTCACGGATGTCGGCGGCGATGCGCTGCGCGAGCTCGTCGCGGGTGATTCGAGTGGTCACTGGTCGGCTCCGCTCGCTCCGGCGTTCGCTGCGGCGTCGGCTTCGAGTACGACCGGCCGGCCCTCGAGATCGACGCCCCCGACGAAGGCGCCGTCGTCGAGCCAGATGCGCTCCCCCACCGCGACGACGCGGTCGACGAAGATTCCGGGCGTCACAACGGTCTCGGGGTCGAGGGAGCCGAGCGGCACGACCTCGTCGACCTGGACGATCGTGGTGGTCGCGGCCGACGCCATGATCGGCCCGAAGTTGCGTGCCGTCTTGCGATAGACGAGGTTGCCCCAGCGGTCGGCCTTCAGCGCACTGACGAGCGCGAAGTCGGCGCGGATGGGGTACTCCAGGACATAGTCGCGGCCGTCGATCGTGCGGGCTTCCTTGCCTGCCGCGAGCTCCGTGCCCACGCCGGTCGGCGAGAAGAAGGCGCCGATGCCGGCCCCTGCGGCGCGGATGCGCTCGGCGAGATTGCCCTGGGGCACGATCTCCAGCTCGATCTCGCCCGCGCGGTAGAGCCCGTCGAACACCCAGGAATCGTGCTGCCGGGGGAACGAGCAGATGATCTTGCGCACCCGCTTGGTCGCCAGCAGCGCCGCGAGTCCGGTGTCGCCGTTGCCGGCGTTGTTGTTCACGATCGTGAGCTCGCTCGCGCCGTGGGCGATGAGCGCGTCGATGAGCTCGACCGGCTGCCCCGCGCGGCCGAAACCGCCGATCATGACCGTCGAACCGTCGGGGATGCCGGCGACGGCGGTCGCGGCATCCGGAACCGTCTTGTCGATCACGTGAACTCCTTGATGTTCGCTCTGCGAACACTTGTGCGCAGTACGTCCATTGTAGCGCGACGCGTTCCCTCTGTCACGAGCGGGACGGATCGGTCGCTACGGCTCGAGCGTCAGCGATGGTGCGATGGGGACGATCTCGCCGCGCATCCGGATGATCTGCTGCGCGTGCTGCGCGAGGCGGAGGTCTTCGCGGAGGCCGGATGCCAGGGCGGCACCGGCAGCGCCACGCCGGCGCGTCCGGGAACCACGAAAACGCTCATGCACTGCGTCGTCAGCGTCAGGTCGCGCGGCGTGCGCGGGTCGGCGCTGGAGACGCGGATGCTGATGTGCATGCTGTGCTGGCCCGTGTAGATGAGCCGGGCATCCACGACCACGAGGTCGCCGATGCGGACCGGCGCGAAGAAGTGGATGCCGCCCGAGTAGACCGCGATCGCCTCGCTCGCCCCGTCACCATCCTGTGCCCACGACGCCGCGCAGGCGTACGAGGCCTCGTCGATCCAGCGCATGACCGTGCCGCCGTGCGCCTTGCCGCCCCAGTTCACCGAACCCGGCGGCACGAGGAAGCGGAGCGTCGTGCGCGGGGCTTCGCCGGCGTCGGTGTAGTCCTCCTCGAGCATGAGCCGCTTGATCTCGGTGCGCGCCGGGATGCGCTCGAGCGCGGCGGCGGCGAGCTTGTGGTCGGAGCGTGTCTTCGGCGTCCACTCGGGAACGACCGCCGGCCGCCCGTCGGCGCCCTTGGCGACGAAGATCAGGATGCAGGTCGTGGCGGGCGTGTAGGCGTGGGCGTTCACGTCGCTCGAAGACACCGTCACGACGACGTGCATGCTCGTCCGGCCGGTGTGGATGATCCGCGCCACCACCTCGATGAGGCTTCCCGGCGCGATCGGGCGGCGATGGCGGACGTTGCCGACGTACGCGGTCACGCAATAGGTGCCCGCCCAGCCGACCGCGCACGCGTAGCCGGCCTTGTCGATCCACTCCATGACGCTGCCCGCGGCGACTGACCGACCGCCCGCCGCGGTGTCGCCCGGCACGCTCATGAACCGCATCGTGATGCGGTCGTCTCGTGCGGCGGCGGTGACGTCGGGTGAGGAGGTGGGGGTGCTCACGGCGCCAGCCTAGAGCGGCGGCGGATGCTGCGGCACCGCGTGACGCGTCAGCAGAGCGTGCGCGTCGGTGTGGCACGCTGGGCGCATGGCCAACTCGCCGTCGGGCGACTCCGTCACCGAGCGCATCGTCCGCATCCTCGAGACGTTCTCTGCGGAGCGAACCGTGCAGACGGCCGCCGACATCGGCCGGCGCGCCGGCCTGCCGTCCTCGACCGCCCATCGCCAGGTCGACGCGCTCGTCGAGGCCGGGCTGCTCGAACGCGACGAAGACCATCGCGTGCGCCTCGGCATGCGCCTGTGGGAGCTCGCCCTGCGCGGCTCGGACGCGCTGCGGCTGCGCCAGGCGGCGATGCCGTTCATGGAGCGGGTGCAGGCCGCGATCCGCGAGCACACGCAGCTCGCCGTGCTCGAGCAGGACGAAGCGCTCTTCCTCGAGCGACTCTCGTCGCCCGACTCGGGCGCCAACATCACGCGCATCGCCGGCCGCCTTCCGCTGCACGCGTCGTCGTCGGGCCTGGTGCTGCTCGCCTACGGCACGCCCGAGCTTCAGGAGCGCGTGCTCGCCGGCCCGCTCGCGCGAATCGCGCCCGAGACGATCACGGATGCCGCAGCCCTCCGCCGTGCGCTCGCCGACGTGCGCCGCGCCGGATACGTCGTGGCGCCCGGTTCGATCGAGGCGGTCTCGACCGGTGTCGCCGTGCCCGTGCGGGATGCCTCGGGTGCGGTCATCGCAGCCCTGTCGGTGGTGCTCCCCCGCGACGCCCCGACCGCCGGTGCGCTCGAGGAGCTGCGGGCCGCGTCCGCCGGCATCCGCTCGGCCCTGGCCGCCGACCGGCGCTGAGGACGGGGGCTCCGGCACCCCGTTCATCCGTCACCAATGCACGCGAAACGTGGCTCCGGGAGTACACGGGTGACGGATGAAGCCAAGAATGGATTCCCGTTGAACGGGAACGTACGGCGGAGCGCCGCACAGACGCGTCACACTGGGCGAAGCACCCGATTCCGATCACCGTCGAAGGAGACGATATGACCGACACCGTCCGCACCCGCGTCGCGATCATCGGCGCCGGCCCCGCCGGACTGCTCCTCGCGCATCTGCTCGCGAACTCCGGCATCGAGTCGGTCGTGATCGACCAGCGCACGCGTGAGGAGATCGAGACGACGATCCGCGCCGGAATCCTCGAGCAGGGCACCGTCGAGATCCTCGACGAGTCGGGGGCGTCCGACCGTGTGCGCACCGTCGGGCACCGCCACGACGGCATCGAACTGCGTTTCGCGGGCGAAGGTCATCGCATCGACTTCGCCGGCCTCGTCGGCCGCGGCGTGTGGCTGTACCCCCAGCACGAGGCCATGAAGGACCTCATCGCGGTGCGGCTCGCCGCCGGCCAGGATCTCCGGTTCGGCGTCACCGCTGAACGCGTCGAGGGTGCAGAGACCGATCGCCCGCGGGTCATCGCGATCGACGCCGAGGGCGAGCCGCTCGAGATCGAGGCCGAGTTCGTCGTCGGCGCCGACGGCTCACGCAGCGTCGCCCGGGCAGCCGTGACCGGCTCGCAGACCGGTGGCTACTTCCGCGAGTACCCGTTCGCATGGTTCGGCATCCTGTGCGAGGCGCCCCCGAGCGCGCCCGAGCTCATCTACAGCAACTCCCCGAACGGGTTCGCCCTGATCAGCCAGCGCAGTGCCACCGTGCAGCGCATGTACCTGCAGTGCGATCCCGAGCTCGACCCCGACTCGATGAGCGAGCGCCAGATCTGGGATGCGCTTCAGGCCAGCGTCGACGGCCACGACCTCATCGAGGGTCCGATCTTCCAGCGCGACGTGCTGCGGTTCCGCAGCTTCGTCGCCCACGAGCTGCTGCACGGCCGCGTCGCCCTGATCGGCGACGCCGCTCACACGGTGCCGCCTACCGGCGCGAAGGGAATGAATCTCGCCGTGGCCGACGTCGTACTGCTCGACAAGGCGCTGCGCGCCTTCCTCCTCGAGGGCGACTCGCGCCTGCTCGAGGCCTTCCCCGAGACGGCGCTGCACCGCATCTGGAAGGCCCAGCACTTCTCGTGGTGGATGACGAACATGCTGCACGTCGCACCGGATGCCACGGACTTCGACAGGCTCCGCCAGCTCGGCGAGCTGCGCACGGTGGTCGAGTCGGAGGCGGGCAGACATTACCTCGCCGAGGCTTACACGGGGTGGCCGCTCGAGGGTCGCTGACCCGGCCATCGCACCCCGTTCATCCGTCACATGTGTACGTCTCCGACGCCCACGCGCGTACCCCGGTGACGGATGAACCGCTGAGGGGCGCGGCTCAACCCAGTTCGTCGGCGAAGACCTCGCTCGCGATCCGGTACGCCGTGTTCGCGGCGGGAACCCCGGAGTAGATCGCGCTCTGAAGGATCACCTCTCTGATCTCGTCGAGGCTCAGCCCGTTGCGTCGCGCCGCCATGAGGTGCATCGCCAGCTCCTCGTGATGCCCATGAGCGATGAGCGAGGTCAGCACGGCGATCGATCGAGACCGTCGGTCGAGTCCCGGCCGCGACCACACATCGCCCCACGCGACGCGGGTGATGAAGTCCTGCCATTCGGCGGTGAGCTCGTTGGCACCGGCCGTCGAGCGGTCGACGTGTTCGTCGGAGAGCACCTCCCGGCGCACCACCATGCCCTGGTCGTACCGCTCCTGGTCGGAGAATCCCTCACCGGTCGGTCTCATCGTGCCTCCTCGAAGAAGTCTTGCAGCACTGTGGCGACGGCGTCCGGCTGCTCGGCCGGCGGCAGGTGCGCGGCATCCGCGATCTGCACGATCGCTCCGTCCACGACGCCCGACGCGATCTCGGCCGACTTCGACTCCGGTGCGACGCCGTCGTGCTCGCCCCACGCCGCAAGCACCGGCATCCTGATCTCGCCCAGCGTCTGGCGCACGTCATAGACCGCGAGCGCGTCGCAGCACAGGGCGTAGCTCTCGTCGTCGGTGTCCTGCAGCGCGTGCAGCAGTCGCCCCGACAGCTCCGGGCGACGCGCGATCGAGTCGGGCGCGAACCAGCGCTGGGCAGAGGCGACGATCAGGCTCGACGTCGATTGCGCGCGCACCTGCGCTGCCCGGTCGTTCCATCCCTCGACCTCGCCGAGCTTCGCACCCGACGCGAGAATCGCGGCGCGTCTCACCTTCCCCGGATGCCGCAGCGCCAGGCACAGCCCGACCGCACCACCGAGCGAGACTCCGGCGTACAGGAACGGCTCACCGACGGCGGCCGCGACCGCGTCGGCGAGGCCTTCGACGGTGAACGGTGCGGATGCCGCGGGTGAGGCGCCATGCCCCGGCAGGTCCCATGCCACGACGCGGTAGTCCGCCGCCAGGGCCGGGATGACGTCTTCCCACAGGATCGTGGAGGTGCCGAGCGACGGGCCGAGGACGACGAGCGGTGCGGCGACGGGACCGACCGGAGCCGTGAGAGCGATGGCCGGCGTGCTCACCGGTCCTCCGCCGCTTCCCGGACGGCGTCGTCGACGAGCGAGGATGCGAGTCCGAGGTAGTGGGCGGGGTCCGCCAGGGCGTCGACGTCGAGTCCGGAAGCCTCGGGCAGCGCGCGGACCAGGCCGACGAGGTCGTCGCCCGCCGCGGCTTCCGCGATCAGCGCGCTGAAACGGGCTCTGCCGATCAGCGGCACGAGCACGAGGCCGAGGCGCTCGCTGACGATGAGCCCGCCGGTGAGGTCGAGGTTCGCGCGAGCCCGACCGGCATCGAAGGACAGCCCTGCCGCGAGCTCCGCCGCTCGCGCAGAGGCGCCCAGAGCGAGCCGCAGCAGCTCCTGCAGCGCCGGCCACTCCGCGTGCCACGCGCCGTCCGGCCGCTCGTCCACGGCCAGCCCCGCCGCGAGGTGCAGCTGAGCCGCGAGGCCGGGCGCCCGCAGCGCGGCGGAGCGGAGGAGGACGGCATCCACCGGATTCTGCTTCTGCGGCATGGCACTGGATCCGCCGCCCACCCCGACCGAGGCCTCGCCGACCTCCGTGCGCGCCATGCTCGCGACATCGGAGCCGAACTTTCCCGTCGCGGCGGCAACGGCCGCGAGGGCATCGCCGAGTTCGGTGACCGGCCAGCGGTCCGTGTGCCAGGGCGCGTCGGGCGCCTGCAGACCGAGCTCTGCGGCGTACCGCGCCGGCAGGCCCGCGGCTGCGTCGGCCCCGAAGAGCTCGACGAACGACGCGAGCGTTCCACCGGCTCCGCCGAGCTGTGCGGGCAGCCGTGCTGCGACGTCGGAGAGCCGGCGGCGAGCGCGGACGATAGCGCGCAGCCAGGTCGCTGCCTTCAGGCCGAGGGTCGTCGGCACGCCGTGCTGGGTGAGCGTGCGGGCCGCCGCGGGTTCGCCGCGGTGAGCGCGAGCGAGCGCCGCGATCGCCTGCTCGGCGAGCCGCAGGTTCTCCGCGACCGACGCCGCCGCGTCGCGGCCGAGCGTCATCAGCGCGGAGTCGAGGATGTCCTGGCTCGTCGCGCCGGTGTGGACCCACGCCGCGGCATCCGCATCCTCGTCCGCGACGCGCGCCCTGATCAGCGGGATGAGCGGGATGACGGGGTTGCCGCCGGAGACGGAGTCCTGTGCGAGCTGGGCGAGGTCGATCTCGGTGGGCGCGAGCCGCACGGCGTCCACCGCCGATCCAGCCGATGCCGGAGCGAGACCCTGAGCCACGAGTGCACGCGTCAGGGCCAGCTCGGCCTCGATGAGGTGCGCGACCACGACACGATCGGATGCCGCATCCCCCGCGCCGATCGAGACCGGCGACAGCAGTCCGACATCGCCCGGCCCGGTCGCCACGCTCCCGTGATCCGGGACCGCGAAGGGCTCGTCGGGCGGTGCGTCAGAAGGCAAGGAAGACGGTCTCCTTCTCGCCCTGCAGGCGGATGTCGTGCTGCAGGTACCCGTCGGGGGTGCGCGTTGCGATGAGCGTAGCGCGCTCCTCAGGTGTGAGCGATGACAGCAGCGCATCAGCCGCCAGGAGGTCCTCGTGCTCGGGGAGGTAGATGCGGGTGACGAGCTTGTCCGGGAGCCCGCGCGCGAACACGATCACTGAGAAGAACGGCGCCTTGCCGTCGACCGGACCCGGGTTGCGCGTCCAGAACTCGTAGCGCCCGACGTCGGTCGTGGCGGCGCGGCCGAAGCCGGTGAAGGTGTGGTCGTCCCGGCGGAATGCGCCGAGCTCGCGGGAGACGACACCGTCCTCGTCGGCGGCCCAGATCTCGATCACCGCGTCCGGGATCGGTGCGCCTGCGCCGTCGTACACGGTGCCGCCGAGGACGATCGAGCCCGGGCTGTGCGGGAACACGACCTCGTGCTTCTTCGGGTAGTCGAGTCCGAACGCGAAGAACGGGCCGACGGTCTGCCCTCCGGTGGGCTCGTGGGTCTTCTCGCCCTGCGGACGCTGAACGGCCATCAGTGCTCCCCCTCCGGCTCGAACCACGTGGCGTCGGGGCCGTCGACGACGATGTCGAACCGATAGCCCATCGAGAACTCGGGAACCGAGAGGTCGTGGTCGTAGATGCCGACCAGCCGGTCGCGATCCTCCTGGCGCCAGATCGTGTTGTAGATCGGATCGAGCGGGAAGAGCGGATCGCCGGGGAAGTACATCTGGGTCACGAGGCGCTGCGTGAAGCCGGTGCCGAAGACGGAGAAGTGGATGTGCGCGGGGCGCCAGGCATTGACGTGGTTCTTCCACGGGTAGGGGCCGGGCTTGATCGACGTGAAGGCGTATTCGCCGTTGTCGTCGGTGACCGCGCGGCCGGCTCCGGTGAAGTTCGGGTCGAGCGGGGCGGGATGCTGGTCGCGCTGGTGGATGTATCGACCCGCGGCATTGGCCTGCCAGATCTCGACGAGCTGGTTGGCCAGGGGCCTACCCCACGAGTCGAGGAGCCGGCCCTGCACCGTGATGCGCTCGCCCTGGGGCTCGCCGGTGTGCTGCAGGGTGAGGTCGGATTCGATCGCTGCGACATCGCGCTGGCCGAACGCCGGCGACCACAGCTCGATCGTCTCCGGGTCGACGAGCTTCGGATTCTTGGTCGGATGCCGCAGCACACTCGACCGGTACGGCCGGAAGTCGTGCAGGCTGATCGACAGCTTCTCGCCCGCTTCTTCGCGACGGGCGGCCGCGGCGTGGACGTCGACGATCTCCTGCGTGATCTCCGCCTGCGTCAGCTGGTCGGGAGAGGCGAGGAGCGTCTCGGGCGCTGCGGCGGTCTGCTCGAGGACGACGGAGGACGAGAACGCCTCCGCGGTCGGGTCTGGATCGACACGGGTCATCATCTGAGGTCTCCTTCGACGGATGCTGCGCCCAGCGTCACACGCGTCGTGCGATTCGCGAAGGGCCGTGTCCCACTGAGTGGGATCCGCTCATGCGATCAGGGCGCAAGGTCGCGCGCGATATCGCCCGCGGCAGCGATGACGAGCCGGCTGAGCCGGCGTTCGTCGGCGCGAGCGAGATGCGTGACCATTCCGACCGCCGCGGGCGGGAGCCCTGGAACGGGCGGAATCGGCGCCGCGATCGAGACGTTGCCGAGCGTCATCTCCTGGCGCGTGGTGGCGAAGCCTCGGGCGCGCGCGGCCGCGATCTCGTCGCGCAGCGTCCGCTCGTCGATGATCGAGTGCACGGTCTCGCGCTCGAGGCGGCGCTGGAAGAAGAGGTCGAGCCACTCGTCGTCGCGCTGCGCCAGCAGAGCCTTGCCGACGCCCGTGGTGTGCAGCGGATGCCTGCCGCCCATGCGACTGAGGGTGGGGATGGAGTGCGGTCCGGTGACGCGGGCGACGTACAGAGCCTCGGCGGTCGCCGGGTCCTCGTCGCTCAGAACGGCGATGTGCACGTTCTCGCCGCTCGCCTCGTACAGCCGCAGCACGTGCGGGAGGGCGCGTTCACGCAGTCGCATCGACACCGGAGCAAGCTCGCCCAGCTCCCACAGCCCCGTGCCGATCGTGAAAGCACCGTCCGGCAGGCGGTCGAGCAGCCGCAACGTCACCAGCTCGATCGCGAGGCGGTGCGCGGTCGAGCGCGGCAGCCCGGCGCGCTGCGCGAGCTCGGCGGCGGTGAGGCTCTCGTCGTCCGCCGAGAACGCGCGCAGCATCCGCGCCGTCCGCTCGAGGACTCCTTCGGACGCGCCGCGATCATGTGCCATCGGGCCTCCCTCCGTGCCGAGGCTAGTCGCCGCGAGTGACGCGGACACCCGCTGCGGCCGGCTCACGCCAGGGCGAGGACCGGACTCTCGACCCGCTCCACGATCGCGGCGAGCAGCCGGGCGGCCAGCGCCCCGTCCATCACGCGGTGATCGGCTGAGAGTGTCACCGTCATGACGGTGCCCACGGCGAGCGCGCCGCCCTCGACGACCGGCGCCTGGCGCCGGCCGCGCGGATGCGGAGCGGCGGGTTGATGATCGCAGAGAACTCCTGAGTCCGACAAGCCCATGTCGACACCGCGCCCGACCTAGGAAGCCGGGACGATCCGCTTTCGCGGACCGCCCCGGCTTCCATTTCGTTCGGATAGGACGCCGCTTGCCTATTCGAACGCCTCGGCGGGGGCGTAGCCCTTGCCGTTGTACTTCTGGACCAGCACGTCGGACACGGCCGGCTTGCCGTCGGTCGTGGTGTCGATGACCGACCCTTCGAGCATGAACGGCGCGGCGTACCCCTGGATGCCCATGAGCGCCTCCATGAAGCTCTCACGGGTCGGCTCTGTCATCTCTGCGAACGCCTGCTCGAGCGTCGCGGCGGCGATCCAGCTCCACACGCAGTGCGGGAAGGCGGGGACGCCCTCCTGGTTGGTGTACTCGGCGATGGCTTCCAGGAACGCCGCCCCCTCTTCGCTCTCCGCGAACGTCGGGCTTGCCGCGGACTGCGAGAACGCGACCGTGTAGATGCCGGGGAAGACGTCGGCGTGCACGTCGGGCTGCTGCAGGATGCCTCCGGGGCTCGACGTGTTGGACGGCAGGAACCAGCTGGGCAGCCAGCCGAGCTCCTCGGTCTTCTTCAGCGACGAGATCACGAGCGGGGTGATCGACATCGCGTTGAAGAAGACATCCGCGCCGCTGGCTGCGAGCTCGGTGAGCTGGGCGTCGACCGACGTGTCGGTCGCCTCGTACGTCAGCTCCTTGACGACTTCGATGTTCGACGCACCCGCGATGGCCTCCTTGAAGCCCTCGACGTAGCCGTTGCCGTAGTCGTCGTTCTGGTAGAGGATCGCGACCTTGTGGTCTTCGGGCGAGCCGGCGAGCAGCTCGCCGAACGCGCCGCCCTCCTGCTGATAGATCGGCACGAGTCCGATCTGCATCGGGCTCTCCTCGCGGTCGCTGAACAGCGGGTCGCCGGTCATGACGAGCACCTGCGGGACACCCTCGTCGATGGCCGCCTCGCGCCAGGCGCGGTTGGTCGGGGTGCCCAGGCCGATCCCGGCGGCGAAGACGCCGTCGGAGACCATCTGCTGGAAGTTCGCCAGCGCCTTCTGCGGGTCGTAGGTGTCGTCGTAGGCCTTGATCTCGACGGTGCGGGTCTTGCCGTCGCCGAACTCGATGCCGCCCTCGGCGTTCTTGACGCCGAAGTAGGCGAGTGCGCCGTCGACGGTGCAGTTGCCCGGTCCGGCCGTCGGGCCGGTGAGCGGACTCGTGATGCCGAATGTGATGCTGTCGTCGGTGATGCCGGGGCTCGCCTCGACGGGCCCCTCTGTGGCGTCGCCACCGCTGTCGCCTCCGCGCGCACACCCGGCCGCGAGGACGGCGACGATGCCGATGCCCGCGACGACCGAGGTGATCCGCGCCTTCTTGCGGAGTGTGCTCATGTGTCCTGCCTCTTCTCTTCTGACTGTGTTGGTGGGTTGGGGTTGAGCGGGAGGGTGCGAGCCGCGGGTGGTGGTCGGTGAGACCGTTGCGGCGGCAGCGGCGTGCGACGCGGCCCCGCCGACGCCGGGTGAGTCTCGACCACCGCTCTTGCGGCGCCGCCATAGACGTGGCAGGGAGACCAGCCCGCCCGGCAGCACGAACAGGATGACGAGCAGGATGATGCCCTGCAGCACCGCGGTGAGACTCGAATCGACCGCGTTCGTGAGCTGCGGCGCGAGCACGTAGTACGCCCCGCCGAGAAGCGACCCGAGGATGCTGCCGGCGCCGCCGATCACCATCGAGGCGAGCAGCGTGATCGAGTGGCCGAAGCTCATCGTCTCGGGCGACGTGTACTGGACGACGACCATGTAGAGGAAGCCGCTGATTCCGCCGATGAGCGAGGCGATCGTGAAGGCGAGCACCTTGTAGCGATACGGCGAGATGCCCATCGATGAGGCGACGGCCTCGTTTCCCTTGACGATCGCGAACGCGCGCCCGTACTTGCCGCGGACGAGGTTGCGGGTCAAGAGGAAGACCGCGGCGGTGATCGCGATCACGATGTACAGCTGCCACTGGTCGTCAGCGAGGCCCGTCCACTCGGGCGCGCCGGAGAACCGGGCGGAGGATCCCTGCGAGCCACCGGTGAACTCCGAAAGCCGCTTGGCAAGCGGAACGCCGATGATGGGCAGCGCAATCGTGACCATGGCGATCGCCAATCCGCCGAGCCGCGCCGCCGCGAGCGAGATGAGCAGGCCGATCACGCCGGGGATGAGCGCGGCCAGAATGAACACGAGCGCGATGTTCCACTCGGCGTTCACGCCGTACGCGGTGACGTAGGCGCCGACGCCCACGAAGAAGATCTGGCCGAGCGAGACCTGACCCGTATAGCCCATGACCACGTTGAGCCCCAGCACGGCGACCGCGAAGACCCCGATCCGGGCCAACGTCTGGTTGAGGAATATGGGGAAGATCAGCGGCGCCACGACCAGGAGCACGACGACCAGCAGAACCGCGACCCACCGCACCCACGGCTTGCTCATGAACCCTGCAGCGGCGGCCATCACACCCGCACCACGTCTTTCCGGCCGAACAGGCCCTGCGGGCGGACGATGAGGACGACGAAGATCAGGATGAACGGCACGGCGATCTTGAGGTCGAAGCCGATGAACGGCACGTAGACGGCCGCGAGATTCTCGAGCACGCCGATCATCCAGGCGGCCACCACGACACCGATCGGGCTCGACAGGCCGCCGAGGATGACGGCGGCGAGCGCGTAGACCAGCGCGGCGTCCATCATGCCCGGCGTGAGGGTCAGCGACGGCGCGATGAGTGCGCCGGCGATGGCTCCGAGTGCGGCGGCCAGTCCCCAGCCGACCATGAGCAGCCGGCCGACCGGCAGCCCGGAGAAGGCGGCCGACTGCGGATTCACCGCGACTGCGCGCAGCGCGAGCCCGAGCTTGGTGCCGATGAACAGCAGCTGCAGCAGGATCATGATGCCGACGATCACGAGCGTCGTGCCGATCGAGCGGACGCTGACCACCGCACCGAGGATGTTGACGTTCTGCAGCGGGAACAGCGACGGGAACTGCAGGTTGTTGAAACTCCAGATCCAGCCGCAGAGGCCCGTGATGAGGGTGAGAAGGCCGATCGTCACCACGACCGCGGTGTCGGGGTCGCCCTGTTCGAAGCGGCGCATCAGGAACCGCTCGATGAGAGCGCCGAGCACGAAGGAGGCCAGCATCGACAGCAGGATCGCGAGGATCAGCGGCACGCCCCATTGGAGGAACGAGTACGCGAAGTAGGCCGCGAGCACTGCCATCCCGCCCTGCGCGAAGTTGATCAGCCCCGTCGCCTGGTTCACGAGAACGATGGCCAGCGCGAGCGCCGCGTAGATCGAACCGGCGGAGAGTCCGTCGATGACGAGTTGGATGAAGGTGCCCACGGTCAGCCCCCCAGGTAGGCGCGTCGGATCTCGTCCATGCCCTTGAGCTCGGCCGAGGTGCCGGTGAGGGCGTTGCGCCCCGTCTCCAGCACTGTCGCGGTGTCGACCAGGGTGAAGGCGAGGTTCGCGTTCTGCTCGACCACGAGCATCGCGATGCCGGATTCGCGCCGCAGCCGGCCGATCGCCTGGTAGACGTTCTTCGCAGTGCTCGGTGCGAGCCCCAGCGAGGCCTCATCGAGGAGCATCAGGCGCGGCTTCGCCATCACGGCGCGGGCGACGGCGAGCATCTGCTGCTCTCCGCCCGACAGCGCGGACCCGTGGGACTTGATCCGCTCCTTCAGGTTCGGAAACAGATCGAGGCAGTAGTCGATGTCGGCCTCGATGCCCTTCCGGTCCTTGCGGAGGTACGCGCCGACGCGGAGGTTCTCGCGGACCGTGAGGTCTGCCAGCGTGCCTCGCCCCTCCGGCACGTGCGCGATCCCGAGCGCCGCGACCTTGTCCGGCCGCATCCCGCGGATGTCCTTGCCGTCGAACACGATCTTGCCGCCGGCGCGCACGGTGCCGCTGATCGCACGGAGCGTGGTGGTCTTGCCCGCCCCGTTCGCCCCGAGGATGCCGACCGCGCCCTCGTCGGGAACGGTCAGCGACACCCCGTCCAGAACCTGGACGGGGCCGTAGAAGGCGGTGACGTCGGTCAGTTCAAGCAGCGTCATCGGCGGCCTCCTTGCCGATGTACGCCTCGATGACGCGCGGGTCGGACTGCGCCTCGGCAGCCGTTCCCTCCATCAGCTTGCGGCCGTGATCGAGCACGACGACGCGATCGGTGAGCGCGGCGATGAGACCCATGTGGTGCTCGACGATGACGACGGTGATGTCCTCCTCGTCGCGAAGCCGCTTGATCGTCGCGATGAACTGCTCGACCTCGGAGTGCGGCAGCCCGGCGGCCGGTTCGTCCAGCAGCAGCAGCCGCGGCTTCGACAGCAGCGCCCGGCACAGCTCGATGCCCTTGTGCAGACCGTGCGACAGCTCGTCCGCGTGCATGTCGCCGCCCAGCCCAGGCCGTTGCGCTCGAGAAGGTCGCGTGCCTTCGCGCGCAGGCTTCGCTCGGATCGGGTGGTGTGCGGCAGGCGCAGCGACCACTCGACGGGTCCGCCCGGAAGGCGGGTGTGGGCTCCGAGCAGGACGTTCTGGAGCACGGTCGCGTGCAGCTGAAGGGCGGGATGCTGGAACGTGCGGGCGAGACCATGACGCGACAGGGCCGACGGCTGCTTGCCGAGCACCTCGGTCTCGTCGATGAGGATCGAGCCCGATGACGGCTTGTAATGGCCGCTGATGCAGTTGAACAGCGAAGTCTTTCCGGCGCCGTTGGGCCCGACCAGGCCGAAGATCGCGCCGGGCTCGACGTCGAAGCTGACCTCTTCGAGCACTTTGATGCCGCCGAAGC
This sequence comes from uncultured Actinomycetota bacterium, assembly GCA_963713325.1. Taxonomy (GTDB): domain Bacteria; phylum Actinomycetota; class Actinomycetes; order Actinomycetales; family Microbacteriaceae; genus Microbacterium. The sequence continues at coordinate 37,789 of CAVQLL010000021.1, forward strand.
GCAACGACACATCGTTCAGATTCAGCCGCGCGGCCATGTGTCACCTTTCCCAAAACGCTTCATTGCTCGGGGGTGCAGCGGCGCTCACCGACCGCTCTAGGAAAGACGCTATGGATCGAGGACGAGATTGTCAACGATATTGGAACGAATTCCGATCGGGTGGTCAGCGCCGGTGCGTGGGCGACACGATACGGCTAGTGGACCGTCGTCCGCGCCACCCTTTCCGTTCAACGGAACTGGGCCTACGATGACGGAGACCGCCGGAGACGGCATCCCGGCACCCGCTCGACGAGGAGCACCGTGGCACGAGCATCCGACGGAGAATCCGTCCTCCACAAGCATCTGCGCGTGCTCGGCGCTTTCGAGGCCGCCGTGCCGTTCCTCACGCTCTCCGAGATCGCCGAGCGCGCGGCCCTCGCGCCCTCGACCGCGCACCGCATCGTCGCGGAGCTCGAACGCGAGAGGCTCCTGGAGCGCCTCCCCGATCGCACCTACCGGCTGGGGGTCCGCCTGTGGGAGCTCGCGTGCCGCACGCCGGGGGCACTGGGCCTGCGCGAGCTCGCGCGGCCGTACCTTCAAGCCGTGCACGCGCGGGTGCGCCAGCACACTCAGCTGGCGGTGCTGAGCGACAACGGAAGTGCTGTTCCTGGATCGGCTCTCCGCTCGCGACGCCGTCGTGAACGCCACCCTGATCGGCGGCCGCATCCCCCTGCACGCCTCCTCGAGCGGACTGGTCCTGCTCGCCCACTCAGGACAGGCGGTCGTGGATGCCGTGCTCGCCGCCCCGCTGCGGCGATACACCGCGCACACCATCCAGACCGAGGCGGAGCTGCACGCCACGCTGCGCCGCGTGCGCGCCGACGGCTGGGCGGTCTGCGACGGTCACATCCACGAGGAGTCACGCGGCATCGCGGTCCCCGTCTATGGCGCCCACGGCGACGTGATCGCCGCGATCGGGGTGGTCGTCCCCAACGACGACGCGCCGACGCTCGGCCACATCGAGCTGCTCACCCAGGCGTCGCGCGAGATCAGCGCGGCGATGCGGGCAGCGTACCTGCCGACGGGCCATCCCGCCGCGACACCCGGCGGACGCTTCCGCCCGCTCGTGACATCGTCGGTGCGCTCCATGGAGTACCTCGAGTCGATCTCCGGGCCGCGGCGCCGTAACCTCGCGAAACGCCACCGACGGTTCCGGGGAGGCTCAACTAAAGTGGTCGGCATGTCTGTCAACCCGCCGTTCCGCGCCGATATCGTCGGCAGTTTCCTGCGTCCTGAAGCGATCAAGTCGGCCCGAGCGCGGCACGCCGCCGGCGATCTCGACGCGGCCGGGCTGCGAGCGGTCGAGGACGAGGCCATCGCCGCGCTCGTCGCCCGGGAGGCCGCCGCAGGCCTCAAGCTCGCCACCGACGGGGAGTTCCGCCGCTCGTGGTGGCACTTCGACTTCTTCGGGATGCTGGACGGCGTGAGCGTCGTCGAGCTCGACCACGGCATCCAGTTCCAGGGCGTGCAGACGCGTCCGCTCGGTCTGCACATCGACCGGAAGATCGGCTTTCCCGCGGATCACCCGATGCTCGAGCACTTCCGCTTCCTCAAGCCGGTGGCCGAGGCGGCCGGCGTGGTGCCGAAGTTCAGCATCCCCGCCCCCACCGTGCTGGATTTCCGCCTCGAGCGCGATGCGCTGGAGGGCTCGCACTACGGCGGGCACGACGACATCTTCGACGACCTCGCCGAGACGTACCGCGCCGCGGTGCAGGCGTTCTACGACGCCGGCTGCCGCTACCTGCAGTTCGACGACACGGCGTGGGCGTACCTCTGCTCGGAGGTCGAGCTCGCGAAGGCGGCCGAGCGAGGCATCCGTACGGATCACCTGCCGGAGCGCTACGCGGCGCTGATCAACGCCTCGCTGCGCGACAAGCCCGCCGACATGATCATCACGACCCACGTGTGCCGCGGCAATTTCCGCTCGACGTGGATCTCCTCCGGCGGCTATGAGCCGGTCGCCGAGCAGCTGCTGGGCGAGACGGCCTTCGACGGGTACTTCCTCGAGTACGACAGCGAGCGCGCGGGCGGATTCGAGCCGCTCCGGTTCCTGCCGAAGGGCGAGAAGGTCGTGGAGCTCGGACTGGTCACGACCAAGTCCGGGACGCTCGAAGACCCCGACGGGCTCAAGCGGCGCATCGACGAGGCGGCGGCCATCGTGCCGCTCGACCAGCTGGCGTTGAGCCCTCAGTGCGGATTCGCCTCGACCGAGGAGGGCAACATCCTCACCGAAGACGAGCAGTGGGCCAAGATCGAGGAGACCGTCGCAGTCGCCGCCGAGGTCTGGGGCGACGCCTGATCCCAAGCCTCGGAGTCGAGTGAGGAGCGCAGCGACGAGACGAAACGCGCCGCAAGGCGCCGATCACTGCACGACGGAGGGCCGGGATGCAGCATCCCGGCCCTTCGCGTGTGATCAGCTCACGCAGGTGAAGCTGGACGCGCTCGCAGGGTCGCCCCCGTCGAACCGCGGCCATGTCGGGTACTCGCAGAGCGGGCGTGTGCGCCCCTGCGTCGCGGCGTTCGTGTCCGTGACCGTGAGCTGACCCGGCTCGACGCCATCCTCGACCCAGGCCCGCAGCACCGTGAGCGAGTCGAAGCTGGCGCTGAACGGCCCGAACCCGTGGCTGAATCCGGGCACGGTGTAGAACCGCAGGAACGTGTCCACCTTCTTCTGCCCGAGGTCTGCGACCAGGCCGTCGTAGAACTGGATCGTGTTGTACGGCGAGACGCCGTCGTCGGCCATTCCGGTGTACATCAGCACCTTGACCTTCTTGGCGTACGCCTGCTGGAAGCTGACGTCGGTGGTGTCCATGATCTGGCCGACCTCCTGGATGCGGGGGATCCACTCGTCGAGCTGCCAGTTCGGTGTGTCGAGCGTGGTGTCGCGCGTGATGATGTACTTCGACACGGCATCCAGCACGGTGTACTGGAACGCCTCCGTCCCGTTCATCGGATTGTGGGGCTGAGGCTCTGTGCCCAGTCCGAACCGGTCGTAAGTGCCTCCGGTGAGGATCGGGCCGGGAGCCGCGAAGCTGTTGCCCGCGATCTCGAACCCGAGGTCCTTTCCGGCCGCGATGAGGCCCACGGTCTCGATCTGCGCATCCGACAGGCACGTGTCGCCGGTGTCGGCACCGTCGGCGCATCGCAGGGACTGGATGTCGAAGGCGTCGAGGCAACCCTCCGTGTCGGAGATGATCCCGTCCGCGACGCCGTCGATCGGGTCGCACGCCGCATAGACGCTGCTCACGAGCAGCGCCCGCTCCGTCGGGTTGATCCAGCCGACTCCCCCGTCGCGGTACAGCGCGTCGCGGTACATCGAGCCGATTCCCGCGTGCATCATCGTGACGTTGAAGGTGGGCGTGCCGGCGACGACGCCGTCGTAGTCCTTCGAGTAGCGGCCGGCGGCATCCAGAGCCTCATGGCCACCCTGCGAGAACCCGGCGAAGTAGAAGTAGGCGGGATCCGTGCCGTACGCACGGTCGATGAGCACCATCGCCGCGTCGTGCGTCTTCTTGATCGACTGCTGACCGTAGTTCAGCAGCGCCTCGTCGTTGAGCCCGAACGAGGCGTCGAACCCGATGCCCTTGTGACCGCCGTCCGAACCGAGCGTCACGAATCCCTGCTGGAGCGGCGTCGGCTGGCCGGCCGGCTGCTGCGGATGACGCCCGAGCCCCGTCACCAGCGAGCCGTCGTACCCGCCGCCGCCGAACTGCAGGGCGCGCTCGTTCCAGTTCTCGGGGAGGTTGACCTGGAACTCGATCGGCGGCGCCGTCGGATCGACAGGATGGATGTCGCCGACGACGCGACACTGGCCGCCGCCGGTCTCGACCGCCCACGTCGCCGTCTTGACCGTGGCACCCGTCGTCGGCAGATCGATGCTGCTCGCCGACGATGGTCGTGCCGACCAGCGCGGCGCAGCTGTCGGGACTCATCGGTGGTGGTGCGTTCTCGGCAGGCGCCGCCGCCATGGCCGGCGTGCCGGCGAATGCCGTCGCGATGACGGCGATGCCCGCTGCCATCGCCGCGAACCGAGCGTGGTTGTGCTTCATCGTCGCTCCTTTGCAATCGATGAGGTGCCCGCGGGGTCCGGGGGGATGCCGCCGAGCATCTCGCGCGACAACCGCCGCGCGAGCCCAGTCCACTCGCGTGGGAGCACGGAACGGAAGACAATTCCGTCTGCGCAAGCCCGTTGTTGACGGGCACCGGATGGAGTGCTACCCGCGCCACGGCCTCTGGCGAGGGCGAGTCATGCGGTGCGCGACGGGTCGAAGACGCCCCGCCGGACAGGGTGCGGAAGCGGCTCCTCCAGAGAATCGCGCATCGCGGCGCTGATCCGATTCGCCGTGGACACGAGCCGCGCCGCGAGCTCCGCCGGGTCCGCGGAGCCTGCGGTCCACACCAGCGAGACCGCGCCGTAGAGCTCGCCGCGATGACCGAAAACGGGCGCCGACATCGAGTTGGTGGTCGCCACGAGAGCGCCCTCGCTGAGCGCGATCGACGTCCGCCGGACCCGCTCGATCAGCCGCCGCAGCGCCGTCGGATCGACGATGGTGCGGGAGGTGAACCGCCGCAGCGGCCGCCGCGCGAGAGCCTGCCAGACCTGCGGCGGACCGAAGGCGAGCAGGATCAGGCCCGGCGACGACGCGTGCAGCGGGAGCCGCTCGCCGAGACCCGCCGCGAAGTCGGCGTCGCGCCATCCGAGCACCTGCTCGATCACGATGTCGCCGTCGGGATGGAAGACCGAGAGCACGACCTGCTCGCGGGTCTCGATGAACAGCTGCTCGAGGAACGGGACGACGAGGGCGCGCTGCTGATACGAACGGGGTGACAGCATCCCGAGCTGCCACATTCGAAGACCGATCACGTAGCGGTGTCTCTGGTCGCGTTCCAGCGCTCCCCATGCGGCCAGGTGCGCGACGATGCGGTGCACGGTCGACAGGGGCAGATCGGTGGCGCGCGCGATCTCCGAGAGCGTCATGCTCGGGCGCTCGATGCTGAACGCGCCGAGGACGACGAGCATCTTGTCCGGGACGGGCATCGTCCGGGACACCCCCTCTCTAGGAACGAAGGATCGTGGATGTTCTTCTCGCGCGATCGCGTGCAGCCACGCGATCGTGCCGTCGGTCATCGGGTGTGCGGTACCGAACGACTCGAGGAAGTCGCGCACCTCGATCATCTCGGCCTCGCGACGCACGGCGTGCTTGGTCGTGCCCTCGAGCAGATGGTGCACGACGTCGTCGTCCGATGAGCCGAGCTCCGACGCGATCTGTCCGATGAGCCAGTCTTCGGCGCCGAAGGCCTTCGCGGCGGTGACGCTCTCGACGACGACCGCGGCCATGCCCTTCATGAAAGTGCTCCGCAGCAGCTTGAGCCTCGCGGCCGCTCCCGCCTCTGCGCCCACGTCCGTCGCCGGAATGCCGAGCTCGTCCAGGATCGGCCGGAATCGGGCGACGCCCGGACCGCTGAGCAGCAGCGGGGTATCGATGCGGGCTCGGTGAACGGGCGCGAGGATCGCGACATCGACGAACGGGATGCCGCGCTCGGTGGCGGCGGCCGCCAATCGCCGCTTGTCATCGGGTCCACTCGTGTTCATGTCGGCGAAGATGCGCCGCGCCGGCCATCGCCGGGAGCGCCTCATCGAGGACGGATGCCGCGGAACTCGCACCGACCAGGCTCAGCACGAGGTCTGCGCCCCGCACCGCGTGCGCGACGTCGGCGGCAAGACCGACATCGGGACGGGGCGGCGGAGTCGTGCAGGTCCGTCCCGACGACGGACGCCCCGCGGGCGGGCAGATCAGCCGCGTAGATGCTTCCTGCTTCACCCAGGCCCAACACCGCGACGCGCATAGTGACCTCCCGACGGCGAGACATTCACGTCTATATTGTTGACAATAGTGGTTGGAGCTTGGGTGAGCACCGCCGAGCGAAATCCGAAGGAGACTCCATGTCGACGATCGTCGAGGACGCGGGCGCGGATGCGGATGCATCCGAGGAACGCGTGGCCGATGTCATCCGCAACGCGATCGTGCGGGGTGATTACGCCCCCAACCAGCGGCTGATCGAGGCCGACCTCAGCGACACGTTCGAAGCGAGTCGCGCGACGGTGCGCACCGCACTGCTCGAACTCGCCAACGAGGGGCTCGTCGAGCGCCTCCCCAATCGCGGGTCGCGTGTGCGGGCGATCTCCGATCGATGAGGCGATCGAGATCCTCGAGGTGCGCATCGGCGTGGAGGGGCTCTGCGCGGCCAAGACCGCCGCCTCGATAACCGACGAGCAGATCGAGGAGTTCTGCGACTGCGTCAGGACATGATCGACGCGGTCGCGGACGGCGACCTCGTGGAGTACTCACGGCTCAATCAGCTGCTCGACCAGCGGGTGCGCGCGCTCAGCCGTCATGCGACCGCGTCGGAGGTGCTCGGCAGACTGCACGCGCAGAGCGTTCGTCATCAGTTCAAGCTCTCGTCCAAGCCGCAGCGCGCCAAAGTCTCGGTGCTCGAGCACGCGGCGATCATCGACGCGATCGTCGCGCGGGATCCGGATGCCGCCGAGCACGCCGTCCGCGCGCACCTGCAGAGCGTGATCAGGCGCACTGCGCGACATCGCCTGATCCGCAGCGTCGAAGAGCCGCGGCGCAACGCTCCACGGACTTCTGTTGAACGGAAATCGCGGCGCGAAATCGATCGAGCGAGCTCCTACCGTGGAGGAAACCCGCAGTTGGAAAGGTCGATGATGACATCCGAATCACTCGCTCAGGCGATCGCACGCGTCGGCAGCCCGGTGGAGCTGCTTCGCAATCAGGACTGGCCGGCCTTCACCTTCCCGGTCGCGCCCGAGTTCACGAACTGGCGCGACGAGCAGCGGGCGTGGAATACGAGCGTCGCGCTGATGGATCAGTCGCACCACATGACGCAGCTCTTCCTCGGCGGCGATGACCTCATCCCGATGCTCGAGGGGATCTCGCCGAACACATTCGCGACGTTCCGGCCCGGCGTCGCGAAACAGCTGATCTCCGTCAACAAGGACGGATACCTCATCGGCGACGGCATCCTCTTCTACAACGCCGAGGGGCGCGAGGGACTCGTGCTCATCGGACACCACCTGCTCATCGACTGGGTGCGGTTCAACGCGGAGAAGGCCGAGGCTGCGGGCAAGGACGTCCATCACCGGCTCGAGGCCAACTCGCACATGCGTCAGGGCCCGCCGACGTTCTACCGCTACGAGCTGCAGGGGCCGCACGCCAACGAGGTCATGGAGAAGCTCTTCGGCGGGCCGGTGCCCGAGGTGAAGTTCTTCCACATCGGCGACTTCCGCATCGCCGGCAAGGACGTCAAGGCCCTCCGGCACGGGATGGCCGGGCAACCCGGGTTCGAGTTCTTCGGACCCTGGGCTGACAGCGATGCCGTCCTCCAGGCGCTGCTGGACGCGGGCGCCGAGTTCGGCATCCGCCGGGTCGGGGCGAAGGCGTACTCGGCGACGCCGCTCGAGGCCGGCTGGGTGCCGACGCCGTTCCCGGCGATCTTCGACGACGACTTCGCGGAGTACCGGGAGTGGTTGCCTGCGACGCGCGCCGGTTCGATCGGCGGCTCGCTGTACTCCGAGGACATCCACGACTACTACATGACTCCGTACGACCTGGGCCTGGGCAAATCGGTGCGCTTCGACCACGACTTCCACGGGCGCGAAGCGCTCGAACGACTCGCCGCCGAGCCGCGCCGGCGCAAGGTGACACTGCTGTGGAACGCGGAGGATGTGGCCGGCGTCGTCCGCTCGCAGCTCGAGCCCGGCATCCCGGCGAAGTTCCTCGACTTCCCCAAGGCGCGCTACGGCCTGTTCCAGATGGACGAGGTGCGGCAGGGTGATCGCCTCGTGGGAATCTCGACCGATGCAGGCTACGTCGCGTACGACCAGCTGTACATGTCACTCGCGACGCTCGACAACGATGTGCCGGACGGGTCCGCGGTCGAGGTGGTGTGGGGCGAGGATCCGATCTCGACAAAGCCGCAGGCCGACGCCGCACATCGCCAGGTGCGCATCCGCGCGACGGTCGCGCCGGCCCCCTTCCACGACTACGCGCGGACGGTCTACCGGGCGAACGACTGAAGCGCGCACAACGCACGCGAACGGGGGCGGATGCTGCGGCATCCGTCCCCGTCGCGTTTCGTCTCGTCGCTGCGCTCCTCGCTCAACGACCGGATCTCGCTCGTTGAGCGAGCGAAGCGAGACGAAACGTCCCGCCCTGGTCAGTTCTTGCGGTAGTTCTCGCGCGCGAACGACGAGTACGGTGCCGGGTACACAGTGGCGCGGATGCGCACCTGACGGTGCGGCTCGACGGCGGGCTTGGTCGAGATCGGGTCTTCGCCCCAGACCACCTCGACCTCCGTGCCCGGCTCGGCGTGCTCCGCATCGATGCTCGCGAGCGACACGAACACCTGCTCGCCCGTGATGTAGCCGGCGTCATGAGAGATGCCGACATCGTGTCCGTCCGCGAGCACCCGGTCGACCTGATACACGCCGTAGCGGGCCTTGGGGAACTCGATGTACTTCGCCGGAGTGCCCGGTTCGTACATCGATCGCTGTGCGGCCGCGACATCCTCGGGATTCCACACGAGCGTGACCTTCGTGCGGGTCTTGCCGGCGGCATGCCGCTCGAGCGCGGCGCGGCCGATGAAGTCGTGGTCGAAGGCGACGCTGCGGCCGTAGCCGAGGTCGTAAGGCGTCAGGTAGTAGTCCTCGATGTCGTCCGATGTGTAGCTCCCGGCGAGTGAGCCCGCACGGTTGGCGGGGAGCCAGCGGAGGTAGTCCGCCGTGCCTTGGCCCGTGAAGATCGCGGGCAGCGGCGATGGCACCCACGCCGACTCGAGGTTCGCCGACGAGTACGCCTTCGCCCCGACGAGAGTGAGGCCGAACTCCTCCCCCGCCGCGACGATCGCACTGCGGATGCGGTCGCCCTCCTCCCACGGTCCGAACAACTCGAAGCCGGGCTGCCCGGCCATGCCGTGGCGGAGCGACCGAACCTGCAGACCGTCGATGGTGAAGGTCGCCATGTGGAAGAACTTCGTCGGCGGCACGGGCGCCCCGGTGAGCTTCTCCATGAGCGCCAGGGCGTGCGGTCCCTGCAGCTCGTAGCGGTAGAGCTTCGGGTTCTTGCCGGGTTCGCGCATGAGCGAGTTCGCGTCGCGCTCGAAGGTGACGTCGTAGTCGCCGGACTCGCCGATGTACTGCACCCAGTCGAGCACCATGAACCAGCCGACGAGGTCGAAGGAGTCCTCTCCGAGGTGGAACAGGATCGCGTCGCCGATCAGGTAGCCCTCGTGGTTGACGGCGACGAACTGCTTCGCCTTGTCGACCTCGAAGTTCGCGAAGCTGTTCACGCCGGTGTCGCTCAAGAGCTTGAGCGCGTCCGGGCCGGAGATGAACAGATCGGTCATGTGGTGCGACTGGTCCAGCAGTGCGACCGAGGTGCGCCACGACAGCTGCTCGGAGCGCCAGTTCGTGAACTCGGGCGTGACGGGGAAGATCGTCGGGCGGGACTGCGCGTTGCGCAGCAGCTCGACCGCGCTTCCCGTGCGGTCGATCGCCTCGGAGACGGACTCGGGCATGGGTGAACTCCTTCGTTCCTGATGCCTCCATGCTATGCGCGCAGCCATATCGGGCCTACGATTCTGCATAAGCACTGCTTATCCGCACGAAAGGATGCCTAAGCCGGCGCTCGTGGACCTCAATCTCATCCGCTCCTTCGTCGCGATCTATGAGACGCGCAGCCTGACGGCCGCCGCGGCACGCCTCTATGTGACGCAGCCGGCGGTGAGTCAAGCGCTCGCTCGCCTCCGCCGCGACCTGAACGATCCGCTGTTCCGTCGCGTCGGGCGCGAGATGGAGCCCAGCCCTCTGGCGGTCAGCCTGTTCCCCGGATTCCGCGACGCCATCGCCGGCATCGACCGGACGATCGACGGCGTCGTGGGCTTCGACCCGGCGGTCTCGAGCCGCCGCGCGCGGATCGCGCTGTCGGAGCTCGGCGAGATCGGATACTTTCCGGCGATCTTCCGCGCGGTGCGCGCCGTCGCGCCGCACCTGAGGATCGAGGCCGTGCCTCTGGACGTGAAGGCACTGCCCGAGTGGCTCTCGCAGGGCACGATCGACCTCGCGGTCACCTCTTCTCCGGTCGCGGGCGGCTTCCCCCACGTCGCACTCAAGTCGCAGGCATACGCGGTGCTCATGTCGCGCGATCACCGCCTCGCCGGCGTCGCCGGTGGGCTCGCACTCGAGGACTACATCGCCGCGGACCAGGTGGTCGTGTCGGGCGACTCGGGACTCCCTCGGCTCGAATCGGCACTGCGCCGCGCCGGCGCGGCGCTGCGATCCGACGTGGTGCTGAACCACTTCGCCTCGCTGCCGTCGCTGCTGGCCGCGAGTCCCGACCTGATCGCGACCGTTCCCGACACGATCGCGACCGGGTGGGCGCAGAGCTGGCCCCTGGTCGTCCAGCCGCTCCCGCTCGACATGCAGGCGGTCGAGGTGTGCCTGTACCGACGCACCACGACGCAGCAGCTCGGCGCGCTCGACTGGCTTTACGACACGGTGGTCCGCGCGGTTCGGGGCACGCACGGCGAGTTCTTCGCGATCCACGGCGAGGCTCGTAACCCGTAGCGCAAGGAAGCGTAGGCGTGCATGGCCCCGGCCGCCCACAGACCGAGGCGGGAACGGATGCCGCAGCATCCGCCCCCGTCTCGACCAACCCTCAGGCGCTGACCGCCGCCGTGCGCCACCCGCCGTGGTACTCGGTGCGCGCGGTCACCGCGTAGGGCACCGGGCTGACGACCGCGCGGACGGCGAGCTGCTCGTGCGGCTCGACCGTAGTCTTCCTGGATCCGCCGTTGGGCTCGCCCCACACCACGCGCACCTCGGCGCCGATGGGCACGTCGGGGTCGACCGTGGCCAGCGACAGCCCGCGCTTCTCGTTCGCGGTGACTCCGGTGAAGAGCGAGAGGCCGACCGTGTCGCCGTTCGCGTCGATCACGGCGTCGTAGTTCGACGAGCCGTAGTTCGCGTTGGGAAGGTCGAAGACCTGGTAGCCGGTGCCGTCCCTGTCGATCGGCGTGGTGAGCAGCTTCGCGAGGTCTTCGTCGTTCCACGCCAGCGTGACCTTCTTGCGCTGCGCGGCCGGGTCGATCTTCTCGAGGGCGTCGCGACCGATGAAGTCGTGGTCGAACTTGACGAACGAGCCGTAGCCGAGCTCCCACGGGTTGAGGTAGTAGTCCTCGATGTTCTCGGAGACGAACGAGCCGGCGAGCGCGTTGATCGCCTCGTAGCTGTTCGCCGGCAGCCACTCGCGGTACGCGCGCTCGCCGTCGCTGGAGTAGATCGCGGGCAGGGGCGAGGGGATCCAGCCGGACTCGAGCGTGTTGGACGAGTACGCGCGCGAACCGCACGGCTCGATGCCGAACTCGCGGCCCGCCTCGAGGATCGCGTCGCGGATCCTGCCGTGCTGCTCGTAGGGTCCCCACAGCTCCAGGCCGGGCGCGCCTGCCATGCCGTGGCGGAGGGTCCGCACCTGCTCTCACCGGCGATCGTCATCTCGCCCATGTGGAAGAACCGCACCTTCTCCAGTTCGCCGCCATGGAGCTTCTCGATGATCTGCCAGGCGTTCGGGCCCTGGATCTGGAAGCGGTAGTACTCGCGGTTCACGGCCGCGCCGTAGGGCCGCGAGGGTGAACGGTCGTCGTACCGGGTCTCGACGTCGTATCCGCCGGTCTCGGCGTGGAACTGCAGCCAGTTGGCGCCGGGCGCCCGGCCGACGTACACGTACTCGTCCTCCCCTTCGTGGAACAGGATGCCGTCACCGATCACGCCGCCGTTGGATGCCGTCGGGACGAACTGCTTCGCCGTATTCAGCGGGAAGTTCGCGAAGCTGTTGATGCCGGTGTCGGAGAGCAGCTTCAGCGCGTCCGGGCCCGACATGAAGAAGTTGACCATGTGGTGCGTCTGATCGAACAGCACAGCCGTCTCGCGCCATGACTTCTGCTCGCGGCGCCAGTTGGTGAACTCGGCGGGCACGACCGGGTAGATGTAGGTGCCGAGCTGCGAGTTGCGCAGGTGTTCGACGGTGTTTCCCGCCTCATCGAGGACGTCCTGCAGATTGCCGGCCATGTCGTTTCCCTTCAACATCTTCGTCGTGTGGTCCTGACCGCGATGGTACGTCCGACATTTACCTATGTCCAGAGTGATTCAGGGTCACCAGAATTGTAACCAAAATCTTGACCATTGCGCTAGGGGTGTGGTTCGCTGGGGTCAACGAGACCGGCGCGCTCGATGCAGAGTCGCATGCCGCGGTCCGCCTCCGGGCGGGCACCACGGAGACAGGAGTCCCCCTTGGCCGAGACAGCCGCTTCACTTCTGGTGGTCAGCGCCCATGCCGGCGACTTCGTGTGGCGCGCGGGCGGTGCGATCGCGGCTGCGACGATGCGCGGCGAGCGCGCCGTCGTGGTGTGCGTCTCCTACGGCGAGCGCGGCGAGTCGGCGAGCCAATGGCTGCAGGGCAAGTCGCTCGATGAGATCAAGGCGATCCGCCGTGACGAGGCGGCGGCCGCGGCATCCGCTCTCGGCGCCGAGATCGAGTTCCTCGATGCCGGCGACTACCCGCTCGTCGAGTCCATCGAGACCATCGAGAAGCTCGTCGACGTCTACCGCCGCGTGCAGCCCACAGTGGTGCTGACCCATCCCCTCTCCGACCCGTACAACGGCGACCACCCGGCGGCCGCGCGCATGGCGCTGCAGGCGCGCGTGCTCGCCCAGGCGATCGGCGTCGCGAACTCCGACGGCACGTTCCCGACCACGGACGAGATCATCGGCGCGCCCCCCGTCTTCTTCTTCGAGCCGCACCAGCCCGAGCAGTCCGACTTCAAGCCGAACGTCCTGCTCGACATCACCGCCGCGTTCCCGCTGAAGCAGAAGGCGATGGAGTGCCTCCCCGCGCAGAAGCACATGTGGGAGTACTACACGTCGCTCGCGATCCGCCGGGGCGTGCAGGTCAAGCGCAACGCAGGGCCCAACCTCGGGCTGCCGGTCGACACGATGGGCGAGGCGTACATGCGCTACTACCCGCAGGTGACGGACGTCCTCGAATGAGCAGCGGTCCGGTGGTCGTGACCGACATCACGCGCGCGGATTCCGCGATCGTCGATGCGCTTGCGGGTCTGGGTCGGCCACCGTGCATGAGGCGATGGGGCGCACCGGTTACGCCGGTCCCCGCATCCGCCCCATCCAGCAGGATGCCGCGATCGCGGGCAGCGCGATCACCGTGCTGACCGCGCCGGGCGACAACCTGATGGTGCACGCCGCGATCGAGCAGTCCCAGGCCGGCGACGTGATCGTCGTGGTGCCGATGACCGACTCGCCGTACGGGTTCATCGGCGAGCTGATGGCGACGCAGATGCAGGTGCGCGGAGTACGCGCTTACGTCACCTCCGGCGGTGTCCGCGACACCGGCGAGCTGCGATCGATGGGCTTTCCTGTCTGGACCGCCCACGTCAGCGCGGAAGGCACAGTCAAAGACACGCCCGGATCGGTCAACGTGCCCGTCGTACTCGGCGGAGTGATCGTGAACCCGGGCGACATCGTGGTCGCCGACGACGACGGCGTCACGATCGTCCCGCGCGATCGCGCCGCCGAGACCCTCACCGCCGCGCAAGCCCGCGCCGCGAAGGAAGCGGCCAATCGCCTGCGGTACCAGTCCGGCGAGATCTCGATGGACCTCAACAAACTCCGTCCGGTGCTCGCCGACCTCGGTGTGACCTACATCACGCAGGCGGAGTATGACCATGGCTGACACCGCGGACGACGGCATCCGCTGCATGCTGCTTCGCGGCGGCACATCCAAGGGCGCCTACTTCCTCGCGGAGGATCTGCCCTCCGACTCCGCCGAGCGCGACGACCTGATGCTCCGCGTGATGGGCAGCCCTGACCCGACGCAGATCGACGGCCTCGGTGGAGCCCACCCCCTCACGAGCAAAGTGGCGATCGTTTCGCGATCGACCGAGCCGGATGCCGATCTCGACTACCTGTTCCTGCAGGTCGTCGTCGACCAGCCGACCGTGAGCGATGCGCAGACGTGCGGCAACCTGCTCGCAGGCGTCGGACCGTTCGCGGTGGAACGTGGACTGGTGAGCGCGGGCGAGGCGACCACAACGGTGCGCATCCGTCTGATCAACACCGGCGACCTCGCGACCGAGACCTTCGCGACCCCCGCCGGCCGAGTCGACTACGACGGCACGGTCGCGATCGACGGCGTGCCCGGAACCGCCGCCGGCATCGACATCGAGTTGGGCGGCGGTCCGGACGCGCGCCTTCTGCCCACCGGCAATGTCGCCGATGAGGTCGACGGCCATCGCGCCACACTCATCGACAACGGGATGCCGGTGGTGCTGCTGCGCGCGGACGAGTTCGGCGTCACCGGCGACGAGACTCCGGCCGAACTCGAGGAGCGCTCCGAGTTGAAGGCCGAGGTCGAACGCATCCGGCGCCTGGCCGGCCCGTTGATGGGGCTCGGCGACGTGGCGGCGGCCACCGTGCCGAAGATGTTCCTGCTCTCGCCGCCCCGCCACGGTGGGGCGATCTCCACACGGGCGTTCATCCCGGCGCGCGTGCACACCTCCATCGGCGTGCTGATGGCGGCCTCCGTGGCCGCCGGCATCCGCGTCCCCGGCGCCGTCGGCGCCGACCTCGCCCAGCTGCCCGCCTCCGGACCCGACGGCATCGAGCACCCGAGCGGCACGTTCCCGGCGCGTGTGCACGTGGAGAGCGGGGCCGACGGCACGTGGTCGGCTACCTCCACATCAGTGCGCACCGCCCGCAAGATCTTCGACGGCGTCGTCTTCCCACGACCGCGCATGTAGCGCACCGTCCGTTTCCGCCCGCCAGAAAGGACCCATCATGACCGATTACACGTCGTTCGATGTCGCGCACATCGGCAACATCGAACTGCTGACCGCCAAGTTCGATGAGAGCCTGTGGTTCTTCCGCGACCTGCTGGCGATGCGGGTGGTCGCCGAGACGGGCGACTCCGTCTACCTGCGGACGTGGGACGAGTACCAGCGCTACACGATCAAGCTCACCGCCTCGGATGACGCCGGTGTCGGCGCACCACGTTCCGCACGTCGAGCCAGGACGCGCTCGAGCGACGGGTCGCGGCGATCGACGGCTTCGGGCTCGGCGAGGGCTGGGTCGACGGCGAAGAGGGAACCGGCCCCACCTACCTGTTCCGCGATCCCGACGGCCACGCGATGGGCATCTACTACGAGACCGAGCGGTACGTCGCCACCGACGACAAGCCGGCCCTCAAGAACCAGGCATCCGCGTTCCCCGGCCGCGGTGTGAACGCGCGACGGCTCGACCACATCAACTACCTCGCGAAGGACGTCGTCGCCAACGGCGAATTCATCGCCCAGGCGCTCGGCGGCCGCGAGAGCGAGCGCATCGAACTGGATGCCGGCGGGTATGCGGCCTGGTGGTTCCACTTCAACAACAAGTCCTACGACGTCGTCTACTCCGACGACTGGACCAAGCACGGCAACCGGCTGCACCACATCGCGTTCGCACCCGACACCCGCGAAGACATCCTCAAGGCCGCCGACATCTTCCTCGAGAACGGCATCTACATCGAGTCCGGCCCGCACAAGCACGCGATCAACCAGACGTTCTTCCTCTACGTCTGGGAGCCCGGCGGCAATCGCATCGAGTTCGCCAACGCCGGCGCACGTCTGCTGCTCGACCCCGACTCCCCGGTCGTCGAGTGGAGCTCGGAGGAGCGCAAGAAGGGGCAGGCATGGGGCATGAAGACCATCGAGAGCTTCCACACCCACGGAACCCCCGTCGTCAAGAACGAGCACTGAAATCCGCGTCGCCGAGGCAGAAACTTCCGGCCCCATTCCGCGGAATCGGTGATGGAATGAGACTGCCTGGCGGATCGAGGACCCACCTCCCGTATCCAGCCCCCAACCCAACCCCAAACCCGGAAACATCGCACAGAGAGGTGTGACTAATGAGCGACACACTGAGCACGACATCGGAAGTTCGCACCGGCCTTTACATCGGAGGCGAGGAGCGGCACACCGCGGCGACCCTCGACATCCCCGACCCCGGCAAGCCGGGCGTGATCGTCGGGCATGCGGCGGCCGCAACGCCTCAGGACGTGGATGACGCGATCGCCGCGGCGAAGGCCGCCTTCCCCGCATGGTCGGCGCTGTCCGCCACCGAGCGCGCCGAGAAGATGCGCGCCGCGATCGAGGGCATCGCCGACGAGCGCGACACGGATGCCGCCATCCTGTCGCAGGAGAACGGCAAGATCCGCTTCGAGAGCTGGATCGATGCGCTGGTCTTCGAGATCCGCTGGAATCTGGCCCTGATGATCGCCGACGAGGTCGACACCGGCAAGGTGCTGCCTGTCGTGCCCGGCATCCCGGTCGAGACGACCGTCGCGTATCAGCCACTGGGCGTGGTGACGGTGATCGTGCCGTTCAACTGGCCGATCGCGATCCTGGGCGCCTCGCTCCCGCACGCTCTGCTGGCCGGCAACACCGCGATCGTGAAGCCGCCGCCCTCGGCACCGCTGGCGACCACCCGCGTGGTGCAGCGGATCGCGGAGAAGCTGCCCCCCGGCGTGCTGAACGTGGTGACCGGCAAGGATGCCGACATGGCGGCCCTGATCACCAGCGACGACATCGCCAAGGTGTGCTTCACCGGCAGCGTCGGCGGCGGCAAGCGGATCATGGAGATGGCGTCGGAGTCGCTCACCCGGGTCACGCTCGAGCTCGGCGGCAACGACCCCGCGGTGTTCCTCGAGGACGCGATCCTCGACGATACTCACCTCGACCGCATCTACGCCGCCGTGTTCGACACGACCGGTCAGATCTGCATGAACGCCAAGCGGCTCTACGTCCACCGCTCGCGGATCGACGAGCTAGTCGCGGGCTTCGGCCCGGCTCGACAAGGCCGTCATCGGCTACGGGCTCGACGAGGGCACCACGATGGGGCCGCTGCACCGCCGGTGCCCAGAAGGCATTCGTCTAGGAGATCATCCAAGAGGCCAAGGATGCCGGAGCCGACGTCCGCGAGTTCGGCGAGCTTCCCGGCGGCGACCTTGCCGGGGGCAACTTCATACGTCCCGCGATCGTCATCGACCCCGACCCTTCGTTGCGGGTCGTCACCCAGGAGCAGTTCGGACCCGTCATCCCGATACTCCCGTTCGACACCGAGGAGGAGGCCATAGCCGCGGCAAACGACACGTGGAGCGGCCTGTGCGGATCGGTGTGGACCGCCGACGTGGACTCGGCGAACCGGGTCGGCGGAAAGCTGGTCTGCGGCTACGTCTGGGTCAACGACCACGGCGCGACCCGCCTCGACCTGCGCGCGCCGTTCGGCGGCATGAACAGTCCGGATTCGGCCGCGAGCAGGGCATCGAAGGATCCGCGCCTTCCAGGACACCCGCTCAATCGCCCACATCGACGCTGAGGCGCTCGCGTCGCAGGCGCACTGAGGCGACCCGCCGCATCCGAGCCCTGCCCCGCCGGAGATCTCGGTGTGCGCCGGCCCGGTGGTGTCTCGATGCGCGCGAGCGCGACGAAGGGTCGCCGATGAGCGGAGCCCCCGGCTCCCGCTGCTCGTCGCGGTACTGCTGATCGCGCTGAACCTCCGCCCGACGATCACGGGCGTCGGGCCGTTCCTCAAGCAGATCGCGGAGGATCTCGGCACCAGCGAAGCCGCCCTCGGTGCCCTCGCTGCCGTTCCGCTCATCGCGTTCGCCGTCGTCTCGCCCTTCGCGCACGGGATCAGCGCCCGCTTCGGGATGCCGCGCGCCGTGCAGTGGTCGCTCGTGCTGATGGGGGCCGGGACGGTCTGGCGGTCGCTCCCGGGTCCGGCCGCGAACCTCTGGTCGGCACCGCGCTCATCGGCGCGTCGATCGCGATCGTGAACGTGCTGATGCCCGCAGTGATCAAGCGCGACTTCGGCGAGCGGATGCCTCGTCACAGCCGCTTTCACCGCGTGCGGCCGGCATGGGCGCCGTCGCATCGGGTATCGTCGTGCCGATCTCGCACATCGAGGTCCGCCGCCGACTGGATGGCAGGGGGCGCTCCTGTGGAAGCGGCGCTGCTGCCGTTCGCCATCGTCGCGTGGATGCTGGCGGTGAGCAGTGGCCCGCGAGAAACCGGGACCGAGCGCGAACGCCGCAGCGGCATCTGGCCCGACCGGCTCGCATGGCAGGTGCTCGTCTACATGGGCCTTCAGTCGATGACCTTCTACATGCTGGTCACCTGGTTCGCGCCGATGGCGCAGTCGCTGGGCAGCACCGAGGTCGTCGCCGGAGTCGACGTCATGGTCTACCAGCTGTTCGCATCGTCGGCACGCTGATGGTGCCGTGCTGTGCGCGGACGGATGCAGCGATCGGCGCCTCCGCGATCCCGGCGCTCTCGCTCATCGGGATCCCGGGTCTGATCGCCGTCCCCGGCGTCTTCCTGGTCTGGGCGATCGTCTGCGGGTCGGGTCCGGAGCGTCACTCGGGGTGTCGCTCAGCCTGTTCAGCCTCCGCGCCCGCACGCACGAGGGCGCCAGCGCGCTGTCGGGCATGGCGCAGTCCGGCGGCTACCTGATCGCCGCGGCAGGACCGATCCTGTTCGGCGCGCTCCTGAGCCTCACGGGCGGATGGCTCGCGCCACTCGTGCTCGTCGGCCTCGTGCTGCTCGGCCAGCTCGTGGTCGGGATCCTCGTCGGGCGCGATCGGTACGTGCTCGAGCGCTGAGGGCTCAGCCGGCGTCGTCGAGCCGGAAGCCGACCTTCAGGGTCACCTGGAAGTGATGGATCGCTCCGTCCTCCATGTGCCCGCGCACCGAGACGACCTCGAACCAGTCGATGTGGCGCAGCGTCCGGGATGCGCGTTCGATTCCACTTCGGATGGCCGCGTCGACGCCATCCGGCGACGTTCCGACGATCTCTGTGACTCGGTACGTGTGGTTCGTCATGACTGACTCCTCGCCTGGTGGCCGATCGCAATGGACCCGACGATAGCCCCGAGGTCTCGCGGGCGCCACCACGCTCAGTCGAAACCTGCACCTGCGAGCGTTGCGGCCGGCCTGCGCGCAGGTCAAGCGGGAATGCGAGGAGCCGCAGCAAGCGACCGAGCTGATCGCGCTCAGCACCGGTCAGTTCGCGGTGCAGGTCCTCTTCTGCATCGCGAGTGGAGGCCTGCGCTCGCTCGAACAGCGCGAACCCCTGCGCGGTGGCGATCACAACGTTGGCCCGACGATCGCTCGGATCGGGCTCGCGCCGCACGAGGCCGCGTGCCTGCAGATCGTCGACGAGCGCCACGACCTGACTCGGATCGAGACGCAGGAACTCGGCGAGTTCGCGCTGCGACGGGCGGGCGTCGCCGGCGGCAAGTGCGAGCACGGAGTAGGAGCGCGCGCGCAGCCCGTGCTCCGAGAGCGCCGCGTTGCCGGCCGCGAGCGAGAGCGCGTTCGCGCGCGCCAGCAGAAAACTGAGGTCGTCGGTGATCACGGAGTGGCGCAGGCGTTCGGCGGCGGCATCCAGCGCGGAGGTCGACCCCGCGTAGTCCGTCTGCTTCGCCATGAGGCGATGGTAGCAAAACATTGGAATCTCAATCATTGACTTTCTCAACGGTTTTGACTTGAATAGTGGTATCGGTCCAAGCGCCGCAACAAAGGAGTTTCCATGCCCGACACCGCGCAGCCCCTCCAGGCAGAGTCGCCATCGTCACCGGCTCGGGTCGCGGCCTCGGCCTCGCTTACGCCGCGGAACTCGCCCGACAGGGCGCATCCGTCGTCATCAACGACGTCGACGCAGCCACCGCCGAAGCCGCGGTCGCCTCGATCGAGGCGGACGGCGGCACCGCCGTGGCGGTGGTCGCCCCGGTCGGACCACCGAGACCGCGAAGCAGCTGGTCGCCGCGGCGGTCGAGAAATTCGGGCGACTGGACATCCTCGTCACCAACGCGGGGGTCCTGCGCGACACCGTGCTGTGGAAGATGAGCGACGACGACTTCGACACCGTGATCGACGTGCACCTGCGCGGCACCTTCACGACCGTGCGCGAGGCTGTGATCCACATGCGCGAGAACGAGGTGCAGGGCCGAATCATCTGCATCGGCTCGCCTACCGGTCAGCGTGGCAACTTCGGGCAGACCAACTACGCCGCAGCCAAGGCCGCCATCGTGGGCATGGTGCGCACCTGGGCGCTCGAACTCAAGCGCGCCGGCATCACCGCGAACGCGGTCATCCCGGTCGCCGCGACCGCCATGACCGCCACCGTGCCGTACTTCGCGGCCGCGGTCGAGGCGGATGCCGCCGGCGAGGCGATGCCGGCCTTCTTCCGCCACGACCTCGGCTTCGGCACGTCCGACGACGTGGCCGGCCTCATCGCCTACCTCGCCTCGGATGCCGCCGCCGACGTCACCGGGCAGGCGATCGGCGTCGGCGGCGACCGCATCCAGCTGTGGTCGCACCCCGAGCCCGTGGTCAGCGGGTACCGCGAGGGCGGCTGGTCGTACGACGCGCTCGAGGAATCCTTCCCCGCAGAGTTCGGCGACAGCCTGCAGTCCGTCGGCGAGAAGTTCCCGCCACTGCCCGAAGACCTGCAGCGCCCGACCGCCTGAGCCGGCGCCATGACCCGCTACGAACCGGCGATCGACCTCGACGCGCTCGCCGCGATCGACATGCACGTCCACATCGAGGTCGACACCCGCGGGCACGCGTCGCTCCCGCCCGCGCTCGTCGATGCCGCGTCGAAGTACTTCAGCGCCGACGGGCCGCGTCCCGACCTCGACAGCATCGCCGCCTACTATCGCGAGCGCAGGATGGCCGCGGTCGTCTTCACGGTCGACGCCACGACCCGGCTCGGACACCCCGCGATCTCGAGCGCCGAGATCGCCGCGGGCGCGGCGCGCAACAACGACGTGCTGATTCCGTTCGGCTCGGTGGATCCGCTGCAGGGCGCGGCCGCGGTAGATGCCGCGCGACGCCTCGTCGAGGACGACGGCGTGCGGGGCTTCAAGTTCCACCCGACCGTGCAGGGCTTCGATCCGAGCGACGAGCGGCACTACCCGCTCTATGCCGCGATCCAGGAAGCCGGCGTGGTCGCACTCTTCCACACCGGCCAGACCGGAATCGGCGCAGGTCTGCCCGGCGGATACGGTCTGCGGCTCGGGCTGTCCAACCCGATCCTGCTCGACTCGGTCGCCGCCGACTTCCCCGATCTGCAGATCATCATGGCCCACCCGTCGGTGCCGTGGCAGGACGAGGCGTTGTCGGTCGCGACCCACAAGCACAACACGTGGATCGACCTCTCCGGGTGGAGCCCGAAGTACTTCCCGGAGTCGCTGGTGCGCGCCGCGAACTCCTTCCTCAAGCGCCGCGTGCTGTTCGGCTCCGACTTCCCGCTGCTGCTACCCGATCGCTGGGTCCGGGATGCCGAGCAGACGAGCCTGAAACCCGAGGTCATGCCCGGCATCATGAAGGACAACGCGGCCCGTCTGCTGGGACTCGCAGGCTAGGCACGTCATGGACCTCGCCGCCGATCGCTACGGATTCGCCGAGCACCTCAGCGCCGCCGGACGCGACACGCTCGAACGACTGCAGGTAGTGCTCGACGAGCGCATCCGACCGCTGCTGGCCGAAGCGTGGGAGACGGCGTCCATGCCCGACGCCGTCCTGGAGGCGCTGGTCCCGCTCGATCTCATGCAACCGGCCGGCGTGTCGGAGCAGGAAGCATCGTCGAGCCTCTTCGGCGGGTTCCGCAACTTCGTCCTGGCCCGCACCGATGCGTCAGTGGCCACCCTCTACAACGCGCAATCCGGGCTCTTCCGCACCGCGATCACGCTCGGCGGGTCGCCCGAGCAGGTCGCCGAACTCGATCCGCTGGTCCGCACGTTCGCGCTGACCGGCGTGTTCGCGCTGACCGAACCCGATCACGGCAGCGACATCGCCGGCGGTCTCTCCACGACCGCGCACCGCGACGGCGACGGGTGGGTCATCGACGGAGTCAAGCGTTGGATCGGCGGTGCCGCGCGTGCCGACGTGCTCGCCGTGTTCGCGCGCGACACCGCCGACGGACAGATCAAGGCGTTCCTCGTGCCCCGCACGACCGAGGGCGTCAGCCTCGAGACGATGCGCGGCAAGGTGGCACTTCGCCCGATGCAGAACGCGACGATCACCCTCGAGCGCGTGCGCGTGCCCGAAAGCGCCAGATTGGCGCGGGTCGACTCGTGGCGCGATGTCGCCCGCCTGCTGCGGGCCATGCGCTCCGACGTCGCCTGGATCGCTACCGGCCTGCAGGCGGGCGCGCTCGAGGCGGCGCTGGAATACGTCCGATCCCGGGAGCAGTTCGGGCGCCCGATCGGGAGCTTCCAGCTCGTTCAGGAGAAGCTCGCGCGCATGCTGGGCAACGTCACCGCCTCACTCGCACTCGTCGTGCAGCTCTCCACCCGGCAGGATGCGGGTGACTACTCCGACGAGAACTCCGCGCTGGCGAAGATGTGGACCTCCCTTCGCGCGCGCGAGACGGTCGCCCTCGCCCGCGAAGTCGTCGGCGGCAACGGCATCCTCCTCGAGCACGACGTCGCACGGTTCTTCGCCGATGCCGAGGCCGTCTACTCGTACGAGGGCACCCACGAGATCAACTCCCTCATCGTCGGCCGCTCCCTCACCGGAGTATCCGCGTTCACCTGACCCTCGCGGTCCTCGCCGCGAACCCACCCATCCAAGGAGCACCATGACCACCACGATCGCCTACACCGACGTCGCCGGGCTCGCCGGCACCGACCTCGGTTACACCGAATGGCTCGAGATCACCCAGGAGCAGGTCAACACGTTCGCCGACGCGACCGGTGACCACCAGTGGATCCACGTCGATCCCGAGCGCGCGAAGGACGGTCCCTTCGGGGCGCCAATCGCCCACGGGTTCCTGACGCTCTCTCTGGCCGTGACGTTCTGGACCGAGCTGTTCGAGGTCGAGGGTGTGAGCACAAAGGTCAACTACGGGCTCGAGAAGGTCCGCTTCATCTCGCCTGTGAAGGTCGGCGCGCGGGTGCGCATGAACGCGGTCATCGCCGAGGTCACCGAGATCGCGGGCGGCTACCAGTTCGCGGTCGACCAGACCATCGAGATCGAAGGCGGGGCGAAGCCCGCCGTCGTCGCCCGCGGCCTGTACCGGTTCTACGCCTAGCCTGATGCGCGGCGCGGCATTCCGCCCTCTGAGCCCGCCTCAACGAAGAGACATGAATGCACAACCACGGACTCGGCACCTGGATGCCCAAGCGGCGCCTGAAGACTCCTGACAAGACGGCGCTGGTCTTCGGCGACGGGTAGACGATGAGCTACCGGCAGCTCGCCGACGGCACGGACCGCGTGTCGTCTCTGCTGTGCATCGGGGAGTGCGCAAGGGTGACGCGTCGCGTTCCTGGGAGAGAACAGCCCCGAATTCCTCCAGGTGCTGTTCGGAGGCGCTCAGCTGGGCGCTGTCTTCGTGCCCGATCAATACGCGCCTGGCCCCGCCCGAGATCCTCCACGTCCTCGCGGACTCGGCGCCCGCGCGCTGATCCACGACCCCGAATTCGCGGAGCGCGTGGCGGACGGCGTCGCCGCGGCGCGCGTCGCGCACGTCATCGCCACCGGCGACGGCGGCACTGACCGCGCTGCTGGCGAGCATGCCCGGCGGCCATGCCGACGCGGATGTCACACTGGAGGATCCCGCCGCGATCATCTACACATCGGGAACCACGGGCGCGCGAAGGGCGCGGTGCTGACCCACCAGAACCTCACGTGGGTCGCGCTCAACTGCCTTGTCGACTACGACGTCGTCTCGACCGACGTCGCGCTGATGATCTCGCCGCTGTTCCACGTCGCATCACTGGGCATGGGCGCGCTGCCGGTCATCTTGAAGGGCGCGCACCATCGTCCTCGAGAAGGGCTTCGAGCCCGGCAGCGCGCTCGCGCTCATCGCCGCGCACGGCGTCACGATGCTCAGCGGGGTGCCGACGACATACCAGCTGCTCGCCGATCACCCCGATTGGGCGACGACCGATCTCTGGACGCTCAGAAGCTCACCTGCGGCGGGTCGGCGGTACCGACCCGCATCCTCAACGCCTATGAGGAACGCGGCCTTCGTTCTCACAGGGGTACGGAATGACCGAGACCTCACCGGGTGCGACATCGCTGTCCCCGGCGATGACCCGGGCCAAGCAGGGCAGCGTCGGTCTCCCCCACTTCTTCACCGACGTGCGGATCGCCGATGAGCACGGCGCGAGGTGCTCCGCACGGCACGGTCGGAGAGATCGAGATCACCGGTCCGAACGTGTTTCCGGGCTACCTCAACCTCCCCGATTCGACGGCCGGCGCGTTCACGCGCGGACGGCTGGTTCCGATCGGGTGACCTCGGCTATCTCGACGCCGACGGGTACCTGCACATCTCGGACCGGCTCAAGGACATGATCATCTCCGGCGGGGAGAACATCTATCCCGCCGAGGTCGAGAATCTGATCAACGACATCGAGGGCGTGACCGGTGTCGCGGTGATCGGCGTCCCCGACGAGCAGTGGGGGGAAGTGCCCTGGGCTATCGTGACCGTGCGGGACGCGGCATCCGTCGACACCGCGACGGTGCGCGCCCACCTGGAGGGCAGGATCGCCCGCTACAAGCTGCCGAAGAACGTGGTCGTCATCGACGAGCTGCCGCGCACCGCGTCGGGGAAGGTTCGCAAGGCGGAGCTGCGGACGCGGTTCGGGCGGTGACCGTGCACCGACGGGAGTCTCGGCGCGGCGGCGAATTCGCCGCGGTCGGATGCGCGAACTGCTCGGCAGCTGCCTCCTCCAGCCCGTTGCGCACCCCAATAGACCTCGAACGAGCGGTCGCGCGGCCAGTCGTAGTCCATGAACGGCCTCGGCAGTCGGGGGTCCGACCCCCAGCAGCGCCAGCCAGTCGGCGACGAGCATCGTGCGCGCGGCGAGCGGGCTGCCGGCCTCGGCATCCGCGTCGGGGGTCGCTCCACGTCTCGATGAAGGCGAGGTGCGCGCGCGGATGCGGTCGATGTCCCAGGCGCCGCCGCACGCTGTCCGCCATAGCGTAGCCGGGCAGTTCGCGCGCGTGGAAGGCGGTGATGGCGCCGACCGGCAGGTCCCGCGCAGCGGCTCCAGCGCCGCAGCGAGGTCGACCTCGCCGGGGGCGAGCCACAGCCCGTCGCGCAGCGGCGCGAAGCCCTCCCAGGTCAGGGCCGAGCGCAGGCGATGCCGTAGGGTGCGCTGCTCCTCGGGCACGGTGAAGGTGACGAGCGTCCAACCGGTGCCGTGCGGTTCGAAAGGATGCGGGCCGCGCACGCGCTCGGTCGCCTCGCGGAGCACCGCGCTTCCCTCTGCCGGTGAGGGAGAACAGGATCTCCCGCCGCGGCGCTCGCGGCTGAGCAGGCCGCGCTGCACCATGCGATCGAGCGTGGCACGGGTCGCCGGCGCGGCGATGCCCGCTCCTTCGAGCACCTCGATCAGGGCGCTCGTCGCGCAACGGGGGCACGTTCTGGTCGACGACGTACTCGCCGAAGAAGGCGAGGAGAAGCTGCTTCGGCTGGCGGCTGCGCATACCCCTCCCCTTCTCAGTCGTCTCCGGATCGGTCACGGCGCCGGGCGAACGGCCTCGCCGCGCTTGGCGCGCTGGATCTGCTCGTACACATGCGTGCGCAGTTCGGTGAAGCGGGGCAGCGCCCGAGTCGTGATCTGGTCGCGGTCGGCAGCTCAGATCGATCGCAAGGTCTTCCTGCACCCAGGTCGGCGACTTGGACAGCACGATGACGCGTTCGCCAAGGTATACGGATTCGTCGATGTCGTGCGTCACGAAGAGGATCGACATGCCACGCTCCAGATGAGGCGGCGTACGAGGTCTTCGAGGTCGGCGCGCGTCTGGGCGTCGACAGCCGCGAACGGCTCGTCCATGATGAGCACCTCGGGCTGGTAGGCCACAGCGCGCGCGATCGCGACCCGCTGCTGCATCCCGCCCGAGAGCTGCCACGGGTAGCTCTTGGCGGCGTGGTCGAGCCCGACGGCGGTGAGCGCATCGTCGATGAGCCGATCCCGATCGGCTCGCGAGAGCTTCTTGTGCTTGAGGGGCAGTTCGACGTTTCCGCGCACGGTGAGCCACGGGTACAGGCTGCGGCCGTACTCCTGGAAGACCAGCGCCATCTTGTCGGGCGGGGTCGTCACCGTCTTGCCGTCGAGCTCGACGATGCCCGCGGTCGGCCTGAGCAGCCCGGCGATGCACTTCAGAAGCGTCGTCTTGCCGCATCCCGACGGCCCGACGATGCACACCAGCTCACCGGCAGCCATGCGGAAGCTGATGTCTCCGATCGCCTCGACGTTTCCCGTCGACGACTCGTAGACCTTGCGCAGGTTCTGGACGTTCAGCAGCGTCGTTCGTCAGGCACGCTCGACCTCCTTGATTCCGTGGTACCAGCGCAGCACGCGGCGCTCGACGAATCCGAAGATCGTCGCGAGCAGCACGCCGATGAGCCCGAGCAGCAGGATGCCGCTCCACATCTCGGCGATGAGGTAGTTGCGCTGGAAGTAGACGATCTGGAAGCCGAGGCCCGACGACGAGTAGCCGAGCTCGGAGATGACCATGAGGATGAGGGCGATCGACAGCGACTGCCGCACCCCCGCCATGATCCGCGGGCTCGCTGCGGGAAGCACCAGGTAGCGCAGGCGCTCGGACGGGGTCACCGCGAAGGAACGCGCCGTCTCGGTCATGACCGAGTCGGTCGAGCGGACGCCCTCGATCGTGTTCAGCAGGATCGGCCACACCGACCCGACGACGATCACGACGACCTTCATGGCATCGGTCGGCCCCATCAGCACGACGGCGATCGGAAGGAGCACCGGCGGCGGCACCGCGCGGAAGAACTCCAGCATGCGGCTCGAGCAGGTCGCGCAGCCAGCGGTTGAGACCGATCAGCGTGCCGGCCGCGATGCCGACCACGATCGACACGAGGATGCCGATCCCCAGCCGCGCGAGACTCGGCAGCACGTCGGTGACGAACGCCGGGCCGATCCAGGTGTCGACGAACGCCTCGATGAGCTCCACGGGCGATGGGAAGAACTGCGCGGGGGCGACCGTCGCCCAGATGCCCCAGATCACCACGAGGACGACGGGCAGGCCGATCGCGTAGAGGGTGTTCTCGCCGATCTTCGCCCACACCCGTGAGGGCTTGCGGGGCGTGACGACGGTGCTCGTATAGAGGGTCACAGCACGTCCTCCCCTCGCACCGACTGATGCCACGAGAGCGTCCGACGCTCGATCGCGCGGAACACGAGGTTGATGATGAGGCCGAGCAGCCCGGTGACGACGACCAGCGCGTACACGGCCGGCCAATTGCCCGCCGACTGTGCGAAGACGATCTCGCGGCCGAGCCCGGGGTTGCCGATGAACATCTCAGCGGTGATCGCGAGGATCAGCGCCACCGCAGCGGCCAGTCGCAGACCGGTCATGAGATACGGGAGCGCGGTGGGGAAGACGAGGTTGACGATGCGCGAGCCCCGCGACAGCCCGAAGCTGCGTGCCGTGTCGCGCGCGACGGCATCCACGTCGGCGACCCCGTACAGCACCTGGATGAACACCTGCCAGAAGCTCGCGTAGACGATGATCAGCAGCGCCGACTGGAGCTGGTAGCCGAACAGCAGCACGGCGAGCGGGATGAGCGCGACCGACGGGATCGGCCGCAGGAACTCCACGGTCGTGTGCGTGGCGCGGCGCAGGAACGGCACGAGGCCGATGATCGTGCCGAGCACCGTCGCGAGCACCGTCGCGATGAGCAGGCCGAGTCCCCACTTCGTGAGCGTGCGCCCGACGTCTCGCCAGAACTCGAGATCGCGCACGTCCTGACCGAGCTGCGCGAGTGTCTGCGTTGCGGTCGGGAAGTACCGCGGGTCGACCAGGCCCAGCGTGGGCAGCAGCTGCCAGGTCACGAGGAAGCCGATGATCCCGGCGATGCCAAGGGCGATCTTCCGCGCGGAACGTGTGCGGCGTCCGCGGCGGAACCGCCCCGCATCCGTAGCTGTCTGCGTCTGTACGGCCGCCCCGCCGGGGGTGTCAGTCGTGACGTCGGTGTGCATGGCTCTCTTCCCGAGGGCGATGACAGGGCCGGATGCCGCCGGTTGCGGCATCCGGCCCTCGTCGCTGTCCGCTACTGCTGCTGGATCATCGTCTCGTAGTCGGGGGCGGCCTCGATGTAGGCGAACTCCACGGCCAGGGCGCCGAGTTCTTCGATGCCGGCGTCGGCAAGGTCCCACGTGAAGGTGGGCAGCGTGATGCCGGCCGCGGCCTCCTCGGGGATCTCGAGGTTCGTCGCGATCGCCGCGCGCACGGCCTCTTCGTTGCTCGCCGCCCACTCGAGCGCCTCCGCCATGGCCTCGGCGTACGCCGCCACGAGCTCGGGATCCTCATCGAGGAGCGCCTGCGTCGTGATGTTCGTGAGTACGGTGAGTCCCGGAATCGTCGCCTGGTACGGCTGGACAACTGATACTCCGCCCGCGCCCAGGACGATGCCGCGGAACGGGTCGGGCGCCCACGCGGCGTCCATGGTGCCGGCCTCGAGCTGTGCCGGCACGTCGGGGAAGATGACCTCGACGAACTCGATCGACGAGGGGTCGCCGCCGTCGTCCTGAACGGCCTTGCGGATCGTGAGGTCGCCCGCGGCGCCGATCGTGTTGACCGAGACCTTCTTGCCCGCGAGGTCGGCGGGCCGTGTGATGCCGGAGTCGCCGAGTGCGACGACCGCGTTCACGTCGTCGCCCTCCGCATTGCTGTTGGCGTAGTTGCCGACGATCACGACGCCGAGATCCTGCTGGTCGGCGCGGATCGGACCGAAGGGCTGGCCGATCGCGAATTGGATGTCACCGCTGAGGAGCGCGGGAATGGCATTCGCACCGCCCTGGGCGGGGACGACCTCGATCTCGAGGCCGTGATCTTCGAAGATCCCCTCCTCCATCGCAGCCCAGAGCGCGCCGGTCTCGGCGATGGGGAGCGCAGCCACGCGCACGGTCGTGAGTTCGCCCGTGGCCGCATCGTCTTCGGTCGGTGCCGCGGATGGGCTCGCACCGGAGTCGGTGCATGCGGTGAGCAGCAGGACGCTCGCCGCTGCGATCGCAGCGAGCGGAAGGAACTTCTTCATGGGGTGCCTCCATTGGCAGAGATGTCACAGCACTGTGATGCCCCACCATCGTGCGTCCGGCATCCGTTTTTGTCAAGGAAAATATAACGGGCGTCACGAAAGTGTTGTATTTCTTTGCCGAAGCCGGTCCGGTCGGCGGGCACGAATCGGCAGCTGAGCCGAATCGACGAGGAGACGCATCCTCAAGCCGGTTGCGTCTGATCGGTCACAGCTCGAGGACGAGCCTGTCGCCTTTGCATCGAGACACGCAGATCATCATGACCTCGGACTCCTCGCGCTCGCGGGCGTTCAGAACGGCGTCCCGGTGATCCGGGTCCCCCTCGAGCACGAAGGTCTCGCATGTTCCGCAGGTGCCGCCGCGGCACGACGATGGCGCTGAGACGCCGGCCTGCGCCACGCGGTCGAGGATGGATTCGCCGGGGTGGATGGTCAGCGTGGTGCCTGTGAGTGACAGCTCGACGTCGAACGGGTGATCGGCCTCGGTCGCGACGACGTTGGCGTTGGTGAACCGTTCCAGGTGCAGGGTGCAGTCTCGTCCCTCGACCTCGGCTTCGAGGGCATCGAGCAGCCGTGTGGGGCCGCATGCATAGATCGCGGCACCGGACGCGTCCGCGACGATGTCGGGAACCGCCATCCGCTCGCCCTCTGAGCTGACGTACACGCGCACGCGGTCGCCGTAGCGCTCGATATCGGAGCCGAACGCCATCGTCGAGGGTTCCCGCCCGGCGTAGTGCAGGCTCCAGTCGGAGCCGGCGGCATCGGCGGCGGCGATCATGGGCAGGATCGGGGTGATGCCGATGCCGCCGGCGACGAAGACCATGTGGTCGGAGACCGCGAAGCCGAACAGGTTCCTCGGCTCGGAGACGCGCACGAGCTGTCCCTGCCGAACCTGCTCGTGCACGAACCGGCTGCCCCCCTCGCCACCCTGCTCCAGCAGCACCGCGATGCGGTAGGCCCCGCGATCGGTCGGATCCCCGCAGAGCGAGTACTGGCGCACCAGGGGGGCTTCGCCGGTGCGGTCGATGTGCACATCGATATGGGCGCCGGGCGACCACTCGGGCAGGGGCACGCCCTGCGGGTTCGTGAGAACGAGCCCCGCGATCTCATCCGCCTCCTCGATCCGCGAGGCGACCTGAAGGGTCAGCATCAGCGTGTCTCCTCTCGACGTCCGTCCACGCCGAGGTCGGCTCGGCCTCCGGCTTCGCCTGCGGGTCCCGGCGACCCTGGCCGTGTCGCCGCGAGCGCCTCCGCGAGGGCCTCGAGCTGGATCGCGATCGCGACCGCACCGGGATCGGGGATCCCCACCGCGCGGTCGCCGATGTAGCTGCTGCGGCCGAGGCTCGGCGTGAGGGAGGCGGTGGACGCGGCGCCGGCGCGGGCGGCCCGCGCCGCCTCGCCTGCCCGGGCGACCGCATCCCCATCGCCCTCGACGAGGGCACGGGCAGCCGGATGCAGCGCGTCGACCATGGTGCTGTCGCCGGGGGCGGCCCCGCCGACGAGCTGCACGCGCTCCACCCCGGCGGTGACCGCCGCAGCCCACTCGGTGACGCCGGGGGCGCCGGGGATGCCCTGCAGCTGCTCGGCGACCGTCAGCAGCAGGAGGCTGTAGAGGGGACCGGACGTGCCGCCGACCTCGCGGCGGACGATGTCCGACACCGCGGTCAGGTAGCGCGCCGCGTCGGGCTGCGCGAGGAGAAGGTCGGATGCCGCGAGCACTGCGCTCGCGCCACGGGCGAGATTGGTCCCGAGGTCGCCATCGCCGACTCTGCGGTCGAGGTCTGTCAGAAGCGGTTCGTTCGCCGTGAGGGCCGCGGCGACCACGGCGAGCCTGCCATGCAGCACCGCGACGTCGTCGGAGCGGACACCGTCGGAACGCTCGACCTCGAAGCCGGGGGGCGCTGCGATCACTTGCTCGCGGTCGGGGTCCAGCAGCGGCGTCGATCGGGGGAAAGCCGCGACGAGGGCTCCATCGCCGAGCAGAGACAGCAGCTCCTCGTCCACGCCCGCAACCGTGACGGAGGCACCCGGCATCTCGAGCGATGTGAGAAAGGGGCCGGCCCAGGTCATTCGCACGCGCAGCCCGCGTGCGGCCAACGCCGTCAGGACGTCGCCCTGGAGGATGCGCAGGTCGAGGTCGGGCGTGCCGCCGAGGGAATTGACGAGGACGACGACCTCATCGCCGTCGACCAACCCGCGGTCGATGACGACGGTCTCGGCGAGCCGAGCCGCGATCTCGCCCGAGCGGACGAGCGTGCCGAGCTCGCTGCCGGCCTCGCCGTGGATACCCAGGCCCCATTCGATCTCGTCGTCGCCGAGGGAGAAGTTCGGCGCCGTCGCACCGGGCACGAAGCACGGTCCGAGCGCGACGCCCATGGTGGCCGTGCGTGCGAGGAACCTCTCGGCGGTGGCTGCGATCCTCTCGATCGGCCATCCGCGCTCGGCCGCCGCCCCCGCGATCTTGTGCACGAGCACTGCCGCGGTGAGGCCGCGGCGACCCGCCCGGGAGGAGTCCCCCAGTGCCGCGTCATCCGCGACCACGACCATCTCCACCCGAATGCCCTCGGCCCTGGCCATCTCGGCGGCCAGGCCGAAATTCAGCCTGTCTCCGGTGTAGTTCTTGACGATGAGCAGAACGCCCGCCCTCGTCGCCGAGGCGACGATCGCGGCGTAGATGTTGTCGACGGACGGCGACGTGAACACGGGGCCGAGCACCGCGGCATCGAGCATGCCCTCCCCCACGTATCCGGCGTGAGCCGGCTCGTGGCCTGAGCCGCCGCCGGAGACCAGGGCGACACGGTCGTCGCTCTTGGCCGACTGCGCGGCGCGCACGATGATGGGGAGTCCGTCCACTCGCGCAAGATGCGGGGTGGCTGCGACGAGTCCGGAGATGTAGTCCTCGATGACGTCGGCGGGGGCGTTGATGAGCTTCTTCATGGCAGTGGACGATCCTCGGGGGACTGCTCGTCAGCTGTGGGCGCCGAGCGTGCAAGGTAGTGGGTGGCAGGGTGCAGGGTGACACCGGCCTCTAGCGGACGGTCACCCGCATGGGCAGGTCCTCGAAGCCCCGCAGCCAGTTCGAGTAGAACGGCACGGGTTCGCCGACGAGTTCGATCGTGTCGACGCGGCGCGCGAGCGCGGACAGGAGGCAGGTGGCCTCCATCCGCGCCATCATCTGGCCGACGCATCCGTGGATGCCGGTGCCGAATGCCAGGTGCCCGCTGGGATCGCGGGTGAGGTCGAAGGTGCCGGGGTCGTCCCAGCGGCGCGGATCGCGGTTGGCGGCCCCGAGCGCCATGATGACCTTCTCGCCCTGCGGGATGCGTACTCCGGCCAGCTCGGTGGCACGCGATGTCGTGCGACCGATGAAGGGACTGGGGGCGTTCCAGCGCAAGGCCTCCTCGAAGACCTTGCGGGCCAGGCCCGGGTCGTCCCGCAGGGCAGCCCACGCGTCGGGATACTCCGCCAGGGCCTTCAGGGCGAATTGGATGCCGAAGATCGTGGTGTCGACGCCGGCGGAGAGGAACGTGCGCACGAGCATCCCGGCGTCTTCCTCGGTGATCTCACCCTCGTCGACATAACCGTAGATCGTGTGTCCCAGTCCGCCCGTGGCGAGCGCCTCCCGGCGCATCTGCCAGTTCACGAACGTGGCCGCCTCACCCGCGGCCGCCGCGGCAGCGTCGTAGAGCTCGTTGCGCGGGCCCATGGCCTGGAAGTTGAGGTTCGAGTACGGAAGCAGGTGCTCGCGGCCCTCGGGCTGGACACCGACGGCGTCCGGTAGCACCTTGAGGGGGAACGCTTCCGCGAGCTCGCGTGCGGCGTTGAACTCGGTGCGCTCGAGCACGCTGTCGACGAGCTCGTCGGCCTGCCGCTGGAAATCGTCGGTCAAGCGGCGCACCACGCGCTGGCTGAGGATCGACGTCATGATGCGGCGATACTTCGTATGCGCCGGTGGGTCGTTCTCCAGAATCACACTGGGTTTGCGCCAGTTCTCGGTCTTCTTGGTGTTGGTGATGCCGGTGCCGGCGGAGGACTCGAATGTCTCGTAGTCGCGGAAGACCTGCTCGACGATGTCGTAGCGGCCCGTGAACCAGATGCCGTACTTCTCGATCCAGACGACGGGACCGGCTTCGCGGATGGCGGCGTCCACTTCGAGTGGGCGACTCAAGCCGTCCCGGGAGAACGGATCGATGTCGAGGACGACAAGGGCGCCGGCGACTGATTGCTCACTCATGAAATCTCCGACGTTCTGCGGCTTTGCAAGAAGGATCTGATAAGATTACATGTAATCACGTTTAATATCAATCATGATCGATACTGCGGGCTGACTGCGAGACACGCGGGCACCGCGGGAAGGGATGCCGGCATGGTCGAGCGAGAGGTGTCCAGCGACGCGATGGCGCGAGCCACGCAATTGGGCCTCGTCGCCGAGCGGCTTCCCCGCACCATCGAGCGCGACGACTACACTCCCGCCCTGCTGGGCCTCCTCTCCAACGTGCTCGTCTGGGGCGGCTCGCGCGTGTTCCGCCACATGCACGGCGTCGGCACCAACGAGTGGCGCATCGTCAGTGCGCTCGGCAACCACCCGGGCGCGACCTCGGGCGAGCTTTGCGAGATCCTCGGTATCAACAAGTCGATCGCCTCCAAGAGCGTCAACGTCCTGCTTGATCGCGATCTGATCGCGCAGGTCAACGGACCGCGCGGTTCACGTCACCTCTATCTGACCGCCGCGGGTGCGCGCGTGCACGACGACTTCATGCCGATTGCGCTGAAGCGCCAGGAGATCCTCCACGAGAAACTCACTCCGGAGGAGGTCGTCGAGTTGAACGCCCTGCTGGTGAAGATGCTCGACTCCGCGGGCGCGATGCAGAGCTACGAGAACGAGATCTTGGCGGAGGACTCGGGTGGAAAGACGCCTAGCTCGCGGGGAACCTGAGCCGCAGCGGATCGAATGCCGCGTCGGGGAGGTAGCTGTAGCCGAAGAGGGCATCCGCCTCCGCCGCGAGGCGCGTCGCGAAGACCATCGTCTCCTCTGAGCCGTCGGGTACCGGCGTGAGTTTCACGAGGGCGATCCGGTCGGGCCGACGGTCGCGCGCCGCATCACCGGACGCGGCAACGGAGTCGTGCTCGACCTCGTCGGCCGGGTCGTCGATCGACAGAGCCTCGGCGGTGACCTCGACTCCGATCAGCGGGACGATCAGCGCACCTCGGTGCGCACGAAGGACGACCGAGCCCTCCAGTCGCAGCACCCCCGCCGCATCCACCCGCCCCGGCATCCGCAGGCCGTCTTCCAGGCTGAACGAAGCCCTGCCTTCCGTTTCGGCTTCGAAGTCCGGATCGCGCGACATGTACGAGAGCAGGGCGGCGCGGATGCCCCACTCGAGGACGGCATCCCGACCCGGCGGCAGACCAGTCACACCGGCGACACTATCCCAGTGGGCGGGGTACCCGACCGCCGGCATTTCGGCGAGCGCGGGTGCGGACGACCTGGGCGACTCGTCCGCCGCTACATGCCCGAGGCCGCTGTCCAGGCGATCAGAAGCGGGTGATCACGGCCCGCGCGGTCCTGCCGGAGCGCAGCGCCTCGTACGCGCCGTTTATGTCGTCGATGGCGATCTGCGACGCGACGAGATCCGAGAGGTTCAGTCGGCCCTGCAGGAACAGCGATGCGTAGAACGGGATATCGCGCTTGATGTTGGACGATCCCATATAGACGCCATTGATCTTCTTCTGCTCCCGGAGCAGGCCGTTCGCGTCGAACTCGATCGTTCCGCCGGCGCGGTGGATTCCGATCAAGCTCGCGGTGCCGCCGACCCCGAGCATCGCAATGGCCTGCTCCGCGGTCTCCTTGCGGCCGATCACCTCGAACGCATGGTCCACGCCTCCGCCGGTGAGCTCGCGCACCCGCGCCACCACGTCCTCGGCGCCCGCATTCACGCCATCCGTCGCGCCGAACGCGCGCGCGAGTTCGAGCTTCTCGTCGTTCAGGTCGATGCCGATGATCCGCGCCGCGCCGACCAGGCGGGCGCCGCTGACGACGTTCAGGCCCACGCCGCCCAGGCCGATGACCGCGACGGTGTCGCCCGCGCCGACTCCGGCGGCATTGAGGACCGCACCGGCACCGGTGATCGTGCCGCAGCCGAGGACGGATGCCTCGGGAAAGGGGACCGCGGCATCGATTCGCACGAGCTGGTTCTCGTGGATCAGAGCCTGCTCGGCGAAGCCGGCGGTGCCCATCGCAGCGAGGATCGGCTGGCCGCCGCGACTCAAACGAGGTGGCGCGCCGTCCGCCCGCAGCGTCGCCTCGGGTCGAAGGCAGCTCACCGTGCGCCCGCTCAAGCACTCGAGGCACGCGCCGCAGAACTGGACGAGCGACCCGACCACGTGGTCGCCGACGGCGAATTCGGTCACCTCCGGTCCGATTTCCGCGACGATCCCTGACACCTCGTGACCCAGCACCATGGGCGGCGCCATCCCGAAGTCGGTCACTGCGAAATGAAGGTCGGAGTGACACAGCCCGGACGCCATGACCTGCACGAGGACCTCGCGACCGATCGGCTCGGCGATCTCGACGTCTTCGATGTCGAACCCGCCGCCGAAGGCGTTGACCACTGCAGCTCTCATGCGGACTGTCCGATGCTCGTGTTGATGGCCTTGGTGTTGACGTAGTTGTACAGAACCTCGGTGCCCTGCTCGCGTCCGAGTCCGGACTCCTTGTAGCCGCCGAACGGCGTGGCGAGGTCGGGCGCATAGCCGTTCACGCCGATCGTCCCGGTCTGCACGGCGCGGGCGACCTCCAGCGCCGCCGCGGGATCTGCCGAGAAGACCGCCCCACCGAGGCCGTAGCGCGAGTCGTTTGCGAGTGCGATCGCATCCTCGATGCCGTCGTACTCGAACACCGACACGACCGGTCCGAAGACCTCCTCGCGGGCGATCTGCGAGTCGGCCGCGACGCCCGCGACGATGGTCGGCTCGTAGAAGTAGCCGCGCTCACCGGGAAGGTCGCGCCCGCCGGTCAGGATCTGCGCACCCTCGCTCCGGGCATCCTCCACCATTGTGCGCACCCGTGTGCGGATGCGCTCGGATACGAGGGGCCCCATGTCCGTGGCAGGATCGCGGGGGTCGCCCAGGCGGAACGATCGCGCCAGCTCGACCAGGCCATCGAGCAGTTCGTCCTTCCTGGTGCGCGGCACAATCACGCGCGACAGCAGGAAGCAGGTCTGACCGGAGTTCATGAACGCGCCGCCGCGCAACGCCGTGAGGGTCACGTCGATGTCGGCGTCCTCGGCCACGATCGCGGCCGACTTGCCACCGAGTTCGAGCGTCACGGGGATCAGACGCTCCGCGCAGTTGCGGGCGATGATCCGTCCCGCTGCGGTGGACCCGGTGAACGCGATCTTGTCGACACCGTGATGCTTCACCAGGGCATCGCCGGTCTGCCGCCCACCCGTGACGACGTTGACGACGCCGGGCGGAAACCCGACGGCCTCGACCGCGGCCGCCAGGGCGAGCGCATCCAGCGGGGTCTCGCCCGCGGGCTTGACCACCACGGTGCAGCCCACAGCGAGCGCCGGCGCGAGCTTGGCCGAAAGGATCGACTGCGGATAGTTCCACGGGGCGATGAGCCCCGCGACCCCCACCGGTTCCAGACGCACCACCGAGGTACCCGGCCCGCTCACATTGCTGCGCCGCTGCTCGAAGGGGAAGTCGCGGATCAGCTCGGCGAAGTACCGCAGATGCTGCGCCGGCAGCGCAACGTTGACGAATCTGGAGAACTCGATCGGCTGGCCGACCTCGTCGGTGACGACTCCCGCAGTGCTCTCGCCCCGGCGTTCCAGCTCTTCGGCGAGCCGCTCCAGGAAGGTCGCCCGCTCATGCGGACTCATCCGCGGCCAGGGTCCGTGATCGAACGCCGTTCGCGCCGCACCGACCGCGGCGTCGACGTCCTCGAAGCTCCCGTCCGGGGCGACCCCCACGATCGTCCGCGCGAAGGGGTCCTCGACCTCGATGCGCGCCGTCGACCGCGCCGACCGCCACTCACCTCCGACGAACAACTGGTTCTCCGAGCGGGTGATCATCGTCATTCTCTTCCTCCGTCGGCGCCACGTCGTTTCAGGGCGGTCAGGCTTCGCAAGGCAGAGGCATCGGCGCCCCATCCGACGCGCTCGCCGCGCGACCCCGGACGCGCCGCGTCCGTCCCTGCAGTCATAAGGGGTACGTACCCGGCTCGCGGCGCATCGTGATCCAGCGCGTGTCGGTGAACGCGTCGATGTTGGCCTGCGCTCCGCCGTGCCGGGAGCCGGTGCCCGAGGAGCCGACTCCGCCGAAGGGGGCATTCGCCTCGTCATTGACCGTCTGATCGTTGATGTGCACGATGCCGGTGGGGATGCGACGCGCCATATCGAGACCGGCGAACACATCGGCCGTGACGATGCCCAGTGCGAGCCCGTACTCGGTCGCGGACGCCAGATCGATCGCCTCGTCATCGGTCGAGTACGACACGACCGAAGCCACGGGCCCGAACACCTCTTCGCTGTACGCGACAGCATCCTTTGCGGGATTGGCGAGGACGGTCGGACGATAGAAGAGCCCGTCGTAAGTCCCTCCCGCACGCAATTCGGCTCCCCCGGCCACGGCGTCCTGCACGAGTGTGTGCACCCGGTCGCGCTGCACCTCGTCGATGAGGGGTCCGAGGTGGGCCGGACCGGCTGCCGGGTCGCCGACGTGCATCGAATCGGCCTTGGCGGCGAGCTTGTCGACGTACTCGTCGAACAGCGACTCGTGCACGATGTGCCGCCCGACGGTCATGCAGATCTGTCCCTGATGAAGGAACGAGCCCCAGGTCGCGAGGTTCACCGCCTTGTCGACGTCGGCGTCGGCGCGGATGATGTACGCGGAATTGCCGCCGAGTTCGAGATGAGCCCGAGTGAGGTGGCGTCCTGCGATCTCGCCCACGATGCGGCCGGCGCGGGTCGAGCCGGTGAACGCGATGACGCGGACGCGAGGATCGGCGACCATCGCCTCACCGACGTCGGCCCCGCCAGGGATCAGCTGAAGCAACCCGGCGGGCAGACCGGCTTCCTCGAAGATGCGGACCATCGACACGCCGCCGGTGATGATGGTGCGCGGGTCGGGCTTGAGGAGCACGGCATTGCCGAGCGCGAGCGCGGGTGCGACTGCGCGGATGCCGAGGATGAGCGGCACGTTGAACGGCGAGATGACTCCGACGACGCCGACGGGGATCTGCTGCGCGAGCGAGAGGCGGGGCTCCTCGCTGGAGAGGATCGAGCCGAGGGGCGCGGACGGAAGAGCGGCTGCCTCGTAGCACTCCGCGGCGGTGACGTGAAGCGCGAATCCGGCCAGGGGCGGGATCGCCCCGACCTCGCGGATGTTCCAGCCGGAGATCTCCTCCGCATGCTCCTCCCAGAGCTGTCCTGCTCGGCGCAGCACCGCCGCGCGAGCGGGATGCGGCAGCGCCGCCCACTCCTTCTGAGCCAGGGCGGCCCCTTGCGCGGCGCGGGCGACGTCCGCGGCATCCGCGAGTCCCACCATCGCCAGGGTAGAGCCGGTGGCCGGCTCGATCGAGGGGATCTCCCCACCGCCACCGGCGATCCATTCGCCGTCGATGTGGATCTTGCCCGCAAAGGCGGCCTCGTCGATGAGGACGCCCGATGTGTGTGTGACAGTGCTCATTGTTGCTCCTTCTCCAGTTCGCCGCGAGGCTCGTTCGGCTCGCGAGCGTGGGTACAGCGGGTGGTGTGATCAGGCGAGGCTGTTGCGCGCCAGACGATGTGCGCGCCGCCCGACCGTGCTCTGCGACCAGCCGCGCTGGATGATCCGCATCGCATCGGCCGCGAGCTCGGCACCGTCGGCGTACGGTTCGCGCCAGATCGCGAGCATGTCGCTCGCCCCTGGCGAGAGGATGCCGCGGGAGAACGCCTCGATGCCCAGACGCCCGTCGTAGCCCAGGTCGAGGGCCTGGGTCACGACGCCTTCCAGGTCCACGACGCCGGTGCTGAGCAGACCGCGCCCTGACTGGCCGAGCTCGAGGTAGCCGAGCTTGGGGAGCGCGACGCGGATCGCTTCGACCATGTCGGCCTCTTCGATCGCCATGTGGAAGGTGTCCAGATGGATGCGCAAGTGCTCTGAGCCGCTCAAGCCGACGAACTCCACCGCCTGAGCGGCGGTGTTGACCACGGACGTCTCGTAGCGGTTGAGCACCTCGAAGGTCATGGTGATGCCCTGGTCGTAGGCGTAGTCCGCGACCGCGCCGACTTCGCGGGCCGCGCGCTCGAAGGCGTCGGGCGCAGTCGCGGCGTGCGGGTGCCCGAAGACGCCGTACGGCACGCCGTTCATCTGGTCGCCGCCGAGCGCAGCGGTGAGGTCCACGACGGAACGGAGCAAGTCGGCTCCCGCGGCCCTCTCGTCGTCGTCGGATGATCCGACATCCGCGTGCGTCGTCAGGCCGCCCGCAATGGTGATGGGGGCGAGCCCATGATCCGCGAGGACGCGCCCGATTGCGGCTACGTCGGCCGCCGGTGGATCAAGTGGCGGGAGCACGACCCGGGTGAATCCCGCCGCGGCGATGGCGGCCAGCGCGGCGTCGAAGACGCCGGGCGAGACATCCGCTGCGAACACGTTGACATGGCACGCCACGTCAAGTGACGAGGGGACAGCAGGTGCATCTGTCACGTGCGTCTCCCCGCTCAGAAGGTGGGCAGGTCGAGGCGCTGCTTGTAGACGGAGTACCCGTCGTCGACGTGCACGACCGTGCCGTTGATGACATTGGACTCGTCGGAGGCGAGGAAGGCGACGACGTTCGCGATCTCCTCGGGCTCGGTCATCTTGTTGCGCAGCTGCTCCGAGGCGAAGAGGCTCTTCAGCTCGTCGCTGAACTGGTTGATGATCGGCGTGGCAACGCGGCCCGGCGTGATGGCGACGGCACGGATGCCGTACTCGGCGAGCTCATAAGCCGCCGAGCGCGTGAAGGAGATGACCGCGGCCTTCGCCGCGCTGTAGGTGAACGACAGCTCTGCTGCCTGTTCGCCGTAGATCGAGGAGGTGCTGATGATGACCCCACCGGTCCCCTGCGCGCGGAACTGACGGCCGGCGGCCAGGATGCCGTAATAGACGCCGTCCTGGTCCACGCGGATCATCGGAGCGTAGTCGACCTCGGGGTCGTGCTCGAGGAGCGGCTTGCCGCCCGCAATGCCGGCGTTGTTGAAGATCACGTCGAGCTTGCCGAACACGTCCACGGCGCGCTGGACTGCGGCCTCGACGTCGGCGTACACCGACACGTCGGCTTGCGCCGCGGCGGTGGCGTCCTGGAAGCCGAGCGCTTCGATCTCGTCGACGGCCTTCTGGGCGCTGCCCAGGTCGATATCGACGATGAGCACCTTGGCTCCCTCGCGGACGAACTTCTCGACGGTGGCCCGCCCGATTCCGCTCGCGCCGCCGGTGATCAGGGCGACTTTGCCTTCCAAACGCATGTGTTCGACTTCCTGTGAGGATGAGGGTGAATGAGGGATGCCGCGGGGCGGGCGGGCGGATGCCTGCCCGCCCCGCTGCGATCGGGTGAGCTACTCGAGCTGGTCCGACGGGGTGATGTCGGCAGCGTTGTCGACCGTCACGAGCGTCGTGTCGACCGCCTCGAAGTTCTCTGCGGGCAGCGTGCCGTCCGCGTGATAGGCCTCCATCGCCTCGATCACGATGTCGAGGATGGACGGCCACGGCTGCTCGACGGTCGCCAGCATCGCACCGCCGGCCTGGATCTGTGCGATTGCCTCGGCGACAGCGTCGACACCGGTCACCTTGCCTGCCTCACCCGCCTCAGTGATGGCCTGAGCAGCGCCGAGAGCCGCGTCGTCCCAGCCAGCCCACACGGCGCCGAGCTTGCCGGGATTCGCCGACATGTAGTCGGCGACGAATGCCAGCGCCTCGGTGCGACCGGTCGCGGGCGACAGAACTTGCTGGATGTCGCCTCCGGCGATTTCTGCACCGGCTTCTTCGAACGCCTCCATCGCGAGGGCCGACCGCAGGCGGATGCCCGCGTGCGGCTCATGGCCGATGACCATGACCGTCTTGCCGTCCAGGCCGGCCAGTGTCCCGTCGAGCTCTCCGACGGTCTGGTCGACGATGCCCTGCTGGTCGGTAGTGACGTTGAGCACGTACGCATCGGTCGGCTCGGTCGCCGCATCCATCGCGAAGATCGGGATCTCGGCATCCCTCGCAGCCGTCACGATCGACTGGATCGACCCCTCGTCGGTGTAGCCGTTGAAGATGGCATCGGCGCCCTGCCCGATGGCGCTTTCGACCGCAGGGTTCATCTTCTGGAAATCGAAGTCGCCCTGGATCATGGTGAGATCCCAGCCGAGCTCGTCGGCCTTCGCCTCGACGGCCTTGACCCACCACGCGCCGATCGGCGTCTGGTTCCCGGAGGTGAAGGCGATGACCCGGAACGGCTCGTCGCCACCGCCGGTGTCGCCACCGCCGCCGTCGCCGCCGCCGCTCGAGCAGGCGGTCAATGTGAGAGCGGCAGCCGCGGCGAGCGCCGCAACGACCCTGAACTTGGTTCGCATGGGTAACTCCTTTGTTGTGATTGCATTTTCGGGTGGTCTGGGTGGGTGCAACGCCGCCCAGGCGTTGATGTGGGCGAGTCGCTATCTCTCGCGCGTCCTGAGAGACGACAGCGTCACCGCTGCGATGATGATCAGCCCGGTCACCACCTGCTGGACATACGAGTTGACGCCGAGGATGTTCAGGCCGTTGCTCATGACGCCGATGATCGCGACGCCCACCATCGTGCCGGGGATGTTCGCGGCGCCCGACCGTGCGACCGTCATTCCGAGGAACACGGCGGCGACCGCGAACAGGAGGTTGTCCTCTCCCTGCACCGCGCTGGCGCTGCCCAATCGTGCCGCCAGAAGGATGCCACCGAACGCCGATACCAAGCCCGCGATTGCGAAGGCCAGCAGTCGAGCCCGCCGCACGTTGACTCCGGAGAGCCGCGAGACCTCCACATTGCCACCGGTCGCGTACCACCGGCGGCCGAGAGTGGTGAATCGGAGGACTGCCCAGAGGATCAGCGAGATGACGATGGCGATGAAGACCGGAAGCGGGATCTGCAGGAAACGACCTTGTCCGAGGTTGTTGAACTCCGCAGGCATGTTGAACAGCGTCGTCCCCTCGGTCACGAGGAAAGCGAGACCGGTCACGGAGGTCAGCGTCGCCAGGGTCGCCACGAAGGCGGACAGGTTGAGGTACGCGACCAGAGCGCCGTTCACGAGTCCGATGAGCAGTCCGACGGCCAGCCCGACGAGGACCGCGACCGCGACGGGGGTGCCGCCGAGCATCAAGGCTGCCGCCACCGAGCCGGACAAGGCGGCCGTCGCGGCGACGGACAGGTCGAAGTCGCCGACGACCATGACGATCGTCTGAGCTCCCGCGATGATCGCCAGGATGGCCACCTGATACAGGATGTTGCGCACGTTGGTGAAGCTGAGGAACACGTCCGGGCGCATCGCGAAGAAGAAGATGATCAGGAGGACCAGCGCCAGCACCGTCCCGGATGCCAAGAGCGTCTGCCCCGCGGACCGGCGGGGAATGGCTCGGACGTCGGTGGTGTCTTCCAGGCCCGGGTTACGCGTCGTTGTCATCTGACTCCGCCTTTCCATAGCAATACGCCAGCAGTACTTCTTCGTCTGCCCCGACAGCGGAGACCGAACCTGCGATCCTGCCCTCGTGCATGATGAGGATCCGATCGCTCATGCCGATGAGCTCGGGAAGCTCCGAACTGACCGCGATCACTGTCGTGCCGCCGGCAACGAGCTCACGGATCAAGCGGTAGATTTCCGCTTTGGTGCCGACGTCGATGCCTCGCGTCGGCTCGTCCATGAGCAGCACCTTGGGCTTTCGCGCCAGCATCTTGGCCAGCACGACCTTCTGCTGGTTGCCTCCGGACAACTCGCCGACCGGCTGCCGTGAGCTTCGCGCCTTGATCCGCAGATCGGTCATTCCCTTGCTGACGATGTCGGAGATGCGTGCGCCCGACACCACTCCGAACGAGCTGACGGCGGGGATGTTCGCCAGGGCGATGTTGTCGCGGATCGTCGTGCCGAGGATCACACCCTGAGCGCGGCGTTCCTCCGGAACGAGCGCGATCCCGGCATCCAATGCCTTGCCGACACTGGGTGAGTGCGGCAGTGTCGTGTCACCGACCGTGATGGTGCCGGACTTGTGCTTCTGAGCGCCGGACAGGATTCGCAGCAGCTCGCTGCGGCCGGAA
>CAVQLL010000022.1:0-42228 GCA_963713325.1 uncultured Actinomycetota bacterium
TGAGTTCGCCCGTGGCCGCATCGTCTTCGGTCGGTGCCGCGGATGGGCTCGCACCGGAGTCGGTGCATGCGGTGAGCAGCAGGACGCTCGCCGCTGCGATCGCAGCGAGCGGAAGGAACTTCTTCATGGGGTGCCTCCATTGGCAGAGATGTCACAGCACTGTGATGCCCCACCATCGTGCGTCCGGCATCCGTTTTTGTCAAGGAAAATATAACGGGCGTCACGAAAGTGTTGTATTTCTTTGCCGAAGCCGGTCCGGTCGGCGGGCACGAATCGGCAGCTGAGCCGAATCGACGAGGAGACGCATCCTCAAGCCGGTTGCGTCTGATCGGTCACAGCTCCAGGACGAGCCTGTCTCCCTTGCACCGGGAAACGCAGATCATCATGACCTCGGACTCCTCACGCTCGCGCGCGTTCAGGACGGCATCGCGGTGATCGGGCTCCCCCTCGAGCACGAAGGTCTCGCACGTGCCGCAGTGCCGCCCCGGCACGATGACGGCGCCGAGACACCTGCCTGCGCGACCCGGTCGAGGATGGACTCGCCCGGCAGGATCGTCAGCGTGGTGCCGGTGAGCGACAGTTCGACTTCGAACGGGTGATCCGCCTCGCTCGCGACGACGTTGGCATTGGTGAACCGCTCGACGTGCAGGATGCAGTCGCTGACCTCGACCTCGGCCTCGAGGGCATCGAGGAGCCGGGTGGGGCCGCACGCGTAGATCGCGGCCCCGGATGCAGCCGCGACGATTCGGGCACTGCCATGCGCTCGCCCTCGGAGCTGACGTATACGCGCACACGATCGCCGTAGCGCTCGATGTCCGAGCCGAAAGCCATCGTGGACGGTTCGCGCCCCGCATAGTGCAGCCGCCAGTCGGCGCCGGCCGCGTCGGCGGCGGCGATCATCGGCAGGATCGGCGTGATGCCGATGCCCCCGGCGACGAAGACCATCCGGTCCTCGATGGTGAAGCCGAAGAGGTTCCGGCACAGCGACACGAACGAGCTGTCCCTGCCGCACCTGCTCGTGCACGAAACGGCTGCCGCCCTCTCCACTCTGCTCGAGCAGCACTGCGATGCGGTAGGCGCTGCGGT
Source organism: uncultured Actinomycetota bacterium (assembly GCA_963713325.1). Lineage (GTDB taxonomy): Bacteria > Actinomycetota > Actinomycetes > Actinomycetales > Microbacteriaceae > Microbacterium. The sequence continues at coordinate 1,087 of CAVQLL010000022.1, forward strand.
CGGTCGGATCGCCGCAGAGCGAGTAAGGGCGCACCATGGGCGCCTCGCCCGGTCGGTCGATGTGCACGTCGATGTGGGCGCCGGGCGACCACTCGGGCAGGGGACGCCCTGGGGGTTGGTGAGCACGAGTCCTGCGATTCCATCCGCCTCATCGACCCGCGAGGCGACTTGCAGCGTCAGCATCAGCGCTCTCCTCTCGGCGCCCGTTCATGCCGAGTTCGCCTCGGCCAGCGGCTTCGCCGTCGAGTTCCGGCGAACTTGGCCGTGGCGAGGCGAGTGCCGCCGCGAGCGCCTCGAATTGGAGCGCGATCGCGACTGCGCCAGGATCGGCGATTCCCACCGCACGGCCCCCGATGTAGCTGCTGCGGCCGAGGCTCGGCGTGAGGGCGGCGGTGGACTCGGCGCCGGCGCGGGCCGCGTGCGCCGCCTCGCGCACACGAGCGACCGCATCCCCATCGCTCTGGACGAAAGCACGGGCGGCAGGATGCAGGGCGTCGACCATGGTGCTGTCGCCGGGGACGGCCCCGCCGACGAACTGCACGTGGCCACCCCTCGGCGACGGCCTCAGCCCACTCGGTGAAGCCCGGCACGCCGGGAATGCCTTGCAGCCGTTCGGCGATCGTCAGCAGCAAGAGGCGGTGGAGGGGACCGGACGTGCCGCCGACCTCGCGGCGCACGATGTCCGACACCGCGGTCATGTAGTGCGCCGCGTCGGGCTGCCCGAGGAGAAGGTCGGATGCCGCGAGAACGGCACTCGCGCCACGCGCGAGATTCGTCCCAGGTCGCCATCGCCGACTCTCCGGTCGAGGTCGGTCAACAGCGGTTCGTTCGCGATGAGAGCGTCGGCGACGACGGCGAGCATGCCGTGAACCGCCGCGACGTCGTCTGAGCGGGCGCCCTCGGGACGCTCGACCTCGAAGCCGGCGGGGGCTGCGACGATCGCCGTGCGGTCGGGATCCAGCAACGGCGTCGATCGGGGGAACGCGGCGACGAGAGCCTCGTCGCCGAGCAGGGACAGCAGCTCGTCATCCACTCCCGCGACCGTGAGCGAGGCACCCGGCATCTCGAGCGAGGTGAGGAAGGGCCCAGCCCAGGTCATCCGCACGCGCAGCCCGCGCGCGGCCAGGGCCGTCAGGACGTCGCCCTGGAGGATGCGCAGGTCGAGGTCCGGCGTGCCGCCGAGGGAGTTGACGAGGACGACGACCTCATCGCCCTCGGCCAGCCCGCGGTCCTCGACGACGGACTCGGCGAGACGAGCGGCGATTTCGCCCGAGCGGACGAGCGCGCCGAGTCGCTGCCCAGGGCCTCGCCGTGGATGCCGAGGACCCATTCGATCTCGTCGTCACCGAGGGAGAAGTTCGGCGCCGTCGCACCGGGCACGAAGCACGGCCCGAGCGCGACGCCCATGGTGGCCGTGCGTGCGAGGAACCGCTCCACCGTGGCCACGATCCGCTCGATCGGCCAGCCGCGCTCCGCTGCGGCCCCCGCGATCTTGTGAGCGAGCACTGTCGCGGTGAGGCCTCGGCGACCGGCCCGGGAGGAGTCCCCCAGTGCCGCGTCATCCGCGACCACGACCATCTCCACTCGAATGCCCTCGGCCCTCGCCATCTCCGCAGCCAGGCCGAAGTTCAGCCGGTCCCCCGTGTAGTTCTTGACGATGAGCAGAACGCCCGCCCGCGTCGCCGAGGCGCGGATGGCCGCGTAGACGGCGTCGACGGACAGCGGGGTGGAGCGCGGACCCAGTACGGCGGCATCCAGCATCCCCTTCCAGGCGTACCCGGCGTGGGCCGGCTCGTGCCCCGAGCCGCCGCCGGAGACGAGGGCGGCACGGTCCTCGCTCTTGGCCGACCACCGGGGCGCGTACGACGATGGGGAGACCGTCCACTCGTCGGGAGGTGCGGCGTGGCGGCGACGAGTCCCCGAGATGTAGTCCTCGATGACGTCGGACGGGGCATTGATGATCTTCTTCATGGCAGTGGACGATCCTCGGGGGACTGCTCGTCGGCTGTGGGCGCCGAGCGTGCAAGGTAGTGGGTGGCAGGGTGCAGGGTGACACCGGCCTCTAGCGGACGGTCACCCGCATGGGCAGGTCCTCGAAGCCCCGCAGCCAGTTCGAGTAGAACGGCACGGGTTCGCCGACGAGTTCGATCGTGTCGACGCGGCGCGCGAGCGCGGACAGGAGGCAGGTGGCCTCCATCCGCGCCATCATCTGGCCGACGCATCCGTGGATGCCGGTGCCGAATGCCAGGTGCCCGCTGGGATCGCGGGTGAGGTCGAAGGTGCCGGGGTCGTCCCAGCGGCGCGGATCGCGGTTGGCGGCCCCGAGCGCCATGATGACCTTCTCGCCCTGCGGGATGCGTACTCCGGCCAGCTCGGTGGCACGCGATGTCGTGCGACCGATGAAGGGACTGGGGGCGTTCCAGCGCAAGGCCTCCTCGAAGACCTTGCGGGCCAGGCCCGGGTCGTCCCGCAGGGCAGCCCACGCGTCGGGATACTCCGCCAGGGCCTTCAGGGCGAATTGGATGCCGAAGATTGTGGTGTCGACGCCGGCGGAGAGGAACGTGCGCACGAGCATCCCGGCGTCTTCCTCGGTGATCTCACCCTCGTCGACATAACCGTAGATCGTGTGTCCCAGTCCGCCCGTGGCCAGCGCCTCCCGGCGCATCTGCCAGTTCACCAACGTGGCCGCCTCACCCGCGGCCGCCGCGGCAGCGTCGTAGAGCTCGTTGCGCGGGCCCATGGCCTGGAAGTTGAGGTTCGAGTACGGAAGCAGGTGCTCGCGGCCCTCGGGCTGGACACCGACGGCGTCCGGTAGCACCTTGAGGGGGTAACGCTTCCGCGAGTCTGGCGTGCGGCGTTGAACTCGGTGCCTCGAGCACGCTGTCGACGAGCTCGTCGGCCTGCCGCTGGAATGTCGGTCAAGCGGCGCACCACGCGCTGGCTGAGGATCGACGTCATGATGCGGCGATACTTCGTTGCGCCGGTGGGTCGTTCTCCAGAATCACACTGGGTTTGCGCCAGTTCTCGGTCTTCTTGGTGTTGGTGATGCCGGTGCCGGCGGAGGACTCGAATGTCTCGTAGTCGCGGAAGACCTGCTCGACGATGTCGTAGCGGCCCGTGAACCAGATGCCGTACTTCTCGATCCAGACGACGGGACCGGCTTCGCGGATGGCGGCGTCCACTTCGAGTGGGCGACTAAAGCCGTCCCGGGAGAACGGATCGATGTCGAGGACGACAAGGGCGCCGGCGACTGACTGCTCACTCATGAAATCTCCGACGTTCTGCGGCTTTGCAAGAAGGATCTGATAAGATTACATGTAATCACGTTTAATATCAATCATGATCGATACTGCGGGCTGACTGCGAGACACGCGGGCACCGCGGGAAGGGATGCCGGCATGGTCGAGCGAGAGGTGTCCAGCGACGCGATGGCGCGCGCCACGCAATTGGGCCTCGTCGCCGAGCGGCTTCCCCGCACCATCGAGCGCGACGACTACACTCCCGCCCTGCTGGGCCTCCTCTCCAACGTGCTCGTCTGGGGCGGCTCGCGCGTGTTCCGCCACATGCACGGCGTCGGCACCAACGAGTGGCGCATCGTCAGTGCGCTCGGAAACCACCCGGGCGCGACCTCGGGCGAGCTTTGCGAGATCCTCGGTATCAACAAGTCGATCGCCTCCAAAAGCGTCAACGTCCTGCTTGATCGCGATCTGATCGCGCAGGTCAACGGACCGCGCGGTTCACGTCACCTCTATCTGACCGCCGCGGGTGCGCGCGTGCACGACGACTTCATGCCGATTGCGCTGAAGCGCCAGGAGATCCTCCACGAGAAACTCACTCCGGAGGAGGTCGTCGAATTGAACGCCCTGCTGGTGAAGATGCTCGACTCCGCGGGCGCGATGCAGAGCTACGAGAACGAGATCTTGGCGGAGGACTCGGGTGGAAAGACGCCTAGCTCGCGGGGAACCTGGCCGCAGCGGATCGAATGCCGCGTCGGGGAGGTAGCTGTAGCCGAAGAGGGCATCCGCCTCCGCCGCGAGGCGCGTCGCGAAGACCATCGTCTCCTCTGAGCCGTCGGGTACCGGCGTGAGTTTCACGAGGGCGATCCGGTCGGGCCGACGGTCGCGCGCCGCATCACCGGACGCGGCAACGGAGTCGTGCTCGACCTCGTCGGCCGGGTCGTCGATCGACAGAGCCTCGGCGGTGACCTCGACTCCGATCAGCGGGACGATCAGCGCACCTCGGTGCGCACGAAGGACGACCGAGCCCTCCAGTCGCAGCACCCCCGCCGCATCCACCCGCCCCGGCATCCGCAGGCCGTCTTCCAGGCTCAACGAAGCCCTGCCTTCCGTTTCGGCTTCGAAGTCCGGATCGCGCGACATGTACGAGAGCAGGGCGGCGCGGATGCCCCACTCGAGGACGGCATCCCGACCCGGCGGCAGACCAGTCACACCGGCGACACTATCCCAGTGGGCGGGGTACCCGACCGCCGGCATTTCGGCGAGCGCGGGTGCGGACGACCTGGGCGACTCGTCCGCCGCTACATGCCCGAGGCCGCTGTCCAGGCGATCAGAAGCGGGTGATCACGGTCCGCGCGGTCCTGCCGGAGCGCAGCGCCTCGTACGCGCCGTTTATGTCGTCGATGGCGATCTGCGACGCGACGAGATCCGAGAGGTTCAGTCGGCCCTGCAGGAACAGCGATGCGTAGAACGGGATATCGCGCTTGATGTTGGACGATCCCATATAGACGCCATTGATCTTCTTCTGCTCCCGGAGCAGGCCGTTCGCGTCGAACTCGATCGTTCCGCCGGCGCGGTGGATTCCGATCAAGCTCGCGGTGCCGCCGACCCCGAGCATCGCAATGGCCTGCTCCGCGGTCTCCTTGCGGCCGATCACCTCGAACGCATGGTCCACGCCTCCGCCGGTGAGCTCGCGCACCCGCGCCACCACGTCCTCGGCGCCCGCATTCACGCCATCCGTCGCGCCGAACGCGCGCGCGAGTTCGAGCTTCTCGTCGTTCAGGTCGATGCCGATGGTCCGCGCCGCGCCGACCAGGCGGGCGCCGCTGACGACGTTCAGGCCCACGCCGCCCAGGCCGATGACCGCGACGGTGTCGCCCGCGCCGACTCCGGCGGCATTGAGGACCGCACCGGCACCGGTGATCGTGCCGCAGCCGAGGACGGATGCCTCGGGAAAGGGGACCGCGGCATCGATTCGCACGAGCTGGTTCTCGTGGATCAGAGCCTGCTCGGCGAAGCCGGCGGTGCCCATCGCAGCGAGGATCGGCTGGCCGCCGCGACTCAAACGAGGTGGCGCGCCGTCCGCCCGCAGCGTCGCCTCGGGTCGAAGGCAGCTCACCGTGCGCCCGCTCAAGCACTCGAGGCACGCGCCGCAGAACTGGACGAGCGACCCGACCACGTGGTCGCCGACGGCGAATTCGGTCACCTCCGGTCCGATTTCCGCGACGATCCCTGACACCTCGTGACCCAGCACCATGGGCGGCGCCATCCCGAAGTCGGTCACTGCGAAATGAAGGTCGGAGTGACACAGCCCGGACGCCATGACCTGCACGAGGACCTCGCGACCGATCGGCTCGGCGATCTCGACGTCTTCGATGTCGAACCCGCCGCCGAAGGCGTTGACCACTGCAGCTCTCATGCGGACTGTCCGATGCTCGTGTTGATGGCCTTGGTGTTGACGTAGTTGTACAGAACCTCGGTGCCCTGCTCGCGTCCGAGTCCGGACTCCTTGTAGCCGCCGAACGGCGTGGCGAGGTCGGGCGCATAGCCGTTCACGCCGATCGTCCCGGTCTGCACGGCGCGGGCGACCTCCAGCGCCGCCGCGGGATCTGCCGAGAAGACCGCCCCACCGAGGCCGTAGCGCGAGTCGTTTGCGAGTGCGATCGCATCCTCGATGCCGTCGTACTCGAACACCGACACGACCGGTCCGAAGACCTCCTCGCGGGCGATCTGCGAGTCGGCCGCGACGCCCGCGACGATGGTCGGCTCGTAGAAGTAGCCGCGCTCACCGGGAAGGTCGCGCCCGCCGGTCAGGATCTGCGCACCCTCGCTCCGGGCATCCTCCACCATCGTGCGCACCCGTGTGCGGATGCGCTCGGATACGAGGGGCCCCATGTCCGTGGCAGGATCGCGGGGGTCGCCCAGGCGGAACGATCGCGCCAGCTCGACCAGGCCATCGAGCAGTTCGTCCTTCCTGGTGCGCGGCACGATCACGCGCGACAGCAGGAAGCAGGTCTGACCGGAGTTCATGAACGCGCCGCCGCGCAACGCCGTGAGGGTCACGTCGATGTCGGCGTCCTCGGCCACGATCGCGGCCGACTTGCCACCGAGTTCGAGCGTCACGGGGATCAGACGCTCCGCGCAGTTGCGGGCGATGATCCGTCCCGCTGCGGTGGACCCGGTGAACGCGATCTTGTCGACACCGTGATGCTTCACCAGGGCATCGCCGGTCTGCCGCCCACCCGTGACGACGTTGACGACGCCGGGCGGAAACCCGACGGCCTCGACCGCGGCCGCCAGGGCGAGCGCATCCAGCGGGGTCTCGCCCGCGGGCTTGACCACCACGGTGCAGCCCACAGCGAGCGCCGGCGCGAGCTTGGCCGAAAGGATCGACTGCGGATAGTTCCACGGGGCGATGAGCCCCGCGACCCCCACCGGTTCCAGACGCACCACCGAGGTACCCGGCCCGCTCACATTGCTGCGCCGCTGCTCGAAGGGGAAGTCGCGGATCAGCTCGGCGAAGTACCGCAGATGCTGCGCCGGCAGCGCAACGTTGACGAATCTGGAGAACTCGATCGGCTGGCCGACCTCGTCGGTGACGACTCCCGCAGTGCTCTCGCCCCGGCGTTCCAGCTCTTCGGCGAGCCGCTCCAGGAAGGTCGCCCGCTCATGCGGACTCATCCGCGGCCAGGGTCCGTGATCGAACGCCGTTCGCGCCGCACCGACCGCGGCGTCGACGTCCTCGAAGCTCCCGTCCGGGGCGACCCCCACGATCGTCCGCGCGAAGGGGTCCTCGACCTCGATGCGCGCCGTCGACCGCGCCGACCGCCACTCACCTCCGACGAACAACTGGTTCTCCGAGCGGGTGATCATCGTCATTCTCTTCCTCCGTCGGCGCCACGTCGTTTCAGGGCGGTCAGGCTTCGCAAGGCAGAGGCATCGGCGCCCCATCCGACGCGCTCGCCGCGCGACCCCGGCCGCGCCGCGTCCGTCCCTGCAGTCATAAGGGGTACGTACCCGGCTCGCGGCGCATCGTGATCCAGCGCGTGTCGGTGAACGCGTCGATGTTGGCCTGCGCTCCGCCGTGCCGGGAGCCGGTGCCCGAGGAGCCGACTCCGCCGAAGGGGGCATTCGCCTCGTCATTGACCGTCTGATCGTTGATGTGCACGATGCCGGTGGGGATGCGACGCGCCATATCGAGACCGGCGAACACATCGGCCGTGACGATGCCCAGTGCGAGCCCGTACTCGGTCGCGGACGCCAGATCGATCGCCTCGTCATCGGTCGAGTACGACACGACCGAAGCCACGGGCCCGAACACCTCTTCGCTGTACGCGACAGCATCCTTTGCGGGATTGGCGAGGACGGTCGGACGATAGAAGAGCCCGTCGTAAGTCCCTCCCGCACGCAATTCGGCTCCCCCGGCCACGGCGTCCTGCACGAGTGTGTGCACCCGGTCGCGCTGCACCTCGTCGATGAGGGGTCCGAGGTGGGCCGGACCGGCTGCCGGGTCGCCGACGTGCATCGAATCGGCCTTGGCGGCGAGCTTGTCGACGTACTCGTCGAACAGCGACTCGTGCACGATGTGCCGCCCGACGGTCATGCAGATCTGTCCCTGATGAAGGAACGAGCCCCAGGTCGCGAGGTTCACCGCCTTGTCGACGTCGGCGTCGGCGCGGATGATGTACGCGGAGTTGCCGCCGAGTTCGAGATGCGCCCGGGTAAGGTGGCGTCCTGCGATCTCGCCCACGATGCGGCCGGCGCGGGTCGAGCCGGTGAACGCGATGACGCGGACGCGAGGATCGGCGACCATGGCCGCGCCGATGTCGGCCCCGCCGGGGATCAGCTGAAGCAGTCCGGCGGGCAGACCGGCTTCCTCGAAGATGCGGACCATCGACACGCCGCCGGTGATGATGGTGCGCGGGTCGGGCTTGAGGAGCACGGCATTGCCGAGCGCGAGCGCGGGTGCGACTGCGCGGATGCCGAGGATGAGCGGCACGTTGAACGGCGAGATGACTCCGACGACGCCGACGGGGATCTGCTGCGCGAGCGAGAGGCGGGGCTCCTCGCTGGAGAGGATCGAGCCGAGGGGCGCGGACGGAAGAGCGGCTGCCTCGTAGCACTCCGCGGCGGTGACGTGAAGCGCGAATCCGGCCAGGGGCGGGATCGCCCCGACCTCGCGGATGTTCCAGCCGGAGATCTCCTCCGCATGCTGCTCCCAGAGCTGTCCTGCTCGGCGCAGCACCGCCGCGCGAGCGGGATGCGGCAGCGCCGCCCACTCCTTCTGAGCCAGGGCGGCCCCTTGCGCGGCGCGGGCGACGTCCGCGGCATCCGCGATTCCCACCATCGCCAGGGTAGAGCCGGTGGCCGGCTCGATCGAGGGGATCTCCCCACCGCCACCGGCGATCCATTCGCCGTCGATGTGGATCTTGCCCGCAAAGGCGGCCTCGTCGATGAGGACGCCCGATGTGTGTGTGACAGTGCTCATTGTTGCTCCTTCTCCAGTTCGCCGCGAGGCTCGTTCGGCTCGCGAGCGTGGGTACAGCGGGTGGTCTGATCAGGCGAGGCTGTTGCGCGCCAGACGATGCGCGCGCCGCCCGACCGTGCTCTGCGACCAGCCGCGCTGGATGATCCGCATCGCATCGGCCGCGAGCTCGGCACCGTCGGCGTACGGTTCGCGCCAGATCGCGAGCATGTCGCTCGCCCCTGGCGAGAGGATGCCGCGGGAGAACGCCTCGATGCCCAGACGCCCGTCGTAGCCCAGGTCGAGGGCCTGGGTCACGACGCCTTCCAGGTCCACCACGCCGGTGCTGAGCAGACCGCGCCCTGACTGGCCGAGCTCGAGGTAGCCGAGCTTGGGGAGCGCGACGCGGATCGCTTCGACCATGTCGGCCTCTTCGATCGCCATGTGGAAGGTGTCCAGATGGATGCGCAAGTGCTCTGAGCCGCTCAAGCCGACGAACTCCACCGCCTGAGCGGCGGTGTTGACCACGGACGTCTCGTAGCGGTTGAGCACCTCGAAGGTCATGGTGATGCCCTGGTCGCGGGCGTAGTCCGCGACCGCGCCGACTTCGCGGGCCGCGCGCTCGACGGCGTCGGGCGCAGTCGCGGCGTGCGGGTGCCCGAAGACGCCGTACGGCACGCCGTTCATCTGGTCGCCGCCGAGCGCAGCGGTGAGGTCCACGACGGAACGGAGCAAGTCGGCTCCCGCGGCCCTCTCGTCGTCGTCGGATGATCCGACATCCGCGTGCGTCGTCAGGCCGCCCGCAATGGTGATGGGGGCGAGCCCATGATCCGCGAGGACGCGCCCGATTGCGGCTACGTCGGCCGCCGGTGGATCAAGTGGCGGGAGCACGACCCGGGTGAATCCCGCCGCGGCGATGGCGGCCAGCGCGGCGTCGAAGACGCCGGGCGAGACATCCGCTGCGAACACGTTGACATGGCACGCCACGTCAAGTGACGAGGGGACAGCAGGTGCATCTGTCACGTGCGTCTCCCCGCTCAGAAGGTGGGCAGGTCGAGGCGCTGCTTGTAGACGGAGTACCCGTCGTCGACGTGCACGACCGTGCCGTTGATGACATTGGACTCGTCGGAGGCGAGGAAGGCGACGACGTTCGCGATCTCCTCGGGCTCGGTCATCTTGTTGCGCAGCTGCTCCGAGGCGAAGAGGCTCTTCAGCTCGTCGCTGAACTGGTTGATGATCGGCGTGGCAACGCGGCCCGGCGTGATGGCGACGGCACGGATGCCGTACTCGGCGAGCTCATAAGCCGCCGAGCGCGTGAAGGAGATGACCGCGGCCTTCGCCGCGCTGTAGGTGAACGACAGCTCTGCTGCCTGTTCGCCGTAGATCGAGGAGGTGCTGATGATGACCCCACCGGTCCCCTGCGCGCGGAACTGACGGCCGGCGGCCAGGATGCCGTAATAGACGCCGTCCTGGTCCACGCGGATCATCGGAGCGTAGTCGACCTCGGGGTCGTGCTCGAGGAGCGGCTTGCCGCCCGCAATGCCGGCGTTGTTGAAGATCACGTCGAGCTTGCCGAACACGTCCACGGCGCGCTGGACTGCGGCCTCGACGTCGGCGTACACCGACACGTCGGCTTGCGCCGCGGCGGTGGCGTCCTGGAAGCCGAGCGCTTCGATCTCGTCGACGGCCTTCTGGGCGCTGCCCAGGTCGATATCGACGATGAGCACCTTGGCTCCCTCGCGGACGAACTTCTCGACGGTGGCCCGCCCGATTCCGCTCGCGCCGCCGGTGATCAGGGCGACTTTGCCTTCCAAACGCATGTGTTCGACTTCCTGTGAGGATGAGGGTGAATGAGGGATGCCGCGGGGCGGGCGGGCGGATGCCTGCCCGCCCCGCTGCGATCGGGTGAGCTACTCGAGCTGGTCCGACGGGGTGATGTCGGCAGCGTTGTCGACCGTCACGAGCGTCGTGTCGACCGCCTCGAAGTTCTCTGCGGGCAGCGTGCCGTCCGCGTGATAGGCCTCCATCGCCTCGATCACGATGTCGAGGATGGACGGCCACGGCTGCTCGACGGTCGCCAGCATCGCACCGCCGGCCTGGATCTGTGCGATTGCCTCGGCGACAGCGTCGACACCGGTCACCTTGCCTGCCTCACCCGCCTCAGTGATGGCCTGAGCAGCGCCGAGAGCCGCGTCGTCCCAGCCAGCCCACACGGCGCCGAGCTTGCCGGGATTCGCCGACATGTAGTCGGCGACGAATGCCAGCGCCTCGGTGCGACCGGTCGCGGGCGACAGAACTTGCTGGATGTCGCCTCCGGCGATTTCTGCACCGGCTTCTTCGAACGCCTCCATCGCGAGGGCCGACCGCAGGCGGATGCCCGCGTGCGGCTCATGGCCGATGACCATGACCGTCTTGCCGTCCAGGCCGGCCAGTGTCCCGTCGAGCTCTCCGACGGTCTGGTCGACGATGCCCTGCTGGTCGGTAGTGACGTTGAGCACGTACGCATCGGTCGGCTCGGTCGCCGCATCCATCGCGAAGATCGGGATCTCGGCATCCCTCGCAGCCGTCACGATCGACTGGATCGACCCCTCGTCGGTGTAGCCGTTGAAGATGGCATCGGCGCCCTGCCCGATGGCGCTTTCGACCGCAGGGTTCATCTTCTGGAAATCGAAGTCGCCCTGGATCATGGTGAGATCCCAGCCGAGCTCGTCGGCCTTCGCCTCGACGGCCTTGACCCACCACGCGCCGATCGGCGTCTGGTTCCCGGAGGTGAAGGCGATGACCCGGAACGGCTCGTCGCCACCGCCGGTGTCGCCACCGCCGCCGTCGCCGCCGCCGCTCGAGCAGGCGGTCAATGTGAGAGCGGCAGCCGCGGCGAGCGCCGCAACGACCCTGAACTTGGTTCGCATGGGTAACTCCTTTGTTGTGATTGCATTTTCGGGTGGTCTGGGTGGGTGCAACGCCGCCCAGGCGTTGATTGGGCGAGTCGCTATCTCTCGCGCGTCCTGAGCGACGACAGCGTCACCGCTGCGATGATGATCAGCCCGGTCACCACCTGCTGGACATACGAGTTGACGCCGAGGATGTTCAGGCCGTTGCTCATGACGCCGATGATCGCGACGCCCACCATCGTGCCGGGGATGTTCGCGGCGCCCGACCGTGCGACCGTCATTCCGAGGAACACGGCGGCGACCGCGAACAGGAGGTTGTCCTCTCCCTGCACCGCGCTGGCGCTGCCCAATCGTGCCGCCAGAAGGATGCCACCGAACGCCGATACCAAGCCCGCGATTGCGAAGGCCAGCAGTCGAGCCCGCCGCACGTTGACTCCGGAGAGCCGCGAGACCTCCACATTGCCACCGGTCGCGTACCACCGGCGGCCGAGAGTGGTGAATCGGAGGACTGCCCAGAGGATCAGCGAGATGACGATGGCGATGAAGACCGGAAGCGGGATCTGCAGGAAACGACCTTGTCCGAGGTTGTTGAACTCCGCAGGCATGTTGAACAGCGTCGTCCCCTCGGTCACGAGGAAAGCGAGACCGGTCACGGAGGTCAGCGTCGCCAGGGTCGCCACGAAGGCGGACAGGTTGAGGTACGCGACCAGAGCGCCGTTCACGAGTCCGATGAGCAGTCCGACGGCCAGCCCGACGAGGACCGCGACCGCGACGGGGGTGCCGCCGAGCATCAAGGCTGCCGCCACCGAGCCGGACAAGGCGGCCGTCGCGGCGACGGACAGGTCGAAGTCGCCGACGACCATGACGATCGTCTGAGCTCCCGCGATGATCGCCAGGATGGCCACCTGATACAGGATGTTGCGCACGTTGGTGAAGCTGAGGAACACGTCCGGGCGCATCGCGAAGAAGAAGATGATCAGGAGGACCAGCGCCAGCACCGTCCCGGACGCCAAGAGCGTCTGCCCCGCGGACCGGCGGGGAATGGCTCGGACGTCGGTGGTGTCTTCCAGGCCCGGGTTACGCGTCGTTGTCATCTGACTCCGCCTTTCCATAGCAATACGCCAGCAGTACTTCTTCGTCTGCCCCGACAGCGGAGACCGAACCTGCGATCCTGCCCTCGTGCATGATGAGGATCCGATCGCTCATGCCGATGAGCTCGGGAAGCTCCGAACTGACCGCGATCACTGTCGTGCCGCCGGCGACGAGCTCACGGATCAAGCGGTAGATTTCCGCTTTGGTGCCGACGTCGATGCCTCGCGTCGGCTCGTCCATGAGCAGCACCTTGGGCTTTCGCGCCAGCATCTTGGCCAGCACGACCTTCTGCTGGTTGCCTCCGGACAACTCGCCGACCGGCTGCCGTGAGCTTCGCGCCTTGATCCGCAGATCGGTCATTCCCTTGCTGACGATGTCGGAGATGCGTGCGCCCGACACCACTCCGAACGAGCTGACGGCGGGGATGTTCGCCAGGGCGATGTTGTCGCGGATCGTCGTGCCGAGGATCACACCCTGAGCGCGGCGTTCCTCCGGAACGAGCGCGATCCCGGCATCCAATGCCTTGCCGACACTGGGTGAGTGCGGCAGTGTCGTGTCACCGACCGTGATGGTGCCGGACTTGTGCTTCTGAGCGCCGGACAGGATTCGCAGCAGCTCGCTGCGGCCGGAACCGGCGAGACCTCCGATGCCGAGGACTTCGCCCTTATGGGCGCTGAAGGACACGTCCTTCACACGCCGGCCTTCGAGGTTCGCAACGGTGATGGCGACCTCTTCAGTGGCTGTGGTGCGGTCCGGGTACAGTTCTCCGCCGGGCCGGCCGACCATGTTCGAAATGACCTCGTCGATGTTCGAGTCAGCGACATTCTTCGTGACGATGGTCTCGCCGTTGCGCATGACGGTGAGGCGATCGCACAGCTCGAAGACCTCCTCAAGACGATGCGATACATACAGGATGGCGACCCCCTCATCGCGGAGGCTCCGCAGCACCGTGAACAGCTCGGTGATCTCCGTGTCGGTCAGCGAGGCGGTCGGCTCGTCCAGGATGAGGACGCGCGCGTCAGTGGCGAGCGCGCGCGCGAAGGCGACCATGGTCTGCTGAACCGGCGACAGCTCGCCGGCGAGCCTGCCCAGTGGGATCTTCTGATGGAGACGGTCCAGTTGCTCCCGAGCGCGACGGCGCAGGGCTCGCCATTGCACGACGCCGCCCCGGGAGGGCGTCTGATCACCCAGAAGGATGTTCTCGGCGACGCTGATCGTCGGGATGATGGACAGTTCTTGGTACAGCGCGCTGATGCCGGCGCGGTTGGCGACGCGGACGTTGGGGAACTCGACCTCTTCACCATTGCGCCAGAGGGTGCCGCCATCCGGCGCGTAGACCCCCGTCAGGACCTTGATCAGGGTCGACTTGCCGGCGCCGTTCTCACCGAGGAGGGCGTGGATCTCACCGCTGCGGACGTCGAGGTTCGCGCCGCTCAGGGCATGCACGCCATCGAAATGCTTGAAGATGTCGCGCGCTTCGAGCGCGACCGTCGCCGTTTCGGGCTCTGCGATGCTCATTCCTGGCCACCTTCGTCGATGTCGTTGCAGCGGATGATGACTTTCGGGTACGCACCGCTGACGTGCACCTCGAACGCCTCGGTCGCCCGCTCGAGGGGGAAGACCGCCTGGGTCATCTCGTCGAGCTCGAGGTGCGGCAGGATCTGAAGTGCGCGCGGGAATGCGTAGGGCGAGACGAAGACCCCGGTGAGCGAGAGCTCTTTGAGGTACAGGTAGTCGGAGAGGTTGAGTGGCATCTCGAAGTCGGCCGGATACATCGCTCCGTAGACGACGGTGGCGCCCTTGGCGGCGATGTCGAGCAAGCCCTTCACGGCGCGGGAAGACCCGGAGGCGTCGATCACCACGTCGTACCCGCGGCCGTCGGTGATCTGGTCGGCACGCTCGTACTGGTTCTCCGCGATCGGATCGACGACGAACTCGGCGCTGTGGCGCAGCGCCATCTCGCGGCGCTCGGCGATCGGCTCGATCATCGTCAGCGAGGTCGCTCCGCAGCGCTTCATCACCTGCAGCGCGAGCTGGCCGATCGGCCCGCCACCGCAGACGACAACCCGATCGCCGACCTTGATGCCGGTCTTGTCGGCGATGCGCACCGCGACCGACGTCGGCTCGAGTAGGCATCCCTTCAGCAGCGTCACCTCATCGGGCAGGGGGTACACCTGCGACTCGTGCCACGTGACGGTCTCCGCCATGCCGGGGCGGTTGTAGTCCTGAATGTGCTCACAGAACTGCTGCTTGCCCTCTTGGCACGGGCGGCAGGTACCGCAGAACCGCAGGAAGTTGCCCGCGACGCGGTCTCCTACCTTTAGGCCGTTGCGGTGCGCCGCATCGCCGAGGGCCTCGATGACGCCGGAGATCTCGTGGCCCAGTCCGATCGGCACGTCCGTGCCGAAGAACCCTTCAGCGAGGTGCGGGTCGGAGCCGCAGATCGCGGCATACGCGACCCGGATGCGCACGTCCTCGGGGCCGAGCGGCTGGTCGGGAAACTCGACCACGCCGATGCGACCGCGCGACTGTTCGTCAGGATCGCGCAGACTGCCGATCTTGGTGACGGCGACGGTTCTCATAGGACTCTCCGTTGAGTGTGTGAGGGTGAGGGAGTTAGCGCGGGTGCTGCGACGTCACTCGTCGTCGGCCGCGATCACCCTGCGGGTCGCGGCGATGGTCGCCGCCAGGCCGTAGCCGTGCTTGTCGCGAAGCTCTTCGTCGCCCCCGAAGCCGGCGTAGACCTGCGGGATTCCGAGGCGTTCGAAGGCGGTCAGACGGATGCCGCGATCGGCGACGACGTCCGCCACGCGTGAGGCGAGGCCGCCGTACGCGAGGTGGTCCTCGAGGACCACGAACCGGCCGTCCGTCTCGGCGGCGCACTGCTCGATGAGGTCCGCGTCGATCGGCTTGAGCGTGAACATGTCGACCACCCGCACCGAGCGACCGTCCTTCGCGAGCTCGTCGGCGGCGTCGAGGGCTTGGGCGACGACGGTACCGTGCGTGAAGATCGTGGCGTCGGAGCCCTCGCGGGCGATGATGCCCTTGCCGATGCGGATGTCATGCTCGCCCGGCTCGTAGAGCACCTTGTCCGCCTTGCCGACGGCGAGGCGGATGTAGATCGGACCGTCCATCGTCATCGACTGCCGGAGGATCTCGCCGACCATCGCCGGGTCGCCGATCGAGGTGACCGTCATGTTCGTCAGGGCGCACATCAGCGCCAGATCCTCGACCGCGTAATGCGTCGACCCCCCGTTGCCGACGAGTCCGCCGTGCGTTCCGATGATCTTCACGGGCAGATTCGGGTAGCAGACGTCGGATCGCACCTGCTCGAGGGCGCGCATGCTGAGGAAAGGGAGCATGCCCGATACGACCGGTATGTTGCCGTCGTACGCCAGACCCGCGGCGATGCCGACGCACACCTGCTCGGCCAGCCCCACGTCGAGGAACCGCTCCGGGAACTTGTCGCGGAACTCGACGAGGGTCGCCCCGATGTCCGGGGTGAGCACCCACAGGTTCGGATAGTCGTCCCCCAGCTCGGCGAGGGTCGTCCCGATGACGGAACGGGCGGAGAGCATCTCTCCGAACGTGAACGTGACGGGCATCAGACGGACTCCTTCTCACGGGATGCGTGGAGAGCGGCCATGGCACGCTCCAGGTCGGCGGCGCCGAGCGACCCGGCATGCCAAGCAAGGTTGTGCTCCATGAAGTCGACGCCCTTGCCCTTGATGGTTTCGCAGATGACGACGGTCGGCCGGTCGCTGTCGGTCGCGGGCAGCTGATCGATCGCCTTCACGAGCTGACCCATGTCGTGACCGTCGATGTGCACGACGTTCCATCCGAACGCCGCCCACTTGTCGGGGTACGGCTCGAAGACGACGCGCTCTTCGGCGAAGCTCGTCATCAGCTGACGGTTGCGGTCGACGAAGGCGACCAGGTTGCCCAGCTCGTTGCTGCGGGCGGCCATTGCGGCCTCCCACACAGATCCCTCGCCGGTCTCACCGTCGCCGAGCAGACACACGACGCGATGCGACTCGCCGCGTCCGCGAGCGCTCAGCGCCATGCCCACGGCGAGGGGAAGTCCATGACCGAGCGACCCGGTCGAGCACTCGACGCCCGGCAGCTGCACCTTGCAGGGGTGCATCCCGTAGGCGCTGTCGAGCTGGCCGTAGGTGTCGACGATCCCGTCGTAGGAGAAGAACCCGCGGATCGACATCGCGATGTACATGCACACCGCCGCATGGCCCTTGCTGAGCACGAAGCGGTCGCGCTCAGGATTGCGAAGGTCGGTGGGGTCGACGTGGAGACCGTACTCGAACAGGGCCGTGAAGATATCCGCCGCGGACAGATCGCCGCCGATGTGGACGGCGCCCTCGTAGGTGCCGCAAAGGTGCAGCAGCTTCGACCTCAACTCGAATGCCAGGTCCTCCAGCTCCTCCACGGAGCGCGGGACGACACTCGGCTGCAGGCTCTCTCGGCCCATGACATGCCTCCTCGTTGAATGACACGCATCGTCGAACCGGCACCGAATCGTGCGTCATCTTCGACTTTCGTTCGTGGTCTCGCCCGGCTGAGGGACATCGACACGGTGACAATAACATGAACTGATTTACAAGTAAACAGGGATGCACGTAAACTGGTTTGCAGGTGGGGATAGCCTCATCACCAGTGATACTCAAGACACAGAGAGGTGCTTGATCCTTATGTCTGGAACTTTGGAGACAGTGCGTACCGGCCTGTTCATCGGCGGCCAGCCGCGCGACACCACGGAGGCACTGGAGGTCGCCGACCCGGCGAAGCCGGGTGCGATCGTCGGCCATGCGGCCTCGGCGTCGAAGCAGGATGTGGACGACTCCGTCGCCGCGGCCAAATCCGCGTTCCCGGCGTGGTCCGCGCTCACTGCGGTGGAACGCGCGGCGGTGATGGCAGATGCGATCGCCGGAATCGCCGACGAGCGGGACGTGGATGCCGCCGTCCTGTCACAGGAGAACGGGAAGATCGCGTTCGAGTCGTTCATCGATGTGCTGGTGCTGGAGCTGCGCTGGAACCTCGCGCTCATCCACGCCGACGAGGTCGACACCGGCAAGGTGCTGCCCGTCGTGCCCGGCATCCCGGTGGAGACGACCGTCGCGTATCAGCCTTTGGGCGTGGTGACGGTGATCGTGCCGTTCAACTGGCCGATCGCGATCCTGGGCGCCTCGCTCCCGCATGCTCTGCTGGCCGGCAACACCGTGATCGTGAAGCCGCCGCCCTCGGCGCCGCTGGCGACCACCCGCGTGGTGCAGCGGATCGCGGAGAAGCTGCCGCCCGGCGTGCTGAACGTGGTCACCGGCAGGGACGAGAACATGGGCGCGCTTATTCAGAACACCGACATCGCGAAGGTGTGCTTCACGGGCTCGGTCGGCGGTGGCAAGCGGATCATGGAGATGGCGTCGAAATCGCTGACACGCGTGACGCTCGAGCTCGGCGGCAATGACCCCGCGGTCTTCCTCGAGGACGCCATCATCGACGACATCCACCTCGATCGTCTTTTCGCCGCCGTGTTCGACACGACCGGTCAGATCTGCATGAACGCCAAGCGGATCTATGTACACCGTTCTCGCGTCGATGAGATCGTCGACGGCCTGAGCGCCCGACTGGACAAGGTCCGACTCGGGTATGGCCTGGACGAGGGCACCACGATGGGACCGCTGCACTCGCCAGTGCAGAAGGCGTTCGTCTCGGAGATCATCGAAGAGGCGAAGGATGCCGGCGCCGACGTGCGCGAGTTCGGTGAGCTGCCGGGCGGCGACCTTTCCGGGGGCAACTTCCTGCGTCCCGCGATCGTCATCGACCCCGACCCGTCGTTGCGGGTCGTCACCCAGGAGCAGTTCGGCCCGGTGATCCCGGTCATCCCGTTCGACACCGAGGACGAGGCCGTCGCCGCGGCGAACGACACGTGGGGCGGCCTCGGGGGGTCGGTCTGGACCGCGGACCTGGACGCCGCTAACCGGGTCGGCGGCAAGCTGGTCTGCGGCTACGTCTGGGTCAACGACCACGGCGCCGCCCGGATGGACCTGCGGGCACCGTTCGGCGGGATGAAGCAGTCCGGGTTCGGGCGCGAGCAGGGCATCGAGGGCATCCGCGCCTTCCAGGACACCCGGTCGATCGCCCACATCGACGCGAACGCGCTTGCCGCGCAGGCGCACTGATGCACCGCCGTGGCGGCATGCGCGGGAGATCACGCCGCGCCCGCCGGCCACGGCATATCACGCACACTCGATAGACTCACCCAGGGGGGCGGCGTGATCCCGCCGCTGGAACGGAGTACGAATGGCCGGCGAGCTGGGCTCTGCCGCAGGGCCGACGTACGTGCATGCCGATGAGATCATCACCGAGGCGCTGAATGACGTGATAGACAGCGACAGCTTCACTCCGCGCCTGCTGCACCTCATCTCGAACGCTCTGGTCTGGCGTGAGTCGCGCCTGCTGCGGCAGGCCTTCAACCTGGGCACGAACGACTGGCGGGTCATCGCGGCGCTGTCCATCCGTCCAGGAGCGACATCGATGCAGATCTCCGAGTTCGTCGCCATGAACAAGGCCATCGTCTCCAAGAGCGTCAACACGCTGATCGCGCGGGGCCTCGTCGTGCCCGCCGACGGACCTCGCGGATCTCGGCCTCTCTTCCTCACGCGGGCGGGCGCCGAGATGCACGACCAGATGAAGCCCATCTCACTCGAAGGTCAGGAGATCGTCCTGTCCGGCCTGAGCGCCGCCGAGGTCGCGCAGCTGAATGCCCTGCTGATCCGGCTCCTCCAGAGGACGCCGGAGCTCTCGAGTGCCGCGGACTCTACGCCCAGCGACGAGTGACTGCACGGCCCCTCCTCGCCGGGAGCGGCCGAGCCCGCCCAAAGTCGACGTGTCGAGCGAGCGATCGCCGGCCCGTTTTACCTATAGACATTCCCTATGTCCATAGGTAAACTGATTCTGGATCGCGACGACGCATCCTCCTGAAGCGGAAAGGACCTCGATCAGTGTCGAAGACCACGCACGTCACGGCCAACCCTCAAGCGGCTCTCGAGCTGGTGAACGGCTACTCCCTCGAGATGACGGGCAAGGACGTGCCCGGCCTGATGGAGGCGAAGGACTCGATCCCCGCCGGCACGAAGATCAACGTCACCTTCCTGGGCAACGAGGACCTGGAGATGCGGGTATCGGCCGCGAAGGCCGTCCGCGACCTCGGCTTCGTCCCTGTCCCCCACATCTCGGCGCGCAGGCTGGCGTCGCGGGCACAGCTGGAGGAGTTCCTCGGTCGCCTGCAGGATGTCGGCGCGACCGAGCACGTGTTCGTGGTCGGCGGCGACCCGACCACCCCGGAAGGGCCGTACGAGGACTCGTACGACGTCATCCGCACCGGTCTGCTGCTGGACTACGGCGTCAAGGAGGTCTCGATCGCCGGTTACCCGGAAGGTCACCCCGACATCTCAGAGGAGGTGCTCTGGCGGGCGCTGGATGAGAAGTCGCTGTCGCTGACGCAGCAAGGACTGGATGCGACGATCCTGACGCAGTTCGCCTTCGACACCGACCCGGTGCTGAAATGGATCGACTCGGTCCGCGCGCGCGGCATCGACAGCACGATCCGCGTCGGAACGCCCGGACCTGCCGGCATCAAGCGCCTGCTCGGCTTCGCCCGCCGCTTCGGCATCGGCGCGAATGCGATGATCGTGAAGAAGTACGGCTTCTCGCTGACCAACCTGATGGGCACTGCGGGGCCTGACAGGTTCGTCACCGACCTCTCGGCTCTGCTGGCCGACAACGCCGCTGATGCACCCGAAGGCGCTACCACCGGGCCGGCGGCCGAAGGCCCTGCCGTTGGTGCCGTCAAGCTGCACTTCTACACCTTCGGCGGCCTCCTGGCCACGGCCGACTGGGCACGTGAGTACACGCGTGCACAGTCCTGACAGGCTTTCCCCATGACTGTGCACAACGAAGCTCTGCGCGATCACGCTTGCCTGATCGTCCATGGGCCTGACCGTCCGGGGATCGTCGCTGCGGTCACCGCGCTGATCACCCGCAACAAGGGCAACATCGTCCAGCTCGATCAGTACTCCGACGACGCGGACGGCGGCAACTTCTTCCAGCGGGTCGTGTTCCACCGCCCCGATCTGACCGCGGCGACGCCAGAGATCGAGGCCGACCTGACCAAGACCGTCACCGCGCTCGGGCTGGAATGGACCCTCACCGACCAGTCCGTGCCGAAGCGGATGGCGATCCTCGCGTCGACCTCGGATCACTGCCTGCTCGAGCTGCTCTGGCGGCACCGTCGCGGGGAGCTGCCGGTGATCATCCCGATGGTGATCTCCAACCACACCAACACCGCCGAGGACGTCCGCTCGTTCGGGATCCCGTTCTTCCACGTCCCCTCCCAGGGCCCCGACAAGTCCGCCGCCGAGGCGCGCATCCTGGAGCTGCTGAAGGGCAACGTCGACTTCATCGTGCTGGCCCGCTACATGCAGATCATCTCCGAGGACTTCCTCGAAGACCTCGGCGTCCCGGTGATCAATATCCACCACTCCTTCCTGCCCGCCTTCATCGGCGCGGCTCCGTACCGCAAGGCCAAGGAACGCGGTGTGAAGCTGATCGGCGCGACCAGCCACTACGTCACGAAGGACCTCGACGAAGGGCCGATCATCGAGCAGGACGTCGCCCGCGTGAACCACGCGATGGATGCCGCCGACCTGCAATCCCGCGGCGCCTACGTCGAACGCGCCGTGCTCTCCCGTGCCGTGCAATGGCACGCGCAAGATCGCGTCATCCGACACGGCAACCAGACCATCGTCTTCACGGACCGACCGTAACCACCACGGACGCCTCGACCTGAGGCTCCCCCACCGAACAGAGAGGTTCCCCATGGCACACAAGAATCTGCAGGAAGTGATCGACGCGGCCGGAAGCCCGGTCGAGCTCCTGCGCAACTCCCAGATCGGCTCGTACATCTATCCGGTCGTCCCTGCCGACTTCCAGAACTGGATCAAGGAGCAGAAGGCGTGGCGCGACACCGCCGTGCTGTACGACCAGTCGCACCACATGGACAACCTGTTCATCAAGGGCTCCGACGCGATCAAGCTGATCTCCGACACGGCGATCAACTCGACCGCAGTGTTCCCGGTCGACAAGGCCAAGCAGTACGTGCCCACAACCGCAGCCGGACACGTGATCGGCGACGGCATCCTGTTCCGCGAGGCCGAGGACGAGTACGTGTACGTCGGCCGCGCCCCCGCATCGAACTGGCTGCTGTATCACGGTGAGACCGGCGGCTACTCGAACCTCGACATCGAGATCGACCGCCGCTCCCCCTCCCGCCCCTACGGCCACGAGGTCACGCGCAGGTACTACCGCTTCCAGATCCAGGGCCCCAACGCCTGGCAGGTCATCGAGAAGCTTCATGGCGGCCCGCTCGAGCAGCTGAAGTTCTTCAACATGTCCACCATGACGATCGACGGCACCACCGTCCGAACGCTTCGCCACGGAATGGCCGGGGCACCGGGACTCGAGATCTGGGGCCCGTACGCCGACCACGACCGCATCTGGACCGCAATCGTCCAGGCCGGCGCCGAGTTCGGGCTGGTGCCCGTCGGCTCGCGTGCCTACCCGTCCAACACACTGGAGTCGGGCTGGATCCCCTCCCCGCTGCCGGCGATCTACACGGGCGCCGAGGAGCGCGGCTACCGCGAGTGGCTGCCGGCCGACGGTTATGAGGCGACCGGCACGCTGGCCGGCTCGTTCGTCTCCGAGAACATCGAGGACTACTACCTCACCCCGTGGGAGCTCGGCTACGGCAACTTCGTGAAGTTCGACCACGACTTCATCGGCCGCGATGCGCTGGAGAAGGTCGACCAGGCGACGCAGCGCAAGAAGGTCACGCTCGCGTGGGATGCCGAGGACCTCGGCAAGGTCTGGACCTCGCTGCTGAACGTCGACGGCCCGAGCTACAAGTTCTTCGACCTGCCGCTGGCGAACTACGGGTCGGCGAACTACGACTCCGTGGTGGACGAGGACGGTACCGTCGTCGGCTACTCGATGTTCACCGGCTACAGCGCCAACGAGCGCCGCGGCCTCTCGCTCGCGACGGTCGACCCGAACGTGCCCGAGGGCACGGAGCTGAAGGTCGTCTGGGGCGAGCCGAACGGCGGCACCAAGAAGGCGAGCGTCGAGCCGCACGAGCAGATCGAGGTTCGCGCAGTGGTCAGCCCCGTGCCATACTCCACGGTCGCCCGCGCCACGTACCAGGGCGGCTGGCGCACCAATTACCAGCCCGCGTAGAGCGGCCTCTAGGCTCGAGGGGGTTCGGGGTTTCGACTCCGATCCCCCTCGCACCATTTCCGCACTCCGGGCCGATCAAAGGAGGCATCGTGAGCCTGCGCTACGCCCTGCTCGCGCTCCTGCGTGTGGGGCCACTGTCGGGCTACGACCTGCAGAAGCAGTTCTCCCTGTCCGTCGGGCACGTCTGGCACGCCCCCGACTCCCAGATCTACCCCGAGCTGCGGAAAATGGAGACCGAGGGCCTCATCGAGGGTGAGGACCAGGCGCGCGGCCAGCGCGGGATACGCCGTGTCTACCACGTCACGAGCGCCGGCGAGCAGGCGTACATCCAATGGATGCGGTCACCGCTTGACTATCAGCGAGTGCGCGACCCGGCTCATCTGCGGGCCGCCTACCTGGAGAGCACGTCGCCCGACGCGGCGCGCGCGTTCTTCCGCGCGCACATCCTCGAGTGGGAGTCGGAGCTGGAGCAGTGGGAGCAGGAGCTGCGGCGCATCGACGCCCGCGACAACCCGATGCTCGTCCGCCGACTCGCGGTGACCCCGGAGCGCGACCACGAGCGCACGGTCGCGTTCAAGCGGTTCGCGTACGAGGGGCTGGTAGATCGCGCCGTCGGCGAGATCGCGTGGGCGCGCCGGGGTCTCGAGTTGATCGACCAGTTCGACGGCGGATAGTGGGTCGCCCTCGCTGATGGGAGCGCAGTCGCCCGCGAGTCCGATGCGCGCTTCGCTAGAGTCCGCGAGCGATGAAGTCGGCGATCCGCTCACCGATGAGCACCGCTGTGGCCGCTGTGCCTCGGTGAGGGACCGTGGGAAGGATGGAGATGTCCGCGACCCGCAGGCCACTGACGCCTTCCACGCGTCCGTACTGGTCGACGACGCTTCCGCCGCCGGGGGGGCCGAACGGCGCGCTCCCACTGAGGTGCTGCGCGGTCCCCAGATGCGACCGCATCCAGCCGTCGAGCAGCGAGTCGTCAGCGAGGATGCGTGCATCGAGATCCGCGAATCGATCGAACAGACCATCGAAGCCGGCCACCAGCTCTGCCCCGACGCGGATCGCATCTCGCAGGAGAGCGGCGTCTGCCGGCTCCGAAAGGTAGTTGTAGGAGATATGCGGCGAAGGCGCGTGCGAGCTGATCGTAATCGTGCCCCGCGACGCGCTCGACTGGAGGCCCACGAGGAGCGTCAGCCGGTTGTCACCGCGGTCGCCGAGAAGCGCCGACACGGGCGCCAGCAGCGGCACGTATTCCGCGGCGCCGGCGTCCAATGAGCTGGCCATGATCGTCGCCGGCGTGGGCAGAGTGGTCCGGGCGAACCACTCCAAGGCGACCTGCGGGTGATCGCTGAACGACGCGCCGACACCAGGGCTGTCATGCACGACGGCGACGCCGCTGTCGACGAGCTGATCCGCAGGCCCGACACCCGATCGCAGCAGCAGGTGCGCCGAGCCGATGGCTCCGGCGCAGAGGACGATCTGCCGACCCATGATGAGCTCCCCCGCGTCGGTTTCGATCCCGACCGCTCGAGTCCCGTCGAACACGACCCTGCGCACGAGCAGGTCGGTCCGCACGCTGACGGCATCCAGGGGGTACGCCATCGCGGTGTTCCACCGCACGCCGTCCACGACGTTCATGGGCAAGGGGCCGAAGCCGGGGGCCATTGCTCCGTTCTTGTCCGCCTCGAAGCGGTGGCCGAGCTTCGCGGCCGAGTCGGCGAACGCCTGCGTGATCGGATGATCCTGCGCCGGCCGGGCGACGGGCATCGGCCCCTCTGAGCCATGAAGCGGAGAGTCGCCGAAGTCGAGGTCGCTCTCCATCCTGCGCAGGAACGGGAGGCTCCGCTCGTAAGACCATTCGGGTCCCGACTGCGCCCAGGCCTCGAAGTCGTCGGTCGTTGCCCGCACGAAATAACCGCCGTTCGTCGCGGACGAGCCGCCCAGCGACCGACCTCGGGCGATCATCCACGGTCGGTCGGGAAGAAGATGCGCGGGCCAAGACCAGTTCGCGGGATGCCCGTGGACCGCTGCTCTGAGCGAGCCGGCGTTGAGCAGCTCAGGATCGAAGGCCGCGTCTCCCGCCGGTGCACTGCCGGCCTCCACCATCAGGACCGACGCCCCCAGATCTGCGCTGAGTCGGGATGCGAGAGGCACGCCCGAGCCGCCACCGCCGACGATGATGTAGTCGATCATGCGCGCGGGGTCTGCCGGCTCGCGTCGAACGATGTGCTGAGCATCGCGTACGCGGATTCCAGGAGTTCGCTCAGGTCGGCGTCGTCGTGCTGCAGCCACTGCTCATATGCGGAAATGGAGACCCCGAGCAGCGCCCAGGCCATCGCCTGCGGCTCGAGGCGATCTGCACCGATGCCGAGTCGCTGGGCGACGAAGTCGCTGATGACCTGGCGCCATGCCGCGTACCGCAGGGTGCTGTGGGCGACCAGCGTGGGAACAGTCAGGATGAGTCGCATCCGCTGACGATGGAAGGGGAGCTCCTCGGGAGGAAAACGGTTGAATTCGATGACCGCCGCCTTCAGCGCATCCACCAGCGGCACGGCGGCAGGGAGCGCCTGGAGGTAAGCGCGCATGCGGCCCAGGAGCTCGTCGAACTCGCCCCACGGCAGATCGTTCTTGGATGCGAAGTATCGGAAGAATGTCCGGCGCCCGATGCCTGCGGCGGCCGCGATGTCGTCGACGGTCGTGTCGTCGAACCCCCGCTCGACGAAGAGGAGGAGGGCGATGTGGGACAACTCGGCGTGGGAGGTCGAGAGCTGCCGCCCCGAGCGAGCACGGGGCGTTGCGGCGCTGGTCTCATCCATGGGTTCCCATTCGGCACTGAGTGCCACTAGTATCGTCCTATCACGGAATTCGCCGTAGTCGTCGTTATTGCCGTTAGGAGCATCCCATGAGTGCACCCAAGCCGACCGCATCCCCCGCCAGCCCGGCGGACGAGCTTGTCGAGGCCGAATCCCTCGTCGAAGAGGTGTCGATCGACGGCATGTGCGGCGTGTACTGATCACGATGGATCTCGAGCTCGCCTGGGATCTTCACCCCCAGGTCTCGGTGCGCCCGGAACCGTTCGGCGCACTCCTGTACCACTTCGGCACGCGGAAGCTGTCGTTTCTCAAGGATCGCAAGCTCCTCTCCGTCGTGGAGAATCTCGCCACCTCACCATCGGCCCGCATGGCCTGCACTGCGGGCGGGGTCGGGGAGGCCGAGCTGCCGCGATATGAAACCGCCCTTGAAGCGCTTGTGCGCTCTTCGATGCTCGTCGAGAGAATGAAATGACACTGCTGGAAGCGTCGCCCGCACTCGCTCCCCCGCCCGCGCCGGGCCGCCTGGTCGACCTCTTCGAGTACGGACTCGACTCGCCGATCTGCCTGACGTGGGAGCTCACATATGCGTGCAACCTCTCGTGCGTGCACTGCCTCTCGAGTTCGGGTCGGCGCGATCCCCGAGAGCTGAGCACCGACGAGTGCAAGGCGGTGATCGACGAGCTCGAGCGGATGCAGGTCTTCTACGTGAACATCGGCGGCGGCGAGCCGACGGTGAGGCCCGACTTCTGGGAGCTCGTCGACTACGCGACCGCTCACAAGGTCGGCGTGAAGTTCTCGACGAACGGCATCAAGATCACTCCCGATGTGGCTCGACGACTCGCGAGCAGCGACTATGTCGACGTCCAGATCTCACTCGACGGGGCGACCGCCGAGGTGAACGACCATGTCCGTGGCCCCGGGTCGTACGCCACGGCGCTGCGAGCGATGCAGAACATGGCCGATGCCGGGTTCACCGGATTCAAGATCTCCGTCGTCTGCACCCGCCAGAACATCCCGCAGCTGGACGAATTCAAGGCGCTCGCGGACCGTTTCAACGCCCAGCTGCGATTGACCAGGCTCCGTCCCTCGGGCAGGGGCGCGGACGTGTGGGACGAACTCCACCCGACCGCGACCCAGCAGCGGGAGCTCTACGATTGGCTCGTCGCTAACGGCGAGAACGTGCTCACCGGTGATTCGTTCTTCCACCTGTCCGCATTCGGCGCTGCCCTGCCGGGGCTGAATCTGTGCGGCGCGGGACGCGTGGTGTGCCTCATCGATCCGATCGGCGATGTCTACGCGTGCCCGTTCGCCATCCACGAGGAATTCCTCGCCGGGAACGTGCGATCGACTGGCGGCTTCCAGGAAGTCTGGCGGCACTCTCCGCTGTTCACGCGGCTCCGCAACCCGCAGAGCGGTGGCGCATGCACATCGTGCGCCTTCTTCGACTCATGCAAGGGCGGATGCATGGCCGCGAAGTTCTTCACCGGTCTGCCGCTCGACGGGCCCGACCCCGAATGCGTGCGCGGCTTCGGCGAGGAGGCGCTGGCCGGCAGAGACGAGAGCGACACCATTCCCCGCCCGGAGGGCGATCACTCGCACCGCACCGAGCGCGCCCAGCGCCGGAGTGGGCCCGTCCCGCTCACGCTCACCGTGCGGCGCATGGACCGCCCACCTGTGAGCGCGTGCGCCGAGGATCCCCTCGCGGACTTCTCACCCGTCTCAGCCGGGGCCCATGCTCCCGACTGCTCATGCTGATGGAGTAGACAGTGCCCAACACCTGGTTCGAGAGCGTCGCGGAAGCGCAGCGCCGCGCGAAGAGGCGTCTGCCGAGCTCCGTCTACGGCGCACTCCTCGCGGGCTCCGAGAGAGGCATCACCTACGCGGACAACGTGCAGGCCTTCGGTGAGATCGGACTCGCGCCGCACGTCGTCGGGCACCAGTCGTCGCGAGACCTGTCGACCACCGTGATGGGCATCCCGATCGCCCTACCGGTGCTCATCTCACCGACGGGCGTTCAGGCCGTGCACCCCGATGGCGAGGTGGCTGTGGCGCGAGCCTCCGCGAACCGCGGAACCATCATGGGCCTGAGCTCTTTCGCGTCGAAGCCCGTCGAGGCAGTGACCGCTGCGAACGCGAACACCCTGTTCCAGGTGTACTGGAGCGGCACGCGCGAGGCGATGGTGCAGCGCCTCGACCGCGCGCGATCAGCGGGAGCGAAGGGTCTCATCGCCACGCTCGACTGGTCCTTCTCGCACGGGCGCGATTGGGGAAGCCCCTCCATCCCCGAACGGATGAACCTCAAGACGATGGTGCGATTCGCGCCGAACGTCCTGCCCCACCCGCGCTGGCTGTGGAGCTTCGCGAGGACCGGCGAGATCCCGGATCTGACCGCGCCCAACCTCACCCCGCCTGGCGGGCAGGCGCCGACTTTCTTCGAGGCCTACTACGAGTGGATGCAGACCCCGCCTCCCACCTGGGAAGACATCGCCTGGCTCCGCGATGAGTGGGGCGGTCCTTTCATGCTGAAGGGCGTCGGTCGCGTCGATGATGCCCGTCGCGCCGTCGACCTGGGTGTGGATGCGCTGTCGGTGTCCAATCACGGCGGGAACAACCTCGATGCGACTCCTGCTTCCATTCGGCTGCTGCCCTCGATCGTCGACGTGGTCGGCGACCAGGTCGAAGTGCTGCTCGACGGAGGGGTGCGCCGCGGCAGCGACGTCGCCAAGGCCCTTGCACTCGGCGCTCGCGCGGTCATGATCGGGCGCGCGTACCTGTGGGGTCTCGCCGCCAATGGTCAGGCCGGTGTCGAGAACGTCCTCGACATCCTCCGCAGCGGCCTCGACTCCGCCGTCCTCGGCCTGGGTCACGCCTCCATCGATGACCTCAACCCGGGCGACCTGGACATTCGCGACGGCTTCGTGCGGACGTTGGGTGCCTCCAGCGCGGTCAGGTAGCGCCGCGGATGCGACGGCTCGACACCCTCGCGTGGCCCGACATGCCCCACGCACCGGTCGTCTTCATTCCGCTCGGCGCGACCGAGCAGCACGGCCCCCACCTGCCATTCGACACCGACACCGTGATCGCTGAGGCGGTGTCCGCGCGCCTCGCCGAAGGGGCGATCGTCGCGCCGGTCATCGCGTACGGCTCCAGCGGAGAGCATCAGGACTTCCCCGGCACGATCTCAATCGGACATGCCGCCTTGCGGATGACTCTGATCGAGCTCGTCCGCTCGATCGCTCATTGGGCCGGGCGCGTGATCATCGTCAACGGTCACGGAGGCAACACCGCATGCCTGTCCTCGGTGGTTCCCCAACTCATCGCCGAGGGACATGACATCGCCTGGCTGCCGTGCGCCACCTCGGCGGGCGATGCCCATGCCGGCCTCACCGAAACCTCGATCATGCTGCATCTCGCGCCTGACCGTGTTCGCCTCGATCGAGCCGTGAGCGGTCCGAGGACTGAACTCACTGTGCTCCTGGAGAGACTGAGGCGATCGGGGGTCAGAGCGGTCTCTCCTTCGGGAGTGCTCGGCGACCCGACGGGCGCGACCGCGGAACACGGCCGGCGCTGCCTCGACGAAATGGTTGCGGGTGCCATCCGCCGACTGGAGGGCGGGCACATGGACGATCGCGGATGCCTCACGGAAGCCGCATGACCCTGCCCTTGCCTCTCGGCTTCGTCGTCGAGCTCAACTTCCGGACCCGTGTGCGAGACGGCGGCCGCACCCTGATCGGGGGGTCTCCGACCCGTCTGCTGTACCTCTCCCGCACCGCTATGAAGATGCTCATCGACGGCCGGGTGACGGTCACCGATCCCGTGAGCGCCGCACTCGCCGACCGTCTGCTCGAAACCGGCATCGCGGACCCCGTGGTGGACGCCCTGCCCGACCTGGATCCCCATCTCATCTCCTGGGTGATCCCCGTGCGTGATCGCCCCGATGGGCTCGACAGGCTCCTCGCAAGCATCACCGCGAACTATCCCGGAGCGCGGATGGTCGTGGTCGACGACTGCTCGCTCGATGCATCCGCCACGGTGCGCGTTTCGGCACGGCACGGCGCCGAGGCGGTGCTGCTCCCCGAGAATCTCGGCGTCGGGGGTGCACGGAACATGGGCCTGCCGAAGGTCACGACGCCGTTCGTCGCCTTCGTCGACTCGGATGTCGTCGTGGGCCCCGCCACGATGCAGACCATGGCGAGGCACTTCGCGGATCCCAGGGTCGCCGTCGTCGCTCCGCGTGTCGTCGGGCTGCAGTCCGATCGCGGGAGCACGTGGGTGAACCGCTACGAGGATGCGCTCTCGTCGCTCGATCTGGGCGGCCATCCCGGCACCGTGCGTCCTCGAGCGACGATCTCGTGGGTGTCAGGCACGACGCTGCTCTGCCGCGTGGCCGCGCTGGGCGATGGTTTCGGGGCGGGCATGCGGTCGGGTGAGGACGTCGAACTCGTGTGGCGGGTCGCGCGCGAAGGCTGGCGCGTCCGCTATGAGCCGGCGGCGACGGTGCTGCACGAGCACCGGACGACGACACTGGCGTGGATGAAGCGGAAGGCCTTCTACGGCACCGGCGCATTCCCCCTCGGTCAACGCCATCCCGAAAGCATCGCGCCCGCCATCCTCTCCCCGTGGAGCGTCGGCCTCGTCGTCGCTCTCGGCGCCCAGCGGCGGTGGTCGGTGCCCGTCGCTGCGCTCCTGTGCCTCGTGACAGCGGTGCGGATCGCGCGCAAGGCGAGAAACAGCGATCGTCCCTATCTGATCGCCGCCGAGCTGACTGCCTACGGTGCTGTCACGGCCATCGTCCAGGGAATGGCTCTGCTGCTGCGGCATTGGTGGCCGGCGGTGCTCCTGCTCGCCCCGTTCTCGAAGAGGCTTCGCAGAGCCATCGTCGCCGCCCACCTGGCGGACGTCGCGATCGAATACGCGCGCACCAAGCCGCGCCTCGATCCCTTCCGCTTCGCGCTCGCTCGGCGACTGGACGACCTCTCCTATGGAGCGGGTGTGTGGTTCGCCGCGATACGTGGCGGATCGTTCCGGTCGCTGCTGCCCGATTTTCGCGGCAGTTCGGCTCGCTCCAAGACGATGCCCGCCCGGAGTACCGGGCGGGCATCGCAGGGCGAGTGAATCAGAAGCCGGGGCCTCGTCCTCCCGGCGCGACATACTGCGTCGCGAGAGCCGAGAGGCTGCCCGGCGCGGCCGGATCGTACGCGAAGATCGCCGACGTGTCCGGCTGCAAGCGATCCGCAGCCGGTCCATAGATCATGTCGCCGTTCAGGCCCATGTAGCTGACCTTGTCGAGGGCGGTCATCGCGGCCATCAGGCCCGGGCCCGAGAGGTCACCCAGTTCGACCGCCTTCTCGAGAATGGTCGCAGCAGTGATCGCCTGCATGAACCCGTAGACATTCTGCATCGTCGGGGTGGTGCCGAGCTGCTCGGTGAGAAGCTGCATCCCCTCGATCGAATCGTCGTCGAGGTCGCCGCCGATACCCGTGATGACGAAGTTGTCGGCGAGGTACCCGGCGATGTCCGTGTCCTTGAACGACTGTGCGATCGCGAAGAACTCGGCCTCCCAGATCGGTGCGTAGTCGAGCTGGGTCGCTGCCGCGACCAGGTTCGGCACGTTGTTGGTCGCACCGCCGAAGACGACGGCTTCGCAATTCGCGCCCTTGAGCGTCTGCACCTGCGCGGTGAAGGCCGCGTCGGTGGGCGCGAACTCGGTCTTGGGGCCCAGGGTGAACCCGAGCTCCTCGGCGGCGAACTCGAGAGCGTCCTGGCGAGCCTGACCGGACTGATCGGCCTGGATCATCGAGCACACGACCGAATCCTCCGTGATCCGGCCCTCTTCGAAGAGGTAGGACAGCGCGTTCCAGACGTTCGACTGGTAGGACGTGAAGGTCATCCCCAGGTTCTCGTTCGTCGTGAACCGGGAGCTCTGCGTCGACGGCAGCGCGACCGCCTCGTCCTGCTCGAGGATGGGCAGCAGCGCCTCGGTCGACGCGTCGCCCAGCACACCCGAGAGCATGACGACCTGGCCCTTGACGCGCTGGTACTCCTGCACCGCGAGCTGCGGGTTGTACTGGTTGTCGGCCGTGATGACCTCGACCGGGTACTCGCCCGCGATGCCTCCCTCGGCGTTGACGATGTCCCAGTAGGCCTGCTGGCCGGCCACCTGCTCGTTGGACGACGGCGCAAGCGGGCCGCTGAGCGCGGTCATCTGCGCGACATGGATGGTGCCGTCGCTGATGTCGAAGCCGGGTACCGACTTCAGTTCGGCTGCGGCGGACGGGGATTCGGCGTCGCTCGGTGCGGTCTGCACCGCGCACGATGTGAGCAGCAGCGCTGCAGCGGCAATGCTGAGGATGCCGAGAGTGCGAGTTCTCATGAGCTGTGTCCTTCCTTCTCTGTGGTGGGGTTTTCTGGTGCGGGTTCGGATGCTGAGGCCGCGTGGGTCGAGGACGCCGTGTCGGTCGAGGACGGGCCGGTCGTGTCGGTCGAGGACGCGGTGCGTGTCGCGGCGGCGCGACGGCGCGGGATGTTGAAGAAGGAGATGAGCCCTCCGCGACGGAAGAGCAGGAAGACGATGATGAGTATCCCGTAGACGGCCAGCCCGAATCCCGAGACGCTGATGCCGCTCTGCTCACCAGGCTTCGAGATGAACGGAAGGTACTCGGCGAGCCAGATTGCCAGCACCGGGACGAGCCCGATGAACAGCGAGCCGAGCACCGGCCCCCAGATGCTCGCGAGGCCGCCGATGACGATGATCGCGACGTACTGGATGGACAGCTCGAGCCCGAAGTTCTCGGGGCGGATGTACTGCAGCACGACACCGAGGAGTCCTCCGGCGAGACCGCCCAGCACAGACGAGATGATGAAGGCGTTCATCATCGACGGCAGCCGGCGCACGCCCAGCACTTCCGCCGCGAGGTCGTGATCGCGGATCGCCTGCATCGCGCGGCCAGAGCGGGACCGGACGATGTTCGCCGTCGCCAGCAGCACGAGCGCGAGGATGGTCCAGCACAGGATGAACATCCCCTGCTCGCGGGAGAGCAGGAACGGTCCGATCTGGAGGCGGGCGAAATCGACTGGCCCGATCGAGACGGGCGCGGTGACAACGGTGCCGTTGAGTCCGCCGGTGAGCCCGGTGAGGTTGCGCGCCGCGTAGATGCCGATGTACACAAGACCGAGCGAGACGATCGCAAGGTAGGGGCCCCTCAGCCGGAGCGCGAACGGCGCGACGAGAGCGCCGAGTGCGCCCGCGAACAGCGCCGACAGGGGCAGCCACAGCAGGAACGGCAGCCCCAGTTGGCCGCCGAGCACTTGGCCGGTGAACGCTCCGGCGCCCACGAAGAACGCGTGGCCCAGCGAGATCTGGCCGGCGTAGCCGGTCAGCAGGTTGAGTCCGGTTGTCGCGATGGCGGCGACGGCGGCGGTGGTGAGCACGGTCAGCACGTAGCTGTCGCCGACATTCAGCGGGATGGCGATGATCGCGACGACGAAGGCGATCGCGAGGATCTTCTTGGTCCATGTGTCGAACAGGCGCGGCGCGTGCGCCCGTGTGCTGCGTGCGAGGACGGTCTCGGGGGTCGTGACGGTCATGCGCGTCGTATCTCCTTGCGTCCGAACAGGCCTGCGGGGCGGATGAGCAGAATGATCAGCATCACGAGATAGGGCACGACCTCGGCGAAACCGGAACCCCAGCTCTCCGGGACGAGCGTCACCGAGAACTGCTGCACGATGCCGATCACCAGGCCGCCGACCACGGCGCCCAGTGGCGACTCCAGTCCGCCGAGGATGATCACCGGCAGCGCCAGGAACGCGTAGACCTCGAGACCGGGTCGCACGCCGCCGCCGACGGTGGTGGACAGGATGATGCCTCCGAAGGCACCCAGCGCTCCGGCGATGCCCCACGAGATGCCGTACACGAGACGCGTGCTGACACCCTGCGCCATCGCGGCCTCGCTGTCGATGGCCGTCGCACGCAGGCTCAGCCCGACGCGGGTGAATCGGAAGAAGAGGAAGAAGCCGAGCAGAAGCACAGCCGTGATCGGAATGAGGGTTGCATCGCGCGCCGTGATGCCGATGCCCGCGATGCGGATGACCTCGAGCGCCCACGGGTCGTCGAGGTTGAGCGAGTCCCCCGGCCAGATGCCGGTCACGATGGGCGCCACGGCGATCGTGACGCCGAACGTCACAAGCAGGGCCACGAAGTGGTCCGTGACCCGATGGATCACGAACGCCTCCAGCAGCACCGCGAATCCAGCGACCGCAACCATTGCGATGACCACGCCCACCCAGAAGGGGAGGCCCGCCTGGTGGATGAGGGCATACGCGAGGTACGCGCCGAGCACGACGAAGCTGCCCTGAGCCAGATTCAGGATGCCGGAGGCCCGCGCCACGATCACGAAGCCGAGCGACAGCACAGCGTAGAGGCATCCGATGGCGATGCCGGAGACCAGGGTCTGCAGGATGTCGGTCACCGTCGGGCCCCCTTCAACGTGAGTCGCTTCGGGATGTTCAAAGCGATGGTGCCGGTCACGGTCGGGTCCTCGACGTCGTCGGATTCGTCACCGAGGTATGCGGCGATGACGCGCGGATCGGCGATGGCGGCGCGGGGCGACTCGATGGTGATGGTCGTTCCGAAATCGAGGACGAGTGACCGATCGCCGAGCCGGGTGACGAGCCCCATGTCGTGCTCGATCATGACGACGGTGAGGTCCAGCTCGCGCTTGGCGACGAGGATCCACTCCGCGAGTTCGTCGGTCTCTTCCTCGTTCATGCCGGCCGCGGGTTCGTCCAGCAGCAGCACGCGCGGCTCGACGGCCAGCGCGCGGGCGAGTTCGATGCGCTTCTTGATGCCGTAGGGCAGGTCGCGGATGGGGCGGCGAAGGTAGCTGCCGAGTTCCAGGAGGTCGATGATGGGCTCGCAGGCCTGACGCGCGATGGTCTCCTCGCGGCGCGCACGTCCGAACCACACCGCGCCCGTGAGCACGCCCGAGCGAGTAAGCCGATGACGACCGAGCACCACGTTGTCCATCACATCCATGTGCTCGAAGAGGGCGAGGTTCTGGAAAGTGCGGGCGATGCCGAGATTCGCCAGCGACGCTCGCTTCGCCTCCAGCAGCGACTTGCCGTCGAACATCACGGAGCCGCTGGTGGCACGGTAGATGCGGCTGATCACGTTGAGCAGCGAGGTCTTCCCCGCGCCGTTGGGTCCGATGACGGTGAAGAACTCGCCCTCGTGCACATCGAACGTGATGCCGCGCAGGATCTGCAGGCCGCCGATGGCCAGCTCGAGATCGCGCACCTCGAGCAGTGCGCGCGGGGCCGGGGTGCTCATGCGGCGTCCTCTTTTCCGAGGCCCAGGAGCAGCCGCTGCAGACCTTCGTCGGCGCGGAGGTTCTCGGCGGATTCCTCATGGACGATGCGCCCGTGCTCGATGACATATCCGCGATCCGCGACCGACAGCGCCATCGTCGCGTTCTGCTCGATGAGCAGCACGCTCGTGCCCGCGTCCTGGATCGCGCGGATGGTGTCGCGCACAAATGTGACGAGCTTCGGCGACAGGCCGAGTGTGGGCTCGTCGAGTACGAGGAGCCGAGGCGACGACATCAGCGCGCGTGCCACCGCGAGCATCTGCTGCTCGCCGCCGGAAAGCAGTCCCGCGGCCTGGTCGCGGCGCTCCGCCAGCCGGGGGAAGAGCTGGAGCAGCTGCTCGCGGTTGGCGCGCAGGCTGGCGCCGCTGACCGTCGAGCCGCCCATCTCGAGGTTCTCGATGACGGTCATGGCGCCGAAGATCCGACGCCCTTCGAGCGTCTGGGCGATCCCGTGGCGCACGATCCAGCGCGGCGAGCGGTTCGCCAGGGCTTCTCCGAAGCTGCGCACCGATCCGGATGTGATCGACCCGCCCTGGACGGGCAGGAGCCCCGTGATCGCGCGCGCCAGGGTGGACTTGCCGGCGCCGTTCAGTCCCATGAGGGTCACGACCTCGCCATCGCGGACGGTGAGGTTCACGCTGTGGAGGGCCGTGATCGACCTGCCGTAGCGAACGCTCAGGTCCGACACCTCGAGCGCGTGCTCGCCGTGCGTGCTGTCGTCATTCATCGTCACGCGGGAGGTCCTCCTCGACCTTCGGCTCGGTCCGCGTCTCTGCGGATCGGATCTGTCTATTATCAGGCAACCTGAGACTCAGGTCAAGCGTGTTCCCCGATCCGATGATGCGGGTCGGGAGTGGTGCGCGCCGCGGGTTTCAGCGTGCGAACGCGCTGTGTCCGGTCAGTGCGCGGCCGACGATCAGCGTGTTCACCTCCCGCGTGCCCTCGAACGTGTACATCGCCTCAGCGTCGGCGAAGAAGCGGATCGCGTCGTGGTCGAGCAGGATGCCGTTGCCGCCCATCGTCTCGCGCGCGAGGGCCACCGACTCGCGCAGCCGGTCGGCGGCGATGAGCTTGATCAGGCTCGGCGAGACGTCGTCGGCGATCGGATGCGTCGTCGTGCGGACGGCGAGCGCGAGCGTCTGGGCGATGTTCGCGACGATCTTGACCAGCTTCTCCTGGATCAGCTGGAAGCCTGCGATCGGCCGACCGAATTGCCGGCGGCGCTGAGCGTACTCCGACGCGGCCGCGTATGCGCCGAGCTGCATGCCCGCTGCGCTCCAGGCGATGTCGGCCCGAAGGGAGCGGAATGCCCGATTGATGTCCCGGAAGCTCTCGATGCGAGGGAGCCGGCGATCCTCAGGCACGATCACGCCCTCGAGCGCGATGTCCGCGTTGTGCACCATGCGGGCGGCGGCCTTGTGCTCGATGACGCTGCGACGGACGCCGGCGGCGTCCGCAGGAACCACGAAAGCGAGCACGCGGTCGCCGTCGGCCTCGCGCGCCACGACGACGAGGTTGTCCGAGATCGTGGCGTTCCCGACCCAGCGCTTCTCGCCGTCGATCACCCAGCCGTCCGCGGTGCGCCGGGCGGTGGTCGTCATGCCGCCCGCGATGTCGGACCCGTGGTCGGGTTCGTTCAGGGCGAAGCACCCCGTGAACGTGAAGTCCAGGATGCCGGGATCCCACGACGCGATCTGCTCAGGACTGCCGCCCGCGTGAATGAGGGTGCGGAACATCCCGACCTGACCCCCGTACGTGATCGACATCGCCAGGTCGAGCCGGCACAGCTCGAGCGTCACGAAGCCGCGGTACAGCGGGCGCACGCGTCCGGCCTCGCCGACCAGCTCCGGATCGTCGAGCAGGTGCAGGTCCGCGATCGGACGCCGGAAGTCGGCGAGCGACTCGCCGCGCTCCCAGCGCTCCACGAGGACCGGCCGGACGCTGGCGTCCAGGAACGCCCGCAGGCGCGCCAGCTTGGCGCGTTCGGGCGTCGTCAGATCGCCCGCGAAGCCCAGCACATCGCCGGGGTAGACCAGCGTCGACTCGGTCATGAGTTGCTCCCGGTGTTCAGGCCCAGCAGTCTCACGGCGTTCTCCTTCAGCACGAGCCGCTCGACCTCCTCGGGCATCTCGAGTGCGGCGAAGTCCCGCAGCCAGCGGTCGGGCGTGAGTGCGGGAAAGTCCGATCCGAAGAGCATCTTGTGCTTGAGATACGTTCGCGTGGCGCGCACGAGCGCGGGACTGAAGTACTTCGGCGACCATCCGGACAGGTCGATCCACACGTTGGCCTTGTGCGTGGCGATCGATATCGCCTCGTCCTGCCAAGGGACGCTCGGGTGGGCCATGATGATCGTCAGAGCAGGATGCCGCGCCGCAACGTCGTCGAGCAGCATCGGGTTGGACAACCCCAGGCGCAGGCCGAGACCGCCTGGCACGCCGGCACCGACGCCGGTCTGACCGGTGTGGACGATGATGGGCAGGCCCAGCTCCTCGATCGCGCCGAATAGGGGGACGAACTCCGCTGCCGACGGATCGAACCCCTGCACGGTGGGGTGGAACTTGAACCCTCGCACACCGAGCTCGCCCGCCTGCCGGTGGACCTCCTCGATTGCCGGCGCGCCCTGCAGCGGGTCGACGCTGCCGAACGCGATGAGCGTGTCGGGGTTGCGCGCCGCACCGGCGGCGATGTCGTCGATGCTGTTGGGGGCGTGCCCCGAGTTGGTCGTGGCGTCCACGGTGAACACCACCGCCATCATGTCGCGCTCCCGGTAGTACGCCGCGGTCTCGTCGACCGTGCGGACGGGCTCCGAGCTGCCGAAGTAGCGGTCCATTGCCTCGCGCTGCTCGTCGGAGGCGCCGAAGCGACCGCTGTCATCCACCTGGATGTGCACGTGCGTGTCGATCGCGCGGATGCGGTCGAGATCCGTCATTGGGAACCTCCTGTCTCGCGATCGGCTCTGTGGCGATCGCGCACGACCTCGTCTCTGAGCCGGCCGATGTCGACTTTTCCGGTGGGCGTGCGATCCATCGATGATCGGAACATGACGTATCGCGGTCGCTTGTAGCCGGCCAGCAGCCGATCGACGTGCGCGAGGAGATCCTCGGCCGACACGTCGCCCTCGCGCTCGACGACGGCGGTGACGACCTCGCCGAACCGTGCGTCGGGCACCCCGAGCACGACGGTATCGGTGACGGCGGGATGGCTGAGCAGCGCCTCTTCGACCTCGAGCGGGTACACCTTCTCACCGCCCGTGTTGATGACACCGCTGCCGCGGCCGAGGAACTCGATGTGCCGATCGTCTTCGACCCGCACCCAATCGCCGGGCACGACATGACGGACGCCGCCGATGACGGGGAATGTGGCCTCGGTCTTCTCGCGGTCGCCGTGATACCCGAGCGGCAGCGCGCCCCGCTGGGCGAGCACGCCGAGGGCGCCGGGTCGGTCCTGGACCTCGTTCATGTTCTCGTCCAGCACGACCGCGGTCGGGAACAGCTTCGGGCGTCCGGGCAGATCGCCGACACCCGTGGTGGTCGTCACGGCGAAGCCGCCGCCCTCCGTTGAGGCCAGCATGTCGAAGATCGTCAGGTCGCCCAGCTGATGCAGCCCCCGCTTGTTTCCGGGCTGAAGCGCATGCCGGAGCTCATGACCGACGTCACGGTCGGAAGCCCCACGCCCAGCCGTTCTGCGGCTTCGACGAGCGGGATCGTGACCGCATCGCCGGCGACGATGATCCGTGTTGCTTGGCCCTCGTTCGCGAAGCGAACGGCTGCCTCGGCATCCAGTCGTGCGGACGATGTGACCAGCACGGTTCCGCCCAGCGTCAGCGTGTTCATCGACGTCGTCAGCGCGGTGCCGTGCATGAACGGCGCCAGCGGCAGGTTCACCATCTGCGCGGTGGCGGGGTCGCACGCGATGCGCACGGCCTCCTCCATCGTGTCCGGTGCCGGCAGGCCGCTGAGCGAGTACGTGGCGAACATCTGCACCTCGAACATGTCCTGCTCGTCCCAGCGCACCGCCTTTGGCCGCCCGGTGGTGCCACCGGTGTAGATCCACAGCTCGGCGCCGTCGGGCGCCGCCGGCGGGAGGGGGGCGTCGCCCGCGACGGCGTCGGTCCAATCCGTACCTGGTGCGTCGGCAGTGTCGTCGTCGTGGACGGCGATGAGCACCACGTCGTCTGCAGCTTGGGCAGCCGCGTCCCGCGCCACCTCGGCGAGCGAGGTGGGATAGATGAGCGCGGAGGCACCCGAGTCGTCGAGGAGCGCCGCGACCTCTCCGGCCCGCAACCTGAATTGAGCGGCACCGGCGTCATCCCCGTGGCCAGGCACGCGAGCAGCGCAATCAGGAACTCGGGGCGGTTGTACAGCAGGATCGCGACGGCGTCACCTCGTCGCAGGCCGTAGTCGGCGAGGGATGCCGCCAGCGCGCCCGCCTCGCGGGTGAACGGCGCGTAGCTCCACCTCTGGCCATCGGCCGTGAGGATCGCGGTGCGCTCGGGGAGGGCGCGAGCAACCGCCTGCCACAGATCTGCGTAGTGTCCGCGCATGGTCAGTCCTGCGGCGGTCCGGAGTGCTGCGCGTCGGCGGCCAGTTCCGAACCCCAGGCGTCGCCGATCTGCTCAGGCGTCCACCCGCCGTCGTGGTCGAGCGTGCGCAGCACGGCGGGATGTCGTAGAGGGTGAGGCGGTCGCCGCCGATGCCGATGGCCTGGCCGGTGACCCCGGCCGCCGCATCCGACGCCAGCCAGACGATGAGGGAGGCTACATCCTCGGGAGTGCCGAGCGCGTGGTCGCGCCGGTACTCGACGGGGATCTCCGCGCCGGCGACATAGTCTTCGTAGACCTGGGTGTATGCAGGGATCGTCGCGGTCATCGGCGACAGGGCCGTCGGGATGACGGCGTTGGCTGTGATGCCGGCGCGCGCAAGCTCGAGCGACCAGGTGCGCGCCATCGCGACGAGACCCGCTTTGGCGGTGGCGTAGTTCGTCTGACCGAAGCTGCCGAACTGGCCAGCGGGCGAGCCGATGAGGATGATGCGACCGCCCTCCCCGTGCTCTCGCATCGCGACCGCGGCGGCGCGCCCGCACGTGAACGACCCTCGCAGATGCGTCTCGATGACGGCGTCGAATTCGCCGTCGTCCATCTTCCACAGCACGCGATCGCGCAGCACACCGGCATTCGCCACGAGCACGTCGACGCGACCGAACTCGGCCACGGCGGTGCGGACCAGTTCGTGGGCGGTCTCGGCCGGCCCGACCGGCGCGACGACCGCAACCGCCCGTCCGCCCGCGGCCTGGATGTCGGTGACGGTCTGCTCGGCGGTGGCGGCGTCGACGTCGTTCACCACGACGGCCGCTCCTGCCTCTGCGAGAGCGAGCGCGTACGCGCGGCCGAGGCTGCGGCCCGCGCCCGTTACGATGGCGACCTTGCCGTCGAGGCGGATCGGCGCGCTCACTTGTAGTACCTCAGGACGAGCTCGGCGACGCACGCCGGCTTCGCGCTGCCGTCGACTTCGAACGTCACCGGAACCTCCAGCTGCCACCCGCCGCCGATGTCCGTGACCTTCGCCACCTCGCCGGTCACGCGGATCCGCGAGCCCACGGGCACGGGGGCCGGAAACCGCACCTTGTTCATCCCGTAGTTGATGCCCATGCCGGCGCCGCTGACCTTGAACACTTCGCGCATGAGCGGCACGACCAGGCCGAGCGTCAGGAGGCCGTGTGCGATGCGCGTGCCGAACGGGGTGGATGCCGCGTAGTCCGCGTCGAGGTGGATGGGATTGTCGTCACCGGAGAGCTCCGCATAGACGTTCACGTCCTCCTGCGTCACCACCCGCCAGCTCGAGGGACCGAAGGTTCGGCCCTCCAGGTCGGGCGACTCGTCGACGGTCACAGACACTGCCCGTAGCGGTCATGGGAAGTCCTCTTCTCGCTTCATCGCGTGTGGTCACGAGGGCGTCGTAACCCTCAATGTCAGGTTACCTGAAACAG
>CAVQLL010000023.1:0-43564 GCA_963713325.1 uncultured Actinomycetota bacterium
AGCGGATCATGCGCCACCTCGGCTCCGCGGCCGCCGCCTGGGACGCGATGGCACGACCCGACAGCGAGCTCTATCGCGGCGGCCGACTGGCGGCCGCGCAGCACTGGCGCGAGACACGGTCGGCCCCGCACTCACGCCGGCAGAGCGAGAGTTCCTCGAGGCCTCCACGGCGCATGAGACCGCGGGACTCGCGGCCGCACGGCGACAGCTGCGCCGCCTGTCCTGGGTGACCGGCCGGCGCAGCCGGTCTCGCGATCGTCGCTGTCACGGCGGGCCTCATCGCGGGGTTCCAGGCAAACCTGGCACGGAGCGCGCCACGGTCGCAGAAGCGAGGCGCATCGCCGCGCTGGCCCTCGAGGAGCCGGACTTCGATCTCGCCCTGCTGCTCGCCGGTGGAGGCCATCCAGCTCTGGGACGACTCCGCGACACGCGTCAACCTGGCACGCGTCTTCTCGAGCGCACCCCGCCTGACGAGCATCACCCGCATCCAGGACGAAGGAGTGGGCGCCGCAAGCATGTCGCTCGGGGAGGACGGGACTCGAGCATCGGTGATCGACAGCGACCACGATGTGCGTCTGTTGGATCTTCGAGGAAGAGGTCCCAGCTCCGCGAATACTCGCCGTTCGTCAAGTTGATGGTGTCGTCCGCGATCGACCCCGTCACTGGGGCCGTCGCGTTCAGCGGAACATCCAACCCCTGTGATTTTCCGCTGCGACTCCCACAGAATAGCTACGCTCGATGTCGGCGACGCGAGCCGCCCGGGCGTGAAGACCTACGAGGGCCTGGACAGGGCGGCGGCAGACGTCGAGTACTCGCGCGACGGATCGTTGTTCGCAGCGCTCGCCGCGTCGACGGGACCCCAGTCGCCCGGGCGCGTCGCCCTCTGGCGAGCCGGCGAGGGAGACCCGTTGCTCCTGGATCTGGATGTCAGCGGTCTCGATCCGCAGTCCGGCGGGGAGTACGGTGCGGTGAAGTTCTC
Organism: uncultured Actinomycetota bacterium; assembly: GCA_963713325.1. Taxonomy (GTDB): domain Bacteria; phylum Actinomycetota; class Actinomycetes; order Actinomycetales; family Microbacteriaceae; genus Microbacterium. Next base: position 980 of record CAVQLL010000023.1, read on the forward strand.
ACCGGACGGCTCGCAGCTCTACGCCAGCGGATTCGGACCGACCATCGTCTTCGAGACGGCAACGGGTCAGGAGCTCCACCGGATCGCCGGGAACGGCATCCTCCCGGTGAGTCCGGATGGCAGTCGGATCGCGGTGCGAGATGGCTCGTTCGCGGTGCGCATTATCGAGTCCTCCGGAGTGGGAACGCCCATCACCGTCCCGCTATCGTCCTTTCCGTCGGCGGCCGACTTCGGTCTCGACGGCGACCAGATCGCCGTTGCCGCCGGCACTGGCATCGTGGTGGCGAGCACCAAGACCGGCGAGATCGCGGAGACGCTCCGGGATCATGATGGTGCGGTCACCGGGGTCGAGTTCCGGTCGACCGGTGAGCTGGTGACGGCCGGGGAGGACGGCGCGATCATCACCTGGGACCTCGGTGACTGGTCGGCGCACTTTCGCGACGACACCTACATTCGGCAAAGTGCATTCGTCCAGCTCGATGAGCGCACCGTCACGCTCGAACAGGCCGACGGGATGACGCAGGCGGTCGTCGCCGAGCCGGCGGTGTGGCTGGAACGCGCGTGCCAGATCGCCGGACGAGTACTCACCCAGCAGGAGTGGGCGGAGTTCTTGGGATCTCGTTCGTACGCCCCGGCATGTGGGAAATGAGCGCGGCTGCGGCTTCAAGACGGCCTATCAGCTCGCGTGGCTCGGCCCGACGTGCCCGTGGGCAGACTTGCGTGCGAAAGCCGAGTTCTCCGCCGAACCTACGCTGGGTGGTTCGCCCACGGTAGGTACCCGCCGGAGGGCGGGTGTGCGGCGGTTCGGGACGGCGGGATGCCGCAGCGAAACCTCGTTCGTTCGGCGTGATTCCGCGGATCTCGGGTGAAGAAGATTTCGACACTCGTCGACGCCGGGAGTCCGCCGGACGAGCTCAATCGGACGGTTCCGCCGCCGTTCTTTCTCGATTCTTTCTCACTACGCCCGGGCAAGAGAAAAACCCCCGATAAACGGGGGTTTTCTGGCGGTGACGGTGGGATTTGAACCCTAATGTGTGTTCACGCGCCTGCACTCGATCTCAAACCCTGCACTCGCCTGCAATCACGCGGGCGTCGAGTTCTCCAACGCTGCGCTCAGCTGCACTCGATCTCCTCATTTGTTCACGCCGATGTTCACACCTCACATCGGTCAGATACCCATGACGAGACGGATCCCGTCCGAGATTTTGTTCATCAGATAGCCGGGAAGATGACCAACGGGGTAGGGGTCGACGAACTCACGGCTGACCGGACCCACCTGCGACACGACCGCGACGGAGTCCCTTTCGAGCCCGGACGCATCGACGGAGACGAGCACGTTGCCAGGGAATGCTTCCAATGCGATGTTCGAGGTCAACGGCACCACCAGAATTGTGGCGATGTCGGTGGCCAGCAGCCAATCCTCTTGCATCACCACAGCGGGGCGTCGCTTGGCAGGCTTCGAACTTCGACATCATCCGCTCGACGCAGGAGCAGCTGCGCACGGCCGGGTTCCTGCAGCTGCTGATCGACACCAGCGAGTCCCACTCGACGGAGGCAGAGACCCTTGCTCAGCTGGAGAGCATCGTCGACGGCGTCATTCTCTCTGCTACGCGCCTCGATGAGGCCGCGCTTCGCGAGGCCACCGCGCGCCTTCCACTGACCGTGATCAATCGCCAGCATGAAGACATACCGAGCGTGCTCATCGACATCCGGCCCGGCCTGACTCAGGCCGTCGAGCACCTCAAGGCACTCGGACACGAGACGATCGCTTTCGTGTCAGGGTCGCCCGGGTCATGGCAGAACCGGTGGCGCTGGAAGGAGTTCGAGGAACAAGTCCGCCTGCAATCCCTCACGCCGATTCTTCTCGGCCCGTACACCCCGACGCGCACCAGCGGGATGGCGGCTGCAGACGCGCTCCTTGTCACCGGCGCTATTGCGTGCGTCGCTTTCAACGACCTGCTCGCGATCGGGGTTCTTCAGCGACTCCGGCAGCGCGGCGTGCGGGTTCCCGATGACATGAGCGTCGTCGGATGCGACGACATCTTCGGCGCCGATTTCAGTGCGCCACCGCTGACGACGATCGCCGGCGACACGGAACAAGCCGGCCGTCTCGCCGCCAGCCGGCTCATCGCCAATGCGCGACGGTGAAACCCCCGCGCGCAGGAACGACCATGATCCCCTACTCATCTCCTCGTCCGAGAGTCGACGGGGACTGGTTCGCTATGGCGCGAGCCTGGCACGGCGATCCGTCGCACGCTCGGCATGCTACCTTACCCCGAATGTAGTATGGGCTTCGGACAGTGAGAACCGCCGGCGGCATCCTTCGTGAAGGGTGCTCTGACAGGGAACCCCACGGCATCCGTTCGGCTCGTACGGTGGATTGCATGATAACGCAGAAACGCATGCTCGGCACGTCCGGGCTGGAAGTGTCCGCCATCGGGCTCGGATGCATGAGCATGACCGGCGGCTACAGCGGCCACCCCGATCGGGCGCAGATGATCGACGTGATCCGTGCCGCGGTGGACCGGGGCGTGACCTTCTTCGATACCGCCGAGATCTACGGGCCGCATGCGAACGAGGAACTTGTCGGGGAGGCGCTGGAGCCGGTGCGCGACGCGGTCGTGATCGCCACCAAGTACGCACAGGACATCGACCCGATACAACGCAAGCCTCGCGGCCGGATGCTGCTGCCCGGCGAGATCCGTGACGCGGTCGACGGCTCGCTGCGCCGACTGCGGACCGATCACATCGACCTCTACTACCAGCACCGGGTCAACCCGAGGCTCCCATCGAAGACTTCGCCGGCGCCATCCGAGAACTGATGGATGCCGGCAAGGTCGGAGGTTGGGGGCTGTCGGAGGCGGCGGCCGAGACCATCGAGCGCGCCAACGCGGTCACCCCGGTCACTGCGGTGCAGAGCGAGTACTCATTGTGGTGGCGGCGACCCGAACAGGAAGTGCTTGCCGTGTGCGACGCGCACGGGATCGGGTTCGTGCCGTTCAGCCCGCTGGGCAAGGGGTTCCTCACCGGAACCATCGACGACTCCACCAGTTTCGAAGAGGGCAACGACCTCCGCACCCAGATCCCCCGCTTCGCCCCCGAGGTGAGGGCCCACAACCTCGGCCTCATCGACACCGTCAAGGATGTGGCGACCTCGCACGGTGCCACACCCGGACAGGTCGCGCTCGCGTGGCTGCTCGCTCAGCGCCCCTGGATCGTCCCCATCCCCGGCACCACGAATCTGCACCGCGTCGAGGAGAATCTCGCCGCCGCAGACCTGACCCTGTCGGAACAGGACCTCGCACGACTGACCGACGCGTCCGACCACGCCGACATCCAAGGGGGACGCTACCCGGAGTTCCTCGAAGCCCAAACAAACCTGTGAGCGAATGGCTCACCTGAACGGTCGCCTGTCTCACTCGAGCGAGGTCGGCGGTCAGCGCGGAGACGGCGTCCAGCTGTTCCGGTGTGAGCTCGACGTCCGCGGCCGAGGCGTTCGCGCGAAGCTCGTCGATGGTCTCGGCTCCGACGATCACCGAGGCCACGGCCGGGCGGGAGAGGAGCCATGCCAGCGAGACTTGGTACATCTCCATCCCCCACTCCCGGGCGAGGCGATCGACCTCGCGGGCGACCGCGATCTCCGCCTCGGAGAATCCCGGGCCGCCGTAGCGTTTGTCTCCTGCGATCTCTCGGTCCAGCACCTTGAGATCGGCCAGAAGCCCGCCGTGCAGCGGTGCGTAGGGGACGATCGACAGCCCGAAGCGCACGCACGCGGCGGCCAGCTCCGCCTCGGCGCTGCGGTCCAGCAGGCTGTACATCACCTGGGCGCAGACCGGAGCGGAGACCATGCGCCGGTCATCGGCGATCCACAGCGCCTCGGTGACCTGCCAGGCCGGGTGGTTGGACAGGGCGACGTAGCGGAGCTTCCCCTGCCGGATCAGGTCGTCGTACACGGCGAGCGTCTGCTCCAGCGGAGTTGCCGGGTCTGGGAAGTGGGCGTAGTAGAGGTCGATGTGGTCGGTGCGCAGCCGGCGCAGGCTCTGCTCGACCTGCTGGATGATGTAGCGGCGCGACAGTCCCGCGGCCGGGTCGAAGCGCCGCTCCCCGGACTTGGTGGCGAGCACGACCTCATCCCGGCGACCGGCGAGGGCGCGACCGAGGATCTCCTCGGCGGACTCGCGCTCCGCAGCGGGCGGCGCACCGGGGCGGTCGAACGTCGGGGTCGAGCCGTACACGTCCGCCGTGTCGAAGAAGTTGATGCCGAGATCCAGCGCCGCCCCGACGACGCCGTCGGCATCCTGGGAACTGGGGCAACGCCGAAGGTGGCCGTGCCGACGCAGACCCGGGACACGCGAACACCGGTCGGACCAAGAGCGGAGTACTTCATCGGATGGGTTCCTTTCAGCGATCTTCGCGGGCAGGCCGGGCGGGCTCAGACTTATCGGGCGCGGTGGCGACCTTAACCCCCGCAGGTCAGGGAGCGTTCTCGGCTGCCGGCAATCGGCTGTCGGCGCCCCAGGAGGCCAGGAGTTTCAGGCGCTCGGCGGAGGGCGAGCCCGGCTCGGCGGTGTAGATCAGCAGGACGTGGCCGGGTTCGGCGGTGATCGCGAGCTCTTCGTACGCCAGGATCAGCTCGCCCACGATCGGGATGCTGGAAGCGTTTCGTGCCGGCCCCGTGGGTGCGGACGTTGTGCGCCGCCCAGAGCGTGCGGAATGTGTCGCTGCGCAGGGAGAGCTCCCCGACGAGGTCCTGCAGACCCTTGTCGTGCGGGTCGCGGCCGGCTTCGGCGCGCATGACCGCGACGCACATCTCCGCGAACTTGTCCCAGTCGGGGTAGAAGTCCCGTGCGGCCGGGTCCAGGAACTGGAACCGGGCGAGGTTGGGTGTGCGTCCGCCGTCGCCGATGACCGGTGAGTAGAACGCCCGACCCAGGTCGTTGACGGCGAGGAGGTCGTGGCGTTGATCGCGGACGAACGCCACGCCGTCGGTGATCGACGACAGCGCCCACTGCAGACTGGGGCGCGGGGCGGCCGGTTTGCCCGCGCGGCGGCGCGGGCGGCCGCTGGTGGGGATGCCGTCTGCGGCGCGGGCGAGGTCCAGCAGATGCGCTCGCTCGGTGTCATCCAGCTGCAGGGCGCGTGAGACGGCGTCGAGGACGGACGCGGATGCCCCGGCGACTGCCCCGCGCTCGAGTTTGGCGTAGTACTCCACGCTCACTCCCGCCAGGGCGGCGACCTCGCTGCGCCGCAAGCCGGCGACCCGCCGGTTCGAGCCGACGGTGAGGCCGGCGGCGTCGGGGGTGACCCGCGCGCGACGTGTCATGAGGAACTCGCGGACCTCTGCTCGGTTGTCCATGGACCCCAGGCTAGAACGGTCCCACTCGGTCGAGGGAGACCCTGCCATGGCACCCTTCATGCGGCCTCACTCCGCGAGTTCATGCGGGCATGAAGGGTGCCCTCTCGGTACACCCCTTGCCAGGGACTCCCGCAACTCGGCGGGTGCGGTGAGGCTGGTGTCATGCCCGATCATTCGCCCATCGCCTCGTCCGCGGTTCGCCGCGCCCTGCCGACCCTGCTGTTGCTGCTGACGGTCTTCGGCCCGATCTCGATGGACCTGTATCTCCCGGCGCTTCCCGCGCTGACGGCTGACCTGGGCGCAGTCACCTCGATGGCGCAACTGACGGTCACGGCTTGCCTGATCGGCCTCGCTGCGGGGCAGCTGATCGCCGGGCCTCTGTCAGACCGGTTCGGGCGGCGAGGGCATCCTGATGATCGGCATCGTCGCGTACATAGCCACTTCCGCGCTCTGCGCGATCAGCCCCACGGTCGAGCTGCTGATCGCGGCGAGGTTCGTGCAGGGACTCGCCGGCGGGGTGGGGATCGTCATCGCGCAAGCTGCCGGGCGTGACATCTACACAGGCGGGGCGTTGATCCGCTTCTACGGGCGGTTGACGGTCGTCGGCGGGCTTCGCAGCCATCGTCGGCCCGCTCCTCGGCGGACTGCTCAACTCGTTCACCGATTGGCGCGGACTGTTCGTCTTCCTCGCCCTCATCGGCGCCGGCATCCTCGTCGTGACGGTGCTGGTGTTCCGTGAGACCCTTCCGACCGCCAACCGCACGCCAGGCGGGTTCGGACAGACGATGCAGGACTACCGCATTCTGCTGTCGGATCGGGTGTTCGTCGGTGCGGTTCTGAATCAGGGGTTCTTGTACGCGGCGCTGTTCGCGTACCTGGCCGGGTCGACGTTCGTGCTGCAGGACATCTACGGCCTCTCCCCGCTCGGCTACGCACTGGCGTTCGGACTGAACTCCGCAGGGTTCATGACATTCGGATACCTCGCCGGGCGCGCCGCTGAGAAGTGGAGCCTCTCCGGCACCCTCGCCACCGGCATCCTGATCGCTGGAATCGGCGCCCTCGGTCTGCTCGCCGCGGGACTCATCGCGATGCCGCTCTGGGTGGTGATCGTGTCGCTCTTCCTCCTCGCCGCAGGTGTCGCGATCTCGTCGCCGCCCGCCACCACTCTCGCGCTCGTCGAGTACCCGCAGATGGCCGGGACCGCGTCATCCCTGCTCGGCATGGTCCGCTTCGGGTTCGGCGGCATCGCCGCACCCCTCGTCGGTGTCGCCGGAGCCCTCAGCATCCTCCCCCTCGGTGTCGTCACCACCGTCGCTGTGCTTCTCGCCGGCGCGGCCTACCTTCTCCTGGCCCGCCGGGCCGTCCGCGCCCCGTCGGCCGCCCCGTCGATGGACCCGATCCCTGTCAGTTCCGGCAAGTAAGGAAGGAATCATGCGTCAGGTCACCATGTATGGCCCCGGCGACGTCCGCGTCGAAGACCGCGAGAACCCGGTCATCCTCGAACCCACCGATGCGATCATCCGCCTGTCGGCGTCGTGCATCTGCGGCTCCGACCTCTGGCCCTACCGCGGCGCGGAGCCCCTGTTCGTGACGCCGCAGCCCATGGGCCACGAGTATGTCGGCGTCGTCACCGAGATCGGTGCAGAAGTGAAGAACGTGAAGGTCGGCGACTTCGTCGTCGGATCCTTCGTCGCCTCCGACAACACCTGCGAGATCTGCAAGGCCGGGTACCAGTCCCGGTGCGTGCACAACGTGATGATGGGTGCGATCGGCACCCAGTCCGAGTACGCCCGCATCCCCCTCGCAGACGGCACCCTCGTCGCCACGCCAGGGCGGCCGGACGCCGACATGATTCCCTCCCTGCTCGCGGCATCCGATGTCCTCGGCACCGGCTGGTTCGCCGCCGTCGCCGCCGAAGCCGGCCCCGGCAAGACCGTCGCCGTCGTCGGCGACGGCGCCGTGGGGCTCCTCGGCATCCTCGCCGCACGCGAGCTCGGAGCCGAACGGATCATCGCGATGTCGCGCCACGCCGATCGCCAGGCGCTCGCGCGCGAGTTCGGCGCGACCGACATCGTCGAAGAACGAGGGGATGCCGGTGTCGCGAAGATCAAGGAACTCACCAACGGTCTCGGCGCCCATTCGGTGATCGAAGCCGTCGGCACCCAGGAATCGATGGAGCAGGCGATCCGAGCCACCCGGCCCGGCGGACATATCGGCTACGTCGGCGTCTCGCATGACGTCTCGCTCGACGGGCTCGAACTCTTCTTCTCGGGGGTACACCTGCACGGCGGACCCGCCCCGGTACGCCGGTTCCTGCCTGAACTGATCCAGCTGATCTGGGACCGCAAGATCAACCCCGGGGTCGTCTTCGACATCACCCTTCCCCTCGAGGAGGCCGCCGCCGGATACACCGCGATGGACGAGCGGCGTGCCACCAAGGTGCTGCTCACCCTTGACGAACGCGACCGATGAGAAAGGCCCTGCTCGCCTCCCTGGCCGCGGCTACGCTCGTCACCGTCCTGACCGGGTGCGGGACGACCACGGTGGCAACACCCGCGCCCGCGGCGACAAGCCCCCTAGCAACGCCCACCAAGCCGGCGACCCCCGTGTCGAGTCCGTCGGACTCCGCCGCGGTCGATCAGATCGTGGGCACGATCGTCCGATTCACCTCCGATCGAACGACAGTGGACGTCCCAATCGGTGAAGACAATCCCACCGTGCGCGACTTCCTTTCACGGCTGCCGGTGGAGGTCGCTATCAAGGAGTTCAGCGGCCGCGAGAACATCGCCTCCTTCGGCAGAGAGCTGACCACGGAGGGCTCACCGGGATCTGATCCCGAGGACGGCGACCTCATCTACTTCTCCCCGTGGGGGACCCTCGGGTTCTACTACAACGCCGACGGCATCGGGTATTCCGACGCCACAATCCACATCGGCTCGTACACCGCCACAGCCGAACAGCTCGCGCTTCTCGAGGGCAGTCCGGTCACGATCGAACTCGTCGACGAATAACACGGATCGACACCGAGATCCGGGGTGTGCATCACCGGCCCTCTGGATTCCACACGACGCGTTCGATCCGGTGGGACTAAGGGCCCTAGGGAACGGCCGACATCCGAGAACACTGGAGCGGGAGGAAGGGCTCCTGATGATTGGTGGATCTCCTCCGGAACTGCAAACCGCCGTGAAGGCCTCCGCTGAACGGCGGCTCGAGACGTTGGTCGTGGTCGCGGCCTCGTCATGTCCATTGCTGGCCCTACCGGGCCGATTCAACGAAGGTGGCAAGTCATGACTGAACACACGAACTTCACCGCGCGGCTGGATGATCTGCAGCAGCATCTCGCGCAGGCCAAGGAGGCGGTCCAGACCGCCGCAACCGAGTCCGAGGAGCGGCTCACGGAGCGAATCGAATCGGCCCAGGCCGACCTGAATCGATCGGTGCAGAACGTCCGGCAGGAGGTCTCGGAGGCCGCTGACGGCGCCCGAGCAAAGTGGGAGCAACTGAAGGTTGACGCCGCAGCCAAGATGAGCGACGTCAAGGCGAACATGGACAAGAGGTCCCGTCACGTGGACGCCAAGCTCGCCTCGTCCGACGCGGACTGGGCAGAAGCCGACGCGGCCGAGGCCCTGGACTTCGCCGACTGGGCGGTCGGGAATGCGCAGCTGACCATCCTCGACGCCATCCAAGCCCGCGCCTACGCTGACAAGCTCCAGGCCGCTGACGACGAGTGACCCCCACGGGACTGGAGGTCCTCGAATCCCAGTCCTACTCAGAGCGCTCGCCGCCGCGGCAGGTGTGGTCAACTGCCCGAGCGGCCAGCCCATCATCCGGAGCGACGATGAGAACCACCCACCCAGAGCCGGTCAGCCCGGCGCTGCTGAAGCATCGGAGCGAGCGCAGCAAGCGCCGGGAGGACCGCGCTGCCGACCAAATCACTCGCTTTGCGGGTTCGATGAAATTCGTGTACATCCATGCGATCTGGTTCGGCTTGTGGATCGCGCTCGGCGTCGAGGACTATCCGTTCGGGCTGCTGACGATGATCGTGTCGCTGGAAGCCATCTTCCTGTCAACATTCGTCATGATCAGCCAGAACCGCGCCGACGAGAAGCGCCAGGTGATCGCGGACGAGGCCTGGCGTACAGTCCAGGAGGAAGAGCAACAGAACGAGAAGCTGCTTCGCCTGTCCAACGAGATCCTCGATCTCACCAAGGAGATTCACGCGGCGAGAGCCTCCGCCACGCCGGCACCTCGTCCCCAAGCTCAGTGAGGCCACGGCCAGGGAGGAGCGACACATGAACAGCCCAGGGCATCCGGCATCGCAGCTCTCGGCCCTGAGAAGCCGAGGCTGGCACCCCGCCGAGCCCCCTCGACGTCCTGTGCTGTTCGTCAACCCCAGATCTGGTGACGGCGCCGCGACCCGCAACCGGGTCGTCGAGCGGGCACGCGAGCGCGGCGTCGAAGCAGTGACTCTCGGCACCGGCGACGACCTGCGGGCACGCGCCCTGGAAGCAGTCGCCGCCGGTGCAGATGTCCTCGGGATGGCGGGCGGCGACGGATCCCTCGCGCAGGTTGCGGCAGTCGCCGCGGAGCATGGGCTGCCTTTCGTCTGCATCCCCGCGGGCACGCGCAACCACTTCGCCCTCGACCTCGGTGTGGACCGGCAGGACGTGCCCGGGTCCCTGGACGCGTTCACCGATGGAGTGGAACGCCTGATCGACATGGGCGACGTGAACGGCCGGATCTTCCTGAACAACGTCTCCCTCGGAATCTACGGAGAGGCAGTCCAGCAGGCCAGCTACCGCGATACGAAGGTCCAAATCCTGGCGGAGACGGCGCAGAAGGTACTCAGGCCCAGTGGGCGCACTCCGGATCTGCGCCTTATCGACGACACCGGACGAGAGCACACACGGCTCGCTGTCCTTCTCATCTCCAACAACCCTTATGCGCTGGACGGCCCGGGCCTCGGCACTCGACCGACGCTCGCCGGCGGCCAGTTGGGGATCCTGGTGCTCGACACACCAGACGAGGTCCGGTACCCTCCGGGCCGAGCCTGGAGCACTCCCCACCTGCAAGTCCGAGCCCCGGGGACCGTACATGCCGGCATCGACGGCGAGGCAGCCGAGCTCGTCGCCCCCCTGGAGTTCGCCGTCCGCCCTGCGGCTCTGCGGGTTCGGATCTCGGCGCGGCATCCCGGCGCTTCGCCCGCAGCCCGGATACGACGCCCCGGGTCACATGGCGCCTCCGTGCAGCCCCGGGACCCGGGCGCCGAATAGTCAGCCCAGTCTCACGCTTACCCCGCGCTCGTCTGGAATCGCCGGTCGAGCGCAGCTCCGACCATGGCCGCTATTCCGGCACCAAGGATGGCGCCGACCACCACATCGCCCGGGTAGTGCACGCCCGTGTGCACTCGCGAGTAGGCGACAGCTCCAGCAAGCAGGCGTAGCGGCACAGCCAGCTGTGGCACGTGCCGACTCACGGCGTAGGCGAACGCGAACGCTGAGGCCGAATGCCCGGAGGGGAAAGAACGAGATTGCGGCATGGGCACGACTCGAGCCTCGAACAGGGCAGGGACAGCCCGTTCCGGTCGCCGCCGATGGGCAAGTGGCTTGATCGCGAGATTGACGGTGGCAGAAGTGGCTCCGATCGCAATCAAAGACTCGACCGCAGCTCGGCGCCCTTTGCTGCCTCCTGCCACCGCGATCACTCCTGCGATGCCCAGCCACAGGACCGACTTGTCAGCCGCTCTCGAGAGCCGGCGGAAGTGCCTGTCCAACACGGGCGTGGATGTCGTCGCCACTGCCTCGTAGACGGCCCGGTCCAATGCCGCGAACTCCTTAAGCGGCTTCGCCAGCGCATCACCACCGAGACCCGGCCGAGCTGACATCGCGCGGCGCGAGAGCGTCCTCGAGTGTCCCTCGGGGTTCACCGACGAGTCCCGACATGGGACCATCGTAGGGATCCGTCACCCAATGGTCGAGCACCCTGCACAGTCGCGATCCAGGGTCAGACCGTTCGGCCCGGCCCCGCTCACGGGCCGGACTCAGGTGGTGGTTGCGCTCGAACACCTTGGTCGGATCCCACTCGCGCTTGTTGATGGCGATCATTCTCTTCTTCCTCTCAAAGACGGCCCACAGATGTGGGAGTTCCTCTTCCGACCCTTCGAGGGAATCGCCTACGACCGCGCCACAAGCATCAGGCGCAAGACCGTCGCCGTATTCGGCGGCTACATTCGCAGCACCGCCGCCGCCGCCCTGTTCGACGCCGTGGGAATCCTCATCCGCCTGCTCATCCTGCAGGTCCCCCTCGCGGTACCTCTCGCGATCGTCACCCTGCTGCTGGCCTTCATCCCCATCATCGGCGCCGGGAGTGCGGGCGCTGTCGCCGCCCTGGTTGCCCTCGTCAGCAACGGACCGCTCAACGCGGCACTCGTCGTGCTCGTCGTCATCATCGTCAATCAGCTCGAAGGGAATGTGCTGAAGCCGATCCTGATGGGAAAGACGGTCAGCCTCCATGCACTCGTCGTGCTCCTCGTCATCGCCGCAGGCACCGCCGTCGGCGGAATCACGGGAGCCCTACTTGCTGTCCCGCTCACTGCCGCAGCCTGGGGCGTCGTGCAAGTGTGGGACGGTGACAACCTCCCCGCCCGCTGGGCACGCCCGAAGGCGCGCGACCGGCCAGCATCCCGCCCGGATGAGGCGGGCCATTCGAGCTCGGCAACTAGGCTGACGCCGTGAAAGGCGCGTGGCTGCCAGATGTGCTCGGGGCGGGCTTCGAGCAACTCTCGTTAGAGCTCGGGAGCGACGAAGAAGGTCCGGTCGTCGCAACCCTCGTGCGACATCTTCCGCCGCTGGTTCCTAGCAGGACCGGCCCGCTGCGCAACACCGACGTTCTATATGTGCACGGCTGGTCCGACTACTTCTTCCAAACCGAACTCGCCCGATTCTGGACCGGCCTCGGGGCGGGCTTCTACGCTCTCGACCTACGCAAATACGGGCGAAGCCTGCGCCCGGGTAGACGCCGGGATTCGTCACCGACCTCTCCCATTACGACGCCGACATCGGTGCGGCGTTGACGGTGATGGGACACGGCCCTGAGAGGAGCAGCCGCCGTCGCCTCGTGCTGCTGGGCCATTCGACGGGTGGGCTGACGCTCACCCTGTGGGCGGCCCGCCATCCCGGACGCGCCGCGGCGATCGTGCTCAACAGCCCGTGGCTGGAGCTACAGGTCGGGGCATTCGCGCGCCAGGCAATCGCTCCCCTCGTGCAGACCCGGGCACGCTTCGACCCGCGCGGCTCCGAGCCGGCCGTCGATCTCGGCTTCTACACCCGCGCCCAGACCGAGATCGGCACACTCCCTGTACCCGGCTACCAGCAGGAGTGGCGTCCCGCGACCGGCTTCTCGACCCATCCAGGGTGGCTCGCCGCGATTCTCCAAGGGCACCGCACGATCGCGGCAGGGGTGGACGTGGGCAGCCCTGTCCTGGTCCTTCTGTCCAAGCGATCCGCACCCCCGCTCGCGTGGGCAGAGTCGATGACGTCGTCCGACTCGGTGCTCGTCGTCGATGAGATCGCCCGAGCGGCGACACGGATCGGATCGTTGGTCACGGTCGCTCGCGTTGACGGCGCCATTCACGATGTAATCCTCTCCCGTCCTACACCGCGGGCGTCCGCATACAGCGTCGTCGAGCGATGGATGACGCAACCCCTCGGGCACGAGCAGCGACCTCGCCTTGCTCGGCACCAGACCTAGACGCTATGGGGTGTTGGCCCGAGGCCTCGCGATCGCGTAGACCGTGGGTTGCGGCCGGAAGCTGCCAGCTCGCGAGCCACAATGTGAGGGAGTCCTCGCCGAACCCTGCAAGCTCGGTGCCGTTCGCCACTCAGAGACGTCACCCTGCATTTGCGTCCACAGCCGGACCCGAAGCGCGGTTCCGCGCCGGCCGCCGGCACCCGAACATAAGTGTTGACTTATATAAGTTACGGCTGCATGATGGGCTCCAAAGCGCAAGGAAGGAGCTAAAGATGACGCAGTCCACCAGCATTCGAGGCGCACTGCGCGTGCTGCTCGCCGGAGGCGCCCTCGCAGGACCGATCTATGTGGCATCGGTGGCGTTGCAGGCGGTCTTCCGGGAGGGTTTCGAGTTCAGCCGCCATCCGGCGAGCGTGCTCAGCAACGGCCAGCACGGCTGGATCCAGATCGCGACGTTCCTCGTCACCGGCGCACTCTACATCGCGGGGGCGATCGCACTGCGCCGTGTCCTGGCGCCCAGCGGAGGCCCGGGCCGTGCCTGGGGGCCACTGCTGATCGGGATCTTCGGTGCGGGGTTAATCGCCGCCGCGATCTTCCCGGCGGACCCGGTCGACGGATTCCCCCCGGGGACGCCGGACGGCCCGCCGACGACCATCAGCGCTGCGGGACTCGTGCACTTCGCGGTCAGCTCCCTGGCGTTCGTCGCCCTGATCGCCGCGTGCTTCGTCTTCGCCCGAAGGTTTGCCTCGACCGGGTCCCGCGGCTGGATGCTTTTCAGCATCTTGACCGGGGCGCTCTTCCTCGCGTCCTGGCTGTCGCTGTTCCTCTTCGCGGGGGCTCCCGCGGCGAACCTCGCTCTCGCGGTCAGCATCGGTGTCGCACTGGTCTGGACGACGCTGCTCTTCGCACGGCAGCTGCGGGCGCGGTGACGGCCCCGACTCAACTCTCTTCGCTTCGTGTAACCCGACCGTGGCCACTCGTCGCCATCGGCGGCGTATCGACGACCCGCCCGACTTGGTGCTGCCACGACATGATCCACTGGTCGATGTCGGTCAGCACTCCACAAAGTTCGCTCCTGAACTCGCTGCGCCGGTGTCGCGCCATAACGGCCGCAATCCCAACCCATGGATGGGGCGGGTCCGAGAAATTGAGAGTCATGGGAAGATCTATACGTCGTAAAGTTGTCGGTGTATAGTTAGACCATGCAGAATTACCACCATGGTGACCTGCGGCGCGCCGTCCTCGATCGTGCGCTCGAGGTCGTGGCCGACGGCGGGCCGGAAAGCCTGAGTCTGCGCGCCGTCGCGGCGGACATCGGTGTGAGTCACACCGCGCCGAGGCATCATTTTGGCTCGAACACCGGGCTGCTCACTGCCATTGCGGCCGAGGGATTCGGCATCCTCCGCGACCGCCTCGCCGAGCTGCGAGAGGCGGAGGCGCCGTTCCTCGAGCTTGGCGTCGCGTACGTCGAGTTCGCAGCCTCGCATCCTGCTCACTTTGCGGTCATGTTCCAGCCGACGCTCCTCGACCCCGACGATCCGACCTATGCCGAGGCGTCGGCGGGCGCGTTCGCCGAACTGCGCGCCGGCGTGGATGCGCTGTCCATGCGTGCTACGAGAGCGGATGCGGCGGCAGCCGTGACTGCGGCGTGGTCGCTGATGCACGGTCTGGCCGCTCTCGAGCTGACCGGCAATCTGGAACGCTCCCGCATCCGCGAGATGCTCGATGCCCGTGATCTTGCCTCGATTGCCCGCCGGGCTGGGTCGATGCTGTACGGGTCGGCCGCGGAGGAGCGATGAGGCATCCGCTCGTGCGTGCACTCGCGGCGGGAGTCGCCGCGTTCGCCGCGACCACCGCCCTGACGGTCGCGACCTCCGCGCAGTTGTCCGGCTGGGAGCAACCACCCCCGCTCGAGCCGCTGCACCCGCAGAAGATCGCCGACCCGGCCCCTGCACTGCGGGTGATCACAACGCGAACCGACGTTTCCTTCTCGTCCGGGGGCGCGGTGACCGAGGCGATTCTTATCTCGCCGCGCGCCGATGCCGACGTCGGTGTTGTTCTCGTGCCTGGAGCCGGCCGGGCCGATCGTCTCGCGCTGTTGCCGCTCGCCGAAGGGATCGCTGCATTGGGAATCGCGGTGCTCACTTACGACAAGCGCTCCGACGGCTACTCGGCGCTTCACCGCGACTACGAGCAGCTCGCCGATGATGCCTTGGGAGCGGCTGACGCGCTGCGCCGCGCGACCGGCGTCGCACGAGTGGGAGCACTCGGCATCAGCGAGGGTGGGTGGGTGGTTTCGGCGGCCGCCGCACGCAACTCCGACACATCCCTGAACTTCGTCATTCTGGCATCCGCGCCCGTCGTGAGCCCGCTCGAGCAGTCGAGCTGGGTGGTCGACTCCGCGCTGCACGACGCCCCCGAGCTCATCCGTCGGACCGGGGCGACGGTGCTGGCACAGGGACGCCACATCATCGACTACCTCGACTTCGATCCGCGGCCGCTGCTGAAACGGATCCATGTCCCCGTGCTCGCCATATGGGGCGCGGATGACGCGACAGTGCCGGTCAACGAGGCCTACCGCCGCCTGCACTCGGCGTTGAACCGCACGCTCACCGCGCTCATCGTGGCGGGTGCCGGTCACGACATCGTCGTCGATCCCGACCCATGGCTCGCCACCGCGACAAATTGGATGACGTCTCCGTCAGCTCCGGCCCTGACCGGCAGCGAGCCCTCAAGTGCCGTAGGCGTCGCCATCCCACCCGCGCGCGGTCTACTCACCGACCCGCGACTGCATGTCGCCGCATCGACCGCGATCGCCGCGATCATCACCCTCGCCGTCTGGCGTCGAGCGAGAAAACACCGCAAAGGAGAGCCCACATGAACGCCGTCCAACTCATCACCGCGGGATTGGTCCTGCTGACCGTGGTCGCGATCGCCTACGGCGGCAGCTTTATGCTGCGCGTCGTGGGCGGCTCCGTCCCCACCAACGACCTTCAGCGCTCGTACTTCCGTGCCGGGCACGCGCACGCCGGGGTCCTCGTCATCATGGGTCTCGTGGTCATGCTCTTCATCGGCCAGGCGAAGGTCGACGGCGTGTTCGCAGCGCTATCGAGTGGTGTGCTGTGGGCTGCTATCCTCATGCCCGCCGGCTTCTTCCTGAGCGTCATCGGCCGCGACCCGGAAAAGCCGAATCGTCTGCGATACCTCATCTATGGAGGCGGCATCGTCCTGACGGTCGGCCTCCTCTCGGCCGGCATCGCGCTCATCGCCGCGGGCATCGGCCGCATTGCGTGACGACTCCCCCTTCGCGATTACGCCGACGGTCGCGTGGGTGGACGTCCTGGCACGTACCTTGCGAAGAAGTTCTCCGCCGATGATGAGCAGCGGGCCGCGGTCGGGGTTCTTCGTGTCGACCTTCGTCTCACTGAACGGGTTCAGGTTGGCGGTGACGACCTGGAAGATCGGGTTCCCCGCTCCTCGAGCAGAAGGCATCGGTCAGTCTGCTGGTCGACGCGATCAACGAGGACCCGGACGTGCGGCTCGCCCTTCACCTGGGGGATATCAAGAGCGGCAGCACGACGTGCACGGACGCGCGCTTCGCGGCCGCACTGGCCACCTTCGAGTCGTTCAAGGACCCGGTGGTCTACACGCCGGGTGATAACGAGTGGACCGACTGCCACCGCGTCAACAACGGCGGCGAACAGGGTTCCGTTGACGCAAACCGATTGCTTTTTCGACGGAACGACCGCCGTTCGGGTGTTCGGTCCATGTCACGGAGAGCCCCGCAGGCGGGTTCCAGGTAAGGAGAGGGTGATCGCAGGTTCTAGGTCTGCGCGAGCACGTGCGCTTTCCGGTCGGGGGCGGGACTGTGCGCTCGGAGCGCCGCCCCGAGCGCGGAGATCGCCGCCGAGGTGGTGATCGCAGCATCCGCCGAGGCATCCCATCGAGCGATCGGTCGGCCGTCGGGGCGGACCAGCATGATGCCGTCGGCACCAAGTTGCAAAGCGTCGGCCGTCGCCGGATCGAGCACATGCACCACGACCGGAATGGCGAGCGCCGGGGCAGGCGCAGGCAGGGGCACTTGCGCTCCGGGGCCCGCGAGGACCAGGAGTCCGTCGCCCAGCAGGTCGAGCGTGGACGTGCGCCCATCGGGCAGCCAGACGTGCGGGATCCGGTCGGCGATGTCGTCGAGGTAGTCCTTCGACACGTCGCGCTGGTCGGAGGGGTGGCACGAGCGCTGCATGTTCCTGCAGCCCCACCGGCCGGCGCTCCGCCTCGAAGGTGTCGAGGAGCGACTCCTGGGCCCACCCGCGCAGGACCCAGCCGAGCTTCCAGCCGAGGTCGTAGCCGTCGTGGATCGCCGTGTTCATGCCGGCGGCCCCGCGGGGGGTCATCCGGTGCGCGGCGTCGCCGACGATGAATACACGCCCTTCGCGATACCGGTCAGCGATCTGGGCGGTGAATGCGAAGTCGCTGATCCAGTCGATGTCCACCTCGAGATCGGGGACTCCTGCTCCCGAGCGGATGAGCTCCACGAGACGCTCGGGCGGATAGTCGGCCAGCGTCTCGCGCGTGGGATCCCACGTCATCGGAGAATACCCACCGGTCCTCGCCGTCGGTGGGCAGGAAGACCCAAGGCGGGCCCTGCCGTGTGAGCATGTACAGACCGTGGCGGCGCTTGCCCACGACGTCGGCGAGTGGCGCATGGAAGACGACCGCGAGATAGGCGCCCAGTTCGCCCGGGCCCTGCATCGTGATGCCCGAGGGCGGCGCACGGCGCTGTGGGCACCGTCGGCCCCGATGACGTAGGCGGCACGAACGGTCGACGTCTCTTCGGCCTCGCGAAGCGTGACGGTGACGCCGTCGGCGTCGCGGCTGAGCCCGACCAACTTCGTGCCGAGGCGCACCGACGCAGCCGGGAAGGAGAGGAAGTGCTCCATGAGCACGGGCTCGAGATGGTCTTGCGGGGCGATGATCCCGGTGGCGGGGCTGAGCAGCGCGGCATCCGCCGCCGACGGGAAGCCCATCGATGTCTCGGCGCCTCGGGGGACGCGAGCGTGCGTCCGACCCATCCTGTGGTCTCTCCGTCGACGCGCGCCGGCCCGGACGGAGTCCTCGAGGCCCCAGGCCCGCATGAGTTCCATCGTTCGAAGGTTGACGCCAGTCGCGCGCGGGAAAGGGGAGGGCGGTTCGACGCTCGACGACAAGCGTGGGAACGCCCTGGCGGACGAGCGCGATTGCGGCGGTGAGCCCGCGGGGCCGGCCCCGACCACGATCACGGTCGGCGGCGTGGGGGTACTGGACATGGGAGAACCCCTCGAACGCATTTCGTCGGACGAGTGTCTTTCAATAGACATACTGTCTTCTATCGGACCTGCTGTCAAGTGAAAGTAGGATGTCGTCATGACGACGCGGAAGTACACCCAGCAGGCGCGGGCGGCGGCGGCCGAGGAAACTCGCCGTCGGATCCTCGACGCGATGCGCCGTCGTCTGCGCGGTTGCCCCTGTCGAAGCCCTGAGCGTCGAGCGCATCGCTCAGGATGCCGGCGTCGCCCGTTCGACGGTGTACCTGGTGTTCGGCTCAAAGGCGGGACTCTTCGAGGCGCTCGGCCAGGACCTGCTCGAACGCACGGGTTTCCAGCGCATCGTCGAGGCGACCGCGCTCCCCGACGCCGTGACGCGGTGCGCGAGAGCCTCCGGGCGGCGGCGAGCGTTTACGCGGCGGAACGCGAAGTCGCGCGGACGATCTACTCGATGTGGGCGCTCGAACCCGAGGCGGTGCGCCGCGCCTTCGAGGTGGTCGAGCACGGGCGCATCGAGGGACAGCGCCGGATGGCCGGGCGGCTCGCTCAAGAGGGGCACCTGCGCCTCGACGTCACGGTAGAGGAGGCGATCGACATCCTGTGGGTCGTACGAGCTTCGAGACGTTCGACCAGCTGTACACCGGGCGCGGCCTGAGCGTGGAAGACACCGCAGCGCGATTGATCGTGATGGCAGAGCGCGCGCTGTGGGCCGATTGAGCCGGACGGCGACGATAACGTTCGCGCCAGAGATCGTGCGACGCGATCGCCGAACGATTCGGCGTCAAATCGACACAGCGCTCCTTCGTACAGCGCGCGCCGTGGAACTTTCACACGTCGTGGACTTCTCACGAGCGGCTCCGACCAGTGTGCCCGGGGAGGTCGATCAGGCGATACCTATTGGGATCACGCCCACCGTAGGTACGCCAACAACGACCGTCTACTTGGCCTCGAGCGGCGTGCGCTGGCGCTCCCCAGCGCGGCTCGTTACGGGCATGATTCCGCGAATCTCAGGACGAAGATCGGTTCCACAGTCGTCACCGCGTTGGGGGGGAGGGAGCCTCAACTTGGGTAGGTTTAGCCGCCGTTCTTTCTCAATTCTTCTCGTTGCAGCTGAGCAACGAGAGAAGCGCCCCCGATAAACGGGGGTTTTCGGGCGGTGACGGTGAGATTCGAACCCCAATGTATTTGATGTCACCACGCCTGCGTTCGATCTCAATCCCTGCACTCGCCTGCAATCGCCCGGGTGCCGAGTTCTCAAACACTGCACTGGCCTGCACTCGAACTCCTCTATTCGTTCACGACGTTGTTCACACTTCGCTCTATCTGGACGTCCGTCTTCCACGCAAGGCGCGTGGTCGCGACTCGCCGCTCAGGCGTCGTCGAAATCGTCTTCCAGCTCGGCGACCTCGAGGTCAGCAAGTGCAGCCTCGGTCGCGAGAGCGCGGACGATGTTTCCCGTCGCGGCCGCGATCTTGGCAGTCCCCACGATCGGTGCGATCACAGTCAGCACGCCGCGGATGGTGTCGAGGTCGAGGCCCTCCTCCGCGCCGACCTCGAGGTTCAGCGCATACGAGACCGGCGGGGCGTCGACCGCGACGAGCACCGCGATACGCACGAGCATGAGGGTGTCGAGGTCGAGGGTGGACGCCTCGAAGGAGTCGCTCGTCATGCGGGCGAGAAGTTCGAGGACGGGGGCCTCAGTGGTGATGTCGCTCATGATGTGTTCCTTTCAGCGCCGTTTGTGCGTTGGCAGCAGCCATGCATCGCGACCCACACTCTCAGCGCGAGCGGTGGGCAGTCGTGAACGGCCGGTGAAACACGGAAGAAGACTTGCTTCTACCAAACGACCGTCACCTTGGCGCCTGAGCTACGCAACGTGCGCGCAAGTTCATCCACCCACGCGTGCGCACCAGCGACGATGTCATCGGCTTCGTAGATGGCCCAGAGGTATTGCCCTGCATAAGCTGTGTCGTCCCGGGCGCCAGCATCCCACTCTTCGACGAGCCCATCAGCGTAGGGCGCCCCCTCGATGAACCGCTCAAGCAAGGCGCGGACATGCTCGTGGGACTCTTGCCGCGTCATGTGCCCAGGACCGATGACCGGATGCAGCCGCCTCCCTGCTGCTTCCACTTGCAGACAGTTCCACGGCATGCTCCGGATTCAACCCGAACTCGTCATTGGTCGGCAGCTGCGATCGAGCCAGCGAGAGCGAGCCGACTGGTGACTACGCTGCCCGCCAGTGGCCGACGCGGAGTCGGCGCAGCACGTTGTGTTCGACGAGCACGGGCACGCAGTCGCGCCGACGGGCACCGTCAAAGGACTCCGCTCGTCGAGAAGTAGGCCAACCGTCGCACCTCGTCGTACCGACGACGGATACCTCGTGCGCCTGCGGCATGCGGCATCCGACCACGTCGAATTCGGAGACACCGTACGGATCGCCATCACACCGACTCCCGTCACTGTCCGGCAACGCTCCGCCGGCGACGAGGACGATCTCGACGAGTGAGAGTCGGCCGCCCGACGCTGAGCATCCTGCGCCACGAGGCCGCGGTGTCGCCTTTCAGACGCGATCCGTCCGCACGATCCCGGCAAGCTCCTGGAGGGCTGCATGCAGACTCGTGAGGACCGGCAACATGTCTGAGCTCGGATCATGCTTGCGAAGCACCTCGATCTGACGCTCGACGGAATCGAGGTGGGACGCGACCTTCTTGATACTGGCCATGCACTGCTCCGTCCGAAATGTTTCCCGCGAACGATAGCCCATTCAGATGAACGAATTATTCCGCGGAAGGGGGCCCTTACAGTGCAGGTCGCACCGCCCGTAGTCGCTCGGTGGATCGGCCCCGCAGCGAGCTCGTGCGTCGCGTTCGACGAGGACCGGCACGTAGTTCGGATCGGCCGACCACTAACACGCCATGAGCCTCACAGATCACGGCGGCCACCTCGGGCGCCGGAATGTCGGGGAACTGCTTCTCCGGCCGCTCGACGATCGCGGCTATTTCCTTGTCCTCTGCGGAGTCCATGAGGCTGCTCGTTCCGTCTGGGGCGAGTCTGTACACGTGGTCAGCACTGCAACGACCAGAGTCTGGGGCGGCTGAGAACACCTACCTTCCGGTCCGAACGGCGGCGATGAGCCGTACGCGCAGCTGAGACGAGATAAGAGCGCGAGCCTGACGCCGCGGACGTGGCTGGGGCCCCGCTTATCGAGCGTGAATCGCTGTCGCCGCCTGTGAACCTGTGGACGGCGCGATCGAGACCCCCCGTGTCAGGACAGCCTTCGGAAATTGCAGCGCGATGTCGACGGTGAAGTGATCGTCGGCGGCGGTGTACCGGTGCTGCAGTCCGTCGGCGATGATCCGCCAGGGGCGATCATTCGACGGGGTCGATTCGCTGCCGTTATCGGGCAGGAACTGCTCGTAGTCGTAGGGGAAGCTGGTCGTCGCACCGAGGGTCGATGACAGCGCGTCCACGCTGACCCGCCCGCCGCCGAGGTCGAACTGGAGGAGTCGCGCGAACCCGGTCGCCCGCTCCCCCGTGTGGGTGCGGAACTCCTGGTAGTCGGCGAGCGACTCGAGCACGGTATGACCGGGGATGCCCCCGGCGTTCTCGGTGACGATGCTGCCGAGACCGTGGAAGTGTCCGGAGAGCACGACGACGACGTTGCGATAGGGGGCGATGACCCGCTCCCACAGCTGGTCGGCATGTGACACCCAACGTGAGGAGTTGGAGCGACCGGCCGCGCGCTCGGTGGTCTTCGGCGTGACGTGCTCGTGGGTCGAGACGATGATGTTGCGCGTCCGGATGCGCTCGGACGAGTCCTCGGCCCACGCGATCTCGCGCTCGCCATACGCATACGGCAGCGAGAGCATCAGCATCCGGGCGCCCGCGACGGTGAACGTGGAGAAGTTCGCCGTGTTGTCCCCCGGCGCGATCGACCCGCCGTACCAGGGCGGCCCGCGTAGCGTTCGGGTCCGAAGTACTCGTTGAACAGGTCGCTGGTGATTCCCCGCTTCGTGTCGTGGTTGCCCGGCAGCACGCTGTTGGGGACGCCCGCGTCATCGAGCACCGACTGCATGCGCGAGGCGATCTCGAATTCGTGCCGGGCTCGCTCCTCGGGCTGGTCGGGATCGACCCAGTTCTGCACCAGGTCTCCCGTGTGGGTCGCGAACGCGATCTTGCGCTGCTCGGCGCTGCCCACGACCCAGCCGACGATGTCGGCATAGACCTCCGGGTACGCCTCGGTGAGGTATTGCGTATCCGTCAGATGGCTGACCGCGAAGTCGTAGTCGGCGGGGTCCCCGAGTTCCTCGTTCGCCGTCAACCCTTCGCCGGAGCGGGGCACGACCTGGACCAAGAGCCACGCCGCGCCGTCGACGGCCTCCCCCGCATGGACTTCGCCCGACAATTGCAGCGCGATCCGCGTCGGCTGTTCGACGAGTCCAGAGACATCGCCGGATGCCGAGTCCATTTCGCGCCAACCGCCCGATGCCTCATTCCACACCGAGAGGCGGAGCTCGCTGCGCCCGAGCACTTCTCCGCTCCACCGCACGGTCGCCGGCGCAGCATCAAGCAGCGACGGAGAATCGCACGTAGGGGAAGTCGTAGCCGTCGTCGCTGGCGGCGAGCGCCGCGGCGCCCGGCTGAGGGATCGCGCGCTCCACGTCACCCGTGCGAGTTTCCAGCGCGCCCCCCGGCGAACGCCCGGCGTAAGCCTCCAGGATCTGCGCATCCGAATCCGCGGCTGTTGACGACGCTGGAGGGCGGCTGCGGCACGACAAGTCGAGGTTCGTCGTAAAGCCGCTCGGCGACGGCGAGCGCCCGCGACTCCAACGGTTCGGTCGGCGGTTGGTCGAACATGCCGGGGGTGGCCGGGGCGGCGGTGAAGTCATCCATGTTGTCTCCGGTCTGCGTCGCGCGCTGATAGGTCTCGCCCCGCAGGCGATCGACGGCGAAGACTGGCAGAGTCAAACCGGACGTGCACGGGCTGGCCGTGTCGATGCTGCGGTCCATCTCGTTGACGTGGAATGCCCCCACACCGTCAACTCGCTGCCCGTCGGCATCCTCGATCCACACCCCCGCCCCCTGGAAGTCGAACGCTGTCGCGAACATGGAGTCGGCGGATGCCGCAGCTTCCGTGCCTTCGAGGGCTGCAAGCCACGTCCCACCCGGCCTCAGCAGGGTGCCGGGAGGGATGCTGGCGAGCGGGTCATGAGAGAGGAAGCCATTCCTGCCACAGGCGTACAGGCGCCATCCTCCGACATCCTGCGTCGTGTTGGAGAAGTTGCCCAGCTCGACGAAGTTGCTCCGCTCGACCCCCGCGGGCGCTGGTGTGATCACCGGATCCGTCGCGAATTCGCTGATCAGCACAGCGGCCGGCGTGAGGTTCGCCGATGCGGTCACCGCTGCGTAGGCCGTCGACGAATTGCCATGACCTGGGGTGCGTTCGGCCACGGCGAACGCCCCGCCGCTGGTACGCTGCCAGCTCTCGCCTGCTCGATAGTCCAACGCCGATCCGAGCTTGTCATCGCCTGACTGACACGCGGTGTCAGCGTGCTCACTCAGCGTCACCCCGTCGACGCGGCGCCGGTCGTCGCTGACCAACGCCACTCCCGACACGGCGTTCGCGAGAGAGGTCGTCGTGCGAACATCCGGCTCGGCATCCCCCGTGTAACCGGGCCCCGCGATAAGCAGCCGGCCACCCGCGGCCATTCGCAACCCTTCGCCGAATTCGACCTGCAGCGAGGCCAGTGTCATCGCGCCGGCCGCGGTGCATCGATACAGCATCCAGCCCGAAAGGTCGACGTCGCGATCGCCGCCGTTGCGCAACTCGACGAAGTCGTCGTCAGCACCCCCGGGCCGGCGGCCGCCACCTCCTCGATCCGCACCGCACTCGAGGAGACGGTGTCGGCGGCCTGTGCGTTCGCGCGTCCGGCCGTCGCGGTTGCGCGCACCCAACTGCCCGCGTCCGTTCGCTGCCAGGACTCGTCGAGCGCCGCCGCCAGGCTCGCAGGGAGATTCGGTGTCGGCGCGCACTCGCTCTGCGTGGGCCACGGCATGTTCGGGTACATCGCGACGGCATCCACGGTCTTGCCGTCCGGCCCGACAAGCACGAGCCCGAGACCGCTTTGGGCATACGCCTGACTGAATCTGGAGTCCACGGCATCGGGGGCGATGCGGGCGCTCATCTGCGTCGCGAGGAAGATCTCTCCCGGCGCGAGGACGACTCCAGTGAGACTGACTTCGGGGCGGCCGGCGTTCTCGCGCAGCCCTCGCTCGTCGCAGCGGAAGATGGACCAGCCGGTCAGATCCACCGGCGACGTGGTCACGTTGCGGAGTTCGAAGAAGCTGTCGGCGTCCGATGCCGAACTCGCGGCCGCGAATTCGTTCACGACGATCGTCGCTCGTGGAGCCGTTGCATCACTCGCATTCGCCGGCGCAGCGATCGCGATGGTCATGATCGCGGACAGCAACGGGGCGATGTACGCGACGGTCGGGTGTGGATCCGGTGCAACACTTGCCCGGCGGAGGGATGAAAGCGACCTGCGGCGCGTCACGCATTGAGGTTCTCCGGCGCGTGTGAACGGACGGCATCACTGGCATTCATGTCGCGTGAACGCACATCGGCCACATGGGGTGAGCGAGTCCACGGAGGGCACCGGGAACACGCGCGTTCGATCGAAGTACACCTCGACGCCATCCGCCGTTCGGTCGGCAGCGCTACTGTTCGTGGCGCGGGTTCTCCTGCGGCGTCGGGTGTCCAGGGGTCGCTGCGGACGGCTCCTTCCGTCGCACGGAACCGGAGGGAGCCGTCACCCCTCACCGGAGTGTCACCCGTGACCGACGCCCAGGGATTGATGCGACGGACAGCAGCCGGGATGATTCGGATGTGAGGGGAGCGCTGTCCGGTGGAGCAGACGATGATCGGAGTCGCGCCCGCGTGCCGCCGCGGTGGTTCATCAGGACCGCGTGATCTGTCCATCCGCGATTTATCGACTCTCGCGGGGCAGGCTGGGCTTGACCCGCCCGAAGTCGGGGAAACTCGGGCTCATGCGCGTGCACACCGTAGGCCGCCGCTCTGGCCACGAGCGGGTCGCCATCGTCGCGTACTTCGCCGACGGGCCGAACCTCGTGACGATGGCGATGAACGGCTGGGGGGATCCGCCTCCGGCCTGGTGGCTGAATCTGCAGGCTCACCCGGAGGCCACCGTCGACCTCCCGGACGGTCCTCGATCGGTCCACGCCCGCGAGGCGAGCGGGACTGAGCGAGATCGGCTGTGGGCGGTGTTTCGCGAACTCGGCGATGGCCCCGACCTCGACGCGCTGGCACGTCGGCGCTCACGCCCCACGCCCGTCGTCGTCCTCGAGCCTGCAGGGGTCGGTCGTCCGCCACCGGACGCGGTGGCCGCGGGCCAAGGCTGAGCATTCAGGGCGCAAGAGCCTTGTGGTGCCAGTGGTGTGGCCCGAGAATGCCGGTATGGGTGAAACAGGTGCCGGTATGGGTGAAACTGGTGAAGGTGAAGGGGATGACGCCGTCAGC
This sequence comes from uncultured Actinomycetota bacterium, assembly GCA_963713325.1. Classification (GTDB taxonomy): domain Bacteria; phylum Actinomycetota; class Actinomycetes; order Actinomycetales; family Microbacteriaceae; genus Microbacterium. Next base: position 26,925 of record CAVQLL010000023.1, read on the forward strand.
GTGATCGAACGGCTCACGGCACGATTTCCCACCCTCGGGAGGGAACACATCACGGCGGTCGTCCACGAAGAGCACGACCGCTTGAACGATGCGCGCGTACGTGACTTCATCCCTGTTCTTGTCGAGCACGCGGCGACTGAACGACTCCGGTTGGAGGCTCATCCGGTGATGTCCCCGACGGAGGAGTCCGCAAGTGCGGCTCGCCTTGTCGACCCTTCGAGCTTGGATCCGATGGAGGTGCAGCGGCGCTTGCAACCGCCAGGGGGCCCGTTCCTCGGCAACTCCGGCGGTGGCTAGTGCGGGCGTTGCTGCCAGTCAGGGGATGTGCCAGAACTGATTCCCGAGGCCATACACGTTCCAGATCCACCAGCCCTGCCCGATCAGGCAGGTGACGAGGACACCGATCCTCCACGCGATGCTGCGCGGTTGCGCCATCGCCCCCCACAGGGGTGAGAGAGGGAAGAGCAGCCGGAACAGGCTCGACTGCGGCAGGAAGACCGCGAGGAGGTAAATCAGGTAGCTCGCCGCCCACAACCGGACCTCGACGCCGAGGCGACGGACGTGCGGTTCCCAGAGGAGAACGACGGCGACCGCTGCGATACCTCCGAAGATCACGGCCGGCACCCACACCGGGTCCAGGCCCCATTCCCGGAACCAGTAGTCGCCCGCCTGAAACCAACCTTCAAGGGGGGCGAACTCACCCTCGTCGCCCACCCATAGTCGACGCCAGGACAACTCGGTCTGAAGGTACGCGTTCCACCGTCCGGTCGACCAAGCCGCGATGAGCGGCCAAGAGAACCCGACCGCGGTCGCGAGCACGGCGAGCGAGGCGATGTGTGCTGACTCGTACTTGCTGAGGGGCTCGCGCCGGCGCGAGTTCCATCTCCAGACCCCGAACAGTCCCAGCATCAGGGCGAATGCCAGCACACCGGGCCGTACAAACGCCATCACCGGGATGATGGCATGCAGCCACCCGTACCTGCGCCGCTGGAGGCAGAGGATCGCAAGCATGATCAGAAGGAGAAAGAGCGTTTCCGGATACGCCACCTGGAACATCGCCCCGAGCGGGGCTGAAGCGAAGAACGCGACCGCCCACAGCGAAGCGCTCTCCCCCACCCGGGTGAAGAGCGTCCAGCGCAACACAATGCAGCAGAGGAAGCCGGCGCTCAGCGAGATCAACACGGCACCCGCACTCCATGACCCCAGCGGAGCACCCACCCCTGCAGCGAGCCATGGGTAGAGCGGCATGAACGCCCACGCGTTGTGCGCGACCTCCCCCGCATCCGTCAGCGGCAGCACTGACGGGTAGCCTTCGGCCGCGATGCGCTGATACCACTGCGCGTCCCATGCGATTACGTAGGTCGCAATGCTCGCCCCCGGCCCGAACCTCGAGCTGGGCCGTGAGAACGCCCCGGCAAGAAGCAAGAAGCCGGTCGTGGCCAGTCGCGAGGCAAGGTAAATCGCCCCGACGCGCAGAACGCTCGAGCTGAGGAGTCCGCGTCTCGCACGGTCGCCGGCGACCCGTCCACCCGCGACAAGGCCAGTTGGCTCGCTCAACCCGTCCTCCTAGCGTCGCCAGCAGTACACCTCAGGCGGGTTGCGCTCTGGGAACGCGAAAGTTGCGCGGAGGGCTGCAGCCGGTAGCGGATGTGTGCGGCTAGACCGTCGGCGGCAGTCGCCACGGAGGACCGCTGGCGGACTCAGACCGGTTGTGGAACCAGGCTTGTGGAGTCAATCCACGTGATCACAAGTTTGGCGGCGGCTGATCGACTGCCCGCGGCGTCCCGGATCTTGTGGGAGACAGCCTCGCGAACAGTCGATGATGGGGCGCCCCGATCGCTAGCGAAGATGAGGAGCAACTCGCCCGGCAGTTCAGTCACGATCAGCGTCCCTAGCCCCGGCAACTCTGTCAAAGTCTCAGTGGCGGAGGAGCTCACGGCCGCACCCTGACGCAGCGCGGCCCCGACGTCCGCCAAGACGGACCGTGCGGACCGAGTTGCGGGTTGAATTCTTGCGGTCAGGGACGTCACGCCTCAAGTCTTCCCACCACACCGACATGGAGGCGATGAACATCGGGTAAACAGTGTCCCTGCCGAATCCGGTGGGGCCCGAACCTTCCGCGTCAGCGCAGTTCTGTGAGTCTCGGTTCGGACACCCGCCCGCCCACCTCGATCTGCTGTCCGAGGTAGCGCATATGCGTGTGCAGGAGAGAACCTTCGCCTTGCACGATCTCAAGATCGCGGCCGAGGTCGGCTGTGAGTCGAATTGCGGCGGACCCGGTGGCTTCGTCTTCGCGGATCCCGAACGCCGCTGCGAACATGCGCGCTCGTACGCGCCGTTCCGGTTCGTCGAGCCACGCCCACACGTAGTGCAACCCGAGTCCATAGGCATCCGGATCGACGGCCTCCACTTCGGCGGAAGAGCCGAGCTGGTTCAGCTCAAAGGCGGGTGTCCACTCTGGCAGCGCCGTCACGAAGACCAGGTCGCCGTCGGCGCGCACGCGCACGCTCCCCGCCGGCACATTGATGGCCTTTACTTCGTCGCCGCTCCTGCCGAGCCACGCCGCAAGACCGACAGTGGGGTGACCGGCGAACGGCAGCTCCCTCGTTGGAGTGAAGATTCGCGCGGTCGCCCCGCGGGCGGCGATGGCATCAATGAAGATCGTCTCGCTGAAGCCGAGATCGGCCGCGATCTCCTGTTCGTGCTTGCGTGTGGAGGGCGATGACCAGAGGATGCCGAGCGGGTTGCCGTGCGCGCCGGCTACATCGACGAAGACGTCGACGACATTCACGAGAAGGTTCACGTCAGCCGATTCTGGCAGGGCTGCCGGGCCAAGGGTAGCGAGATCTTGGTTCCTTCACTTCGCGACCATGCCGGCCGACAAGCGACTTGTCGGCACACCGCCAGCAGCTGTGCCGCCCCGCGGGGTTCGTTGGCGTTATTCAGCCGGTCGACGCCGAGCGATCAGTACGGTGGAAGGAGCCCACCGGGGCCCGACAAATTTGGAGGTGCGCAGATTGGCGAAGAGGCCTGGCCGCGGGATTAGGCGGCGATCCGCTCTCGCCCGGCTGGCGAGGGCACTCCGGTACGCGTGAATAGCAGGTATCCGATGATCCACAGTTCGCCGACAGTCGCCAGCAGGGCGAGCACCTCCGCCGCCGCTCCGAACTGAGGCAGCAGCACCAGCAGGAATGCGCTCGTGACGTATCCGACTCCGCCGATGATCAGCGCGTACCCCAGCACACGGACCCACCCGGCCGCGAGAACTGCGAGTCCCATGGGGATCAGCCAAAGGCCGAAGAAGAGATTTCCGGCGTCCCACGCTGCGTTGTGGAGGTCGAAGAGCAACAGCGCGGTCGCTGCCGCGTCGCCCCCGGGCGAGCTCGCAGCGATTGGGTCGGCTGCGATCGCGTTTGCCACGCTCCAGAACATCGTCGCGCACAGGATCGCCACCGCGTTGATGAGACCGAAGGCGGCGATCGCCGTCGCGGCGATGGGCCTGACGGCGCGGAACAGGGTGAGGAATGACAGCGCGAGCAGGGCTTGGAAGAGCACGACAGAAAGCTCCAGCGCAACACCCCACCGAGCAAGGTCCGCGTGGACGGCCAGGTTCTCGAGTGTTGCGGCCGCGTCGCCGGCGACGAAGAGCTGCGGCCGGATGATGAGAAACGACAGCATTCCCGTGATAGCGAGTCCGAGATACAGCAATCCGGTCACGCGAGGTGTGGAAAAGAACGATTTCATGGCGGATCCCTTGGTCTGGTGCTCCGGCCCTATCCGGTCAGCCCGAGCCGAATGTCAAGAATGCTTGACACTTGCAGAGTAGGCTCGTCAACAACGAATGTCAATAATTCTTTACAATCAGCCGCCTCCGAGCCAGTGACCTCCGCGGCGACGCGATCACACCCTCTCGACCAACTCAGGAACCCGCCGACGGTGGTGCCCGCTCCCTTGCGCTCAAGGACTTCCTCGAATGCGGGATGCGCGCTCAGTGCTCGCGCGCGCGGTCCTCTTCGGCTTCGAGTTTGTCGTCGGCGTCGAGGTCTTCGAAGCTGTCGTGTTCCCATGCGTCGTCGTTGAAACCGGTCTGCGCGAGGTACGGGTCGGGGATGCTGTCACTCATGCTGTGAAGGTACGCCGCGGGGGCAAGGCGGATGTTGAACGCCGCGTGAATGTCAGGTGAGCCGTGTAGTCGTCCAAGCACGACAGCTTTTGGATGAGACCGAGTGGTGACGTGTACCAATAGCAGGGCATGATCGAGCGATGGTGCCTCGGATGGTTGCTCTGGCCGCTGCCGAGATCCTCCTGAGGCTAGATCCGGCGCTGGAGGACGCTACGCGGAGTCGCTCTTCGACCCTGCGCAACGCGGCGTGCGCATCGACCACTACGTCGACCACGCCGTCATCTCCCTCTCCGCAGACGTACCCCACAAGCAAGTGCACGAATACCGGCTCCCCCGACGCATAGAAGCCGAGCTGGCCAGCGTACTCGGGTTTGAACTTACCCACCTTCAGCTCGACGACGACGTAGCGCAGCGGCTCAACGTGGATCAACACCAGGTCGACGAAGAACTCATCACCGTCCACACTGAAAGGCCGGGCGTGCTGCAGTGGACACCTACTACCCGGACGAGATACAGGTCGAGTTCAGAATCCAGTTGAGCTGGGGAGTCGGCGCCTTCATCGCGGCCGGCACGAGGTCGAACCTCCCCATTCTCATGACCTGAACGCGCCGGCAGGAAGCCGACCTCTGACGCATCGCCGACCACGGAGTGCGTGCACGGCCGGCCGCATCTCTGCGACACGACGCGATCCGCCTCGGCCGATCGGACGAGGCGACTCGGGCCTGGCGGCCGATGCGGGCCGGCATCCCGTGTCGCGAACATGGCGGCATGACAACCACCGTCACGCGGCCGACCGCGAAGCGCCGTCCCGAATGGCTCGTGCCCGCCGGGCTGATCGTGCTCAGTCTCGTCCCGATCGCGGCCGGTGCATCGCGCGTGACCTCGCTGGCGCAGGCCGGCGCGGTCACGGCCGAGAGCGCGCGCTTCTTCGACTCGCCCGTCCCCATCGTCGTGCACATCATCGGCTCGAGTGTCTTCCTCCTCCTCGGCGCGCTGCAGTTCGCGCCGTCGCTCCGACGCCACCGCTGGCACCGGATCTCCGGGCGCATCGTCGCACCCGCGGGCCTGCTCTCCGCATCGTCCGCGCTGTGGATGACCCTCTCGTACGACATCCCGTCATCCGTCACCGGGCCGGGCCTTTCGACGATCCGGCTCGTGCTGGGCACCGCGATGGTCGCGGCCATCGTGGCGGCGTTCGTCGCCATCCGGCGAGGCGATGTCGCGACCCACAGCGCCTGGATGACCCGCGCCTACGCGATCGGCCTCGGCGCCGGCACGCAGGTCCTCACGTTCATCCCGTTCACGCTGCTCATCGGCACGCCCAGCCGCGTGATGTACACCGTCCTCATGGCGGCCGGGTGGGCGATCAACCTCGTCGTCGCCGAGGTCGTGATCCGGCGTCGCGCGCGCCGAGCGGCTCCGGTCCGCCGACGGTCCGCCGCGGCGAGCGCCCGCCTATCATGAGGGCATGACGAGCCCGGTCCGCGCGCTCTGGGATGCTCCGGCGGCGTCCCCGCCGCCGCCGAGGCGAGTGTGGCGGGACTGGGCGCTCGTCGGGCTGATCTCGATGAGCGCGCTGGTTGAGGCATCCCTTCGTCCCGACGTGCCGTTTCGCTGGCTCTGGGCAGTCGTTCTCGTGGCCCTGACGCCGACGCTGCTCTGGCGGCGCGCGCGGCCTCTGACGATGTTCGTGATCGCCTTCGCCGTCGGCACGACGGTGAGCCTAGCGACGGGAGGCGATCCCGACTTCTTCGCGGCGGGCTACTCGCTCATCCTCGTCTACGCGCTGTTCCGCTGGGGATCGGGCCGCGCGATGATCGTCGGTGGCGCGCTCGTCGTCGCGGGGAACATCCTCGCGTTCGTCTCATCGACCCCGACGCTGGGCGACGTCATCGGCGGCATCGCGGTCTCGGTCACCACATGCACGCTCGGCATCGCGTTTCGGTGGCGCAGCCGGGCGCGGGCGCGTGAGATCGACCAGGTGCGCCTCATCGAACGCGAGCAGCTCGCGCGCGACCTTCACGACACCGTCGCACACCACGTGTCGGCGATCGCGGTGCAGGCGCAGGCGGGATCGGCTGTTGCGAAAACGGATCCGGATGCCACGGCCGAAGTGCTGCGCACCATCGAGGGCGAGGCATCCCGCACCCTTCGCGAGATGCGGGCCATGGTCGGCATCCTGCGACGGTCGGATGGGCCCGACCTGGCCCCGACACCCGGCCTCACAGAGCTGCAGGCGTTGCGGGCGACGGATGCCGGTGCCCCTGCGATCACCGTGCAGGTCGACGGCGACGCCGACTCGGTTCCGCCGGCCGTCGCCGCGGCCGTGTTCCGGATCGCGCAGGAAGCCGTGACGAACGCCCGGCGACACGCGCCACGCGTGACCCGCATCGACGTGACGGTGCGCATCGACGCGAGCGGCGTGCTGGTCGACGTGCGGAACGACGGCGAGCCCTCTGCAGCTGCTCCGGCCGGCTACGGCATCCGAGGCATGCAGGAGCGCGCAGCCCTCCTCGGGGGCACCTGCGAAGCGGGGCGCGGCCCGAACGGAGGATGGGTCGTGAAGGCGGCGCTCCCGCGCGCGAGGTGGACGGCGTGAACGTGCGCGTGCTCATCGCCGACGACCAGGACCTGGTCCGCACGGGCCTGCGCATGATCCTCGACGCGCAACCGGGTATCGAGGTCGTCGGCGAAGCCCGTGACGGCGCAGAAGCCGTCGCACTTGCACGCCGACTGCGTCCTGATGTGTGTCTGATCGACATCCGGATGCCGGTCATGGACGGCCTCGAGGCGACCCGCCGGCTCGCCGGCGCCGATGTCGTCGATCCGATCCCGGTCGTCGTCATCACGACATTCGACCTCGACGAGTACGTATACGCCGCGCTCCGCGCGGGTGCTCGCGGATTCCTCTTGAAAGACTCAGGGCCTACTCTCCTCGCCGAGGCGGTGCGCGCGGCCGCGCGCGGAGATGCGCTGATCGACCCCACCGTGACATTGCGGCTCATCAACGCCTTCGCGAGCTCCCGGCCGGAGCCGCCCGTGTCGCCGGCGAGCCCGCTCACCGACCGCGAAGAGGCGGTGCTCGAGGCCGTCGCACGGGGGCTTGGCAACGGCGAGATCGGCGGCGAGCTGCACATCTCGCTCAGCACCGTGAAGACGCACCTCGCGAGCATCATGGCCAAGATCGGTGCGCGCAATCGCGTCGAGCTCGCGATCTGGGCGCATCAGCGGGATCGGTCGACGACTCAAGGAAGATCCAGGAAGAGTTGCAGAAACCGTAAACGCACGCCGGCGCGTGGGAGACCAAGGCCAGGGAAGTACGGGTCGTTGAGGCTCAGGAGACTGTGCAGCTCGGCGCGAACACCCTGGCACAGAACGCTCATCGCAGTGCCGCTTTCGGGGTGGGAGTGGACATGCTCATGAGCAACCAGGTCAGGGTCGCCGTCATGACGAGGGCGATCATGCCGACCAGTATGAGCACCCTCCATCCGATGGCCAGCCCGAGCGAGGCTTGAATTGCCGGCGTGATCAGGATCGGAATCTCGCAGGTGGTTGACGAGGAGCACGACCGCTTGAACGACGCCCGCGTGCGGGATTTCATCCCGGTGCTGGTCGAACACGCAGCGACCGAACGACTCCGGCTGGAGGCGCACCCGGAGATGTCCCCAATCGGTGATGCAGCCGGCAGCCCCGCGCTCGTTGAGCCATCGAGCCTGACCCGCTCGAGTGGGAACGGCTACTCGCAACCACCAGGCGGGCCCCTCCTCGGCAACTACAGTGGCGGCTGACCGCGCCCCATGGCTGACCTGACAACCGGCGACGTGATCACTGCCGTCCAAACTGACCAACGCGACAGATCTGCCGTCGGAACCGGTTCCAGTGCCCGGTCCCCCACAAGGCAGATGTCGTCCGCGACCACCGCAAGAGCCGAAGGATCGTCTACCGCTTGGCTGTCCGGGCCAGACTGAGCGCGGCAGCTGCGAAGAGACCTGAGGCGACGGCGCGGATGATGACGTTTCCAAGAAGGATGAAAGTCACCGCGGTGGAGGTCATGTACGCGATTTCCAGTGCGGCCGTGGACGCGTGGAAGATCACGAACACCCAGGCGATCAGGACGAGCGCAGAGCGATCCGTCAGACAGCTGGCCGCCAGCGAAAGCACAGCAACTGCCAACTCCGCGGCCGCGAGGAAATAGGAGAGCACGTACTGCGATGCGTTCAGGTCCACACCGATCGTCGCCGGAATGGCAGCTGGCGCGATTGTCAGCACCACGGCTGCCGCAAGCGTGACTACCCCGTGCGTGATGAACAGCGCCCGGATGAGACCGCCGAGCCGGACTCGATCGTCGAATCGACCGGTGCGTGCTCCCTGTTCGGTGCCCTCGCCCATACACACCCCCTTCCGCTTCTCCACCCGGGCGTGCCGATGGTATCCCGTCCCGGCATTCGCGGGAACGGCCGGAGAGCGATCGAGTTGGTGGCAGTGCCGTGATCAATCCTCGAGGCGATTTCGTGAACTGCAGCAACCGTCGTCGCTGGCGGCCTCACGGGTCTGAAACCCGTCGGCACGTGGGCCGAGGCGGTCCGACCTGGAAGTGCGAGTTGTTACGGCCGGCGACGTCGGGGTTGGTTGGGCGCGCGAGGTGGACGGTACGTATGCGACACGCCTCGGGACCCGCCGTCGAAGCCGTGTGCCAACTCGGCGGTTCGGCAGTCATGTACTCCGTCGGTTCGCGCTGCACCCTTGCTCGAAAGAGTGACGCGCAGTCGTCCGCTGAATGAACGAATGGGGAACAGCGCGGATTCCATCGGCGATGGCGCGTACGGTCGGGGCATTCGGAAGGAGCGTCCAGGCGATGGTTCAGAGCGCGTGGGTGAGTCGTCTGGGTGCGCTGTGGACTGTAAAGTCGGACGCCCGCCAGGTGGTCACGGCCTATGGCACACAAGAAAATGCCATCGATGCGGCGCGCGCGTTGCTGAGGTCGACGGGCGGGGGCGAGCTCGTCGTCAAGGGCGCAGACGGTCAGGTCGTGCAACGCGAAGCGGTCTTGACACCGTCCCAGGAAGCGCGATCGTAGCGTCACTGGGGCTACGCCCGCGTTCGGCCCTGTGCCGTGCGATCGGTTGCTGTGCTCGGTGCGAAGACATCTCATCGACGGAGACTCCTGATGGTTGCCTCCCACGTGAAGCGCATCGCGGATCGGCTTTGTGCGCACCCGCACTTGCACACCGCGACACTGCATCGGCTGCGTCGCGAGTGGTCCGGGGACCTTTCGAGCGAGGACACGGACACGGTGCTTGAAACGGCGCAGGAGCTGCTGGAGTCGTCCGGGGTTGCAGGTGCGCGCATGATCGCCTATGGGATTGTGGGCAACCACCGTGCCGCGCTCGAACGTCTGGATGCGGCGGGGCTCGAGAGATTTGGTGCGGGACTCGCTAGTTGGGGTGAGATCGACATGGTCGTCAAAGCGATGTCCTGGGCGTTGCGCGAGCTCGCCACGCGCGACCCGGAGTCGGTCGCGATCTTCGTCGCGGCACACGAAGGAGTGCTCGCGGGAAGCGCGAAGTTCGGAACAAGCTCGAGACTGGACTGAAGAACCCGACTGCTGAGGCGAAGACGCGGGCCGCGTTCAGGAACGCGAATAGGTAGGCCCTGGTGCGAGACGGAACAGCCTGGCGGCGATGTCGATGGACTCACTTCGTGATGCCTCTAAGGTCGGCTTCCAAGATCCTGGCGACAATCGAACCGACCCAACATCGACTCGTCCTCGACGTACGTCGAACTCCATCCCCCTGCGGCCACGACCGGGCGCTGCCCTTTGGGTCAAGAGGTTTCCAGGATCTCCTTCAGTCGCTGGAAGCTCTTCGGCGCGCCCGCTTTGGTCTGGCGCACGACGAGCGGAATGATCGGCTTGCCCAATAGACCGGAGTCGTACGTGATCGAAAACGTCACCCGCGACCGGCGGCCACCATCTAGAGCCTGGAACATCAACGTCCCGTTCGCCTTGACCGCGCCGTTGATGCCGCGCGACGACCAGCGCAGCGGCGGGTTGGCCTCAGTCACCTCCTGGGTCATGGTCTGGCTGGCGCCCGCGAAGTGGCGGATCGTGTCGAAGGTCGAGCCGGCGCTGCCCGGCGCACCGCTCACGACCCTCACGGCGGCTACATCCTTCTGCCACTCGGGGAAGTGGGTCGGGTCGGTGGTGTAGGCGTAGACCTCAGCCGGCGGGCGGTCGATGACGATCCGGATTGTGATGGGTTCCATCACCTCCAGTTTATTCCCTGCCTGATGAATTTGACCTTCTCGGCCACAGCCGTCCCCGGCGAGAACCGCGACTGAGAATGGCTCCGCGGGCTGTCGCACTCCGCAGTCGACTCCACGCGCGGTGTCGCGCCGGAGATCGACCGAGCGGAACCCGGGCCAGCTCCGAGGTCGTGGCATCTCGATCCCCGCGCGCACGCGCTGTTCCCGCTCAGCGTCACCGCGGCCTTCGTCATGTACAGCATCCATCTTGCTAAGAGCCCAGGCCGCTCTGCGAAACCGTCGCCACGCCGAAACGTGCGGGCGCGTCACGCTGGCACCAGCGATGATCCCGTTGAGCAGAGGATACGGACATCACCACGCGAGTCAACCCATTGAGAGGCTCGGCAAGCGGCCGTAGCGTCGTCCGCATGGAGAAGGCTGAGAACGAGGATGCTGCCATCGACCATGTCGTGGATCGACTCACATCGCAATTCCCATCCGTGCCGGTTGAGGAAATAGAAACGCGAGTCACCGAGGTTCACGCGTCGTTCGATGAGGCGCCGGTGCGCGACTTCGTGCCCGTCATCGTCGAGCACGACGTCAAGGATCAACTGCGAGACGAAGGCATCAACCCTGAGCCGTCGCCCACCGAACCACCGGACTGACCCGTCAGGGACGCCGACGCCACGAGACTACGCCACTGGGGACCAACGCTCGGCATGCAACCGGAGAACTTCGAAATCAAAGGTCCGCATCGCCTGGCAACGAGCTCCACCGCTGGGCCTCATTGGGGATTGGGTGTGCGTCGGCGGTGCGTCGAGGAATGCAGCCGCAGGTTCTTCCACGCGTCGCCGTGGGATGCGCGGCGACATAACGAGACGGAGCGGTGTGGCGTCTAGTGCATGACGGCGGGCGTCTTGTGCACGTAAGCGGCGCTGTCGAGTTGACGGAGCATGAAGTCAGCGAGGTCTGCACGCGAGATCAGCGGAACGACGGACGCGGCGTGGATGTCGTCGCCGTGGCGGTACGTTCCAGTGTGCGCCCCGTTGGTGAGGCGCGGTGGTCGGACGATCGTCCAGTCCAGGCCGCTGCGGGCGATGATGCGTTCTTTCGCTTCGTGGTCGGCGACCACGTTACGCATCAGGAGCGGCGCGACCACGTATCGGCCGAGAGGACTGAGCTGCTCGCGTCCATCGTGAACCCCGAGAAACGACAGGTAGATCAGACGGCGAGGCCCGCTGCCCTCCATCAGGGTCACCATGTCCTGGATGCCTTGGACGAGTATCGGGTCGCGTTTCAACGGCGTCCGCGCGCCCAGCGCACACAGCACCGCATCCTGTCCTCCGAGTGCACGCTCGACGGCCACGACATCAGCGACATCCCCTTGCACCATTGTCAGAAGGGGATGGGTCAACCTGAACTTGGACGGGGTGCGGACGAACCCTGTCACGTTGTGTCCCTGCGCCAGCGCCTGTGTCACCAGGACGCGCCCCGTCGCGCCCGAAGCGCCGAAGATGACGATCCTCATCCGGCCCCCGCATTGTCTGGATACGCCGGGGTGGGTGGTGACGTTGTCCGGGACCGGGCCATGCGCCGAGCCTATTGGGACCCGCCACCCGGGACGATGGCCAGTCATGAGGAGTCCGTTGCTTGCTGGTTCATCGGACGACAGACGTATGCCGCACCGAGACGCCGCGCCTGCCGCAGAACGCAGCGGGTCGAGGAGACAGTCCATCCGGCCGCGACGCCGGCAGGCGAACCGGGATGACCATCGGGCAGGCGCGCGTCAGAGACGTGTCGCTGCGGCTGCGCTAGGGCGTCAGTCGACCCGCCCGTAGGCCTCGGCGAGGTCGATCGCCTGTGCCGAGAATTGCTTCGCGGCCCCAGTGGAGTGGAACGTCATCCCAGCACTCTTCCATGCTGGTGCCGGACATCGCCGCTGTTGATGTGCGGCCACTTCCAGGCATATCCGACAACCAGCAGGAGAATCGCAGCTTCGAGCACCGAGCCGACCCAATAGTAGGCCCAGGTCTCACCGATTGCACTTCCGATCGACACGAGAATGAACAGGGACGCGACGACCAAATTGGTCCAGCGGGCGGCGCGCGCGGGCAGGGTCAGAGACAGGAACACCATGAGGCTCGGCATGGCCATCAGAGCCAACGCTCCGAGCGCCCAGGCCTCGGTGATGTCGAACTCCCAGACCCGACCCACGAGGATGTCGTCGATCGTTCCCGGCTTGTAGAAACTGAAGATGTCCACGTAGACGTAGAGAAACATCGCAGACACCCACAGTGCCGACAGCTTAATTCGCACCGCTATCGGCACGTCCGCCAGCCGTCGCCGAACCTGCTCCTCCAACTTCGCCGTATTGCTCATCTCATCTACTCCCTCAGCTTACTTTGTACGCTCGGCTTACTTTGTACACTCTACGGTTACTTTGTAAGCTAGTCAAGCTGTGAAACCTTCAGACGCCGCCACTCCCCGCCTGCCGCTGACCAAGGAGCGGGTTCTTCAGGCCGCGGTTGACCTTGCCGATCGAGGCGGACTCGGCGCCCTGACGATGCGTCGACTGGGTTCCGAACTCGGCTTCGAGGCGATGGCGGTCTACAAGCACGTAGCCAACAAGGAAGAGATCCTCGAAGGCATGCTGGATCTGGTGATCGGCAAGATCGAGATCCCGGAAGAAGGCGCCGGCTGGAGAGAAGCGATGAAACGCCGGGCGGTTTCGGCGCGAAGAGTGCTCACCCGCCATTCATGGGCGATCGGCCTGCTCGAAACCGGCACCTCCCGAGGACCGACCGCCCTCCGATACCTGAACGCCATCCTCGGGAACCTGCAGTCGGGGGGGTTCGTCATGGAGCACGCCGCCCATGCTTTCTGGCTGCTCGACTGCTACGTGTACGGACAGGTCATCCAGGAGATCAGTCCATCCTTCAACACCTCACAAGAGCTGCCCGACCCCGCGTCTGCCACCCTTGACCGAACGGCGATGGATGAATACCCGCATCTCGCCGCCATGTACCAACACGCTCTGACGCACGGATACAGCTACGAGAGCGAGTTCGAGTTCGGTCTCGACCTCATCCTCGACGGGCTGGAAAGACATCTCCGCGCCTGAGCGGCGCTCGCGACAGCACCGGTCGTCCGACCCGCTCCGCGCGCCGTAGCGCGCCATGACCTTCGCGACGAACTCGCGCAGCGCACGAGGACTTCGGTGAATCTAGACTCGTAGCGTTGTCGCGAGGCGATCGGCGTCCACCAATGTCGGCGCGTGGACTCTGGCGATCACTCGCGCAACGATCGCGAACTGCATGGTCTTCGCATCCCACCCCACGAGCGGAACCGCCCAGCGACGCATCTGCTCTCGTTCGTGATTGCTCAGCGGTCCCAGGAGGTTACGGCGTGCCGGTCGCGCATCCTGACATTGTTAAGCACCGCAAGTGCTGCGGTAGCAAGCACCATCTTCGCGCCTGTCGACGCGGTCATGCGGCTGCCGCCTTCTCGTGCGCGAGAGAGCCGTCGCGAGCCGCTCGCCACAGGGCGATCAAGAGCGCGACTGTCACCGGAGTCCAGATGATCCGCTCAACGAATGACGGCGAGGCAACATTCATCATCGCCCCGGTCACCATCAATACGGTCGCGGCGTAGAGCAGTCGCCGACGAAGCGTGGCGCCCGCCCACCGCGTGCCGGCGACACCGGCCAACAGGAGATATACGAGTGCCGCCACTCCGCTGCTCACTCGAAGCACGTCGGGCAGCACTCCCGGGTTGCTTCCACCCATTGCGGCCTCCCCGAACGGTGCGCCGGCGGCTAGCGTCACCTGAAAGCCCGCCACCAACAGAAGAAGCACTGCAGCAACCTTCCCAGCTGCACTGACGGGCGGGTGGTCACTAGACGTCATTCTGCTCATGGAGTCCCTACCTGTAAGCGCCAAACCGCGACTGCGGTGTTGTCCGCGTTATATCTAGTAGATACAGTAACCGATTCCATCAGATATATCTAGTAGCAATAAGGGCGCTCGGCGATTGAAGGAGATTCAGCGGCAACGCTCGACCGCGCGTCGTTCCCGATCGCTTGAGCAGGTCGGCGTTGTGATTACGGCAGCGGCGGCGCGCCGCGTCGCGACGGGTTGGCGCTCTCGATCCTCGCGAGCTCGTCGAGCGCTTCGTCTGCCCACGCAAGGGTGGCGCGGGCCGAGTGCTGGCCGGCGGAGATGGTGAGCAAGATGTATGGAGCGTCATCCGCAAGTTCGGAGTCGCTGGAGACTGCCACGCGAGCGGCCGCCATTTGAGCGAGCATGTCTTGGGCTTGCCGGCGAGCATCTAGGACGAGTTGCCGACACGCCTCAGGCCCCAGCTGGGCGCCGAAGAACAAGCGCAGCAGGAGTCCGTTGCGTGGGTTGGCAGGCTGGGGCGCTTCGGCCAGGAGTTCACGCAATCGAGCGATTCCTGCCTCGGTCAGCGCGTACTTCCGGGACCGTCCGCTCCTGCCGTCTTGCTGCGAGATCAGACCGCCTCGCTCTAACTGTGCCAGTGCGGGGTAGATCTGGCCGAAGCTCTCACTCCAGAAGTGACCGAGGCTGTCCTTGATCTCCTCACGTAGGGCATAGCCAGTCATAGGCGAGATGCTGAGCGCTCCGAGTATCGCCGTCGCGGTTTGATCTGACCGTGACATTTCCTTCCTCCTTTGCGCATATCTAACAGATATACAACGTAGGGGCTATCGGCCGGTATGTCTAACGCAAACCCCAGCCGCTCATCTGGGCTATGGTGCGCGGGTGACAGCGGATCGTTGGAGGGCGCTTGGTTTCGGCGCGGCTGTGCACGCGCTTCGCTTCGGTGTGATCGTGGGCGCGCTCGCGGTCGCCCCGCTGCTGGGGATCTCGGGCTGGTACCTGGGGCTCGCCGCCAACTTCGCGTGCGTGGTGCTCGCCGTCGTGCTCGTCACGGTGCGCGGCCAGTGGCCCGCGTCGGGTCTGTTCTCGCTATGGCGGGGCAGAACGGCGGCCTTGTTCCTCGTGCCATTCGTCATCGAGGTGCTCTTATGGGCGGTGCCGAACGGTCTTATCGAGCGCCCGCCCGGGTTCGGGCTCTGGGCGCTCACTCTGCTCCTGGTCGGCCTGAACGAGGAACTCATCAGCCGCGTCGTCGTGCTGGAGCGGATGCGGCGTTCCTTCGGCCCCGCCGGCGCCGTCGCGCTCACCGGAGCCTTCTTCGGCCTGCAGCACTTCTCTGCACTCGCCACCACCGCGCGCACGGTCGACGATGTCCTCCTGAACGTCCTCGTCTCCGCGTGTTACGGCATCGGGCTGGCGGCGTTTCAATTCCGGTTCCGCTGGGTGCTGCCGCTGGTGCTCATACACGGCGCCGCCGACTTCACGACCATCCTCTCCGCGAACCCTCTGCCGGACGCGGTCGTCGCGATCACTTGCGTCGGCTTCCTCGCCACGGCGGCGGTCATCCTGCGACCGCTGGTCAGCGCCCGGCTTCCTCGCGCCACCGTCAATCCCGCTGAACCCGAATCGGGACCTCTCGATCCGTGACTTGGGTTCCGGCCGTTGCTGACGTGCCCGAGGCACGATGACTCGCCTTTCACGCGAGCGCCGACCCGCAAGCGCGGCCAGGTTGCTGCTCACAGATCGACTGACCCGCGGCGCCAACATACTCCGATGGAAGCCCGGGCCAGGGGTCCCCGGCTCGGTGGCAGAGGCGCCTTACCGGTGATTCCATACCCTGACCGAGGAGAGCAGCCGCTGCTTTTCGACGACGACCAGTCATCGCGTTGACCGTCGCATTGCAGGCCGCAACCCTCACCGGCGCGGGTGTGGAGGAAGCCGCGATGCGCGCCTTGATCACCGTGCGGCAGGTGATGCCCTCCCGCCTGCGCCACCGTCTGGATGCGCTCCATTTCACTGCAATCTCGAGCAGGCAGGGCGCCGCCCCAACCCACTCGGTATCGTCCGACGTGCCCATCGCACTGTCGACCGCGGCCCGCGATCACGAGGTGCTGGGCGAACTCGCACGCAAGATCGACCGACGCTGCGGTGGGCGCATCTCACGGTAGGTGTGGAGCACGTGGTGGACCGATACCCGCGTGATTCAGGCCGGGTGTGAACAAAGCGTGAACAGATTTGTTCACGTTTCGTTCCCAAAACGCCGGATCAGCGCGTGGCAATCATGACGCCGCATCACCGCCGCGGCCGGCGAGCTCTTCGCGAAAGCATGGCGTCGACGAGATCGTCATCCAGCAGATCGCGGACAAGGCCGACAC
>CAVQLL010000024.1:0-38438 GCA_963713325.1 uncultured Actinomycetota bacterium
GTGTCCCGCGGCTATCGGAGTGTGACCCGTTGACCGGGCCGCTGTGGCACACACGCCGCCGCGATTCGCTTCGCCAGAAACGCAGGTCGACAGCCACTTCGGCGTACGAGGGGGCTCTCGCAGCAAGAATGTTGGCCTTCGCGGCGCGCCATCTGAACGCATCCTGAGAATCGTCCACGACCCCCCGGGTTATGTGCGGATCACGACCGGGCTACGGCGCTATTGGCTCCCAGATCAGCTCAGCCACGTCGAGGACGAGCTCGGGGCCTGACACGTGCGTGTCAGGTGAGGATCGCACTTCGCCGGTGCATACACAGACGGCGTCGTTCAGCCTTCGGTATCGCGGATGGTCACTCAGGTGGAGCACGGTTCCAACAATCTGTCTTCTTCCCACGGGGTATGCGCGGCCGTAGCCCCGAGAATCGAACAGAACGGTGGCATCGTCGTCCGTCTCAATGACACCGCGCATGTCCGGCTGGAACGGTCCGTCCGCGGTGCGCCGAAGTGGAAAGTTCGCACCACGAAGCCGACCATTGATTTCGCCCTCGCAGAACCCGTCGGCAAGGTAGAAGTGCTGCTCCCAGCCCCCCTCGAGGCGGACTTCCCAGCCCTCTGGATAAGTGAATCGGATGCGGTACAGATGCTCAAGACGCATGACACCAGCCTCCCCGTGGGCTTCCCGTGGCCGCCCGAACACGGCTTCGTTGAGTTCCGGCTAACGTAGCGCCCGCGCCAGTCGTGGCGCAGGTGTCCACTGCTTCAGAAGCCCACGCGGGTTCGAGATGCGCGCAAACGATCCCTCTCCGGGCAGATTTGCTGGCACGGCCAACGAATCGCCCGATGAGCGAGCCCTTCGATCGACCTTGCGGGCCCTGGGGCGGGCTCTTCGGATCTTCGTCGGGGTTTTTAGGTGGGCTAAGTACCAGGGGGCCGGTACCGCAGTTGACCGGCCTTGTCGAGCGCATCCAGAGTCTCCTCGACGGTGAGCAGCACCGTTGTCTCCAAAGAGCTGAGCGCACCGCCACCGCCGATCGCAATCGCAACGGCGGCCATCGAGACGTTGTCGGGAGCCTCCCACAGGTTGTAGCCGTCGTGCTCGCCGAAGGCATACCAGAAGCCATGCAGCTTTCCGCCGACCGACTCGATGTAGGACTGAGCGGCGATACGCCGATCTTCGGGATTAACCATGAGCCGCGCCCACGTCTCGGGGGTGTAGCTGAACTTGGACAGGTAGATAGGCATCGTGTCTCCCTCGTCATGGTCACGCGCGGGAAGGACGATGCTGCCGACGTCCTACCGGCACCGATAGGGCACACGTTACTCGCCGAACCCCGGATCGCGGGAAGAGACTCCGAGGGGGTGATCCGAACACCGAACGGTCGAGTGCAACAGTCAACAGGTGGGCGAACCGTAGACGCGTCCGACGGCCGCGAACGTTTACGAGTTTCTCGACGCGGCCGCTACGCGCCGTCGCCGCGAGGAGGAGCTGCGGCTCGCCGAGATCCTCGGCGAGGTCACCGGTGCGAGTCCGGTCATGTGGGGCCTGAGGATGCGGATATCGGGTGGCGGACCATCGCGCGGCGCTCCTGATGCCGGCTCCTATGGGCCGGGATCTAACCTGGCTCCATGGTTGTCGAACGTGCCCGGTTCGCCGCCGGGCACGTTGTCGGCGCGATGGTCGTCCTCGCGATCGTCCTCGGGGTCCTGGCGCCGCTCTACGGGTATCACCGCGATGAGCTGTATTTCCGGATGCTGCCCCTCGCGTGGGGGTACACCGACCAGCCTCCGCTGACGCCGTTACTCGCCGAGATCGCCGCGGCGGCATTCGGGGATAGCGTCGTCGCGGTGCGGATCGTCGCGTTGCTGTGCGCGGTCGGCTCCCTTCCGCTGCTGACCCTTGTCACGCGGGAGGCCGGAGGTTCTCGCCTCGCCCAGGCGTTCACCGCCTGGGGGATGGCCGGGGCGACCCTGACCCTGCTGTTCGGTCACGTGCTCCTGACATCGAGTGTCGACCTTTTGATCTGGCCGGCAGCGCTGCTGTTCGCAATGCGAGCAGTGCTCCGCGAGGACGGACGCTGGTGGCTCGCCTCCGGTGCGGTGATCGGACTGGGCTCGTTCAACAAGCTGCTCGTCGTCGTGCTGATGCTCGGCATCGCTATCGGACTCGCCGTCCTCGGTCCACGGAAGTGGTTCGCGTCGGGGTGGCTCTGGGCGGGGGTTGCCCTCGCCGCGCTGCTCGCCGCACCGAACATCGTGTACCAGGCCGTCAGCGGATGGCCGCAGCTCGCGATGGGCACGGCTCTCGCCGAGAACAACGCCGACGAAGTACGAGTGATGATGTGGCCTTTCCTGATCCTCCTCGTGGGGCCGGTGCTCGCCGTGTTCTGGGTCGTCGCTGTGATCGGGCTGTTCCGCCGCGCCACGTGGAAGCCCCTGCGCTTCCTGGCCGCGACGCTCGTGGTCGTCATCGCGTTCGTCTTCGTCGCAGGCACGCAGTTCTACTACACGGCGGGCGTTCTCGGTGTCATGACGGCCCTGGGATCGGTCATCGTGGCGGAATGGGCGGCGACGCGGCGGCGCCGCAGCCTCGTGGTCGCGGGTTTGGCGCTCAACGCGGTCGGATGCGCCATCACATCGCTGCCGGTCCTGCCGGTGGAGTGGTTCGGGGCGAGCGGCCTGGCGAATGTCAACTCGGCCTCCGCCGACCAGGTCGGTTGGGAGCGATACGTCGATCAGATCGAAGCGGTCGCCGCAGCATCCGACGTGGACGTCATCATCGCGAGCAACTATGGCGAGGCCGGAGCGCTCGATCGATTCGGCGTCGGCTTACCCCCGGTCGTCAGCGGGCACAACGCTCTGTGGTCGCTCGCCGCACCTCCACAAGAAGCGTCCACCGCCCTCATCGTCGGCGGTCAGGCCGAGGGATCGGCGGAGTGGTTCGACTCATGCGAGCTCGCCGGAAAACTCGACAACGGTGTTGGAGTAGACAACGAAGAAGAGGGGATGCCGCTGCTCGTGTGCCGCGGACCGGTCGAACCATGGAGCGAGCTGTGGCAGAG
Source organism: uncultured Actinomycetota bacterium (assembly GCA_963713325.1). Lineage (GTDB taxonomy): Bacteria > Actinomycetota > Actinomycetes > Actinomycetales > Microbacteriaceae > Microbacterium. The sequence goes on from CAVQLL010000024.1 coordinate 3,060, forward strand.
ATTCCGCCACCTTGACTGACGCGACAGGCTCGGTCAGCCGACCAGGCCGGCCAGGGTATGGACGGCCTCGGCGGTTGACGGCAGGTCTGCCATCGCTGCCGCGATGCGACGCGCCGACGCGGCGTACGTCGGATCTGCCAGCAGCCGAGGTACCTCTGCTGCGGCGAACTCCACCGATGACGGCCCCCGCTCGACAGCGAGTCCGGCACCCACCGCCGCCACATGGTCGCCGTTGACGACCTGATCAAAGGTGAAGAGCGGCACGACCACCTGGGGGACTCCCGCGGCCAGGGCGCCCATGGTCGTTCCGAATCCACCGTGCCCGAGCATCGCCGCGGCCTGCCCGAGCACGGCATCCTGGGGCCACCACTTCTCCACGTGAGCGTTGGACGGCAAGGGTCCAAGCCCGGCTGGGTCGACCTTCCGCCCTACCGTCAACAGCACGCGCGCCTCGACACGGGCCAAGGCATCCAGTGCGCGCCGGAACGCGCTGGCAAACGGCGGAAGCGACCCGGTGACCGAACCGAACGTGACATAGATCAACGGGACCTCCGGGTCGCCCCAATCGGGAAGGCGTTGACCGCTGGCGGCCGGCCGAGGCTCGTGGAACCGCAGGAAATCATCGCTTCCCGACGGCACCTGCCCACTGGGGTGGTCGAGGACCTCGGGCACCAGGCTGAGGACGGTCTCGGAGGCCAGCGCGGAAGTCATCCGACCCTCGACCAGACCGGCCAGCCGCCCGAGTTCCTCTAGTGGATCGCTGATGGCCTGTGCGAATCGAGGCAGGACCTCGTGCATGCCTATGCAGACGTGCACATGAGGCACCTCGGCCCGCTCGGCCGCGGCGAGTGAGGCGAGCTCAGCGGTCTCGCGGAGCATCAGATCGGGACGCCAACGCTCGACCGTCTCCACGAGGGAGGGCAGCGCGGCCTGTGCGTCGATCCGGGCGAACACCTCACGGATGACAAGGTCGTCTGCCTCCTCGAACGCCAAGGTCGGCAACCTGCCCATGACGGGACCTATCAGCTCGCGGGGCGCATCGGCGAACGGTTCGTGTACGAAACCCGCCTTCGCCACCGCGCCTGCGTACGACGCGGAGCAGCCACCCGGACCTCGTGTCCCGCCTTTGCCAAGGCGCGCGCGAACGGCAACAGCGGCCCGAAGTGGCCGTCGTTGGCCGTTGTCGCACACAACACGCGCACACGCCCAGGCTCCCACCCAGACTTTCCCTCGGCAAGGCCGGTCTGGGCGTCGACCCAGAAAGTCTGATCGCTCATCTGAAAGGTCACGGATGATGTGAGCTTTCGCAGCTCCCTCGCGCTCAGATTGCCGCGCTACTCAGAGGTTGACTGCATCACAATGCGCCGAGGGAGGCCTCCATCCTCGGCGGCTCAATAGAGCCCGCGCGACTGTACGGTGTGGATCCCTATCCGGTCCGTGGCTGCGAAATCGATGAAGATCGTCTCGGTGAGCGGCCGTCGAATGACCATCCACTGCCGCCGAGAGCAGTCACAGAGCCGCTCAACTTTGTAGCTGCCATATTCGAGGTCCGGACATCCCGCAGGGAACAGGCGGCGTGAGCCGCTTCGCACTGGCTTAAGGCTTCGCTGCGGCCTTCGGACGCAGGTCGATCGTCCCGACCCAGGCGTCGAAGAAAGCTCGGGCGTCACTGCGCATGTGCAGCAGGGCGAAGAGATAGAGCCGCCCGCCCGCGACGACGGTTGCCTCGATCCGGTTCGGACACTCCGCGATCCTGCCCGGCTTCCCATCGATGGTGACCTTCGCTTGCTGGCTGCGAGGGACACCGCAGCCGCCAGGGAGACGTACTCGTCGACCCATTCATCGATCGAGACCCCCTCCGGGACCTCCGTCGACGCGGCCGCGAAGTAGGCGCCCAAGCCCGTCTCCACGGCATCAAATCTGTCGTCGAACTGCTTGTTGTCGTCGAACTGCTCGTTGACGGGATCCCACAGCTCCGTGGCCGGTGCCAGCCCTCCCCTGTCGAGATACTTGAACGAGTAGCCATATGTCGGCGAGACGAAGGTCGTCGTCAGGTACGGCAAGTTCACCGTCGGGTCGTTCTTCTCGGTTTCGTTCGCAGGCCGGGTCGGTGCGGCATCGTTCGACAGGGACCCGCTCGCAGAGCAGCCACAGAAGAGCAGAACCGCTACAACCGCTGCCACGCCGCCGGTCATCAGCGTCTTGCGCACGCGGACTCGTCGCAACATCCTGTGGGGAATCGTTGGGGCCGCGGCCACTCCCTCGGCCCGCCCCCGCAGCATCGTTCCAATGTCCCGATCGAGATTCATGACCGCGCCTCGCTTCCGACGTTCGCCCGAAGTTGTTCCATCGCTCTTTTCGTAAGCGCCTTTACCGCTCCCACCGAACAGTTGAGAACCTCGGCGGTCTGGCGCTCGGACAGGTCTTCGTAGTAACGGAGCACCATCACGCATCGCTGGCGGTATGCGAGGCGATGAAGCTCGTTCCACAGAGCATCGGCCTCGACGACATCCCGGCCTTCGACCGATTCACCGTGGGGCGTAGCCGCCTGAGGAGTGGCGATAACGCCCAGAGAAGCGACGATCGTGCCGGCCGCGTCACGAGCGCGACAATGCCTTGCGTTTCATTGTTCTCTTCCCATCGGTTGCCACTCACTGTGAGAGCCGTTCGGAACCGTTGACAGTCGTACCGAAAGGAATCCCCGGAATGCCTGGGATCTGGATCGTCATCCCCCGCCACGCGCCAGCCTGGCCAAGACACTACTCGCTCGACAGTTCGGCTACCAGTAGCGTCGCAAACGCTTGTTCAGCTCACCACGCTGCCCGTGAACTTCGTCTGACAGGTCCCCTCAGGGGGCCAAGCAGGTGCCGAAATGTCAGACCAGTGCGGTCAATGACCGGCTTCCGGGCGGACCTACAGCCGGGCCACTGAAGCCACCGAGTCTCGTGACCGAGAAGCCCTTGGTGAAGCCCCCCAGTGACCGGCATCGTGCATCCTCTACGCATCACTCACACCCGGTGGAGTGCAGAAACGCGAAAGGTTCACCGGGGCCGTGCATGATGATCATGGTCCTCCAGTCCGGTAGCCAGCGCCATACGGATCGCGTCATTCTCGCTAGGTGCTGTTTCCGCATGCGACGTTCACTGTGGAGGTCCCATCGCCTAGGGAGGCCTCCATCCTCGGCGGCTTCATAAGAGCCCGCGCGACTCTACGGTGGGGGTCCTTGGGCGGCCCGCGTTGCCGTCGGTGCTAACGAAGTGGCCGGTGGCGGGATGGTGAATGAGAATCATCGCGAGGAGCCGCACCGGTGAATCGGCTACGTGCTGATGCGAGCGGTACACCGCGCGTGGGCATGGGTCCGGGATCGTCAGCCAGTTGTCGCGGCATTAGTCGCTGCGGCGTCTGCGACCGCGGCGGGTTCCTGTGCATGATGTCATGCCCGGATTCCCCAGTCCCTTTCTGGGATCGGCGTAGCGATCAATGGTCGCCCTCCCTTGGCGTCGGTACGGCAGCTGGCGGTGGATCGGAGTCGCACGTCGCCCCCCGGGGATCCCCACCCTCCTCGTCGGGGCACACCCCGACGGTGAGCAGGTACGCCTCCAGGAGAGTCTGTGCGCCACCGTACTGCGCGAGGTCAGAGTCGGATTCGGCGTGCCAGACCGCAATGACCTGGGGTTCCGGGAAGATCCCGCCCGCGACGAAGGCCACGGTGCCTTCTTCGAACGGGACCAGCAGAGCCGGGTGGCAGTCCCGTTTCTCGATGCAGAGGGGAACGGCACGATCCGTGACCCCTTCGCAGGGCGTGAGGCCCTCGAGTTCGCAATACTGCTCAGCCCACACCAGCACCTGGTCCGCTGACCACCCGTCCCCCGCGAGGCCATATTCGTCCGGGCCGATGGAGATGAATTCGGACCAGTCGGTCGGCGAGGGCATGGGCACCGCACTCGCAACTGGGCTGGGCGACGTGGGTTCCTCTGCAGACGGCGGCGATGCGGTGCACCCCGCGAGAAGGAGAGCGGACGCGAGAACGAACGCGGCTCGTCGCATGCTCACCATCGGGACCCGGCGATCCGAAGGTACGCCCATGAGCGCATTGTCCACCTCAGAGACACCGGCGGCAAGCACCCGCCGACGCGCAAGAGCGCTGCATTGCCCTCACCTCCTGGCAGATCACGTCGGTGAGGTGAACACGCCGCCACAGCGGGTGCCCGACGTGCCCGGAAGCCGGTCCCTAGCGGTCAACCGACCTTCTCCCGCACGCAAAGTGCCCGATGACCGGACCGGGTCGGACTCGGGGATGGCCGATGATGTCGAGATGACTCTCGTTACTGATGTGGGGCTCAGGGCGACGACTTAGGCGGGGGCCTCGTGGGATCTCCACACCTCGGCAGCGAGTCAATGTCCCATCGTCAAGTGAACCCGTCTTGGCGACGTCATGCTTCGTCCGGCACCCCCTTTCCCGGTGTTGTGCCCGGGCAGATAATCAGGGCATGGATGCGCCGCGAGGGTCGGCCGGCTTCGAGGAATCGGACGAGTTGCAGCGCCTGCGACGACGCGCGTACGGACCGAATGCCGACATCGCGGGGGATGCGGCGGCTCAGGCTCGACTTGCCGAACTGGAGGCAGCCCAGCGTCGAGAGCGGGCTCCCGTGGTCGATGCCGCCGCAGCGTTTCGAGCCCCTGTCTCGGAACGCGTCCCGGTCCCTGTGCCTCTCGGAGGGTCGCGCCCTGTGTCGACATCGGTGCCGCAGCCTGTCAACGGGGCGTCCGCCGAGCATGAGGCTGACGGAGGGTCGGTCACCGGGCAGGACCCCGCCGGGGTGCCGATCGCCGATTCTGGACCGATCGACGGAGCCCGCTCGGCACCGTGGTGGCGCCGCCGCCGCTTGCTGCCCTGGGTCATCGCCGGGGTGGCGGTGCTGGCCGCGGCATCGGCATCGGCATCGGTGTCTTCGTCGTCGATGAGCCGAACCAGCCCGAACCCGCTCGCGCGTCATCACCACCTCGAGAGGACGGGCGGCCGGTCGCACAACTCACTCCGCAGGGCCAACCCGAGAGTGCGTCCATTCCTGCCACCGATAATGTCCCTGTGAGGTATGGCTTGACGGTCGCGGACTTCGTCTCGTACGGCTCGTACGGGCCGCTGCGGATATGGAGCACGACGAAGCTGGAGAATGAGCGATGCATCGCCGTGGTCAGGGGAACTCACATCTCGGTGTTCGAGTGCACCGCGCCTTCTGTCGACACCATCGCCGATTACAACAAAAATGTAGACGAGCTCCCACCCACGCCGTCCGGTGAGCTGACGCCATACGTCCGATTCGTGCTCCACGATGATGTGGTCGACGTGTACCGACCGACAACCGGGGGCGAGTTTTACGGCGGGGATTGCTGCTGACAAGGACTAATTCCGCCCACAGGACGATGGCCGGTGATTTGTCTCCGTGCCCGCGGGCCGGTCCTTCATTGACGTTGGTTCGCCCGGATTGTTGACGGTGGTCTCGTAATGGGCCGCTATTCGGTGAACGTGTGAGCTACTCCGAGACTTCCCGAGTTCGCGGAGCTCGTCGACAGTCGGTGGGCCAAGCTCTAAGGCCGCTACTGACGGAGTCACAGAATCGGACCGCCGCGCACGCCGTGAATCGGGTATACAGGGGACATGACCAAGGCGGTCGGGGGGCTGAGAAAGCGGAACCCGCAGGGGTCGCCGACGAAGCGACGCCGGAGCTGCCGCGCCCGCGATGGATGACGGTCGCCGGCTGGCTCGCCGCCGTCTTCTCCGTGCTGTGCGTCATCGTCATCTCCGCCGTCTGGGTCGGCCACCAGGCGGTGCCGTACCAGGACGCGCCCGACGAGACCCGCGTCATCACTGAGGCTCAAGTGGACGCGTTCAATGACGCCAACGTCGACACCGGGCCTGACGCCGAGGTGCCCACGTACATTCCGACCGGCGTCATGATCCAGTCGCTCGAGTTCAAGGGCCCCTACACGCTGCAGATGGCGGGGTACCTGTGGCAGCTCTACCCGCTGGACCGCGAGGACATCGACCGGGGCGTGGTCTTCCCCGAGGCGGACACCACCAGCTTCTCCAAGGTGTACGAGGCAGAGCAGGGCGACGAGGTGCTGGTCGGGTGGAACTTCAAAACCACCCTGCGCGAGCAGTTCGACTATGGCGACTACCCGCTCGACCGCCAGGAGATCTGGCTGCGGATGTGGTCGGTCGACTTCGAGCAGAACGTCTTCCTGGTGCCGGACATCGACGCATATGTCGACACGAACCCGACCACGCTTCCCGGTGTCGACCCAACGGTGGTGCTGGAGAACTGGAACATCGAGGAGAGCTACTTCAGCTACCGGCTCGCCACCTACAACGCCGACTTCGGCATCCAGAACTACCGGTCCGTCCCGAAGCCGGAGCTGTACTTCAACATCCACGCCGAGCGATACCTGCTCGGACCGCTCTTCTCGCAGGGGATCGCCCCGTTCATCATCCTCCTGCAGCTGTTCGTCATCGTCATGGTGATCGGCCGCAACTCGAAGCGGCTCGACCAGTTCGGCGTGCGGCCGGGCGCGGTGCTGTTCACCTGCGCCGCATACGTCTTCGCGGTGCTCGTCTCGCAGAACGCGCTGCGGAACGAGGTGCGCTGGCCCAGCTTCGTCTACCTCGAGGGCCTGCACGTCATCACGTACTTCGCGATCCTCGCGGTCGCGATGAACTCGGTGCTGCTGGTCGCGAGGCCCACCCTCGGGCTGTTCACGTACGGCAACGCCTGGGCGCGCATCCTCTACTGGCCGGTCATCACCGGCGCGATGCTCGCGATCACCATGGCGGCCTTCTTGTAAGTCAGCCGTGCAGGATGTCGAAGCCGTCGATGATGGCCTCCTTGACGTTTCCACGGAGTCGAGGAGCAGAGCGGACTTAGGTACGCCGGAGGCAGGTGACCTCCGCGCCGATCCGCATATCATCGATCGAGGCCGGATCCGTCAAGCCGGATGCTAGCGGGCGAGGTACAGCCCGCAAGCCGGTCCTCCACCGCACGGTTCATCCTTCAAGTCCGGCGAGCGAGTCAGACTCGCCGATGCCCGTCAGCCCTCGGCGCGGGCGGCCGACACCACGTCCAGGATGGCGTCGATTACGAGTTGCGGATCGACCTCCTCGACGGCGTGGCCGGTCGTGACGACCAACTGCTCCGCGCGGGGGCTCAGCACGAACCATCCTTGCTGCTGCTCGACATTCGTCTCCATTCCGCGGCGCTCGGACGGGAACTCCGCTTCGGCGATCTCGTCCTCCGAGTACCGGTTGGAGATGACCGTCACCGGGATGTCCCCGACAAGCCGGCGGGCCGCCCAGGCGTCCTTCTCGACCTGCAGGTAGTCACGTCTCTCGGTGTTCTCCGGGTTGTCTGGTCGAGTCTCTTCGATGATCTCCGGCGGTGGGTCAAGGAATGGCGCGCCTACCTCGACGAACACCATCCCCGCGATCTGGTCGGGGTGCTCCACGGCGTAGCCGGCGCTGATGTACCCGCCTCCGGAGGTGCCGACGAGGACGAACGGACCCGTTTCCCCCGAGGCGACGATCCAGCCCTCCAGGTCCGCGACGAGGTCGCTGAGCTGGCGCGGGCCGGGGGCGGGGTCGCTGCTGCCAAGGTTCGCCCTGTCATAGACGCAGGTCCGCGTCACGGCGGCGATGTCCCGCTCAGCGAACGCGTACGACCCCGTGTTGTCGAGGTCACCCGCCTCCAGGATCACCGTCGGCGAGCCGGTACCGGAACAGCGGACGTATAACTCTCGACCGTCCGGCAGCGCAACCGGGCCACCCGCCTCGAGATCCGGCGTGGCCGGCGAACTGGTCGCGGGCCTCGAGTTCGACTCCGCAGACGTCTGCTGGTCGCCACTTGTCGCGCTGCACCCGGTGACAGCAGATGCGGCAATGAGGACGACTCCCGCAGCCTTCACACTTCGCTGGTCACGGGCGATCGTGCGGCGGCTGGCGCGAGGATCGTCGTGCTTGGGCGGAAAGCGCGGGGATGTCGCGATCGACAGCACCAGGAGGACGCCGAACGCGACTTCGGATGCGGCGGCGTTTGCGGGCCGCGCGCGGATCTCGAAGACCCCGCACCCCACGCTGGTCCACGCGGCCAGTATGAGACTCGCATCGCGAGCCCGCAAGGGCAGCAGCCGTCGACGTCGCCTCCGGTACCCCACCCCAATCGAGGGAGCAGGAGCCTTCCTGAGTCACGCACCATGCGCGCGCGAAGCAGGGTCCTCAGTGACGCAGCTCGAGCCGCACGAGCGGAACCGTTACTCGGTCACCGTGTCGGCATGGCGATGGGCTACCTTCCATTCGCCGCCTTCTCGGCGATACACCTGAGTGGCCCGCAGGGTGAAACTACGCGGCTGACCGCTGACCGAAGTTGAGATGTGCTCCAGGCCGGCGGTATAGGCCATGCCGTCCACGACGTCGTACGCCTGCAGTTCGAATGTGTAGGAGGTGCAGTCGGAGAAGTTCTGCTCGAGGAACATGAAGGTCTCGGCCACCTCCTTTTGCCCGTACGCGTTTCGCCACGCACCCAGGATGCTCACGGGCTCGTTGCGGGACCACAGCGCTCGGCGCGGGTCCGCGTCGCCGTTATGGAGGGCCCGTTCCGCTTCGTACAGAGCTGATGTGACCCATGTTAAGAAATCGTCGCGGTCGGTCATGCCTCAGTATGCCTCCGGCTTAGCGGGTATGCAGGGTGGTCCATCGACGTGCCGCGGTGGGGGTTATAGATCTAGCAGCGACGTAACGACGGGCCATATCAACTCCGCCTCCGCCGCCTGTCCATGAATGTTCAGGTGAGCCCAGTCGCTTGAGAAGTTCTCCAGCGTGTCGACGTACGCGCTGCGTACACCGCCGTCGGTATGGCAACGCGGCACCATCGCGCACACCCGAGCCTGCTCGGCCTCGTAGCGGTCGATGATGCCCGTGAGCGTCTGGAAGTTCTCCTCGACGAGGGTTCCCTCGGGGTCGAAGAAGGCGCATGGTCCGGATCCGCTCAGGACGTGCCTCACGGCCGGATCATGAGAGACCAACGTCTGGATGAAGCTCACGCTCGGTCGACCCGGTTGGCCTACGACGAGGATCGTCGATTCTGGCGACGCCGCCGCGATGACGTCCAATGCTTCCGCGACGGCCTCCCCGAACTCAGGGATGTGTTCATCGTCCGTCCCGTCGCAGCGGATGTCGTTGTCGATCGTTGAAACGATCACGAGCAGGGGTTCAGGCACCGTCTGCAAGGCCGACTTGGCCTGAACCGCCAGCGTGTCCCAACTTGCTCCACCTTGAGATGTGTTCGCGACGTGACCGAGATTGTCCGGCCGCGCCTCACTGAGACGCTGATACACGCTGTTCACCTCAGGATTGGTCCCTGTCGCCCAGGAGTTTTCCGGCGCGGACTCGAGTCGACCCGCTGTTCCCTCGCCAGTGAGACCCGAATGACCGATCGCTATGACCCCAACCGGGGAAGATGCGTCGCTCGGGGACGATTCCGACGGGAGCGGGGACGAGGCCTGCGGGGCCGAACTGCACGCCGCGGTTCCCAATCCGACCGCGATTAGTGCAGCCAAGAACGTGCATCTCGTCATTCTCATGTCGCCTGCCCCGGAATGCGGTTGAAATGCTCCTTAACACGAATAGTGTCACCGACGTCAAGACCGATCCAGTGGAGAGCGAGCCACGCGGCGTGCGTGCCTACGTCATCTCCGCAGGGAGCTGGCACCTCCCCCGGACGTCTCGGCGGCCAACCGCAGCTGTGGAGTCCACTGCTTACCCGAGTCCACCCCCCGCAGCCACACGGACCCGCCCGAAAGCCGGTGGCTTCACGGACGAGGTCGGCGGCTATTCCTCGAGAGCGGCTCTCAGCACTCTGATCGCCTTCGGTCCAACTCCGTGGAGAGTCGCAAGGTGATCGAGACCAGCCTTCTTGACGTCATCTAAGTCCCGCACCCCAGCCTCGTCGAGGGCTCTCGTTGCAGGTGCACCGATGTTGGGTAGCGGGCGCTCAGCGTTCATGCGTGCACAATACGCTCCGCACCAACGGCTCGTAAGCCGGTGGATGAGCCGTCGCGATCCTCGAGCGTTCTAGACCACGCAACCTCCGGCTGGAGCTGGCCGGTTTGGACGAAGAACCGCACCTGATGCGCGCGTGGGAGCACCTGGGCCAGCTCGTCGCGGTCAGCGCCGGTGAAGCCGAGTTTCTGCCAGAACGCACCTGATCTGCGCGAGAACAACCATGCCCTCGTGGCTCTTGCCACCCACGCCTGATCCATGGCGTACCTTGCCAACCGAGAGCCGGCGCCCCGAACGCGCTGTCGCGGTTCCACCGCGACGCTGCGGATCAGCGCGTGGTTGCAGTCCTCACTCAACTCGAACCCGGTTGTGCCAATCACGTTGCCACTCGCGTCACGCTCAATCCACAGATGAACCGTCGGGTCATCAAGTCCTGCCCAGAGTCAGATCGGCCTCAGCAGGAAGCGGCGCATTTGATCGATGTCGGCACCGAAACACGCTCCAAGGTCACGACTCAATTCTGGACGCAAGGAGGCGTCGCTGACTGCCCGCAAGCCGGTGCCTCTCCGGTTGCTTTCGGGATGGCTTGCCTGTGCGGGTCAGATGTTTCGTCGCTTGACGGTGATGGCCGCGGCGACCAGCCATAGGGCAGTCCAGAGGACAGTGGTGAGGGTGAGCGTGGCCGGGTCGAGCTGGCCCTCTGTGGTGGTGATGGAGATGAGGGTGCCGAGGGATGCGCCGGGGATCGATTGGCCGAGGAGGTTCACTGCGTCGACGGGGATGAGGCCGAGGATCAGGGGTACGAGGTAGAAGAAGCCGAGGATGACTCCGAGGGATCCGATCGCGGATCGCACGATCAGGCCGACGGCGACGCCGATGAGCGCGCAGCAGGTTTCGGCCAGTGCGAGATCGAGCAGGACTCGTGTCGCATCAGGGGACCACGCGTCCATCCCGCCGCCTCTCAGGGCATCTGCCAGGGCGAAGGTCCCGATAGCGGTAACGAGCGATATCGCGAGGGCGATCGCCAGCACGATCACGTACTTGGCGAGCACCACGGGGATGCGTCCGGGAACGACGCTGTACGTCTGGATCGCGGCGTTGCTCTCATAGTCGGAGGTCGCCGTCATGATCGCGATCAGGATCAGGATGATGAGCGTCGCGAACGAGGAGGGCGTTGCGGTGTCGAGGATCGCGGCCGCGTCGGCGGGTCCGGATGGCCACGGACGCCCAGATGAGCGTGATCAGGAACGGCACGACGAGGGCGGCGCCGATCAGCCACGCTGTCGCGCGCAGCCCAGCGAGCTTGATCGTCTCGGATCGAATGGCACGCCCGAGCGTCACGCGATGGTCGCGCTCGGTCTGTGCGACGCTCATCGCTGCTCCTCATTGAGGGGCGCGCCCGAGGCGAACTGCTGTTCGCCCTCGGTCAGGGCCAGGAAGGCGTCTTCCAGCGACCCCTGCTGGGAAGTGAGCTGGTGCAGGGGGATCGCGTGAGCCGCGGCGAGGTCTCCGATCGCCTCAGCGGTGATGCCGGTAAGGACAAGTGCGCCGTCGGGTGCGGTGCTCTCCACCCGTCCACCTTTCGTGGCGACGACGGCAGCCAGGTCGGAGCTGCGCGGCGAGCGGACGAGGACGGAGGAGCGGGTGGCGTGGGCGATGACGTCAGCGATCGGGCCCTCCGTGATGACACGTCCTCTGCCCATCACGATGACCCGGTCGGCGGTCAATGCCATCTCGCTCATCAAGTGGCTGGAGATCAGGATCGTTCTGCCCTCCGCCGCGAGCGATCGGGCCAGTTCGCGGACCCAGTGCACCCCGTCGGGGTCGAGTCCGTTCACCGGCTCATCGAGCACGAGCGTCCTCGGGTCGCCGAGAAGCGCGGCGGCGATGCCGAGCCGTTGACGCATCCCCAGCGAGTAGGTCCCGATGCGCTGGGCCGCGGCATCCGTCAATCCGGTCATGGTCAGCACCGCGTCGACTCGGTGGTCGGGCGACTCCGTTGGTCGCTGCCAGTGCGCGCAGGTGAGTCCGTCCGGTGCGGCCGGGATGCACGGCGGTCGCGTCCAGCAGCGCGCCCAACGTCGACATCGGCGCCGTCGCACGGGAGAACGGCGCTCCGTCCACGAGCGCTGTGCCGGATGTCGGCCGGTCCAGCCCCACGATCATCCGCATCGTCGTCGACTTGCCGGCGCCGTTGGGACCGAGCAACCCGGTTACTGTGCCGGGCCGCACCGTGAAACTGACATCGTCTACGGCAACGCGAGAACCGAAGTGCCGCGTCAGCCCAGCTACCTCTATCACCCGGAACCTCTCCTCGATCACACTCAGCCTACGGGCGAGCCATTCTTCGGGGCCGAAGCGAACACGATGGTTCATTTGCGACGCGCACTCCATCGGAGATGGGGCGTGGTTGCGCAGCTGGCCCGCGCCTCGGGGCGCGCGCTGCCGTCAACGCAGCACCTGCTGTCGCGGTCAAACAGAGCCTCTAGACGGAGTTTGCGGTGTGACGTCAATCAGCGGTCCCTCAGCGATGACTCCATGACGGGGCGGCAGCAAACGGCCTAGCCGGTCGCGCGAGCTGTTGCTCGGACGGCAAGGGCGGCTGCCGTCAAGACCGCTCCGAGGCGGGCCCAGTCCCATCCGTCGCTCAGTTGTCGTCGGAGCTTCATCCGGCCCGTCGGCCTGAAGTTCCTCACCCACGGATCCGTTTCGTTCTCCTGAATGAACCAGTCGCGACTGCGTTCACCTCGAGACCATTTGACAGCCTCCGTTGCGATTCGGAAGCCGATCTGCGTGTCTTCCTTGCGGAACCTGCTCGAGGAGGAACTGGACGACGAGAGCGCCTACGAGTCGGAGCGGTTGCGCGACGCGCTCCGCCTCCTCCGGCTTCCCGGAATGGATCGTCGCCTCCGGCGGCCTCCCGCGCCATCCCCCGACTGGTCTCTCTCGCACTGCGCTCACGCGCTATCGCCACGGTCGTCCTGTGGAGGAGTGGCAACTGTGGATGTGACCGTCCGCCCCCGGTCGCTCGCCGTCACGCGGTAGCCTGCCCGCATGGGCAACGGCGAGCCACGGTCATCCGCAAACGAAGCCGGGCGCCGGGTGCGCAAGCGTCTGCCGCGGCGAGGCTTGGCCGAGCTGGTCCTCCCCGTCGACCGGGATCCCCTCGGCATCCTCGAGGAGCAGCACGCGTCGAGACTGAAGGATCTCGTGCCGGTGCGGGTGGGACGGATGCTGCAATCGCCGTTCTCGTTCTACCGGGGCACGGCGGCGGTCATGGCGGCCGACCTGCGCGGTGCACCCACCACCGACCTCGAGGTCGTCTCCTGCGGCGACGCCCACATCTCGAACTTCGGTTTCTTCGCCTCGCCCGAACGCGCGCTCGTCTTCGACCTCAACGACTTCGACGAGGGCGGCGTCGCGCCGTGGGAGTGGGACGTGCGCCGGCTCACCGCGAGCGTGCACATCAGCGGGCGCGACATCGGCTTGAGCGAGGACGCATGCCGCGACGCCGCCTTCGCCGCGGCCGACGCGTACCGCGAGACGTTGCGGGGCTATTGCCGCCTCTCCACGCGGGAGCGCTACTACACCCGGGTCGACAAGTCCTCGGTCGCACGTCACCTCGGGGAGAAAGGCGAGCGGACGGTCCGCAAAGCGGCGAAGAAGGCCCGCGCACGCACGTCCGAGCGGCTCCTGCAGCGCCTGACGACGTTTTCGGTCGACGGCGGCATCCGCATCGTCGATCAACCTCCTATCCTGCGCCACGTCGACCACGCGACCTTGGGCGAGGTCACCGACCTCTTCACCCAATACCGCGCGACCCTGCGCGAGGACATCGCGTTCCTGCTGGAGCAGTACCGCGTGGTCGACTTCGCCCTGCGGGTCGTCGGTGTCGGCAGCGTCGGGACCCGCTGCTACCTGCTCGCCGTCGAGGGGCCTACCGGCGACATGCTGTTCCTCCAGGCCAAGGAGGCTCCGCCGTCCGTCTTGACGACGTACGGGGGCCGGCGGTCGATCATCCCCGGTCGCCCCGGCGTGACGGACTTCATCGAGGGCCACCGCGTCGTCGCCGCCCAGCGGATCCTGCAGGCGAACTCCGACCTTTTCGTCGGATGGATCCGCGGCTGGGCCGGTGACTCCGCGGACCGTTACCGGGTGGACTACTACTGGCGGCAGTTCCGCGACATGAAGGGGTCGATCGAACCGGCCACGCTCGACGCCGACCAGTTCCGATCGTACGGTGCGCTGTGCGCCGCACTCCTGGCTCGGGCGCACGGGCAGTCCCCCGCCTCGGCCGTGATCGTGGGCTACCTCGGCCGATCCGAGGAATTCGCCGAGGCGACGGCGGCATGGTCGGCCGCCTACGCCGATGTCGCCGAGGCCGACTTCGAGCTGCTGCGCCGAGCCGTCGCATCCGGACGCCTCCTGGCCGAGACCGGCGTCTGAGCCGGGTCCGGGCGCCTCTCAGCCCCGAGGGCGGGGACTGCGCCGAAGTACGCGCCCCCAACGCGCTCCAGAAGCATGTCAACCCCGGCGAGGGCGACGACCGACGCGCGTAGCGTCGGCCGTCACGAAAGAGGAGACGACATGGACCACGAAGACCGCGACCTCGAGAACGCCTCCGACGCCGACCACGACGAGGCGACCGTCAAGCCCGGTGGCCTCGCCGAGGACGGCACGATATCTCCCGACCCCGACGGCATTGCCGCCGGGCACGCCGGTGAGCCCTCGACCCTCGAGCCGGAGGAGGACGAGCTGGCCGACGAGGCCTGAGACTCTGGCGGCGGCGGCAAAGGGTCAGCCGCCGGTTCGGGGTGATCTCCATCCGCCGAGCAAATGCCCCGCGCTACTGGCCAACCCGGAAGAACATGGGCCCTCGTGCTCGGATGGGTGGCATAGGAATCGCGATCGCGCTCAGCCCCCTGTACATCGTTGGGCTGACGGGGGCGACCTGATCGGGCGGCCGCTGTCTTCTGACGCCTGATGGAACAGAATCGCGGCGGCGCGGAACGAACCCGGTGGCTGTGCGACCGCAACAGGGTCCTTCGGCGCACCGCCGGAGGCAGACAGGGTCGGGAGTGCCCGGCTGCGGGACGTCGATGAGATTGGATTCGTTTCAGCGGCCGGCGGTCCGGTCGAGTGCCTGGAGGTAGCGTTCGGTCGTCTTCCTCTGCACCCGTCGAGCCATAGGGCCGCCGACCCGGGTGAACCAACGCCCGGGTGACGAGAAGGCGACGATCCTGAAAGTCACTTCGCCGGATGGCGTGAGGCGGACCTCGAAGCGCTCTTCACCACGCTCCGGGTGGCCGGGAACGTGCCGTAAGCGAAGCCACAAGACTCGGCAGTTCTTTCGGCCCACACCACAACGCATGGAATCTTGAATGTCAGCGGACCGACGCGCAATCGCATCTGCACGCGGGTGCCTTCGCGTAGCGGCACCTCCGAAAGCCGGACGGTCGCACCAGCCCGACGTTGCACAGCTCCAGAAAGTAGATCGTCTGCAGCTCGCTCGAACTCTTCCCGACCGTGACCGACGACGCGCTCTACCCGTAGGTGGTGGTACCCAGCAGGCAGTTCGCCGGCGGTGGCGCCGACTTCTGGGTACGTGACAGTGAGCATCCGCCCAGGCTAGGCGCCCCGGGCAGGACTTCATGGGCAAATTCTTCGCTCGGCAAGAGTGCTGGCTGCCCCGGAGAGCCCGTCTGTAGGGATTTTTCTGGAATGTCCATTTCGCAGGTGAAATGTCCACGCGATGTCCATATGGACATGTCGCCCCCTGACCGGGGCGCAGTCTCGCCTCGAAATGAGGGAGCGTATGCCATGCCTTGGGCGGTGCCGCAGCGACTCGGGATATTGCTGCACTCGGCTCGACGGCGTCAACACCTCGCGCGCACGCCCACCGCCGCACAGCTCGCCGCTTTGACGCAGGACGTGTAAGAGTATGCCGGTGACCCAATTCGAGGATCGTCTGGACCGAATCGAGAGTGAGCTTGCGATCCAGAGGCTGGCTTCTGAGTATTGCCATGGTGCCGATAAGCGGGATCTGGACCGGTTCCTCGCCGTGTGGGCGCCCACCGCAGCATGGCAGGTGAGCGACGAGGTGCAGTACGAAGGCCTCGAGGCGATCGCGAGTGTGGTTCAAGCTCAGTGGCGCACGTTCGCGCAGTACGTTCACTGGACCACCAACCACACGGTGTGGATCGATGGCGACGAGGCCCACGGCGAATGCGATGTTGCCACCTACGTGCGCTTGCACAGCGGTCATTGGGTCCGAACCGGTGGCACCTACCGCGATAAGTACCGACGCATCGACGGGCGATGGCTCATTGCGCATCGGCACTTCAGCACCAGACTAGACATCGACCCCACACCGGAAAAAAGTGAGATCCGCTTGATCAACGACGACGTTTGAGGATCCGCTAGGACGGCCAGCCAGATTCAGGTGGACATCTACCCCCGGGTTGAGGCTGCAGTACGTGGACATTCTCAAACCGATAGCCCCGCCCCGATGCGAGCACGTTGGACAAGTCACGCCGGTTCCTACACCGTCCGAAAGCCGGTCCCTCTACGAGCGGCGAGGTTTGGGGAGGCTCGTCAGCTCCTGCGACAGTGTGAATCTCGTCAGCGCCGATAAGTGCGCCCTGAGGTGCTCGAGCATGTGCGCAGCGTCTGACCGACCGCCTCTCGCGCGGGCTGACTGCCCTCGCTCTGGACCGGATGAGTGGCGCCGCGCCTCGCTAGCCTTGCGACCCGCTCGGGTCTGCGACCCTCACGAACAGGTAGACGCTGACGTGGTCGCCCAGGAGCACGAATCGGATCAGACCGCCGGTCGGCAGGCCGGCGAAGACCGCGCCGGTCGAGAACCCGTCGCTCCCGGGGTGCACCAGCTCCGCGATGGGCTCGAGGCCTCCGGGGGAACACCCTTCGGCGCTGAGCCCCTCGCGGAGCCCCTGGCCGGGGACGGCCACGAGCAGGCAGGTCAGACCGTAACGAGACTCTCCGCTCCAGACACTGAGGCCCCGGAAGTCCTCGTAGCGCCGCAGCTCATCGGGACTGATACCCAGAGCGTCGAGAATGCCGTGCGGATCGTCGGGCGCGACAGCGACTGACTCCAATGCGAGCACATAGTCGGGTCCGGGCCCGTAGGTCGGTTCACGTCCGGGGACGGGCGGCATCTTCGCCGTCGAGGTCTCGGTCGGCATGGGAGTGGACCTATCAGCAAGCAGCTGCGACATCGACGCGACGAGGGCCACGTTCAGGGCGAGGACCGCGATGGCGCCGCCGACGATCACAAGAATCCAGCGGCGGCGGTGCCACCACGGTGCCGCGGGGGCTGCGTCGACGGGGCCCGAATCGGCGATCGACCCCTCGGCGGGGTCTTGCTCGGTGGCCGACCTTCGGTCGGGCTCATGCTCGGCGAACGCCCCGTCCACAGGCTGCGGGACCGACGTCGACGCCCGCCCCGCCCCTTCGATCGGCTCAGCGACCGGGACGCGTTCCGGGGCTGGGGCGCGGACCCCTGCGGCGGCATCGACCACGGGAGTCGCCTGTCGGCGTTGGGCGGCCTCCAGTTCGGAAAGCCGGACCTGGGCCGCCGCGTCCCCCATGATGTCGGCGTCCGGTCCGTAAGCACGTCGTCGCAGGCGCCGCAACTCGTCCGCTTCTTCGAACTCGACCGACCCCAACGGGGCATCCATGCCCTCATTCTCCGCCCTCGCACGAAACCGGGAAAGAGGTCCCCGGGACGAGCATGACATCGCCAAGACCGGGCTCCCACTTAGCGGTCGTCTAACGCGCCTCTGAGCCGCCGGACGGTGGCTGCGCGGGCGCTCGATCCCGAGCACCCTCGACCGTCTATCGCAAGCCCTCACTTGACTCCGTGCCCGCTACTACCCTGACGGGCGAGCGGGGACGAACGACCTCGCGGTTTGGAGACGATCATGGCCGGAAACGACGAGATCCTGAAATCACTGCCGGTGGATGAGATAGCCGCCAAGCTCGGGGTCGACCCGAGCGTCGCGCGGCAGGCGATCCAGGAGGGCGGCGCGACCATCCTGACCGGTCTGCAGCGGAACGCGCAGACGCCCGAGGGCTCGCAGGCGATCCTGAAGGCAGCCGACAAGCACTGGGACACGATTGGCGAGGGAACAGTGGATGTCGACCGCGTCGACACTGCGGACGGTCAGAAGATCCTCGGGCACATCTTCGGCGACCAACAGCACGCCGTCGCGCAGAAGCTCACGTCTGAGCCGCGAACGGCCGGCATTGACTTCGGGAAGCTCCTGCCGATCCTGGCGCCCATCGTGCTCGGCTTGATCGCGAAGAAGCAGGGCGGCGCGGCAGGCCAGGCCCGATCCGGCACCGCCGCCGGCGGTGGCGGCATCGGAGACATCATTGGCGGACTGCTCCGCGGCGGTGGTTCGGGTGGCGGGTCTCCCGCGGGCGGCATCGACATCGGCGGACTGCTGGGCGGGCTCCTGGGAAGGAAAAAGTAGGTACAGCGGCGGAGCACGCCCAGCGGCGTGCACGCATCATCAGGAGGGCGGGCGCCCGCGTGACCGGCCGCCGGCGGAACCCATCTTGCTCGGCGAGCGTGCG
Source organism: uncultured Actinomycetota bacterium (assembly GCA_963713325.1). Lineage (GTDB taxonomy): Bacteria > Actinomycetota > Actinomycetes > Actinomycetales > Microbacteriaceae > Microbacterium. The sequence continues at coordinate 21,706 of CAVQLL010000024.1, forward strand.
ATAGTCGGTCCCTCAACGCACGGGGCAATGATCGATCAGCAGGGGCGGGCCGGTCAGGCGCCGTGGGCGATGAGGTGCTCTGCGGAGGCGAGCAGAGCGTCGCGCGCCGGGATGTAGTCGAACCCCATGTCGGCAGGCGCATCGCTGCCGTCGACGTCGAGGGTCCGACCGGCGAGGTTGCCGAGCACGGGCCGCGCCGATGGGTCAAAGGCCGCGACGAGTCGCACGACCCAATCCGGCGCCTCACGCGTCGAGATACGGCGATCCGGGAAGGCTTCGCGCAGGATCGAGGCAATCGCCGTATAGGTGAGTGCTCCGGCGTTCGCCGGGTAGCGTTTGCCGACCGTCGCGGGCGTGCTCAGCGCTCGGACGTGAATGCGCGCGACGTCGCGGACGTCGACGATCCCGATGTCGGATTTCGGCTGGAGCGGATCCCGCCCCGACGCATACCGCTCGACCCACCCGAGCGACGTCCCGTGGTGCGAGTCCATCGGCGGACCGAACACGGCCCCAGGGTTGACGGCGGTCAGCGCGAGGGCGGGATGTTCGGCGGCGACCTCCCACGCGGCACGTTCTGCGAGCGTCTTCGACGCTTCGTACGCGTTGGTGTCCGGCCCATCGGGATCGGTCCATTGATCGCGGGTCGCCCGCTGCGACCGCGGCTTGGCGGCGTCCTTGTAGATCGCCGCGACGCTCGAGGTGACCACGACCCGCGGCACTCCCGTTCTCGCCACTCCAGTAAGCGCGCGCCGGGTACCGTCCACCGCGGGCCCGATCAGGTCGTCGCGGTCCCTCGGCATTGCGGCTGGGAATGGGGATGCCGTGTGGATCAGCGCCGACATCCCCTCCATCGCTGTGTCCCACCCCGCGTCCGATCGCAGATCCAGACTCGTGAACTCGAGGTCGGCGTCGGGGAAGAGTGCGCGCACCTGCGCGCGGCTCGCATCGGAGCGCACACTCGCGCGCACGGAGAATCCCTGCTCCAGAAGCTCGCGCACGATGTGCTTCGCGATGAATCCGGATGCTCCTGTGACCAGAACCTGCTCCATCTGGTTTCCCCTCCATCGCGGTCATTCTAGGCCCGCGGGTCGCGGTCGCCCGGCGGTCCCCCCGCGATGAGCCGTCTGGGGACCACCGGAAGAAGCCGAGCACATTCGAGCGGCAAGTACTCGCGTCGGCGCGTTCCTCCAGAAGAGGCGACCCTCAGTGATCAGTGTTCTCGACGATCTGCGTACTCGTCGAGGCGCTGACGCTCTTCGGCCTCATGGACGCGCCTGTTGCGCCCCTCGACCATGCCCCGTTCATCTCTGCACTGGCCTTCGCGGCCTCTTGTGCTGAGCCCATCGTCACGAATGCGTAGCCGACAGGTTGCCCGGTCTCGGGGTTGGTCGCGATGTCGACGCCGATCACCTCACCATGACGCTGAAGGCGGCGCGGAGCGTGTCGGCGCGTGTCGTGGCCGCCAAATTGCCCGCGAATCTCAGGCAGTGCCTGTCACACACGGTCCCTCTCCGATGCACCGTTTGCTGGCTTACGAACGTGCCCACCTGGCTACACGTCTGAGGAATTCACGGCGCCGTTTCATGCCCCCCTCGGGAAGCCAGCCCCTGTTGTTTCCCCACACCGGCGTCAGCGGAGTCATCCGCGTCCTCCCCGACCGACTGCGCCAAGTGACCCACGCGTTTGCAGGCTCACGATCGACAGCCGTGATGCTTCGGCGCGGGATCTGACGAGACCACAGCAATCCAGCCACCGAGAGATGATCTGCGTCGTACCTCACCCCGACGTTCCAAATCCTCACGAGGGCCCACACCGCAAACGCCGCGATCATCCCGCTAACGATGTACACCCACCAGGCTGCAGGTGAGACGACGAGCATTCCGGCAGTCGCAATCACGAGCAGCAGGAGGAGCCCCACGGCAGCGATCACCCGCCAGCCCATCTCTAGCTTGATAGCCACCTCAACGCCACCTTCGCGGATCCAATCCAATCGAAGTGCGCATTCGCACCACATGAGCATACGGAGATCGAACCCTCATAACACCAGCCGAAGCCACGCTAGCCGGTCGTCAATCGAACGGCACCCGCGCGGCGATGATCCGCCTTCACGCGCGGGACGGCCGGGCCTGCGCGACGGATCCGATGGAGCGCGGCGCAAGCTCGGCCGGTTTGCGTCGTTACAGCGCGCACGAGACCGTCTGACCGGCTCGACGGCTTCTGGTGTGAGCGGGTCCGCACGCTCGCGGCGGGACCAGCCGATTCAGATCAGGCGAATAGTTCGTCGAACGCGTCCGTGCGGACGCGAGGCGCCGCGACGGCGGGCTTGATCGCAGGCTCGGGGGTGACGGCGGCGGTGCTGACCGACTCCATGAGAGCCCGTGCGGACTCGGTCAGGAATCTGCTGGGCTTGGCGGCGACGTGCTTGGCCAGGAACGCGGTGGGATGCGTGGGCAGCTGCGACGGCACGTACACGTCGAGGGCGTCGCGTGCGCGGGTGATCGCGACGTAGAAGAGGCGCTCCTCCTCGGCGAGGCCGGCGACCGAGGTCAGTGCCATGTCCGAGGGCATCGCGCCGTCATTCGCGCGCAGGAGGTGCACCGTGTCCCATTCCAGGCCCTTCGCGGAGTGGATCGTGGACAGGGTCAGCCAGTCCTCGTCGAGATGTGGCTGCTTCGCCCAGTCGCCGGCGACGTTCACCGGGTCGATCGCCTGCTCGCTCACGAACGTGCGGAGATCGCTCTGGTGAGCGGCGGCCTGCGCGATGCCGTCGACTTCGGTCACCCGACGGTGCCAATCCGGGTAGTGCGCGCGCAGCAGCGGATCCACCGCGCCTCGGCACGCCTCGACCAGCTCCGGCACGGCGGTCGTGGAGTCGACAGCGCCGAGCAGCGACAGCGTCGACGCGAGTCCGGTGCGCGCCTTCGCCGGTGCCGCCGCGACCACGTCGGCCGTGCGATCGACGCCCCCGTCCGCGAGTATCCCGGCGAGTCCGCGCGCAGTCGCTTTGCCGATCGCGCGGTGCCGGGTGAGCAGGCGGTACCAGGACACCTCGTCCGCCGGATTGAGCACCACTCGGAAGCTCGCCAGCAGGTCGCGCACATGCGACGTCTCCAGGTAGCCGATCCCGCCGAACTTGTGGAACGGGATCCCCCGCACCTTGAGCTCGACCTCGAGCTGCGCGCTGTGGGATCCGGTGCGCATCAGCACGGCCTGCGAACGCAGTGGCGTGCCATCGACGTGCGCGGCGAGGATGCGGTCCGCGATCGTGCGGGCCTCGTCGTCGGCGTTGCGGCAGGTGACCAGCGTCGGCCGGGCGCCCGGCTGCGGACGGTCGGCGACGAGCCGCAGCCTCAGTTCGCCCGGGCGCACCTGGTTCGCGAGGTCGAGGATCGGCTGCGTGGAACGGAAGTTGCGTTCCAGGCGCACGAGCGTGGCGTCGGGGTACGCCTCGATGAGCTCGAGCAGGTGCCCGGCGCTCGCCCCCCGGAACGCGTAAATCGCCTGTGCGTCGTCGCCGACGACCGTGAGCCCGCGGCCGACAGGACTGAGCCCGCGCACGATGTCGACCTGAAGCTGGTTGACGTCCTGGTACTCGTCGACGAGCACCCAGTCCCAGCGCGCCCGCAGCCGCGCTCCGACATCGGGATCAACGACCAGCGCCCGCCAGGCGATGAGCAGATCATCCAGGTCGAGCAGGCCGCGCTCGCGCTTGCGGTCGCGGTAATGCCGCAACAGGCCGGCGACCTGGTCGGCCTGCTCGAGCGCCCAGGGAAACTGCGCTTCGATGACGGCGCGGGCCGGGGTCGCGGTGTTGATCGCGCGGGAGGCGATGTCGGCGATGGCGCGTGTCGTGGGCAGCCGCACCTCGGTGCCGTCGAGCCCGTACTCCCCGCGCAGCAGGTCGATCAGGTCGATGACGTCGTCGGGATCGATGACCGTCACGTCCTCCAGCCCCAGATGCTGTGCATGCTCGGCGACGATGCGGTGCGCGACGGCATGGAACGTGCCGCCGGCGATGCGCTGCGCAGCCTGCGGGTCGCCGCACATCACCGCAGCGCGAGAGAGCATCGCGGACGCCGCGCGCCGGGTGAACGTCAACAGCAGGATCCGTTCAGGCACGACCCCCGCCTCCAGCAGCCGCGCAACCCGTGCTGTGAGCACGCGCGTCTTCCCGGTGCCGGCCCCCGCCGCGACCACAAGCGGCCCATCGCCGTGCTCGACGGCCTCCAGCTGTGCCGGATCCAGCCCGGCGAGCGCATCGAATACGGCCACGGAGTTGACGGTAACGAGACCCCCGGACATTCAGCCATCATGGCGAGCTTGCGGAGATGCTAAAGCGGATCCGTGCGATCGGGCTCGAGCGGTATGCGAAGTGCGGGGCTCCCGCCACCCTGAGGGTCGCGCGACGGGCACCAATAGGCGGGATACTCAGGGCGTGACGGTGCTGGGGCTGGTTGTACGAGGTGCAGTGATCGGTGCTCTGGTCGGAGCCTTGGTGGGGCTAGTACTTGGCGTCATCGCGAATCCTCCGACTGCGTGGTTTGCGATCATCGAGATAGGCCTCCCGGCCGCGGTTGCCGGCGCTGCTATCGGACTTGTCATTGGTGTCATCGCCAGGGTTCGCCGCCGCATCCGTGTTCAGCACGCGCGCGAGGGTGCGTCGGAACCCGACTCGATCGAACCGGTCTGACCGACATCCCCGACAGTCCGCAAGCCGGTCCCTCAACTCACGGAGCCGATCGCTTACTGGACAGTCGAGATCGCGCGATGTGGCGGCGGGTACGGCTTTTATCGCGCGTGACGGCGGCTCCGGCGCAGCAACTGAATTCCCGCAGGTGACCTCCGAGCATCGTCGGACGGGGATGTGCGTCAGGATGGCGGGATGACCCTACGATATGTGAGGCCGACTGGGATCGATGCCGCCTTCAATGGCGCTGTCGGCTGGCTAACGAAGTTGGGGCTGCCGCTGGCTGGGAGTCGCGTGCTGTCGGTGCGCGGACGGACGAGTGGCGAGTGGCGCTCGACTCCGGTCAACCCGCTCCGCGTCCAGGGTCACCGTTATCTTGTGTCGCCACGCGGACACACGCAATGGGTGCGGAACATCCGCGTCTCTGGTGAGGGGCGGCTCGCGAGCGGCCGGCGAACGGAGGAAATCCGAACAGAGGAGGTCCCCGATAACGAGAAACCCCCGATTCTGCGGGCATATCTCAAGGCGTGGGCGTGGGAAGTCGGTCGATTCTTCGAGGACGTCGACGCCTCGTCCCCTGACGCAAGGCTGCGCGAGATCGCCTCGGACTTCCCGGTGTTCCGTATCGTCTAAGTCATCGAGCCCAGCCTGATGGCTGGCCCGCTCGGGATCGACGACCGCGAGTACAGACGGAGTTGTCCACCCGTGGCAGATCGCCACCGAACGCCTGTAGTGATTGCATGAGCATCGATAGGCAGAACACGCAAGGCACGCCGGGCGATAACGAAGAAGCCGACACCGCGTCAGGCGGCGCACCGGAGTCGCCGGACACGACAGATGAAGCCGGACGCTAAGTGGAGAAACCTTCCGGCTGACCTCCGCGCGGGGGTTTGTCCGGTCGACCCCTGGCTGGGGCCCCCGGGTGTGCCAGTGCCTCACGAGCCGATCGGACTCACGGACACCGCTCGCACGGAGGTGCTCATGCGATCCGATCAGCCGGAGCGCCTGCACCACTCACGGCCTCGAGGTGGGGATGTTCGCCGTCGTCACGACCACGCGGACGGGAGCCGGCGTGCCGACAGGGTTGCGCGGGACCACGGCGTACGTGCCCTGAAGGGGGTAGCTCGCTCTCTGCGACACCGGCGTACCGCTCTGGGAGACGAAGTAGCGCCGAGGGATCCCGAACGCCCGATAACGTCGGGGCTATGAGCGACGTACTCCCATTGAGCCCCGACGAGCTGCTGACGACTACCCGCTCCGTGCGGCGACGGCTCGACCTCGAACGACCCGTCCCGGTCGACGTCGTCCGAGAAGCGCTCGAGGTCGCGCTCCAGGCGCCGACAGGGAGCAACGCCCAGACATGGCACTGGATCGTCGTCACCGACCCGGAGAAGCGCCAGGCTATCGCCGGGCTGTACGCGCGATCGTTCGCCCGGTATCGCGCATCCGGTGGTCGGACCTACGCCGACCCGACGCGGCAGGCGGTGCAACAGCGGGTTTCATCGAGCGCCGACTACCTGGCCGAGCACATGGGCGACGTCCCGGTCCTCGTGATCGGCGCGATCTTCACGGGCGCCGAGGAGTTCGAGCCCGGAAGTCAGGCCGGTCTGTGGGGGTCACTTCTCCCTGCCGCCTGGAGTCTGCAGCTCGCGCTGCGGGCACGCGGCCTCGGCAGCGCCTGGACGACCCTGCATCTCGCGTACGAGCGCGAGATCGCAGAGCTCCTCGGCATCCCGCCGACCGTGCGCCAAGGCGTGCTGCTGCCCGTCGCGTACACCGTGGGAACGGACTTCCGACCCGCGCACCGTGCGCCGCTCGACGACGTCCTGCACATCGACGGCTGGTGAGGGTCAGGGCGTCGATCCCCAAGCGCGCCGAACGCACGCGGGTCCGTCACCGCGCCGAGTGGCGGGCGTCGATTATCTTGATCGCATGGCACGCGGGCGCGACGATGCGAGTGGGTCGTTCTTCGGTGCCTGGGCAGCGGCTCTCGCGGTTCTCGCGTTTGGGGTGGGCATGTGCTGGATCGCTGCCTTCCTATACTCATCCGTGGGTGGTGACCTATTCGCCTCGGTCGAAGACGGCCGGTGGGTGGGAGCGCCGATGGTGGTGCTCCTCGCGCTCTTCATGTTCGTTGGGCTCGCCGCGGTGGGCGGAGCCATCTTCCTGATGTGGCTGTTGGTGTTGACGACGTGGGAAGCCGGGCGCCCGCGTCAGTGAGTGCATGTCGGCGACACTGTGGCGTCCTTCGACTCGGCTGTCGGGTGCCCTTGTCGGCAGAGGCGCTCCAGCTCGGCCGCCACCACTGCCCACCGGAACGGTGCGCCTGCAAGCCGGTCGCTGACCGCACGTCGGCCGGGACGGCGCCGCACCGGTATCTTGGCTAGCGAGGACAGGGACGAGGAGGACCGTCATGCTCCCGCACGGTCGCCGCAGGGGACGCCTGGCGGTTTCTGTACTCGCCCTCGTGCTTGTAACCGGCGGCTGTGCCGCTCTAAATTCGCCCGGGAGCGCGTCCACCATTCCGGCCGAGGAGCCGACGACATCTTCCCAGCCCTCACCGAGCTGGTCCGAGAGCACCGGCATCGGGACCGTCCGCATCGGGATGCCGTTCAACGAGGCTCTGGAAGGCACCGGCGCGACGCCCGTGGCGGACGTCTGCCCGTGGGTCGCCACCGTCGCAGAAGATGGCTTCATCACTGTGATCCAGCGCGATGAATTCGGCGACGACGCGTCGGCGGTCATACTCGTGTCGGCGTCGGCCCCACCTGAAGCATCCGGCGAGGTCGGCCCGCGCACCCCCGAAGGTATCGGCATCGGCTCCACCGTCGAGGAGGCACGGGTCGCCTATCCCGACGCAGAGGAGCTGGCCCCCGAAGGCATGGACGACCGCCGCTATCTCAAGGTCGACTCTGGCGAGGAGGGGAGCGTCTTCCTGTCGTTCACCGACGGAGACGAGCGGATCTGGGCGTTCACCGTGACCACCCTTCCAGTCCCGCCTTACGAGCCCTGTGCCTGAGCCGCAGCGCGGCCCGTCAGCGACCGGCGCAGTTTTGCTGTGCGGACGTACCGCGGGTCGCGAACTACGCGGTGAGGGCGGTCGCGCGGATGGACACGAGGATGCCGGGCAGTTCGACGCCTAGCTTCGCGACGTACCGCGCGGGTGAGGCTGCCGGGAACCAGCGTGCGTACTCCTCGTTGAGCCCCGCGAAGTCCTCCGGCCGAGTAAGCAGGATGCCGATCTCGACGACGTCCTCCAGTCCCGCCCCGCCTGCCTTCAGGATTGCCTCGCAGTTCGCGAGCGCTTGGCGCGTCTGTTCCTGGATGGTGTCGCCGGCGATTGCCCCCGTCGCCATGTCTATGCCGACCGTGCCTGAGACGTAGAGGTGCGTCCCGGCGCGCACTGCCTGACTGTAGAGCGGTGAGCTCGGAGCGTCCGGTGTGGTGATGATCTCCCTGGGCATCGCGAGCCTCCTCATTGTGGGTATCGCTGCCGTGCATGCTGGCAGAAGATCATGGGCAGTGCCAGAGGCCAGGCGGGCACGACGCGCGCAATCGGAGCGCGCAGCCAGCGGTTCCGCACCGAATCCGCCCGCAACTCGGTCGTTCTACGAGCGGCCCGCGGCGTGTCGGTAAGGGCCCTGGCTTGAGTGACGATTGTCCTGCACCGGCGTCAGCGCCCTCGAGGGAGTCTCGCCTGTCGGCACGTGGCGCGAGCGGTTCTCCGACGTTGACTAGATCGTCTGCCGGGTGGAGGCTCGCACGATGAGTTGTGTCGGGAATTCGTAACGCTGCACGGGGGGTGGGTTGTCTGCGAGCGATTGCAGAAGGAGTTCGGCGGCGGTGCGGCCCATGTCGTTGTAGGGCTGCCGTGCGGTGGTGAGTTGTGGGGTGACGAGCACGGCGGTTCGTTCATCGTCGAAGCCGGCGACGGCGATGTCGTCCGGGACGCGGACGTCGCGTGCGGCGAGTTCGCGCAGGACGGTCGCGGCGAGTTGGTCGAATGCGCAGAAGATCGCGTCGATGCTGTCGTCGCGGTCCAGCAGTTCGCCCAGTTCCGGGGCATCCGGGTGCTGTCTCGTCAAAGGCGGTGTCGATGATGAGCGATTCATCGATGGGCAGTCCAGCCGCGGTGAGGACGTCGCGGTAGGCCCTCTCGCGTTCCTGCAAGTAGAAGGCGTCGCCCCAGACGGATGGACCGCCACTGAGTTGGGGGCGGACGAACACGATGCGGGATCGGCCTGTCGCGAGCAGGTGCTGGACGACCTCGCGGGCGCCGGCATAGTTCGCGGCTGAGATCGAGGGGAAGTGGATGTCGGTGCTCGAGTCGTCGATCGCGACTCCGGGGATGCCGATGCCGTCGCATGCCTCGCGAACGGACTTCTGGTCGGGCACGCTGATGACGATCACGCCCTCCGTGGGGACGTTGGACAGGCCGGTGATTGCCTCTGCCAACCCGCCTTCACCGCCGCCGACGGGGTGAACAAGGACCTGGTAGCCGGCAGCCGTGGCCGTTTCGACGCAGGCGTGGGCGACAGGCTCCCACCAGCCCCACTGGTTGTCCGGCACCATGACGCTGATCGCGCGGAACCCGCCGCTGCGGAGCGCGCGGGCCGCCACCGAAGGTCGGTAGCCGAGGTCGTGCGCGACCTTGCGGATCCGATCGCGGGTGGCCGCGCTGACGTCGGGATGATCGCCCATGGCACGGGAGACGGTCGCCATGCCGACGCCGGCCGCCTGCGCAACGTCGCTGAGGGTGACTCGTTGCGCCATCGTGCCTCCAAGAATTCGTTCTTGACCGGCTGGGTCTCGTCGGATATCTTACCGGTAGCGTTTCCGGAAACGTTACCGGTAACGTCTATCAATCCCAGCATTTATGCTTCAACGACGAGGAACCTGATGTCCACCACCACCCCGGCCACTGTCGGCCGCACCACTCTGACCCCGGTCAGCGCAGGCTTCATAGCGATCTACGCGCTGGCGATGTTCGGCATCTGGATGGCGATCAACCTGCCCGCCTCCGTGACGCTCGCGTTGCGCATTTCGGAGATCGATCCGGACGGCAAGACCACGAGCTACTCGATCGCCGCCGGCGTCGGCACCCTGACGGCCGTGCTTGCCAACCCGTTCTTCGGCCGCCTCTCGGACCGCACCCGCAGCCGCTTCGGCCGCCGCCGCCCCTGGATCGCGATCGGCCTGATCGGCACCACGGTCGGCGCCGCGGTGATCGGCTTCTCCGATACGTTCCCGATGCTGCTGCTGGGATGGGTGCTGATGCAGGCGTTCGTGAACGCCGCGATCGCCGCCACTCTGGCCATCGTCGCCGACCGGGTCCCCGAATCCCAGCAGGGTTTCATCGGCTCGCTCTCGGGGGCAGCGTCTGCGGCATCCCTGGTGATCGGAATCTTCTTCATCCAGGCGTTCCCCGAGAGCATCCTCGCCCAGATCGGTCTGCCCGTCGCGGTCGCACTGGTCTTCGGCGGGGCGCTGATCGCGATCTTCAGAGACGATACCCCCGCGGCGGAGCCGCTGCCGCCCTTCGGTGTGAAGGAGTTCTTCGGGTCGTTCGTCATCAACCCCCGCCGGGAGCCTGACTTCGCCTGGCTGCTGCTGGCCCTGTTCCTCATGTTCGCCTCGTGGGGAGTTGTCTCCACCTACACCGTCTACCTGCTGCAGGACATGATCGCGGTGCCCGAGGACCAGATCGGTGGCGTGATCACCCTCGCCTACGTGATCCCCGGAATCGTGGCGTTCATCGTCGGGCCGCTCGGTGGTCTGGTGGGGGACCGGCTCCGGCGCCGGAAGCCGGTCATGGTGTTCGCCGCACTGGCGGGCGCGGCCGGCATGGTCACGATCGCCACCTCGACCACGGTGGTCCAGTTCCTCATCGGCGTCACCCTCGTCTCCGGCGTCGCGGCGGGCGTCATGATGGGCACCTATGTCGCGTTCGGTATCGCGGCGATGCGCGACAAGGTCACCGCGGCTCGGAACCTCGGCGTGATCAACATCGCGATCACCCTGCCGTTCTCACTCATCCCGTTCGTCGCGCCGCTCCTGCTCGGCATCGGCGGCGGGACCACGAACTACGTCGCCCTCGTCCTGTTCGGCGGCGCGCTCACGCTCCTGGGAATCATCCCGCTCATCGGCATCCGCGCCACCCGCTGAACCCACTCGCCTCAGGTGTCAGCGGCATTGCGCTGCTGGACGCTGCCCGAAAGGACCTCTCATGAACGACTATCTCGACCCCAACCAGCCCATCGCGCGCCGCGTCGACGACCTCGTCGCCCGCATGTCAGTCGCCGAAAAGGCCGGCCTCATGTTCCACCCCACCACCGAACCCGGCGGTGAGTCGCTCACCGACGCCGATGCGCTCCGCGACGCCGAACTGAACGTGGTGACCCGTGGCATCAGCCACTTCAACGTGCTCGGGGGAGGCGACAGCGCGGGAGTCGCCGTTTGGCACAACACGCTCCAGGACCTCGCGGCAAGCACCCGGCTCGGCATCCCCATCACCCTCTCCTCCGATCCACGCCACGGCTTCCGCAGCAACCCGTTCACCGGACAGTCCCTCGAAAGCCTCTCGCGCTGGCCGGAGACCACCGGCATCGCGGCGATCCCCGGCACCGACGCGGCGCGGGAGTATGCCGACATCATCCGACGCGAGTTCCTCGCGATGGGAATCCGGGTCTATCTCGGGCCGATGGCCGACATCTTCAGCGAGCCCCGATGGTCGCGCGGGTTCGGCACGTTCGGGGAGAACCCCGCCCGCGTCGCCGAGCTCACGGTCGCCTTCATCGAGGGACTCCGCGGCGGAAAGACGCTGGGACACGACTCCGTCGCCGCGGTCGTGAAGCACTTCCCCGGCGGTGGGCCGCAGCTGCGCGGCGACGACGCACATGACTTCCGGTACCCGGAGCAGGTGTATCCCGGCGGGATGCAGGAACTGCACATCCAGCCGTTCGAGAAGGCGTTCGCCGCCGGCGCCACACAGGTGATGACTTACTACGGCAAGCCCGTCGGCACCGACTGGGACGAAGTCGGATTCGCCTTCAACACCCCCGTCGTCCAAGGCATCCTCCGCAAACGCCTCGGCTTCGACGGAATCGTCGTCACCGACTGGAACCTGCTGGAAAGCGAGCAGATGGGCGAGCTCAGCTTCGGGCCCAACGGGTGGGGACTGGAGCACCTCACCCCGCTCGAGCGAGCGCGGATCGCCATCGACGCCGGCGTCGACCAGTTCGGCGGGGACCGCAACACCGCCCTCATCGAAGAACTCGTCGACACCGGCCTGGTCGCGGAGGAACGCATCGACCAATCCGCGCGACGGCTGCTGCGGGAAAAGTTCCAGCTCGGCATCTTCGAGAACCGGCATGCCGACGTCGAGAACGCCCGCGCCACCTGCGGCGCCCCCATCTACTTCGAGAAGGGCGTCGCCGCGCAGCGCGCATCGCTGGTACTACTGTCCGAGGACGCCGGCCTGCTCAGCGGGGATAGCCCGCGTGTTCGTCGAGGGTGTGCAGGACGTCTCCGGACTCACGACGACCGACAGCATCGAAGATGCCGACGCGATCATCGTCCGTCTCGAAGCACCCTTCGAAGTCGGACGAGGATCCGTCGTCGCCGAGTACTTCCACGGCGGCACCCTCGCAGTTCTCGGACGACACGATCGCCCGGCTGCGCACCTATGCCGACCACGCGCCACTCTACGTGTCGGTGTTCCTCGAGCGGCCAGCCATCCTCAGCCCTCTGCTCGCGCTCGGAGCAACCATCATCGGAGACTTCGGGGCCAGCGACACCGTCGTCATCGACGCGCTCACAGGACACGCGCCGCTGACCGGTGTGCTGCCCTTCGACATTCCCTCATCGATGGCAGCGGTCGAAGACTCGCGCGAAGACGTCCCCTTCGACACCAAGGCACCACTGTTCCGCGCCGGGTTCGGAATCGATCGAGAAGCAGTGCAGGACACAATGGCAACACGCGCCTGATCGACGATCGAGCAGATTGGTCCCGACTCCGGTCGGGGCCAATCAAGCTCGCAACCGCCCAGGACAGAACCCGCCCGAATGCCGGTCCCCATGCGGACATTCGATGAACCTCTCCCCGAGGTCTGTCAGCCGCGCCTCAGCGATCGGATCGGTGTCGGTTTCGGCATCCGGTCCGTAGGTCCGTCGCCGGAGTGTCGTCCGCTCTCCGCTGGTACCTCGCCCGCCGGCGGTACGGCGCGCATGGCGCGCCATGGTGTCGTCGACCGGGTCAGTGGTGCGGCGTCCCGGCTAGCCTTGCGACGCGTTCGGGTCAGCGTCCCGCTCGTACACGTAGACGTCGACGTGGTCGCCGTTGAGCACGAAACGGGTGAGACTGACGTCCCCCATGATGTCCGCGATGGTGTCCTGGCCCCTCAAGGAACAACCTTCGGCGGCGCCCCCTCCGTCGCTGATGGGCTGGCCGGCGTGGGAGAGGAGCAGGCAGGTCATGCCGTAGCGAGACTCTCCACTCCAGACGGCGAGGTGGTAGACCTCGGGGCCGTAAAAGTCCTCGTAGCGCTTCACCTCACCGGGGCTGATCCCCAGAGCGTTGAGTTTGCCCCCCGGATCGTGCGGCTGATCGGCGGCGGCACCGTCCGACGTCAGTGCGAGCACATCGTCCGGCGCGGGAACGTAGGACCCACCTCCCCGCCAAGAACGGACCGGCGGCTCCTCGGCGGTCGCTGTCTCGGCCGGGATGGGGGTGGACTCCTGAGCGAGCAGCTGCGACATCGACGCGGTGACGGCCACATTCAGGGCGAGGGTCGCGATGACGCCGCCGACGATCACCAAAGAGAGGCGGCGCCGCCACCACGGTACCGCGGTGGCCTGCCTGATCGCGTCGGAATCGGCGGTCGACCCCTTGGCGGGGCCTTGCTCCATGACCGACGTTGCGGCACGCTCATCCTCGGCGAACGCCCGGTGGACAGGCGGAGGGACCGATGTCGAAGCAGAACGCGACCCTTCGACAGGTTCAGCGACCGCGAGGCGTTCCGGGATCGGAGCGGGGACCGCTGTGGCGGCATCGCCGACGGGAGTCGCCTGTCGGCGTTGGGCGGCCTCCAGTTCGGAGAGCCGAGCCTGAGCCGCCGCATCCGCCGCGATGTCGGCATCCGGTCCGTAGGCGCGCCGTCGCAGGCGCTCCAGCTCGTCCGCTTGTTCGAACTCGACCGACCCCCGCGGGGCATCCATGTCCTCATTGTCCTCCCGCGCCCGACATGGGGCGAGGGGTGACCGGACGTCGCGAAAACCGGGGTTCACTTGGCGATCCAGGGAGCCAGCGATTGCCCGTGTCTGAGCCCACTCGTGCACGGCGCGAATACCGGTCCTTCAGCGATCCAAGGCGCGGCGCATCGTGCCACCGAGTCGCGGATGGACGGGGGTCGCGTCTACAGATACACCCAGCTGCAACTTTCGGAACCCTCTGGGACTCCGGACCAGCATGCGAGAAGGAACTGAGCGTCGGTGCCGACCTTCACTGCAGCCCAGCCCCGGCCGTAGTACGTGAGTTCGCTGGGGAACGATGACTCGATGATCGGAGTATCCGTCTCCGCCGCGTTTTCGGCGCGTACCGATTGAAATTGGATCGGGTCACGTTGTCCGCCGCGGATCTGCCTCACGTCAAGCAGCACGATCTTTTCCGAACCGTCCGGACTGACGATTACGCCGCCCGGATAAGCATCGATCGGCCCGCCACCTTCGTCGAGCGTGAGGTCGTCGGTAAAGTCCCGAACGGGAAGCAGTGCATCTACCGGCACTCCGTCGACCGCGAAGCGACTGATGCGATCAGTTTCGTTGAACTCGAAGTGTGAGAACACGTAGCAGTTGTCGCTGAATATCGGCAGCTTCGTCCGAGGGAAACAGACTTCATATTCGCCAGCTCCCCGCGAGGTGACCGACCCCGCCTCCAGCTGGAGGACCTCTGGCTCGGTGTACTGGCCGGCCAACCATGCGTTGTTGATCACGCTCGCCAGCAGTTCGGCGTCACCGCCCTTCACGGCGAAGGTTTTCGCCCTGAGGGCGTCGTTCCACTCCACGCCCACCAGACGGTCAAGGTATCCGACGGTGGCATCCTGACGCACTGACGTCTCTTGGACATACGGGTAGAGACTCACCCCAAGCGCAGCGATCGAGGCAAACAGGGCCAACACGGACACCACCATCGTCCCGCGCCCCTTCGCGCGCCCAGACGTCGGCGACACCTCATCAGCCCCCATGCGCGCAGGATAGCGGTGATCTCGGCGCCTGCCCACCCTTGGCGTGACGGCAAGGGTTCCGGACCGGCGGCGCACACGACGAGATGACCACGCGAGGGCGCCTTGGCCCGCCGTCGTCGGTCTCGGCGCCGCCGCCAAGCCGGTCGCTCACCGCGCGGGCGGTCGGCGGCACCACTTCCTCAGTCATGTGCCGTTGCCCTAGTCTCCGAGGATCGTACGGGTTTGGTCGTGGTGTGTAGACGAGGAAGTGATGACGTGGCCATCAGAGTGATTGTCGAATTGAAAGCCTTGCCTGGTAGGCGGGACGAGCTCACGAGTCTGATGGAGAGCTTGATCGCCACCCAAGGGGCGGCGCAGATCGGCTTGCTGGGGAGCAAACGCTACGAGGTGCTTGATGACTCCGACACCGTGGTCGAGATTGCAGACTGGGAGTCAGCCGAGGCGCGAATGAGGCACATGGAGGAGGCTGCGGCGGCTGGCACATATGCACCGTTGGCGGAGCTTCTCGCAGCGCCGTTCCGGGTGACTGTCATCAGACAGCTCACCTGAACACACTTCCCGGCGTTGACGATAGGTCAGCCCTCATCGATTCCGGTTTCGACGCGCTCGAGCGCCTCGAGGATCGCGGCGATGACCTCTGTCGTCGACGCCGCCGGCATGTCGAGTCTGATCGCGGCGGATTGCGTCAGCATCGGGTTGTACTCCCCGGCATCCCCCGCCGACGTCCTGAAATCGGTTCGGACGAGCACAATCGGCTTATTCTTGCCGTAGGCATAACCGACTTCCCAGCGCGTCCGAGTCCGGATCGGGGCCATCCATGATCGCGACGAGCCCCTGTGCCGCATCGATCCCGCCCACGTCGGTGGCGAAGATGGCCTCCGCGTCCAAGCCGGGCTCCTGCTCCTGAGGCAGGAAGATCTCGTGGCCGGCAGCGCGCAGCGCGGCGGTCACCTCGGCATTCCACGTGCGCTCCGGCGTGGTGAACAGCGGTCCCGCGAAATACAGCTTCATGCCGCGAGTATCGCCGAAGATGGTCGTTCGGGGTCATTCACCGGCTACGCCCATTCCCAGGAGGATCTCACGAAGAGCGCCGGTGGGACCGTGGCCGGATGGATGGAATACAGATTGGCTATGCAAGAGTATCGACGACGGATCAGGATCTGACGGTCCAGCGCGAAGCGCTGCTGCGACTGGGAGTGCAGGATGCGCACATCTACGTCGACCACGGGATGACGGGAACGAATCGCGCGCGCCCTGGCCTGCGGGAGGCGCTTGCCGCGGTGAGAAGCGGTGACACACTCGTCGTGACGAAGCTGGACCGTCTCGCTCGCTCGCTGCGGGATGCCAGGGACATCGCCGATGAGCTCACCGCGAAAGGTGTCGCGCTGAGTCTCGGCGGAAGCCGCTACGACCCGACCGATCCGATCGGGAGGCTGTTGTTCAACGTGCTCGGCATGGTGGCTGAGTTCGAACGGGATCTGATCAGCATGCGCACCCGCGAAGGCATGGCGGTCGCTCGCGCGAAGGGCCGGCTGAAGGGCAAGCAGCCGAAGCTGTCCAAGACGCAGCGCACGCTCCTCTTCGAGCTGCACGACACCGGCGACTACACGCAGACCGAAGAAGCTGAGCTGTTCAGCGTGTCGCGAGCAACCATCTACCGTGAGATCAAGCGTCGGCGCGCGATATTCCTCGCATCATGCGAGGCGCACATCTTCTGACGTCTCACTTCGCGACGCGGCAGATGCCCGTATACCCCGCACGGCGAATCCGCCCGATGAGCGTCCCCTGATCGGATGCTGGGTCAG
>CAVQLL010000025.1:0-242958 GCA_963713325.1 uncultured Actinomycetota bacterium
GCAAGGATCGTGCCAGCGGATGTCGCCTTTACATCGGCGAGTGCGAAGTGTCGTGCCTCATCGGTTGACCCGAAGATACGCTGCCCGGATCCGAGCACGATGGGGTGGATCATCAGCAGCAGCTCGTCGATCAGTCCGTGAGGAATCAGCGACCGGATGAGGTCGCCGCTTCCCATGATCACGAGATTCCCGCCTTCCCGTGCACGCAGTTCTGCGATGCGCTGGGGCACATCTCCGGTGAGGAGCGTGGAGTTGGGCCACGGCAGTTCCAGGTCTGGGTCCGAGGATGCCACGTACTTCGTCGGTCCGTTGAGGCCTTCCTTGAACGGTCCGCCGGTGGCGTTCCAGTGCTCCAGCAAGTCGTCGTAGGTGCGGTGCCCGAAGAGCCAGGAGAACTCCGCACCCATGACAGCGCCCATCGCGTTTCCGATAGCTGGGTCGCTTTCTTCCGAAGCCCATCCGCCGTGGACGAAGCCATTCCGAGTGTCTTCGTCCTTGCGCCCGGGCGCCTGCATCACTCCATCGAGACTGATGTGGTTCACAACGACGATCTTCATGGTTCTTCCCTCCATCACAGTCTGTCCACCAGCGAACACTCCCACATCCGGATGGTTGCGCGTCGTATTCATAAAGGTGACGATTCTGCGTGGCCCGAATCGACACGAATGAGACACCGCTCGACAATCAGCTCACGCCGGGGGCATGTCCGCTAACCGATGGATTGCGGGCCCGATATTACTTTGGGCCAAGCGCCCGACCACGATGCGTGCGCCGTTGCGTCGGCGGTGCGTCGCGCACCGACAGAAGGGGCGCGGGCCATTGCGGCCGCACGCCCCTCCTGCACCGGTCAGCCCTGTCCGAAGAATGCGCGAATGTCGCCGGCCACGACCTCGGGCACCTCGAGCGCCGCGAAGTGCCCGCCCTTCTCGAAGCGGCTCCAGTGCACGATGTTCGAGTTGTCGCGCTCGGCGAAGACGCGGATCGTCTGGAAGTCGTCGGCGAACACCGCGACACCGGTGCGGGCCGCATTGACCTGCGGCTCGGCTTCGGCGCGGGCGTTGTCGAAGTAGCTGCGGCTCATGCCGGCCGACGCGTTGGCGAACCAGTTCAGGCTGACCTCGGTGAGGATCTTCTCTAGCGGCACCAGGGACGTCCCGTTGCCGAACGAGTTGAACAGCTCGCTGTACGCCAGCAGCGCTACCGGCGAATCACTGAGCCCGACCGAGACCGTCTGCGGGCGCGAGGCGTTCATCGTGTTGTAGCCGCCGACCGACTGGAACCACTGCATGTGCTCGAGCCCCGCGTAGTCCTGCGGCTCGAGCCGCTCGAACTCGGCGGGGTCGCCCGAGGGGAACGAGAAGAGCTGCAGCACGTGCAGCCCGAGGAAGCCCTCCGGATTGAGCAGCCCGAACTCGCGCGCGATGAGCGCACCGTTGTCCGAGCCGTGCACGCCGTACTCGGTGTAGCCGAGGCGGCGCATGAGCTGGTCGTACGCCTTCGCCACGCGGGCGGTCGTCCAACCGGAGTCGGCGACCGGGTTCGAGAATCCGAAGCCCGGAGCGTCCGGGATCACGAGGTCGAAGTCGCGCAGCGCGTCGATCATCTCGAGGTAGTCGATCGACGAGCCCGGGTAGTTGTGCGCAAGCAGCAGCGGGGTCGCACCCTCCTGCTCGGAGCGGACGTGGATGAAGTGGATGGTCTGGCCGTCGATCTCGGTCGTGAAGTGCGGCACGGCGTTGATGCGGGCCTCCTGCGCACGCCAGTCGAACCCGGTGCGCCACTGCTCGACGGCGTCGCGCAGGTAGGAGTTCGGGGTGCCGGTGCTCCAGTCGTCGGTCGGGGCAGGCTGCGGCAGGCGCGTCCGCGCGAGCCGCTCCATCAGGTCATCGAGGTCGGCTTGCGCCACGTCGACGTGGAAGGGGCGGATGTCGGTCTTGGTGTTCTTCGTCATGACACCCACGCTACGAGCCCATTAGGAGAGTTTCGCTCCTAAAGGAATGAGATCATGTCCACATGTCCGAAACCGCCGGCCGACTTCTCGCGCTGCTCGCCCTACTTCAGTCCAGGCCAGAATGGACGGGCACCGAGCTCGCCGCTCGCCTCGGGGTCTCCACCCGCACCATCCGCAAGGACATCGACCGCCTGCGCGAACTCGAGTATCCCGTGGATGCGAACCGCGGTTCCGCCGGCGGCTACCGGCTGGGAGCCGGCGGCAAGCTGCCTCCCCTCATGCTCGACGACGAGGAGACCGTCGCCGTGGCAGTCGGGCTCCGGGCCGCCACCGGACTCGCGGGGATCGAGCTCGCCAGCGCGCGCGCCCTCACCAAGCTCGAACAGGTGCTGCCCGCCCGCCTCCGGCCGATGGTTCAGGCGATCGCCACGGTCGTCGACCGCGCTCCTGACAACAACGACACCGACGCCGACGATCCCGAGGTCGAACCCTCGGCGTTGGCGGCGATCGCGGCCGCCATCCACGCCGGTGAGTGGATCAGGTTCGACTACCGCGGCTTCGATCGGCCGCTGCTCGCGGAGCCATACCGTCTGATCGCCTGGCAGCGACGGTGGTATCTCATCGGGCGCGACCCGTCCGCGGGCGAGTGGTCGACGTTCCGCGTCGACTGGATGGCCCCCCGCGCCCCGACTCGCCGACGGTTCACCCCGACCCCGATACCGGGCGGCGACTACACCGCCTACGCCATGCGCTCGATCGCGACCAGCGGATGGCAGGTGCACGCGCGATTCCGGATCGCCGCGTCCGCGGAGCGGGTGCTGGATCGGATCCACCCTGCGGTGGGGATGGTCGAGTCGGTCTCCGCCGACGAGTGCGTGCTCTTCAGCGGTGCCGACAGCCTCGATACCCTGGCCGCCTACATCGGAATGCTCGGGATGGACTTCATCGTGGAATCGCCGGACGAGCTGCGTCCCGTGCTGCGGACATACGCCGCCCGCTACCTGCGCGCCGTGGGCGACGCATGAACGAACCGAAAGGGTTACGAAGATGAGTACCGAGATCTCCCGCATCGACGAGGGTCACCTGCGGCGATGCGTCGACCTCGCGACGCAGGCGTTCGAGAACGGCGACGATCCGTTCGGATCCGTCCTCGTCGACGCAGACGGCGCAGCGCTGGCCGAGGCGATGAACCGCGAGAAATCCGATCGCGATCCGACCGCGCATCCTGAATTGGCGCTGGTGAGGTGGGCGATCGCACACCTCACCCCCGACCAGCGCGCAACATCGACGGTCTACACGTCGGGCGAGCACTGCCCGATGTGCGCAGCCGCCCACGGCTGGGCGGGACTGGGACGCGTCGTCGCTGCGGCGTCGGCCGCACAGCTCGCGGAGTGGCGGACGTCGTGGGGATTGCCGACCGGCCCGGTGACACCGATACCGCTCACGGATGTCGTGCCAGATGTCGTCGTGATCGCCCCCGTGGCGCCGTTCGACGCCCAGATGCGCGAGGTGCATTGGCGGGCGCGGGAGGGGCTTGCAGCGAGCGGAGGGATAGAGGAAGCGCGCACCCCCTCGATGAAGCGCGGCTGCGACCAGCGCTCAAGAGATCTCGCCGCCTTCACGAACCTGATCGACCTCACGGACGAACGCGGATGATCGTCTTCCCGGTGCGTCGTTCGGTCGGATTGAACGCGTCGACGGCGTCGTCGAGGGTCGAGACGTTGCCGATGTTCGTCCGCAGTCGTCCGTCCCGCACCCGCTGGACCACCTCACTCAGTTGCGCACGATCGGACTCGACAACGAAGTCGATCGCTAGGCCGTCGTCGGGCCGGGCCTCGGGCGGGCCCACGATGGACACCAGTGTTCCTCCGGCTCGAATAAGGCCTGCGGACCGCTTTCCGATGTCGCCGCCGATGACATCGAACCCCAGATCGACTTCGCCGACGTCTTCGAGCACGTCGTTCTCGAGGTCGACGAACTCCTGCGCGCCGAAGTCGAGCGCCGTCTGACGGTCGGCGGCGCGTCCGGTGCCGATGACGTAGGCGCCGGCCCCTCGTGCGAGTTGCGTGACCATCGACCCGACTGCGCCGGCTGCGCCGTGCACGAGGACGCTCTGCCCCGCCTTGAGACGGCCGTGCTCGAACAGTCCCTGCCACGCGGTCAGGCCCGAGATCGGCAGGCTCGCGCCCACCGTGAAGTCGACGTCTCCCGGCAGCGGCGCGAGGTTGCGTGCCTCGACGGCCGCGTACTCCGCCAGGGTGCCGTCTCGAGTCCAGTCTGTGAGGCCGAACACCCGTTGTCCCACAGTCAGCCCAGTCGTGCCGTAGCCGAGGGCGGTGACTACTCCGGCTACCTCGTGCCCAGGGATCGACGGTGTTCGGTCACGGTCAAGGCGATCCGTCCAGGTCGAGGGCCAGGTCAGTTCAGTCGGAACGAATCCCGACGCATGAACCCGAACAACGACGTCATTTATCGCCGGTCCCGGCTCGGGCCGCTCCACCAGCGTCATCCCGGCCGTTCCCGCGGCCTGATCCGTCACCACAATGGCCTTCATTCCGCACCTCCTTGAGCATCGTGGCACTGTTCATGGGCATTGTCGTCCGTGGCAAATTCGACACGTACCAAACTGGTCTGAAAGTGCTACTGGGAGGCCCTGAGCAGGCCGGTCGGCAGAAAGCGGCCCCCCGCCCGAAGACGAGGAGCCGCTTTCTGAGTGCAGCGCTGTTACTTCAGCGCCCTGTTGCCCTTGAACTGCATGGCGTCGGCTCCGCCGCCCTGGCCCTTGCCGGTTCCAGGAACTGCGGAGGAGGTCATCGCGAACGTCAGAGTGGCGTGGGCGATGGCATCCGCCATCTGCTCGAGCGCCACCGAGTTGATGTTCGTGATGGTATCGCAGGCCGCGTGATAGCACGGGTCATACGCCACACCAGCGGTGCCCCCGTAGATGGCCTGCTGCTCGGCGCTCTTGATGTCTTCGGCTCCGGTGAACAGGCCGCCCGCCGGGATGCCGTTCTCGATGAAGCCGAAGTAGTCCGAGCGTCCGTCGAACGCCGTCGGCTCGGTTGCCAGCCCCTGTGAGGCGAAGTACTTGAGGAACACCTCTTCGACCACGTTGGAGCCGGTCGGGCCCTTGGTTCCGAAGGCGTCGCCGTCACCGTCGTAGACGAAACGCACGAAGTTCGGTGAACCGACCATGTCGAAGTTCAGGTTCACGGCGTGATCCTTGATCTCCTTCTTGGTCAGCTGCGCGACGTAGTGGTCGGACCCGATGAGCCCGTCTTCTTCACCGCTCCAGAACGCGAAGCGAACCCGGTTGACCGGTTCGATTCCCAGTTCGGCCATCTGCACTGCCGTCTCGAGGATGGCGGCGGTGCCGGATCCGTTGTCGTTGATGCCCGGGCCCTCTGGCACGCTGTCGAGGTGTCCGCCGACGACCACGGTGCGGTCGGTGCGTCCGCCGGTGTCAGCCAGCACGTTGAACGTGTCCACCGTCTCGACGTGCGCGTCGAACGCGAGCCGCATGGTGAGCCCAGCGGTGGTGGCGAGTTCTTCACCGAGCGCGAACGTCGTGCCGACTACCGGCAGCGGGAAGATCGGCGGATCGAGCGTACCGAACAGAAGCGCCTCGCGATCCTCCGTCTCGGAGACATTGCCCTGGTTGAAGATGATCACGCCGGCCGCTCCAGCTTGAAGCGCGTTGTCAGCCTTCTCGCGGAAGGTGCAGGTTCCACGTTGAATCAGTGCGATGTTTCCCGCAGTGAATCCGGCGAAGTCGGCGTCTTCACATCCGCTCGTCGATGCCCGGTCGCCCACGAGGTTGACGTCGATGGCGGTCACCGCGGCAGTTACGTCGCCCTCGGAGGCGAAGGCCATTTCGGTGAAGTCGGTGTTGTACACGTATGCCGTTTGTCCCGGCGCGGTCTGGGCGAGCACAGCGGTGTCCACGACGGTCTTCTCGTAGCTGAACGGCTGACGCCAGGTCTCGTAACCCGCGGCCTGCAGCTGACTCTCGACATACTCGGCGGATGCCACGTGGCCGGATGTTCCGGCGGCCCGGTTGTCGTCGTTCGCGTCGGCGATGGCCTGGAACTCCTCGAGATGGTCGATGATCCCCTCGGCCGAGACCGCGTCACGCAGCGCTTGCGTGTCCGTCCCGTTGCCGGCGAGCGCCGGAGTCGTGACTCCGACGACGATCATCGCTCCAGCAGCGATCGTGGCGCCAATGCCTATGCGTAGCCTTCGTCCTTCGAACACTTGGTTCTCCTTGTAAGAGGTGAGCACGACGAGCCCTCATTTTTGAGACGCCCGATTTTCAAGACACTACCCTCGGGTGCGAGACGAGGAAAGGGTTCGGGGGCATGGCGACTCCCATGGCGCTCGGAACCTGGCAACCGCCGCTCCAACCCCGCCACTTTCGCCCTACTCGGCCGTTGGTGACAATGGGGCCATGGAGCGGGAGACCGATCAGTTCGTCGAAGCCTTCAATCTCGGCGATTTCGACGGCATCCGGCGGCTGCTGGACGATGCTCTCGTCGCGCACATCACATCGCCGGAGGGCGAAGACGTGGAGATGCACGGCGCGGACGCGTATGTCGAGTCACTTCGCGCGATGCTCACGAGCGCACCCACGGACTATCACGTCGGCCTGACTCAGAAGCCGGTCGCCGTCGGGGAGGACCGCATCCTGCTCATGCTGGAGATCCGGGCCTCGCGAGGCCGAAAGTCACTCCACAACTTCTCAGCGCAGCTGTTCCGCTTCGACGGTCCTCTGATCTGCGAAATCCAGATGACGGATGCCAAGCCACGCGAGAGTTCGGAATTCTGGGCCTGAATCGACGCCACCGCGCCGGATGGTCCATGTCCACGCTGTGAGCTGCCACTCCCGCGCTCACAGGGAAGCAGTCGCGGCACCAGCGGATCCCTGCCGGTGGGCACGTCGTGCACCCGCAAGCCGATCCCAGCCTGATGCCTAGTGCGACTCGAGGCCGGCTCGCCACCGCCGCTGTTCGCGTGCGAAGAGCACCGCGAAGATACCCCATAGGCTGATGTCGTCCGCGAATCCCAAGGGGCCGAGCACGAGTTCGGGGATCAGATCGATCGGTGCGAACGTGTAGATCACCGCGGCAATGGCGGCGACCGCTGTCGTGGGCGCGACGCGGTGCTCACGGTCCTTGATCGCCTTGAGGAAGCCCAACATGGATCCAGTGTGCGGCACGATCGACGCAACGCCGAAGAACTATCGGTTGTTGCCCAGCATCGCGGCAATGGCCACGAACCCCGCCGGATGGACCGTTCCCGGCCGGACGTCTGCGTTCACGATGGCATCTCCGATGGACGGGGGCTGCCCGTTGCCGCCATATCCGTCTCAGGGTTGAGTGCGATCTCCAGCACGGCGCGTCGCGGCATCCGGCGACCCACGACGCGCGCTGCCTCGAACTCGGCGGCGCGGTCGGTGGTGATGACGGCGTCGACGAACGACTGGTAGGTCACGTACGAGCGCTGCTCGTGGAGGCCCGTGCGCGCGCGGAGCGCTTCGGCTGCGCCGAGGAGGAGGCCGGCACGCTCGACGTCACCGACGACAGCAGCTGATCCGGCGAGGCCTTCGAGCGCGTAGGCATCGCCATCCTCATTGCGCAGGCGCAGCGAGAGCTCAAGCGCACGGGTGAACAGCTCGGGCTGCGGCTCGCCGGAGGCGATGCGCGACCATCCGATCTGGTTGAGCGCGATGCGCTCAGCGAACTCGTCGCCTGCGCGCGCGGCGATGTCTCGTGCGCGCTTGTAGCACGCGACGGCTCCGGCGGCGTCTCCACGGAGATGCAGGATGCGCCCGAGCACGCTCTCGAACAGCGAGTGGAAGGTCGCGTCGTGTCGAGCGGCGTCCAACGCGAGCGCCGAGCGCTGTCGCTCCTCGGCGAGCTCGAGGTCGGCGGGCGTGGCCGACGTGTAGGAGAGCGATGCGATGCTGAGGGCCAACCCCACGCTGAACTCGTCGCCGACCGCGCGGAAGAGGGCGACAGACTCGTCCACGCGCTCGGTGCTGATCTCCGAATCGGGCTGCCAGAGCGCGACCCACGACGAGAACGCGAGTGCGATCGCCCTGGCACGGGTCGAGAGCTGCTGGCCGGATTCGAGGACGGCGTCCATCCAGGCCTTCACCTCCGGCAGCAGGCTCCGGATCCACCAGTAGAGGAACAGGCGCCACACGACGTCGGCGACGACGTCGACCTCGCCGACCGCGATCAGGTGACGGCACCCGGCGCGAAGGTCGTCACGTTCCGCCTCGAGCCGGTCGAGTGCGGCGGACTGCGTCGCGCCTCGGAGCAGCAGCTCGGTCTCAGCGGCGAGGTGCACGTAGTACTCGGCGTGTGCGCGTCGCACCGCCGCGGCATCCGGGTCGAGCTCGAAGCGTCCGGCCGCGATCTCGCGCACCGGTACCAGCATCGAGAAGAGCGGTAGGGCGTGCTCGTCGTGCTGCCGCACAAGGCTGCCGTCGACGAGCTCGAGGAGGGTGCCGAGCAGGTCGGCGGCCCACGGTTCGCCGGCGGCGACGGCCTCGACCGCTTCGAGGCTGAAGTCGCCCGCGAACACCCCGAGCCGTTCGAAGAGCGCGCGCGCATCGGCGCTCAGCAGGTCGATGCTCCACTCGACCGTCGCCTGGATCGTACGCTGGCGCTCGGGCACGTCCCTCGCCGCGGTGACGAGCAGCGGCAGCATCCGGTCGAGCCGCCCGAGCATGGCCGCGGGGGTGAGCGCGCGGATGCGAGCGGCGGCGAGCTCGATCGCGAGGGGGACGCCTTCGAGCGCCCGGCAGATGCGAGCGACGTCCTCGGCGTTGTCATCCGTCACGTCGAACCTCGGGTCCGCGGACCGCGCGCGATCGCGGAACAACTGCACGGCGGGCGCCTCGAGGATGGCCTGGATCGACGCCTGCGAGGGCTCCGGCGGCAGGCCGAGTGGCTCGACGTCGAAGACCTGTTCGCCGCGCACCCGCAGCCGGACCCTGCTGGTCACGAGGAAGGTCGCGCCGGGCAGGTCGGTGAGGAGCGAGACGACATCGGGGGCGGCGTCGACGATCTGCTCGAAGTTGTCGAGCACGATGAGGTCTCGTCGGCCGGCGCGGGCGATCCCCAGCTGCTCGCTCAGCGGCGCGTCGCCCGTGTCGCGGACCCCGAGCTCCCGCGCGATCGCGCCCAGCACCTCGTGGGGGTCGCGCACCTGCGCCAACGAAACGAACGTCACCCGGTCGAAGCGCTCGCCGGCGTTGCGGGCGACCTCGATCGCGAGACGGCTCTTGCCGATCCCGCCGGGACCCACGAGCGTGACGAGCCGGTGGGCGTCGTCGCCGAGCCACGCGAGCAGCGTGGCGAGGTCGCGCTCGCGGCCGATGGCGCTCGAGAAGGGTGCGGGGATGCGGCCGGCGGGGATCGCCTCGACGGAGGGCGCCGAGGCAGCGCGCGAGGCGTCGAACCGTTCGGCGAGCAGCGTCGCGAGATCGGCCGTCACGAGCTCGGCGAGCTCCTCCGCCGTCGAGAACGGCGTGTACGACGTCGTGTCGTCGCTGCGCACGCGCGCCATCAGCTCGGCGAGCCTTTGCTCGCGCTCGGCCGGCTGCTTCACGTAGATCAGCTTCGGCATCTCACGTGGCGCGAGGCAGTACTCGTCCTCGAGTCCGGAGATCTCCTCGCCCGGAGCGATCCACCCGTACTCCTGCCAGTACACGCCGACGAAAACGTCGCTCTGCTCGAGGTAGGCCCGATACAGCTGTCGCGGCGGATGCGGCCGCGCACCGAGCTCGAACATCACCGGCGCGAGCCGCAGTCGTTCGATCGCGGCGCGCGCGGCGCGGCGCTCGGGCTCCAGCTCCTTCAGCGTGGAGCTGACGAAGATCCGCAGCCGTTGATCCGGCGTGCGGATCATAGGGTCGATGGCGCGTTCCATCACGGCGACCTCGTCGGCGTCACCGGGATGCCTTCGAATCGACCCCCCATGTTGCCATTGTGCGGCCCATGACGATCGCCGTCCATCACCCGCTAAGCCACAGGGCGAAGCGAATAATTGGTAAAGGTCGATTGCGACCGTTGAAGGATCCGTTGCGAATGATTGTCGCCGACCTGATCCTGTCACCGTCTGTGGCACGCACTCCGCGAGCGGCCTGGACAAGCCGAGCATCGTCTGGTGCGGGCGCAGATCGCGCGGGATGATCGCATCATGACCACACCGGACTGGATCCAGCATCCCGGCCTTGTCGCTTGGGTGGAAGAGATGGCCGCCCTGTGCACCCCGACGAACGTCCACTGGTGCGACGGCTCGGATCGCGAGTACGACGAGCTCTGCGAACAGCTCGTCGAGGGGGGAACGTTCATCCGACTGAACCCCGAGAAGCGGCCGCGCAGCTACCTTGCGCGCAGCGACGCGAGCGACGTTGCCCGCGTGGAAGAGCGCACCTTCATCTGCGCTCGCAGCGAAGAGGATGCGGGCCCGACCAACAACTGGATGGACCCGAGGGTGATGATGCGGATCCTCCGTCGCCTCTTCGCGGGATCGATGGCCGGCCGCACGATGTACGTGGTGCCATTCAGCATGGGCCCGCTCGGCTCACCCATCGCCCAGCTGGGCGTGCAGATCACGGACTCGCCATACGCCGTCGTGAGCATGCGGATCATGACGCGGATGGGGCGTGCAGCAGCTGAGGTGCTCGGCGCCGACGGCGAGTTCGTCCCGTGCATGCACAGCGTCGGAGCACCGCTGGGCGACGGTGAGCAGGATGTCGCCTGGCCGTGCAATCCGAGCGAGAAGTACATCGTGCACTTCCCCGAGACGCGCGAGATCTGGTCCTACGGGTCCGGCTACGGCGGCAACGCTCTGCTGGGCAAGAAGTGCCTGGCCTTGCGCATCGCCTCCACGATGGCACGCGACGACGGGTGGCTCGCCGAACACATGCTCATCCTGGGCGTGACCGACCCCGAGGGGGAGAAGACCTACGTGGCGGCCGCCTTCCCCAGCGCGTGCGGCAAGACGAACTTCGCCATGCTCGTCCCGCCGCCGGCCTTCGCCGAGGAAGGGTGGAAGGTGACCACGGTCGGCGACGACATCGCGTGGATCAAGCCCGGCGAAGATGGCACCCTCTTCGCAATCAATCCGGAGGCGGGCTACTTCGGGGTCGCGCCCGGCACCTCATATGCGACGAACCCGAACGGGATGGAGTCGATCCGCTCGGACACGATCTTCACGAACGTCGCACTCACGGACGACGGTGATGTGTGGTGGGAGGGGATGGACGGCCCGAAGCCTTCGCACGCGATCGACTGGCAGGGAAATGACTGGACTCCGGAGTCGGGGACGAAGGCGGCGCACCCGAATTCGCGGTTCACCTCGCCCGCGACATTGAACCCGGCGCTGGACGAATCGTGGGACGACCCGCAGGGTGTGCCGATCCGGGCTTTCGTGTTCGGCGGCCGTCGCGCCGGCACCATCCCACTCGTAGCGCAGAGCTTCAACTGGGCGTTCGGCGTGTACATGGCCGCGACGATGGGGTCCGAAACCACCGCCGCCGCGTTCGGGGAGCAGGGTGTGGTGCGCCGCGATCCGTTCGCGATGCTCCCGTTCTCGGGCTACCACATGGGGGACTACATCAATCATTGGCTGGCATTGGGTCGGAATGTGCGTAACGCTCCACGCATCTTCCAGGTGAACTGGTTCCGGCGCGACGGGGACGGACAATTCCTCTGGCCAGGGTTCGGCGAGAACATGCGCGTCCTTCAGTGGATCGTGGCACGCTCGCGCGGCCGGGCGCTTGCGATCGAGAGTCCGATCGGCTGGGTGCCGCGCTACGAAGACCTCACCTGGGACGGCCTGGACTTCTCCGAGGAGGACTTCTTCGCCTGCATGGCGATCAATCGCCGCGACTGGACATCGGAGCTGCTCGACGTGGAGGAGCTCTTCATGAAGCTCTACAACCGCCTGCCGAAGGAGATGGAGATGATCAGATCTCTCACGACGAGTGCTCTCTGGCGCTCGCCGAAACAGTGGGAGATGAACGCCGACCCGACGTGATGGGTGAGCGCTCCGGACGCCCACTCGATTCCCTATGCAGATCCGCCAACCAAGCGAAGCAAGTCAGGCGCGGTCCGTAGGCGTTGGGTCGTGAGGCTGCCCGAGCGCGACAGCGGCTAGGGTTCTTGCCATGTCGGGGCAGGAGGAGCAGGGCGGAAGCCTCTTTCGAGCGCTGGGCGTGCGCACGGCGCGTGAGGGCGATCAGGTGACGACCCTCGAGCTCTTCTTCGATCTTGTCTTCGTGTTTGCATTCACGCAGGTCACGTACGTGATGTCCCACGGCGAGCCGCCCCTGTCGGTGCTTCAGGGTCTGATCGTCCTCGGCCTGCTGTGGTGGTCGTGGTCATCGTTCGCATGGTTGGGAAACCAAGCTCACGCCAACGAAGGACTCGTTCGTGTGTCGCTCATCATCGCGATGGGTGCGGTGTTCGTGCTCTCACTCACGATCCCCG
This sequence comes from uncultured Actinomycetota bacterium, assembly GCA_963713325.1. GTDB lineage: Bacteria > Actinomycetota > Actinomycetes > Actinomycetales > Microbacteriaceae > Microbacterium. The sequence continues at coordinate 12,457 of CAVQLL010000025.1, forward strand.
AGGCGTATCACGACCTCGCGGGCGGCCTCTACGCCCCGCTCGTCTTCGCCATCTGCTACGCGGTCATCAGGCTCGTTCACCTCACGACCTATCTCATCGCGGCGGGGCCGGATGCTGCGCTCCGGCGCCAGGTGCTCATGAGCCTTCTCGCCTCGGCGCTGCCGTCGATCGTGCTGCTCGTCGTCGGCGCGTTCGTCGATGAGCAGTGGCGCGTTGTTGTCTGGGCCGGGGCGATCATCGTCGATCTGCTCGCGATCTACATCACGTCGAACGTCGGTGGTGGATGGCGCGTGCAGTCCGTCGCGCACTTCACAGAACGGCATCGCCTGGTGGTGATTCTCGCGCTCGGCGAGTCAATCGTCGCGATCGGCGTCGGCGTCTCACTCGAGCCGATCACGATCGCGATCGTCATCGGATCGCTGCTTGCCGTGGGTCTCACAGTCGTCTTGTGGTGGGCCTATTTCGGGCGGATCGCCGAAGATGCGGAGACCCTGCTCGAGGGCGCCGAAGGGGTGTCCCGGGCGAAGCTTGCGTCCGACGGCTATACCTACCTCCATCTGCCGATCCTGGTCGGCGTCATCCTCACGGCGCTCGGGATCGAAGAGGTCATGGGTCATCTGGACGAAGATCATCTGGGTTGGCTCGGGGGATCCGCGCTCGGCGCCGGAGCGGCCGTCTATCTGGCGGCCACATCGGCATTCTGGCTTCGAATGGCACACAGAATGCTGGTTCCGAGGATGACGTGCGCGGTGCTGATTGCAGCGGCCATTCCGCTCTGGGCTGCGCTTCCAGGGCTGTGGTCACTGGCGGCGGTGCTCGGGGTGACGTGCATCCTCCTCGTGCTCGAGTCACTCCCGTCTGCGCGCGGCTTCACCAGCGTCAGCAGACCGGTCTCGGAGCGGGACGCCCCCGAAGCCGCCGGTCACTAGCGGGCCGCGGGACCCCTTTCGCTGCAGAGCCGCCTGCCTCAGCTCGCGGCGGCTTCGCGGGGCGGATTGTGCATGAACTCGATCCGGATCCCGTTCGCATCCTCGACGAAGGCCGCGTAGTAGCGGTCGTTGAATCGCGGATACACCTTCGGGTCACGCACCACTGACCAGCCAGCATCGAGGGCGATCGCATGCAGGCGATCGACATCTTCCCGCGAGTCGACGGCGAAGGCGAGGTGCTGCCATCCGACGCGCCCGTGCTGGTGCGGTCCGCTACCCGCTTCGCGGGCGGGAAACAAGATGAGTTCCGTCTCGTCACCGGAGTCCCAGGAGACGCCGCCTTCGGCGTCATGCCGCGTGAATCCGAGCGCACTGAGCACCGGGTCGAACTGGTTGACGGCGGCCGGCAGATCGTCGACGGTAATGCCCAGATGGTCAAGGAGCGCCACGCGCCAAGTCTACGTGCGGCGCTCTCCCTCGCCTCCGGCATGGCGACCCGTGCCATTCGGCAACGGAGCCGAACGCGGGATACTCCGATCTGCCGCCGAACTGCCGGCGCCGCTCGGGCGTACGTGACAACTGCTCGGGGTCGGGCCGTCAGTTCTTCTTCAGTTCCTCGGCGAACATCACGAGGATGCCGCTGGGACCGCGGACGTACGTGAGCTTGTAGACGTCTTCGTAGTTCGCCACGCCGCGCAACGGCCGGCAGCCGTGCTTCGCGGCGATCTCCAGGGCTTCGTCGATGTCGTCGACTGAGAAGGCGACGCGGTGCATGCCGATCTCGTTGGGAAGGGTGGGGTCCGTCTCGATCGCTTCCGGGTGGATGTACTCGAAGAGCTCGAGGCGACCCTGACCGTCTGGAGTTTGGAGCATCGCAATGTTGGCGTGGTTGCCGTCAAGGCCGACGGCGGTGTCGGTCCACTCGCCACTGACCGTGTCACGGCCGACGACCGTGAGGCCGAGGTCGGTGAAGAAGGAGATCGTTGCTTCGAGGTCGCGAACGGCGATACCGACGTTGTCAAGTTTGATGGCCATGCGCTGCACGCTACCGAGCCGGACCGACGAGCTCCAGTTTGCGAGCCAGGACTCGATCCCCAATCGGACATCCGCCCGATCGCTCGGCTTGCGCCACTCCCACTCTCCTCAGACCCGAAACAACGGTTGAATTGACGCGTGAGTGACCTGATCGTGCCGACCGTCGACCGGTCGATCGTCGTGACCGGAGGCGCCCAGGGCGTGGGCGCCGCCATCAGCGCTCGACTCGCGGAGAGTGCTCATGTGGTCGTCCTCGACGTCGCCGAGTCGCTTACCTGGCAGCATCCGCCTGTGACGCTGGTCTCTGGCGACGCGCGTGACCCGGCGGTTGCGCAGCGTGCCGCAGATGCGGCGGAAGCGGCAGGACCATTGACCGGGTGGGTGAACAATGCGGCGATATTTCGCGACGCCACCCTTACGACCGCGTCCGCTGCCGAAATCCTGGCGATGATCACCGACAATCTCAGTCTCGCCGTCACCGGGAGCCACACCGCAGTGAACCACTTCCTTCACCATGGACGCGCGGGCGCCATCGTCAACGTGTCCTCGCATCAAGCGCAGCGCCCCGTCCGCGGAGCGCTCCCGTATTCGACAGCGAAAGCGGCGATCGAAGGACTGACCAGGGCAATGGCCGTCGACTACGGCCCAGACCAGATCCGTACGAATGCCGTCGCGCTGGGATCCATCACGACCACCCGATACGAGGAATACCGCCGCGAGCACCCAGAAGTCGACGACCAGATGGCGGCCCTGCACCCGCTCGGACGTGTCGGACGCACATCCGAAGTCGCTGAAGCCGTCGCATTCCTGCTGTCCGACCGGGCAAGCTACCTCAACGGTGTCATCCTGCCCGTCGACGGAGGACGAGCCGTCCGTGGCGCAGACCCAGAAGCGCGCTGACACAAACGTCACCACCGCCCTTGTCTCGCGCCACCATCCTCGAGCGAACTCCGCCGCAGATGCAGCATCGACGTGGTTGCGGCGGCAGGACTCGTACGTGCCTCGGACGTCAGTCGATGGGCGGTCGACGCAGCCGCTTGATGTCGGTGCGCTGCTGCTTCGCCTTCAGGCGCCGCTCCTTCGCGCCTCGACTCGGAGTCGTCGGTCTGCGCGTTGGCGAGGGTGGCCGCAGGGCGTCGGTCACCACGGCCGCCAGTCGAGCGCGCGCCGCGTCCCTGTTGCGCAGTTGTGAGCGGTGCTCGGATGCTGTGATCGTCAGCACTCCGCCCACAAGGCGACCGCTCAGTCGATCGAGGAGTCGCTCGCGCTGGAGTGGCGAGAGGACAGCCGAACCGGCCGCATCCCACACGAGTTCCACGCGGGAGTCAGCGGTGTTCACACCTTGCCCGCCAGGCCCGGATGACCGCGAAAACCGCCACGACAGCTCGGACTCTGGGATTGTGATCCCCGCCGTGACCCGCAGACCGGGACGGTGGGGAGCAGCCATGGATCCATCATCCTCTTGCGTTCGAGACGTCAGCTAGTTGGCGAGTCTTGAGCTAAGAGACTCAGGACCCATTCTTCATGTTCGTCGAGGTCGAATTGAGCGAATGTCAGGCTCTCGTCGATCCACTCTTCGGACACCGTTGCGGTCTTCTCCTGGGACAGCCGTGAGGTCGGGCTGGCTGACGGTCGTCACACCCAGCCAGACCGGCAGGGCCTGTGTGTCGAGAATGATGCTGAGCAGCTTGAGCTCGACATCGAGCGCCTTCTGAGCGTCGGGAGAAAGCGTGTCCCACGTGACCCTTCGGCTCGCGTCATACCCAGGTGCTTGGACGAACGGAGGTGACTCTGCGTAGCGGGATTGAACGGTGCGACCGAGCAGTTCAGCACGCTGGATGATGGCCTGCTGGGCTTCGTTCCACCTCTCCGCCCGTGGCAGCGCATCCTGCATGTCCTCCAAGGCTTGCTGCGCCGCATCCAGCTTCTCGGCTTCGGCCTCGGCTTCCTTGCGAAGCTTTCGACCTTTCCAGACGAGCACTCCACCGACCGCGAGCAGCGCCGGCAATGCGACGATGCCAGTCAGGACCGCCGTGCCGCCTGCGACGCCCATTCGACCGGCCGCGAGTGAACCGCCTCCGAGCCACGCGAGCGTCGCGCTGGAGGCGGCCGCGCCGGAGAGGGAGGCGATCGCGGCCCCGGTCGACGCAGTCCCCGCGGCCGAGACGGCAACGAACATTCCGGCCGCAGTTCCTGCGCCCGTTCCGGCCCCAGTGCCTGCCGCACTCTCGGTCACGGTTTTGAGAATGCTGACCTCCGTCTGTCCCCGGAGCCCCCTGATCTCACCTTCGAGAGATCCTGCCGCGCCGTCGGTCGCCTCGACATTCTGGGCATCAAGCAGCGGTTGCCAGTCGACCCTCGCGGCGGTCTCGAGGAACGGCAGGATGAATGCGTTGCGCGCTCGCTCGAGCGTGCGCTCGGAGTTGCGGATCTGGAATGTGACGCGCTCGGTGAGCAAGTTCGACGCGGCGATGATCTGCGCTCGTCTCGCCTCGTTCTCCAGGAAGACCGACCCAGCCATCGCGCGGGCGAAGACGCCGGGGCGCGACAGCACGGCGAGCGCCCGCTCCGTCTCTTCCTCGAGTTCTGCCTCAGTGTGTCCGAGCGCATCCAGGAGACGTTGGCGGTAGCGACCAGCCGGATCGGTCTTGCCGGATTCGATGCGGGAGATGGCGACGGCGGCGCTCTTCGGGCTCTCGTCACTGCCGTACCCGGCAACTCGACCCAGGTCCTGCTGACCTTTGCCGTTCGCGCGTCGCCACTCCTGCCCCCATGCCTTCAGTACGGATGCCTGTGCGGCAAGACGCGGCTTCGGAACTGCGCGCTCAGTCGCCATGGTTGACACCTACCCTAACCGTATGCCTATACTCGGGCTAACACGGGGCTAATTTAGCCGTCGCGTCAGCCCACTATATAGGGAGATCATCATGAGCATGAGTGCACTACCGGCGTGGTCGGACAGGTCTGAGCAGGACGCACCTTCATCCGGTAACGGTACGAGTGAGCCTCAGAACGATGCCCGCACGCGAAACACCAGCAGTCCCTGGCTGACGCTGTTTCCTCTGGGTGCCGCGGCGGTCACGGCTGCCGTTCTGCTGCGGAGACCTGCCGTGCGCAAGGCGTGCGGAGACGTCGTGCGGGATCCGGAGGTACGTGAGGTTTGCAAGGATGCCGGAGAGAGGGCCTATCGCGTGATCGCTGCATCATGGCGTCGGCACGGTGGTCCGGCGGGCTTGGCCGAGACCTTCCTGCGCTGACTGGCCACCGCCGAGGACGGCGCGCCGGGCGGAGGGTCGGTCAGTCGGCAGCTCGACCTTCGAGCAGGGCCTTGGCCCGCGCGAGTCCGGCCGCGAGAGTGGTGCGCACCGCCTCGGCGATCACGGGCTCGACGATCTGCATCATCCCGGTGGGGCTGCCCTCAATGGTCGCGAGCACGTCGCACGCCGCCCCGACCGCCGCGAACTCGAAGTTCAGTGACATCGGCAGTGGTCCCGCGCTACTGACGATCGCCATCCGCGTCGGGGGGTCGAACTGAGTCACCCGCCAATCGAAGTCGATCTCTTGACCCATCGCTTGCAGACGCGAGTGGATGGTGCTGCCCACCCCGACCGGTTCGGGAGAAGTGAGCTCCTCGGAGATCACCATGGTGTCCCACTGCGGGTGGTTGCGAACATCGGTGAGAAAGTCGAACACCTCCTGAGGAGAGCGCGCGATCGATACTGCCTCGGTGACGGTGAACATCGGGCTCCCAGCGGAAGAGGTGCTTTCCAAGCGTCGCACGAAACAGCAGCAGGACCGTGATCGCGCGGCGGATCGCTTGCGCCACGCGCCCAAGAACTACAGCCCCTCGCGCCTTTCCTCTCGGACCAATGCCAGGGGTTGAACGAGGGGCTAGGTACGGGAGTCGTCAGGAGTTCTCGACTGCGGATCGCGACCTCTCGTAGGATCCGCCTGCGGGCGGCATGAGATGGTGCTCATATGGTCTCCGTTCAGACGTTGAGCGAAGCTGATCGCCGCGTCGTCGCTGGGTGGGCTGCGGACTGCGCTGAGCGAGCTCTGGCCGCCTTCGAGGCCGAGGCTCCGGAGGATCACCGGCCCAGAGATGCAATCACTCGTGCGCGAGCGTTTGCCCGCGGTGAACTCGGCGCCGCCGAGGAGATCCGCAAGCGCTTCGTCGCCGGGCGTGCCGCCGGGGAGGCGAAGACGCCCGTCGGGGTGGCGGCCGCGCGGGCCGCCGCGCAAGCGGCTGCCGTCGCTCACATGGGTGCGCATGCTCTCGGGGCAGCCGCCTATGCCGCGAAAGCCGCCGCGTTGGCGGACCCGGAACGGACGGATGCGCTCGAAAACGAGATTCGCTGGCAACTCGATCACATGGATGTCGAAACCCGGTCTGCTCTTCGTCGCCTGCCGCCGCTCGGTGAGGATTCGTCCGGTCCGCTCGGGCCCGGACTTCTCGCGTCCGGCATCCTCGCCTCGGTCATCCGCGAGATTCAGGCGAACGTGGCTGAGCGTCACTCCCCGGCGGCATCCGACTGAATACTGCCCGCAACCGGATCGGCACATGGACGGCCGACAAGGCAGAGGCGAACTCTGGATCTCTCCAGGGGCGAACGCCACTTCCACGCGCGTGCCGCCGGGTGCTCATTCGTCATCACACCCGGAATGCCTCCGTCATTTCGGTCACTGAAGTCCCTTTCGCCCTTCATGTGCCGGTCCTAGACTGACGCGCCATGAGAACGACATTGAGCAAGGTCGGATGGATTATTCTGCTCGTCCTGAACGCGATGATGCTGCTGAATCACCTGGTCGGGCACCGCAGTCATCGCGGCATCGTCCGACGAACGCCAGATGTTCGTCGGCTACTCGGCGATGAGCGCCTTTGCTGTTCTGGTGCTGGTCTTCCCGTATCGAGCGCGACAGGTTTGGGCGTGGTGGGCCAGCTGGATCCCGGTGCTCGCCATCGGCGCGGTGTTCTTCATCGGCGGCTTGACAGCCATCGGATGGTGGTACGGAGCGACAGCACTCGTGATGGCCCTCGCGCAACTCGCAACGCTTCGCGACTTCTTCCGCGGCGTATGACGGTCGTGGGGTCATGCGTCGGCATCGCCTCCGCGTCAGTGGCGCGTGACCGTCACCACCACGATCTGCCGTGCAGCATCTCGCCGAAGTCCTCCGGCGAACCGCGGCCAGTGTGGCGCGAGCCGAGGTAGCTCTCCACAACCGCTCGCCCGAGATCGTCGAGCTCCGGCGCGACCACGTGGCCACCCGCGCGGCGCGCGAGCGCATCGATGAACCGCGCGAGCCCGGGGTCGTCTCCCAGGCGGAAGAAGGTCGTCTGGGCGCCGAGCCGATGCACCGTGTCGAGCTCGCGCACGGTGACGGCCACCGTGTGCGGATCGGGCGGGTAGGCGAAATGCACAGAGCCGTCCGGCTCGAGGTGCGACGTCGGCTCGCCGTCGGTGACGATCAGCAGCACGGGCTGCGCGGTGGGATTGCGCCGGAAATGCCGTTGCGCGAGCAGCAGAGCGTGGTGCAGGTTCGTGCCCTTGTCCCACACGGCGTCCTTCGCGGTCAGCTGCTCGATCTCCATCACCTCGGCGTGACGGGCGAACGCGATCAGCTGCAGGCTGTCACCACGGAATCGACTTGTGATGAGGTGATGCAGGGCCAGAGCGGTGCGCTTCATCGGCACCCACCGCCCGTCCATCTCCATCGAGAACGACGTGTCGACGAGCAACGCGACGGCGGCCTGCGTACGTTCCTCGGTTTCGACCACCTCGACGTCGCGGGTCTCGAGTCGCACCCCGGCTGACGCGTCGCCGCCGTCAGCGACCGTTCTCAGCACCGCGTTCGACACGGTGCGCGGAATGTCCCACGACTCGGTGTCGCCGAATGCCCACTCTCGGGTGGAGCCGGTGCGGTCGCCGGCGGCGCCCGCGTGACGCGTCTCGCGTCGGCCGGTGCGGCCGGACTCGCGTGTGGCGATGTCTCGCAGCAGCGCACGGCCGAGCTGCCGCATCGCGCGGGGGGTGAGCCGCAGCGCCCCGTCGGATGCCCGATGCAGCATGCCGGTGTCCTTCAGCTCCTGCTCGAGGTCGCGCAGCGCACGGGCACTGACGGCGGCATCGTCACCGACGAGGCGCCCGAGCGCGTCCACGTCGATGTCGTCCATCCGGGCGCCGGGGTAGGACTGGCCCAGTTGATCGGACAGCGCGTCGAGGTCGGAGAGTTCCTGCATGATTCCGGTCGCCTCACCGAGACCGGCCGGCTCGTCGCCGGAGAAGGATGCCGAGCCGCCCCAGTCCTCGTCGGGCCTGAGCGAGCGCAGGTTGTCATCGAGCCGGGACAAGGACTGCATGAGTTCCGGTGACCCGAACGCCTGGGCGGCGAGGCTCATCAGCTCCTCCCGCTGCTCGGGAGTCATCGAGTTGAGCATCCGCTGGGCTGCAGCCGAGCGCTCGGCGAGGGCATCCATCAACTCGTCGAGGTTCTGGGGATTCTCGGGGAAGTGCTCGCCGTGCTTGCGCATGAACTCGTCGAAGTCCTCGGCGGTGTCCTCCCCGAGGCGCCGCTTCTCGAGCAGGTCATTGAGGTCGCCGAGCATGTCGCGGATCGCCTGCCGGTCGGCATCCGTCGCGCTCTCGAGGGCGTTCTTCATACCGGCGAACCGCTGGTCGAGCAGTTCGCGGCCGAGCAGCTCTTTGATGCGCTCGTAATCGGCACGCGCCGAGGGGCTCCGCCACTCGTAGTCGGACAGGTCGTTCACGGCTGCCGCAGTGCCGGGTGGCAGGTTCTCGAGCCGCATCTCAGCGAATGATCGGGCGTCGTCGTCCATGTCGACGTCGCGGACGAGGTGCTTGCGCTCCTCGAGCACGGCCCGATCGAGGAGCTGTCGCACCTCCTCCAGCGTGCCGTCGAGCCGGTGACGGCGCACCAGGTCCGAGCGCCGCTCGCGCACTCGTCGGGCCAGGTCGTCGAGCCCCAGCTGATCGCGGGCGCCGCGGCGCAGATACTCGCGCATCGCGCGCTCGGCCGACGTTCCCGACATGACATCGCGCCCGATCGCCTCGAGCGCCTCCTGCACCGGGACGGGCGGGGCGAGCGGATCCGGCCCGCCGGCGTAGCGGCCGTACCGGTTGGTGTGCGCGGGTACGCGATGGAATCCGCGCACCATCAGCTGCTCGCCCCCGGTCGTTGAGCGCCCTTCGTCTCGGTCGCGGAGACCTGCACTGAGCGAGCCGAAGGCGAGTCGAAGTGTCCCTCGCTCAGGAGCCGCGAAGCGAGACGAAACGCCCTCGCGACGCCCGACACGTTTCGTCTCGGCCGCGGAGACCCGGACTGAGCGAGCCCGAAGGGCAAGTCGAAGTGTCCCTCGCTCAACGACTGAACGGACCGAGCTCCGTCATCCATAGACGGTCTCCCCGTCCGCGCTGTCCTTGCTGATCCGACGCTCCAGGTAGAGAGCCTCGAGCAGCAACTCGAGCGCGCCCGCACGCTCGCCCGGCGTCTGCGCCCCGAGTCGCTCGGCGACCTCTTCGTACAGGTCGGACTCGCCGAGCACCGGCATCGCAGCGAGCACATCCGCGGCAGGAACCTGCTCGCCCGTCATCACCGTCGCGCCGTCGTGCAGGGCGTCCACGAGCGCTCGTGCGTCGATGCCCCGCAGATGCCTGCGAGCGGTCTCGGCGACCGCTGTGCGCAGCAGATGTTCGAGGATGGCGCGCTCGCGGCCCTCCTCACCGGTCTCGAACTCGATCTTGCCGCCAAGGACGTCGACGGCGGTCTCGAGGTCGACGGGTCGAGCCACCCCGACTTCTTCGTGCTGCCGCGTCGCGCGGTGCAGCGCGGCCGCGGCGATCGTCTCCGCTCCGGCGATGGCGAAGCGCGCCGACACGCCCGCACGCTGATCGACGGCATCCGACTCCCGAAGGTTGCGGGTGAACCGCGCCAGCACCTCCAGCAGGTGCGCCGGGACCGCGGCGACGAGCTGCGCTTCTTGGCGGATGACCGCGACCTCCTCCTCGATCGTCTGCGGGTAGTGGGTGCGGATCTCCGCGCCGAAGCGGTCCTGCAGCGGCGTGATGATGCGACCGCGGTTGGTGTAGTCCTCGGGGTTCGCGGTGGCGACGACGAGCACGTCGAGGTCGAGGCGCAGCACGTAGCCGCGGATCTGGATGTCGCGCTCCTCCATGACGTTCAGCAGCGACACCTGGATGCGCTCGGCGAGATCGGGCAGTTCGTTGATGGCGACGATTCCGCGGTGACTGCGGGGGATGAGCCCGTAGTGGATCGTTTCGGGGTCGCCGAGCGAGCGGCCCTCGGCCACCTTGATCGGGTCGACGTCACCGATCAGGTCGGCCACTGATGTATCCGGCGTGGCCAGCTTCTCGACGTAGCGCTCGACGCGATGCCGCCATGCGACCGGGAGGTCGTCGCCCAGCTCGGATGCCCGCCGAAGGGATGCCGGCGTGACGGGATGGAACGGGTGCTCGCCCAGCTCGGATCCGGCGATGACCGGAGACCATTCGTCAAGCAGACCCGCAAGGCTGCGCAGCAGGCGCGTCTTCCCCTGACCACGCTCGCCGAGCAGGACGACGTCGTGTCCGGCGAGGAGGGCGCGTTCCAGCTGAGGGATCACCGTCGTGTCGAATCCGTGGATGCCCGGCCATGGGTCGCGCCCGTCGGCGAGCGCCGACAGGAGGTTCTCGCGCAATTCGACGCGCAGCGGCCGGTAGGTGTGCCCCGACGCGCGCAACTGACCGGTCGTGGCGATCGCGGAAGGCGATGATGTCATGACGAGAGAGTAGATCTCCTGAGAAGGCATGAGGGCCGGATAGCGCAGTTTGATCGGAGGCCGCGACGAGGAGTGTCGCTAATCGGAATGCTTGCTGTGGTCTTCGACGTCTGGCTTCGCGCGCACGCGGTCGGCGATCTCTTCCTCCGGACGCGGCGGGATGGTCTCGTCGACCTCGAGCTCCGGGACGGACGGCTCGTCCGGGCCCGGAATGTGCGGCTGATGGGAGTGCTCGTTGTGGGAAGACACCGCGACTCCTTCGGTCGGCAACACCCACAGCGTATGCCGACTTCGCCGCCGCGGAGCAGGGAATCCCAAGCCCCGCTCAGGGACGGGCCATCTCGTTGCGGCCGGCTGCAAGCCCCGAAGCTGCTCGCGGCCGACTTAACTCGCGGCCGCCTTTAAGGAGCGTCGCCCGTTAAGGAGCGTCGCCCGGGCCTGGCGCCGGGGTCTCGGCTGCCACACCGTAGATCTGGTCGATGAGATCCTTCGCGATCGTTGCGGCCGGAGGCGCGCCGGTCGCGGCTACCGAGAGGTTGGTCCAGACGACCACGGTCACCTTGTTCGCCGGGTCGTAGCCCGAGTACGAGTTGTAGCCGTTGATCAGCCCACCGTGTTCGTAGAAGCCCGACGGCGGATCGGATGATCCCCCAGCCATAGGCGTTCGCGGAATCGGGCTCGGGCGGGACGACATTCTCCAGGCGCTGCTCTTGCATATCCGGGCTCAGCAGTCCGCCTCCGACCATCGCCTCGATCAAGGTCGGCGAGGTCGCCGATCGTCGAAATGCCGGCCCCAGCCGCCCATGCCCAAGAAGGATTCGCATCCGTCTGATCATTCGGCAGCAGTGTGCCTGCCTCCGCCTGGGCGAGCAAGTCCGCCGGCAGCTTGAATGTCGTGATCGTCTGCACGTTGTCTGTGTACATGTACCCGTTCGAGTACGGGGCAGGTAAGGATGCGTCCTCGATCGCCGGAAAAGATGTGTTCCTCAGGCCGAGCGGCGTGAAGAGCCGCTCTTGGAAGATCTCCTGCAGAGGCTTGTGCTCGAGCTCCTCAGCAATGAGACCGAGCAGCACGTAGTTCGTGTTCGAGTAGTGGAAGCCGGTGCCGGGCTCGAAATAGGGCGGCAACCCCACGCCCATGGCCAAGAGCTGCTCAGGGTCCCAGACAGTCTGCGGATCGACATCCATGTCGTGGAGCAACCGGTAGGTCTCGGTGTAGTTGAACAGACCGCTGCGCATGTTGAGCAGCTGTTCGATGGTGATGTTCTCGCCGTTCGGGATGTCTGGACGGTACTTCGACACCGGGTCGGCGAGCGCGATCTTGCCCTCTTGGATCAACTGCAGGATGACCGTGGCCGTCCACGGCTTCGTGCTCGATCCGACGCGGATGTGATCGTCGAGCGACACCGGGACGGAACCGCCGAGCTCGGTCGTGCCATACGTCGCCGTGACCTCGCCGTCGGGAGTGCGGATCAGCATCGCCGCGCCGGGAACCATCATGCTCTCCGCGAGTCGGTCGAACGATGCGATGAGAGCGGTGCTGTCGAGCGGCAACTGGGGCTCGCGAGCGCGCGCAGTCGGTGACTCGAACGGGGCCGGCTCAGTACCTCCGGTGCACGCCGTCAGCGTGACGGCCAGCGCCAGTGCCGCGGACACGCCCAGGATCCGTTTCAGGGGCGTTCGCAACCGTGGTCGCTTCCGAGCAGCAGACATCTCGCCAATCCTGTGGCGGTCAGAGGACGATTCGCGCGAGTCGCTCGCAGTGTTGCCACTGACCGGTACGAAGGTACACCTTGTGTCGCCTCCGCAACGGGAGTGATTCACCGAACCTCCAACGTGCGGCTACGTGCTCGACCGTACGACCAGCGACGGCACCAGGTCGACCCGTCGAACGGGTCCTGACCTCGGCATGCTCCACTGTCGTACCAGGTGCCGCAGGTGCTGGTGCCGGTGCTCGCAATTCCGCTGCTCGCGATCGGCGGAGGCGGCGAGAACTACGCGGCGTTGTTCATCGCCGCGATCGTGTTCGGGGTGCTGGGCGGGCTGTGCGTGCTGCCCATCAAGAGCGTCAAGTAGACGTTGGCAAGGAGGCCGTGGGCCTGATGCGTTCGCGCATGCCCGGTCGTAAGATGGCGGCCGGGAGGGGGAGGCGATGGCCGATCCGGTGGGCGACATCATCGGAGACTATGGAGCGTTCGCCGCGCAGCAGCGCGACCGCCTGCTCGCCCGGGGCATCGACATCGCGCCGTACGAGCTGGGCCACCTCGCCGTCCGAGTGCCGGAGTGGGACCAGTATGTCCACCTGCGGACCCTGCTCGAACGCCACGCCAGCGCCAATACGGAGGGCGTCTGGAACGGGCGGCCGATGTCCATGATCCTTCTCGCTGAGCCGCTCCGCGTCCTCGACGGCAAGGTGATCCCACTCATCGAGCTCATTCCGCCCGTCCACCAGCGCGTCTACAAGATGGGTATGGAGCACTTCGGCGTGGTCGTCGGCGAGGAGGTCGACGCGTTCTCCCGCCGGCATCGGGCGGCGCTGACCGGCCAGCAGTTCCAGAACGAGTGGAACGAGCCGTATTACGTCCTGTTTGAGGACTTCACTCACGTGAAGTTCCACCGCCGCTCGCTGCGAGAGGTGATCGAGCTGCAGGGCGGGACGTTCGACGGCATCCAACATGTCGACGGCTGGGTCCCGCAGCGGCTGGTCATGCCGACCGGCCCGAACCCTCTGCCGCGCTGAGCAGAGCGACGTGCGTTCGCTAAAGTTCGGTCATGACTGACGGCGTCCGGAATCTGCTGACCGCTCTATCGACCATTTCTGAGCAATGGCAGCCACACCGCCTGACGAGCGTGAATGACTATGACGTGAAGATCGTCAAGCTCCAGGGAGAGTTCGTCTGGCATACGCATCCAGACACCGACGAACTCTTCCTCGTCTTGAGTGGCGAGCTTGTCATCCAGCTCAGGGATCGCGACGTCGTCCTGGGACCGAACGATGTGTTCGTTGTACCGAAGGGCGTCGAGCATTGCCCGAAGGCCACCGACGAAGTGCAGGCGGTGCTTTTCGAGCCCCAGGGCACGGTCAATACCGGCGACGCCGGCGGCGACATGACGGCGCAACTCCGCGAACTCGGCTAGCCCGTCGATCCTTCTGGAGTCGGCGCGAGCCCTCAGGGAAGTCGAACGAGGGTCCCTCGACCCGTCATCTGCACCCGCGCTTCACGCGTGCGCGATGCCGGCGATGTGGGTGTTGAACGGGAGGAACGGGGTGTGCACGCGGTAGTGGTCCAGCGTGACGCTCGCGAAACCGGCCGCGCGCATGGACTGCTCCAGGTCTCGTTCGCACGAGCAGCCCTCGAAGACCCAGGCCCACGGGCGCCGAAGGATCCGCTGGGCCGCGCGGGTCGGCGTGCCGGCCCCGGCCACCACGTGCTCGAGGAACCGGAAGGTGCCTCCGGGGCGGAGGATGCGCCGAATCTCGGTGAGCACGGCTGCCGGATCCTGTACGGAGCAGAGCACCAGCGAAGAGATCACCGTGTCGACGCTGTCGTCGGGCAGTCCGGTCTGCTCGGCCATGCGCTCGCGCAGGTCGAGGTGGACGCCGTGTCGGTGCGCCGCATCCTGCAGGGAGCGATGCATGTACTGATTCGGTTCGATCGCCACGAGCGTGCTGCCGGCGGGGAGGTAGGGCATATTGGCCCCGGCACCCGGCCCGATCTCGACGACCTCGCGAGGGAGCCCCGCGAAGATCCGCTGCTTGCGACTGCGGAGGTTCCACTCGATGTACGGATCCATCACTCGGAAGAATGCGGCGTTGAATCGGCCGCGCACAGCGTGCTGCTCGAACACGGTTGCTGACGGGGTGGTGGTTGTGGTCAAGACCATGTCTGCTCCAGCGGTGTCTCGGTTGTCGATGACACCAGAGTGCATGGCCCCGACCGTGTCTTTCAGGCGTGGAATTACCTCACTTCACCGCGCCGGCTCGTCACGTCGAGAGACGTACCACGCGGCGATCTGGGCTCGCGTCTGAAAGCCGAGGCGCAGGCGAATCCGTTCGACGTGACCCTCGGCGGAGCGTTCGTCGATACCCAGTCGCGCGGCGATCTCGCGGTTCGTGCACCCATCGCTGACCAGCGCGGCGACCTCGGTCTGACGGGCCGTCAATGTTCGAGGACCGCGTGGCAGGCTGCGCAAGCCGAGGAATCGGCGGATCGGCGCCACGACAGCATCCGCATCACCTGCATACGGCAGATGTGAGCGCCCAGGCAGCACCACCAGCTGTGCGCCGGGGATCCCGTCAGCGAGCGCTGCCGCCTGCTCGACGGGAGCGGCCCGGTCTTGGGCACGATGCACGACGAGCGTCGGGGCGCGGACGTGCGCGAGCACGTCGGTGACATCCAGGTCGTAGCTCAGCGCCAGAAGCGAGCGAGCGGTGGCGGCATCCGAGCTTGCCCGCTGGTAGCGGCCGAACTCCTCCCGTGCGCCGGCATGGGCATCCGGGGCGAAGATGTCGGTGAGCACGTCCGAGCCGAGACCCCAATGCGACTCGACCAGCCCGAGAACGTTGTCGCGCACGCTGGGTGAGGAGATGTTCGCGCCGGATACCCAACCGCCGTACAACACGAGGCGCCGAACGGCTTCCGGGTGCGCTGCGGCCCACGCCACCGCGACCAGTGCGCCCATCGACGTACCCATCAGATCGAAAGGCTCCGTGCCGAGCGTTGCGGCGACCGCGTCGAGCTGCTCCAACTCGAACTCCAGAGACGGTGGCCGATCGGATGCCGCGGACAACCCGCATCCGGCACGGTCGTACCGCACGAGCCGGCAGCCGGTCGCGAGGCTCTCGTAGAACGCCCGCTCGTCTGGCTGCTCCCAGCTCAGCTGCAGATGACTGAGCCAGCCGCTCACATACAGCAGCGGGCGGCCGGCGCCGACCGAGGCGTACGCGAGATCCGTACCACCGGTCGTCGTCAACCGATCGATGCGTTGTTGCACGCGTCCAGTATGACGACGAGGCCCGACGGGTCGAGGTCGGTGCGGGCTTGTGAAAGATGATCGCTTGTCAGGCGGAAGGGATCCGCAGTCAGCGTGAGTCTCGACGAGCGATAGTGCCTAGACCAAGGGTTGTTCGGGACCCTCGGATTGCGACGTGATCCGGATCGGCAGATCCCTCGTACCTCGTGCTCTCATCCGCAGCTCGAACTTGTTGGTGATCGATTGCAGCACTTCGTACGGTTCGACGTCGTGAACCAGGAATTCCGTTGCAGGGATCTGCCCGCCATGCTCGGCAGAGATCGTGGAGAACACATCGGCGGCTTCCGGGAGCAGGTCACGATGCACCGCCACCACGCGCAGATCGTGGCCATGCTGGCCGCTGCTGATGTCGAATCCGACGATGAGCCATTTCTCGGTATCCAGGCCGGCGAGTTCAGCCAAGTCGGCCGACCGCCGTTGGCTGAGCTGCGCGGTACCGATCCAGTCCGGGAAGGTGACCTCAGCGGGCCGCCAGATGAACCCGTCGTCCATGGTCTCGAGCGTAGCCAAGCCTCCGCGAGACCGCGAGGTGGGTTCCGGGCGGGGGTCGGGGGGGTGACCGGTGGGGTGCAGCCAGCAAGGAGGGCATGACAAGCCGCCACCTGCTTGTGGCGGCGTGCGCAGAAATGCCCATCCGTGTGGGCCCGAAATGGGTCATCCGCCCGATTACCCCGAGGCCGGGCGTTCCTAGCCTCGAGACATGGACTTCCCCATCGTCGCCGGCATCGCGTCTACCGTGCTGTTCGCCCTCAGCAACCTTCCGATGGTGCTGAAGGCCGCACGCACCAGGGACCTTCGCTCTTACAGCCTCGGCAACCTCGCGCTCATCAACGCGGCGAACGGGGTTCATTCGCTCTACGTCTTCAGCCTGCCGGTCGGGCCGATCTGGCTGCTCCACGGGTTCTACCTCGTCGCGTCGGCCGTCATGCTCGCCATGTTTCTCCGGTTCCACCGGCACGGCGGGTCCTCATCCCAACAGCACGATCAGAACAGGAGGCGGAGCGATGGACACGCAATCGTTCCCGACATCGGTCGAATCGGTTGACATCGTCATCATCGGCGGTGGACAGGCCGGACTCGCACTCGGCTACCACCTCACCCGCGCCAAGCGGAACTTCGTGATCCTCGACGCCGGAAGCCGGGTCGGGGACGGCTGGCGCCGGCGATGGGACTCGCTGCGGCTGTTCACCCCCGCCAAGTACGACGGCCTACCCGGGATGCCGTTCCCGGGCGACAGGCTGAGGTTCCCCACCAAGGACGAGGAGGCCGACTACCTCGAGGCGTACGCAACGCGATTCGCACTTCCGGTCCGCACCGGGATCCGCGTGGATCGGGTGCGGCGAGACGGCGACGGATTTCTCGTCGAGGCGAGCGACCGGCGGTGGCGCGCGAACAGCGTCGTGCTCGCGACCGGTGGCGAGCAGGTGCCGTTCGTGCCGGAATTCGCGGATCGGATCGGCGAGTCGATCCTGCAGCTGCACTCGAGCGACTACCGCAACCCGGCCCAGCTGAGTCCCGGTTCAGTTCTCGTCGTGGGGGTGGGAAACTCCGGCGCGGAGATCGCCCTCGAGCTGAGTGCTCACCGACCGGTGCTGCTTGCGGGCGAGCCCGCGGGCGAGCTGCCCTTCCGCCATGGACGCAACGCCGCCAGGTTCGCGATCCCGCTGGTCCGGTTCGCCGGCACGAGGGTGCTCACGCTGGGGACGCCGATCGGCCGGAAGGCACTCGCCCGGTTCAAGGGGGCGCCGCTCATCCGCACCCGGATGCGCGATCTCGCTGCGGCCGGCGTCACTCGGGTGCAGCGGATCACGGAGGTCGTGGATGGCCGGCCGTCGACGGCCGACGGACAGGCGCTCGATGTCGCGAACGTGGTCTGGTGCACCGGCTATCGGGAGGACTTCGACATTCTGGACCTGCCCGGGGCACCCTCGCGGCGACCCGACCAGGTGCGCGGTGTCGTGTCCGCAGTCCCCGGCCTCTACCTGCTCGGGCAGGAGTTCCTCTTCGCGGCGGCATCGGCCACACTTCCCGGCGTCCGCGGTGACGCGAAGTATCTGGCTTCGCGGATCGCGGCTCGGGATCGGCTCGGGTCAGACCAGCCGATGCTGGTAGGCGTAGGCGGTCGCGGCCGCCCGTGACGGCACATCCAGCTTGGCGAAGATGTTGCTGAGGTGCCGGGCGACCGTCTTCTCGCTGAGATACAGCTCCGCAGCGATCGCCCTGTTGGTCAGCCCGGACGCGACCAGCCGCAGGACTTCGACTTCCCGGCCGGTCAGCGGGATGTCGCCGAACCGTCGGCGCAGAGCGTCCAGCTCCTCGATGCTCGGGGTGGCGCCCAGCTCCGCGAAAATGGCTCGCGCAGCCGCGAATTCCACCTCCGCCGACGCATCGTCCTCGAGCACGCGGTGCGCGCGCGCGATCAGCGCACGGCACTGCGCCAGCTCGAAGGGCACGTCGAGGTCCCGCCAGAGCGCGCTCGCACGGCGGGCTTCGGTGAGCGCGCCGTGCGCGTCGCCCTCCTCGAGCAGAACTGCTGCGTTCGCCTGGCTCGCCGAGGCCTTGAGCATCGGCATCCGGCTGTCGGAGCTGATCGCTACGAAGCTCGTCTGCGGCCGCCCGGGCCAAGTCGACGCGTCCCGCAGCGATCGCGATCGTGACAAGTGCAGGGAGTATCCGCAGTCGGGTACCCGGATCGGATCCCTCGACGGCGGAGCGGATGAGGGCCAGTGCGACCTCATCATGGCCGCGTGCAAGCGAGAGGAGGGCGAGACCCGGCTGCGGCTCGAACCCTGTCTCGCCGGCGCGGCGGTACGACGCTTCCGCCGCCTCGAAATCGCCCCGCAGCCGCTCGATCTCGCCCTTCTGGTAGAACGCGCCATACGCCGCGTCGCGGTCGCCCCGCCCATACCGTTCCTCCGCGATCAGCGCCGCACCGTACGCCTCCGGCCAGGCGCCGTGGAGCCGGTACAGCGCTGCGCGGTGGGCCTGGCATTGGGCGCTGAACGGGATCATGTCGGGCTGCGCAGCGCACCACTGGTCGAGCGCGGCGGTCCACTCGTGGGCGCGTCGCAGGTCGTAGGCCACATGACATGTGCCGATCACCGCGCAATAGACGATGCCTGCGGGCACGGGGGAGATCTCGTCTGCCGTGACCGCGACCATGGCCTCGTCCAACAGGATCATCCCCTCCTCGACCCGGCCGGCGGCGATCCGTGCCTGCCCCTGCCCGAGCTGGGCGAGGCAGAGTATGTCGCGGTCACCGAAGCGCTCCGCGAAGTCGGCGAGCTGGGCGAAGGCCCGCAGCGCGACGTCGACGTCACCGGAGTACAGGGAGCCCAGTGCTAGCGGGATCAGGAGGAACCCTTCGGCGCCGTCCGGTTCGCCGTGCCCATGCACGAGACGCTGGGCGCGTGCGAGCCAGCCGCCGCCTCGGGCGCGGTTCCCCGAATTCATCAGGTGAATGCCGAGCCAGGCCGCGCATCGGGCGGCGCCAGTGATGTCGTTGGCGGCGAGGAAGGCCTCGTGCGCCCGAGTGAGCGTGGCGATCCCGTCGGTCTCGAGGCCGAGCAGGAATGCTGTGGTCGCCGCCAGTTCCAGGTCGCGCGGCGGCAGTAGCCCTTCGCGCTGGGCGTCGATGAACGCGTCCTGAGCAGCGGTCCACCGATGCTCCTGGTATGCGACCCGTGCGAGTTCGAGAGCAGCAGGCATTGCGGTCCGACTTCCGAGCCGCTGCAGGTCCCGCCGGGTAGTGGTGCCTGAGCGGATGCGCGTCACGCTACGCCCCTCGGATGGAGGCGGCAAGACCTCGCCGGAGCGCTGCTCGAGCGCGACCTGACGAATGCTGAGCGCCCTCCTGCCTTGGTTCGCCGCTTCGAGTAGGCGACCGCTACTTGATGTCGAGCAGCTCTCGTAGGACATCCTCAAGATCGTTGATCAAGGTGACGTGGCCTGCGTCGTCGAGGAGGTGGGCGACGGCAGTCGGCACGTTGGCCGCCAGCCATTTCCCGTGTCCGAAGGGGACGGTGGCGTCCTGCCCGCCTGCCCAGATGGCGACCGGGACGGAGATGCTCGTTACGTCGAATCCCCACGGCGCCACCAACGCCAGGCCGTCGTTCCGCGCGCCGATCACGCCCTGCGCACCGGCTCGATGCGTCATCTCCGTCAACCAACGCGCCAAGCCCTCCGAGAGCGTGACGTCGTCCGAGGGCGTCAGGAGAGCGGCCAGCCCCGCCGCGACGTCGTCGACGCTCGCAGCGGTCATGGGCAGGAAGTACTTCTCCTTGAACGCGCCATACGCCTCGGGTCCGTCGAGCGCAGCCGTGAAGTCCGCGACGTTGCCGGGTCCCATTCCGGCCATCCAGTCCAGGCCATCTGCATCGAATGGCGCAAGGCTGGCAAGAGTCGCCGCGGCGCCACACCGTTCGGGCAGGATGCTCGCGCACGCCAGCGCGCGTGGCCCACCGCCTGACCAGCCCACGACGATGAACTCCTCGATTCCCACCGCTTCCAGGAGCGCCTCGATGTCCGGGAGGTCGTCGACGATGCGTGGTCCATGAGCCGGCAGGGGTCGAGGCGAGGAGTCGCCGTAGCCGGGGCGAGACCACGTCACCATCCGGAGGTCGAGCCTGGTCGCCAGGTCATCGAGCCACGGATAGTCTGCCGCGGCAGACGGACTGCCAGGGATCCAGAGCCACGGGTATCCGCCCGGGTTGCCGGCCGTCAGCACCTCGATCTTCCGGCTGTCGGCCGTGGTCACAGTGCGCCGCTGACTGCCCATGCGATCTCTCACTCGTCGGACGCTGAAATCGGCTGCCGCAAGACACCAGCGAACTCGCCAAGACCGACGATCTCACCAACTGCGAGCGGTGTCTACGTGTGATCTCACCTGTCGCGCCGAGCGGGATGCCATCGGAACACATGAACCATCGTGATCGACAACGCCGAACTATTGTGAGCCTGTGAAACGAATCTGGCCGTTCCTCGTCTCCGGCATACTCCTGAGCGGTGTGGGGTTGGTGTGGACCCTGCAGGGTATCGGCGTGCTGCGCGGGTCGGTGATGACCGGTTCCTCGTTGTGGGCGACCATTGGTCCGATCGTTCTCCTGGTCGGGCTGGTGCTGATCGGGATCGCGATCGCAATCGCCCGGCGCCGCCGCCCACCGCAGTGATCGGCCACTGCAGCGGATCTGTTCGCCGCTAGCGCCGAACCGCTGCACTGCTCCACCATGCGAGCTCAGGCAACCGAAGTGAATTCATCGGCAGTGCTCGCTCCGCGGCGGCGTTCGCTCTCGCCGGCGGTATCGTGTCTTTCTCCGCCTGCGCCACCGGAAACGAGCAGCATCCGTACGCGTTCATATCCTGAACGACTGCAGGCGGTCGGGTACCTCTAGGAGTGACGCAATGACCTCGCTCGGCGAATGGATCGCGCCCCGCCGACTTGGCAGGGACTTCCGCTGGCTGCTCGCGTCGTCGTGGACCAGCAACATCGGCGACGGAATCGCGCTGTCGGCGGCACCGCTGCTCATCGCCTCCCTCACGTCGTCGCCGCTTCTGGTGGCTGCGGGGGCGATGATGCAGTTCCTCCCGTGGCTCCTGTTCGGACTGCTTGCGGGATCGATCGCCGATCATCACGATCGGCGTCGGCTCGTCATGCTCGCCGACGGCTCCCGCGCGGTGATCGTGCTGGTCTTGGTGGTCTTCATCGCGACGGGCCAGGTCTCGGTGTGGATCGTGCTCGCGACCGCCTTCCTGTACGGCACGGCCGAGGTGTTCGCCGACACCGCGGGCAGCACGCTCCTGCCTATGCTGGTGCGGCCCGCCGATCTCGGGATCGGCAATGCGCGACTGCAGACCGGGTTTCTGGTCGGCAACCAGCTCGCGGGTCCTCCGCTGGGCGCGTTCCTCTTCGCGATCGGGTCGTTCTGGCCGTTCCTCGTGCAGATCCTGTGCGTGAGCCTTGCTGTGATTCTCATCTCGCGGATTGCGCGCACGCCGATCCCGCCTAAGGAGGCCGTTCCTGCGGGCGCGAAAGCGCATCCGATCCGCGAGGGTCTGCACTGGCTGCGCGGCAACGCGCCCGTGCGCACGCTCGTCATCATCATCTTCGTCTTCAACGTGACGTGGGCCGCGCCCTGGAGCATCCTCGTGCTCTATGCCACCGAGCACCTGAACATGGGCGCCGTCGGCTTCGGCGCGTTGATGACGGCGTCGGCCCTCGGCGGGCTCGTGGGAACCGCATCCTTCGGTTGGCTCGAGCGCCACGTGTCGTTTGCGACACTCATGCGCGTGTGTCTTTCACTCGAGGTGCTCATGCACCTCGGGTTCGCCCTCACGACGTCGGGTGTCGTCGCCTTCGCCATCATGTTCGGGTTCGGCGCTTACGCGTTCGTCTGGACCACGATCTCGACGACCGTCCGACAGCGTCTGGTTCCGCTTCAATTGCAGGGGCGAATCGCCTCGGTCAACATGGTCGGCGTGTTCGGCGGCCTCGTGATCGGGCAGCTGCTCGGCGGGCTCATCGCCCAGGCGTGGGGTCTCACGGCACCCTGGTGGTTCGCCTTCGCAGGATCGGCGGTCACCCTGCTCCTGGTCTGGCGCTCGATCTCGCAGATCGCGGCCGCTCCGCCTGCGATCGACACGGGCGCGACGGTGATCGAGCCGTAAGCGCGCGGGCGATCTCGGCCGGCTGAGGGCTCGGTCAGCGGCTGAAGAAAGATGCGCGATCAGGCGCCCAAGAACGTGGCCAGCGAATCGAAGGCGATCTGCCAGCCCAGCGTTGTGCCTTCATACTGCTCGGGCGACAGGTGGCCACCCGTCTGGCTGAACACCATCTCGGTGCCGCCGTCGACGGCCGTGAATGTCGCGGTGAGGATCTCGCGTTCGTCGCCGGGCTCGTCGGTCATGGTCATCACGAGTTTGTGAGGGCGGTCCACCTCGACGAATTCGCCGCGCCAGTGGAAGTCGGGCATGCCGTTGCCGAGGATCATGGTTGCCTTCCAAGTGCCGCCCGGTCGCACATCCATCGACACGGAGTCGAGCGGAACCTCGATCTCGCTGCCGCCCCACCAGACGACGAAGGATGCGGGGGTCACCCAGGCGTCGAAGACGGCCTCGGGCGGCGCTGCAAACGTGCGGGTGATGGTGGAACCGATCGTCTTAGTCATCGGTGGTGCCCTTCTGCTGTTGTTCGAGATGTTGTTCCAAAGCGTCGAAACTGCGGTCCCAGAACCTGCGGTAGTCGTCGATCCAGTCGGCCGCGGGGGCGAGGGGAGTGGCGTTCAATCGCGCCGGCCGCCATTGAGCGTCGCGTCCGCGAGAGATCAGTCCTGCGTTCTCGAGCACTTTGAGGTGCTTCGAGACAGCGGGCAGGCTCATCGCGAACGGTTCCGCAATATCGTTCACGGTCGCCTCTCCCCGCGACAGCCGCCCCAGGATTGCGCGCCGGGTCGGATCAGCGAGTGCCGAGAAGGTCCTGCTGAGCTCGTCCGTCACCATGGGTTTACATTAAACCATCTGGCTAATTAAACGCAAGGTTAAATAAAACCCTTCAACCCGGAGGCGCGCGTGGTCGAGACGATCGTCGCCGGACGCTCGCGCGCTACACACGTGCAAGCGTGAGTTGAACGCGTCGATGTGACGGAGAAGGGGTTGATCGAGCCGTCGAGTGCGCACCAGGCTGGGCCTCGGCTGAGGTACTGGCCGTTCTCGACGAGCGAGGAGGATCGCATGGGAAAGATCATCGTCAGCACCATGGTGAGCATCGACGGGTACACCGAGGGCGCCGGAGGCGACGTGTCTCAGATGCCGATGGATCTTGCTTTCGCCGAGCACAACGCCGATCGGGTGCGTTCCGCCGGTCGCCTGCTGTTCGGAGCGACGACCTATCGCGGGATGGTGCAGTACTGGCCGAATCAACTGGACAACCCCGACGCGATCCCCGAGGACCGCTACATCGCCTCTCGCTACGCGACCGATCTGGGTATCACCGTGGTCTCCGACAGCCTCACCCGCGACGACATTCCCGTCTGGAGCGATCGCACGGAGATCGTGTCGCGCGCGGACGCACACGATCACCTGGCGAAGCTGCGCGAGACGGAGGATGACGACATCCTCGTCTTCGGCAGCCGCACCCTCTGGACCGACCTGCTCTCGCACGGCCTCGTCGATGAGCTGCATGTGCTCGTCGGCCCGAAGGTCGTCGCAGGAGACCAACGTGCATTCACCGGGCTCCCGCAGATCGATCTCGCGCTGCTCGGCGCACGCACGTGGAAGGACTCGAGCACGGTCGTGTTGTCGTACCGTCCGGCCAACGCGCCCGCCGATGCCCCGCGTGGCGAGGATTACAACTGACGCGCGCCGACTCTCACGGAGCGCCTCGGCGTCCTACGTCGACGGGGACGGCGTGACGACGATGACATCCCGCTGCGGCCCGTAGTGCAACGGGGAGGCGATGAAGATCCCGATCGCGAGCAGCGAGACAACTGTGCCGATCATGAAGCCTCTGGTCATGACTGCGGCGGTCCTTGCCTGGAGTCTGCGGCGTACGAGGGTGAGCAAGCCGAGCCCGGCCAGACCTCCCGCAGCGTTCACGATGAGGTCGGTGATGTCGAAGCTGCCGGTGGACAAGAGGTGTTGAGTGATCTCCAGGGCCAAGCTCGCCCCGATGAATGCGCCCGTCATCTTCCACCACTGCCATGACGGCGCCAGGAGTCCGAGGTAAAGGCCGAAGGGCACGAAGAGGACGAGATTGATGACGACCTCGATGGGTGCGCTGGCGCCCGCCTCGACGCTGGGCAGGAACGGGATCAGCTTGATCGGACGTGGGAGCAGCGCGGCCTCTCCGACCCACGGAACCTCGAGCTTCCACAGCACGATCCAGGCGAGCAGCACGAGGTAGACGACGAACAGCACGATCAACAGGGCGTGCCCGCCCTGGCCGGACGACTCCTTCTTCATGGCAGACACCTTGAAATGATTGCCCGCGAGCATCTCGATCCGGTCGGCGACACGCCACGAGGGAGTGCGGACTTCCCCGGACTGCAACCGCCGAGGCAAGCTGTCCGGGCGGCCTGGTCGTCAGCGTGCGGCCCGGGAAATCGCAAGAAAAGTCGAGAGGGCGATTGGGCCGGCTTATATGTTGAAGGCGTGTTCAGTCCTGTCCACGAAGCGACAACCAGCAAGTACAAGCAGAGTGTGCTGCCTGTTCTGATCCACTGTGAAGAGCATCTCGACGAGCCTCTGGAGCTTGCGGATCTGGCCGCGATCGCCGGGTTCTCGCCGCATCACTTCCATCGCGTATTCCACCATGTCACCGGAGAAGCTCCGAAGGAATATCTGCGCCGTCTGCGCCTGGAGCGCGCCGTCTATCGCCTCAAGGTCAGTCCCGACAATGTGCTCCAAATCGCACTCGAGGCGGGTTTCACCACGCACGAGACGTTCACCCGGGCGTTCACGCGCCGATTCGGCATCCATCCATCCGAGTTCCGTCGTGTGCTGCGGGAGTATCGCGAGTGCGTGGACGACGCGATGGTCAGCCGCACCTTCGCGGGTTTCACCGACGAGACGCCGCTCACCTTGCGTTTCGATCTGCAGAAGGAGCCGGTGACGGTGGAGAAGACGCCGTCTCGGCATCTGATCTTCGTCCGCCACGCTGGATACGAGACCCTGCTCGCAGACAGGGAATCGTTTCTGGGTCTTTGGGATGAGCTTTTCGCATACGCCGACGCGCACGATCTCGAATACGCGCCGGAGCTGCTTGTCGGCATCACTCACGATGATCCGTACGTGACCGAAGAGCGTCATATCCGTTTCGACGCCTGCCTGCCCGTCAGCGGGCCGATGACGGTGAACCACCCGATCGGCTACCGATTTCAGCAGCCTGGATTGTGCGTCGCTCGTCGTCACTTCGGCGAGCGGGAAGAGATCGCGAAGACCTTCGCCTACATCGGCGTCGAATGGCTCCCCTCCGATGACTACGGTTTGCGGGCTGCAGCGCCTTTCGAGATCTATCACTGCACCCGCGTGGCCGACGGCCCGCTCGAACGGGTCTGCACGGACGCGTACGTCCCGCTCGAACCCACGAAACGACACCAGGAGGAACGATGAACGGCTTCCAGTTCAGCGAACACATCGCACGGTCACCGCGGGAGGTCTTCGAGGTGATCTCGAACCCGACCGAAGCGACGAAGTTCCTCGACAACATCAAGGAGAGCAGGAAGCTCACCGAAGGACCTATCGCGGTGGGCACCATGTTTCGCGAGACCCGCGTCGTGAGCGGAAAGGAAGCCAGCGCGGATCTCCTCGTCAACGCCTTCGAACCGAACACGCACGTGGGCATCAGCACCGAGGCCGAAGGCATCAAAGTCGACTACCACTATCGCCTGTCTCCCGAGGGTGACGGCACGCGGCTCACGTGGGTCTGCGAACTGGAGGCCAGTGGCCTGCGCAAGATGATGCTGCCCATGGTGGCCGCGATCATGAAGAAGGAAGACGGCGAGCACTTGCAGCAGTTGAAGACATATCTCGAGAAGAAGTGAATGATCCGAGCCGTTGGGGCCTGCCCGTCGCGCCGGCGCTATCCGTCGCGCTGCTGGGGTCCGACGCCGGCCGGAATGTCCTCGTGCAGATGCGGGACATACACGAGCTTCTGCGTGCGACCGTCGAGCACGGTCGACTCGACGAGCTCGAGGTCGAACTCCGGACCATCCTTGAACAGGGCGGCGTAACCCGCCTTTCCGGTGATGGCCGGAAAGAGCATGACCTCGAGGCGGTCGACGAGTCCGGCCGCCAGGAGCGCCCGGTTCAGGGCGATGCTGCCGTGGGAGCGCATCGGCACCTCGGTCTCGCGCTTCAATCGCTCGACCGCGGTCACCGCATCCTCTGAGATGAGCGTCGAGTTCTCCCAGCCGAGCGGCTCTTGGAGGGTGCGGGAGAACACGATCTTCGGCAGGGTGTTCAGGCTGTCGTAATACGGCTCGTCGTACTCGACGACGAACTCCCGGAACTCGCGGAACGTGGTGGCCCCGAACACGAGCACCTGATCCTGCGCGAAGGTCCGCACGCGATCCTCGCGAAGCTCCGGGCCTTCCTTGCCCCAATAGCCGGGCCAGCCCCGCGCCGAGCCGTTGCCGTCGAGACTGCTGAAGAAGTCGACCGTGAAGGAAGCCATCAACCCACGGTAACCGCACCCGCTTGCGGCGAACAGGGGCCGTGCGCCCACTCCCGATCATTGACGCGCACGGCGGTCACTGCTCTGATGAGCGGATGGAG
This sequence comes from uncultured Actinomycetota bacterium, assembly GCA_963713325.1. Classification (GTDB taxonomy): domain Bacteria; phylum Actinomycetota; class Actinomycetes; order Actinomycetales; family Microbacteriaceae; genus Microbacterium. The sequence continues at coordinate 39,517 of CAVQLL010000025.1, forward strand.
GCGAACGTGGACGTCGACTACCTGGTCGTCGGGGCGGGGGCGATGGGGATGGCGTTCGTCGACGCCCTCACCGCCACTGCAGACGTGTCGGTGGCGATCGTCGACCGCCGGCACGGCGCCGGAGGGCACTGGCTCGACGCTTACGGGTTCGTGCGCCTGCACCAGGCGTCGGCGTTCTACGGCGTCGCATCGACGCTGCTCGGGGGCGGTCGAGTGCAGGCGGACGGCCCGGAGCGCGGAATGCACGAGCGGGCGAGCGCAGCGGAGGTGAGCGACTACTACGCCCGCGTGCTCGCACGCCTCATCGCGACCGGTCGGGTCGTCTTCCACGGCCGCAGCGAGTATCTCGGCGATCGCCGATTCGTGTCGCTGCTGAGCGGAACCCGCTACCACGCACCCCGCGCACGCGTCGTCGACGCGAGATACCTCTCGCCCGACATCCCCGCGCTCACGCCCCCGCCATTCGCCGTCGAGGACGGAGCCCGCGTCGTCGCGGTGAACGAGCTCGTCCGCATCGCGCAGGCTCCCGAACGGTTCGTCGTCGTGGGGTCGGGCAAGACGGCGACGGACACCTGCGTGTGGCTGCTTCAGAACGGCGTCTCGCCGAACGCGATCACCTGGGTGCGTCCTCGCGACCCCTGGTTGCTCAATCGAGCCGTCGTGCAACCCGATCCCGCCATCTTCTTCGGCATGGCCGCGGACACGATGGCCGCAGCGGCGGGCGCGACCAGCGCGGACGACGCCTTCCTGCGCATGGAGGATGCCGGGATCATGCTGCGGATCGATCCCACGGTGACGCCGACGATGGCCAAGACGCCCACGCTCGCGAGATGGGAGCTCGATCTCCTCCGCACGATCGACGACGTGATCCGCCGTGGGCACCTGCAGGCCGTCGCCCCCGGGCGCCTCGTCTTCGCGGACGGCGACGTCCGCATCCCCGCCGACACGCTCGTCGTGCACTGTGCCGCCGAGGGGCTGAAGTACCCCGGACTGCGGCCCATCTGGACTCCGGAGGCGATCACCCCGCAGCCGGTCCGGGTCGGGTTCCCTTGCTTCGGGGCGGCCCTGACCGGCTATGTCGAAGCCACGCGCGACAACGATGCGGACAAGAACCGCGTATGCCAGCCGTCGCCGTACTCGAACACCCCGGTCGACTGGGCGATCATGCAGACGATCGGCGGGGACGCGTCGCTGGCGATGGCCAAAGCGCCGGACCTGCGCGTCTGGGCGAACACCACATCACTCAATCCCACTCGCATCCCCCTCGACCGCGTCGACGATCCGGCGGTCCTTGCGGCGACAGCGCGGCTGAAGGAGCACATCGGCGCAGGACGCGTCCGCCTGGCCGAGTTCGCCGGTCGCACGTGATCATCGGATGCCGCGCCGCAGACTCCACGCCGCGCAACGCATGCTCGAGCCCTACTCCGATTGCGTGACGCTCAGGAAGCTGGACGCGGCAGTTCGCGCAGCCGTTCGATCGTCGCCGACATGTCGACGGTCGTTGTGCCCAGCGCACCGAGCAGCGCGGCCGCGGAGGAGCTGAAATCGTGGGTGTCGATCGGCAAACCCGCCACGTTCGGGACGAGCCCCTTCTCGAGCGCCCCTCTGGGTCCTACTCGTGCCGGAGCGGGAGGCGGTTGAGGGTGAAGCTGTAACCGGCATCACCGACCCGCGGCCTCCGATCTCCATCGAGGAGCAGGAGCAGGTCGTCGCCGACCGCCCAGTACGCACGAAGGTGGTCGGGAGCGCCATCGAGCCGATACACGGTGTCTTCGGAGTCGAGTGCCGTGCCGGTCTCGATGCGCCACTCGCCCTGGTGGACCTCGCGCTCATCGCCGACGCCCACCCGCACGATCGACATCACGTAGGTCGCCGGCTCGCCCGTTACCGCATCGCGGTAGAGCACGAGCCCGAGCTTCACCCGCTGGCACGCGGGATCGGGCACAGGGTCGATCGTGCACGGCACATGCGCCTCGAAGTCCGCGACGGCAGGGTCGCCTCGCGCGTTCTCGGTCGCGTACCAGGGAGGAAAGGCCGTCACGGGCTGCGGCTGGCTGGCCGCCAGGCTCCAAAGGATCGCACCCGCTGCGACGACGGCAGCTGCGATGCCGGCGATCACACCCCATGTGGTTCTCTTCATCGACGCGAGTCCTTCGCGTTCGACTATGCGCGTCGCGGGAGCCCATCACAAGCGTCAACCTGATCGGATCGAGCGATGCCCGGTCCCGTTCCTCCGCCCGACCGGATGCGTATCAGAGCGCGGTGTAGGAGCCATAAGCCGAGAAGTAGAGCTCGGTGGTTCCGGCCGGCACGTGGAAGAGAGCCTGGCCCACCCAGGTCTCGCCAGCGGGCAGCTCACCCTCGCCCGTGCCGTCGGTCAACACGAGGAGCGCGTCGTAGCTGGTGCCATCCTGATCGACGAGCCTCCAGTTGATCGCCTCCATACCTGGATTCACCAGACTGGTTCGGGTCCAGTCCGGTCACGGTGTACTCGACGATCTCGTTTCGCATTCCCTCCGGTGCTGTCTTGGCCTCAGCGCCGCCGAGCACCTCGTTCTGCTCCGCCACGGGTACGAGCCGAGCCGACACCGTGAACACTTCGACGTCGGCCGTCAGGTCGGAGATGATGTACTCGAAGCCGGCGGGATAGGGATTCTCGAATGTGCCCTGCTCCGCGGCCGGCGGTTCGGGCTCCACTGTCTCGACGGCCGGCTCGACCTCCTCCGCGGATTCGGCCGTATGGGTGGCCGACGGGGTGGGCGCGGCGTCCGCGGTGCCGTTGCTCACCAGCAGCGCAAGCACGGCGCCGAGGACCATCGGCGCGACAATTGCGCCGAGGGTGATCCAGAGCCAGGTGCGCTTCGCCTTGGGCGGCAGCGGGGGCGTGGGATCGGGAGCGGGCGCGGGAGTGCCGTTGATCAGTTCGGACACCGCAGGTCCTTTCGGGTTGTTCGCATGGCGGCCGAGCGCCAGGTCTTGACGTTGGCCGCGATCAGGGCTGCGTAGCTGTCCGGGTCGAGTTGGTCTCCGCCCCGAGTTAGAGGCGGCGCGGGCTCTCTGGGAAGCCCGCGCCGCCAGCCTGTGCTACTTGCGAGCCGCGACCAGCTTTCGACCGAACACGGCGGCGAGCGTGCCCAGCGCGATCAGACCGAACGCTCCGAGCGGCAGGAGCGGGCCGGTGTCACCGCCACCGGTCGCCGCGAGGACAACAGCCGTCGGAGTGGCGGCTGGGGTCGGCGTCGGCGTCGGCGTGGGGACAGGGCAGGGCTCGTCCGTGAAGTAGACGGTGGCCGTGACCGAGCCATCATCGTTCGTGACCCACTCGGTCGGGTCGCCGAGGACGATCACGTAGCCCGTCTCAGCCGAGGCGGTCACGATGACCTCGCCGGCCTCGTCGGGGAGATATTCGTAGTAGTTCTCGCCCTCGAAAAGGACGAGCGAGCCCTGGGGGCTGTACACGATACCCGGCGTGGCAAGCAGGAGAAGTCCGTCGAACTCGGTGCCGCAGTCCTCGAACACCCATCCTGTGGGCCGCACCTCGATCGGCGCCTGCGGTGTCGGGCAGTCGTCGATCGTCACGTCCTGATCGCTGTATGCGATCGCGACCGAGCGCCCCTGACCGTCAGCGAACTCCCACGGGAACGTGCCGTCGAAGCCGTCGAGCGTGCTGACGGCTACGTCGATCGGGTTCTTCCCCCGGTCGTCGAACCGCTCATCGACCCCGGGAGTGCCGACGTACTTGCAGACCCAGACCTTGTCCGCCCCCTGCGGCTCGGCCTCTTCGGACGGGACCACCTCGGGTTCGACTTCCTCAGGCTCGCCCACCGCAGGCTCGACCTCCTCGGGCTCGGGCGCGTCGGGCTCGGGCACGACGACCTCAGGCGGGGTGACCTCCTCGTCGGCAGGGGGTGCGGTCTCGTCGACGGGGGGCGCGACGATCTCGGTTCCCCCGTCGTCACCCTCCGCGTACGCCGCGGTGCCAGCCGCCAGCGGAGCGACGATCATGCCCACCACGATCGCGAGCGCGGCCAGTGTCCTGCTTTTCATTGCTTTCCTTTCGTTGCCGGGACCAGCAGCAGCGAGTATCGGGGTTTCGCTTCGGGGCACCCCAAGCCACCCCGCGAAGTATCACTAGACCACCCCCGACCGGAACCCCATCGCTTCCGGTCACACCCCAGTTGTGTGAAGGCATCACATGCCTCGGTCCCGCCACGCCACCGTAGGCGCGGCTCGTAGGAGAAAGTCCAGCCCAGACGGGCGTGCGGACAATACGTAGTCCACTACGTGTTTCCAGGGATCCCGTTGATCACCGTCCTGGGTCCGTCGCGCATCGGTCCTGTGCGGATGACCGGGCGACGGGGCGTCGTACAGGACCTACTTCGGCCTCGTCACCGTCTGAGCAGGTGCGGTGCCGGCAACAGCGTTCGCGAGCGCCGCACGATTGGACAGACCGGACTTCGCGATGGCACGCAGAATGTGGCCCTCGACGGTGCGAACGGAGATCCCGAGCAGTTCCGCGATGGCACGGTTCGACAGGCCCTCTGCTGCGAGGCGGGCGATCTCGTACTCGCGTGTCGAAAGCGACGGCGGCTGCTCCAGCCGTCGGAGCGCGAAGGTCCGCGCACCCTGCGCACGCTCCGCAAGGGCTGATGCGCGATGGGTCGTGCGGAGCGCCTCTCGTGTGCGCGCAGCCGCATGCAGGTGGAAAGCCGCCTGGGCCGTCGCGTCCGCAGCGGCGACCAGGTCACCCATCGCCTCGTATTCGGCGCTCACCGTTTCGAGCGCCGAAGAGTCCGCTCCCTGCAACGCCTCCGCATGCCGGAGAGCGATCTGCACCCGCGGACCCTGCACCCGAGCGGCGAGTTCGCGCAATCGTGCAACGCCCGCGGAGTCGCCGAGCTGGGCCGCAACGGCGAGCGCCAGTGATTCATATCCGTCAGCACCCGACGCCCGGGCACGAGCGGCGGCGCCGCGTGCCGCGTCGACCGCCGCGCCGATCCGGCCTTCCGCGGCCAGCACCAGGGCCTCAGCGATGTCGAGTTCGGGAAACATGAAGGCGAATCCCGGATGCATGTCCTCGCGCGCTGCATCCAGTGACCGTCGGGCATGAACAGCCTCCCCGCGCAGCGCGTGGGCTTGGGCGAGGTCCAGGTGGGAACTGAACAGCAATCCGTTCGGCGCGAGTCGGACGAGTTCGTCACGCAGATCTTCGTAGAGGTCGACTGCGTCCTGCAGCCGGGACTCGATGAGAGCCGCACGCCCGCGCAGACGTCGCTCGAGCGTTGCGCCGACTCCGCCGCTCCACGCAGCCTCAGTGGCGAAGCGCCGCGTGATGTCGACCGCGTTAGGAGAGCGCCCGTCGATCCGCACACCCGTGAGATGCATCTCCGCAACGCCGAAGCGGAGATTCGCAGGTGCATGACCGGCGCCCTCGTATCCGCTGATTGCGGCATCCGCTGCATCGTCACCCCGACCCTGCAGTGCGAACGCGGCCGTCCGCGCCCAGGCGAGCAAGATCGTTCCGAAGGCGTCGATCTCCACCCCGATGGTGGCGGCGATGCGCAAGCCGCTCGCGGGGTCGCCGATGAGCACCTCGAAGAGTGCTCGCATCGCGCGCAGACCTGAGGCGGCGGTCGAATCGGCGGCGGAAGCCGCGGCGGATTCGACGGAGGCGATGGCGACCGCCGGCTGGCGGAGCGGCCAGAACAGCGTGCCGCCGCGAGCCATCGCGACGTGCTGAGCCCCGAGCGGAACGATCTGCGCATAGCGCTCAAGCATCTTTTCGGCCTCGACTCCCTGCGCCTGCCCGGTCAGAGCCATGCCGAGTGCGAACAATGCCTCGGGGTGCTCGGTGGCGACGAGCGCAGCACGCGACAGTCGTTCCGCCAGCTCGAGATCGGTGAAGCTCAACGCGAGCGTGGCGGCAGCCGCCAGACGATCCGGCGACGTGTCAAGGTCCGAATCGAGGCGAAGCCACGCGTCCCGCAGCATGTCCTGCACGCTGGCGGTGCGGCCCTCGGCCGAATCCGCCGCCGCCCACTCCGTCGCCAGCCGCCCACTGAGCCGCATCCTTCGGTGCACGCCCATTCGCATCCGGGCGATTTCGACGAAGAGCGGATGGGCAGCCTGCAGTTCGACCCCCGAAAGTGAGTGTGAACTGCGGACGAGGCCTGCGCTTTCGGCGCGCTCGATGACCGTCGAGCCGACGATCCGCTCGTACACCGACCATCTCAGCGGTGACGCGACTGCGAGCAGGTCGACGAGGTCCGTGAGGCCGGGGTCGAGCGAGTCGAGCAGGCTTGCGACCACATCTGTCAGCCCTTGCGGCAAAGTCGCGTCTCGTTGCCACGTCCATTCGTCACCCCGTCGCGCGAAACGGGAGGCATCGATCTCTCCCCGCAACAACTCGCGGAGATACAGGAAGTTTCCGCGGGTGAGCGCGTGCATCTGATCGACCGTGCTCGGACGAACTCGCTGCCCGAGCACGGCGGCGAGCACTTCCGCGACGCCCGCCCGATCGAGTTCCACCACGCGGACGACCATGGTTTTTTCAGCTTCGATGAGCACGCGGATCGCCTCCGGCACTCTCATCCCGTCACGAACTGTGAGCACGATCGAGGCCCTTCCCTTCCGCGCAACCTCCGCAACGACCGCGGCAGATCGCTCGTCCAGGTGCTGGGCGTCGTCGCAGATGAGCAGGGGCATCAGCGGCTCGCTAGGCCCACGGCCGATTCGCTCGCTGAGCTCGCGCAGGATGTCGATCGGCTCTCCCATCGGGACATCGAGTTCGACGAACGCTCCCCATGGGATGGTCTGCAACGAGCCGTTCGCACCGACCCACGTCACCCGTCGACCGCGACGTTGATGCCACGCCGCGCACTCGCGCGCGATCCGGCTCTTGCCGGCGCCGGCAGCGCCCCGCATCACGAACACCGTCGGCCCTCGCGCGACAAGAGGCTCGCGCAGTTGCGCGAAGATCTCCTCACGCATGCGGAACGGCCAGTCCGCCCGCCTGGGAGCGGCATCGCTCCCGAGTCGCGAGGGTGTCTGCGCGGCAGCCGGCTCAGGAGTGGCGTTCGAGGGATCTGGGAACCTGTCGGTGGGTGTCGTCGTCACGAACGCACCGCCACGATCGTCCTGCGAGACGGCAGCATCGTCGGCATCGTCGGGTGCGTCTTGCGCATGCCTGCTGTCTGCCTTCCTGACGGGTATTGGCTTGAGTGAGACGGGTTGCTCATTGCTGTTCGCGAGACGCGATTCTATCCGTCGTGTATGGGAGCTCCATGTGAGTGCTATCGGATCGCTTTATCGAGCGTCTGATACCTTCCTTCCATGCCACGCCCATATGGAGACCCTGTCGAGGTCGTCACCGCACCGATCCCAGCGCAATCTCCATTCATCCCCGCCGATGCGAAGATCGTGGTGGGGGTGGTCGCCCCCGCCTCGCCTGACCCGATCCCGTTGGTGCTGCTCCCGGGGTTCGAGTACCGGATGCGGGAGTGGCGTCACCCGAACACGCACGAGATCCATTGGCGGCTCGAGCGGAGGAAGTCGACTCAGCCGGGCGAGACCGACGATTAGCGCCGTCGCGCTGGCAACTCGCGGCTGGCGCAGTCTAGGACGTGCTGACCAGCAGCGAGCGCAGCGGGTCCCGGTACGCTCGCGAGCGTGACTGCATACGAAGCCGCATCGCTCTGGGCTCAATGGGTCGGTTCAATCTCGGCTGCAATGGCGGTGCTTGTGGCGGCATTGTTCGGCTATCTCACCTACGCCAACAACAAGCGATCGCGGGACAATCAGGAACGCGCAAGTCTCGCCGCTGCGATGAGCGATGTCGGTGGTCCCCGGGTCGGGTTGCTGCCGACGAGCCGCGGAACCGGTGGCGTCAACTTCCTCGTTCGTCACGGGGGTGGCGAGAGTTGGCTGCTGATGAACGATGGGCCTGAAGCCGCGCGTGACTTGCGAATCGACGGCCTGACAGCGCTCGACAAGCAGCGACTCACGGTCGACCTTCCGGAGCCGAGCGTTCTCGAGGCGGGGCAGGCCTGCGAATTCATGCTCGTGTCGAGGCTCACACTGTCCGGACCAGCAAACGTCGTCGTGCACTACCGGCTGGATCCGGACGGGCCCGAGCTGCGTCAGGTGCTGCAGGTACCCGCACCCTGACATGCCCGCCGAACGCCGCGCCTACGGGATCACGAGTTCGCGAGGGCGGGAGTGCCCGCCGCCTGGGTGATCCGGAGCGCTGTGCCGGCGACGCCCGCCGCGACGCCGGCCGCGAGTCCTGCGAGTAGGAATCCCGCGGCTGGGCCGCTGGTGTCGACGAGGGCGCCCGCGAGCGCGGCACCGATCGCGGTGCCTACCGCGGTGGCCGTTGCGAGCCACGCGAATGCTTCGGTGTGCGAGTGGGTGGGCACGATCCGGTCGATCATGCCGTAGGCGGTTGCCAGGATCGGGGCGATCATCGACCCCGCGGCGGCGATCAGCACGCCCAGGATCAGCCAGTGGCTGGGGGCGGCGGCGAGGGCGGCGTGGCTGGCTGCGAGGATGGCCAGCAAGACAGCGAGGCCGCGGCCGGTGGTCACCCCGCGCCCTGAGCGGGCCAGGACGACGCCGCCGGCGAGGGAGCCGAGTCCCCAAAGCCCGAGCAGCGGTCCGGCGGCGTGCGGTGCGCCCAGCGTTGTGGTGAGGGCGGCGACGGCGACTTCGGTGGCACCGAACAGCACACCGACTCCGATGAGTGCTGCGATGAGCACGCGCAGACTACGCGAGCCGAGGGCGCCTGCCCGGGCGGTGTCCGCCGGCACCGGCCGCCAGCGTCGCGGTGCCCGACAGGCGGTGAATCCGGCGACGGCTGCTGCCAGGATGGCAGCAGCACCGATCAGTGCGCTGCTGGTGCCGGTCCAGCCGGCCAACGCGAATGTCAGCACCGGTCCGGCTACCCACGTGATTTCGGTGGCTGCCGCGTCCATGGCGTACACGCGGCGTTGAGCCGCGGCCGTCGGAACGAGGTCGGGGACCAGGGCCCGTAGGCACGGGCCGACCGGGGGCGCGCAGAGGCCGATCAGGGCGGCGCCGGCGAGGAACCATGCGGGCCCGGAGCCGCCGTCGATGGTGGCGAGGACAACCAGTCCGAGACTGCACCCGGCGGTGCTGACCAGGAGGATCACGGTCTGTCCGTGCCGGTCGACGAGACGACCGGCCAGCGGACCGCCGATGGCTTGGCTCACGGCCAGGACGGCCGTGCATACTCCGGCGGTGGCGAACGAGCCTGTGACATCAGAGACGTGGACGAGCACGGCGATGCTGAACATGCCGTGCGGCAGTCGCGCGGCCACGGAGAGGGCGAACAATTGGCGGGTCATGCATTCACCATGACCCCGAACTGATCCCATCTGAAGGTCCAGATCCGCACGCGGATCATGGACCAATTCTGGGAGGCTGATCGGCGTGGTGCTGTTACGGTGTCGCGTCGGTCGCCGCTCGGACCTCATCGATGGTTCGACGAAGCAACAGGACGCCACGGTCGATCTCGGCGTCGGACGAGCTTTCCGTACCCGAAGATCAGCCCACCCCGCAATGCGCCGTCGACTCGGTAGTTCGCGACACCGTCGATGACCACGCCGTGATGTCGTGCCGTGTCGATGACCAACGGCTCGGGCAGCTCTTCCGGCAGCCAGCTGAAGGCGTGGAGTCCCGCGGCGATGCCCACCGCCTGCAGCTCCGGCAAGAGTGTCGACATGCCCGTCAAGAGCCGGTCGCGCCGCCGCCGATAGATGGGCCGCATCCTGCGCAGGTGACGGTCGAACTCGCCGTCTCTCAGGAACTCGGCGAAGGCGAGCTGCTCGATGACCGGTGAACCCCGATCGGTCTCGACCTTCTGCGAGGCGAGGGCGTCGACGAACCGGGACGGCGCGATCATCCAGCCGAGTCGAATGCCAGGTGCCAGGGTCTTGCTCGTGGTGCCGGCGTAGATGACGTGGTCAGGGGCAAGTCCGTGCAGCGCTCCGACGGGGGTCTGGTCGTAGCGGAATTCCGCGTCGTAGTCGTCCTCGATGATCACGCGGTCTCCCCGTTTGGCCCAAGCGACCAGCGCCGACCGCCCCTCCGGGGAGAGCACACACCCGGTAGGGAACTGGTGTGCGGAGGTGACCAGCACCGCGTCGGCGCCCGAGGACTCGAGTGCCGTCACCTCGATGCCGCCGTCTCCGACGCGGATACCCACGACCTCGAGCCCGGCAGCCCTCGCGACCCGCACGCCGTCACTGTCAGAGGGGTTTTCGACGGCCAGCCGGCGCACGCCTTGCTGGCGCAGCACAGGCATCATCAGTGAGACGGCCTGGGCGAAACCGTTGCACGCGATCACGTTCTGTGGACTCGCCCACGTGCCGCGCACCCGGTTGAGGTAGTCGGCAAGCGCGACTCTCAGCTCCAGCGCTCCGCGTCCGTCCAGGTAGTTCAGTCGCTCGTGAGGGGTCTGCGTGAGGATCTTGCGCAGCGACCGCAGCCAAGCGGCACGGGGAAACTGCGACACATCTGGGCGGCCGTAGCGGAAGTCGACGACATCCGTGCGAGGAAGCCCCGGCGCCTCGTCGAACGCGAACGGCACGTCACCGGCCACTCCCTCGGCGACGCGGGTATAGCCGCCCGGCCGACTGACGAGATATCCCTCCGCGATCAGCTGCTGGTATGCCTCGACGACGACACCCCGGGAGAGACCGAGATCATCGGCGAGTCGTCGAGTAGCGGGAACCGCCGAGCCGCCCGTCAACCTTCCGGCGCGGATCGCGTCTCGAATCGTGCTTTCGAGCTGCACGTGCGCGGACGTTCTCGACTGCCGGTCGAGGGGGACGAGGAGATCACGAACGCCGTTGGTACTGGGAACGGCCATGGAATTGGATCTTATGCACCAGACCACCCTGTGGGAACGTTGACGCGGAAAATCGACGAGCATCATGACACGGTGGAGGAGTGACTGATGGAGGACACGACTCCACAAGTTGCCGAGCGAACGGCAATCCCCATGCTGAAGCAGGTCGCCGAAGGTGTGCTGGTCCACCAGAGCGAGTTGCTCCAGAACAACTCCGTCGTCGTGCAGGGACGTGCCGGCGTGCTCGTCGTGGACGCCGGAATAACAGGCGACGAAATGGCATGCCTGGCGAACGACATCCGCGCGTTAGGCCAGCCCGTCGTGGCAGGCTTCGCGACGCATCCTGATTGGGACCACGTGCTCTGGCACCCCGACCTCGGCGGAGCACCCCGCTACGGCACAGCCCGCTGCGCAGCTCTCATGCGAGAGCTGCGGTCGAACGCGGACTGGAAGGCCCACGTCACCGAGGGGTTACCGCCGGAAATCGCCGAGGAGACCCCGCTGGACCTGTTCGGCCTCATCACCGATCTGCCCGCCGAGGCCGCGCAGATTCCTTGGGATGGACCTCAAGTCCGGATCATCGAGCATCCGGCGCACGCCCCGGGCCATGCGGCACTGTTGATCGAGGAAAGTGGGGTTCTCGTCGCGGGCGACATGCTCTCCGATGTCTTCATCCCGATGCTCGACGACTTCGACAGCGCCAATGACCCGATCGAGGACTACCTCTCTGGGCTGCGGCTGCTCGAAGAGGTCGCGGACGACGTCGGTGTCGTCATCCCCGGCCACGGGTCCGTCGGCACCGCCGGGGAGGTACGCGAACGGATCAAGCAGGACCGCGCGTACGTGCACGCCCTGCGTGACGGCCAAGCTCCCGACGACCCGCGCATCGGGCCATCGGCCAAACCAGGCTGGGAATGGGTAAGCGACATACACGCAGGGCAAGCACAGAGCCTCGCCCGAAGACTCGACCGCGACGGAACACCCGGTTAGCGATCCCGTAACGGGCGCCGAGCGCGCGCGCTGACGGTCTGCCTATCGCGAGTCGGAGAGCATGCCGGCTATCTCGTCGAGGACGGACTCCTTTCCGGCGTAGATCCCCTCTTCGCGGGGCCAGTGGGCGACCACATCGGTGAAGCCGAGCGACGCTGCGCGGCCCACGGCGTCTTCGTAGGCTGCGACGCTCGCAAGGGAGTAGTCCGGATTCGATGTCGATCGAAACGATGCGGGCCATGTCGTCCTGACGCCCGGATGCCTGGTACTCGTCGTCGAATCGCCGCGAGAGCGTGGCGATTCCCGACCACCACTGCTCCCGATCCTCTTCACTCCCGCCGGTCGTCACCCATCCCTCCCCATGCACGGCGGCGTATCGGATGGTCTTCGGCCCGTTGCCCGCGATGAGAAGCGGCATGCGGGGGCGGCGTGACGGCGTGCCGACCATCCGCGCGTTCTGCCCGACGTACCAATCGCCGGAGAACGAGATTCCACCAGACCCCGGCTCTTCGAATCTCAAGAGGACATCCAGGGCATCGACGAACTCGACGAATCGCGCATGTCGCTCCCGCGGTGTGAGCTCCTGCTGACCGAGAACGTAGGCGTCGAAGCCGGTTCCGCCCGACCCGACACCGACCAGAACGCGCCCGCCAGCGATGTCGTCGAGCGTCGCGAGCTCCTTCGCGAACGGAACCGGATGACGAAAGTTCGGGCTCGCGACGAAGAGTCCGAGACCGATACGGTCCGTTACGGTCGCCGCAGCCGTGAGTGTGGGGATCGTCGCGTGCCACGGCTGATCGGCGAGACTTCGCCACGACAGGTGGTCGTACGACCACGCGTGATCGAACCCGTACTCCTCGGCCTTGCGCCACCGGCGAGCGGCGGCCGGACCAATTCTCTTGCGGCAGGATGACAATTCCGTGTCTCACGCGGGCCACGCTACCGGCCGCTGGTCACGTGCCTTTGAGGTCGGCCGCTGGACAGCGGTGACTTCGGAAGCGAATACTTGGCGCATGGGCAGGACCGCTGCCGCAATCGGATCGGTGATCTTCTTCATCCTCGCGCCGGGCGTGGTGGCGTACCTCGTTCCGTTCCTCCTGGCGCAGACACAGGCGGAGTCGTGGCAGCTCGATCCGCCGGTGGTGAAATGGGCCGGGCTTGCACTCGGCCTCGCAGGAACGATCGCCCTGATTGAATGCTTCGCTCGCTTCGCATGGCAAGGCATCGGCACGCCTGCGCCGATCGCCCCGACCGAGCATCTCGTCGTCACCGGTCTCTACCGCCACGTCCGCAACCCGATGTACGTCGCCGTGCTGGCGATCATCCTCGCGCAGGCGATGTGGTTCGCGAGCCTCGCCATCCTGATCTATGCAGCGATCATCTGGGCCTCGTTCACCGCCTTCGTCATGCTCTACGAGGAGCCGACGCTTGCCCGCACTTTCGGGGCGGAATACGCCGCCTATCGCGCCAACGTCGGCCGCTGGATTCCTCGCCTCGTTCCGTGGAACGCATCGCCGGCAGCGTCATCCACGCCGAAGCCGAAACGGAGAGCATGATCCGCCGCAGAGGATTTCCGTCCCGATGCTGGACGAGACCGCTCTCCTGGCGGCGGCGGGCGAGACACTTCCGCGAGGCTCCGCACCCCGTGAGCGTCCATTCAGGATCGGACAGTTTCAAGCAATCGGTGCGCGAGCTCCACGAGGAATTCCGCCCCTGAGCCGTCAGCGTCCTGGTCCGGGTCGTAGATCGCGATGCTGGCACCGACGCATCCGCCCTCGGCTGCGGCAGCCTCAACCAGGGTGACGAGCTGAGCCTTCGTGAGCCCGCCGGGTTCATCGGGGAAGTCGGGCAAGCCTTGAGCCGGGAATTCGTCCGGATCCATCACGTCGACATCGATGTGGAGCCACCATCCGCCAGTGGAACGCCGCACATGAGCGACCGCCGCGCGGGCCGCCTCCGCGGGATCAGCCGCCGTCGCCTCCCACCCTCGTTTCCACACCCCCAACGTCTCCAACGAGCCGAGATTCAGATCGCGTCGCCACGAGTCGTCACGCTGTCCGAGAAGTGCGAGTGCGTCGCGTTCGAGGGCGGGCAGATCCTCACTGATCGAACCGCTCAATCCCACGGCCGACCAGGCCGAGCAGCATCCCTATCTCAGAGTTCGCTGCTTCACCGTCCTCCGACGCATCGATCGGAGTCGTGTCCTCATGGCCGTCGATGTGCAGAAGCCCGCACGCGCCCAGGGCGTCGCGTGCGCCGACAATCGACCCGAGAAGGGCCGAGCAGTCCCCGCCGATCACCAGCGGGAAGCGACCGTCGGAGATGCTGCTTGCCACGCCACGGGAGAGTTCGCGCTTCACGTGCACGATGGCGGACTCGTTGACAAGGCCATTCGGTCCGCGTTCTCCTGACTGCTCCGCCGTCTCGATGTCGCCGATATCGGTGACCCCGCCACCCAGAGGGCGGGCGATTCCCGCGCGCCGGAGTGCCGCAGCAGCAGCGGTCTGGTTTCCCGCGCGGCCGTAGCCATCGAACCGGAGCCCGATCAGTTCAACGATCGTCATGGCTTCATTGTCAGGGCGTGACCGGTGAGCGCCAAGGTCTTGGTTCTCCGGCTCTGCCACCGTGGCGTGGGCTCGTGCATGCCGGTGCGGGCATGGGCTTCCGTCCCACCGACTGTGCGGGGTTTCAGTCGGCCTTTTCGACCCAACTCACCGGCAGGTGCGGGCTGTAGATGTAGACGACCTTGTCTCCCTTGCGGTCGATCTCGATCGTCCCCTTGCCGGCATTCATCGCCGCGAGGATCTGCGAGCGGACACCTGCCCACACGTGGGCATCCGTGAAGTGATACTTCGTGTGGCTCGGAGTCGTGCCGAAGTAAAGGGTGACGTCTGTGTGCATGTGACGCACCCTAATCGAGCGTGCGCCGACGTCATAAGTCGCCGCATGGGCGGACGGACGGCCGAGCTACGCGCGGGGGAGCCTCGCCGCCGCGTCCAACGCTTCGCGTGCCGCGCGGCGTCCCTCCGCGATGAGGTGCGGTACGTCGCCCATGGACCACTGTGCCAGCCCCTCCATCTCCGGCTGGATGAGGATGATCGAGCGGTCTTCTTCAAGCTCTGCGGCGCTGGAGGCGACGCGCATCATGCGGACGCTCTCCCACTTCGCATGCAGGCGCACCACAATGACCCTCGATGCGCCCAAATGGCGGGTTGCGCTGATCGGCACATTGTCGACCATGCCTCCATCCATCAGCACCTGACTGCCGCGACGGACGGGTGGCAGAAGTCCGGGAACGGCGATCGTCGCCCGGAGGGCGATGTTGAGCGGACCCTCGTCGATCACCACCGCCTGACGGGTTCGCAGGTCGGTGGCCACGGCCGCGAAGCGCCGGGGGAGCTCCTCGATGAGCGGGTCTTCGCCGAGCGTGCGGTGTATGGCGTCCGTCAGGGCTCCGGAATCCAGCAATCCCAGTCGCGGAGTCAGTGACATCCGGGCGATCGAACTCCATCGGAACGCGCGTGCCGCTCGTTCGATCTCCTCCTGCGGAACGTCGGCCGCGTAGGCAGCCGCCACCAGGGCTCCGGAGCTCGTACCGGCGACGATGCCCGGTCGGATGCCGCGCTCCCGGAGTTCCTGCAGGACTCCCACGTGCGCTGCGCCGTACGCGCCGCCGCCACTGAGGGCGAGTCCCAGCGTGCTGTCGTCGCTCACTCGCCGACCTCGTCTTCGTGCATCCGATTCCCCTGCAGCGTCCCCACCAGCCGAACCGATCCGGCCGAGAGCCCGATGCTAGACCCGTCCGACATCTGCGTCCACAGGCTTTCGTCACGCCTTCGGGTCGGTCGCGTCGATGTCCGGTTCGGTACCGTGTCGTGCGGAATTCGTGGGCGCGCGCCTAGTCGTCGGATGCTGCTGAATTGCGGGCCGCCAGCGCGGCTGCCCTCCGACGACCGCGTTGCGAATCCGGGAAGCGGTCGATCATGTCTCGGAGTTCTTCAGCGTCGACGTCGGCTCCGAAGGGTTCGGTGCCGGGTTCCAACCTCACGCCGTCGGCGAGCGTCCCCGCGATGACGGGGTCGAAGCCGAGGTCGTCGACGAGGCCGGCGACGACCTCGAGGTCGTCGGTGCGCTCTCCGGCGACGCCGATGGCCTTGCGACCGGGCTGCCCAGCCGGCCGCGCCTCGTCTTCGAGGTCGGCGTAGCCCATGTGGTTGAAGGCCTTGACGACCCGCGACGCCGGCAGGTGGTCCCTCACGAGTTCGCTGCTCGAAGTGAGCGGATCGGTGAAGTCATCGGGGACTCCGTCAACTTCCCACCAGTAGTTCATCGCGTCGATCACGAGTTTGCCGGCGAGAGCGTCAACGGGAATCGTGCGGTACTTGCCGAGCGGGAGGGCGAGGATGACGATGTCGGCCCGCTCAGCGGCATCCACCGCCGTGGTGGCCGTCGTCCCGTTCAAACGGATGTCGATCGGCAGCGCGATCCGCTTCGGGTCACCGGATCCCGCGATGAGGACCTCGTACCCGGCCTCGGCAGCGAGCCGCGCGAGGACCATGCCGAGTCTGCCGGCGCCGAGGATCCCGACCACGGGCATGACTGCGGTCATGGGTGTCCGCCTTCCTATCCGCGGCCTCTGGACGTGTCGTCCTCGCGGAGATGGATCGTCGCCGACGGGCATAGGGCTTCGGCTTCGCGTGCGGCCGCCCACTCGGATTCCGGCGGATTCTCGTCGATGACGCTGACGAATCCGTCATCCTCGTCGCGGTTCGCGAACACCTTCGGCGCGATCCGGCTGCAGTTGGCTGAGGCGATGCAGGTCGTGGGGTTCACGGTCACCTTCATGATTTCTCCCTCCTTCGGTGGCGGACGCGGACAAACCGCCGGCAGGTGCATCCGATCCGATTCTTCTCCCATCCGAGCCCGCGATGCGCGCAGACTGTGATGGGCTGCATGCCGACTCGACCTCGTACCATCGAAGAATTCTGCAGCCGTGCCAGAGATGGGCAGCGCGAAAGAAGGGCGTGATATCGATGACGATCGCAGCGATCGATGTGGCCGATGACCAGAACTTCGAGGGCTACCTGCATGGGTCCCAGGTGAGCATCATCCGCGAGTACACGTCACGGCCCGGATCGGGACCGAGACTGCACCGGCATCCGTATACGGAGACGTTCCTGATCCATTCGGGGAGCGCTCGCTTCACGGTCGGCGACGAGCAGCTCATCGCGGTCGGCGGGCAGGTTCTCGTGGTGCCGCAGCTGATCTCGCACCGTTTCGAAGTGCTCGACGGCGGCACCTACGTCGCCACGCACATCCACGCCAGCGACCGCTTCATCACGGAATGGTTGGAGTGAGGCGGACGCTTCAGCTGATCGGCTCCGGAGGCTGAACGCGGCGGTCTCGGCGGCCTGACAGTCATTTGTGCGCCGACCGCCGGCGCGTGGAGGTCTCCGGCATCCGGGCTAGGGCAGATAGCATCGCGGGCATGTCGGATCCTTCTGAAGAGGCCGGCGCTCGCCGCGCCGGACCGGACGACGCCGAGGTGGTTGCGCACCTGCTGCACGACTTCAACACCGAGTTCGACACGCCGACTCCGGGCACCGCCGCTCTCACCAGGCGCCTGCAGTCGCTGCTGGCCGAACCGAGCACCATCGCGTACCTGGCGGGCGAGCAGCCCGCGGGCGTTGCTCTCGTGACGCTGCGGACCAACGTCTGGTACGACGGACCGGTGGCTCTCCTGGACGAACTCTACGTCGCGCCGGATCGACGAGGGCAGGGCATGGGGGCGGCGATGATCCACCTGCTGATCGCGGACGCGGTCGAGATGAAGGTCTCAGCGATCGAGATCAACGTCGACGCGGGCGATGTCGACGCGCAGCGCTTCTATGAACGCCACGGCTTCAGCGGCGCAGACCCGGACACCGGCGAGCGCGCGTTCTACTACTCGCTCGAGCTGTGACCAGCCCGGCGCGAGCGGCACCGTGAATGCTGTCGATGGTGCCGAATACGATTGCGCCGTGCCCACCCTCGACGACATCCGCCGCACCGTATCAGGGCTGCCCGGCAGCGAGGAGCGCGCGACGATGGGCGGCGCGGCTTGGTTCGTGCGCGGCAAGCTCTACGCGTGGGAGTGCCACCCTTGGCCCAGCATCCCCGCGGATGTTCGCGCGATACTCGCCGCCGAACTCGTCGTCGGGGTGAAGGTCGCCGACCGCCTGGACACGCTCGCCCTCGTCGAAATGGCCCCCGACGTGTTCCTGCGCACCACGACGACATGGGGCGAGCCGAAGGTCGCGTTCCGCATGGCCGGCATCGACGAAGACCATCTCGCCGAACTGGTGACGGAGGCGTGGCGCATTCAGGCTCCGAAGTATCTGCGGGTTGCACTCGACGATGCCGGCTCCTAGGGCACGGAGCGCGGCAGTTCGAGACCGCTGTCGCTATTGACTTTCGCGCGCGGCGTCTACGACTTCACGGATGGAATCGATGACCAGCTGCGGGTTGCCCAGTTGGATGTAATGGTCGCTCCGGGTGTCGGTCACATGCACGGCGTGCGCGAATTTCGCGGGCAGCTGATCCTGCGCGGCCATCTGCGCTGCCCACAATGCGTCGGCGAACTCCTGGTCGACGCCCGCAGGAAACTGACCGGACGCAATGACCTCCGGGGTCAACTGCGGGGTGTCGGCGGTCAAGACCGTGACGGGGACGTCTGGAGCAGGGGAGGACTGGCGCAGTTCGGTGACGACGGTGGTCAGGTCGAAGAATTCAGCGCCTGGCCGAGCCGGAGGAGCGTTGAGCTCCTCGAACACGGTCTTCTGCTCAGGTGTCAGGCCCGCTTCCAAGTCCTCTGACAGAGCGTCGACGAGCACCAGTCCGCTGACCTGGTCCGGATGATCGCTCGCGAAGAGCCGGATGATCGGGCCGCCGTAGGAATGTCCCACGAGGACGAAGGGTGCGGTCTCACCCGCTGCCGTGAGCAGCTTCTCGAGGTCGTCTGCCGAGGTCTGCGCGCTGGTCGGCTGTGCCACGTCGGTCGAGCGGCTGTCGCTGGTGCCCGGGCGGTCGTACGCGCAAACCCGGGTGAAGCTCGCGACATCGCCGTAGACGGTCGGCGGCTCGGGATCCGTCTGCTCGAGGGACGTGCTCCATACCTCAGCACTGTCGCCGAGCCCCGACACGAGCACGACCGTGGGTGAACCGGTGCCGTGGCACTCCAGGTAGATCTCCCGCCCGTCGCCGACGTCGACGACACCCGCCCGATCCGCCCCCGCATCCGTCGAACCCGACGGCGACGAGCCGCCGGTTGCCGGCGTTCCGCCGCTGGCGGAGCACGCGGTGAGGAGAAGGCAAGCGGACGCCATGAGAATGACCCCCTGCCGCGGCGCGCCGTTGGCATCACGCCGCCTGCGGGCTCTCGCCGACGCTCGCGGGCCCCTGGTCCAGCAGGTGTCAGCATCGACGGTCCGCGGCATCGCATCCCTCTGTCCGGACAGGCCGTGCAGCACGTGCAAGCGCGGCTGTGTCGATCTGACACGGTTCGATCGTATCGATGGCCTTCGAGTCAGCGTCACTTGGGCGCCGACACTCTCAGCAGCCCATGGGATCAAGGCTTCCCTCTCGTCTGCTCATCGTGCTGGATGGTCAGCACTCCGTCGAGCAGCCAGGTCAACCCGCGGGCGAAGTCGCGGCGCACATCCTCAACGCGGTGCGGCGGACTATGTGCGAGGGAGCGATCGTACTGTGTCGCGAACGCCGCGCACCCCATCATGTGCACGAGCATGACGCGGAGACCCTCACGGGCAGCAGCGTCCGAGACGCCGAGGGCGCGCAAGCGCTCCAGCACCGCATCGCCCAGCTTCCAGGCGTTGGTGCCACCGGACCCCTGACGAGCCAGCGACAGCGCAACCAGATCAGGATGCCGGACGAGAGAGTCGAAGCTGTCATGCATGACCTTCTCGATGCCGTCGCGGGGAGCCAGTTGCGGGGCGGGCGTCGGGATCTCGCCGATGAGGTCGTCGAGCAGGACGTCGATCAAGGCTGCCTTGTCGGCGACATGACTGTAGAGGGCGTTCGGGGCGACACCGAGTCGCTGCGCCACGGCGCGCATCGACAGACCACTCACTCCACGTTCGTCTAGTTGCGCACGGGCCGCGGACACGACGTCCTGCCCATCGATGCCGGCCCGTTGACCGACCTTTCGCGTCGATGTCACAGGTCAATTGTACGGTGTACAACATGAACGAAATCACTGACACCCCGTCCACCGGCACGACAGCCAACGGCGTGCCCTACGTCCTCCGGGCTCCCAGGGGCAGGAATGCCCAGGCACCCCTCGTCGTGGGATGGCACCTCCTTGACCCTCCGCGCACTGAAGGGGCATTCGCAGCTGCTCTTCCGCTTGACGGCCTCGACGCATGGAAGCTCTACCTGGGGCTTCCGATGAGCGGCACGCGGATGCCGGCGGGCGGACCCGACGCACTGTTCGGCATGCTCGCCGAGGACGCGCCGGGATTGGTGCACGGACCCATCCACGCGCAAGCCGTCGCCGAGGCGCCGGCCACGATCGCCGAAGTGCGCGACACGGCAGGAATCGCCGACGGGGTCGCGGTCGGGCTGATGGGCGGTTCGATGGGTGGCGCGATCGTCGCCGAGCTGCTCGCCACGCGAGCGATCACCGCACAAGCTGCCGTGCTGGCGAACCCACTCCTGGACCTGCGAACGATGATCGACGCTGTATCACCGGCATTCGGCGGGTACTCGTGGACGGCGCGCGGCGCGACCGCCGCTGCGCGGATCGACTACGTGGGAAGGGCGCACGAGGTCGCCGCTGCGGGAGCCGCGATCCGTGTCATCTCCGGCCGTGCGGACGAACCGTGGTTCATCGCGTCAACCGATGCTTTCGCCGCCGCGGCTGGCGCGGATCTGCAACGCGTCGTGGGCGTCGGACATGCGCTCGCCGACGAACCGGGCATCGCGCCGGCCCCGCAGACAGACGCGGCGCGTGCGTATGACGCTCTCGCGGTGGACTGGTTCGCACGGCGCCTGAGCTGATCTCTGCGGCGACCTTCTGTCTCAACGAACGAACACGATCCGGCGCTGCGTGGGCAGGCCACGCACGATGACGGTGTCGCTGAACACGCCCGCGTTGTCCAGACGAGCGGCGAGGGTGTCTGCGGATCGGATGATCACGAAGCGACCTGCAGACGTCGTCACGAAACTCATCGGGCCGAGGAACTGTGAATGAAGGTCGAAGTACCCGCCGTCCTCATCCACCCGCCCCGTCGCGGAATCTCCGGTCGGCGCATTGTAGAAGAACACCTTGCCGTCACCAGTCGAGAGAATCGTGGTCCACACGTCGAACTCGAAGCTCTGGCCCAGGTCGCGGAATCCGCCGTCACCGGTCACCAATCCGGTCGCAGCCAAGCGGGAGTTGCTGTTGTAGAAGAGGATGCGTCCGTCGCCGACGTGGACGATGTGGGTCCAGAAATCGAGGAGGAACTGCTCGCTGATGATCTCGTGACGACCGTCGGGGCGCACACGACCGATCACCGACACGCTTCGGTACTGCCCTTGATCGGAAACGGTGCGGTTCCACATCACGAGCCCGGCCGGGAGCACGGTGACCCGATGGAAGAATCCGCCGAGCGGGCTGGTCACGAGGTCGGTGAAACCTCCGTCCGCGCCGAACAGACCGGTGCTCACCTGATCCTGGGACAGGCGAAAGAACAGGGCGATCCCGCCCGTGGTCGGCAGGATGAACTCCCAGGTGGGATCGAGCTGGAACTGCGCGAGCGAATGGGCCGTCCCGTCCGGCGCCAGATGGCCGGTGGTTGACGCACCGGTGTTCCGGTCGTAGGCCAGCCACAGTTCTTCACCGTTCAAGAGCTCCGGCGATGTCGAGTCGATCGGCTCCATGGGAGACCTCCCTGTCCCGTCGGGACCAGGGTATTCCCGCATGCTCGTCGGGGACAGGTCAGTCGTCGCGGCCGCTCACAGCCGATCTTTCGCCGTCGTGCGGCAGCCCCGCTTACCTCAGGGCGCTCGATCCGGCTCGCTCTCGGAGGGCGGGATAAGCCTGCAGGACCATGTCCGTGAGGCGGTCGATCGGCCGGGTGAGCGGATCCGTGGCAGGGACGCCGAACTCGAGCTCGTATTCGTCGATGGCAGCGGTGACCTGTTCGTCGGTCATGTTCTCGTGGTTGATCGTCACGCCGATCACCCGCGTCGCGGCGAAGGACTCGATCAGGGCGATCTCGCTCGCGGCGGTCGGCATCGGCAAGGCCGGGAAGTCGTCGAGCATCCCGCGCTGGGGGGCATGCTGCACGATGACGCCGTCCGGGCGGCTGCCGCGAAGGATGTACGCCGAGGTCAGGTAGGCGGGGTGGCTGAGTGCCCCTTGGCCCTCGATGACGATGATGTCGGGATCCTCGTTCTCGAATGCGGCGACGACCTGCGCTTCGACCTCGCCGGAGCAGAATTGCGGCACCGTCGCGTCCAAGGCGACCGCGTACCTGGCGCCCTGGATGAGTGCGGTCTGTCCGGTGCCGACCATCACGGCCTTGATTCCCCGGGCGTTGAGCGCCTCGACGAGGAGGGTCGTGGTCGTGCGCTTGCCGATCGCCCCGTCCGTACCCAGTACCGCTACGCGAGGGCAGGTCACATCGAAGATCCGGCCGGTGAACAAGCGGAGATCCTTTCTGTCCTTGGTGCGTCGGACGTCGGTGATGGTGGCGCCGGCAAGCAGCGCGGCCGACGCGAACTCGGGATCGTCGCCCAGGAACTCGTGCAGTCCGTTGACGAGGTTCATCCCGCGCGCGATGCCGTCAAGAAGGTCGGTCCGCTGCGCGGGGGTGAGCAGGCCACCCGCGGGAGCCATGCCGAAGATCAACGAGTCCGGGACGAAGCCGGCGTGGGCGATCGCGTCGGCCAGGTTCCTCAGCACCGGAACGCCGTTGGCCTACCCCGTCGAGCACGGCACCGGCATCCTGACCCGCCCGCGTGCTGTCGATGACGCTGAGGATCTCGTACTTCTCGGAGTGGCGGACGAGGCCGTTGGCGGTCTTGCCGTCCTGCCGACCGAACTTGCCTTCGCAATAGACGACGGCCGTAGCTGAGACAGGCATGTGCGCTCCTCTGAGAACCCAGAGGAGGCGACAAAACTGAGGTGTCTTCCCTGAAGCCGGCGAGATGCCGGCCTCTGAACGCTACCAACAGTTCCTGGGTACAGGAGGCGAAGACCGGACCCAGGTCTCTACTCGTGGTCGTGGTCGTCGTCCTCGAGAAGCATGCCGACGGATGTCGCGCAGGCGTCGCCGCGCCATGCCTCGACGCCTTCACGGATCGCGAAGCCGGCGATCACGAGGCCGGCGATCGCGTCCGCCCACCACCACCCGAACACGCTGTTGAGGATCAGGCCGAGCAGCACGGCGGCGGAGAGGTACGTGCAGATGAGGGTCTGCTTCGAGTCCGCCACCGCGGTCGCGGACCCGAGCTCGACTCCGGCACGGCGTTCCGCGAAGGAGAGGAAGGGCATGACCACGACGCTCAGAGCGGTGATGGCGATGCCCATCGTGCTGTGCTCCACCTCCACGCGCCCGATCAACGCATACAGCGACGACACCGTGACATACCCCGCGAGAGCGAAGAACGCGACCGCGATGACCCTCAGGGTTCCCCGCTCCCAGCGTTCCGGGTGCTCTTCGCGTGAACTGCCACGCCACCGCCGCAGCCGAAAGGACCTCGATCGTCGAGTCCAACCCGAATGCGACCAAGGCGGCAGACGAGGCGATCGTGCCCGCGGTGATCGCGACGATCGCCTCGACGACGTTGTAGGCGATGGTCGCCGCGACGATCCAGCGGATGCGGCGCTGCAGCACGTGCTTCCGCTCATCCGGAAGCACTGAACCGGCGGCGGTCATGTGCACGTGACGTTCACTCCTTCGCAACAGCCTGGGCTCGACGTACAGCATCGCACGTCCATGGCAGCGGACCCAGGCATCGCGACGATCACCGACGCGATCACCCAGCGCGGGCCGCTCGGATGCGCGCGCAGGCGTCGCCGGTTCGATCAGGGCTTGATCAACTGCCGAACGCCCGCTGACGGAACATCGAGCTGAATGCGGAAGAAGATGTCACACCCGCGCGCCGGTCGGTGTCTCCATGTCGAAGGACTCGATCCATCACGACATTGGAGCAGACATGACCAGCGAGAATCGCATCCCCCCGACCGAAGTCAGCGGCGCATATGGAGCGCTCGTGAAGTTCGCGGCCCGCAAGATGGTGGGTCACGTGCCCGAGTCGATCGGCGTGCTGTGGCACAACCAGGCGGTCATGAAGGACGCCATGGGCATCGGTCGCAAAGTCGAAGGCTGGCGCGAGCTCGACGCGAACCTCGCATCGTACGCGGGGATGGCATCGGCTGCTGCGATCGGCTGCAGTTTCTGCCTCGACTTCAACTACTTCATGGCGCACAACCGCGGATTGGACGAGGCGAAGGTCCGCGAGGTGCCGCGCTGGCAGCGAGTCGTCCGTGTTCACTCCGCTCGAGCGCAAGGTCATGGAGTACGCGGTTGCCGCCAGCCAGACGCCGCCCGCCGTGACCGACGAGCTCTCGGATGAGCTCCTGGCCGAACTCGGGCCGGCCTGCGCTCGTCGAACTCGCCGCGCGGGTGGCGTTCATGAACATGTCGGCGCGGATGAACATCGCGCTCGGCATCCGTTCCGAGGAGTTCGCGGCGGCGTGCGGCATGCCACCGCTCGCCGTCCCGTCGGTCGTCTCAGGCGCCGCGTAGGCTCGCGGCATGAGCAGCGTCGTGCGCGCCGACGATGACCCGTTCGTCCTCCATCGAGGGCTGCTGTTCACGGTCGCCTACGAGATGCTGGGCTCGGCGGCCGACGCCGAGGACGTGCTGCAGGAGTCCTGGCTTCGGTGGGCGACCGTCGATCAGTCGGAGATCCGTGAGCCGCGCGCCTACCTCGTGCGCGTCGTGACGCGACAGGCACTCAACCACCTGCGCACGGTGACTCGGCGTCGCGAGGAGTACGTCGGCGAGTGGCTTCCGGAGCCCCTGCTGACAAGTCCCGACGTGGCGGAGGATGTCGAGCTGGCCGAGAACGTCTCCATCGCGATGCTCACCGTGCTGGAGACGCTCGGCCCGGCCGAGCGCGCGGTCTTCGTGCTGCGCGAGGTCTTCGACGTGCCGTACGACGAGATCGCGGATGCTGTCGGCAAGTCGCCGGCGGCGGTTCGCCAGATCGCGCACCGCGCGAAGGATCACGTGTCGGCCCGGCGTCCGAGGGTTCGCGTCGTTCGCTCCGAGCACGAGGAAGTCGTGGAACGGCTCGTGGCCGCCCTCAACACGGGAGATCTCCAAGGCCTCATGGACGTCCTCGCGCCCGACGTGGTCTCGGTCGCTGACGGCGGCGGAAAGGTCCGCGGCGCGTCGCGCAGGCCGATCGTCGGCGCCGACAAGCTGGCGCGCTACCTCGTGGGCGGCATGGCGAAGGTCGAAGGCACACTCGTCGCGACTGCGATGTGGGTCAACGGTCAGCCCGGCATCCGGATGGAACTGGACGGGCGGCTCGTCGGTGCCGTGAGCCTCACGGTTGAGGGCGGGCGGGTGACGCATGTCTATTCGACGGCGAACCCCGACAAGCTCGGCCGACTCGACGAGGAGGCCGTCCTCAGCCGATGACCGTGCTGTGAGAGGCGCGGCTGCGAACGGCACATCGTCACTGCGTCGGCAGGGCCTCGGAGATCGCGGCAGAGATCGCGGTGGCCGGCGACTGGAGGTCTGGCGAGATCGACAGGTTGGTGAGCACAACGATGACGGTGCCATCCGATTGCCTCACCGCCTCCTGCGCCTGGAAGCCCGCGACCGAGCCGTTGTGTCCGATGAGGCCGCCGAGGTCGGCGATACCCAGTCCGTAACGAAGAGGAGAGTCGGCGTCCGACAGCCCCTCGAGTCGCTCCTCCTGCGTCGCCGGGGTCGAGCAGCTCGCCCGAGTGGAGCGCGTTCGCCCAGATGGCCATGTCCGCTGCAGTGCAGATGGCCTCGCCGGTGCCGAATCCCCAGGACATGTTCCAGTCGGTGACATCCACCATCGGCGGCGGGGTTCCCTCACCGTCCCAGTACGCACCCCACTGGTAGCCGTGCGACCGCGGGGCGGGGATCGTGGTGTCCTCGGCTTCTGCCGAGCATTCGGTCATCCCGAGGGGCGTGAAGATGCGATCCTCCAGCAGCTCGCTCAGGGGGGCACCGCCCACCTGCTCGGCGATCAGACCCAGCATCGTGTAGTTCGTGTTCGAGTACTCCTTCCCCTCGCCGGCTGGAAAAGTCGGCGGGAGGCCCGCGACGAGGCCGAGCACCTCGTCCGGAGTCCAGACCTTGGCCGTATCGGCAGCTTGAACCTGCATGAACGCAGCGGTGGTGTACGGGGGGATGCCGCTGGACATGTTCAGGGCTTGTCGCACGGTGGCGCCGTTCGTGTCGACGTTCGGAAAGTAGGGCGCCAGCGGATCGTCCAGCTCAAGCATCCCCTCGTCGACGAGTTGCAGGATCACCGTGGCCGTCAAGGTCTTGGTGATGCTGCCGATCCGGAAGTGGTCCTCGATCGCCATCGGCTCCTCGGTCTCGACGTCGGCGAGCCCGAGCGCGGCCTGATACGCCTCGCCGTCCGGAGTCTGCACGATGGCGACCAAGCCGGGAACCTGCATCTGCTCCATCTGCGCGGTGAGCACCGGCATCACGATCGATTCGAGGGATGCGTCAGCCCCCGGCGTCGAGGCAACCGGTTGCGGCGGTGAGGGCGCACACCCGCTGACCACTGTCGCTATGGCGGTGAGCGCCAGAACGGCAATGCCGACGGATGCCGCTGGCCTCAGCTGCGGCTGAGCCTGCGGCGTGGGGGTGCACTCTGGTCTTGCCGTCGTTCCGCCACGGCGGTCTCCGGTCCCGGTCTCGCGTGAGCCGTCGTGGCGAACTCTACTCTCCCCCGTCAACGGCGGATGGGTGCTGATGGAGCCGACCACAGGGGTTCGAGTGAGCGGGACGATTCTCGATCTGGGTCCAGCTCTGCGCCGGCTCGACGACCTCGACGACCGCACGCTCGAGGTCACCAGCGACGGCTCTGCCTGCGCGCCGTGGATCACCACGACCCAGCCGATCCACGACCATCCCGCTCGCCTGAGGCGGGCCCGCTAGCATCGGCCTAAACGCTCCTCATTGGACGCGGACTCTGCATTCGCCCGGCCGATTCACGGGTCGAAATCGTTCGCTCCGCTATCGAGTGGTCCCGCATCATCCGCAGAAGATCGGACAGCTCGATGACAGCAGAAGACCTGGCTCCACCGGTGGCGGCGGGCGGCTACAAGCCGGAGCTGAAGAGAACTCTCGGATCGTTCCAGGTGTTCGCGATCTCGTTCGCGTTCATCTCGGTGGCAGTCGGGATCTTCGCGACGTACGACGAGGTGCTCCTGGCTGCCGGTCCGGTGGGGATCTGGCTGTGGATACCTGCGGCGATCGGGCAGACACTGGTCGCCCTGGTGGTCGCTCAGTTCGCCGCGAGGATCGCGCTCAGCGGCTCCTCCTATCAGTGGGCGTCGCGGCTGGCCAACCCGAAGGTGGGCTGGCTGTTCGGCTGGCTGAGCTTCTGGTATCTCGCGGTCGGCGTGGTCGCGATGGACAACGCCCTGGCGAGCCAGGCGCTGATGCCGTTGCTGGGCATGGAGAACGACGAGGGCACTGCGCGAGTGATCACGATCGTGATCATGGTCGTCCAGGCCGTGCTCGTGATCGCCTCCACCCGTCTGTTCGGGCTGATCACAGCCGGCGCAGTCGGAATCGAGCTGACCATCGTCATCGTGCTGGTGGTCGCTTTGGCGGTCGTGATGGTGTTCTCGGGCACGGGCAACGTCGAGAACCTGACCTCGCGTGGCGTGACCGCCGATTCGGTCGATTACTTCGCCGTCGGCGGCGGGCTCATGGCCGGAATGATCATCGGCCTGACCACGCTGGTCGGCTTCGACTCTGCCGCGAACCTCGCCGAAGAGGCCAAAGACCCGTACCGCAGCGTCCCGCGCGCAATCGTGACATCCGTGGTGGCCGCAGCAGTGCTGGGGCTGATCTTCCTGATCGCGCTCACCGATCGGGATCAAGGATGTCGCCGACGTCACCAACAGCGGGTCACCGGTCGCGGCGATCATCGGGGACCAGCTCGGTCCGGTGGTCGAGCGAATCCTGCTGGCCGGTATGGTGCTCGCGATGTTCGGCGCGGGGATGGTGGTGATGGCTGCCTGCTCACGCCAGGTCTTCGCCATGGCCCGCGACGCGCGCTTCCCGGCACACAGGATTCTGCGACGCGTCAGCCCGCGAACGAAGACCCCGATCCCGGCGACGATCCTGATCCTGATCGTGGGAGTGGTCTTCATGGTCGCCCTGCCGGGGTCCGCGCTGCTGCAGCTGATCATCGCTTCGACGATTCTTCCCGCGCTGATCTACGGAGCGACCGTGGTCCTGTACCTGGTGGTGCGCAAACGCCTGGAACGCAAGGAGGGTGGATTCAGCCTCGGGCGTTTCGAACTGCCGATCGCGGTAGCGGCATTGATCTGGGTGGTCCTCGCGGTGTTCGTGCTCGTGACACCGCCTGGCGCACTCGTGTCCGTGCTGATCGTCGTCGGCCTCATCCTCGCCGGTGGCATCTACTTCGCGAAGATGTGGTTCTTCAACCGCGAGGTGCTCGACCCCGAAACGTTCATCACCGCTTCCGACCTGCCGCGCTGACGGATCTGCTTGCGGCCACGGACCTCCGATATCACCACCCGGAACGCCTTGCAGCAACGCCGGTAGCGCGCAATATGGGTGTCCATCGTGCACTCTGGGATGGGCGAGGAAGGCGAGGGTCATGACGGATGTGATCGTGGTCGGCAGCGGTCCGGCAGGGATGATGCTGGCCGGCGAACTGGCTCTCGCGGGCATCGATGCGACCGTCGTGGAGCGCCGCACGACAGCGGACCTGGTGGGGTCGCGCGGGGGCGGATTCCACTCGCGCACCATCGAGATCCTCGACCAGCGCGGCATCGCCGATCGGTTCCTCGCCGAAGGGCAGATCGTGCAGACCGCGAGGTTCGGCGCATCCGTTCTGGACATCAGCGACTTTCCGACACGGCATCCATACGGGCTGGCTCTGTGGCAGAACCGCATCGAACCGATCCTCGCCGACTGGATCGAGCAGCTCGGGGTTCGGGTCGAGCGTGGCCGCGAGGTGACCGGCTTCGTCGCAGGACGAAAGCGGCGTCGATGCCGTGTTCCGTGACGGGGCGACGTTGCGGGCGAAGTACCTCGTCGGGGCGGACGGTGGCCGCAGTGCGGTCCGCAAGGCGGCAGGCATCGAGTTCCCCGGTTGGGAGGCGACGCGCAGCAACCTCATCGCGGAGGTCGAGGTCACGCAGGAGCCGCCACCCGGCATGCGCCAAGACGAGACGGGCGTGCACGGCCTCCATCCGATGCCGGACGGGCGCACGTACCGGGTCGTCACGACGGAACGGCAACTCAGCCTGGCCGCCGAGCCCACCCTCGCCGATCTCAGCAACGCGCTCACCGCGGTGTACGGAACGGACTTCGGCGTTCACAACGCGACCTGGATCTCGCGGTTCACCGACGCCACTCGCCAGGCAGCGACGTACCGGAACGGACGCATCCTGCTCGCCGGGGATGCCGCGCACATCCACTATCCGGCGGGCGGTCAGGGGATCGGGTTGGGGATCCAGGATGCCGTCAATCTCGGATGGAAGCTCGCCCAAGTGGTCAAGGGCATCTCACCGCACTCGCTGCTGGACACGTATGACGCCGAGCGGCACCCCGCAGGCGCGCGGGCGCTCAGTCTCTCGATGGCGCAGACTGTTCTGCAGCGCGCCGACCCGCGCACGGCTGCGCTGGGCGAGACCATCGACGATCTCCTGACGACGACCCACGCCCGGACGCAGCTCGCCGCGCGGATACACGGCCTGGACATCGCCTACGACCCAGGGGAAGGACACCCCCTTCTCGGACGACGGATGCCGGACCTCGACCTTGACACCCCGGCCGGCGCGACACGCGTATACGCGCTCCTCCACGAAGCCAGGCCGGTGCTGCTCAATTTCACCGCCGCGAACCGGATCGACATCTCTTCGTGGGTCGATCGGGTTCGCGCAGTGGACGTGCGATTCTCCGGCACATGGGAACTGCCGGTGCTCGGGGCGATCGAGTCTCCGACAGCCGTACTCGTCCGACCTGACGGCCACGTCGCATGGGTCGAGAGCAGTACGGAGGAATCGCTCGCAGACGCGCTCACGCGCTGGTTCGGCCCGCCGGCTCCGCTCCCGGATCCGCGCTGACGAGCCGACTGCGACTTCGAACGCACGCACCGCATACTGAGCCCATGGGGATCCCTTCAGCTCGGCGTGCACGCGTCCTGTCCATGGCCGTCTGCCTCGGCGTGATCCTCGGCATCACGGCGTGCACGGCGTCGGACCCGGAGTCGTCGGGAACGACATCCGGCACGCCCTCCGCGACGACCGACTCGTCGGCGGCGTCGGGGCAGTCGGTGACCCTCGGACCCGGTCGGACGATCTGGTTGGAGTGCCTCGGCGAGGGCGCTCCCACCGTGATCCTCGAGGCGGGCATCCACGACTCCAGCGACGCGTGGATCACGCTCGCGCTCGTGCCCCCGGCAATCGGGCCCGATGTGTTCACTGCGCTGTCAGCCCTGACCCGCGTGTGCCGCTACGACCGGCCCGGAACGGTCCTCGTCGCCGACGAACCGAGTTTGACGCAGCGCACGTCGGCTGTGGCCCAGCCACGCACGATCGACGAAGCCGCAGACGACCTGGCTGCGCTGATCGCGGCTGCCGACCTGGAACCTCCGTATCTGCTGGTCGGTCACTCGTTCGGCGGATTCCTCCAGACCTACTTCGCGCAGACCCACCCTGAGGATGTCGCCGGACTTGTCCTCGTGGATGCTTTCTCGGCGGCGATACCGGACTTGTTCGGCGAGCAGTGGGGTGCGTACGAGCGCCTTCTGAACGGCGGCCCTGAACCGCTGGCTTCGGACCCCGCATTCGAACGATGGGACATCACCGCAAGCGTTCAGCTGGCGCAGGCCGCCCCCGCGCTTCGTGAAGACCTGCCGGTCGTCGTCATCAGCAAGACGGAGCCGTTCGCGCAGCTGCCTCCCGATTTCGAAGGCTTCACCTCCGAGCAGCTCGAGCGCGTCTGGCAGGGCGGCCAATCGAGTCTCGTGGCACTCGTGGCCGGCACGACCCAGATCCTCGCCGGGGGCAGCGACCACCTCATCCAAGCGCGCGAACCAGACCTCGTCACGCAGGCCATAGCGATGACGATGCGACGCATTCGGGGCGACGTGCCCTGATCGGCGCCGGAGACGTCGACGCCGCCGCCCGGCCCGTCCGGACTCGTTCAGTACTTGATTCGGTACCGGAGGTGTGTAACGCCACCCTCGCCCACAAGCACACGCATCCGTTCGAGCTCGCGTTGCTCGGGATCGAGATGGTCGAACAGACGCCGACCTCCCGCGAGAAGCACGGGGATCAGGTGGATCTCCATTTCGTCGAGGATGCCTGCCGCAATGGCGCGCTGTGCAGTGCTTGCTCCGTGCACGAGCACCTGCCTGTCTCCTGCGGCACTCCTCGCCTCACCGAACGCCGTGCCGACGTCGTTCGTGTAGTGCACGTTGGCCCAGTCGGATGCCCATGCTGGTGCGGGCGTGCGGCTGATCACCCAGATCGGAACCCCATCATGGTGGTCACCGCCCCATCCCGACGCGGGTTCGAACGTGCCGCGACCGGCGACGACCGCGCCGGTCGACATGAACTCGTCGTGGATCTGCACATTGACTCCACCCTCGGGCGGGAAGACCCAGTCGTGAAGCCTCTCACCCCCGTCACCCAGGCCGTTCTCGTCGGTCTCGTTCGGCCCGGCGATGTATCCATCCAGAGACATCGACATGTACAGCACGGTCTTCGCCATCTCGCTCTCCTTCGGCGCCGCCTAGACCTCCACCGTGTAGGAGGTGATCTGCGCGATCACTCCGGTTCGATACTCGTGGATGTCACACGACTCATGACGACGCCGGTTCGGGGTCGTCTTCACGCGACCAGGCGATCGCGATGAGTCGCCTCAACACGTCCACATCGACGTCATCGAGCTTCTTGACGTAGATGCAGCCCGCCCCTTCGGTGTACGTCCCCAGCGAGGGCAGCAACGCGGCGCCCTCGGGAAGATCCTTCAGCCCGTACAGCGACAGTTGCGCTTTGCGCGGCGAGAACCCTGTCTTCATCCAGTCGCCGCGCGTGCGCGGGTTGGCCGGCGAGACGTAGCGGTACGTGCCGTAGCCGACGATCGATGGACCCCACAGGACCGGGTCGGCGCCCGTGACCTCGTGGAAGATCTCGGCGAGCTGAACACCGTCCTGCCGTCGGCGATCGGGAGTCGCGGCAGCGAGGAAATCGTCGACGTTCGCATCCGTCGGCACTGTCTTCTGTTCACCCATGCCCTCAGTGTGCCACTCGACCGTGGCGGCCGGGAGACGGTCAGCGCGTTCTCCAGAGGTACTGACGGACGTCGCCGGCTGAACCGTTGCACAGTCCGGATCCGACTACGCGCCGGCGCTGTGAGTCGTATCCGCACCGCGGTCAAGCCCTTTGTGCCGCACCCGGAATGAGCGGACTCTGGGCGTGGAACCGCAAGCCGGAGGAGAGACGATGACGAACGAATCGCATGACCAGGATCGCGAACAGGGCGAGGCGCCTGCCGCCGAAGACCTGCAGGAGCCGAGCACGGAAAAGGAACCGGATGCCGAGCCGAAGGCGCAGCGGGCGGATGACCCCGAGCCCGACCATGAAGCGGTCGGAATCGGCGTCATCGGCGGCCCGCTGATCGATCCAGAGCAGAGTGCGCAGGGCGACGATCCATCGGCCGAGGACGCGCAGGGCACCCCGAAGCCCGGAGGGCTCGGACAGGACGGTACGATCCCGAACGCCCCAGAAGGCGTCGCGGCAGGCCACACGGGCGAGCCGTCGACATTCGAGCCGGAAGAGGACGAGAAAGCCTGATCGCGGCGGGCGCCCGTGGCGGGAGCGGGTCGTCGTCGTCCCGCTCTGGGTGATGACAGAACATCCCTCCGGGTCTACGGTGTGACCATGACGGCACAGCTTGCACGGAAAGGCCGCGTCCGTGCCAGCATCGCCGCGGCTTTCATCGCCCTCGTGGTCGCCCTTGTGGGGATCGCCGGACCAGTCGCCGCAGTACCCGGCGCCTCGCCGGTCTCGAAGTACGTGGCGCTCGGCGATTCGGTCGCCGCGGGCCAAGGAGGCGGCGACTACGTCGACGCCTGCCTGCGCAGTCCCGCCGGTTATCCCGAGCTGCTCAATGCCGAGCCGAAGGTGAGCCTGCTGCGCAATGCGGCATGCACGGGCGCGACCATCACCGATGTCGCGACGACCCAACTCTCGCAGATCAACCGCGGCACGACACTCGTGACGGTGACGGTCGGCGCGAACGGCGTGAACCTGCCGGCGATCTATGCGGCATGCGTGACAGGCCAGACACCCGACGCGTGCGCGGCCGCATTGAACGACGCCGCGACGTATCTCAACTCAGGACAGATCCCTGGGCAGCTCGGCGACCTCATCGCCACCATCGGCGCTCGGTCTCCCCATGCGACCATCGTCGTCACGGGCTACCCCGTGCCATTCGTGCCGGGGTACTCGCCAGCTCACTGACAACGTGAATCAGCTCGTCGAACTTCTCAATACGCAACTGGGCCTGACCGCACTCACCGCCGGCGCGCACGTACGGTGGGCCCCGGTCGAGTTCGGCGAACATCGCATCGGAGGAGCGGAGCCATGGCTCGGTGCGGACCCCACCGACCCGCTCACGTTCCTTCACCCCACGCCGGCGGGATACATCGCCTACAGCGACGCCGTGCTCGTCGCCCTCCAGTGAGCGTGGTCGGATCGCGTCATGCGCAGTGACGAACTGGCTGCAACCTATGTGGATGCCATGACGCAGGGAGACGTGGCGCGCGTACTGACCCTTTTCGCGCCGGATGGCGACGTGCATTCTCCGTTGTACGGCACGCTTCCCGCGGCGGACTTCTACCCTGCGCTCTTCAAGGACACGGCGGCCGCGAAACTGAACCTGCGGGCGAGCATGAGCGGCTCTCGGGACGGCCATGAGGTGGTCGCTCTCTGGCTGGACTGGGTTTGGACCCTCGCCTCCGGGGAATCGACGCCGGCCATGGCCGTCGACATCGCTGAGCTCGACGAGAGCGGGAGCATCTCCCACTTCTACATCGTCTGGGACTCGGCACCCATCCGGGAGGCCTTCAACCGACAACACGGTTGACGATCTCCCGGGTCCTCTGAGCGATGGCGGGGCCATCGGGAGCGAGAGCCTCGCACAATGGGTGAGAAGCCCCTGCGTCGGCGGGTCGAGATCGTCGGCATCGCGGTCCTGCTCGTCGCCCTCATCGGCGCGACCGCATGCACGCCGGCATCGAACGACGCGACGCCGTCACCGGAGACACTCGACGGACCGACGCCGTCCACCGCCGACGGCGTGAGCGGCGAAAAGGTCGAGATCGCCCAGGGGAGGTACCTATGGCTGGAGTGCCGGGGTGAGGGGTCGCCGACCGTGATCCTCGAATCCGGCATCCATGACTCCAGCCAGTACTGGGTCGAGATCCAGCTCGTGCCACCTGCCACCGGGCCTGACGTCTTCACAGCGGTGTCCGAGCACACTCGCGTGTGCCGGTACGACCGGCCCGGGACCATCATCCCGAGCGAACCGATCGCCCTGACCGACCGGTCGACTGCCCTCGACGGTGCACGCACGATCGACGATGTGGCGACTGACTTGGAGATGCTGCTGGAGTCCGCCGGCATCGAGCCGCCGTACATCCTCGTCGGTCACTCGTTCGGCGGGTTCCTTCAGACGTACTACGCGCAGACGCATCCTGACGAGGTCGCCGGCCTGGTCCTCGTGGATGCCTTCTCAGCTCGCATGAGAGATGCGTTCGGTGACAAGTGGAGCGCGTACGAGCCGGTGCTCAACGGCGGACCTCTCCAGGACGACCCCGGGTGGGAGCACTACGACGTCGCCACGAGCATCGAGCAGGCGGATGCCGCGGCACCGCTTCGGGCGGACCTCCCCATGGTCGTGCTCAGCAAGACCGAGCCGTTCCCGCTGCCGGCGGACCTCGTCGGATTCACGTCGGCCGACCTCGAAGCAGTGTGGACGCAGGTGCAGGACGGACTCGCTCAGCTGGTGCCGAACACGCCGCACATCATCGCGCAGGGGAGCGACCACTACATCCAGGTGCGCGAGCCCGATCTGGTGGCAGACGCCATCCTTCTGACGATCGGGCGCGCTGACGCACAGCGCTGAACGAGGCCCCCGGCCGTCACAACTCGACCGCCGGCGGTGCGACGCGGACGCGATAGTCGGCGAGGAACATCCCGCCCCAGCGATCGTTCGGCCGATCCATGTGAACCCGAACCTGCAGGAATCGGTCACCGCCGTTCGGCACCTTGACGATCCGGTGACGCTCGGAGATCACGCGATGGCGGTCGTAGCGCGCGGGTGAAGGTCGTGCCTCGTCGAGCCCGTCTCTTCCTACGCTCCCGTTGATGAAACCGGGCTCACTCATCGTCACCTTCACCTGACCGAGAAGTGCGGGCCGGGTGCCGAGAATGACCGACCCGGTTTGTCGAGGGTTCGCGGCCCGCGGAAGAGGGAGGTTCCACGTCGTGACCCGATCCTGCTTGACGTAGTCGGCGCCGTTGATGCGGTGAGTCTGGGAGTTCGTGAAGACGGCCACGCGCCAGGTCAGGTCCGACTCAGGCCAGGAGGAATCGCCTTCGCCGATCGTGAGGTGGGCGCCGTCGGGTCCCCGCGCGACGGCGATCGAGTCGAGGGGGTGTATCTCGGGCTGGAAGCCGTGTGCGGCGTCGTTGACGAATGCCCCCTGCAGGCGAACCCGTGCACCGGACGTACTGAGTCGCGATTCGTCGGTCACGTCCAGGCTGGGCGAACCCTGGTTCTCCCCTGCCTCGACGCTGTATTCCCACGCGGGCCGGCTGAGTGAGAAGGCGCGGCGCACATCCGCCGAGAAGAAGAACTCATCGAACCAGGTGTTGTTCCACCCGTCCAGGACCATGAGCTCGCAATAGACGCTGTCGAACATGCGATCCGTCACGTCCCCGGCTCCCCGGGCGTGCGCGCGCATGTGGGCTGCGAGAGTCGATCGGTCGCGCGCCGTCGGGCTCACGAAGACGTGCCAGTCGAGCTCGTCGTCGCTAGCACCGTGGAAGAGAGACACGACGCGGGCTTCTCCCTCGATCTGCACCTGTGCCGATTCCCGGCCCGGTGATCGCAGCTCGTTCGGGATGGGGAGGGGCGGGTACTGCGCGAACATGGGCTGAGGCATGAAGGCGATCGAGAGGCCCCAATCGGCGTACCAGCGAAGATTGATGCCGCTCGGACGGCGATCGTAGATCAGATGATCACCGTGGTCGGTGTTCAGGAGACCGATCGGCTGGTTGGCCTGCACCGGCTCGCGAGGAGGACCACCGGTGATCTCCCATTGATACTCCGGGCTGACGGACCACCCGAGATTGATGCCTGTTTCGCGCTCCGCGTATTTCAAGAAGCCGCCGCCGTCGATTGCAATCGCAACGGGTGCCGCGAACGCCACCGGGCCGCCGCCATCCGTGCGAATGGTGGCATTCGGAGCCTCGGAGGCGGCATCCCACACCAGATCTATGCCGTTCTCACGTCGTTCGCGCTTCAGCGACTCATCGACCACCCGGTTGTGCAACCGCACACGGGATCCGTCCGCAAGGGCGCCCTGGTCGCCCCGCAACTCCCATTGGTCTATCGATGCCACGATTGCCACCTCTCGACAACACCCCGCTGAGCCGATGTGCGGAGCCGGACGCCGTCGCTCCTCGCCGTCGAGCACCCGCTGTCACAGGGCGTGCATGCTCACCGTCGAAACCGCTGACGGGTCGCAATCGACGGCATTACTGCCTGTCGTCTTCACCGAGGCGCTGGAATGCGCCCATATCCTTCTGACTGAGGTCCGACCTACTCGGCGTCTTGGCCGCAGTCGTTGGGACCCGGGAGCTCGAGGCACGCCAATCGGTTCTCGATCTGCTGGCGTTCTCCGGATGCCTGCACCCAGCCGGCGATGGAGATCCCGCTGATCACGAGCGCGATGATGCTGATCGCGATTGCGATCGTCGCGCGCATCGATTGAGCGGGTTTGTCGGTCTGCGCAAGTGCGGACACTTCGGACTGGTTGGCGGTCGCAGTCATGGTCTCACCCTCCTGCTAGCTCCCCATTTGCGGCTCATCTTCCTCGTGGCTGCGAGCGCGTGTCAATACGGCCGCGTTTGCAGTTCGCACGGGGGTCCGCCCCTGTTGGAGACGCGCGCCGAGGAGGACACTGAAGTGAGTGAACCAGGCGCAAGACATCGTGGGACTGGCGCGCTGAAACTCTCCGGAGCCACCATCGCCAGCAGTCTGTTGCACATCACGACTGGAGGTCCGTCATGGGCGCGCAGCGGCCGACGGGAGGCCCGCACACCGCCAAGAGCGGCGTGGGCCGCGAGGCCGCGACGACATCTGGAGCGCCCCATCCGCCGGCTCACACTCAAAGTGATGGGCCACAGCGCCGAGCGCCGCGCGTGCCGGACGCCGACCCCGGGATGACTCGACGCAAGGGAGACGAAGATGCCGGAAGCACGGACGTACACGGCGACCCGCGACAGTAGCGTTGTCGAAGGCGCGCCCTTCCCGAAGGCCAAGCGGCGCGTTCTCGGTCAGAAGAAGCGCCGCCCGGTGATCATCGTCCCTGATGCCAAGGAGCCGGGCGAGCTGCGGGAGCTTCCCGGGCCGGCCGACGTGCGCAAGGCCGACGATCGGCCCGGTGCCGAGGTGACCTTCACCGACTACGCCGGCAGCGACACGGTGACTCGCAGCTTGACGAACGCAGCAGACATGAGCGGTGCCGACAGCGAACGCAACGCCGTTCTGATGTCGTTCAACTGGTCGTGCGATGCATCGTCCGACGGCGGCGCGACATGGACCCGCCTCGACCCGACGACGGTCTTCCCGAACACTTTCGCAGGAGGGTTCTGCTGCGACCAGATCATCATCTACGTGCCCGGCGCCGACCTCTTCGTCTGGCTCCTTCAGTACAGTGCGGATGCTGCCGGAGAGGGTGCATTCCGCCTCGCCGTCAGCGACTCGGAGTCGGTTGCCGATGACCCGACCGCATGGACCTACTGGGACTTCGTCGCCGGCGACTTCGGCTGGGCGACGAGCGACATGGACTACCCGGACCTCTCCTACTCGGACACCTTCCTCTATGTCTCGACCGACGTGATCGGCTCCGGCCGGGTCGTGATGCGGATTCCGCTCGATGAACTCCGCGCCGGAGGGACCGTGAACTTCTCCTACACCGACCCGGAGGACGGCAAGCAGTGCTGGGGTGGCCACCTCGTGCAGCAGACATCCGATTCGGGCATGTGGGCGGGACACGACGACAACAGCCACCTCCTCTTCTTCACATGGCCCGATGGATCCGGCTCGTACTCGTGGAACACGATCGCCGTGGCGGCGTGGCCCAACGGGACGATGTCCTGCCCCGGTCCGGATGGGAACGATTGGCTCACCAAGCTGCGCGACTTCCCGGGCAGCGCGGTCACGGCCGGGGTGCGACTGGACGATGGGACGGTGGCCCTGGCGTGGGCGGCCTCCAACGGTCAGGCGAACGGACAGGGAAAGGACTTCAAGCAGACGCACGTCCGCTACGTCGAGGTGGACCCGGGCTCGGGCACCACCACGCGGGAGATCCCCATCTGGAACGACGACTACGCGTTCGCGTACCCGTCCCTCGCGCGAGCAGGAGATCTCGTCGGCATCACGCTCGGATGGGGCGGCGCCGCCGATCACTCCAATTGCGCCATGGGAATCATGGGCGACTTCGTGGTGTGGTTCATCGACGCTTCGACACGGACGATCACCCGATTCGGCGACTACCTCACCGCGCGGCCCGCACAGCGACGCGGCGGGTTCTCCGCGTTCGGCTACTGGCTCGAGGCGCACGCCACGGATGCCGACAGGGTGGTCTATCACCCGTTCTTCACTCGCTTCGGACGCTGACGTCGGAGGGATCCTGCAGCTTCGCCGGCCGATCGGCACTGTCGTCGACCGACTCGGCGAGCGGCTCGTGCGCCGGCCCGGTGAGCACGGCGCACCGCGGTCGGGGCTCCGTGATTGAGTAGCGGAATGGCTATGCACGACGACCAGGTCCACATCGATGCGGACATCGCGCGACAGCTCATCGACGACAGCTTTCCGCAGTACCGCTCGGAGCCGATCGAACACGTGGATTCGCAGGGGACGGTCAATGCGATCTACCGGGTCGGCTCGGTCGCGGCTGCCCGGTTTCCGCTTCGCGCGGCGGATCCGCACGCTCTCGAAGCCGCCCTGCAGCGGGAATCCGCCGGGATGATCGAGTTCGCGTCGGCCTGCCCGTTTCCGAGTCCGCGTCCGATCGGGCTCGGACGGCCAGGGCGGGCGTACAGGATGCCGTGGGCGATGCAGACATGGCTGGAGGGGGATGTCGCAACGCCGACCGGTCTGGCCGCATCCGCGACCTTCGCCGCCGACCTCGCCGCGTTGATCGAATCGCTCAGAGCCGCCGACACCCGAGGTCGGACCTTCAACGGGCAGGGCCGCGGTGGACGAATCGCCGATCAGGACGAGTGGATGGAGACGTCCTTCCGGCAGAGCACCGAACTGCTGGACGTCGCGCAGCTGCGCTCCATCTGGCGGCGGCTGCGGGAACTGCCTCCTGCGGGTTACGACACGATGAGCCACAAGGACCTGATCCCGGCGAACATCCTCGTGCGAGGGGAGCGCATCGTCGGGATCCTGGATGCGGGAGACTTCGGGCCCGCGGATCCCGCGCTGGACCTCGTCGCCCTCTGGCACCTGCTCGACGAAGAGGGACGCGCATCCGTGCGTTCGAGGCTCGAACCGGCACCCGACGAGTGGCTGCGTGGAGCCGCGTGGGCATTCGTGCAGGCGATGGGAGTCGTCTGGTACTACGAGCACACCAACCCGGGCATGAGCGCACTCGGTCGCAGCACGCTCCAGCGATTGCTCGATGACCCAGGCATTCCCGGAGGATCCGGCTGACAGCGTCATACTCCGCGGCCGCATGCCCCGCGGCATGGCGACCTGACTAGCGTGGACATGCGCGTTCGCGCCGCCCGGACCCATCATCGGGTCGTCCCCCACTTCCACCCGAGGAGCAGCAATGAAGTCCATCACCCTGTCCACGACGGGCATCGTGGCTCCGAACGTCGTCCTCGGCGTGATGCGGATCGCCGACATGTCGGACGACGAGGTGCGAGAACTCGTTCGCTCGGCGAGGGACGCCGGCATCGACTTCTTCGACCACGCCGACGTCTACGGACGCGAGCTGCACGGCTGCGAGCGGCGGTTCGCAGAGGCGCTGCAGCTGTCGGCATCGGAGCGCGCCGAGATCACGATCCAGACCAAGGCCGGGATCGTCGGCGACGGACCCTACTTCGACTTCTCAGCCGAGCACATCATCGAGTCCGTGAACGGTTCGCTGGAGGCCCTGCGGACCGACTACATCGACATCCTTCTGCTGCACCGGCCGGACGCGCTCGTCGAACCCGAAGAGGTGGCGCGGGCCTTCGACGAGCTCGAGGCCGCCGGCAAGGTGCGGGCCTTCGGCGTGTCCAACCACACTCCGCGGCAGATCGATCTGCTGAAGAA
The DNA here is from genome assembly GCA_963713325.1 of uncultured Actinomycetota bacterium. GTDB lineage: Bacteria > Actinomycetota > Actinomycetes > Actinomycetales > Microbacteriaceae > Microbacterium. The sequence goes on from CAVQLL010000025.1 coordinate 80,260, forward strand.
GTCCGTGCGCCAGCCGATCATCGCGAACCAGCTGCAGCTGTCGATCACCCACTCGCCGATCATCGCGCAGGGCGTCGCGAGCAACATGCTCGCCGAGACTCAGTCGCTCGTCCTCGACGGCGGCGGCATCGTGGACTACTGCCGCCTGAACGACATCACCATCCAGGCGTGGTCGCCGTTCCAGGGCGGATTCTTCACGGGTCCGTTCTTCGGATCGGCCGACTACCCCGAGCTCAACGCGGTCATCGACCGGCTCGCCGCAGCCTACGACGTGCCGCCGATCGCCATCGGGACCGCCTGGATCACCCGGCATCCCGCGCAGATGCAGGTCGTCCTCGGAACGACCAATCCCGAACGCGTCCAGGGCGCGGCGCTGGGATCGGAGATCCCGCTCACGCGCGCCGAGTGGTACGAGCTGTTCCGTGCCGCCGGACACATCATCCCGTGACGGCCCGCAGCGATCGGGGACTGCGACGCACGGGCCACGGGGTTCAACCGCAGGCTTGTTCGAGACTGAAGGGCGCACGCGGCGACTCTGGCGCGGCCGCACTCCGCACGTCACAATGCCTTCATGTGGCTGTACACGATCCCGGTCGCAATCGCCCTGCCGCTGTTCGTCGGGGCGTTCGTCGGAGTGTCGCTGCTGATCGTTCTGGCGCTGCGGAAGCTGGTGCCGCACGACCCTGACCGCTCCACCGAATGGGACCGCGTTCTCGGCTACGTGGTCGCCGTGTACGGCGTGCTGTACGGGGTGACCCTCGCGCTCATCGCCGCGGCATCGTACGAGAACTACCGTGGTGTCGAGGAGCTCGTCCTCGCCGAGACCTCGTCCATCGCCGTGCTCTACCGCGACGCGTCGGGGTTGCCCGAGCCGACCAGGAGCGAGCTGCAGTCACTGCTGGTCGAGTACGCGGAGCATGTGATCGACGTCGACTGGGTCACCCAGGGCGCCGGCGAGATCCCTTCCAACACGGTGCAGCAGGTCACCGACATGCAGAGAGTGCTGTTCACGTTCGAGCCGAGCAACGAGTCCGAGTCGAACCTGCACGGGGCCACGATCGGAGCGTTGAACGAATTCATCAGAGCCCGCGGGGCCAGGGTCGGCGTCACGGGCCTCGAACTTCCCGGCATCCTGTGGCTCGTGCTGTACGTCGGCGCGTTCATCAACGCCGTTCTCATCGGCCTCGTGGAGGTGAGACGACTGCGCACCCACCTCATCATGGCCGGCCTGGTCGCGGCGTACGTCGCAATCGTGATCTTCTCCATCGCGAGCTTCGACCACGTCTACGAGGGAGAGGTCTCGGTCGATACGACCTACTTCGAGGAGTTGCGGAAGTGGCTGTTCACCGATCCCGGGTGATGCCTCGATCGCGTCGGTGACGGGTGACCCGCAGCCACACGAATCCGTGCGCGCGCAGCGTGATGCCGCCCGCGAGATCGACGTCGTCGCCGCTGACGATGTCGACGGCTCCGGGGTCGAACCCGCTGAGCGTAGTGCGGTCGACGCGCACCTCGGCATCTGCGAAATTCGCCAGCACGAGGATCGCGTCCTCCCTGCCCGGCCGCTGGTAGGCAAGCACCGACGGATGCTGCGCATCGAAGCCGATCAGCTCCCCGCCGGCGAACTCCGGCGTGGCCTGCCGCGCGCGCACCAGAGCGGTCAGCCCTGCGTAGACGCGGCCCGCGTCGGTGGCGGCATCCGTCCGCTGCGCGTAGCTCTCGGCGGGCCGTGGCGGGCGGTGCACCCAGCGGCTGTCGCCGCCTGTAGCGGGGTCGACGACGTACGAATAGTCGTTGAGCTGCGCGACCTCGTCGCCGAGGTACAGAAGGGGCACGCCGCCGGTCGACATCGCGATCGCGTGCGCGAGCAGCACCCGGTCGACGCCGCCTGCATCACGGGCCTCGACGCCCGCGAGTGATGCCGTGCTGCCCGCGACCCGCGCGTCGCCCGTCTTCGGGTTCTCCTGGAACGGCACGCCGCGGGCGAAGGTGCCGGGAAATCGGCCGACGTAGAAGTCGTTGAGGAACCGGCGGTGCGGGTAGCCCTCGATGCCGAGCTCCTCGGCATCCTCGTCGGCGAACGTCCACCCGATGTCGTCATGGCTGCGCACGTAGTTGACCCATGCGGTGCCGGCAGGCAGAGCGTGCCGGCGCTCCAGCGCCTGCTGCAGCATCCGCGCGTCGCGCGTCGCGAGGGCCTCCCATGTGAGCGCCATCTGCAGCGGGTTGTACGAGAGCTGGCACTCCTCGAGCGAGATGTACTCGATCACCTCGTCGGGGTGAACGATCGCCTCCGACTTGAAGAGCAGGCTGGGGGCCGCCATCCGCAGCACGGCGTTGAACGCGCGCAGCAGCAGGTGCGCCTCGGGCAGCGACTCGGACGCCGTGCCCAGCCGCTTCCAGATGAAGGCGACAGCATCCATCCGCAGCACTTCGACGCCCTGGTTCGCGAGGAAGAGCATCTCGCCGGCCATCGCGCGGAAGACCGCCGGATTCGCGTAGTTCAGGTCCCACTGGAAGTGGTAGAAGGTCGCCCAGATCCACCGCCCGTCCTCCAGCTGCACGAACGAGCCGGGGTGGTCGTCGGGGAAGATCTCGCGCACCGTCTCCTCGTACGCATCGGGCAGCGTGCGGTCGGGGAAGATCAGGTAGAAGTCCTCGTAGCCGGGCTCACCCGCGACCGCCTTGCGGGCCCATTCGTGCTCGTTGCTGGTGTGGTTGAAGATGAAGTCCACGACCAGCGAGATGCCCGCCCGGCGAAGGTCGGCGGCGAGCTGCGCGAGCTCGTCCATCGTCCCCAGGGCCGGGTTCACCCGTCGGTAGCTCGACACCGCGTAGCCGCCGTCCGAGTTGCCCTCCGGGCTTTCGAACAGCGGCATCAGGTGCAGGTACGTCAGCCCCAGCTCTTGGAAGTAGGGGATGCTCTCGCGGATGCCGGCGAGCGAGCCTGCATACCGGTCGACGTAGCAGACGCCGCCGAGCATGCGGTTGGAGAGGTACCAGCCCGGGTCGGCCTCGCGCTGGTCGTCGCGCGCCTTGAGCTCGAGCGGGCGGGCGTTCCAGGATGCCGCGGCCTCGGCGATGACCGCCGCGAGCTGCTCGACACCGTCGTCGCGATCGCCGTACAGCGCGACGAAGAGGGGATGGAGTGCGGGGAAGTGCTCGGCGAACCGTCGCGCGAACGCGGGGTCGAACTCGCCCGCCCGCTCGGAGGCGACGCGCCGGACGTCATCGATGTCGCCCGTCCACTCGGCGGCGAGTCTGGCCATGACAGTCCTTTGTGCATCGCGGGGTCTGGTCTCACAATAGGGCTGACAGACTGTCTGTCACTGGACTCGGGAGGTCGCGATGAGACTCGTTCAGGTCGGACTCCACGCCGATGACCTCGACCGCGCGGCGGACTTCTACACCGTGCTGCTCGAGTCGCCGCCGACCGCGCGGTTCGATCCTCCCGGCCTGCTGTTCTTCGACCTCGAGGGCGTTCGCCTGCTGCTGGACCGCAACGCTCCGGCATCCCTGCTGTACCTGCACGTCGAGAACGTTCACGAGACGCTCGAGCGCCTCGACGGGCTCGCGGACATCGTCGCGCATCCGCACGTCATCTTCGCGCATACCGACGACAAACTCGGACCCTCCGGTCACGACGAGTGGCAGGCGTTCATCAAGGATTCCGAGGGCAACACGGTCGGTCTCGTGGCGTTCCAGCGGCACTGACGGCTCTGGTCCACTCACTGCCGAGGGCGCCGACACAGCACTCTGCAACCCGCGATTCGCCGTGCGCGAACGACTGGCACTCTCACGGGTCGAGTGCTAATCTGTCCGTAGTTGAGTCGGTACGACTCAAGTTCAAGAACACCCTCCGGAACCCACTCCGGATCAACGAAAAAGGAGACGAATCATGGCGACCTACGACCCCTTCCGTGACCTCGACCGCTTCGCGTCGACCCTCTTCGACGCCCGTCGCGGTCCTCGTCGCATGCCGATGGACCTCTACCGCGACGGCGACCACTACGTGCTGACCGCCGACCTGCCCGGCATCGACCCCGGCTCGGTGGACATCGACGTCGACGGGCAGCTGCTGACCATCCGGGCGGAGCGCACGCTCGCGGCCGGCGAGGGTGTGAAATGGATCACCCGCGAGCGTGAGGCGGCGAGCTTCCTGCGTCAGCTCAACCTCGGCCAGGGAATCGACACCGAGCAGATCGCCGCGAACTACAGCAACGGCGTGCTGAGCGTCACGATTCCGGTGAGCGAGAAGGCGAAGCCGCGCAAGATCGAGGTGGCGACCGAGGGCTCATCGCCGGTCATCCAGGCACACGAGACCAGCGAGGGACCGCAGCCGGTCGAGCAGTAACGATCCGCTCCGCGCACCCGGCGCCCCGGACCGCCGAGGTCCGGGGCGTTCGGCGTGCTGACGGCCGTGCTCGGGCCTCCGGCCGGGGCGTAGCCTGAAGCGTGTGAGCGCCTACGTTTCCGCGTTCGAGCTGTTCTCCATCGGTGTAGGACCCTCGAGCTCCCACACGGTCGGACCCATGCGGGCCGCCCGTGACTTCGCCATCCGTCTGCGCGAAACGGGCGTCATCGACGACGTCGCCCGCGTGACGTGCACCCTGTACGGATCGCTGGGCGCGACGGGCATCGGCCACGGCACTCCGGATGCGGTCGTCGCCGGTCTGCAAGGACTCTCGCCCGAGACGGTGGACCCGGATGCCGTCCGCGCGGGGTGGACGAACTGGCCTGAGGGCAGGCAGCTCGTGCTGGACGGAACGAATGGGGTGGCGTTCGTGAAGGCCGACGTGGTCTTTGCTCCGCGGACGCGGTTGCCAGGGCATCCGAACGCGATGACGCTCGAAGCGTGGACGACGGCGCACCGCGTCGAGGACGCCGACGTCGCCCGCCTCGCCGCAGCCGGCATCCGGAGCACCGGCGCAGCGCCTGCCGAGCCTCCTGCGATCGGCGACGACGACGGACTCGTGCTCCGGGAGACCTACTACTCGATCGGCGGCGGGTTCATTCGCCGCGAAGGCGAGCCCCCTCGGGTCTCTGCGCACGCCTACCCGCTCGCGTTCGACAGCGCCGAGGCGCTGCTCGAGCTCTGCGATGAGCGCGGCATCACGATCGCCGAGGCCGCCCGCATCAACGAGGAGGCGATGCGCAGCGATGAGGAGATCGCCGCAGGGCTGGACGCGATCTGGGACGCGATGTCAGCGTGCGTCGAGGCTGGGCTGCACCACGACGGCGTGCTGCCCGGGATGCTCCAGGTCAAGCGGCGCGCGTCGGCGATCCGCGAGCAGCTCGAGGAGTCGGAGCATGCCGGTCACCGCGAGCTCCCCGGCGAGTGGCTCGGCGCGTTCGCCCTCGCCGTGAACGAGGAGAACGCTGCCGGCGGCAGAGTCGTCACCGCTCCGACCAACGGCGCTGCCGGCATCCTTCCCGCCGTCGCGATGTACTGGTGGCGCTTTCTGGCCGACTCCGGGCTCGGGGCCGGCAACGCCGTCACCCCGTACGGCGAACTCGTCGGGAGTGCGCTCCTGGGCTTCGCCGGCCGACAGCAGCTCGGGCCCGATCGTCCCGGACGTCGTCGACGACGAGATCATCGCCGATGCGAACCGCCGCCGCGGCATCCGTCGCTTCCTGCTGACCGCGACCGCGCTGGGGTCGCTGTTCAAGGCGAACGCGTCGATCTCGGGTGCGGAAGGCGGCTGCCAGGCCGAGGTCGGGTCGGCGTGCGCCATGGCGGCGGGAGGCCTCACCGCGGTGATGGGCGGGACGAACCGGCAGATCGAGAATGCCGCCGAGATCGCGATGGAGCACCACCTCGGGCTCACCTGCGATCCCGTCGGCGGGCTCGTGCAGATCCCCTGCATCGAGCGCAACGCGATCGCGGCGTCGACCGCCGTCACGGCTGCGCGGCTGGCGCTGCGCGGCGACGGATCGCACTACGTCTCGCTCGACGCCGTCGTCGAGACGATGCGGCAGACCGGCATCGACATGTCGCACAAGTACAAGGAGACGAGCGAGGGCGGGCTCGCGGTCAACGTCATCGAGTGCTGACGGCGGCGGTGCTCAGCCTCCGCTGCGCCGACCGCGTCGCAGTCGGCCGAGCGTCTCGCCGACCGCCACGGCGACAAGGAGCAGCGCGACGGCGACGGACTCGCCCAGGGCGTCGAGCACCGGTGAGAGGGTGGCGAGCACCAGGATGCCGATGATCCCGACGACGTGGGCGCGCGCCCACCGCCTCTCGAGAACGCGGCGGAACAGCGTGGTCCCGATGAGGAACAGAAGCGGCCCGCCGAGCGTGACCACGGTCGCGGCGAAGCTGTGGGCGTGCGGATGGCCGAGCGCCTCCTTGTCGCCCACGCTCATCAGCACGATGCCCGCGATGATGGCGAGGTGCACCCACGTGTAGGCGGTGCGGACGAGACGGCCCGGTTCGTCGGCCGCTTCGATCGCCTCGGCCCCGATGCGCTCGCCGTGGTCGAAGTAGATCCACCATGCGGCCGCGGCGGCGACGAACGCCGCGATCATCGCGATGATGCCGTCGACCGAGGACTCCATCGCGACGAAGGCGAATCCGGTGACGAGCAGTCCCTCTCCGAGCGCGATCAGCACGAACAGCGCGGTCCGCTCGGCGATGTGCGGACCCGACACGTCCCACGACGCGATCCGCACCCGCCCGATTCCGGGCACCGGATAGCCGAGTATCGTTCCGATCAGCTCGAGGCCGAGGGCGGCGGCCCAGAACGGCAGCTGGACCGACAGCGGCAGCACGGCGCCGGTGATCCAGAGCACGGCGCCGGCCACGGTCCACAGGAGGATGCAGAGGAAGTCGCGCGATACCGCGCGATCGTGCCGCGCCGTCGCCCACACGATGAATCCGGTGCGCCCGACCTGCAGCACGACGAACGCGATCGCGAAGGTCCAGGCGCGGTCCGCGAAGGCTTCGGCGATCGCCACGCTCATCACGAACGACACGAACGCAAGCGCGACCACCGCGCCGCGCACCGGCAGCTTCACGGGATCGAGCCAGTTGGTCACCCAGGTCGTCGAGACCCACGCCCACCACAGTGCGCAGACCATGATCACGCCCTCGAGCGCGCCGAGCGGTGTCTGGTTCTCGTACAGATAGGCCGACAGCTGCGTCAGCGCGAAGACGAAGACGAGGTCGAAGAACAGCTCGACGTAGGTGACGCGGTCGGCGCGAGGGGAGTCGGTCGGACGCAGCACGTTCCGCCGCATCCCGATGGTCATGCCCCATCTTGGCATCGCGATGTCGCCCGGTGGCGCTGCGGTCGGGCGCCGGAACGCCCCGTGGCGACGGCGCGCGCCAGGTCTAGGCTGACCGCATGCCGGAGTACGCGGTTCCGACGCCGAAGCGGCGTCGCGGGAGGCCGAAGGGCGGCGAATCCGACGCCCAGGAGCGCATCGTCGCCGCCGCCGTCGACGAGTTCGGCGAACTCGGGTACGACGGTGCGACGATGCGCGGCATCGCCGCGCGGGCGGGTGTCGACTCCGCGCTCGTGCACCACTACTTCGGCACCAAGGCCGACCTGTTCGCGCAGACCATCGGCGCTCCGATGCGCCCGGATCTCGACATCCCGGCCCTGCTGGATGGGCCGCAGGACGCACTCGGCGAGCGCATCGTGCGGTACGTGCTGGAGGCGTGGGAGCGGCCTGAGACGCGCAAGCGCGGGATCGTGCTGCTGCGCTCCGGCATCGGCAACCGGCTGACGACGCCGCTGCTCGCCGCGTTCCTGCAGCGCGAGCTGATCGGCCGGATCGCGGCGCGGGTGAACACGCCGGATGCGGCGTTCCGCGCGTCGCTGGTCGCGAGTCAGATCGCGGGGCTGCTGATCGCGCGGTACGTCCTGCAGCTGCCGGCGCTCGCCGCGGCGAGCGTGGACGACATCGTGGAGCGCGTCGGTCCGACCGTGCAGCGCTACTTGACCGACTGAGCCGCGACAGCGGTGGGACGGCCGCGGGAGCGGCGGAAGGAGAACGAAACGGATGTCGTTTCAGGCGTACCTCGACAACATCGAGGACAAGACAGGGCTGACCCCGCGTCAGTTCATCGAGCTCGCGGGGGAGAAGGGCTTCGGCCCGGGCACGAAGTCGAGTGAGATCGTGGCGTGGCTGGGCGAGGACTACGGTCTCGGACGCGGCCACGCGATGGCCCTCGTCCACGTCATCACCAAGGGCGACAAGATCGCCGGCAAGCACGTGGACTCCGGCGGCACGCACAGCGACCCGTCCGACACGCTCTGGCTGGACGGCAAGGCGACCAATCCGGCCGGCTGACCCGCGCGGTCGGCCCGCGCGGCATCCCGCGGTCGATGCGCGCGGGCGACCTCGCGGCATCCGGCGGTCGGAGCAGGCTGGCCCGCGGCATCCGTCGGTCGGAGATTCGCGCCGAGGTCGGATGCTGCGCGGAAAATCCTCCGACTTTCGGGCAATTCTCCGACCGGAGCAGCACAGCAACGGCGCGCGCGGGGCCTTGACGCGGCATCCCCGCGAGCGGATAATTCATCGCGTGATGAATAACGCCGACGCCGACGCTTCGCACGCGGCGACCCTCGACGAGAACGCCGTCGAGGTGCGGGGTCTTCGCGTCAAGCGCGGCAAGAACGTGGTGTTCGACGGCGTCGAGCTCGACATCCCGCGCGGCCAGATCACCGGCCTGATGGGCCCGTCCGGATGCGGCAAGACCACGCTCATGCGCTCGATCGTCGGCGTGCAGAAGGTCGAAGGCGGCACGGTCACCGTGCTCGGGGCTCCCGCCGGGACCGCGCCACAGCGTCATCGCGTCGCCTACGACACGCAGGCGGCGTCGGTGTACGACGACCTGACGATCCGCCAGAACCTCGCGTACTTCGCCCGGCTGATCGGCGCTCCGCGCAGCGACGTCGACAGAGTCATCTCCGAGACCGGGCTCGTCGAGAACGCGAAGCAGACCGTCCAGTCGCTCAGCGGCGGGCAGGAGAGCCGGGTCTCGCTCGCCGTCGCCATGCTCGGCTCGCCCGAGCTCATGGTCCTCGACGAACCGACGGTGGGTCTGGACCCCCTCCTGCGCGCCGAGCTCTGGACGGTGTTCCGGGCGCTCGCGGACCGCGGCACCACGATCATCGTGAGCAGCCATGTGATGGACGAGGCGCTGCGCTGCGACCGGCTCGTGCTCATGCGGGCGGGCCGGATCATCGCCGACACGACTCCCGACCGCCTTCTCGCCGAGACCGGCGCAGTGGATCCGGATGCCGCGTTCCTCACTCTCATCGAGCGCGACGCGACGGCGTCGGCCGACCAGCATCCCCGCACACGTCGCGAATCGCGCGAGGAGGCGGCGGAATGAACGGCGTGCGCACCTTCGCCACCGCCGGCCGCGTGCTTCGGCAGCTCAGCCACGACCACCGCTCGATCGCGCTGATGCTGATCGCCCCGAGCCTGCTCGTGGGGCTGTTCGCCTGGCTGTTCAGCGATCAGGAGGGCGTCTTCGAAATCTACGGACCGCCGATCCTGGCACTGTTCCCGTTCATCATCATGTTCCTCATCACGTCGATCACGACGCTGCGCGAGCGTCGTTCGGGCACACTCGAGCGCCTCATGACCACCCCGCTTGCCAAGGCGGACTTCATCATCGGCTACGCGCTCGCGTTCGGTCTGATGGCGATGATCCAGGCGATCGTGACGGTGTCGTTCGCCGTATGGGTGTGCGGGCTCGAAACGGAAGGACCGGTCTGGCAGCTCGGCCTCGTCGCCGTCACCGACGCGGTGCTCGGCATGGCGCTGGGCCTGCTTGCGAGCGCGTTCGCGCGCACGGAGTTCCAGGCGGTGCAGTTCATGCCGCTCATCGTGTTCCCGCAGATCCTGCTGGGCGGCCTCTTCATGCCGCGCGACGAGATGCCCGAAGCGCTGTACGTCATCAGCAACTTCCTGCCGCTGAGCTACGCGATCGACGCCATCAACGCGGTGACCGCGGGGGACGAGGGGTGGGACGTGTACGGTCCGCTGCTGGTCGTCGGCGCGTTCCTGCTCGGCGCGCTCGTGCTCGCGTCGCTGACGCTGCGCCGGCGGACGCCGTAACGGCGGTCGGCGACGACGACGGGGCTAGCGGCTCTCCTGCTTGTTGCGCAGTTTGGCGGTGAGGTCCCGCAGCTGTTCGAGCTCGTCGTCGTCGAGAAGCGACATCCGCTCTGCGATCGATCGTCCGTGCTGGGATGCGATCTTGCGGAACGCCGAGGCTCCCTCGGCGGTCGCCCGCACCAGGGACCCGCGCCCGTCCTCGGGATCGGCGCACTTGGTGATCAGACCCCGCACGGCCATCCGGTCGACGAGGCGCGACACGCTCGGCTGGCTGATCAGCATGTTCGCCGTCACGTCGCGAAGGCGCGCGGTCATGCCGTCTCCGCGGGTGACGGTCAGCAGCACGTCGTACTCGGCCTGCGAGAGACCGGTGTCGTCGAAATCACAGCTGATCACGTCGAATACCTCGTGCTGCGCGCGAAACAGGCTTTCCCACGCGTCGATCGCGAGCCGGCGGTCGGTCATACGCACCACTGTAGGCGAATGAGTGGGCCAATAGGCTGGAGCGATGGGGGCAAAACTGCTGCGCGTGCTCGTCGTCGCTCTCGTGTTCCTGGGGCTCCCGCTCGCGCTCGCGGCGTGCACGTTGAGCGTCGACACGGATGACGCCTCGGCGCCCGTGTCGGGCAACGTCAACGACTTCTCGTTCGAGAGCCTGGACGTCCAGTACACGCTCGGTACGGCCGAGGACGGCACCAGCACGCTTCTTGTCGAAGAGCGGTTCGTCGCCCTGTTCCCCGACTACGACCAGAACCGCGGGATGCGCCGGGTCATCCCCGACTCGTATCAGGGCGCGCCGTCGAACCCCGAACTGATCTCGATCACCGACGGCGACGGCCGCGCGCGACCGGCGGAGACCGAATCGGAGGACGGCGAGTTCAGCATGACCTCGCGCGCCGACGACTACGTGCACGGCGCCCAGACATACGTGTTCACGTACACGCTCGAGAACGTCACCCGGTTCTTCGAGGACACCGGTGTCGACGAGTTCTACTGGGACGTCAACGGCACCGACTGGGCGCAGGACTTCGGCAGCGTCAGCGTGAGTGTCGTGGTCCCTCCCGAGCTCGCCGACTCGCTCACCGGGTCGCAGGCCTGCTACGTCGGCTACCAGGGGTCGGGGCAGACGTGCGAGATCACGGCGGATGCCGCTGCCGGTGGCGCGGCGACCGTCAACGCGTCCGCGGCGCCGGTCTCCGCGTACCAGACCGTGACGGTCGCGATCGGATTCGAGGCGGGGACGTTCGCGCCCTTCGACTCGTCGTACCTCGCCTCGCCGTGGGGCTGGCTGCAGGGGATCGCGGGGCTCGGCGTCCTGGGCGCGATCGTCTTCGCCGCGATCACGCGCGCGAGGCATCTGCGTGACGAGCCGGGGCGGCCCACGATCATCGCCGAGTACACACCGCCGCGCGCGATCGACGCGCTCGAGAGTGCGGTGCTGCTCGGGCGCACCACGAAGGCGATCCCCGCCGAGGTCCTCGAGCAGGCGGTGGTCGGCAGCATCCGCATCGTCGAAGGCGACCGCAAGTTCTGGGGAGGGGTCAAGCTCAAGGCGCAGCTCATCGATCCGTCGCGCGCCGACGGCGACGGCCGGCTGCTGCTGGGCGGGTTGTTCCCGCTTCTGACTCCGGGCGAGGAGTACGAGTTCGGAAGCACCGACACGCGGTTCTCGGCCGCGGCGCAGAACATCATCAAGCTCGCGAACGAGGAGCTCACGCGACGCGGACTGCGCAAGAAGGTGCCCGCGTCCGTGCGCGCGTGGCCGGTGCTCGCGGTGATCGCGGCGTCGGGGCTCGTGCTCTTCGCCGGCATGTTCGCGCTCTTCGCCTCGGTCGACCCGCTCATCCCGATCCTCGGGATCGTCGGCTCGGGTCTTGCTGTGTTCCTCGTGATCGCGATGATCTCGCGCAAGCCGCTGACGGCCGCCGGCGCAGAGACGCGCGACCACCTGAAGGGACTCAAGGAGTTCATCGAGTGGGCTGAGGCCGACCGCATCCGGATGCTGCAGTCGCCGATGGGGGCCGAGCGGGTGCGGATCGATCCGAACGATCCCGCGCAGATGCTGAAGCTGTACGAAGTCCTGCTCCCGTACGCCGTCGTGTTCGGGCAGGAGAAGGAGTGGGCCGAGCAGCTCGCCGTGCTGTACGGACCGGAGAATTCACCGGGGTGGTACTCGGGCTCGCATGGGTTCAGTGCGGGGTCGTTCTCGGCGGGTATCGGCTCGCTGTCGGCCAGCTCGGCGTCGTCGTCCTCGACGTCCGGCGGATCCGGTGGTGGCGGCTCGGCCGGCGGCGGCGGTGGGGGCGGGGGAGGCGGCGGGGTCTAGCCCGCCGGCGGCGCAGGGACACAAGTCAGGGCCGGTCGGAGAGGCTCCCGACCGGCCCTTGTCCCTTGCACCAAGAGTGTCCTGCAATCACATGCGGTCGTTGCCACAGCAAAACAACTTCCGTGCTTGAACTCTATAACGACCAGGTAACGGAAGGGAAGAGCTTCTCGTTATCTTTTTGTGATTCTTCGCTGGCTTCTGTCCGCTGCCACGCGTCACTGGCTGGCGCCGCGGCGTCAGTCGTCCGTCACCAACACGTTCACAGCGATGTTGCCGCGGGTCGCGTTCGAATACGGGCAGATCTTGTGCGCTGCGTCGGCCAGTCCCTGAGCGGTCGCCGCGTCCACATCGGGAATGACGACCTCGAGCTCGACCGCGAGATCGAAGCCGCCCTCGCCGTTCGGAATGATGTGAACCCGGCTGCCGACCGAGGTGTCGGCGATCTTGACCTTCTGCGTGCGCGCAGCAGCTTGTAGCGCGGAATGGAAGCAGGTGGCGTAGCCCGCGGCGAAGAGCTCCTCCGGGTTCGCGCCATCACCGGAACCGCCCAGCTCCTTCGGGACGGCCATGTCGAGGCTGACCCGACCGGAGGTCGTCGCGACGCGGCCATCACGGCCCCCGCCTGTGGAAAGTGCTTCGGCGGTGTACAGGATGCTCATGGAGTTGCCCTTCGAGAAGCGGTGAGTTCGCTCATATTGACGGTGATGCGATGAAGTTTTGAGAGCAGGTCGTCCAGCTCGCCCGGCTCAATGCCGTACGCGACGGACAGGCAGTCGACGGCCGCGGTTACCTCTTCACGAAGTTGCCGCCCCGCCGGTGTGAGCGAGACGATCACGACCCGCTCATCGCCCCCACGGCGCTCACGGCCGATGAGGCCGCGCGCATCGAGCCGCTGCAGGAGCGGCGAGAGGGTTCCAGAATCGAGGTGCATCGTCGCTCCCAGATCGCTGACCGACGCCTCACCCGACTGATGGAGTGAGATCAGCACCAGGAACTGCGGGTAGGTGAGACCACGCTCGGCGAGAACCGCGCGATAGGCCTGCGAAACGGCGCGCGATGCCGCATACAGCGAGAAGCACAACATGTTGTCGAGGACGCTGGTTTGCATGATTCACTGTCGCACACAATTGAGTTGTGCACAATTTAAGGTGCGCGCACGACAGAAGGACACGGATCAAGCCTCGCAGGCGGAGCCTCGGGCCGACAGATCGGCGGCGTGCCCCGGGTCTTCGGCACCCGCACCGGCCTTACGCTGACGGGCATGGCCGTCAGTCGATCCCGCCGCGCTCGCGCATCGCGCAAGCGGAAGCGCCGGATGGACGCCGCCGACAACGACCTGACCCCGCTGCAGTGGTCGCAGATCCGCTCCGCGTGGGGCGGCTGCGCGTACTGCGGCGCTGCGGCATCCGCGTTGCAGCGCGACTGCGTGCTGCCGCTCTCGCGCGGTGGGCGGTACACGATCGAGAACATCGTCCCGGCCTGCCGCTCGTGCAATGCGAGCAAATCCAACGACGAGGTGACGAGCTGGATGAGGCGCAAGAAGCTCGACGAGCGATCCTTCCTGCTGCGGCACCGCGCGTTCCTGGACAGCATCGCCGAGGTGCTGGAGGAGGCCGAGGCGCCTGTTCTGCCCTCACGAGTGACCGCCGCGAGCTGACCCGCCGCGCGTAGCCTGGCGTGATGACCCCGGACCCGGCTCGCAGCGCGCTCGAGATCGCGGACTGGCGCCGCCGCGTGTTCGCCCTGTATGCCGCAGTGCGCGTGGAGGAAGACGCGGAGGACGCGCACGAGCTGTGGCGCATCGAGCGCGACGACCTGATCGCGCGGCATCCCGCGACCCCCATGCCGCCGCCCGAGCGCGTGCTGTTCGAGGGCTTGCCGATCGCGCCGTACGACCCGGACTGGCGGTTCGAGCTGCCGATCATCGCCGCCGAGCCCGGCGGGTTCGAGTTCGCCACCGGCACGGACGGCATCGTGCCGTTCGAGCGGGTCGGCCTGGTCGAGATCCCGGATGTCGGAACCCTCGATGTCTGGCGCGTGAAGTCCTACGGCGGCGGACTGTTCGTCCCTGTGCGCGATGCGCTCGCCGGTCGGCCGGGCGGGACGTACGGCGGCGGGCGCTACCTGATCGACACGATCAAGGGTGCCGACCTCGGCCTGGACTCCGTACGCGGGACGATCGTGCTCGACTTCAACTTCGCCTACAACCCGTCGTGCGCCTACGACCCCGTGTGGGCATGCCCGCTCGCGCAGTCCGGCAACGTCCTGCCGGTCCCCGTGCCGGTCGGGGAGCTGTACGCCGGAGCCTGAAGCAGCGAACCGTGCTCAGCCCTGACGGTGCGCGGTGTAGTACTCCAGCAGGGCGCGGGTGGAGGCATCCTGCGCCGCCAGCGCGTCGGCGTCGCCCTCGATCGCCGGAGCGATCTGCAGAGCGAGCTGCTTGCCCAGCTCGACACCCCACTGGTCGAACGAGTTGATGCCCCAGATCGTCCCCTGCGTGAACGTGATGTGCTCGTACAGCGCGATGAGCTGGCCGAGGACGCGAGGGGTGAGTGACGGCGCGAAGATCGAGGTCGTCGGGCGGTTGCCCGCGAACGTCCGCGCGGCCACGAGCGGGCCGGTCGTGCCCTCGGCTTCGACCTCCTCCGCGGTCTTTCCGAATGCGAGCGCCTTGGTCTGCGCGAGGAAGTTCGCCAGGAACAGGCCGTGCACGTCGCGCCCATCGTCATCCAGCGGGTACGCCGGGTTGACGAACGCGATGAAATCGGCCGGGATGAGGCGGGTGCCCTGGTGGATCAGCTGGTAGAACGCGTGCTGGCCGTTCGTGCCGGGTTCGCCCCAGAACACCTCCCCGGTGTCGGTCGTGACCGGCGTGCCATCCCAGCGCACGGACTTTCCGTTGGACTCCATCGTCAACTGCTGGAGGTACGCGGCGAAGCGGTTGAGCTGCTGAGCGTACGGGAGCACGGCATGCGACTGGGCGCCGAGGAAGTTCACGTACCAGACGTTGAGCAGCCCCATCAGGATGGGCACATTGGCTTCGAGCGGCGCGGTGCGCACGTGCTCGTCGACGTCGTGGAAGCCGCCGAGCAGCTCGTGGAACACACCGGGGCCGAGCGCGATCGCCAGCGACAGTCCGATGGCGGAGTCCACCGAGTAGCGTCCGCCGACCCAGTCCCAGAACCCGAACGCGTTCGTGGGATCGATGCCGAATGCCGCGACCTTGTCGAGCGCGGTCGAGACGGCGACGAAATGGTGTGCGACGGCGTCGATGCGGGATGATTCGGTTCCATCGATGGCGTCGATCGCCTCGAGTTCGGCCCACAGCCAATCACGGGCGAGCCGGGCGTTGGTGAGGGTCTCGAGCGTCGTGAACGTCTTGGAGGCGACGATGAACAGCGTCGTCTCGGGGTCGAGATCCACCGTGGTCTGGGCGATGTCGGTGGGATCGATGTTCGAGACGAAGAGAGCCTCGATGCCGGCATCCGCGTAGGGCTTGAGCGCTTCGTAGATCATCACGGGGCCCAGGTCCGATCCGCCGATGCCGATGTTCACGACGTGCGTGACCTTCTTGCCCGTGACGCCCCGCCACTCGCCCGAGCGAACCCGCTCGGCGAACGCGGACATCGCGGCGAGCACCTCCTGGACGTCGTGATCGATGTCCTGCCCGTCCACGACGAGCGCGGGGGATGCGCCGGCCGGCCGGCGCAGTGCGGTGTGCAGCACGGCGCGGTCTTCGGTGGTGTTGATGTGCTCGCCGGAGACCATCGCGGCGTAGCGTTCGGCGACACCGGTCTCGGCGGCGAGCTTCACGAGCGAGGCGAGGATCTCGTCCGTCACGAGGTTCTTCGACAGATCGACATGCAGGTCGCCGAGGGTGAATCCGAGCCGCTGCACCCGCTCGGGGTCGTCCGCGAACCAGCCGCGCAGATCCGGTTCGAACGACGCGCGGTGTTCCTTCAGCTCGGCCCAGGCGGTGGTGGACGTGGGGTCGATCGGGCTGGTCATACGTCCACGCTAGCCTCACCCCGGGGCGTGTGTCAGGCTCGCACAATGGACTCGCGCACCCCGTACGCCTCCCGCCCGTGGCTGACGGCATATGCGCCCGGAGTGCCTCACGAGATCGATGAGGTCACGCAGACCCTTCCCGACATGATCGAGACGAGCATCGCGCGGTACGGCCGTGCGACCGCCCTCGAATTCTTCGCCGCGACGACCGAGTACCGCGACCTCGGCGAGCAGATCGAGCGGGCGGCCGAGGGCCTCCGACGCCTCGGCGTGACGAAGGGCGACCGGGTCGCGATCGTGCTGCCGAACTGCCCCCAGCACGTCGTCGCGTTCTATGCGGTGCTGAGGCTGGGCGCGATCGTCGTCGAGCACAACCCGCTCTACACCGCACGAGAGCTCCGCCACCAGTTCGAAGACCATCAGGCGCGCTTCGCGATCGCCTGGGACAAGGTGTACGACACCATCGACGGTTTCCCCTCCGACGTGAAGGTCGAGCGCATCGTGAGCGTCGACATCATCGATGCGATGCCCTGGCGAACGCGCGTCGCTCTTCGTCTGCCGATCGCGAAGGCGCGCACGGCCCGCGCGCAGCTGACCGCCACGCCCAAGGCGCGCAAGGTGCTGAGCTGGCAGAAGCTCACCGGCGGCAGGCGGGTGAGCAAGCGGCATCCGCGTCCTGCCCTCGACGACATCGCCCTGCTGCAGTACACGAGCGGAACCACCGGCACTCCCAAGGGCGCGATCCTCACCCACCGCAACCTGCGCGCGAACGCGATGCAGGGGCGCGCGTGGGTGCCCGGCCTGCACGAGGGCGAGGAGACTTTCTACGGTGTGCTCCCGCTGTTCCACGCTTACGGCATGACCCTGTGCCTCACGTTCGCGATGAGCATCGGCGCTCGGCTGGTGCTGTTTCCGAAGTATGACGCTTCGCTCGTGGCGGATGCCGCGCGCAAGAGCCCGCCGACTTTCCTGCCGGCCGTCCCGCCGATCTACGACCAGCTCGCGCGCGCCGCCGCTGACGGCGAGATCGACCTCACGAGCGTGCGGTTCGCCATCTCGGGCGCCATGAGCCTGCCGGTGGACGTCGTGACGCGATGGGAGGAGGCGACCGGGGGACTGCTCGTCGAGGGCTACGGGATGACCGAGACCTCGCCCGTGGCGCTCGGCAACCCGATCGGGCCCTCGCGGCGACCAGGGACGGTCGGCGTGCCGTTCCCCAGCACCGACATCCGCGTCGTCGACCCCGCCGACGCGCACGTGGACCGCCCCTTCGGCGAGTCGGGGGAGCTTCTCATCCGCGGTCCGCAGGTGTTCCAGGGCTACTGGAAGCGTCCTGATGAGACGGCCGAGTCGCTGCTGCCAGGCGGCTGGGTGCGCACCGGCGACATCGTGACGGTCTCGCCCGACGGGTTCGTGACCGTGGTCGACCGGCTGAAGGAGATCATCATCACCGGCGGCTTCAACGTCGCCCCCACCGAGGTGGAGGAGACGCTGCACGGCCACCCGGATGTGGTCGAGGCCGCCGTGGTCGCCCTGCCGCGCAAGGGCGCTGAGCAGGTCGTCGCCGCCGTCGTGCTGCGCGAGGGGGCGGAGCTGGACCCGGAGGCGCTGCGGGACCACTGCCGGGCACACCTGGCCGCCTACAAGGTGCCGCGGAGGTTCTTCGCGGTCGACGAACTCCCGCGCTCGCTCATCGGCAAGGTGCTTCGCCGACAGGTGCGCGAGCAGCTGCTGCGCGACTTCTGACAGCGGATGCCGCGCGCGGCGACGTGGTCGGCGCGGCATCCGATCTGAGGCGAATCCACAAGTCGGTGCGTGAGTCCACCCATCCGCGCAGCACGAGATGTCGATTCGAGCGCGGTTGTGTTGATTCGCGTCCGGGTCGAAGCGGGGCCTGACTCAGAGCTCGGGAGTGCGCGGCGGCACAGTGCGCCGCGGGCGGAGCGACTCGAAGCCGGCCGCCCACCGCAGCAGGTCGGTGTCGGAGTACGCCGGCCCCGCGAACGTGAGTCCCACCGGCATCCCGATGTCGGCCATCGTGCCCATCGGCACCGTCACGGTCGGGATGCCGAGGTGACGGATCGCGAGATTGCCGTTCGCGACCCAGACGCCGTTGCGCCATGCGGCGACCGCCGACTCCTCATTCACGTCGGCATCGGCCGGCCCGACGTCGGCGACGGCGGGGAAGACCACCGCGTCGAGCCCGCGCTCGGTCATCCACTCCTCCAGGTCGATGCGCCGGGTGCGCTCGAGACCCTCGAGACCGGCGCGGATGAGCCCGGCGAGCAGACCGCCGAGCGGGTCGGTCGTGCCGTTGGCGCGCGCGCGTGTGACGTACTCGGAGATGTCGAGGTCGAACGATCCGTACCGGTCGGGGAGGGCGCCCTCGGGATGCGGGAAGATCTTCGCGCCGTCGACCTCGGCGAGCGACGAGAGGCCGGGCTGACCGTTCGCCGCGAGGAAGTCGTGCCACGACCACATCGACAGATCCCAGATCTCGGCGTCGAAGAAGTCGGCCGGCACGATGCCGCGATCGAAGATCGACGGTGCCCCGGCGCGATCGGCTTCGTAGTTGCTCACCACCGGGAAGTCGACCACGACGACGTCGGCGCCCGCGGCTTCGAGGTCGGCCTTCGCCTGCGCCCACAGCTCGAGCACCGACCCGCGCGGCTCGATGCGCTGGCCCGTCGAGGCTCCGATGCCACGCCCGGTGCCGGCATCCGGATCTTCGCCGACGTACATCGCCGGGATTCCGAAGCGCTTGCCTTCGAGGCTGCCCGCGGCGTCGGCGGCCAGCGCCGGGTACGAGTCCGGACGCACCGCGGAGGAGCGCGGGATCGGCACCCACGGCTGCGAGCGCCAGAAGTCTCCGCGGGTGTCGGCATCGTCGGCGACCATGATCTCGAGCACCTCGAGCAGGTCGGCCATCGTCCGGGTGTGCGGGACGACGACATCCATCGTCGGCACGAGAGGCCAGTTGCCGCGCACCGAGATCACGCCACGCGAGGGGGTGTAGGCGCACAGGGCGTTGTTGGAGGCGGGGGCACGGCCCGACGACCAGGTCTCCTCGCCGAGGCCGAACGCTGCGAAGCTGGCCGCCGTGGCCGTGCCGGACCCGTTCGACGAGCCCGACCCGAAGGCCGAGGTGAGGTAGTCGGCGTTGTAGGGGCTCTCGGCCCGGCCGTAGAGGCCGCGCTGCATGCCCCCATTGGCCATCGGCGGCATGTTGGTCAGCCCGATCAGAACGCAGCCGGCACCGCGCAGTCGCTCGATGGAGAAGGCATCGCGCCGCGCGACGAGGTCGGCGAACGCGGGCGAGCCTGAGGCAGCCGTCATGCCGCGCACCATGTAGCTGTCTTTTGCGGTGTAGGGGATGCCGTCGAGCGGCCCGAGGGGCGCACCCTCGGCGCGCCGCCGGTCGGACTCTTCGGCCTCGACGATCGCGTAGGCGATTGAGCTCGACGAGCGCGTTCAGACGTATGCCGGTCTGGTCATATGCCTCGATGCGGTCGAGGTACGCCCGCACGAGCTCAACGCTCGTGGTGGCGCCGGACTCCAGCGCGGCGCGCAGGTCGGCGATCGAGGTCTCGACGACGTTGATCATCATTTCGGCTCCAGGCGTTTCGTCTCGGTCTCTGCGCTCCCTCGCTCAACGACCATGGGGCCGGTCGCTGCGCTCCCTCGCTCAACGACCGTGCGGCTGGTCGTTGAGCGAGCGAAGCGAGACGAAACGCTCATGACCGGACCGCCTTCGGCTGCTGCTGCGTGATGCAGTGGATGCCGCCGCCCCGCTCGAGGATCGGCCGGGCGTCGATCGTCACGACGTCGCGGTCGTAGGCCTCGCCGAGAATCGCGGCGGCCCGCGCGTCGGCTGCCGGGTCCCCGTAGCCGCACGCGATCACGCCGCCGTTGACGACGAGGTGGTTCGCGTAGTTCCAGTCCACGAAGCCGTCCTCGTCGCGAAGCGTCTCGGGGGCGGGCAGCTCGATGATCTCGAGGCTGCGCCCCGCGGCATCCGTCGCACCGTCGAGGACAGCTCGCACCTGGCGCACGACGTGGTAGTCGGGGTGCGCCGGGTCGTCCTGCCAGTGCAGGAGAACGCGGCCCGGCTCGGCGAAGGTCGCCACCATGTCGATGTGGCCGCGGGTGCCTGCCGATTCGTAGTCGCGCGTGAGGCCTCGCGGGATCCAGATGAACGTCGTCGCGCCGATCGTGCGCTGCAGCTCCCACTCCACGCGCTCCTTCGTCGCATACGGGTTGCGGCGCGGGTCGAGCTGCACGGTCTCGGTGAGCAGGACGGTTCCCTCACCGTCGACGTGGATGCCGCCGCCCTCATTCACGAGCGGTGAGGGCAGGTGCTCGGCGCCGGCGAGAAGCCCGACGGTCCGGGCGATGCGGTTGTCGCGCTCCCAGGTCGCCCACGCGTTCGCGCCCCACCCGTTGAAGGTCCAGTCCACCGCGCCGAGCGACCCGCCTTCGTCGAGGACGAACGTCGGGCCGATGTCGCGCATCCAGTAGTCGTCGAGCGGCGCTTCGACGATCTCGATCTCGCCCGAGAGGCGCTTCCTTGCCTCAGCCAGCGCGGACGGGTCGACGACCATCGTGACCGGCTCGAACCCGGCCGCCGCATTCGCGACCGCAGCCCACGTGTCACGGGCGAGGTCGGCGGACTCCGCGTCATCGCCGAGGGTGTTGCCGACGCGGGGGAAAGCCATCCACACGCGCTCCTGAGGCGCGAACTCGGCGGGCATCTTCCAGGTCATCGTCCACTCCTCACGAGGTCGCCCGTCCGGGCGATGCTCTCATCTTGGTTGCTGCGGTGCTGCTCCGCATCCGTGTCTCCGGTCGGCTCCCACTCGAGGGCGGGCCGCGCGGCGGGGTCGCGATACGGTCGCGTCGTGCGCCAGAGAAGCGCGTACAGTCCGGCCGCCAGCGCAGGTCCGACCTCGATGTGGCCGGCGACGTCGCCGGGTTGCGCCGAGGCTCCGGCGTGTTGTGCGGTGATGCTCATGTCATCCGCTCTCGTTCTGAGGTAGTATTGATCAAGCGATCAATAGAGCAGAAGCTACCGAAACGGACGGGCACATGTCAAGCACGACGACGAAAGTCCGCACGCGGAAGTCGCCCACCCAGCGCACGGCGGAGATCCTGGCAGCGGCGACTCTGCTCGCCCGCGAGCAGGGTCTGAGCGCCCTGACGCTGCGCGCTGTGGCGGAGCGCGCGGGCGTGGCATCCGGACTCATCGCCCACTACCACCCGTCGATGGACGAGCTCGTCGCCCGCGTCTACGGCGATCTCGTCGGCGCGGAGATCCGAGAGGTGGAAGAGCTGCTCGCGGACCGCCCCGATGCCGCGACCCGCATGGCGGCCCTGATCGGCACGCTGCTGGACGGCACCCGCGAAGATCTCACCGTGGTGTGGGTCGAGGCGTGGGCTCTGGGCCGACGCAACCTGCCGCTCGCGGTCGCCGTGCGCGAGCAGATGGACGCCTGGCACCGCATGGTCTCCGCCGTCATCGACGACGGATGCGCGACCGCCGTCTTCACGACGCCGAACCCGTCGGATGCCGCCTGGCAGCTGCTCGGCATGATCGACGGCCTCAACGCCCAGTCGCTCGCACGCGGAATCGAGGGCGAGGGGTACGTCGAGAAGATGGCGCGCGCCGCCGAGATCCTGCTCGGTGCGCCGGCAGCATCCCTCGACGTGCGCTGAGGTCGCCTATTCCGCGAAACCCTCACATTCGCGCGAGACCCTCCGTCTTGTGCGAATGAATCGGATTGTTTCGAACGACTAGGAGGGTTTCGCGCGGCGCGGCGCGGGCTCAGCGCGAGGTTGTGAGCCTCACGAGGTCAGCGAGCTCGTCAGCCATCGGCTCAGGTTCCCAGCCGTGCTCGGCACCCGGCATGCGCTTCCAGATCGCGCCCGGTATCGCTGCCACGATCGACTCCGCGGCAGGCACCATCACGTCGTCGTAGCTCTGCTCGCCGAGCATCGCCACCACCGGCACCCGGATGCCGGAGAAGAGCTCTGAGTGCGGTGCGGACTCAGCCCACGCGAGCGACTCGCCGTCGGCGCGCAGGCTGGCAGCCTGATCCACCATCGGCGGGATGCTGAGCACGACCTCGAGGATCTCCGGGGGCATGTCGTTCATGTAGGTCATGAGCGCGCCGCGCAGGTCGCCGGCATCGATCAGGCGGTTCACCTCGGCGGACCATTCGCGCCCGCCGCCGTCCTGCGGTCCGAGCGGCGCCTCCCACAGGGCCAGGGCCGAGATCGGCAGGCCCTCTACCGCGGCGAAAAGGGCGATCGAGCAACCGGACGAGTGTCCGCACAGCACCGCCGATCCGCCGACTTCGGCGATGAGCGCCCGCAACGTCGAGACCTCACGATCGAGAGTCAGAGATCCTTCGGCCCGGCTTTCCCCACGGCCGATCCGGTCGTAGACGATCGCAGTGACGCGCCGCTCGCCGAGCAGCTCGGCGGTGCGGGTCGTCGTCGGATCCATCGCCCGCCACGGACCGGCACCCGACACGAAGATGATCGCCGGTCCGCTGCCGTATCGATCGAAGGCGACGCGGTCTCCGGCATCCGTCGTGACGACCTCGCTCATCGGGTGACTCGTCCCGTCAGCCGAACGGCGACCTTCTCGATGACATCCATGGTCGTTCCGCCTCTCCGAATCAAACTCGACCGTACAGTTTGCATCCGACACAAACCTCGTCGAAGCAACTGCGTCTGCCCGCCGGCCAGGCGACGCAGTTGTTGCCGGCGGCCTAGGAGACCCGGGCTTCAGTGGGTCAGCGAGTCAGCGAGTAGAACCGGAAGAACCCGAAGTCCTCGATGGGCAGGATCTCGAGGTCTGCGAAGCCCGCGGCGCGCGCGTACTCGCGCAGGATGTCGGGACGCATGACGGTGCCGGTCGCCGCGCTCGGCCAGTGGGACAGGCTGTCGGGCAGGCAGACGAGGAGGCTGTAGCCGTACATGAGACGTTCGACGTCATCGCCCGGCGTAACCAGTGACTCCGCGACCGCTTCGTCCATGACGATCACCGGTCCGTCCTCGCGAACGGCGAGGCGCATGGCACCGAGCACGTCCACCGGTCGCGGCATGTCGTGGATGCACTCGAACGCGAACGCGGCGTCGAAGCGCCCGTAGCTGGAAAGTCCGTCACCGTCCGTGTTGTGGAAGCGCACGCGGTCGGCGACACCCGCCTCGAGCGCGTTCACCCGCGCGAGTTCGATCGACCGCTCGTCGACGTCGAAGCCATCCACGCGCAGGTCGGGATACGCGCGGGCGAGCGCGATAGAGGACCAGCCCGCGCCCGTGCCGACGTCGGCGACACGCGCACCGGCACGGCTCAGCACCGACTGGATGCTGTCGACCTTCGCGAACGCGGTCGGCAGTTCATCGAACCATGGCCGATTCATGTCGGCCTGGGCTTCGCGTGCATCAGTTCCGAACTGCTCCCAGCTGACTCCGCCGCCGGTGCGGTACGCATCGAGCAGGCGGGTCAGATTCAGACCCGCGGCCGCGAACATCCGGGGCATCGGCGCGAGGTAGGCGAGGCTTCGCTCGTCGGTCAGCACCTCGGCCGGGCCCGGCGGCAGTCTGAACCGCCGACCTGCGGCCGACCCGTCGGCAGCCTCCTCGAGGTGGAGGACTCCGATCACAGCCTGCTGCTCGAGCCACTCGCGCGCATACCGCGGCGACGTGCCCGTGCGCTCAGCGAGCTCGGCGGCCGTGCTCGCGCCCTCCGTGGCGAGACTGCGGTACCAGCCGAGCCGATCGCCTAGGTAAGCGGCGAACACGTCGACCAGTCCGAGGGTGGAGGCGAGCATCCGCTCGGCGAACTCGTCGGCGGTCGGGCCGTCATCGTGGACGCTCGCGGCATCCGGATCGATCGTGGACATGCATGCTCCTTCGCGCCGTCACCGAGTCTGTCGCCATCAGCCGATCAGCTGCTGCCACCCGTCGCCGTCGGCGTGCTCGAATATCAGGTTCGTCTCGGTGTGCGCGACGGCGGGATGCCCGGTCAGGTGGGCCAGGACGAACTCGCGCAGCTCCGCGGCATCCCTGGCGATCACGTGCAGCAGGAAGTCGTCGGCGCCGGCCATGTGGAAGAGGCTGAGCACGCCGGGCAGAGCCGGTGCGGCCCTCCGGAAGGCCTCGATCTCCTCGCGCGCATGCTTGACGAGCCGGATGGCGATGAGCGCCTGCACCGTCGCGCCGAGCGCGATCGGGTTGAGATCGACGCGGTACCGGCGGATCACGCCGCTGGTCTGGAGTCGTCTCAGTCGCAGCGAGACCGTAGATTCGGCGATTCCGAGCGTCGAGGCGAGCGCCGCGCCTGAGGCTCGTGCGTTCGCGGTCAGTGCCCGCAGCAGCGCGCGGTCGGTTCGGTCGAGATTAAGGACCTGCACCATGGGGCTCCTTCGCCGCACGTCATGTGAAGCATCTGCGACGACAGACGCGATCGTCGAGGCATGCTTCAGGCTCGATTGCCATTGAAGCAAGTTTCTGCTGTTCTCATGGGATGGACAAGAGGCATCCCCGATTCGAGACCCGCGCTGTGCACGCCGGTATGGCAGGGCTCCGCGAGAGCGGTGCACACGTCCCCCCGATCGACTTCTCCACGACCTACCCTCTGCCCGACGTCGACAGCAGGCGGCCTCGCATATGAGGAGCTGTCCTCGGGCCATGACCTCGGGCCCGGCCGCAGCGCCGTGTACCAGCGCCTGTGGCAGCCCGGTGTGGCGCGGTTCGAGGATGCGCTCGCGGATCTTGAGGGCACCGAGGGGGCCGTCGCGTTCGCCAGCGGGATGGCAGCGCTCACAGCATGCCTGATCGCGTCTGTGACCGACGGCAAGCCGCACATCGTCGCGGTCCGTCCGCTGTACGGCGGATCCGACCACGTCCTGGAGAGCGGCCTGCTCGGCACGTCCGTCACCTGGACGACCGTCGACGGCATCGCCGCGGCGATCCAGCCGGACACCGGGCTCGTCGTCGTCGAAACGCCCGCGAACCCCACGCTGGAACTCCTCGACCTCGCCGAAGTCGTCGCCGCTGCCGGCGAAGTCGCGGTGCTCGTCGACAACACCTTCGCCACACCCGTCCTGCAGCAGCCTGCACGGCACGGCGCCGCGCTCGTTCTCCACAGCGCCACGAAGTACCTCGGCGGCCACGGAGACGTGATGGGCGGAGTCGTTGCGACCGACCAGCAGTGGGTCGAGAAGCTGCGTCGCGTGCGCGCCCTGACCGGTGGCCTGCTGCACCCGATGGCCGCGTACCTCCTGCATCGCGGACTTCGCACGTTGCCGCTTCGCGTACGCGCCCAGCAGGAGACAGCGCGCGTGCTCGCCGAGCGCATCAGTTCACACCACGCCGTCGCCCGCGTGTTCTACCCCGGGCTGCCGGGTCAGGATCCGAAGGGGCTGCTCGGCCGCCAGCTCGACGGACCCGGATCGATCATCGCGGTTGAGCTCGCCGGCGGGTACGACGCGGCGGCCCGATTCACCGAGTCGTGCGAGCTCATCGAGCACGCAGTCTCGCTCGGCGGCATCGACTCGCTCGTGCAGCATCCGGCCTCGCTCACGCACCGACCTGTCGCCGGTCCGGCCAAGCCGGGCGCCGGCATCGTGCGCCTCTCGATCGGGCTCGAGCATGTCGACGACCTCACCGACGACGTGATGGTCGCGCTCGCCGCTGCGGATGCCGTCACCGACGCCCCGACCGCACCCGAGTTCGCCGGCGCCCACTGACCCCCCGGAACAGGCCCGGCCCGGTGACGACGCGTTCGCGCCATCACCGGGCCGGGTTGTCTCCGCCGCTGCGCGGCGCCGATGACTACTCGGTGAACTGGTTCTTCATCGCCTTCGCGCTGTTGCCCGCGCCGTGCGACTTTCCAGGTGCGCTCACGTCGTTCACCGTGGAGGTGTCGAACGCGAACGTGATGACCGCGGCGGCGACGGCGTCGGAGTTGACGTCGAGCGCGAACGTGTTGACGTTGCCGATGAGCTCGTAGTCCTCCGCCAGAGCGTCATACAGCGCCTCATCCTGCCCGTCGCCGGTGAGGTTGTCACACGGCTGGTGGTAGCACGGGTCGTACGCCGCTCCGATGACACCACCATAAAGCGCCGCCTCATCCGCCGTCTTCGGAACCTCCGCGCCGGTGAACAGTCCACCGGCCGGGATGCCGATGGCGATGAACGGTCCGTAGTCGGAGCGACCGGAGAACTCGCTGTCCTGATAGGGCAGACCGCGGCTCTCGTAGAAGCCCTCGAACACGTCCTCGATCTCAGCCGAACCCTCCGGGATGAACCCGGCCGGCGCCGTGCCGCCCGAGTTGTCGCCGTCGTAGACGCCGAACATGTAGTTCGGCGATCCGATCATGTCGAAGTTGAGGTACAGCGAGATGTCCGCCGCCGCCTCTTCGCTCAGCTGTTCGACGTAGTACTCCGATCCGAGCAGACCGCTCTCCTCGGCTCCCCACCAGGCGAACCGCACGGTGTTGTTCGGCTTGGTCTTGGACATCTGGATCGCGGTCTCCAGCAGCGCTGCGCTGCCGGTGCCGTTGTCGTTGATGCCCGCGCCGTCCTGCACGCTGTCGAGGTGGGCGCCCGCCATGACCGTGTTCGCGTCGTTGCCGCTCGCGGTCTCAGCGAGAACGTTCCACGCCGTGCGTGTCTCCGCGACGTAGTCGACCGTCACGGTCACCGTCGCACCCGGGGTCCCGTAGAGGTCGCCTCCGGCCTCGTAGGTCGCGAAGACCGCAGGAATAGTGAGGCCAGTGGCGTCGCCGATCATGTTCAGCAGGCCGGTGCGACCGGGCTGCCCTTCGTTCATGACGATGACTCCGGCGGCGCCTGCTGCCTGCGCATTCAGCGCCTTGACGGCGAATCCGCACGTGCCGCGCTGAACGAGGGCGATCGATCCCGCGGCCATGCCCGCGAAATCGCCTGCTTCACAGCCGCTGGTACTGAAGTTGGCGGCGGGTGCCGCTGGAATTGGGAAAACGACGTCCGCGACGAAGAGCGGGCCGGTTGCGGTTCCCTCGGGACTGCCGCTGTCGAAGGTGTTCCGCAGGAAGTCCACCCCGTTGACGAACGTGCGCGGGTCGGGGCTCACGCGGATCAGCTCGGAGTTCTCCTCGAAGTAGTCGAACTCGAACGCCTGGACCTCCGGGGTGTAACCGGCGCCCTCGAGCTGTTCGACCACGTAGTCGACGGATGCTGCGTATCCGTCACGGCCGGCCGCACGGTCGCCGTGCGTGTCGGCGATCTCCTGGAAGGCTTCGAGGTGCTCGACAACCCCCTCGAGGGTGACCGCTTTGGTCAACTTCTTGACCGAGTTGTTGTTGCTTGGCGCCGCGAATGCGGGGGATGCGAATCCCACTGCTGCGACCAGGGCACCGGCCGCGATGACGGCGCACACCCTACGAGTTCTGAACGACATGACGCTCCTCTCGAGACTCGGCGACCGCTTTGTCGCCGAGGTGTTTCTCTTCGACCCTAACCGCGAGCACGTGCCCGTCAACAGGGGTCGCGTTAGCGTGGGGACCATGGCATCATCCCCTTTCACGTCGCTCGAGGACTACATCGCGCTTCCCCGGGTCGAGGCACTCGCACTCTCGCCGGACGGCAGCCGCGCCGTGCTCACGGTCGCAACGCTCAAGAAGGACGGCACCGCGTACGAGCGCTCGCTGTGGGCGGTGCCGGCCGACGGATCGGGGTCTCCTGCCCGCCTGACGCGGTCGGCCAAAGGCGAGTCGGGAGCGTCCTTCACCTCGGCGGGGGACGTCCTCTTCGTCTCGGCGAGGCCCGATGCCGACGCCGACGAGGACGACGAATCGGGGCAGCTGTGGCTGCTGCCCGCGGCGGGCGGAGAGGCGAGGCCGGTCACCCGTCTGGCCGGAGGCGTCGGAGGGATCGCGGCGGTGGCCGAGGCATCCGATCGGCTCGTCCTGGCGGCGGAGCTGCTGCCCGGCGGTGACACCCTCGAGGAGGAGGCCAGGCTGCGCTCCCTGCGCAAGAAGAAGAAGGTCGCCGCGATCCTGCACGAGAGCTACCCGGTGCGCTTCTGGGATCACGACCTCGGGCCGGCCGAGCCGCATCTGCTCGCGCTCGACCTCGGCGACCTCGCCGACACGGTCGCGGCCGTGCCCGCCGAGTCTGACGAACGCGCCCCCGATAAGGCCGTCGAAGAGGGTGGGGATGCCGGAACCCCCTACCCTGCCACCCTGCCCCGCCCCCTCGACCTCACGCCGCGACCGGGCAGGACGGCGGACATCGCCGGCGCTGCCCTGACTCCGGATGCGCGCACGCTCATCGCGGCGATGCGCATCGCCGAGACCCGCGACGGCCGATTCGCTCTCGTCGCCGTCGACACTGCGACGGGGGAGCAGACGGCGCTGTTCGACGAGCCCGAGGTCGACTTCCAGGAGCCGGCGATCAGTCACGACGGCGTTCTCGTCGCGTACCAGCGAGTCGAGCGCAGCTCACCTGCCGGCCCGGCGGACGTCGAGCTGTGGATCGCAGGAGTCGACGGATCCGACCCGCGCCGCATCGCAGAGGGATGGGACCGCTGGGCGTCGAGCTTCGCGTTCGATGCCGATGACGCATCGCTGATCGCGACCGCCGACTCCGACGGCCGCGGTCCGATCTACCGCATCCCGGTGGACGGGTCCGCGCCCGAGCAGCTGACGCACGACGACTTCACCTACACCCACGTCGAGGTCGATCGCACGTCGGGCGACCTGGTTGCGCTGCGATCGAACTGGGTCGCTCCCTCGCACCCGGTGCGCATCGGGCGCG
The DNA here is from genome assembly GCA_963713325.1 of uncultured Actinomycetota bacterium. Lineage (GTDB taxonomy): Bacteria > Actinomycetota > Actinomycetes > Actinomycetales > Microbacteriaceae > Microbacterium. The sequence continues at coordinate 109,480 of CAVQLL010000025.1, forward strand.
ACGGCACCATCACTCCGTTGGTCACACCCGCTGCGCTGCCCGCAGCTCCCGGCACGATCACCGAGGTGGAGACCACCGCCGAGGACGGAACTCGCGTGCGCGGATGGCTGCTGCTCCCTGAGGGAGCATCGGATGCCGTGCCCGCACCGCTGCTCCTGTGGATCCACGGCGGCCCGCTGAGCAGCTGGAACGCGTGGAGCTGGCGATGGGCACCGCTGCTCGCCGTCGACCGCGGCTACGCCGTGCTGCTTCCCGACCCTGCGCTGTCGACCGGCTACGGTCTCGAGTTCATCGCCCGCGGCTGGAACAGCTGGGGCGGCAAGCCCTACACCGACCTCATGGCGATCACGGACGAGGTCGTCGCGCGGGGCGACATCGACGAGACCAGAACAGCCGCGATGGGCGGATCGTTCGGCGGATACATGGCCAATTGGGTCGCCGGACACACCGACCGCTTCCGCGCGATCGTCACGCACGCGAGCCTCTGGGCGCTCGACCAGTTCAACGGCACCACCGACAGCTCCGAGTACTGGCAGCGCATCTTCACACCCGAGGCGATGATCGAGAACTCACCGCACCGGTTCGTCCGCGACATCCGGACGCCCCTGCTGGTCATCCACGGAGACCGCGACTACCGCGTGCCGATCGGCGAGAGCCTGCGCCTGTGGTCGGAGCTCGCCGAGCACCACGCCGACGCCGACGGGTCGACGGTGCACCGGTTCCTGTTCTATCCCGACGAGAACCACTGGATTCTCAAGCCCCAGCACGCCCTCGTCTGGTACCAGACCGTGTTCGCCTTCCTGGATCAGCACGTGCACGGCGCGGAGTGGACGCGGCCCGAGCTGCTCGGCTGACCGGAGCGAAGGTGCAACCGCAGGGTTGCGTATCGAGCGACGATGTGTCATCCTGCAACCTGGAGGTTGCACAATGACGACGAAAGAACACGACCGCATCGAGAAGCGGACGGTGCTGCGCGCGCCACTGGAGCGCGTGTGGACCGCGCTGACCGACTCATCGCAGTTCGGGCGATGGTTCGGCAGCGAATTCGACGGCCCCTTCGTGGCGGGCCAGCCCGTCGCGGCCCGGATGGTGCCGAGCGAGGTGAACGCCGAGGGCACCGACGAGCAGCAGCAGTACGCCGGCATGCCGTGGACCGCGCACGTCGTCGCGATCGAGCCGATGCGACGCTTCGCGTTCCGATGGAACGCCGATGCCGAGTCGGCCGCGCTCACGACGGTCAGCTTCGACCTGGAGGAGACGCCCGACGGCGTGGCACTCACGATCACCGAGAGCGGCTTCGACGCCCTGCCGCAGGAGCGCCGTGCGCGCACGATCGAGTCGAACACGCAGGGATGGGACATCCAAGCCGGATTCCTCGCGGCATTCCTCGAGCAGAACCCGTGACCGACCACGGCGGTGCTCGAGGATGTCGCGCCGGTGTTCGCCGCGCTCGGGGATCCGACGCGGCTCGGCATCGTCGTCTCACTCGGAGAGCGCGGTCCGCAGTCATCCGTGCGACTGGCCGCATCGACGACGGTGACGCGCCAGGCGGTCGCGAAGCACCTGACGTCGCTGGAGCACGCCGGCCTGGTGCGCAGCGAGCGCAGCGGGCGGGAGCGATTGTGGCGCCTCGAACCGGCGCGACTGGCCGCGGCCGGCGGGGCACTCGAGCGCGCCTCGAGCGCGGTGGGATGCCGCGATCGAGCGTCTGCGAGGCTTCGTGGAGACCTCCGCAGAGCCCGCGAGCGGGGCGGACTGACCGAACCGCGACCAGAGTACGAAACCCGTCCGCAACAGATTTCCGCGACACTGTGGTCATGTCCACAAAGGTCTCGCTCACGCACTACACCGGGTACGAGTTCGCCCGACCGGTGTCGGTAACCCCTCATGTCGTGCGTCTGAGGCCTGCTCCGCACTCGCGTACGCCCATCGAGGCGTACTCGCTCGAGGTGAGCCCGAAAGAGCATTTCATCAACTGGCAGCAGGACCCGTTCGGCAACTGGGTCGCCCGTCTGGTGTTCCCCGAGAAGATCGATCACCTCAAGATCACCGTCAGTCTGATCGCCGACCTGATGGTGATCAACCCGTTCGACTTCTTCATCGAGCAGTACGCCGAGTTCTTCCCGTTCGAGTACGAGCCGACGCTGCTGGCCGATCTCGCACCCTATCTGCGCCCGGTCGAGGACAGCACGCAGGCCGGCATCTGGAAGGCCTCGCTTCCTGCCCTTCCCGACGGCGGCGTGCCGACCGTGCAGTTCCTCGCGGGGCTCAACTCCGCGGTCCATCGCGACGTCGCGTACGACGTGCGGATGGAGGAGGGTGTCCAGACCCCCGACGAGACACTCTTCCGGGCGATCGGATCATGCCGCGACAGCGCGTGGCTGCTGGTCAGCCTGCTGCGCAAGTACGGCCTGGCCGCGCGCTTCGTCTCGGGATACCTCGTGCAGCTTGCCGCGGACCAGGCATCCCTCGACGGCCCGAGCGGCACCGAGGTCGACTTCACCGACCTGCACGCGTGGACCGAGGTCTACATTCCCGGGGCCGGTTGGGTGGGCATGGACCCGACGAGCGCCCTGTTCGCCGGGGAGGGCCACATCCCGCTCAGCGCCACTCCGCACCCCTCGAGCGCTGCCCCGATCGAGGGCACCACCGAGCCGGTCGAGGTGACGTTCGAGTTCCGCAACGAAGTGATCCGCATTCACGAGGACCCGCGCACGACCAAGCCGTACACGGATCAGCAGTGGGCCCGCATCGACGCACTCGGCGCCGCGGTGGATGAACGCCTGCAGGCGGGAGATGTCCGCCTCACGATGGGCGGCGAGCCGACCTTCGTCGCGCTCGATGACGCGACGAGCGCGGAGTGGAACACGGATGCCGATGGGGAGCACAAGCGCGAGCTCGCGGGGATCCTCGCCGAGCGGCTGCGCACGACGTACGCGGCAGGAGGCGTGGTCCACCGCGGCCAGGGCAAGTGGTACCCCGGCGAGCCGCTGCCCCGGTGGAACATCGCACTGCAGTGGCGCACGGACGGCGAGCCGCTCTGGCGCGACCCCGCGATCTTCGCCGACCCGTGGGGCCAGGATGCCGACCCGGATGCCCGCTCCAGTGCCGAGGCGCTCGCACGCGCGGTCACGGCCGTGCTCGGCATCCCCGATCGGCGCCTGCTTCCCGCCTACGAAGACCCCTTCGCGGCGCTCGCCGCGGAGTTCCGCGAACCGGAAGGGCCGCGTCCGGGCGTCGACGACCTGGTCGATGTCGACGTCGCGGCGCTCGATCGCGGCGTGACCACGGAGGCCGGGTGGGTGCTGCCGCTGACGACCGAGGGGGAGTGGACCAGCCCGGCGTGGAGCTTCCGCCGCGGCCGCCTGGTGCTGACCCCCGGCTCGAGCGCGGTCGGACTGCGCCTGCCGCTGGACTCGATCTCGTGGGAGGACCCGGAGCACCCGGGCGAGCCGTCGTACCTCGAAGCCGGCCCGCCGCTGAGCCCCAGATTCCCCACTGTCACGGTCGTCGACCCCAAGGATGCCCGCACCACGGCGCTCGCATTCGAGGCTCGCGACGGTCACGTGCACGTCTTCCTCCCGCCGACCACGACGCTCGAGGCGTACTGCGACCTGCTGGCGGTCATCGAGGAGGGCGCGAGGCTGACCCGCTGCCGGCTCGTGCTGGAGGGATACGGCCCGCCACCGGACCCGCGGCTCACGCAGCTGATCGTCACGCCCGATCCCGGCGTGATCGAAGTCAACGTGCAGCCGACCTCGACGTGGAGCGATCTGCGCGAACTCACCATGACGCTCTACGAGCAGGCACGCCAGAGTCGCCTGGCGACGGAGAAATTCGACCTGGACGGGCTGCACAAGGGCACCGGCGGGGGCAACCACATCACCCTCGGCGGCGCGCAGCCGATCGACTCGCCGCTGCTGCGCCGGCCCGAGCTGCTCGCGAGCCTGATCACGTACTGGCAGCGGCATCCGAGTCTGTCGTACCTGTTCTCCGGGCGGTTCATCGGCCCCACGAGCCAGGCGCCGCGGTTCGACGAAGGCCGTCCTGAGGCGGTCTACGAGATGGAGATCGCGCTCCAGGAGGTGCGGCGGCTCACGGGGTCGGCGCGCGACCTCGGCGAGGAGTCGTCGCCGTGGGTCATCGACCGGGCGCTGCGGCACCTGCTGACCGATCTGACCGGCAACACGCACCGCGCCGAGTTCTGCATCGACAAGCTGTACAGCCCCGACAGCAGTCGCGGGCGGCTCGGCCTCCTGGAGCTGCGCGGGTTCGAGATGCCGCCGCATCCGCAGCTCGCCCTCGTTCAGGCGCTGCTGGTGCGGAGCCTGGTCGCGATGCTGTGGGAGAAGCCCTGCACGGCGCCGCTCGTGCGGTGGGGTACGCGCCTGCACGAGGACTTCCTGCTGCCCGAAGGTGCCATCGCCGACATCGGCGAGGTCGTCGCCGACCTGCGCGCGCACGGCATCCCTTTCGAGGAGTCGTGGCTGGAGGCCTTCACCGAGTTCCGCTTCCCGAGGATCGGGATGACGCGCATCGGAGCGGGGGACCCGTCGCGCCCCCACATCGAGCTCGAGCTGCGTCAGGCCATCGAGCCGTGGAACGTGCTCGGCGAAGAGGTCACCGAAGGGGGCACGGCACGCTACGTCGACTCGTCGGTCGAGCGCGTGCAGGTGAAAGTGACCGGGGTGGATCCGCGCATGCACCTCGTCACGTGCGAGAGTGTTCCCGTGCCACTGACCCCGACCGGTCGCACCGGCGAGTACTACGCCGGTGTGCGCTATCGCGCCTGGCAGCCCTGGTCGGCGTTGCACCCGTCGATTCCCGTGCACGCGCCACTCGCCTTCGACGTCGTCGACATCGAGTCCGGCGTGAGCATCGGCGGAGCGACCTATCACGTGGTGCACCCCGGCGGTCGCTCCTACGAGCGCCCGCCGGTCAACACGAACGAAGCGGAGGCGCGCCGCGCGAGCCGCTTCGACGCGCAGGGCCACACCGGCGGTCACCTCGACGTGGCGGCTCTGCGTGAAGCGGCACGGCTGGCATCGAGCCCGGACTACCCGCACACGCTCGATCTTCGGAGGGTCCCGACCGCGTGAGCCTTCTGCGTGACTACGCGGCCGCGCTCGCGCAGCCGACCCTGCCCCTCTCGAACGGTCCAGGTGCGAGGTTCGACGAGGTGGTGGGGCCGGATGGTGCGCTGCGGCCGGCGTGGAAGGGGATGGCGGCGATCGCCGTCGACCTGACCCACGCCGAAGTCGAGCGGATCGACGGTGAGATCACGACACTGCTCGCAGACGACGGCGCGACGTACGGCAATCCCGAGGCCGGCTCCCAGCCGTGGCAGCTCGACCCGATGCCGCTCGTGCTGGATGCCGCGACCTGGGCGCGGCTGGAGGTCGGGCTCGCGCAGCGGGCCGAACTGCTCAACGCGCTGCTGGCCGACATCTACGGTGAGCAGCGGCTGCTCGCCGACGGCGTCATCCCGTCCGCGATCGTGTTCGGGCACGCGGGCTTCACCCGCCCGATCGTGCGAGCACGGGGCTTCGACGCGCACCCGCTCGTCCTGACGAGCACCGACCTCGGACGCGACACCGCGGGCGAGTGGCACGTGCTGACCGACCGGGTGCAGGCGCCATCCGGTCTCGGCTACGCCATGGAGAACCGCCGCGTCCTGTCGCGCGTGCTGCCGGAGCTGTACGAGGAAGCCGGCCTGCACCGCATGGAACCGTACTTCTCGGCGCTGCGCGCAGCACTGCTCCAGGCCGCGCCCGCCGATGTCGCCGACCCGCGCGTCGTGGTGCTCTCGCCCGGTACGCACTCGGAGACGGCTTACGACCAGGCGTTCATCGCCAACATCCTGGGCTTCCCGCTCGTGCAGGGCGAAGACCTCGTCGTCCGCGACGGCTGGGTGTGGATGAAGCCCGCGGGCTTCCCTCAGCACGAGCCGCACGAGCGCGTGGACGTGATCCTCCGTCGCGTGGACGCCGAGTGGTGCGATCCCCTCGAACTGCGCGCAGGCTCGCAGCTGGGTGTCGCAGGCCTCACCGAGGCGGTGCGCCGCGGCAGGGTGCGGCTGGTCAACGGTCTCGGGGCGGGGGTGCTGGAGAACCCCGGGCTGATGCCGTTCATGCCTGCAGTGTGCGAGCGCCTGCTCGGCGAGCAGCTGCGTCTCCCGTCGGTTCCCACCCGGTGGTGCGGCGATCCCGAAGGTCTGGCCTCGGTGCTGGATGCCGTGTCCAAGAAGCCGTCGGAGGTGATCGTCCGCGAGATCGACGGTCGCGCCGCCGATCTGTCCGCGCTCGATCCCGCCGCCCTGCGGAACCGCATCCTCGCCGCTCCGCATCGGTTCGTGGGTCAGGAGCGGCTTGCGCTGTCACAGGCTCCCGCGTGGGGCGACACCGGCCGCGCATCGGGGCGCGCGAATCCCAATCCGCTCGTGCTGCGCGCCTTCACGGTGCGCGACGGCGCGATCTACCGCCCGCTGGTCGGGGGCCTTGCAACCCTCGTCGACGACCGCAAGGCCGCCCCGAGCACGAAGGACGTCTGGGTGCTCAAGGGTGCGCCGGGAGACCCGGATCAGGGCATCGTCGAGGCCGTTCCGCTGCCGCTGACCCGCGCGGTGCCTGTGCTCTCGCCGCGCGCCGTCGAGGACATGTTCTGGTCGGGTCGCTACTCCGAGCGCGCGGAGGACCTGGTGCGCCTGGTCATCACCGCCAGCGCCTACGCGGAGCAGCTGGACTACTCCTCCACGACGCAGGGCGGCGCCGCGTTGCGAGCGCTCATCGGCGCCCTGCAGCGCCTGTGCGGAACGCGGTGGCTCGACCCCGATCTCGAGCAGCGCTCGCTCCTGCTGGACGCTGACCGTCCGGGATCGGCCGCGCACTCGCTCGAGCGGCTGCGCGACGCGCTCGAGGGCGTGCGCGACCAGCTCTCCGGAGACACGTGGCGGGCATTCGGCAGCACCGACCGCGCGATGAAGTCGCTGCGCGCGTCGCGGCGGCCTCAGATCGCCGAGTCGGCGAGCCGGATGCTGGGCGGCATCCTGTCTCTGCAGGGCGTGACCGCGAACATGATGCGCGACGATGGCTGGCACGCGATCGAGGCCGGCCGCTACCTCGAGCGGGCGCTTCAGGTGAGCACCCTGCTGGCGGCGACCACCACCGTCTCGCTGGGCGCCGGCGTCGAGCGTGCGGTGCTCGGCGGCGTGCTGATGGCCGCCGAGAGCTCGGTCACCCACCGACGGCGGTTCCGCGGCAGCATCCGCACCGCCGACGTGCTCGAGCTGCTGCTCGTCGACCCCGACAACCCGCGGTCGATCGCGTTCTCGCTCGAGCGCCTCCGGTTCCACCTGTCCAAGCTCGCCGGTTCCACCGGATCGACCCGCCCCGAGCGCCTGCTCGAGCACCTCGAGGACTCGCTGGAGGATGCCGACATCGCAGCACTCACCGCCCCCGAGGACGGCCACCGCCCGCGGCTGGAGGAGTTCCTCGCCGAGACGCACTCCCAGCTGCACCGCCTCGGCGATGCCATCGTGCACCTGCATTTCGCCGCAGGCCCGATGCCGCAGCCGATCTCGTCGCTGTCGCTGACCGAAGTCATGGGCGTGTCGTCGTGAGGTATCGCGTCACCCACCGCACCACGTACTCGTACGACGACGACGTGAGCAGCAGCTTCGGCTTGGCGCACCTCCGGCCGCGCGAGCTGCCGTGGCAGCAGGTCGCCGAGCGCATGGTCTCGATCGATCCGGTGCCCGGCGACATCACCGACGACGTCGACTGCTACGGCAACGTCGTGTCGTACTTCCACGTCAGCGAGCCGCACATGCGCCTGACGATCGACGCGAGCAGCGAGGTGTCGGTCGTGCCGACCGTCTACGAGGACGATGCACTCGCCGCGCCGTGGGAGCAGGCGCGTCCGATCGTGAACCCCACGATCTCGCGAGGTGCATGGGCCGCGACCGAATTCGCGATCCAGTCTCCGAAGGTGCAGCAGGTGCCCGAGGCGCGGGGATACGCCGCGGCATCCCTCACTCCCGGCCGGCCGATCGGCGAAGCGATCACCGATCTGATGCATCGCATCAAGCACGACTTCCACTACGACAAGACCGCAACGACGGTGACGAGCACGGTCGCCGACGTCTTCGAGAAGCGGGCCGGCGTGTGCCAGGACTTCGCGCACCTCGCGATCGCGTGCCTGCGCAGCCACGGCGTGGCCGCCCGGTACGTCAGCGGCTATCTGGCGACCCGCTCGCCGGCGGGCAAGCCGCGCATGGTCGGCGCGGACGCCTCGCACGCGTGGGTCGCTGCCTGGCTTCCAGGCTCCGACCAATGGCTGGCGTTCGACCCGACCAACGACCAGTGGGCCGCGGACCGCCACGTCACCGTCGCGTGGGGGCGCGATTACGGCGATGTGCCCCCGGTGAAGGGCGTGATCTTCACGGAGGCGAAGAAGTCGACGCTGCGCGTGGCGGTCGACGTTGCACCACTCGAGGAGTATCCGCAAGGGTGAGTCTCGGCCGCACCGAGTGTGCGAGCCTGAGCGGGTGAAGTCCTACCGATGCCGCGTGTGCAGCAGCCCTCTCTACTTCGAGAACTCGATCTGCGTGGCATGCGGCGTCGGACTCGGCTACTCCCGCGAGGAGGCCGAGATCGTTCCGGTCGGACTGGACGGCCGCTACGTCGATGCGTCCGGGCTCATCTGGCACGTGTGCCGCAATCTGAACCTCTCCGGATGCACCTGGCTCGCTCCGCTCGAGGGTGGGCAGTGCTTCAGCTGCTCACTGACGCGTACCCGCCCCAACGACGCCGACGCGCTGGGTCTGACAACTTCCCGGTGGCGGAGCGCGCCAAGCGGCACCTCATCGTGGAGCTCGACCGGCTCGGCTTCGCCGTGATCGGGAAGGATGCCGCCACCGGCGGTGACCCGGTCAACGGACTGTGCTTCGACCTGCTCTCGAGCACGGATCGGAGCGTCGTCATCGGGCACGACGCAGGGGTCATCACGATCGACCTCGCCGAGAGCGACCCTGCCTATCGGGAGCGCCTGCGCGGCGAGCTCGACGAGCCGTACCGCACGATGCTCGGCCACTTCCGCCACGAAGTGGGCCACTACTACCAGTGGCAGCTCGTCGACGTCGCCCGCGACGCCGACCGAATCGGGCGCTGCCGGGCGCTCTTCGGCGACGAGACCGCGGACTACCGCAGCGCGATAGACCGGCATTACGCCGGGGGAGCCCCGGCCGGGTGGGAGCTGTCCTACCTCACGAGCTACGCGACGATGCATCCCTACGAGGACTTCGCCGAGACGTGGGCGCACTTCCTGCACATCTGCGACACGATCGAGACGGCATCCGAGTACGGCCTGACGGCAGTGGCGGGTGTCGATGCGTTCTCGCATTTCCGCGACCTCGTCACCGGCGTGTGGGTGCCGCTGTCGACCGCACTCAACATGATCAACCGATCGATGGGCAAGGACGACCTCTACCCGTTCGTCATCCCGTCGCCGGTGCTCGACAAGCTCGACTTCGTCGCGTCGCTGCGCGGCGCGGGTGGCCCCTGAGGTCAGGCCGCTTCGTCAGGCATCTCGTCGGTGAGCGTCGGCTCATCGTCGAAGTCGATGTCGACGAACGCGCGGAAGAAGGTCTTCAACTCCTCCGCCATGACGACGACATCGCGATCGAGCAGCCACTGCACCTGCAGCCCGTCCATCATCGCGATGGTCGCCACAGCCGCCCGCTGAGGGGTGACACCGGTCATCAGTCGCCCCTGGGCCTCGAGCGTCTCGAATGCGGCGCGAACGCTGCCGCGCGTGAATTCGTACCGGCCGACGAAGTACTCGTGCGCCGGGTGGTCAGGGGAGGTCGCTTCGGCGGACAGGACGCAGTAGAGCTCGACGACGCCGGGGACCGAAGCGTTGTATGCCGCGAGATCCACGAGTCCCCGCAGCGTCGCCTCACCGTCCTCGGCGCCGAAGGGAACGCGCTCGAGCGAGTGCTGGTCGCGCCGGTCGAGCACGGCTGCGAGCAGAGCGCTCTTGTTCGGGAAGTGGTGGAGCAGGCCTGCTTCGCTCATGCCGACCTTGCCGGCGACGTCCCGCAGCGAGCCTGAGCGATAGCCCGACTCGGCGAACACTTCGAGGGCGGCATCCAGGATCGCCGTGCGCTTCGCGCCGGTCTTCGCGTACTCGCCGCGCGGTTTTCGAGCGCGAGATGGTGACGGGGTCTGGGTCACAAGCTCCACCGTATCCTCCGAACCTTCTGGGGCCATCCCTCGACCTCCTTCGGTCTCATTCCGCCATTCTGAGCGCACTTGCAACAAAAACCTAGCGATCACTAGAAATTTATCCTAAAAACCTAGCGATCACTCGGATTTAGTGTTAGCGTCTCGTTTACCGGCGATCCGCAGTGGTATCGCCCCTACCAAGAGGACTTCGAAGATGATCCGATGGAAGAAGGCCGCGGCAGCAGCGGCCATTGCCGCCACCGCCGCACTCGCATTGTCGAGCTGCGCCGGCGCAGGCTCCGATGGCGGCGGAGAAGGTGGCGGTGGGTCGCTCACCATCGGCGCCATCGTCGCTCCGACGACCTACGACCCCTCCGGTGCCGAGTGGGGTAACCGGTCACCGTACTACCAGGCTGTGTTCGACACGCTCCTGCTCGCCACCCCGGAGGGCACCATCGAGCCCTGGCTCGCCACCGAGTGGTCGTACAACGAAGACAACACCGTCCTCACGCTGACCATCCGCGACGATGTCACATTCACTGACGACTCGAAGCTGACCGCCGACGTCGTCGTGCAGAACCTGGAGCGCTTCAAGGAGGGAACGTCGCCCGATGCCGGGTACTTCGCCGGCGTCACGTCGTTCGAAGCCCCCGATGACACGACAGTCGTCATCACCCTTGCGGCACCTGACCCCGCGATGCTGAACTATCTGACCCGCGACCCTGGGCTGGTGGGCAGCGCCGAGAACTTCGACAGCGCGGACGTCGACACGACTCCGGTCGGCTCCGGCCCGTACATCCTCGACACTGCGGCCACCGTCACCGGCTCGAGCTACTCGTACACGGCGAACCCGGACTACTGGAACCCCGACGTTCAGCACTACGACACTTTGACGATCAACGTCCTCGACACCCCGACGGCCGCGTTGAACGCGATCAAGGCCGGCGAGGCGAACGGCGTGCGACTGTCAACCAACGACAACCTCACCGAGGTCGAGGCGGCCGGCTGGACGAACAACGCCAACGAGCTCGACTTCCAGGGCCTGCTGCTGCTCGACCGCGACGGCACGATGGCCCCCGAGCTCGCCGACGTGCGCGTTCGTCAGGCCCTCAACTACGCCTTCGATCGCGATGCGATGCTGACCGCGCTGCAGAGCGACCACGGCACCGTCACGACGCAGGTGTTCCCGGCCTCGAGCGACGCCTACGATCCCGAGCTCGACGAGTTCTACACGTACGACCCCGAGAAGGCCAAGGACCTGCTGGCGGAGGCGGGCTTCGCCGACGGCTTCACGCTCTCGATGCCCTCGTCGCCGCTGCTGGGTGAGACCACCTACACGCTGATCTCGCAGCAGCTGGAGGAGATCGGCATCATCGCCGAGTACACCGAGCCTGGGCAGAACTTCATCGCCGACCTGCTGGCGCCGAAGTTCCCCGCGTCGTACATGGCGCTGGAGCAGAACCCCGACTGGCAGCTGATCCAGTTCATGATCGCCCCGACCGCGATCTTCAACCCCTTCCACACCGAGGACGACACCGTCAACCAGCTGATCTCAGAGATCCAGGTCGGTGACGAAGCCACCCAGGCGGAGAAGGCGAAGGAGCTCAACAAGTACATCGTCGAGCAGGCCTGGTTCGCCCCGTTCTACCGGGTCGAGGGTGTCTTCGCGACGGATGCCAACACCAAAGCGGAGATGCTCCCGACGAACGCGTACCCCGCGATCTACGACATCGAGCCCGCGAACTGATGATCTCCCGGCCCGCCCGCCCTTCGGGGCGGGCGGGCCGGGAAACCAACCACAGGAGCTCATCGCATGCTCACGTTCATCATCCGGCGCATCCTCGCCGGCATCGTCCTCCTCTTCGTCATCTCGTTCGTCGCCTTCCTCTTCCTGTATGCGGGCAGCGGTGACATCGCCCGCAAGATCCTCGGACAGAACGCCACGGCCGAGACTGTGCAGCAGAAGGCGACCGAGCTCGGGCTCGACCGGCCCATCCTGGTGCAGTACTGGGACTGGCTGACCTCCGCGCTGACGGGTGACTTCGGCCGGTCGTGGTTCACGGGCCAGCTCGTGACCGTCAGCCTCTCCAGTCGCCTCGCGGTCACCCTCTCGATCGTGATCGGGGCCATCCTCGTCTCGGCGATCCTGTCGGTGCTCCTGGGCGTCCTCGCAGCCCGGCGCGGCGGCGGAGTGGACGGCACCGTACAGTTCATCTCCATGCTCGGCTTCGCGATCCCCGGCTTCCTCGTCGCGCTCTACCTGGTGCTGATCTTCGCCATCAACCTGGGCTGGTTCAAGGCGACCGGGTACATACCGATAACGACATCCTTCGCCGGCTGGCTCTCGTCAGTCACCCTGCCCATCGCAGCTCTTGCGCTCGGGGCGATCGCCTCGGTGACGCAGCAGGTGCGAGGCTCGGTCATCGACGGACTGTCTCGCGACTACGTTCGAACGCTCCGCAGTCGGGGCCTCAGCAGCAATCGCGTCGTCTACAAGCACGTGCTGCGCAACGCCGGCGGCCCTGCGCTCGCGGTGCTCTCCGTGCAGTTCATCGGCCTCCTCGGTGGCGCGATCATCGTGGAGCAGGTCTTCGCTCTCCCGGGGATCGGCCAGCTGACCGTTTCGGCGACCTCCGTGGGCGACGTCCCGGTCGTCATGGGCGTCGTGATCGTCACGGCGATCATCGTCGTCATCGTGAATCTCCTCATCGACCTTGCGCAGGCAGCGCTGAACCCGAAGGTGCGACTCTCATGACCGCTGTCGAACTCCCCACCGTCGTCCCCACCCCGGCGGCGGCAGGCCCCGATCACCTGTTCCGCAGGCTGTTGCGGCGTCCGCTGGGACTCATCTCGATCCTCTTCCTTGCCCTCGTGGGCCTCATCGCGATCATCGGCCCGTGGATCACGCCGTACGACCCCAACCTCGCCTCGCTGCAGCTGATCCTGTGCCCGCCCAGTCCGGAGCACCTGCTCGGCTGTGACGGGGCGGGTCGAGATGTGCTCTCGCGGCTGCTGGCGGCAACCCGGACCACGATCTTCGCCGCCCTGGTCGCCGTGATCACGGCGTTCATCATCGGCGTCATCTCGGGCCTTATCGCCGGCTATTACAAGGGCTGGTTCGAGGGCACCGCGTCATGGTTGACGTCGCTCGTCATGGCGCTCCCCGGATTCGTGGTGCTGCTGGCCGCCCGTGCCATCATCGGGCCCTCCGTGTGGTACGCGATGCTCGTCTTGGGTGTGCTTCTCGCGCCGGCGTACTACCGCCTGGTCTTCGCTGCCGTCACGGCCGTGCGATCCGAGCTGTACGTGGATGCCGCCCGCGTCGCGGGCCTCAGCGACGTGCGCATCATCAGCCGTCACATCCTCTCCGTCGTCCGGGCGCCCATCATCATCCAGACCGCGATCCTCACCGGAATCGCGATCGGGGTGCAGTCGGGACTCGAGTTCCTGGGGCTCGGCGACCGGTCGGTTCCCACGTGGGGTGGCATGCTGAACGACGCGTTCACCAACATCTACAAGGCGCCCCTGCTCATGCTCTGGCCGTCGCTCGCGATCGCGCTGACCTGTATCTCGCTCACTCTGCTCGCCAACGCGATGCGCGACGAGCTCGAGCGTGTCGTCGCGGTCCGCCGCAAGCGCCGCCGGGCCGTTGCGACCGCGACCGGCTCGATCGCGGCCGTCACGACGGCAGTCTCCGTGAAGGGCGTCGCCGAGATCGAGGACCTCGATGAAGCGCCGGTGATCGAAGGGAACGGCGGCCCGATCCTGCACGAAGACGACCACCGCACCTCGCTTCGCAACCAGGAGGCCGTGCTGACGATCACCGATCTGCGGGTCGGCTACGGGGAAACGCTCGAGGTCGTCCACGGCGTCTCGATGCAGATCCGAAAGGGCGAGATCCACGGCCTGATCGGTGAGTCGGGCTCGGGCAAGTCGCAGACGGCGTTCGCGGTGCTCGGCCTGCTTCCGCGGGGCGGCCACGTCACCGGGGGCACGATCGACTACGAGGGCACGCTGCTCGACGACACCGACGAGCGCACCTACGCGGGGATCCGCGGGCGCCGCATCGGGTACATCCCGCAGGAGCCGATGTCGAACCTCGACCAGTCGTTCACGATCGGCAGTCAGCTGATCGAGCCGCTACGGGTCGGGCTCGGGATGAGCAAGAAGGATGCCACCGAGAAGGCGCTGAGTCTGCTCGAGCGGGTCGGCATCCCCAACCCCAAGCGGACGTTCGCCGCGTACCCGTTCGAGGTATCGGGCGGCATGGCGCAGCGCGTGCTGATCGCCGGCGCGGTGTCGACCGACCCCGACCTGATCATCGCCGACGAGCCGACCACGGCGCTCGACGTCACGGTGCAGGCCGAAGTGCTCGACCTGCTCCGCGACCTGCAGGCCGAGCGTCACATGGCGATGCTCCTGGTCACGCACAACTTCGGCGTCGTCGCCGACCTGTGCGACCGGGTGACGGTCATGCAGGCGGGCAAGTTCGTCGAGTCGGGCCCGGCCCGCACCATCCTCACCAAACCCCACCACCCGTACACGCAGTCGCTGCTGGACGCGATCCTCGAAGAGGGTCCCGCCCGGCCGCCGCTGGCAACGTCCGCCCGAGGAGGGGCATCATGAGCGAATTCCTGCTCGACATCGACGACCTCGTCGTCGAGTACCCTGGCAAGGGGTTCCGCGCGCAGCCCTTCCGTGCGCTGAAGGGCGTCTCGCTCGACATCCGTCCAGGCGAGACCGTGGGCCTGGTCGGCGAGTCCGGATCGGGCAAGACCACCCTCGGTCGTGCCGTGCTCGGCCTCGCCCCGGTCACCGAGGGCAAGGTCGTCTACGACGGCAAGGACATCAGCCACCTGCATCGCAAGGAGCGTCGCAAGCTGAGCTCCGAGATCCAGGTCGTCTTCCAGGACCCGTACTCGTCGCTCAACCCGAACCTCACGATCGAGCAGATCCTCGCGGAGCCGCTCACCGCCAGCGGTGTCGCCTCGAGCACGGCGAAGACCCGGGTGCGCGACCTGCTGGACCAGGTGGGCCTGCCCGCCGACGCCCGCAGCCGCCTGCCGCGCGAGTTCTCGGGCGGCCAGCGGCAGCGCATCGCGATCGCGCGTGCCCTGGCCCTGGACCCGAAGCTCATCGTGTGCGACGAGCCGGTCTCGGCGCTCGACCTGTCGACCCAGGCGCGCGTGCTCGATCTCTTCATCGAGATCCAGAACCGCACCGGTGTCGCGTACCTCTTCATCACGCATGACCTGGCAGTGGTGCGCCACATCAGCCACCGCGTCGCGGTGATGTTCCGCGGCGAGATCGTGGAGGAGGGTGACGGCGATCAGGTGACGTCGAACCCGGTGCACCCATATACGCAGCGGCTGTTCATGGCGTCGCCAGTGCCGAACCCGGACCACCAGGAGATCCGGCGCCGCGAGCGTCGCGAACTGCTGGACGCCCAGGCCGCTGCCGAGGCGCAGGGCGCCGCCGCCTGACCCGCTTCCCGGCGGGCGGCGTCCCGAGAACGCGCCCACCGGGGATCCTACGGGTTCTCGCCCGTCGCACCGCCGTCAACGGCCACCGACATCGTCGCCGGCCACCACCCCCGCTCTCGAAGGAAACTTTCGTTGACCTCCGCCACTGACCACCTCCGCCCCTGCTCGCGAAGCTGACTCTCGAAGAGAAGGCCTCGCTCATCCAGGGCGCCGACTTCTGGACGACGGTTCCGCTGCCCTCGATCGGGCTCCGCGCGATGACGCTGTCCGACGGTCCGGCCGGCGTGCGCGGTCCGCGCTGGGACGAGCGCGAGCCCTCACTCAACCTCCCCTCCGGTTCCGCGCTCGGCGCCTCGTGGGATGTCGATCTCGCCTACCGGTACGGGGCGGCAGCGGCATCCGAGGCCCGTCGCAAGGATGTCGACGTCGTCCTCGGCCCGACGATCAACCTGCACCGCTCGCCGCTGGGCGGCCGGCACTTCGAATGCTTCAGCGAGGATCCCGAATTGAGCGCCGAACTGGGGGCGGCGTACGTCGGCGGACTCCAGGACAACGGCGTCGCCGCGACGCCGAAGCACTATGTGGCCAACGACTCCGAGACCGACCGGTTCACGGTCGACGTCCAGCTCCACGAGCGTGCGCTGCGCGAGCTGTATCTGGCGCCGTTCGAGCGGGCGGTGGATGCCGGAGCCTGGGCGCTGATGAGCGCCTACAACGCCGTCCACGGCGTGACGATGACCGAGCACGACCTGCTCGAGGATCCGCTCAACTCGGAGTGGGGCTTCGACGGGGTCGTGATCTCGCGACTGGACCGCTGTGCGCAGCCTCGACTCGATCCCCGCCTCGCAGGATCTCGCCATGCCCGGGCCCGCGCCGGCGTGGGCGCGACCTGGTGGACGCGGTGCGCGACGGCCGCGTAAACGAAGCGGACCTCGACCGCAAGGTGCTGCGGCTGCTGCTGCTCGCCGAACGCGTCGGAGCGCTCGGCGACGCGGTCGCCGCGACGCCGAGCCCATCGACGGCGTCGCGCATCGGCCCACGAGGCTGCGGTGGAAGGCGCCGTTCTGCTCAGCAACGACGGCGTCCTGCCGCTCGGCGTCGGGATCGATCGCGAGCATCGCGGTCATCGGACACAACGCCCGCGAAGCACGCACCCAGGGCGGCGGCAGCGCCACCGTGATCCCCGAGCGCGTCATCTCGCCGCTCGACGCGATCCGCTCCGCGCTGCCCGACGCGCATGTCTCGTACGACCTCGGCGCCGTGGTGCAGGAGGGCGTCGCCGCACTCCCGCTCGAGCACATGACCAATCCGCGCACCGGGCGAGCCGGGACTCACCTCGACATTCGTCGATGCCGACGGCAACGAGCTGTTCAGCGAGAACCGCCGATCGAGCGCGCTCGTCTGGTTCGGCGGAGACGCGCCGGTCGGCACCGCCGACCGTCTCGTTCTGCACACGACGTACACGCCCGAGGAGACCGGCAGGATCCTGCTCGGGTTCGCCGGCGCGAACCACGGGCGCCTGTTCGTGGACGATGTACTCGTGGTCGACGACAAGCCCGTGATCGAGGGTACCGATCTCGGTGCCGCGTTCCTGAACCCGCCGTCGCTACGACCGCGGGCATCGAGGCCGATCGCCGGGGAGCCGATCGACATCCGCGCCGAGTTCGCGCTCGGCGGCGTCGACTCGCCGCTGGTCGGCGTGCTCAGCGCGACGCTCGGCATCGCTCCCGACGATTCCGACCCGGACGGCCTGATCGCCGCGGCGGTCGCAGCTGCAGCGGCGTCGGAGATCGCCGTCGTCGTGGTCGGCACGAACTCGAAGGTCGAGTCGGAGGGCTACGACCGTGTCGAACCTCGACCTGCCCGGCCTCCAGGACGACCTCGTCCGCGCCGTCGCCGCCGCGAACCCCCGCACGATCGTGATCGTCAACGCCGGGTCGCCCGTGGCGCTGCCGTGGGCGGACGACGTCGCCGCGATCGTGCTCGGCTACTTCGGCGGCCAGGAGTTCGGCACGGCGATGGCCGACATCCTCACCGGCGCGAGCGAGCCCGGCGGTCGACTGCCCACCACGTGGCCCGCGATTCCTCGCCGACGTGCCCGTCACCGAGGTGACTCCCACCGACGGCGTGCTGACCTACGACGAGGGCATCCACATCGGCTATCGCGCCTGGCTCAAGGCCGGCACCGCCCCCGCGTTCGCCTTCGGCCACGGCCTCGGCTACACGCAGTGGTCATGGGACTCCGCCGAGACGGATGCCGATGGCTACGCCGTGACGGTGACCTGACGAACACCGGCGACCGCGCCGGCAAGCAGGTCGTGCAGGTCTACGCCGAGCGGGCCGATTCGGCCGTCGAACGCCCCGCGCGCTGGCTCGTCGGGTTCGCGGTCGTACGCGCCGAGGCGGGCGAGACCGTCGCAGTCTCGATCCCGGTTCCGGCGCGGCGACTCGCGCACTGGGACGGCCAGTGGGTCGTCGAGCCCGGCGCGTACACACTCCGCGCGGGGGCGTCCGTCGCAGAACTGCCACTCAGCGTCGATTGGACGGTCGACGCGTGACCCTGAGCCCGCTCTCGGGCATCGCCGCAGGAATCGCGGACGATCGCCTCGCAGGTGTCGTCGATCGCCTCGACGACACGCTGGCGGGCGACCCGGACCTGTCGTTCCAGGTCGCGGCGTACCACGACGGGACTCTCGTCCTGGATGCCGTAGGGGGCCCGCACCTTGCCGCCGATTCGGTCATGGTGCCGTTCTCGGTCACGAAGAACACGATCGGGCTCACGATCGGGCTGCTCATCGAGCGAGGCCTGCTCGACCTCGACGCTCCCGTCGCCGAGTACTGGCCGGAGTTCGCCGCGAAAGGCAAGCAGACGGTCACGGTGCGCCAGCTCCTCTCGCACCAGGCAGGCCTCCCGCAGGCGACACCATCGTTGACGTGGGCGGAGGTGCTTCACGACCATGCGGCCGCCGAGCGACTTGCGCAGAGCCGCCCGTTCTGGCAGCCGGGAAGCGCGTTCGGCTATCACGCGATCACGATCGGCAACCTCGCCTCCGAACTCGTCTTCCGCGTGACGGGGCGGACTCTGCACGAGTTCTACGAGCAGGAGCTGCGGCATCCGCTCGAGGTCGACTTCTTCCTCGGGCTCCCGCGCGCTCAGGAGGAACGCCTCGTTCCCGTGCTCCCGATGGTCCGTCCCGTGTCCGACGGGACGACGATCTACGGTTCCGCGCTCACTCCCGTCGTGATGACAGCGGCCGGTCCGCCCGTCGACTTCGCCAACGACCCGGTCAGCTGGCGCTACGGGCATCCCGCCGGCTCGGGCACCGGCACGGCGCGGGGACTCGCTCGCCTGCTGGCGGCGACTGTGACCGGGGTCGACGGTGCCCCGCCGGTGCTCAGCGCCGACACCGTCGAGGTCATCGGGCAGCAGCAGGTGCGCGGCTACGACGAGGTGCTCGGCCAGCCCGGCCGTGCCCACTCGATCATCTTCCAGAAGCCCACCGCGGCGATGGCCTTCGGAGGTCCTCGCGCATTCGGCCACGACGGAGCCGCCGGAGCCTTCGCCAGCGTCGATCCCGACACCGGCGTGGCATTCGCCTATACGATCGCGCGTGGCCCGTGGCCCGGTGGCGGCGATCCGCGGGCATTCGCGCTTTCCGCCGAGCTCGGCATCCTGCTGTCCTCCTGAACGACCCACGAACAGACGAAGGAACTCCCGTGACCACGCTCCACAACCCGGTCCTGAACGGCTTCCACCCCGATCCCAGCGTCGTTCGCGTCGGCGACGAGTGGTTCCTGGCGACCTCTACCTTCGAGTACCTGCCCGGCATCCCGATCCACCGTTCTCGCGACTTCGAGAACTGGGAGCTCATCGGGCACGTGGGCTCGTCGCCCGAGACCTTCGGAATCGGCGAGGTTCCGACCTCCGGCGGCGTCTGGGCGCCCACGATCCGCCACCGCGACGGCGTGTTCCACCTCGTCATCACCGTGGCGATGGGCCGGGGGATGCTGCACTTCACCGCGACGGATCCTTCGGGGCCGTGGAGCGGCGGAGACGTCATCCTCAGCGCTGACGGGTCGGGCAGCGTCAACGGCATCGACCCGGACATCGCGTGGGATGCCGACGGCAACGTCTACATCACGTACTCCGGCCTCATCCTCAGCGGGCCGGAGCTCGGCACGCACCTCGGCATCCTGCAGGTGAAGGTCGACCTCGAGAACCACATCGCGCTCGAGGAGCCGCGCTCGCTCTGGTCGGGAACGGGCGGGCAGTTCCCCGAGGCACCACACCTCTACCAGCTCGACGGCACGTGGTACCTGATGATCGCCGAAGGCGGCACGGAGCGCGGCCACGGCATCAGCATGGCCCGCGGCGAAAGCCCAGAAGGGCCGTTCGAGACGGCCCCCCAGAACCCGCTCGTTTCGGCCCGCTCGACCATCCGCCCCGTGCAGAACACCGGACACGGCGACCTGGTCACGGGGCCCGGCGGCAAGTGGTACTGCATCATGCTCGGGGTGCGCCCTCGAAGCATGACCCGCGCCTTCTCGGCGCTCGGCCGCGAGACGTTCGTCACGCCCGTGCACTGGCAGGACGACGGGTGGCCCACGATCGAGCCCGTGCTGCTGAACCCGCGCGCCGGAACCAGGGTCGAGGTCGGCTTCTCATCCGACGAGCCGCTCGACGGCGAGTGGCTGGCGATCCGCCGGCCGACCGCCGATGTCGCGGATCTGACGACGCGACCCGGATGGCTGACCCTGCACGGCGACGGAACGACGCTCGACGACCCGCGGCCGATCTTCCTCGGGCGCCGCCAGGAGCACCTCGCGAACAGGGTGACGGTGAGGCTGGATGCCTCGTCCGGAGTGGGCGGGCTCGCCGTGCGCTATGACGAGCGCTTTCACGTCGAGATCGAGGCCGGCGTGGACGCGATCACCGCGCGAGCCGTCATCGGTGGTCTCGTGCAGGAGTGGACGCACCCCTATCCAGGCGGCATCGTCGACCTGCACCTGGACTCTCTTCCGCCATCCCAATCGCCGGGTGGCACCGAGCAGCTGCTCGGCGATGAGGCCGGGTCCGCGTTCGCCCCCACGAGCGACTTCATCCACCTGGCCGCGACGACCGGCGGCGAGCGCGTTCAGCTCGCCGAGGTCGACGGCCGCTTCCTCTCGTCCGAGACGACAGAGTCCTTCACGGGTCGGGTCAACGGAGTGTACGCCGTCACCGGCGAAGTATTCCTCGAGTCCTGGATCGCCGAAGGAGACGATGAATGAGCATCGCCCGGATCGCCACGCTGCGCGCGGAACTCAGAGACGACACGACGCTCGTCGCGACCTCGACACCCAGGCTGACCTGGACCGTCGCGACCGACTCTCCCGGATGGGTGCAGGCCTCCGCCGAGCTCCGCGCGGGCGACGAGTCCGTGACGCTCGCCGGCGCAGACTCGGTGCTCGTCGCTTGGCCGTTCGCACCGCTCGCGCCACACGAGAGTCGCGAGGTGTCGATGCGCGCTGTCTCGGACGGCGGCGTCGCCACGGATTGGAGCGCGCCGCTCGCCGTCGAGGCAGCCTTCCTCGACGAGGGGGAGTGGGCGGCCGAGCCGATCGGCCTGGCCGATCCCACCCGCGATGCGCAGCCGTTCCGCGTTCGCGCGAGGTTCACGCTCGATTCGCCCGTGACCCGCGCGACCCTGTACTGGACGGCGCTCGGCGTGGCCGAGCCCGAGGTGAACGGCGCGCCGGTCTCGGACGACGTGCTCGCACCGGGCTGGACGAGCTACCGCGACCGGCTGGTGCACGAGACCGTCGACGTCACCGCGCTCGTGCAGCAGGGCGAGAACGTGATCGGTGCGACCGTCGCAGGCGCCTGGTACACCGAGAAGTACGGCTTCTTCGCCTTCGCAGACCGGGTCTACGGTGACCAGCCGTCATTCCTCGCCCAGCTGCGCCTGGAGCTCGGGGACGGCTCCGTGCGAACGATCGCGACCGGAAGCGACTGGCGCGCCGACGGCGACGGACCGGTCGTCGACTCCGGAATCTACGCGGGCGAGCACCAGGACCTCGGCCGCGCGGACGCGGGCTGGTCGGCATCCGGCTACGACGACGCGCACTGGGCGCCCGTTCGTGTCGGCGCGGCGGCCAGGCCCGGCTACGAGAACGTGCCGGTCCCCGAGGCGCGCATCGCGCCGCCGGTGCGGCGTGTCGAGACGCGGCAGGTCGAAGAGGTGCTCGCCTCGCCGACGGGCGGCCTGATCGTCGACTTCGGTCAGAATCTGGTCGGGCGACTGCGCCTCCGGGTCAGCGGCCCCGCCGGCGCCAGTATCACGGTGCGCCATGCCGAGGTGCTGGACGAGGGCGAACTGGCCCTGCGCCCGCTGCGCAACTCCGCATCCACCGCCATGTTCGACCTCGCCGGGGACGGCGAGGAGACCCTCGAGTCCCGCTTCACGTTCCACGGGTTCCGGTACGCGCAGATCGAAGGCTGGCCGGGTGAGTTCGATCCGGCCGCGGTCGAGGCCGTCGTGCTGCACACAGACATGACCCGCACCGGCTGGTTCGATTCCTCCCATGCCATGCTCAACCGCCTGCACGAGAACGTGGTGTGGGGGATGCGCGGCAACTTCCTCTCGATCCCGACCGACTGCCCGCAGCGCGACGAGCGCCTCGGCTGGACGGGCGACATCCAGGTGTTCAGCCCGACCGCGAGCTTCCTCTACGACTGCGACGGATTCCTCACCTCGTGGCTGCGCGACCTCGCGCTCGAGCAGGCGCACACGGAAGGCAGCGTTCCGCTCGTGGTCCCGGCCGCGCTCCCCGGCTTCGGCGGACCCGCCGCCGTCGCGGCGTGGGGGGATGCCGCGACGGTCACCCCGTGGATCCTGCACGAGCGGTTCGGCGATTCCGGCATCCTGAGCGATCAGTACCCCAGCATGCGCGACTGGGTCGACGCCGTGCTGCGCGAGTCGACCGACGGGCTGTGGGCGCACACGTTCCAGCTCGGCGACTGGCTCGATCCCGCCGCGCCACCCGACAAGCCCGCGCAGGCGAAGGTCGACTCCGACATCGTCGCGAGCGCGTACCTGGCGAGGTCGCTGCGGATCGTCGCCGACACGGCAGAATTGCTCGGCGAGGCGGCGGATGCCGAGACCTACGCCGCGCTCGCCGAGACCAGCCGCGCCGCCTTCGTCGCGGAGTACGTCACCCCGGCCGGTCGCATGATGTCGGATGCGCCCACCGCGTACGCACTCGCGCTGGGCTTCAGCCTCGTCACCGATGAGACCGTGCGGGCGAGGCTCGCGAAGCGTCTGGCCGAACTCGTACGAGCCGGCGGCTACCGCATCCAGACCGGCTTCGTCGGCACTCCGCTCGTCGCCGACGCGCTCACCGAAGGCGGGTACCTCGACGAAGCCGCCCGCCTGCTCCTGCAGACGGAGAACCCGTCGTGGCTGTACCCCGTCACTATGGGGGCGACCACGATCTGGGAGCGCTGGGACAGCCTGCTCGAGGATGGATCGGTCAATCCCGGCGAGATGACCTCGTTCAACCACTACGCCCTGGGCGCTGTGGCCGACTGGCTTCACCGGACCGTCGCCGGTCTCGCGCCCGACAAGCCGGGCTACCGCCGCATCCGCATCGCGCCGCGACCGCTGCGTGAGCTCGCGCGCGCCTCGGCCAGGCACGAGACTCCCTACGGCCCGGCGTCCGTCGCCTGGCATCGCGAAGGATCGTCGATCGTGATCTCGGCCGAGGTGCCACCGAACGCGACGGCCATCGTCGACCTCACCGGGCGTGAGCCGTTCGAGGTCGGATCCGGCAGTCACACGTGGACCATGCACGACCGCCCGCCCCGCCCGTTCGGCGGCCCGTTCCACCTCGACTCGTCCACCGCATCGGTTATCGACGATCCGCGCGCGTACCGTGCCCTGATCGACGCCATCGAAAAGCACGACCCCGCCAAGGCCGACGAAGTGCGCCGCGACACCGTGTGGGCTCGCGGGCGCAGCGTCCGTCAGTCGCTCCTGTTCACCCCGCACTCGCTGCTCGAGTACGTCGAAGAATCACTCGCGGCAATCTCGGAAGGCTAGACGATGTTCGATCGCAGTTCCACGTTCGGCGAAGCCCTCGACAGTCCGAGCGCGCGTTCGGTGCTCGAGGTGTTCCTGCCGGGCGTCGCCGCCTCACCGATGGCGACGCAGTTCCGCGACGTGCGCCTCGGCCAGCTCGTGAACCTCGTGCCGGGGCTTGCCGAAGACGGTCGACCGCGACCGATTCTGGGCCGCGCTCGCTGAGATCGAGGAGGGCGGACCCGGCCGCGCGCCGTACGCGCCGGCGATCGAGCCGCGCAACGACTACGAGGCGGAGGACGTTGCGCGCGCCTCGGCCGAGGTCACGCTGCCCGCTCCCACGCCGCAGTGGGGCGTCATCGAGCTGCGCTTCGCGGGCCCGAGCCACGGCAATCCGTTCGTGGACGTCGAGTTCGCGGCATCCTTCACGAACGGACAGCGCGCGCTCCGCATGGGCGGGTTCTACGACGGCGATGGCATCTACATCGTCCGGCTCCTCGCGGAGGAGATCGGCACCTGGGTGTTCGAGACCGCCTCGACCGCCCGATCTCTCGACGGCATCGTCGGGGAGGTCGTCGTCATCGAGCCGGAAGCCGGTTCGCACGGACCGGTGAGAGCCGACGGATTCCATTTCGTCCACGCCGACGGCACCCGGTACCGTCCGGTCGGCACGACCGCGTACGCGTGGACGCACCAGCCGGAGGAGCTCCAGGAGCGGACGCTGCGCACGCTCGACGGCTCGGGCTTCACCAAGATGCGGATGTGCGTCTTCCCGAAGTCCTACCTGTACAACGAGAACGAACCGGAGGACTTCCCGTTCCCCGGTTCGATCGAGGAGGGCTTCGACCTGGAGCGCTTCGACACGACGCACTTCCGCCGGCTCGAGCAGCGCATCGCCCAGCTCGGCGAGCTGGGGATCGAGGCGGACCTGATCCTGTTCCACGCCTACGATCGCTGGGGCTTCGCCGACCTCGGGCGCGCCATCGACGAGCGCGCACTCCGGTACGTCGTCCGGCGCCTCGCCGCCTACGCGAATGTGTGGTGGGCGCTGGCCAACGAGTACGACCTGCTGTGGGCCAAGAGCGAAGAGGACTGGGAGCGGATCGCCGAGATCATCGGCGAGGAGGACCCGCACGGGCACCTCACCTCGATTCACAACTGCCGTCCGTTCTACGACCAGACCCGGCCCTGGATCACGCACGCCAGCGTGCAGCGGGTGGACGTGTACCGCACCGCCGAGAACACCGACCATTGGCGCGAGCAGTGGAACAAGCCCATCGTCATCGACGAGTGCGGCTACGAGGGCGACATCGACCAGGGCTGGGGCAACCTCACCGGTGAGGAGCTCGTGCGGCGCTGCTGGGAGGGCGCCGTCCGTGGCGGCTACGTCGGCCACGGCGAGACGTACCTGAACGAAGAGCACGAACTGTGGTGGTCGAAGGGCGGTGCGCTCGTGGGCGACAGCCCGGCACGCATGGCCTTCCTCGACCGGATCATCGCCGAGTCGCCGACCGGGGTGATCGACCCGCTGCCCTCCGACTGGGATGTGCCCTTCGGCGGCGTCGGCGGAGAATACGTGATCCTCTACTTCGGCTTCAACCGTCCTCGCTTCCGCAACGTCCTGCTGCCGGACGGCGACTTCCAGGTCGACGTGATCGACACGTGGGGGATGACCGTCGAGACGCTTCCCGGGGTTCACTCCGGCGTTCTGCGGGTCGAACTGCCCGGACGCCAGTTCATGGCGGTGCGCGCTCGCAGGATCGGCTGAGCGCGGAGCGCGCCAAGACCGCTCAGTCGGCGCCTGCCAGGATCCGCTCGATCACGATCCGCGACTGCCGCGCCTCAGCGTCGGGGTCGTGGGAGCCGGCGGCGCCGGACAGCAGCAGCATGGCCTTCCACAGTGCCCAGGCGCGTCCGCGCTCCCACACCTCGTCGTCCCATGCGAGTCCGTCGCGGAACGCGCTTCGAGCGGAGTCGTCGAACATCGTCCACGCGATCGCCAGATCGCAGGCGGGATCCCCGACGCCGGATGTGCCGAAGTCGATGACGGCCGCCAGCCGCCGCTCGCGCAGGAGCAGGTTGCCGTGCGCGATGTCGCCGTGGAACCAGACCGCGGGCGCCGCGATCTCGGTATCCATAGCGGCATCCCACACGCGACGCGCGGCATCCGTGTCGATCGATCCCGCCAGGCGGGTGAGCGAGCGCTGCACGTCGTCGTCGTAGACGCGGGGGTGCGCGCCGCGCCAGAAGCTGTGCGGCCCTGCTTCGGGGCCATCGGTCGCGTCGACCTCCGCCAGTGCCGACAGGAAGAGCGCGACATCCCGCGCGAACCCATCGAGGTCGTCGATCGCCCCGTCGCCCGCGGGTGTGCCGACGATCCAGCGGTACACCGACCAGGGCCTCGGAAACTCCGCCGTCGGCTCGCCGAGTGCCACGGGTTCGGGTACATGGAAGGGCACGTGCGCCGCGATGACAGGGAGCCAGCGCTGCTCCTTCGCGACCGCCTCGACGTAGCCGTAGGCGCTCGGCAGTCGAACGAGGAGGTCGTCGCCGAGGCGGAAGGTGCGGTTGTCCCATCCGCCGGGCAGAACCCGCCGGATGGGCAGATGAGCCCATTCCGGGAACTGCGCCTCCAGCAGGCGACGCACCAGATCCTCGTCGAGCGGCATGCGACCCAGTCTCCTGCACGGCGTGAGGGGCGCGGCGACGCCCGACCGACGTTCTCGGTCGGCCCACGCGTGCGCGCGCCGATTCGGGATAACCCGAAGCGAGGAGTCGGGACGACCGGGGAGCGCCGCGCGAGCCGCGACCGTACCGTGGAGGCATGACCTCCCAGACTCTGACGCAGCCGGCTGTCGCCCCGGCGACAGCACCGCGCCGCTCGACCCTCCTGGCGCCCTGGCGTGTGGCCGGCGCGATCGCGCAGCTGGCCGCCCTCGGGGTCGTCGGCCCCATCGTCTTCACCGTGCTGGCCACCCTCCTCGGCGTCGGGATCGGCCTCGTGCCGGTCCTCGGCATCGGTGTCGTGATCCTGCTCGGCTTCGTCTACGCCCTCTACGGCCTCGCGTGGCTCGAGACCGCGCGCGTCGACGGCCTCTACTCGCTGGGTCTTCCCGGCCTCCGGCCGCGCACCCGCACGACCCCCGGGTTCGGCGGGTTCCTGCGGATGGTGTGGCACCAGTTCATCGACCCCTACATGTGGCGTGCGGTTGCGAGCGCCGCGATCTCCACCATCCTCGGACTCGTCGTGCTGCCGCTCATGTCGATCTTCGCCTCGGGGGTCGTGCTGGCGTTCGCACCACTCTTCGCCCGCGGCGGTTCCGTCCGCCTCGCGGCGACGGGGCTCGATGTGCCCGTCGCCTGGGCGTCCGTCGTCGGCGTCCTCGCGGCGGTCATCGCCCTCGCCGCGATCGTCGGCCTCGCACTGCTGCACGGAGTCCTGGCCCGCGTCATCGTCGTGCCGACCCGTGAGGCGCAGCTCACCGAGCAAGCCCGCACGTCCGACGCCCAGCGGGCGGGCGCCATCCGCGCGTCCGAAGTCGAGCGCACCCGCATCGAGCGCGACCTGCACGACGGGGTCCAGCCTCGCCTGGTCTCGGTGGGCATGACGCTCGGGCTCGCGCAGCAGAAGATCGATGACGACCCGGCGGCCGCGAAGGCCCTGCTGGCCGAGGCGCACACCTCCACGAAGGCGGCCATCACCGAGCTGCGGCAGCTGGCCCGCGGCATCCATGCGTCCGTCCTGGACGACCGGGGACTGGATGCCGCGCTCTCCGCTCTCGCCGGCCGCTCGCACATTCCCGTGCACCTCGACGTGCGGTTGGACGCACGCTGCAGCCGAGACGCGGAGGCAGCCGTCTACTTCGCGATCGCGGAGACCCTGACCAACGCGGCGAAGCACTCCCGCGCCAGCGAGTGCCGCGTGGTCGTGCGTCAGCGCGATGGCGGGACGCTGTGGGCGCGGGTCGAGGACAACGGCATCGGCGGCGCGCAGGTGATCGCCGGTGGCGGGCTCGACGGAATCTCGAACCGCATCCTGGCGGCCGGCGGCACCGTGCGGCTGGACAGCCCGCAGGGCGGCCCGACCTCGATGGAGGTGAGCGTCCCGTGCGCATCCTGATCTGCGAAGACTCCGTCCTCCTGCGCGAAGGACTCGTGCGTCTCCTCGAGGACGCCGGCCACGAGATCGTGGCCGCGCTGCCTGACGCGGAGACCCTCGACGAGACCGTCGCCGAGACCGATCCCGACCTGTGCATCCTGGACGTGCGGCTTCCTCCCACGTTCACCGACGAGGGGATCCGCGCAGCGGTGAGGCTGCGCGCCCAGTACCCCGCGCTTCCCGTCGTCGTCCTCTCGCAGTATGTCGAGGAGCGCTATGCGACGGACCTGATCACCGCTCACGGCGGTGCCGTCGGGTATCTGCTGAAGGACCGCGTCGCCGATGTGACCGACTTCCTCGACGCGATCGACCGCATCAAGGCGGGCTCGACCGTGCTCGATCCCGAGGTCGTCGCCCAGCTGCTGAGCCGACGCCCGAAGGACGAGCGGATGCAGCGCCTCACCGACCGCGAAGCGTCCACTCTCGCCCTGATCGCGGAGGGCAAGTCCAATCAGGCGATCGCAGCAACTCTGTTCGTCTCGGAGGCCAGCGTCGAGAAGTACATCACCGCGATCTTCCAGAAGCTCGATCTCGAACCGGACGAATCCGGCAACCGACGGGTGCTCGCAGCGCTCGTCCACCTCGAACACGGCGGCGGACAGCCCCAGACAGGAACGTCACGATGAGCACTCCGATGAACCCCCCGACCCCGCCCGCGCCGCCGGCCCCTCCGGCTCCGCCCCAGTACAACGCGCCTGACCGGCCGCCTGCACCGCCGCCGGAGGAGCCCCGCGGCGCATCGCGGGTCATCGCGATCCTGACGATCGCGCTCGGCAGCGCGATCGCGCTGAGTGCGATCGGCTCGGCGGTCTTCTCGACCGTCGCAGCGGCCAGCGTGCGCACCGAGTCGGAATCGATCGATGTCAGCGGGGTTCGCGACCTCGACGTCGACGTGGATGCGGCGTCCCTGCACGTCGAGTTCGCCGACGTGTCGGAGGCCTCGCTCGAAGTCACCAGCGGCGGCGGCGTCGGCGCGTGGACTCTGGAGCGCAACGGCAGCACGCTCGCCGTGGCGACCCCGCACCGGTTCGGACCCTGGTGGCTCTTCGGCGGCGAAGTGCGCGCGACGCTCACTCTGCCGCGCGAGCTGGAGGGGACGGCGCTGGATGCCTCGCTCGACCTCTCCGCCGGGGACCTGACGGTCGACGGAGAATTCGGAGACCTCGCCATCGACGTGGGCGCGGGCTCCCTGACGGTCGACGGAGCAGCGCAGGCTCTCAGCGTCGACCTCAGCGCGGGCGGCGCCGACATCGATCTCGCGGACGTCTCGGAGGCGCAGTTCTCGATCAGCGCCGGCGCGGTGGAGTCCCGGCTGACCGGGTCGACGCCGCAGACGGTGACGGTGGATGTGAGCGCGGGCTCGCTCGAGCTCAGACTGCCGGATGACGCGTACGACGTGCGCTCGGACGTCTCGGCCGGTGACTTCGAGAACCGGCTGAACACCGACGCGAGTTCGGGCAACGTCGTCGACGTGACCGTCTCGGCGGGGTCCGTGACCATCGTCGGCGCCCGCTGATCGCCGCCGCCACGGCGCAGACGAAAGGACGTCGACGGGTGCTTCGCTGCACCCGTCGACGCCCTTCGTTCGATCAGACCTTCTTGCGGCGGTTGACGATCAGGCCGTAGATGAGCAGGACGACGATCGACCCGCCGATGGCGAGCAGCCACGTCTGGATCGAGAAGAAGTCCTGGAGCGGGGCGTTGAACAGCAGACTGCCCAACCAGCCGCCCAGCAAGGCGCCGACGACGCCGAGCAGCAGCGTGATGAACCAGCCGCCGCCCTGCTTGCCTGGCAGGATCAGCTTCGCGATCGCGCCGGCAGCGAGGCCGAGGATGAGGAATGCGATGAAACCCATTGTGTGTCTCTGTTTTCTCTTGTGGGGGCTCCACCCGGGGCAGGGTGGCGCCTTCACCGGGGCGAGGCGTGAAGGCTGAGGGAGACTGTACTCCCCAGTCGCACCGCCCGATCGCGCCGCGCGGAATGCGCGAGGGTTCGGCTTCGAGTGCGCGGAGGTTCGGCTCCCGGGCCGGCCGTCCGCCGTCACCAGGTCGCCGCGGTGGCTTCCTCGAAGTCGCGCATCGACTGGTCGGCGTACGCGATCGACCACGTGACGATCGCGCGGGATGCGGCATCCGATCGTCCGATGTAGCCGAGAACCTGACCGGCCGTCGGGCTCTGCGCGTGCGCGCGCCCGAGCAGCCCCCCGCACGAGGCGACGTAGTCGCTGAACGCGTCGAGGGGGAGCCCGTCGAGCTCGACCGACCCCTTCATGTCGTGGAACTGGCGGACGTAGAAGTCGCGACCGCCGGCCTGCAGGTGCCCGACGAACGGGTCGGTGACGGCCTGGAGCACGCGCTGCATGCCGACGACACGGAAGCCCTGGCCGTGTGCGGCGACGCCCTCGGTGATGCGCGCCGGCTGCTGGATGCGGCCGTATTGCGACAGGACCGATTCGCCGGCCTCCTTCACCTGCAGGAGGAGTGCATCCTTGTCGGCGCCCTGCAGAAGCTGGAGGTAGCAGCGCGTTCCCACGCTGCCGACGCCCACGACGCGCCGGGCGAGATCGGTCGGCTCGTACTGGGCGAGCACGGTGTCGATGTCGATGCTCACCGTGTCGCGATACTGCGCGAACAGCGCGTGGATCGATTCGGGGCGCTCCGCACCCGGGACGGGGGTCGCATCGTCGAGACGGAATCGCACCATGGTCGGCGGATTCTCCACGAACCGCAGCTTGCCGTCGGGCTCGCGCTCGGTCGTGCGATGCACAGCTCGCGCCGCCGTGCGCCGCTCGGCCGCGGCGAGCGCGGCGTTCAGGACTCGGCGACCCTCGCGGCTGAGCTGGCGCCGAGCGGATTCCACGTTGAGGTGCATGAAGTATCGGCCGGCCGGGCTGAGCTCGACGAGCTGACGCAGGACGGCGACGTATTGGGCGAAGGCGCGCGCCGCGATGCGCACGACGTCGCGTTCGTCATAGCCGGCCTCGCGGCCGCCGATGACGACACTCGCGATGAGCCGCTTCACGTCCCACTCCCAGGGCGCGACCGCGGCCTCGTCGAAGTCGTTGAGGTCGAAGACGAGCTGACGCTCGGGCGAGGCGTAGAAGCCGAAGTTGCTGATGTGCGCGTCGCCGCACGCCGCGACCAGGATGCCGGAGTGCGGGTCGCGTCCGAGATCCAGGGCCATCAGGCCGGCGGTGCCGCGGTAGAACGCGAAGGGGCCGGCGAGCATCCGCTCCATTCGCAGCGGGACGAGATCCGGCACGCGCGTCTCGTTCTGCTCGCGCAGGTGGGCCACCGCATCGCGGGAGGAGGGGCGTCGCTCCGCCAGCTCCGAGCGCGCGATCACACGCCGCAGGCTCTTGCCCAGCTCACGGGACTCGGCCCGGCTGAAATGCGCACGCTCCTTCAGCAGGTCGGGAGCATCCAGCGGCATGTCGACATTGTGCCGCACAACCGCGGGTCAGAGGCCTGCGGTGCTGATCCGCTTCTCGTGCAGCAACGAGGGCGGCGGCGCCGATGAGCGGACCGTCGCCGTGCAGACCGGATGCCTCCACCCGCACCCGGCGCGCGTAGTCGAAGACCGCGGCGTCCTTCGCGGCGGCGCGCACCAGGTCGAGGTAGTCGTCGGCGACCCGGGCGAACCCCCCGGCGATCACCGCCACTTCGAGGTCGAGCAGCGTGGCGACGTCTGCGATGGCCTCTCCGACGGCAGCTGCCGAGCGCCGCACTGCGGCGATCGCGATCGGCTCGCCATCCGCGTACGCGTTCGCGATCTCCTCGCCGGTGCTGCCGGTCCATCCGTGGGCGCGTGCCCAGGCGACGCTGGCCGGTCCGGAGGCGATCGACTCGAGCGTGCCGTCGGTCTTCGGCGCACCCGGCGCACGCTCACGCAGACGCAGCTGGCCGATGTGTCCCGCGTTGCCCGAGATCCCCGTCACGAGTTCGCCGTCCACGACGAGCCCTCCGCCGATGCCGGTCGAGACGACCATCGCGAGCGCGTTGCGGGCACCGACGGCGGCCCCGCGCCAGTGCTCGGCGAGAGCGATGCACGCGCCGTCGAGCGCGAGCCGCACGGTCACGGCTGGGGCGAGCTCCTGCACGAGTTCCAGGATCGGAAGGTCGGCGATCGCGGGCAGGTTCAGGGGTGCGATCGTGCCGCGGGTCAGATCGACCGGCCCGGCCGAGCCGATCCCGATCGCCGATCAGCCGGTCGCCGGGCGCGACGTCAGCCAGAGCGGCTGCGGCGACCTCGCGGATGGCCTGGGTCACGTCGTCGCGCGAGGCGGCCCGTCCGGTCGGCGCGCGATGCACCGTCTCGGCGAGGACGATGCCGTCGGCGTCGACGAGTGCGGCATCGACTTTGGTGCCGCCGAGGTCGATCGCCACTGCCACCGTGCGTGCGTGCATTGCTCGATCCTGTCAGACCGGCATCGCTGATACTCAGTCGTAGTCGTCGGGCCACGCGGCGATGTCGACTCCATGGTTGTCGGGCGAGGCGAGCGTCCAGGCCTCCGGAGCGCCCGAGTCGTTCGCGATGCGCCCGCCGGCGGCGAGCGCCGCCTGCACGCGGGCGTCGACGATGTCGCGAGGGACCGACACGTCGATGTGCACGCGTCCGCGACCGGGCTTGGGCGGCGTGAGCTCGTGGAACCACAGATGGGGGCCGCGACGGTTCGGATCGATCGCATCCTCCCCGCCGAGCGGGTCGTACCCGAGCGCCGCCGTCCAGAACGGCCGCGTGTCCACGCCCGCGTCCTGCGCGACGGCGATCCCGACCATCTGCAGCTGCGACGGGTCGGATTCGAGGCCGAGCTGCCGGGCGGCTTCGCTGATCCGCGCCGCGAGCTCCGCGTCCGTGCGGCTCAGGCGGCCGTCCGGCCGCGATGCGGTGCGGATCGTCACGCCGCGAGGGCGCAGATCGACATCCGGCTCATGGCCGACGGATGCCGCGGCATCCGCGATCGCGAGCGCGAAGCGCGCGCCCTCGGCGAACGAGCCGACGCGGTAGAACGCGAACGCCCCCCAGAACAGCCCCCGCCAGTCCTGGACACCGGGTTCGGCGTGGAACTTCTTCGCCGTGAGCCACTCGATCTCGCCGTCCGCGGCCTGGTCGTCCGCCGCTGCGCCGTCATCGTCCATCGGTCCGACCTCCTGCCGCGACGCCGCGCGCCGCACCCGCACAGGCTAGCCACCGCCGCCGACAGCTGTCACCACCCGATTCCGGATCGCGGCGTCCGCGCGGCGGACGTTGGGCCAGGATGGATGCATGGTCATCAGCATCCCCACCGTGACACTGAACGACGGCACCGCCTTCCCCGAGCTCGGACTCGGCACGTATGGCCTTCGCGGCGTGGAAGGCGTCGAGTCGGTCGTCGCCGGGATCGAATCCGGGTATCGCCTGCTCGACACCGCCGTGAACTACGAGAACGAGCGCGAGGTCGGCGAGGCGGTTCGAACCAGCGGAGTGGACCGCAGCGAGCTGCTCGTCACGACGAAGATCCCCGGTCGTCAGCACGGCTACGACGAGGCGATCGAGAGCACGAACGGCTCGCTCGCCGTCCTCGGGCTGGAGTGGATCGACCTCTCCCTGATCCACTGGCCGAATCCGAGCGTGGACAAGTACGTCGACACGTGGCGCGGGATGATCGAGCTGCGCGGTCGCGGTCTGCTGCGCTCGATCGGGGTCTCGAACTTCACGGAGGCGATGCTCACGCGTCTGATCGACGAGACGGGGGTGACGCCCGCAGTCAACCAGGTGGAGCTGCATCCGTACTTCCCGCAGGGCGACCTGCGCGCATTCCACGCCGAGCACGGCATCCGCACCGAGAGCTGGAGTCCGCTGGCCCGTCGGTCCGAGCTTCTGCAGGAGCAGGTGCTGCAGGAGCTCGCCGAGATCCACGGCGTCACACCGACTCAGATCGTGCTGCGTTGGCATGTCCAGGTCGGCAGCACCCCGATCCCGAAGTCGGCCGATCCGGACCGTCAGCGCGAGAACGCCGATGTGTTCGGCTTCGAACTGACCGACGACGAGGTCGCGGTGATCTCCGCACTCGAACGCGGGCGCCTCTGGGGTGCGCATCCCGACACGCACGAGGAGATGTGACGCCGAGCCCGCGCCTACGTGAGGGCGGCGACGATCGAGTCGACGTACTCGTGCGGGTCGCGGGGGCCGAACACCGCGCTGTGCGCGACGTAGCCCTGCGCGAGCGCGACCACCGCACGCGTGCGCTCCGACGCGAGCGCCTCGGCCTCGGCATCCGAAGCATCTGAGCCCACCCGCGTCCTTGCCCAGGGGAGCAGTGCGCGCGCGATCGTCGCGCGCAGTCGTGCCGCCGTGCGCATCATCTCGTCGCGCAGCTCTCCGCCCGTCGCCGCTTCGCCCCAGAACTGGACGACGATGCGGGTGGGCAGTCCGTCGTCGGTGAAGACCTTCAGCATGGTCTCGAGCACATCTCGCGGTGTGCGCACCTCCGCCGATTGCTCGAGCTCGTGCAGGCGCGGGAACAGGAATTCGGCCACGATGTAACGGGCCAGTTCGCTCTTGCTGGTGAAGTGAGAGTAGATCGCGCCCGTCGACAGGCCCGACTCCTCGACGATGTCGGCGATCGACGTGTCGTGCACGCCCTTGCGCTCCAGGCAGCGGATCGCGGCCTGCGCGATCTCGTCGCGCCGTGCCTTGCGGTAGTCATCCGATACTCGGGGCATGGAAAGAGAATACCCATTCTGCTATTCTCCTAAAAAGAACACTCATTCTCTTTAGGAGTCGTCATGGCACACCAAGCTTCCTTCGACGCATCCCAGCGGACCAAGTGGTCCATCGCCGCGGTGTACGGAGTGGTCGGCGCAGCGCTGATAGCCCTGCTGATCATGGCGTTCGTGTGGCCGGCCGCGACGTCGCAGGCGAAGAACCTGCCGGTGGGCATCAGCGGACCGGCCGAGCGCGTCGCCGCACTCGAGGAGGCTCTCGCCGCGCAGGATCCCGCGCCGTTCACGCTCGTCGAGATCGACTCACGCGACGACGCGGTCTCGCAGATCGAGTCGCGCGAGCTCTACGGTGCCATCCTCCTCGACGAGCCCGAGGTTCTGGTCGCGACCGCGGCGAGCCCCGTCTCCGCTCAGGCGCTGCGCGGCGTCGCGACCCAGCTGCAGGCGCAGATCACCGAGGCGACTCAGGCCGCGCTCATCGCGCAGCTGCAGCAGCTCGGCGCCGCGCTCGCCTCCGGTCAGCCACCGGCGACGCCTCCTGCGGCCGGCGGCTCTCCCGAAATCCCCGAGGTGACGGTGACCGACGTGGTGCCGCTGGCCGACTCCGACCCGACCGGGGCAGGGCTCGCGTCGGCGAGCTTCCCGTTGGCGATCGGCGGCATGCTCGGCGGCATCCTCCTGTCGCTGCTCGTGGCAGGCGCGGTGCGTCGTCTGGTCGGGCTGCTGGTGTTCGGTGTCGCCTCCGGCGCCCTTGCCGCCCTCGTGATGCAGACCTGGTTCGGACTCCTGCAGGGCGACTGGCTGCTGAACGCCGCGGCGCTGGGGCTCGGGATGATGGCGACCGCCGCGTTCATCACGGGCATGAACGCCGTGTTCGGGCGACCCGGCCTGGGCATCGGTGCGATCGTCACGATCCTCATCGCCAACCCGATCGCCGGCGCGACCGTGCCGTGGCAGTTCCTTGCGGAGCCGTGGGGACTGATCGGGCAGTACTTCGTGCCCGGCGCGGCGTCGAACCTGCTCCGGTCGCTGAGCTACTTCCCGGCGGCGCCGACCGCGATGCAGTGGACGATCCTCGCGTGCTGGGCGGCAGGCGGAATCCTGCTCACCCTGATCGGCCACTACCGCGATCAGGCCGACCTGCGCGTTCCAGCCGACCAGCTCGAGGAGGCGTCGGCCGCGGCGGAGGCCCGGGTCCCCGCCGGCAGCGCCGCGATCCAGTCGGCATAGGTCTGCGTTCCGAGGTCGGACTCGGCGCCCGGCAGCATCGAGCCGGCGCGCATCGCGCGGCCGAAGCCGCCGGGGAGCGAGATCGCCGGGATCCACCCCCGGTGGCCGGTGGCCCGGGCGTAGGCCCGGATCATCTCGACGAGGCTCTCCTCGCGTGGCCCGCCGAAATCCGTCACGCGTCCGGCAGGCCCGGAGACGGCGAGTTCGACAAGGCGCGCCGCGACCTCGCGGGCCGCGACCGGCTGCGTCCGCATCCGAGGCGCGAAGTGGAGGGGACCGAGCTTCGCGTTTGCGAAGATCTGCGGGGCGAACTCGTGGAACTGCGTCGCGCGCTGGATGGTCCAGGGGACAGAGCCCGCGGAGACGATGTTCTCCTGGGCGAGCTTTCCCGCATAGTAGCCCTCCGGCGCCCGGTCGACCCCGACGATCGACAGCACGACGTAGTGCCGGACGCCCGCGATGGTCGCCGCCTCGCCGAGCGTCTGCGCCGTCGTCGTGAAGAAGTCGACGGACTTCTCCGCTGATGTCGACGCGACGTTCGCGACGTCCACGACGACCTCGACACCATCCATCGCCTGGGACAGTCCCACGCCGGTGCGCAGGTCCACTCCGTGCGCCCGCGTCAGGATGACGGTGTCGTGTCCCTCGCGCCTGGCGGCATCCACGACATGGCTGCCCACGATCCCTGTTCCTCCAGCGACGGCGATCTTCATGCTCGTTCCTCTCTGTGCGCTTCCTGCTCCTGTAACCACCGACGACGCAGGCACCCGAAACGTGAGGACCTCACATTCGCACCCGCGGCATCGTCGTATCGTCGAGGGCGAGAGGGCGGGGAATGGACGACGAGCTGACGGCGCTGGAGGGCGAGCGGGTCGGTCTCATGCGGCTCGCCTACCGGATGCTGGGAACGGTCGCCGACGCCGAGGATGCCGTGCAGGAGACGTACGTCCGCTGGTATCGCCTCACGGAGGACGAGCGCGCGGCGATCGACAATCCCGGCGCGTGGCTGACGCGGGTGGCGAGTCGCGTCTGCCTGGACATGCTGGGCTCAGCCCGCGCGCGCCGCGAGCGGTACGTCGGGGAGTGGCTCCCGGAGCCCATCCCGGAAGGATCGGTGCTCGCCTCGGCGATGCCCGATCCACTCGACCGGATCACCCTCGACGACTCCGTCAGCACCGCGCTGCTCGTGGTGCTGGAGGCCCTCACGCCCGCCGAGCGGGTCGCGTTCGTCCTGCATGATGTCTTCGCCATGCCGTTCGCCGAGATCGCTGAGATCGTCGGGCGCTCGCCCGACGCGTGCCGGCAGCTGGCCTCGACGGCGCGGCGGCACGTGCGTGAACGGCGTGCGGCGGCCGCCACGCGGGAGTCGCACGATGCACTCGTGCGCGCATTCGCGGTGGCATGTGCGACGGGTGATCTCGCGGCGCTCACGGCGACGCTGGACCCGGAGGTGCAGCTGCGCAGCGACGGCGGCGGCATCCGCTCGGCGGCGCTGCGGCCGGTGCTCGGGGCTGACAACGTCGCGCGATTCGTACTGGGCCTGATGCGCATGCGTCCGCTCGCGGTGATCACGCCGACCGACACGCCCGACGGCCTCGGTTTCGTCATCCGTGAGGACGGCGTCGTCGAGGGGGTCATGCTGCTGAGGGTCGAGCGGGATCGGATCGCCGACGTGTGGATCATGCGCAACCCCGAGAAGCTCACGCTCTGGAGCTGAGCGCACCCGGGTGCTAGTCCCGATCGGGATGCCGGTGCACCGCGTGCGGGCCGGTGGCAAGCTCCGCGGGCTCGGGCAGTCCCGAGCCCGGCGGGCTCGGTTCGACATCCGGCGTGGCGAGGGTGGCGATCATCACACCGACGAGCGCGATCGCCCCGCCGACGGCCTTGATCGGATCGAGGGGTTCGCCCATCAGCAGAGCGAAGCCGTAGCCGAGCGCGGGGATCGCGGCCGTCGCCACCCCCGAGACCGCCGCGGGGAGCCGCTCCGCACCGTAGTTGAACAGAACGAGCGTCGGGGCCGTGACGACGAGTGCGAGGACCAGGATGCTGATCAGCCCGCGAGGATCGCTCGGCACGGCGAGGCTGCCGGTCATCGCCTCCCAGCCGAGCCAGGGCAGCATCAGCAGCGTCCCCCAGACACCGGTCGCCGTGGCGAGCACCAGCGCGTCCGGTGCATCCGCGCGGTCGGCGTCGCGGCGCAGCAGGACCGTGTAGATCGCGTACGAGGTCAGCGCGGCGATGTTCAGCAGCACGCCGACATCGATGCGGAAGCCGGACGCCGCCACCAGCGCCACGCCCGTGGTCGCCAGTGCGAGGCCCACCCACGTGCGACCCGACAGTCGCTCGCGGATCATGATGACAGCCGCGGCCGCCGTGAGGACGGGCAGGAACGCGGCCGTGAGCGCGGCGGTGCCGGGTGTGGTGAAGAGCAGCCCGATATTGGCGAGCGAGTAGTACAGGGTGACGCCGGTGAGCCCGAGGAGGATCGTCCGCGGCTGGCGCAATGTGCGCAGGAAGGCAGGGCGTCGCGCCGCGAGCGGCACGAGAACGAGGAGCGCGATCGCGAAGCGGGCGACGGAGAGGACGGCCGGGGAGCCGGTCTCCAGCGCCCATCCCGAAACGACGTAGGCGGCCGACCAGAGGACGACCGAGAGGCCGATCGCTCCGAGGGGGAGGGTCACTACAGCTGGGCTCCGTTGTCGTCCGGGTCATCGAGGCCGACATGCCGACCGCGCCACGACTCGTAGGCGATCAGCCAGCCGATCGACACTGCGCCGGCCAGCACGAGGCCGATCCACAGCTGACCCCAGATGAGGCCGAACAGCACCCCGAGGACGACGATGAGGATCGTCCCGAGCAGCCACTGGATGCGGCCCTTCGGCCAGCCGGTGCGAGATTCAGACATGACCACAGCCTACGACCGACGCCGGGCGCCACGCGGCGAATCGTGGTCGCACGGGACTCGCCCGGCGCTGACCGTCACGAGTCGGGGAGGTTCTCGACGCCCGGGACGACATTCGATCCGTCGCCGAGTGTGCGGATGCTGTCGAGGAGGTCCACGCCCCCGACCTGACCGCCTTTCAGCAGCAGTTCGAGACCGTCGATCGCCGATCCGTGGGCGTGCGCGGTGAGAAGGACGATGTTCTCCCACGGGTTCGCGGCGATCGAGAGCGATTCGACGCCGAGCAGTCGCGTGATGCGGCTGGACGTATCGCCCCCGCAGACGATGAGGCGTCGCGTCGTCCCGGCCGCGGCGGCACCCGCGGCGATCGCGGCGCCTGCCTCGGCGATCGCCTCCAGCACCGGCCGCTCCGATGCGGCAGGATCGACGTCGTCGGAGGTCAGCGCCACGCTGCGGCCCGCGCGCAGAGCCGAGAGCACCCAATCCAGCTGGGCCGCCGTACGGCCCGCGTCCAGTTCGAGCGGCTCGACGAACCAGCCTGCGTCGGCCGCGGCATCCATCTGCCGACGGGTCTGGGTCGAGCGGCTTCCCGACACCGCGAGCACGGGCCCGGAGGCAGCCGAGCGAGTCGGGAGCGGGGTGGTACGCGCGGGTGCCTCCGACGCGATCGCCTGGCTGAGCCCGCCGGAGCCGATCGCGAACACGGGCACCTCGAGTCGGGCGATCGCACGGCCGATCAGTTCGAGGTGCTCGTCGATCGCCGCGTCCAGGACGACGGCCGCGGCATCCGATCCGGTGATCTGCTCTGCGAGGTCGGCTCCGTCGTCACCACCGTATGCCGGCAGCGGAATGCGCCCGATCGGCAGCGCGGTCTGGTGGGAGAAGTGGACCGCGAGGTCGGATTCCGTCATCGGCGTCGTCGGGTGCGTCGACATCGTCGGCTGCCGGTCGAGGCGGTAGACGATGCCGTCCTCGGTCGCGTAGTGGTGGCCGAACAGGGTGTAGCGGCCGAAGTCGGGCTGCGCGAACACGAGCGGAACGGTCTGCTCGCCGACGATCTGCCTGCCCAGTTCGATGATCCGCCCGATGCTGCCGATGGTCGGCGACGAGTCCGCGGTCGAACACGCCTTGTACTGCACGATCGGCGGCTCGAGCCTCATGAGGGCCTCGAACACGGGTCGCACTTCGGCATCGAGATCTTCGGTGGGCAGCGAACGCGCGATCCCGGCGATGCCGACCACGTCACTCTCATCCGCGGCGCGCGCGAGGGCGTCGGCGTCGGGCAGTCCGACGAACAGCCGACCGGTCCACCCGCGTCGGGCGAACTGGAGCAGGGCGTCGACGCTTCCGGTGAAGTCGTCGCCGTAGAAGGCGGCGCGCAGTCTCGGCACGGTTCCGAGCCTAGACGCCGGTCGGGACGGCGCCCCGCACCGGCCCGAACGTCTCGGTTGCGCGGCGGAGGGCGTCGGAGGCTCTCGACGGCGGAGTCGGCAGTCTCGCCGCGCGCCGCGGACTCCCACGCCTCGCGCATGCTTCGGACGCCTGCGGCCGATCCGTCCGGATGGCCGTGGATGCCGCCGCCGGCGAGCACGAGCAGGTCGGTCGTTCCGACCGCGGCGTAGGTCGCATGCGCCAGACCGGCCCATTGGCCGGACGACAGCACCGGGACGGTCGGGGTCAGTCCGAGCAGCGGCTCGCGCACGGCCGCGATGGAGTCGAGCACCTCGGCGTCGGATTCGTAGAACTTGTTGCTGATCCCGTTGGTGTGCAGGTGATCGGCACCCGAAAGCCGGGCGAGCTTCTGCCATGCCCGGAACGAGAAGCCCACCTGCTCCGATCGGCTGACCGCTCCGAACATCGTGCGATGGCCGTGGATCGGCACCTGCGCGCGCCGGCGGACGTAGTCCAGTCCCGCGAGTCCGACGAGGTTGACGCACACCATCACGCACGTGCCGCCGGCGTCGACGACGAGGTCGTGGTTCGCCTCCAGCCGGTCGATGTCATCGGTGATGTTGAAGGCATACATGGGTTTTACGCCGGTGCGGTCGGCGTGGCGTTCGAGCACGGGCATGACGGCCCGGACGCGCTCGGCCAGCGGTGCGGACGGGCCGTTGCCCTGCAGTTCGTCGTCCTTGATGAAGTCGACTCCCGCGGGCGCGAGTTCCCCGACGAGTTCGCCGAGCTCGTCGGGGGA
The DNA here is from genome assembly GCA_963713325.1 of uncultured Actinomycetota bacterium. Taxonomy (GTDB): domain Bacteria; phylum Actinomycetota; class Actinomycetes; order Actinomycetales; family Microbacteriaceae; genus Microbacterium. The sequence continues at coordinate 150,436 of CAVQLL010000025.1, forward strand.
GAGGCCGATGCTGGGCTTGACGATCGTGCCGACCATCGCCCCTTCGGGTCGGCTCATGAGCCGGCGCGTTCCCTCGACTCCGAACGCGGGGCCGGGGTACCTCTCGGCGAAAGCGGGCGGAAGCTCGAGATCGACGAGCTTGATCGCGGCGAGCTCCTTGATCTCGAAGAGGTTGCCGGCGACGGCTGCCAGCAGGTTCGGCAGCGAGGGGCCGAAGTTGGCGAGCGGGAAGCGCAGTCGCAGGATCGCCCGGCGCCGGTCCGCCGGATCGCCGACCGCGCCGGGGAGCGGCGACGCACCCGTGAGCGGGATCTCCTCGATGCTCTCCACCTGGGCGGCGAACCGCGCGCGCAGGTCGTCCGACTCCCGCGCGACGCGCACAAAGGTGCCGGTGGACTGCTCGCCGGCGAGGACCTCGGCGGCCCGCTGCAGCGGCAGCGACGTCTCGATCACGTAGGTCGCGACGACGTACGCGGGGCTCGTCGTCCCGGTCACCACACCACCGGCATCCACACCGACATCTCCGACGGGCCGCGGTTGCCCCACGCGAAATACGGGATGAGGCGGACGGGCGCGATGCCGATGGCGGCGTCGCCCAGGTCGGCGTAGAGGGCGTCGGCGGCGGCATCCGGAAGGACGGCGATGTCGCCCTCGAGCGCGATGATCCGCTGCCCGCCCAGCTCGCTCGCGACGGGGGTCAGGGTCGCGCCGCGCCGCAGCGCGGCCTGCTCGAGGTGCACGCCGTCGGGCAGGTCAGCGCTCTCGACCGCGTAGACGACCGGGCCGCGCTGGACGGCGACCTGGTTGGTCGCCTCCTCTGCGAGGCGGTGCGCGCGAAGCATCCGCACCGGCATCGGCAGATCGAGGACGACGACGTCGCCGGCGCTCCACGCGCGGTCGATCGTCGTGTAGGTGCCGGGGGCCGAGACGTCGTGGGCGTCGCCGTTCACGGTGAGGGTGCCGCCGCTGGACCAGCCCGGTACGCGGAGGTGCAGCGGGATGCCGCCCCCGGTCGCCTCCTCGACGGTGAATGCGATGCGCCCGTCCCAGGGGTAGTCACTGGATTCGCGCAGTGCGAGGGACCGGCCGTCGGGCAGGGAGAAGCGGATGGCGCTGCCCCCGTACTGGTGGACGTAGAGCCCGTCGGGGCTGACCGATGCGGCCCGCTCGTGGAAGCGGGCGAGCGTCCGCGCGATGTTCGGCGGGCAGCAGAAGCAGCTGAGGTAGGCCTGCCGGAGGCGTGCGTCCGATGCCGGCGGCTCGGGCACGGGGTGCAGCCCGGTGTCGCCGGGCATGCGCAGCGGGTAAGGCAGCTCGCGCACCTGGCGGAGCGCATTCGTGTAGAAGTACTGGTTGCCGTCGAGGCTGATGCCCGCGAGCAGGGCGTTGTAGGCGATCTGCTCGATCACGTCGGAGTATCGCGCGTCGCCGGTGAGCGCCAGCATCCGCTCGCTCCACAGGATCATCCCGATGTTCGCGCACGACTCGCTGTGGGCTGTCGTATTCGGCAGCTGGTACGCGCGACCGTACGCCTGGTGGATGCGGCTGATCTCCTCCTGCCACGGGTTCCCGTCGGGTGAGGCGCCGTCGTACAGAGCCCCGCAGCCGCCCGTGATGTAGAGCTTGGTCTCGACCACGTCGGTCCACAGGTTCTCGAGCACGCCGCGCAGCTCGTCGTCGCTGGTCTCGGCGACGATGTCGGCGAGACCGGCGTAGAGGTAGTTCGCCCGCACCGCGTGACCGGCCACCATTTTCTGCTCCCGCACCGGCAGCCGATCCTGATTGTCGTCACCGCCTTCGAAGTCATCCCGGACGCGGACGAACGCCTCCGCGAGGCGGAGGTACTGCTCGTCGCCGGTCGCGCGGTACAGGTCGACGACTGCCATGTAGTGCGACGGGCAGATCGCACTGCGCGCGAGCTCGACCGGCTTGTTCGTGGCGAGGTCCTCGAGGAATCCGGCCGCCTTGCGCGCCACGTCCAGCAGCCTCGTGCTGCCGGTGACCTCGTAGTGCCGGACGCCGGCCGTGATGAGGTGACCGAGGTTGTATGTCTCGAAGTGGAAGCGGTCGGCCAGCGCCAGGGCGTCCTCGCGATTCCGCGCTGCGATGAGGGTGGGCGTGTGCACGTAGCCGTCGTCACGCTGCACCGAGGCGATGAGCGACGGCAACCGACTCGACCGTGTCGGCGAGTTCGGGCTGTGGGGCCACCTCCAACTCGGCGATGGCCGCTTCGAGCCATTTGTAGAGGTCCCCGTCCATGAAGGGCGGTCCCGTGTGCGCGCCGTCCTCGAGCCCCGCCGCGATGCGGAAGTTGCGCAGTCCCGGGCTCACCGACGGATCCCTCAGCGAGTCCCACATGGCCGGGACGGTGACTTCGCGGGTCCGGGTCGCGATCGCGCCCCAGAATCCGTCCGCCCAGCGCGACGTTCGCGGCGCCGAGCGGCTCGAGGGGCGCGAACGGGCGCAGCGCCGTCGTTGCAGGCATGGGGGAGTTCCTTCGGTCGGTGCGTCCATCCTCGCGCGATGTCAGGGAGGGATGCCGTTCCAGGCTAAGCTGAACGTGCAAGTTGTGGCAACCACGCATAAATATGCAATCGCGTCAGAGACGCGTATCGTCGAAGAGACAACGAGTCGACGGCGACGTCGACCGCCGCTCCTGCCGATCCGCCCACACATGGCCGCCGCCGAAGGAGTCCGAAGATGGCCCGCACCCCCCGCATCGCGTTCCTGCACACCGGCGCGGTCGTCATCGCCCCGGTCGCCGACCTCGCTCGCGTGCACCTCGGCGGCGCGACGACGATCAACTACCTCGATGACAAGATCGTCGCCGATCTCGGCGACGCCGACCGCGCGGCATCCGTGCCCGAGCGCATCGCCGATCTCGTCCAGGCCGCGCAGAGCGCCGGAGCAGACCTCGTGATGCTCACGTGCTCGTCGATTTCGCACCTCGCTGCGCCCACCGCCGAGCGCGTCGGCATCCCCGTGCTGCGCATCGACGAAGCCATGGCGGACGAAGCCGTCTCGATCGGATCCAGGATCACGGTGCTCGCGACGCTCAGCACGACCCTCACCCCGACGACCGCGCTCATCCGGGAGCGCGCAGCGCTCGCGGGTGTCTCTCCCGAGATCGACAGCGAGGTGATCGACGGGGCCTTCGCCGCCGTCGCGGCAGGCGATCGTGCGAGCCACGACCGCCTCGTCGCCGCCGCGATCGAGCGCGCCGCGGCGACCGCCGACGTCGTCGTCCTCGCGCAGGCGTCGATGGCCAGTGCGGCCGATGCCGCGCACGTCGACGTGCCGGTGCTGACAAGCCTCGAGCCGGGGATCAAGCGCCTGAGCGAAGCGGTCGCCGCGCTGGCGTAAGGCCCGTCAGTCGGCGAGGAGCTGCTCGGCCGTGGTCAGGTCGGTGACCAGCGCGGTGACCCAGCCACCGGCCATCGCGCCCTTGATCGCCGCGAGCTTGCGGGTTCCGCCCGCAACGCCCACACGCCGTGGAACACGCAGCAGGTCCGCGACGGGGATCGCGATGATGCGGTCGTCGAGCTCACCGTGCACGACCGAGCCGTCCGCCCGGAAGACGCGATGGCAGATGTCGCCGACGGCGCCCGCGTCCAGGAGCAGCCGTCGCTCTCCGCTCGCGAAGGCATTGCCGCTCTCGACCAGCACGTCCGAGGGCTCGATGCCGCCGATGCCCATCACCGCCATCGTGAGATGCCGCCAGCGTCGTGCCACGTCCTGCATCCCGGCGCCCTCGAGCAGGCTGTCACGGATCTCGGGGCCGGCCACGATGCCGGGTGCATGCACGTAGATCGGCGCGGCGCCGAGCATGCGGGCGAGTTCACCCAGCAGCCGATGCGAGTGGCCCTGCGCATCGGCGACGCCGATCCCCCCGAGCAGCTGCACCACCTCGGTCGCGCGCGGCGTCGGGGACGGCCGCATCCGGTCGACCATGGCCAGGAGCGTCTGGCTCCACGACGAGACGCCGATGCGGTCGCTCCCGCTCAGCGTCGCTTCGAGGTAGGCCGCCGCCCCCGCTCCGACCGCCGCGAGCGTCTCGCTCTCGTCGGCGTCGGAATCGACATCGACGACCACCGCCTCGGCGAGCCCGAACCGTGCTTCCAGCTGCTCCTCGAGGTCGGCGTAGACGCCCGGCGCGACGGTGACCGTGGTCCTGACGATTCCGAGGGATGCCGCCCGCTTGAGCAGCCGCGACACCTTCGCCTGCGAGATGTTGAGCGTGAGGGCGATGTCGGCCTGACGCGCACCGCGCTCGTGGTACATCCGCGCGACCTTCGTCATGAGGCGCAGCTGGCCGTCCAGAGGCGCGGCGTACCGTGCAGCGGACACGTCGCCTCCGATCGTGGGCGCGGTCACTCGACCACGCGCGCCAGTATATTCCTGCGCCCACGAACGGATATTCAGCCCGCGATCTCCGGAGCGCGTGCGTCGTCACGCGCCGACGACCGCCTACTGAAGAGGCGTCAGGTCGCCGGGCTGTAGGCGACCATCCAATCGATGCCGAACTTGTCGCGCAGCATCCCGAATCGACCGCCCCACGGCGGAACCTCGAACGGCATCGTGACGCTGCCGCCGTCGGCCAGGCCGTTCCAGTAGCCCTCGAGCTGCGCCTCGTCGTCGCCGCTGACCGAGACCGAGATGCCGGCCGGCTTCTGGTAATCCATGCGGGCCGGGGTGTCTGACGCCATCAGCACCAGGCCGTCGGGGGTGGTCAGCTGCGCGTGCATCACGAGGTCGTTCTCGCTCGGGTCCTCCACCATGCCCTCGTATGATCCGAAGGTCGAGACGTCGAGGTCGCCGCCGAAGACGCTCTGGTAGAACTCCATCGCTGTGCGCGCCTCGTTCTTGAACGAGAGGTAGGGGTTGAGGCTGGGCATGATCTGCTCCCGCTGGGGTGTTGTCGGATGCGGCCGCGCGGTCTCGCGGCAGATCACAGTGTCGTCGTGGCCTCCGACATCCGCAATGGGGTTCGGCGGGCGGCGTGCCTCAGAGGTCTTTCGGGCCGTCGGCCGCCCATCGGACGGCATCGTCCTGGGCCGCGACGGCGAAGATCCTGAGGTCGCAGGGGAACAGGAAGGCGATGCCATGGATGATCTCGCCGATGATCGCGTGGTCGGTCACGAGGGCCATTCGGCCCCAGCTGCGCTCCGGCTTGCCCTCCAGGAGAGCGTCCTGCCACATCGCGCCCATCGAGTAGCGCTCGAAGTCCTCGCCGAGAACGAAGACGAGGTTGACCTTGTGACCGGCCGCGATCGTCGCGTCGATCGCCGGGTCCACCACGGACTGATAATCGGATGCCTCGACCGTTCCGACCGCGCGGAACCCGATGACGGAGTCAGGGAGGTCGTGCAGCTGCTCGATCATGCGCAACATCCTCGCCCGGTTCGCCACCGGGCGCCAGGGTTCAGCGCGCCCGGTGATCCTCGGGGTGCAGACGCGGCGCGCGGCGAGGCTCGCGCACGCCGCTCGCGCCGATCAGTCGGATCGCGCGCTGGCGCTGCCCCGCCCACGGTGCGAGCAGCTCCAGCATCCCGTCGTCGTCGACGCGGGCACCGGTGAGCGCGTAGCCGACCTCGTGGGCGAGGTGGTAGTCGCCCACGCTCACGGCATCGGCGTCGCCGAGTGCGCGGATACGGGTCTCGGCCGACGTCCACGGCCCGATGCCGCGCTGGCTGATCAGCACGCGATCGCGCGCTTCGCCGTCGTTCGCGGCCATGAAGACCCGGCCGATCGCCTCGCCGCGCCGCGCGGCCTCGGCGACGGTGCGGGCCTGCGGCGGCTCGAGCCCCGCGCGGTGCCACGACCACGACGGCACCCGGCGCCAGCCGTCGATGCTCGGCGGCGCGAACATCGGTCGCGGGGTGGGCCCGGGCACCCGCTCACCGTGCCACGTGACGATCCGCCGCCACGCGCCGAACGCCTGCGTGCCGGTCACCTTCTGCTCGATGACGGAACTCGCCAAAGCGTCGAAGAACAGCTCGGTGCGGCCGATGCGGATGCCGGGATTCCGGTGGTGCGCCGCGGCGATGACGGGATGGCGGCTGGGATCGAAGTCGCCCGGATCGTCGTACGCGCCGCACAGCGCGGGCAGCTGTCCAAGCGCCCACGAGGCGCCGGCTCCCCACGCGGCGCCCCGGATGACACCGGGGGAGACTTCGCGCAGGGCGAGGGTGGCGATGCCCTCAGGCGTGCGGCTGGCGCGCCAGATGACGGACCCCGCGACGACCATCGTCGGATCGCCGCCGCCGTGGCGCTGGTACAGCACCGTGTGTCGGAGGTCGAGCGGATGCCGTGGCCGGTACTCCGTCTCGAGAGGCCGGCCGTGGTCGGGCCGCGGGTCGCGCACCGCAGCGCCGGATCGTCGCGCGACGACGGCTGCCGCGGCGCGAGTGGAGGTCATGCCGACACCCTATGCCCGGGGCTCGGACATCCCTGTGTCGGCGGGATGACCGACCTGAAGCAGTGGCCGGTGCAGCCGACGCGGGAGGGCGCGGGCCGAACTTGGTGCGCTCAGAAGCGGTCGGGCGAGGGCGTGCCGTGGCCGTAGCGGATCGACACGTCGGCGTGACGGTCGAATCGGTAGCCGACTCCGCGGACGGTGCGCACGATGTCTTCGTAGCGACCGAGCTTGGCGCGCAGGCGGCGGACGTGCACGTCGATCGTGCGCTCGCCCGGCGACTCCTCTTCGGTGGCGCCGTGCCAGAGCGACCCGACGAGCTCGGCGCGCTCGATGGTGCGGCCCTCGCGCAGCACGAGGTACTGCAGCAGCTCGAACTCCTTGAAGGTGAACGCGGCGGACTCGCCGTCGATCAGCACACGCTTGCGCGAGATGTCGACGACGACGCCGCCGGGTGCGCGGTCCTCGTCCTCGGGCTCGTCCTGCTTCGTGCGGGCGATCGCCGAGGGCTCGTGCAGGGCGAGGCGCACCACGTCGACATCGCGTCCGCCGGAGCCGACCGGGGCGAGGGCGACGGTCGCATACGTCTCGGCGTCGGGAGCGAGTTCGGCGAGTGTCCGGCGCAGGGCATCGACGAGGACACCGAGCGAGACGCCGGATGCCGCGGCCTTGGCTTCGTCGATGCCGACGTAGAGCGCGAAACCGCGCGGGGCCGTTCCCGGCGGGAGGTTGCGCGCAGCCGGTGCGGCGGCGACGGGGGTGGGCGTCGGTGCGTCCGCTGCCGCGTGGGCGACGGCGGGGACGGCGCGGAGATGGCGAGCGGTGGTCGGTCGTTCGAGGAGGGCGGTGTTCGACATGATGATGGTCCTTGCGGAGGGAACCCTCGCCGTGATCGGCGTGGAGCGGGTTCGGCTGTGCTGCTGTTGGCCTCAGAGGCGGGCCGGGGTGCGAGGCATCCGGATGCACGTGATCGACGTGCGAGCCGGGGCTCGGGGGGATTCTGCGCGGCGTTTCAGAAGCAGCGCGCGAATCCGGCGGGGGTCACCGTGTCAGCGACACATTCGACAACACATGACGACGCGACCGGCCATCATCATGCCGGCAGTCCCGTTCGCCTCCCAGGCGGACAGAGAGTGCGCGTTGTCATTCATAAGGCCGATTATGACGGACTGCGTCGCAATGCGTCAAATCGCACGCATGCGAGCCCTGTTGCGTGACGGAATGTTACACATTGCTCAGTCCGGATCGCTGCGTGATCCCGCGCCACCCCGCGGGAGGCTGCGGGAGCGCTCTCCAGAAATTTGTTGCCAAATCCATCAAAACCCTTGCGCAGTTTACGGGAGTGCGCTTACCATCACTGTCGAAGCGTTTCCGCGAAGCGCTTCGACGATTCAGACGGACGCAGACGATGGAGTTGGCAATGGTGAAGATCAACGAGGTGGCAGAGGCCGCCGGCGTATCGATCAGCACCGTGTCGTACGCCCTGAGCGGCAAGCGGCCCATCTCGGCCGACACGCGACTGCGCATCGAGAAGGCCGTCCGCGAGCTCGGGTACAGCCCCAATGCCGGTGCGCGGATGCTCGCCGGCAGCCGGACGCACATCTTCGCGCTGACCGAGCCGCTGCGCAAAGACACGCACGCGCCGACTCACATGGCCTTCGTGCTCGCGACGGCCGTCGCTGCGCGTCGCAACGACTACGACCTCCTCCTGCTCACCGACGAGGACGCGAAGGCCGGCATGGGCCGTGTGGCGGCGAATGGACTGGTCGACGCGATCCTGGTCCTTGATGTCGCGCCGGACGACGAACGGGTCGCGCTCGCCCGGGCCATCTCGACGCCTACGATCTTCATCGGCGTCCCCGATGACAACGAGGGTCTCGTGTGCGTCGACCTGGACTTCGAGGCCGCGACCGCGCTCGCGGTCGATCGCCTCGCCGATGCGGGGCACACGGCCATCGGACTCATCGGCCACCCGGACGTGAGCTATGAGATGTCCAACTTCCCGCCGCGCGTGCGGTCCGCCTTCGAGGCGACCGCCCAGGAGCGCGGTCTCGCATTCTCGTTCGGCTCGACCGGCACGACGCGCACGAGCCGTTCCGCCAATCGCCGCACCGTCGCCCATCTGCTGGATGCCGGGGTGACGGCGTTCGTCCTGCACTGCACCGAAGAGGCGCACGGGGTGGTGCTCGCGGATCTGGCGGAGCGCGGTCTTCGCGTGCCGGAGGACATCTCGATCGTCTCTGTCGGGGGATCCTTCGACGCGGGAGCGCTTGCGACTCCGCTGGACTCCATCCCCCTCGTGCCGCAGGCATCCTGCGACCTCGCCGTCGACCTGGCACTGCGCAGCCTCGACGACGACCGACCCGATCCTGGCGCTGCGGCTCATCGCCCCGGTCTATCTGCCGCGCGGTTCTGTCGCGCCGCCCCCGACTCCCGCTCCGCGTCTCAGCGAGGCTCCCACCCGCTGACGCGCCCGCGACCCCGCTCGTTTCTCCACGTGCATCATCGAAGCGCTTCGACTCACAACTCAACACCATCCACCCACTGTCCCGACCAACGCGGGTCACCAGGAAAGGAGTGCCACCGATGGCACGCACCATTCGCACCAACACCAAGCGAGGGATCGCACTCGTCAGCTCGCTGACGATCGCGGGACTCGCGCTCGCCGGCTGCGCCGGCGGATCGGCCGACGACGGCGGAGAATCCGGCGACACACTCAAGCTGTGGCACTACGAGGGCGCCGACAGCGCGATGGGCAAGGCGTGGGCCGAAGCCATCAAGGTCTTCGAAGAGGAGACCGGCGCGACCGTCGAATTCGAGGAGAAGTCCTTCGAGCAGATCCAGAAGACCGCGAGCCAGGTGCTCGACACCGACGCGGCTCCCGACCTGATGGAGTTCAACAAGGGCAACGCGACCGCCGGCTTCCTCGCGAGCACGGGTCTGATCACCGACATCTCCGACGCGGTCGACGGAGTACGGCTGGGAGGACAAGCTCGCCCCCTCGCTGCAGACGACGGCGAAGTACAGCGAAGACGGCGTCATGGGCGGCGACACCTGGTACGGCATCCCGAACTACGGCGAATTCGTCGGCGTCTATTACAACGAGGACGCGTTCGCGGCCGCGGGGCTCGAGATCCCGACCACCTACGACGAGTTCGTCGACGTGCTCGACGCCTTCGTGGCGCAGGGCATCACGCCCCTCGCCGAGGCCGGCGCCGAGTACCCGCTGGGACAGCTCTGGTACCAGCTCGCGCTGAGCGAGGCTGACCGCCAGTTCGTGAACGACTACCAGCTCTACGAGAACCCCGTCGACTGGCAGGGCGACGAGATCACGTACGCGACCGAAACTCTCCAGGACTACGTCGACAAGGGCTACATCGCCTCCGACGTCTCCTCGATCAAGGCCGAGGACGCCGGCGTCGCCTTCATCAACGGCACCGCGCCGATCTTCGTTTCGGGCTCGTGGTGGTTCGGCCGCTTCGTGACCGAGGCGACCGGCTTCGACTGGACACTGCAGGCGTTCCCCGAGTCGGACCTCTCGCTCGGCTCGTCCGGCAACCTGTGGGTCGTGCCGGAGAACGCGGCGAACAAGGAGCTCGCGTACGAGTTCATCGACATCACGATGCGTCCCGAGATCCAGGCCATCATCGGCAACAACGGCGGCGTACCGGTCGCCGCCGACCCGGCCGACATCACCGACGAGAAGAGCGCCGAGCTGATCGCGACGTTCAACGGCATCCTCGACAACGACGGTCTGTCGTTCTACCCCGACTGGCCGGCGCCGGGCTTCTACGACGTGATCGTCCAGGAGCTGCAGGGCCTGATCACCGGTGTGCAGGACGTCGAGACGACCAACGCCAACCTCGGTGAGGCGTACGACGAGGGAACCGAAGAGTTCCGTTGATCCGCGGATGGGGGCGGTGTCCTGTGGATGCCGCCCCCATCCTCTTCCTGGAGTTGAGCCATGTCTCTTGCCACCCGTTCGGGCCGCGTGAAGCTGCCGCCCGAGCAGCCGTCCATCCCCCAGCGCAAGGGGGCACCGGCGGCCTACTGGCTCTACCTCGCTGCCCGGCTTCGTGCTGCTGCTCGTGATCGTCGATCGTCCCGCTCATCTGGAACGTGTTCCTCACGTTCACGAAGTGGCGCGGCGTCGGAGAACCGGAGTTCATCGGTCTCGAGAACTGGCAGAAGCTCCTCACGGACGAGGACTTCTGGACGTCGTTCACGAACTCCGATCTGGATGGTGCATCGCGATGGTCGTCGTACCGACCATCATCGGCCTCGTTGTCGCCGCGCTCCTGTTCGACGTCGTCGGCCGCAAGTTCGGCGGCAAGGTCGGCAGCTTCCTGCGGGCGACCTACTACCTGCCGCAGATCCTCCCCATCGTGGTCGCCGGCATCGTGATCGGCTGGATCGTGCGGCCCGGCGCGGACGGCGCGCTCAACCAGATCCTCGGAATCGTTCGGCATCCCGCCCTACGACTGGCTGGGACAGATGCCCTCGGCGCTCATCGTGCTGATGGTGGTGCTGGTCTGGGTGCAGATCGGCTACCCGGTCGTCATCTTCATGGCGGCGCTGCAGCGCGTCGATCCGGAACTGTACGAAGCGGCCGAACTCGACGGGGCGAACTGGTTCCAGCGGTTCTCGGCCATCACGATGAGCATCATCCGCCCCGAGATCTTCGTCGTGACCCTCACCTCGACGATCGCGGCGCTCAAGGTCTTCGGCCCCGTGTACGTGATCACCGGCGGCGGCCCGGCCGGCGCCACCCTGGTTCCGGCGTACTACGCCATCCAGGAGTTCTTCACCAAGCGGAACGTGGGCTACGGCGCGACCATCGCGACGGTGCTGACGATCGTCGTCGTCGATCGTCTCCATCATCTTCATCAGGGTGCAGAACTCGATGGAGCGCAAAGAAAGGGCGGGCCTCTGATGGCTGTCGGAACCGTTCTCGTCACCACGCCCGCCACGAGCGCCAAGGCACCCAAGCGCGCCCCGCGCGCCCGTGGCGGCATGACCAAGAAGCGCGGCGTCGACTGGCTGCTGCTCGCTCTCGTCATCGTCGGCGCGCTCGCCGTGCTCGCGCCGTTCTACCTGATCCTCGTGAACTCGTTCAAGTCGCCGATCGACTACGCCAACGGCGGGCCGCTCGCTCTGCCCGAGTCGCTCGACTTCACCGGCATCGTCAACTTCTGGGAGCGCGTGAACTTCCCCGAGAAGGTGTGGAACTCGATCTTCATCTCCGGCGTCGTCGCCGTCCTCGCGGTGCTCATCTCGATGCTGAACGCCTTCGCGATCGGCATCGGGCGCGTGCAGGGGTCGCACGTGGATCGTGCTGCTGTTCCTGATGGCCAACCTGCTGCCGCAGGAGGCGCTCCTCTACCCGCTCTACTACATGTTCAAAGAGGTGGGTCTCTACGACAACGTGTGGTCGGTGATCATCATCTTCACGGTGGTTCAGGCGGCGTTCGGCACGTACCTGCTCTCGTCGGTCTACGGCACCTTTCCGAAGGAGATCCTCGAAGCCGCATCCATCGACGGTGCCGTCGCGCTGGCAGATCCTGTGGCGGGTCGTGTTCCCGATAAGCCGCCCGACGCTGTCGGTGCTGCTCATCTTCTTCTTCATCTGGACGTGGAACGAGTTCCTCATCCCGCTGACGTTCCTCGCGTCCAACGCCAACCAGACGGTGCCGGTCGCGATCAGCGTCCTGCAGGGCGACCGTCTCATGGACGTCACGACGACGAGCGCCTCGGCACTGCTGGGCATCATCCCGACGCTCATCTTCTTCCTCATCTTCCAGCGCACCCTCACCCGGGGCATCACGGCAGGAGCAGTCAAGTAATGAAGTTCACCGACGGGTTCTGGCAGCTGCGTCCCGGGGTCACCGCGCTGTACTCGCAGGAGGCGTACGACATCTGGGAGACGGCCGCCGGCCCCAACTGGGGCTCCGCCCCAGACCCCCGGCTTGCTGATGCGCGCCCGGCGCCGGACTGATCGTCACCGCCCCCACCTCCGTGATCGCCAAGCGCGGCGACGTGCTCAACCGTCCGACGCTGACGGTGACCTTGTCGTCCCCGCTGGAGGGCGTCGTGCGCGTGCGGATCGCACACCACACCGGCGGAGACTGGCATGGCGGATTCGAGCTGCCCGGTGCGGTCGATGGCGGAGCGGGCGCGGCATCCGTCGACGAGAACGGGGGCGTCCTGACCACCGGACCACTCGCGGCGCGGATCGCGCCCGGGGCGCCGTGGAACCTCTCGTTCGATGTGGATGGCACGCGCGTGACCGGCAGCGGGCTGAAAGCACAGGCGTACGTGCATGTCGCCGACGAGACTCAGATCACGCACGGTGTCGTCGGCAACGCCCGCGCGGGCTCGGTCGGCCCTCACGCGCACACGTTCGTGCACGAGCAGCTCGACCTCGGCGTCGGCGAGCTCATCTACGGGCTCGGCGAACGCTTCGGCCCGCTCGTGAAGAACGGCCAGTCGATCGACATCTGGAACGCCGACGGCGGGACCTCGAGTGAGCAGGCATACAAGAACGTGCCGTTCTACCTGTCCAACCGCGGCTACGGCGTGCTGGTGAACGACCCGGGGCACGTCTCGTACGAGATCGGGTCGGAGGCCGTCGAGCGAGTCCAGTTCTCCGTGTCGGGCGAGGTGCTCGAGTACTTCGTTATCGCCGGCCCGACACCCAAGCAGGTGCTCGACCGCTACACGGCACTCACCGGGAGGCCGCCGATCGTGCCCGCATGGTCGTACGGGCTGTGGCTCTCGACGTCGTTCACGACCGACTACGACGAAGCGACCGTCACGTCATTCGTCGACGAGATGGCACGTCGCGAACTGCCGGTGTCGGTGTTCCACTTCGACTGCTTCTGGATGCGCGAATTCAACTGGTGCGACTTCGAGTGGGACCCGCGGGTGTTCCCCGACCCGGACGGCATGCTCAGCCGCCTGCGGGAGAAGGACCTGCGGGTGAGCGTCTGGATCAACCCCTACATCGCCCAGCGCTCGCCGCTGTTCGCCGAGGCCGCCGAGCAGGGTTTCCTCGTGAAGCGGCCCGACGGCTCAGTGTGGCAATGGGATCTCTGGCAGGCCGGAATGGGGCTCGTCGACTTCACCAACCCCGACGCGACCGCCTGGTACCAGGGCAAGCTCCGTGCGCTCGTCGACCAGGGGGTGGACTGCTTCAAGACCGACTTCGGCGAGCGGATCCCGCTCGAGGTCGACTATTTCGACGGGTCCGACCCGACCCGCATGCACAACCTGTACACGCAGCTGTACAACAAGGCCGTGCACGACGTGCTGGTCGACGCGAAAGGCGAGGGGGAGGCCGTGCTGTTCGCACGGTCGGCGACCACCGGGGGGCAGTCGATGCCCGTGCACTGGGGCGGCGATTCGACCTCGACGTTCGAGTCGATGGCCGAGACGCTGCGCGGCGGCCTCTCCCTCGCTCTGAGCGGCTTCGCCCACTGGAGTCACGACATCGGCGGGTTCGAAGGAACTCCGGATGCCGCAGTCTTCAAGCGCTGGACCGCGTTCGGTCTGCTCGGCTCGCACAGCCGGTTCCACGGCTCGGGGTCGTACCGCGTGCCGTGGGCGTTCGACGAGGAGGCGGTGGAGGTCACGCGCATCTTCACGCACCTGAAGATGCATCTGATGCCGTACCTCTACGCGGCGAGCATCGAGGCTGACTGCCACGGGCACACCGATCATGCGGCCGATGCAGCTGGAGTTCCCCGACGACCCTGCGGTCGCCTACCTCGACCGGCAGTACATGCTCGGAGCCGACATCCTGGTCGCGCCGGTGTTCACGGCATCCGGCGATGTGGAGTTCTACCTGCCCGCCGGCACGTGGACGAACCTGCTGACCGGCGACGAGGTGACCGGCGGCGCGTGGCGTCGCGAGCGCCACGGATTCACGTCGGTGCCGATCTACGTGCGGCCGGGCGCCGTCATCCCCTGGGGCGCGCGCAGCGAGCGGCCCGACTACGACTATCTCGACGGGATTCGGCTTCGCGTGTTCCCGGGCGGATCGGGCACCTCCACCGTGACCGTGACGACGCCGGATGGTCGGGCGGAGACCTTCACCGTCGATCTCGCCGAGGTGACGCGGTGAGGCTGCTGCGCGCCACGGTCGTGGAGGGCGACACGCTGGAGCGGACGGTCGAGGATTCGGGGCTGTGGTTGCGCGAACTGGCGGGGACACGCGTGATTCCGCATCCAGGGAATTCGTAGCGGCGCTCGCGCCCTGTGTCCATGTTCGGACGTACCCTATGCAGGTGACATCGCTGACCTTCACGCACGAGCCGGATGCCTCGCGCTATACGCTCCACCGCGGCAACGACCTCGTGAGCGTGCTGGACTACCGCGACGACGGGCGAACTGTCGCCATGACCCGCGCATACACGGTTCCGACGTTCCGCGGACACGGGTACGCGGGGGAACTCGTCGACCGAGCCGTCGCCGTGCTGGAAAGTCACGGCGACCGCCAGGTGATCCCGGTGTGCTGGTATGTCGCCGACTGGTTCTCGGACCACCCGGATCGCGACGGCATCCTGCAGCGGCGTGCGACCGTCTAGGGATTGCCGGCTCGGGTTCGCTTCGGGTGAACCCCTACACTGAGCCTCGTGGACTTCGAGTCTGTCTTCACATTCGTCGCGCTGGGCTTCGAGGCCGTCGGCGCGATGTCGATGATCATCGGCTTCATCATCGCGCTGATGCTCGGCTGGCGCTCCCTGCGCCGCGGCGAAGGCGGTCCGGCTGCGTTCTCGGTGCTGCGCACAACGCTCGGTGCTGCCATCCTGCTCGGCCTGGAGGTGCTCGTCGCCGCAGACCTGATTCGCACGATCACCTCGAAGCCGTCGATGGAGGACGCACTGATCCTCGGCATCATCGTCCTGATCCGGACCATTCTGTCGATGTCCATCCAGATCGAGATCGAGGGGATGCTGCCGTGGCGGCGGGCGCTGACGACGAGTGGCGGACAGCTGATCGGTCAGGCGATCGCGAAGGATCGCTCGGCTTCTGCACGCCCTGCGGGCGACACGCCTGCCCTCTAGCCGCGCCGTAGTCGCGGGTAACGCGTGCGTCAACCCCCTGTGGGGATCCGCGCCGGCAGGAGAGCGTAGGAGACGTCGATTGGAGACGTCATGAGCACGGATGGGTATCTTCCGGAGGCCGCGGTGAACGCGGACCCTGCGGGCGCGTGGGAGAGTGCTGAGGTCGCCGACCGCGAGACGGCGGAGCGGAACGCGGCCGCGACCGGTTCGCCGTCTCTGACGGAATCCGGTCTTCCGCCGAACGCTCCCGATGGTACGGATGCGACGGCCGATGCTGCCGGTGGCGTGGAGGGCGACGCGGCCGGTCAGGGCTCTGACCCTGACCTGATCGCCGATGACGAACTGGATGAAGGGGCTTCGTGATGTCGGGCACAGCGAACGAGTTCGAAAACCCGGGTGCGAACTACCCGGATCGCAAGGATTCCGGTGGCATCGAGCCGGACGCGGTCGAGCAGCGCAGCGATTCCGGTGTCGGTGGAGCGGTGCATCACGAGACCGACGACTCGAACGGCGTGCAGGATGAGCCGGTTCTCGAGCAGAACGCCGCCACAACGCAGGAGCAGATCGACGGGATCATCGCGCAGACCCGCGCTGATCTCGGTGCCGAATCCGACGACCGCTACGCGGAGGTCCTGAACCAGCGACTGACGGATGCCGGCATCCAGATCACCGACGAGGATCTGCAGAAGCTGGCCGGCCGGGCGACTCCCGGCTCCGGTGGGGGCGGCGTGTGAGTTGTTGAGCCGGCTCGGACGCGGGTCGATCGACCCGCGTCCGAGGGCTGTTCAGGCGACGGCGCAGGCCGTGGTGCTGCAGGTGTCGACGCCGATGGGACGCGGCCACGCGGCGCGCGCTGTCCGCGCGGCGACGCGACGGGGCTCTTCAAGAGCGGCGATGGGCGTGGGTACGACGACCTCGGCGGCGACGAGGGCGTTTTCAGCGGCACGGCGTTCCCGGATCGATGCGAGCAGGGCGTGCTCACGCCCGCGCGACTCGGTCTCGTAGCGGAACTGCATTTCGGCTGCGTTGACGATCGAGAGCATGATTCCTCCGTAGGTTCCGATGGTTCCAACGTAGGAGGGGGTTCCGACATTGCAGGGTCGGATCGGGATGGCAGAAATGCGCGCATCCCGGGCCGAATTCGGTGCATTTCGGCACCGGATTCCGGACGACCTCAGCTCATCCGGAACGCCGCCGTTCGCCCGCCCGGATCGTCCCGTTCCGACGAACTCCCTGATGAGCGCGGCCGCGGGGGACGCATCTCGGATCATCGTCTCGTGACCGTGCCCTTCGACCTCGGCGAGTCGGCCATCCGGGATCGACGCTGCGACGAGCCGGCACCATTCGCGCGGGCAGACGTAGTCGTTCTCACCGCGCAGCACGAGCGCAGGCACGCGGACCCGTGGAAAGGCGTCTTCCGGCCGGTGGACGAGCATCGCGCGGAACTTGCTGCGCAGATGCGGTCCGGCGCGCAGGTACTCCCGCGCGCCCACGAACATCACGCGCGGACTCTCGACGAGGAGGTCCTGCGCCAATCGCAGAACCTGCTGGGCCGCGGTGCGCTCGCGAGGGTTGACGGTGGGTGCGATGAGGACGATGCGATCGACGAGGTCCGGATGCCGCACCGCGACCTCCAGGGCGATCTGTGTTCCCATCGAATGCCCGACGATGACGGCCGGACCGATCCGACGGCTGCGGAGGTACGCGGCCACGAGGTCGGCGGTGCGTTCCACGGTGAGCACTCGCGCCGGTTCGGGTGCTTCCCCGTATCCGGGCAGGTCGAGCGCGATCGTCCTCGCCGGCGTCCCGGCACGTGACCGGTCATCGCGGGGGCTCGCCGGTTCGCGGAGGTGATCGACCAGATCGGCGAAGATCGTCCGGCCCATCCCGATGCCGTGGATCAGCACGTACGTCGGCTTGTCGCTGGTGAGCGCTCGGGTTCCGGGATGATCGCGAGCGGGAGGATCGTGCGACCGACACCCCCGTGGTCTCCGCGATGAGCGTCGCACCCGCGTGCGTGAAGGACGCGATGTCGCTCATCGTTCGAGGCTAATCGCACATGCGGTCTTGCCCGCCACGCCGCTCCCGCGGAAGGAGTTCCGCTTTCGAGTCGCCCAATCGTCGATGCCATGCCCAGCCCTTCCCGCGGTGAGGAGTGGGCACGTCTCCAGCGATGGGTCCAGAGTGGGAGGGGCGTCGGACATCTGATCGCGATGACGGGCAAACCCACGGACGAGGAAGCTGGTGCTCATGGGTCGCTTCAAGAAGGCGTACCTCGCAGTGCTCAATCGCACACTCAACCCGCTCGCGCTGCGCCTCGCGAAGGACGGCCGGGGTCCGTTCTCGCTCGTCCGCCATGTCGGACGCAAGAGCGGTCGCACGTTCGAGACGCCCGTGATCCTCGCCGACGACCCGGCCTCGCCCGGTGCCCTGGTCGCCGAGCTCACTTATGGGGATCAGGTCAACTGGTACCGCAACATCGTCGCCGGAGGCGGCGAGGTCGTCCATCGCGGACGCACCTACCGCATCCTCTCCGTCGAGCAGCTCTCGACGGAAGACGGGCTCCGGGCGTTCGGCGGTCCGCGCGGCGTGATCCTGAGGCTTCTTCGACGCCACGAGTTCCGCCGCATCGGCGTCGTACCCGCTCCGGCTGCCGCTCACTGACGACCGCCCTACCACCTCGGTTCCGACAGCATCACCCCGGCCCCGGCATCCACCCCCGGCGATAGCCTGGGACGAATGTCGGACCCCACACCCGCGAGCACCGCCGCGATCACCCCCGGGAAGAACGCCGCGAATGCGCGCGCCGCTCACCCCGCGAAGGCCCACGCGCACCCGCCGACGACGGAGATCGTCCTGACCTCACCGCAGCGGTGGCGCGCTTTCTGGGTCTGCGTCGCGGTGGCGGGCATCACGATCCTCGACCTGTCGAAGGTCAACGTCGCGCTGCCCTCGATCGAGACCGCGCTCGGCGCAGGATCGACTGAGCTGCAGCTCATCGTCTCGGGCTACGTCCTCACCTTCGGGCTCGTCCTGGTGCCGATGGGTCGGCTCGGCGACCAGCGATCCCGCCGCGCGCTGTTCATCGTCGGGCTGTCGCTGTTCACGGTGACGAGCCTTGTCTGCGCCCTCGCGATCAGCCCTCTGATGCTCATGATCGGGCGACTCCTGCAGGGTGTGGCCGCCGGCATCCAGATGCCGCAGGTGCTCGGGCTCATCCAGCAGCTGTTCCAGGGCAAGGAGCGCGGGCGCGCATTCGGGCTGTTCGGTGCGACGATCGGCATCGCGACCGCTTTCGGTCCGACGATCGGCGGCCTGCTGATCCTGATCGGCGGCCCGTCGGACGGCTGGCGCCTGACCTTCTGGATGAACGTGCCACTCTGCATCATCGCGATCGCCCTCGCAGCATGGGTGCTCCCCAAGACCCGCACGCGCTCTCACAGAGCACTCGCGTTCGACCTGTTCGGCGTCCTGCTGTTCGGTCTCGCCGTGCTCTCGCTGATGTGGCCGTTCCTGTTCACGACCGGATCTCCCGACGACGACCCGCGCCGCTGGTGGCTGCTGGTCGCATTCGTTCTCTTCGCCGGCGCGTTCGTGGCGTGGGAGCGCTACTACGAGCGCAAGGGCAAGCAGCCGCTCATCCGGTTCGCGCTGTTCCGGATCTCGTCGTTCCGCAACGGCACGCTTCTGATCGCCGCGTATTTCACTGCGCTGCCGGCGCTGTTCCTGCTGACGACGCTGTTCCTGCAGACCGGGGTGGGCCTTGCAGCGGTGTACGCAGGCATGGTGACGATCGGGTTCGCCCTGGCGAGCGCGGTGTTCTCGTGGATCGGCGGCAATCTCGTCGGCACGTACGGTCGCCCGGTGGTCGTGTGGGGTCTGGTCGGCGTGCTCGCATGCGTGGTCGGTCTCGCGGCAGCGGCCCTGCTGGTCCCCGCCGCGTGGGTGGCGTGGGTGATGGCGGGTGTCATGGTCATCGGCGGCATGGGCGGTGGCCTCGTGATGTCACCCAACCAGACGCTGACGCTGAACGACATCCCGGTCAAACAGGGCGGCATCGCCGGCTCGATCGGCCAGCTCGGTCAGCGGATCGGAACATCCGTCGGCACAGCGGTCGCCCTCTCGCTGTTCTACGCGACGATCTACCGCGAGGGCGGCAGTGCGCCCGACATCGTCGTCTACCACGACGCCTATGCCTACGGCATGACGGCCGTCGCGATCTTCATCGCGCTCGCATTCCTCATCTCGGTCGTCGACCTGAGCTCGCGGCGGCGCGACAAGGCGTCCCGCCGGAGCTGAGCGGATCGACCGCCCTGCAGGGCGGTTCGGGATGCTGCGGCCGCGGCATCCGTCACACCTCGAGTCGCGGGTCCACAGGCTTCGCGCTGAGCGAACCGCCCGCCCGCCTCGGAGGCGATGTCGCACTCCGGCCATACCGTGTGAGCATGCGCATCCTGCACACCTCGGACTGGCACATCGGGCGGTCGTTCCACGGCCACGCCACCCTCGATGCGCTGCGTGGCGTGCTCGCAGACCTCGCCGTTCAGGTGCGCGAGAACGACGTCGACGTCGTGATCGTCGCGGGCGATGTGTTCGACTCGGCAGCCCCCGCAGCCGCGTGCTACACACTACTGACCGACACGCTCCGAGCGCTGTCCGACACCGGCGCCCGCATCATCGTGACGAGCGGAAACCACGACTCGGCGGCGCGGCTCGGCTTCCAGTCGGCGCTGCTGCGCGAGGGCATCCACATCGTCACCGATCCGCTGTCGGCAGGCACGCCGATCACGATCGACGACGAGCACGGTCCGGTTCACTTCTACGGCATCCCGTTCCTCGAGCCGGCGCTCGTGCGCCACCTGTGGCCCGACGCGGAGCTGCGCTCGCAGCATGCGACCATCGAGCACGTCATGGGGCTCGTCCGCAGCGACATCGTCGAGCGGGGTGGCCGATCGGTCGCGATCGCGCACTGCTTCGCGGCAGGCGTCGAGGCGACCCCGGGCGTGGAGCGCGAGATCCGGCAGGGCAGTCTCGACGTCGTTCCGCTCTCCGCCTTCGAGGGGCCGGACTACGTCGCTCTCGGCCACATCCATGGGCGGCAGCAGCTTTCCGAGCGCGTCCGGTACGCCGGGGCGCCGCTTCACTACAGCTTCGGCGAAGCCGACAAGCCTCGCGGCTCATGGCTGGTCGACCTGGATGCCGCCGGGCTCGGGTCCGTCGCCTGGCTCGACCTTCCCGTGCCGCGGCGCCTCAAGACGATCCGAGCGTCCCTGGACGAGCTGCTCACCGATGCGCGCTTCGCCGAGTTCGAAGACGCATGGGTCTGCGCGCAGTACACCGACGCGACGCCGCAGCTCGATCCGATGCGCCGACTGCAGGCCCGGTTCGCCCACTGCGCGACCGTGATGCACACGCCAGAGGGCGTGCGCGGACCGGATGGCCTGACGTACTCCCGGCGTGTGCGCGCTGCCCGCAGCGACGCCGAGCTCGTGGATGCGTTCCTCACGCACGTGCGCGACGGCGAGGGGGCTTCCGAGCGCGAAGCCGAAGTCATCCGCGACGTGATCGACGAGCGCTCGCTCGTGGAGGCGACCGCGTGAGGCTCCACCGACTCGAGCTGGAGGGCTTCGGCCCGTTCCGCGAGCGGCAGACCGTCGACTTCGACGCGTTCGCCGCCGACGGCATCTTCCTCATCGCCGGTCGCACCGGCGCGGGCAAGTCGAGCGTGCTCGACGGCGTCTGCTTCGCGCTGTACGGCGGAGCACCCCGCTACGACGGTGCCGAGAAGCGGCTGCGCAGCGACCACTGCGCGCCCGACGATCCGACGAGTGTGACGGTCGAGTTCAGCGCCTCGGGGAGGCGGTGGCGCGTCACCCGTTCGCCTGAATACGAACGGCCCAAGCAGCGCGGCACGGGTCTGACGACGGAACCGCATCGCGCGCAGCTCGACGAGCTGGTCGGCGGCGCGTGGCTCGGGCGAGCCGCGCGACCGGTCGATGTCGCGCGCGAGCTCGACGAGATCCTCGGACTCAATCAGCAGCAGTTCCTGCAGGTGATCCTGCTCGCCCAGGGGCGGTTCGCGGAGTTCCTGCTCGCGAAGAACGACGATCGACAGCGCCTCCTGCGCAAGCTGTTCGGCACCCGCACGTACGAGGACTACCAGATGGTGCTCGAGCAGCGGCGAAAGGATGCCGAGCGCGCCCTGGCCGCGGCGGGCGACGGTGTCGTTCTCCTCCTCGGCGAGGCAGAACGACTCGTCGATGCCGACGGACTCGCCGGCGACGTAGGCGACGAGACCGGCGACACCGCGGCCGCGCGGCCGCGCGACGACGACGCCTCGACCGCGGCCCGGTTCGAGGCGGGCGACCGCGCGATCCAGCGAGCCGCCTACCGAGCCGACACCCTCACGCGCGAGCGGGCAGCCGCGGATGCCGCTCACCGCGCGGCCGAGACCGCACACGCCGCGGCCAAGGCGCTGCGCGAGAAGCAGGGGCAGCGTGAGCTGTCCCGGTCGGCGCTCGCCGCCCTCGAGGCACGAGCGACCTCCATCTCCGTCGACAAGGAGACTCTCGAGCGTGCGAGCGCCGCCGAAGCGCTCCGGGCGCCGATCGAGTCCAGCGCGCGTCTGTCTTCGCTCGTTTCGGACGCGGCTGCGGTCGAAGCGCTCTCGCTTGCCGCGTGGGTCGCAGAGGGCGAGAGTGCCGACACCGCGGCGCTCAGTGCACGGATCGAGGTGCTCAGCGGAGACCTCGCCGTGGCCACCGCCGCGGCTGAGCACGAGCTTCGACTCGAGGAGGGCGACATCGCGCTCGCCGACACCCGCGCGCGCATCGAAGAGTTCGAGGCGCTCCTGGCCCGCATCGATGACGCGCGCAAGGGCCTCCCGGAGCGCCTGGTGCAGCTGGAAGCGGAGCTCGCGGCCCACGCCGCCGCCGCGGGCGCGCTCGAGTCGGCGCAGGCCCGCCTCGACGAGGCGACGATGCGTCTGAGTGCCGCCCGCGATGCCGAGCGACTCGCCACTGCGCAACGAGGTGCCGAGTCGATCCACGCGGCCGCCCTCGAGGAACTCGAGCGCGCTGCGGCGGCGGTCACCGCGCTGCTTCGGCGTCGACTCGCAGGCCACGCTGCCGAGCTCGCGGCGGCCCTCGTCGAGGGTGAGGCGTGCGCGGTATGCGGTTCTACGGAGCATCCGCGCCCCGCCGACGCGGCCGATGAGCCGGTCACCGACGAGCACCTCGCGGCCGCCGAACGGGTCAAGGATGCAGCGACCGCCTCGGAGCGCGCGGCCTCCGACGCCGCCCGCAAGGCACGCGAAGCCTATGCCGACGCGGCGGCACGAGCGGGCGGTAAGGACGTCACCGCGCTCGCCGCAGCCCACGCCGACGCCGAGGCGGCGCTGAGCGCCGCGCGCGACGCCGTCATCGCGCGTGATCGGCTCACCGCGCAGCGTCTGCAGCTCATCGAGACGGATGCCGCGGCCGCCGCCGAACGCGAAGGGCTCGCCGCCGATCTCGGCGCCGCCCGCGAGAACCTGGCCGGACTGGCCGAGCAGGTCACCGCCAGGCGCCAGGCGGTCGACACCGCGCGCGGCGCCTTCGCCACGGTTGCCGAGCGGATCGCCGATACGACGCGCCGCCGCCGCCTCGCTCAGGCGCTCGCCGACGCGCATGCCGACGCCGTCGTCCGCGACACCGCCGCGAAGGATGCCGCAGCCGATCGCGATGCGCGCGTCGCGGCATCCGCGTTCGACGGCGTCACCGATGCGACCGAGGCGCTGCGCGATGCCGCGACCCGCGCAGCGCTCGACGAGCGCATCCGCGAGTACGACGCGGCGCTGCGCGCGGAGAAGGACCGGCTGCGCGACCTCGAACTGGAACTGGCCGGTGCGCCCGAACTGCCGGTCGACCTCACGGCCACCGCGACTGCGTTGGCCGAAGCGAGGGAGCGGTGGAGCAGCACGGTGGATGCCGCCGCACACGCGGGGCAGACGCTCGTGCGACTGCGCGACCTCCTCGAGCGCGCTGCGGCGGCTCACGCGGAGATCGCCGAACTCGCGGACGACCACGCCGTGGTCGCGCGCCTCGCGAACACCGTCGCGGGGAAGGCCCCGAACACCCACCGAATGACGCTCGAGTCGTTCGTGCTCGCGGCGGAACTGGAGGAGATCGTCGAGTCGGCCAATCTGCGCCTGGACGACATGTCGTCCGGACGCTACCGACTGAAGCACACCGACGCGCGCGCCGCCCGCGGAGCGGCATCCGGGCTCGGCCTGGAGATCATGGATGCGCACACGGGCCAGGCCCGCCCTGCCCAGTCGCTCTCCGGCGGAGAGACCTTCCTCGCGTCGCTGGCGCTCGCGCTCGGGACTTGCCGAGGTCGTCACCGCTCGCGCGGGCGGGGTCACGCTCGACACCCTGTTCATCGACGAGGGCTTCGGGTCGCTCGACGACGACACCCTCGAACTCGCCATGCGGACGCTCGACGAGCTGCGCCAGGGCGGTCGCACCGTCGGGCTGATCAGCCACGTCGCCGCGATGAAGGAGCAGCTTCCTGCCCAGCTGCTCGTCGAGGCGACGCCGCAGGGCCCGAGCGTCATCCGTCAAGAGATCGCCGTCACGGCCTGACCGGGCCGGCTCCGCCGCGCTGACGGCTTGACCGGCGCGTCGTCCCGCGGGCGGCGCCCGTTCTAGGCTGGTGTGGTGAACAAGAGCACGGTATGGACGATCGTCGGCGTCGTCGTGGCGGTCGTGATCGCGTGGTTCCTCGTGGACCTCGTGTTCTCGCTGCTGTGGTTCATCGGCAAAGTCGTCGTCGTCGCGGTCGTCGCAGTCATCGTGTTCTTCGTGCTGCGGCTGCTGTTCGCGCGCGGCGACGACACGGAGTCCTGAGCTCGGGCGGCTAGACGCCGTACTCGTCGCGGATGCGCTCGCGCAGCTGCGCGCTGCATGCCGCCACCGCGGTCCGCCAGTCGGTGATCGCATCGTCCTGGGCGCGATCGGAGATCGCCTTCAGCACGCGGATCGGGACGCCGAACTGAGCAGCGACCCACGCGTAGGCATAGGTCTCCATGTCGACCAGACCGGCGCCGAGCGGGCGGATCACCAGGACGGCCTCGGCATCGTCGACGAAGTGATCTCCGGTCGCGATCGTCACGCCTTCTCGGCCCAGCTCCACGCGCACGGGGAGCGAAACGTGCTGGCCGACGATGCCGTCGATGTCGGTGACGTCGTGCTGGATCGCGGCGTCGATCTCGTACACGGTCCCGTCCAGGCGCGTGTCGATCGCACCGGCCGTGCCCACGACGACGATCTCGTCATAAGATCGCGCATCCAGCGCACGCGTCAGCGCATACGTGGCCTGCAGCTTGCCCGGGCCGGTGACGAGTCGATCGAAACCGGGAAGGTCGGACGGGAAAGCGACGAGTTCGGCTTCGAGCGCCGCGACGAGGAGTCTCACCGGCCCATTCTCCCAGCACACTCAGCGTCTCAGCGCGACCGGCCCCATCACGAGTCGCCGGCGATCGCGATGCCAGCGTTCATGGGCCTCGCGGAACTCGGCGCGCGTGGTGAAGCGGTAGCGGTACGACACGGCGCGCACCCATCGCGGCCTCGCGCCCCCGAACGGGTCGTCGGCGAGAAGTCGGAGAGTCGGCGGATCGGCCTCGAGAAGCTTCACGAGCAAGCCGGCGAACCAGTCCTCCAATGAATGACCGAGCGGAAGGAACCACATCAGCCAGTCCAGTCGCAGGTGATACGGCGCGAATTGACGCGGGATGCGGTGGAGTTCACCGGGCTTCCCCTTGAACGCGTACTCCTGCCAGCCGGCGGCATCCGGGATCTCGTCGGTCGTTCCCTCCACGACGATCTCGATGCGCTCCTTGGTGACCGTGCCGAAGGCTCCGTACGCGTTGGCGAGCTGCCAGCGGTTGAAGCTGGCATTCATGAGCTGCCGCCGCGCGAACAGGTTGCGCAGGGCCGGCCAGCTCAGCACCAGGTAGAGCACGCCGACCGCACCGGTCAGGATGAGCCACGGCAGCGGCATGCCGTCGATCACCCAGGGCGGGGTCGTCGAGCAAGGGCTGCGACGACGCACCGATCCCCGGAACGCCGACCGCCGAGAACGCGATCACGATCGTCGCCCAGTTGAGCCACGCGAAGTTGCCCGTCGCGACGAGCCACAGCTGGGTCGCGATGACGATCGCGGCCGCGACGGCGCCCACGATCGCGGGCACCGAGCCCGGGACCCACAGTCCGAGGATCGGCGCGAAGAGGAACCACGGCACGACCAGCTGCGCGAAGTGGTTGCCGATGACCTCGCCCTTGTGGAACCAGCGGGGCAGAAGGTGCGCCTGCCGGCTGAGCGGACCCGGCATCGGCTGAGTCTCGTGGTGATAGGTGAGGGCCGTGAGGTCGCGCCACTCGCGACCGCCGCGGATCTTGATCATGCCTGCGCCGAACTCGAGCCGGAACACGAGCCACCAGAACAGCACGATCACGACCGTCGACGGGGGCTGCGAGTCCGAGCCGAGGAATGCGGCGAGGAAGCCCGCCTCCAGCAGCAGCATCTCCCATCCGAACGAGTAGAACGTCTGCCCGATGCTCGTGATCGACATGTATCCGAGCCACAGCAGCAGGAACGCGATCATGGGCACCCACGGCGGGCCCAGCTGCGGGATGCCGCACACCAGCGTCGCCGCGACCACGATGCCGCCGGTGCACAGCGCCACGAGGCGGCGATCGGTGTACCGGATCCATCGGAACACGGTCGGGCCCAGCAGGCGGCCCGCGCGCTTCGACGACGAAGCCCACTCGAGCAGGTCGGGTGCGGGAAGCAGTCCGCGCTCGCCGAGGAGCGGCCGGAACTGATTCAGGGTCGAGACGAATGCGACGAGGTAGAGCCCGGCGATGCCCCGCTGCAGGACCTGTCGAGCGAACTCGAAGTCGACCGCCGCGAATCCGTCCATGCGATCACGGTCGGAACAGGTCCGAGGGATCCAGGCGCAGGCCCATCGTGTCGCGCAGCGCCTGGCGGGCCGCGTACCAGCCCGGCATTCCGGTCACTCCGGGCCCCGGGGGTGTCGCCGCCGAGGCGAGGTACACGCCGCGGACCGGCGTCCGCCACGGCGTCGCCGAGATCACGGGCCGGCGGATCGCCTGCGCGAACGTGAACGCCCCGGCCAGGATGTCGCCCCCGATGTCGGCGGGATTGAGCATGGCCCTCTCCGCAGCCGTCACCGCGTGCGAGGCCAGAACGCGCTCGTGGAATCCCGGCGCGAAGCGCTCCACCTGCGCGGCGACGAGGTCGGTCGGATCGAGGGTCGACCCGGCCGGGACGTGTATGTACGCCCACAGCACCTGCTTGCCATCCGGAGCACGGGTCGGATCGAGCACGGATGGCTGCACGGCCAGGACGTAGGGGCGGGATGTGATCGCGCCGCGCGCGACGGTGTTCTCACTGGCCTGCACCTCGGCACGGGTGCCCCCGAGATGGACGGTGGGGGAGAGCGCGACATCCGGATGCTGCCACGGCACGGGCCCGTCCAGCGCGAAATCCACCTTCGCGGCGCCGGGTCCGTAGCGATAGCGCAGGATCGCCCGCGCGTACGTCGGCGGGACGTCGGGGTGAGTGAGCATCAGCCGTGGCGAGGTGTCCAGCAGCAGCAGATCGCCGGCGCGGGGGTCGCCCCAGTCCAGGCCGTCGAGGCTGCGGACGTGGTGGTCGGTGACCAGCTCCCCACCGTGCGCCTCCAGGTCTGCCACGAGGGCGTCGGCGATCGCCTGGGCGCCCCCGCGCGGGAACGCCCAGCCGTCGCCCGTGTGCGCGTGCGCGGCGAGGAAGAGGCCGGATGCCGCGGCGCCGACCGAGGGGAGCGGGGCGTTCGCGTGCGCGAGGACACCTGCAAGCAGCGCGTTCGCCTCCTCGGTCTTGAACGTCGACCGCCCGAGGCGGGTGCCGAGCTGGAGCGCGCGCAGCCCGAAGCGCACCGTCGTGACGGGATGCCGCGGCATCCGCAGCAGCTGCGAGCCGGTGAAATCCACGAGGGCATCGAGGTGCGAGCTCAGCGGACGCAGGACCGCCAGCCACGCACGCTCATCGGCGCCGAGTCCGTGTGCCGTGCGCTCGATGTCGCGCCACGCGATCGCCGCGCGCCCGCCGTCCAGCGGCTGTGCGTACGAGACCTCCGGGGTGATCCACGCGATGCGCTCGCGCAGCCCGAACGCGCGGAAGAACGGCGAACTCAGCGCAGCGGGGTGGACAGCCGAGCCGACATCGTGGTGGAACCCGGGCAGTGTGAGCTCGGCGGTGCGCACGCCGCCGCCGATCGTGGTCGACGCCTCCAGAACCCGCACGTCGTACCCGGCACGGGCGAGTGCGACGGCGGCCGCGAGCCCATTGGGCCCGCTGCCGACGACGGTCGCACGCCTGGCCATGCCCCTCATCCTTCCACCGCGCCGGCGCAGGCGCAGGGGACTGTACAGCGCGCGTGTCCGACGCTAGGAGCGCCGGACACGTCCGTCGCATCAACCCAGATCGACCGCGTTCTCGGGCGCGAGGATCGCACTGAGCGGCTCGAAGATGAGCGTGGACCTGTTCGTGGTGTCGTACTCGGGCGTCGTCGTGTAGTAGATGACCACCGTCAGCTCCTGATCGCGCAGATATCCCACCGAGGCGTGGTAGCCCTGGAGTCCCGGCGCCGTGAGCAGCCAGTCGTTCACGATCGAGATGCCCATGCCGTAGTAGCGGTCCTCGGTGCTCGACCCGAGCCCGACGCTGGTCGGCGCCAGCTGGGCTTCGTGGCTCTCATCGGACAGCAGCGCGCCGGTGCCGACGGCTTCGATGAGCTTCCGCAGGTCGTCCTGCGTGGAACCCCATCCGCCGGCGAACGAGGTCCACGACGGCTCCCAGTAAGTGCGCCTCCTCCCATACGCCGCGCTCGTCCGGTGTAGGCGTGCAGCACGGGATCGCGGCAGGTACGCGGTCGCGGGCGAGTGGATTCGATCCATGCCGAGCGGGTCGAAGATCCCCTCCTGGACGAGCTCTGCGATGGGCGTGCCGGTGGCCTCCTCGAGCACCTGGGCGAGGAGGAGGATGTTCGTGTCCGAGAAGTTCCAGTCGGTTCCCGGCGTGTACTCCGGTCCGCCGTCGACGCCGTACGCGACGACATCGTCGATGTCCCACCGCGCGAAAGGGTCCTCGTAGAAGCGCGGCCTGGAACTCGGGCACGACCGTGTACTGCCGATACCCGGATGTGCTGTGTGCGAGCATGTCGATCGTGACCTGGTCGGCCGACGGCAGATCGGGAAGGTACATCGAGAGCGGGTCGTCGAGGGCGAGCGTGCCGTTCTCCACCTGCTGCAGCAGCACCGTCTCGACGAGCGAGTGGCCCACGTTGCCGGTGCGGTGGTGCATGTCCACGGTCGCGGGCACCCCGGTGAGGGTCTCGCCGAGCGCCCCGACCAGCACGGGCTCGCCGGCGCGCCACACGCCGATGATCACCGCACCCAGCGACTCCGACTCGAACAGCGACCGCACGACTCCGCTGCTTCCTCAGCCTCCGCGCCCTCCGCGACGCACAGCCCTTCAGCCTCGGACGTGCCGGCCGGGCACTCTGCCGCCGAGGAGCTCGCGGTGTCGTCCGGCGGACTCGGGGTGGTGTCGGGAGGACCCGCGGTGCACGCGGAGATCGAGGTCATTGTTGCGACGATTGCGGCAAACCCCCACAGCGCCCTGCTCTTCATTGCTGAATGCTATCTGCGCACCTCGTCGCCGCGAGGGGCGTCGGATCAGCGTTACCGTTTCGGTGCCAGATCGGGGAGTGCGGCATCCAGTTCGGCGAGCCACGCCGCGGCGTTTCCGTCCGACGGCGCTCGCCAGTCGCCCCGCGGCGAGAGCGAACCGGCCGGCGACACCTTCGGCCCGTTCGGGATCGCCGAGCGCTTGAACTGCGCGAACGCGAAGTACCGCTGCAGGAAGATTCGCAGCCACTTGGTGACCGTCGGCAGGTCGTACGCGAAGCGGTCCTCGGGAGGGAATCCCGGTGGCCAGGCGCCGGCATCCGCCTCGGCCCAGGCGCGCTCGGCCAGGTACGCGATCTTGGACGGTCGCAGCCCGTACCGCAGGACGTGGAAGAGCGCGAAGTCGTGCAGAGCATACGGTCCGATGCGGTCCTCGGTCGACTGCATCCTGCCGTCCTGCCCCGCCGGCACGAGTTCGGGACTGATCTCCGTGTCGAGCACCGACTGCAGCACGTCCGCTTCGGCGTCGTCGACGCCCTCGCGGTGGGAGATCACCCACCGGATGACGTGCTGGATCAGGGTCTTCGGAACGCCGGCGTTGACGGCGTAGTGGCTCATCTGGTCGCCGACCCCGTAGGTCGCCCAGCCCAGTGCGAGCTCGGAAAGGTCGGAGGTGCCGATCACCATTCCGCCGTTCTGGTTCGCCAGACGGAAGAGGAAGTCGGTCCGCAGCCCTGCCTGCACGTTCTCGAACGTGATGTCGTGCACCGGCTCTCCGTCGGCGAACGGATGCCCGATCTTCGTGAGCAGCTCGGTCGCGGCATCCCGGATGTCGATGGTCTCGATCGACGCACCGACGGACTCGGCGAGGGCGATCGCGTTCGCCTTCGTGTGGTCCGAGGTCGCGAATCCCGGCATCGTGTACGCGAGGATGTCGCTGCGCGGCCGGCCCATCCGGTCCATCGCCCGGGCGACGACGAGAAGGGCGTGCGTCGAGTCCAGGCCCCCGCTCACACCGATGACCGGCTTCGGCCGGCCGATCGCCTCCAGTCGCTGCACGAGCCCCGAGACCTGGATGTTGAACGCCTCGTAGCAGTCCTGCGCGAGCCGGGCAGGATCGTCGGGCACGAACGGGAAGCGGTCCAGCGTGCGGCGGAGCCCGACGTCCCGGGCGGGCGGATCGAGCTGGAAGTGCACGGTGCGGAACATCGCGTCGGCGTGCTCGGAGCGCCGGTTGTCGTCGAACGTCCCCTGGCGCAGGCGATCCTGCCGCAGCCGGTCGAGATCGACGTCCGCGATCGAGCTGCGTGCGCCTTCCGGGAACCGCTCGGTCTCGGCCAGGAGCGTGCCGCCCTCGTAGATGAGGGTCTGACCGTCCCACGAGAGGTCGGTGGTGGACTCGCCCGCACCGGCCGCGGCATAGGCGTAGGCGCTGAGGCACCGCAGCGACTGCGACTGGCACAGGATCTTGCGATCCTCGGCCCGCGCGATCGTGATGGGGCTGCCGGAGAGGTTCAGCAGGACGGTCGCGCCGGCCAGGGCGGCCGAGGAGGACGGCGGGATCGGCACCCACACGTCTTCGCACACCTCGGCGTGGACGACCAGGCCGGGCACGTCCAGAGCCTCGAACAGCAGATCGGGCCCGAACGGCGCTTCGAGGTGCGCGACCCGGATGTCCTGACCGGCCTGGTCGTCGCCGGGTGCGTACCAGCGGCGCTCGTAGAACTCCCGGTAGGTGGGCAGATACGACTTCGGCGCGACGCCGAGCAGCTCGCCCCGGTGGATCACGACCGCGCAGTTGTAGAGGCGATTGCGGTGACGCAGCGGGGCACCGACGACGAGCATCGGAAACAGCTCTTCGGATGCCTCCACCAGGCGCACGATCGCGGCCTCGACCGCATCGAGGACGGCATCCTGCATCACGAGGTCGTCGATCGCATAGCCGGTGAGGCACAGCTCGGGGAACAACGCCACGGCCACGGCATCGGCATCGCATTCCCGTGCCGAGGCGAGCACCGATTCCGCGTTCTTCACCGGGTCGGCGATCGCGATCGGGATCGTGCAGGCCGCGATGCGCGCGAATCCATGCCGGTACGCGCTCTCGAACGGGAGGCTCATGGCACCAGTCTGTCAGTTGGCACGCGTCGGGGGCAGGCGACGCGGCACGCTGTCCGGGCCCGCCCGTACGATCAGGGTGACGAAAGGCAACCAGTGCGATACATCCCGGCAGAGGCGCGCGTCGTCTGGAGTGCGAGCGACCTCAAGGCCGCGGCGGAGTGCGAGTTCGCGTGGCTGCGCGGGATCGACGCGCGGATCGGGCGCATCGCGGCCGTCGAGGAGCCCGAAGACGCCACGCTCGAGCGCGCCGGCCGGCTGGGCGGCGAGCACGAGCTCCGTGTGCTCGCGGGCTATCGCCGGCGCTTCGGCGCCGGAGTGGTCGAGATTCCCGAGACGTCCTCGGCGAATGCCGCGGGTCTTGCCGAAGCCGTTGCGCGCACGCAGGAAGCACTGGCGTCCGAGGCCGAGGTGATCTACCAGGCCGCCTTCGCGACGGAGGAGTTCGTCGGCTTCGCCGACTTCCTCGTGCGCGATGATGCCGGACGCTGGATCGTTCAGGACAGCAAGCTCGCCCGACGCGCGCGGGTGACCGCGCTCATGCAGCTGTCGGCATACGTCGACCAGCTCGACCGGCTCCAGGTGTCGCGCTCCGACCGAGTCGAGCTCCTGCTGGGCGACGGCACCGTCAGTGAGCACATCGCCGATGAGCTGCTCCCGGTCTTCGCGCTGCGCCGCGCGCGGCTGCGCGCGCTCATCGCCGATCGCCACCTCGACCTCGCGCTCGGGTGGCCGGCGATCGCGTGGGGCGATCCGCGCGGCGACCTCGGCGTGGTGGCCTGCGGGCGATGCGCGACATGCGACGCCGAGGTCGTGGCCTCGCGCGATCTGCTGCTCGTCGCGGGCATGCGCCCGGTGCAGCGCGACCGGCTGCGCACCGCCGGGATCACGACGATCGACGAACTCGTCGACGCCACTGCCGCACCCGAGCGGATGAATCCCGACACGTTCGCGATGCTGCAGACGCAGGCCCGGCTGCAGCTCAGCGCGCCGGCCGGCACCGGCCAGGCCGCGCCGACAGACCCCGACGAGCCGCCGGCTGTGCCGCCGTACCGGGTGGTGGCCCCGAAAGCGCTCGGCGCCCTGCCGCGACCGGATGCCGGCGACATGTTCTTCGACTTCGAAGGCGACCCGCTCTACACCGAAGGCGATGCGACGGTCTGGGGCATCGACTACCTGTTCGGCTGGGTCGACATCCGCGAGCAGTACAGCGCTCTGTGGGCGCACTCGTTCGAGGAGGAGCGCGTCGCTCTGGAGCGATTCCTCGACATCGTGAACCTGCAGCGGACGCAGCATCCCGACATGCACATCTACCACTACGCGCCCTACGAGCCGACGCACCTGCTGACGATGGCTGCTCGGCACGGCACTCGTGAGGCGGACGTCGACCGGCTGCTGCGCGACGGTGTCTTCGTCGACCTGTATCCGATCGTGCGCAGAGCCCTCCGCGTGGGCTCGCGGTCGTACTCGATCAAGAAGCTCGAGCCGCTGTACATGGGCGACGAGGTTCGCACGAGCGACGTGCAGAAGGGCGACGACTCGATAGTGAGGTACGTCGAGGCCCGTGCGCTCCATGACGACGGGGCTGACGCTGCGGCGCAGGAGATCCTCGACGACCTCGCCGACTACAACCGGTACGACTGCGTGTCCACCCGGCGCCTGCGGGACTGGCTCGTCGACCACGCACGCGATGCCGGCCTGCGCCCCTCACCCAATCCGGAGCCGGGCGAGAACGTGTACGAGCCCTCGCCGCGTGCGCTCGCCCTCTCGGCGCTTTCGCTCGAGCACCCCGAAGACTCCGATGACGCGATGGCTCTGCGGCTCGGTGCCGCCGGCATCGACTACTACTCCCGCGAGGCCAAGACCTTCTGGGCGACGCACTTCCTCCGCCTCCGCGAGCCGGTATCGCTGTGGGAGGAGACGCGCGACGTGGTCACGCTCGACCACACACGCTGCCGCCTCGTCGAGGACTGGCACAGCCCGGAGGGTGCGCGCACCGACCGGCGGGTCCTCGAGCTGCGAGGCGAGATGGCCCCGGGCACTCGGCTCAGCGAGGGGTCGAACCCGTTCGCGCTGTACGACCTGCCTGCGCCGTACCCGTTCGAGCCGTCGGTCCGGTGGATCCACGCCGACCATCGCGTCACGGTCATCGAGGTGCTCGACGACGGCGCGCTCGTCGAGGAGTCGGCCGTCGACGGCTTCACGTGGACCGAGCTGCCCATCGCGCTGACCCCGCCGCCGCCCCCTCGCGCGCTCAACCAGCAGGTGGCGATCGACGCCTGGGCGGATGCCGTCATCGCGGCGTCGCCGGAGCTTCCGGCCGACCCGGCCACCGACATCCTCCGCCGCCGCCCGCCCCGCACCCGCAGCGGCGTGCTCGCGGCATCCCACGGCGACGACGTCGATGCGATCGTCCGCACCCTGGTCGACCTCGACCGCAGCTACCTGGCCGTGCAGGGCCCTCCCGGCACCGGCAAGACGTATGTGGGATCGCACGTGATCGCCCGGCTGGTGCACGAGCGGGGGTTCAAGGTCGGCGTCGTCGCGCAGTCGCACGCCGTGATCGAGAACATGCTCGACCGCATCGTCGCGGCCGGCGTCCCGCGCGAACTCGTGGCGAAGGCGCCGAAGGGCGCGGCCGCCGGCGATCTCTCGTTCACTCCGATCACCAAGAACGGCGTCGCCGAATTCACGGCCGAGCACGCGGCGAGCGGGTACGTGATCGGGGGCACGGCGTGGGACTTCGCGCACGAGGGCCGGATCCCGCGTGGCAGTCTCGACCTGCTCGTGATCGATGAGGCCGGCCAGTTCTCGCTCGCCTCGACGATCGCCGTCTCGCTCGCCGCGTCGCGCCTGCTGCTGCTCGGCGACCCGCAGCAGCTGCCGCAGGTGAGCCAGGGGACTCATCCCGAACCCGTTGACACCTCCGCCCTCGGCTGGGTCATGGACGGCGCCGACGTCATCCCCGCCGAGTACGGCTACTTCCTCGCCCGAACCTGGCGCATGCATCCGCAGGTCGCCGCACCGGTCTCGCGGCTGTCGTACAGCGGCGAGCTCGCCGCGCATCCGTCGACTGCCGTGCGCGAGCTGGCGGGCGTCGAGCCCGGACTCATCCCCGTGTCGGTGCGTCACCGTGGCAACGCGACGCAGTCGCTCGAGGAGGCAGCCGTCGTGGTCGGCATCGTGCGTGATCTCGTCGGCCGCGCATGGACCGGCATCCTGATCGGCGACGACGGCGAGACGACGCGGTTGGAGCCCCGGCCGCTGGAGGAGCGCGACATCATCGTGGTCACCCCCTACAACGCGCAGCAGGTCGCGGTCGAAGAGGCGCTCGCGGATGCCGGGTTCCGCGATGTGCCGGTCGGCACCGTCGACCGCTTCCAGGGCCAGGAAGCGGCCGTCGCGATCGTGTCGCTGGCGGCGTCGTCCGGGCGCGATGCGCCGCGCGGACTCGAGTTCCTGCTGCTGCGCAACCGCCTGAACGTGGCGATCTCGCGAGCGATGCACACGGCATACCTCATCTCGTCACCCGGTCTGCTCGACGATCTGCCGCATACCCCCGAGGGTGTCGTGCGGTTGAGTGGATTCGCGCGACTCGTGGGCGAAGTGCCTGGTCGCGAGTCCCCGCTCACCACCCGCGATGCGGAGCGGGCCCACGCGTAGACTCGCGGCAGCGAAGGAGGAGGCATCCATGTCCGACGAGCGCCAATTCGAGATCGATCTGCCTCCCGAACTGATCGCGGGTTCGTATGCCGACTTCGCGAACGTCTGGCACACACCGACGGTTTTCATCATGGACTTCCTGACGCTGGCCAAGCCGCCCAGCGAGATCGTCGATGCGGACACGGGGGAGCGACGGACGATCGTTCCCGCGCGCGTGGTCAGCCGGGTCCGCATTCCGCCCGAGCAGGTGTTCGAACTCGCCAAGGCGCTGACGCAGCAGCTCGAATTCTGGGAGCAGGAGACCGGCCGCCGGCCGCCGACGGCTCCGGTTCTCGACGAATAGCGTCTTCGAGAGCGCTCCGGCGCGCGTCAGTAGACCGCCGGTCGCGCCCTGTCAACCCCGTTGGGTACGACACCTCTGCCGCTTAGCCTGACTGGGCGTCCCACCATAGACGCGGGCCGCGGCATCCGTTCGGCGAGGGGTGGATGCCGCGGCCGTTCCCGTCCCACCCGCGCACGGATTCGGCCTCACGGATTCAGCCCACGAGGTCGCCCCGCACGCTCCGTCGCGTATCAGTGCGCGCACAGCGGTCTCTCCTGTGGCATGAGCACAATCGCAGCGGACGAGGCCATCGGGGTCATCCCGGAGGCCGACAGCGAGACCGCCGATGCTCCGCATCGGAGGGGAATCGTCTTCTGGATCGTCCGCTACCTGCCCGCCGAGATCGTCGGCACCGCCGCGATGGTCATGGCAGGACTCGCGGTGACGGTCTGGACCGACGCGCCGGCGCTCATCGCGATCGCCGCGCTCCTCGGCGAGACCGTCGGCTTCTACGCCGTGCTCGCGATCACGATCTACGCCGAGCAGACCGCGGTCTCGCCCAATTGGCGCCGCGCGATCGGCCGCACCTTCCTCCTGCTGGTCGCCGAGTTCGGCGCCGCGGAACTGCTCGACACGCTCCTCATCCGTCCCGCCGCCCTCGTCCTGGGCGTGTGGCTGCTGCCGGATCCGATGTGGGGGCTTCTCGCCGGCAAGGTCTTCGCCGATGTCATCTTCTACGCCATTGCGGCGGGCGCATTCACCATCACCGCCAAGACCGGACTCCGCGACGGTCGTCGCTCACGGGAGCGGACATCATGACCATCTCGACGACCCGCCGTCATGCCCGGGCGGCGCAGACGATCCGCCAGATCCGGCGCGACGAGACCTCGGCGCTGCTCGCATCCGACATCGCGCGGGCGGCGATCGCCCTCCACGGGACCCCGGTGCTCCTGCTCGACCCGGAACGTGTCCGCCGCCAGTACCACCGACTCGTCGCAGCCCTGCCGTTCGTGCGGTTCCACTACGCGGTGAAGGCGCTCTCGCACCACGCAGTGCTCGAGGCACTCGCCGATGAGGGCTGCGGGTTCGACGTCGCCACCGGCGAAGAGCTCGCACTGCTCGACGGGATCCAGCGTGACCGGATCATCCACACCCACCCGATCAAGAAGCCCTCCGAGATCGCCGAAGCGATCGCCCAAGGCGTGCGCACCTTCGTCGTCGACAACGCGGTCGAGCTCGACAAGTTCGCTGATGCCCCCGGCGACGTCCGCCTCCTCATCCGGCTCGCGTACCGCAGCCCCCAGGCCAAGAGCGATTTGTCCACGAAGTTCGGCGTCGGCGCCTTCGAGGCCACCCACCTCGTCGAGCGCGCGATCGAGCGCGGTATCCGGATCGCAGGTTTCAGCTTCCACGTCGGAAGCCAGCTCGACGACCCGACCAGGTTCGCGGCCGCCATCACAGAGACACTCGCGCTCATGAGCCACCTCGAATCGACGCTCGGCGTGCGCCTGGACACGCTCGACATCGGCGGCGGCTTTCCGGTCGGCTACGACTCGGCAGTGACCTCCCTCGAAGACCTCGCCGCGGTGATCCGTCCGCTGCTCGAGCCGCACGCGGCCCGGCTCACGATCATCGCCGAGCCCGGGCGCATCCTCGCTGCGGAGGCGATGACCCTCCTGACGAGTGTCGTCGGGGTCTCCGAGCGGCGCGATGGCCGCTGGTACTACCTCGACGACGGGCTGTACGGCTCGTACTCGAACGTCCTCGCCGAGGACGTGCACCCCCTGATCTTCTCGGAGCGCGAGCTGAACGGGTCGGACACCGATGCCGCGACCCACCGGTGGGCGACGCTGGCGGGGCCCACCTGCGACTCGACCGATGTCATCGCCCGCGAGGTGCTGCTGCCCGATCTGACCGTCGGCGACCTGCTCGTCAGCCCGGCGATGGGGGCGTACACCTCGGTCACCGCGACACGGTTCAACGGTCGCGCGGTGACGCCGATCGCGGTCGTCGGTCAGGGGGCGCGCACCGGAGAGCTGCTGGCCGTCGAATCGACCCAGGCCGCGCCGACGGCTGCGCTGGTCTGACCTCAGACCGTGCCGTAAAGACGGTCGCCCGCATCGCCCAGGCCCGGGACGATGTAGCCCTTCTCGTTGAGCCGCTCATCGAGCGCGCCGAGCACGAGGGTCACATCGCGGCCCTCGACCTGCTTCTCGATCGCGGCGACACCTTCAGGCGCGCCGAGGAGGCAGATCGCAGTGACGTCGCGCGCACCACGGCGGAACAGGAACTCCATCGCGGCACCCAGCGAACCACCGGTCGCGAGCATCGGGTCCAGCACGAAGCACTGGCGGTCGCTGAGATCCTCGGGCAGTCGTTCGGCGTACGTCGTGGGCGCGAGCGTCTCCTCGTTGCGCGCCATGCCGAGGAAGCCGACCTCGGCGCTGGGGAGGAGCTTCACCATTCCGTCGAGCATGCCCAGGCCCGCTCGCAGGATCGGGACGACCAGCGGCCGCGGTTCGCTGATCTTCACGCCCGTCGTCGTGGTGACCGGCGTGCGGATCTGGTGGGGCGTCACCCTCACGTTGCGGGTGGCCTCGTAGGCGAGGAGCGTGACGAGCTCTTCGGTGAGCTGGCGGAACACCGGCGACGGTGTGTTCTCGTCGCGCAGGACCGTGAGCTTGTGGGTGATGAGCGGGTGATCCGCGACGTGCAGGCGCATACGCACAGGCTAGGGCACCGGGGCCTTGACGCGCGGGCGCGGGCTACGCTCGCAGGGTGATCTACGACGCCGCCGACCTTGCCGCGATGGCGCGTGCGCTCGAGCTCGCCGCGGTCGCCGGCGATGCCGGTGACGTTCCCGTCGGAGCGGTGGTGACGGATGCCGCGGGCGAGGTGATCGGCGAAGGCCGCAACCTTCGGGAGCTCACGCACGATCCCACCGCGCACGCGGAGATCGTGGCGCTGCGGCAGGCGGCGGCGGCCGCCGGCTCGTGGAACCTCGAGGGGTGCACGCTCGTGGTCACCCTCGAGCCGTGCCTGATGTGCGCGGGTGCACTCCTGCAGGCGCACGTATCGCGGCTGGTGTTCGGCGCGTGGGACGAGAAGGCCGGTGCGGCCGGGTCGCTGTACGACGTCGTGCGCGATCGCCGGCTGCCGTACCGGGCCGAGGTCGTCGCGGGCGTGCGGGCGGACGAATCGTCTGCCCTGCTGCACCGATTCTTCGACGCCCGACGCTAGGGCCGCGGGGGAGATCCGGGGGTCAGCCGCCGTCGGATGCGGGGGCCAGCCCCATGCCGGCCGCGCGGGTCGCATCGTTACGGTGACAGCCATGACCCGCCTCATCGAACCCGTCCGCGCATCCTCGCCCAGCCCGCGCATCGGCACGGTCGGGTCACGCATCGGCTGGACCTGGATACTTCTGTCCGCCCTCGCGATCGCGGCCTACGCCGCAATCCCGTACTTCGCGGCATCCCTCCCGCAGCTCGCCGAGGACGGCGTCGGGGTCGCGGGCAATTACGCCGACCGTGGTGTGTTCGTCCAGGCGGCGCTCTACGTGCACATCGCGGGCGGTGCCGTCGCCCTCGTCGTCGGTCCGCTGCAGTTCTGGCGCGGCCTGCGCACCCGCCTGCCTCGGGTGCATCGCCTTCTCGGTCGGGTGTACCTGGCAGGCGTGGCCCTCGGTGGCACGGCAGGGCTCGTGATCGCGCCGTTCAGCCAAGCGGGCTGGGTGGGGTTCTTCGGCTTCGGCTCGCTCGCCGTGCTCTGGCTCGTGACCGGCTGGCGCGCATACCGAGCGATTCGCCGGAGGGATATCGCCGGCCACCAGGCCTGGATGATCCGCAACTATGCGCTCACGTACGCGGCCGTCACCCTGCGCATCTGGCTGCCGCTCATGATCATGGCGCCGCTGCTGACCGGTGCGCCGTTCGACTTCGACACGGCCTTCGCAAACGCGTACGCGGCCGTGCCGTTCCTGGCGTGGCTGCCGAATCTCATCGTGGCCGAATGGCTCATCCGCCGCCGCGGTCTGCCGTCCTACCGGCTTTCTGCGACGACGGGGCTCAGTCGACCGATCGGATGACGACGCCGCTCAGCGAGGCAGCTGCGGCAGGACCTCGTCGCCGAGGTACGCGGTCTGGTCGAGATCGCGCATGTCGACGGTCTGGAAGTAGATCGCGCTGCGCTCCGAGGGCGACGAGCCGCTCGACCTTGGCGGTGACCTGGTCTGCGTCGCCGCAGATGTTCGTGCCGTTGCGGAACTGGTCGAGGGAGCGGCCGGCGGCCTCCGCGCGCCGCGCGAGCGTCTCCTCATCAGGCGCGGCGATCGTCGGCAGCGCGACTGACAGCTTCAGCGTCGCGGGGTCGCGGTCGATGCGCTCGCAGGCCGCGCGCACACGGGCGAATGCATCCCTGATCTCCGATTCGGGCCGGAAGCCGATGTTGAACTCGGTCGCGAACCGAGCCGCCAGCGCCGGCGTCCGATGCGGACCGCCTCCGCCGACGATGATCGGCACGCGTGCCTGCGCGGGCTTGGGCAGCGCGGGCGCGTCGACCAGCGTGTAGTGCTTGCCCGCGAAGTCGAAGGTCGCGCCGACGGGCGTGGACCACAGCCCGGTGACGATCTCGAGCTGCTCCTCGAGGATGCCGAAACGCTTCGCCGGGAACGGGATGCCGTAGGACCGGTGCTCGGCGTCGAACCAGCCCGTGCCGAGCCCGAGCTCGACCCGGCCGCCGGACATCTCGTCGACCTGGGCCACCTGGATCGCAAGCACCGCGGGCACCCGGTGGGTGGCGGAGGAGACGAGGGTGCCGAGTCGGATGCGGCTGGTCTCGCGGGCGAGGCCGGCGAGGGTGGTCCAGGCGTCGGTGGGCCCGGGAAGCGGGTCGCCCGCGCCCATCCGCATGTAGTGGTCCGACCGGAAGAATCCGTCGAAGCCGGCGCGCTCGGTCGCGAGCGCGAACGCCAGCTGCTCGTCGTACGTGAATCCCTGCTGCGGCTCGGTGAAGGTGCAGTACTCCATCAGGCCCACAGGTCAATCCACCGACCGGATGACGACCTCTTCGGTGGGCGGTGAGGGGGAGTCCGTTCCGCGGTGGACGTCGGGCTCCAGGTAGATCGCCCGCGCGGTCGGGACGGCGCGGCGCACACGCGCCTCCACGATGTCGATGTCGGCGGCGACCTCCGCGAGGGGCTTGTCGCCCGCGAAGGCGAGCTTCGCCGCGACGAGCAGCTCGTCCGGGCCGAGGTAGAGCGTCTTGATGTGGATGAGGTGATCGACCTCTGGGCCTTCGGTGATCGCTGCGACGATCTTCGCGTGATCGGCATCGGTCGCTCCCTCGCCGACGAGCAGGCTCTTCGTCTCGATGCCGAGGGTTATGGCGACCACGATCAGCAGCGTCCCGATCATCAGCGTGCCGATGGCATCGAAGAGCGGGTTGCCGGTGATGGCGGTCATGCCGACGCCGAACAGGGCGAACACGAGTCCGATGAGAGCGGCGATGTCTTCCAGCAGCACGACCGGCAGTTCAGGGGCCTTGGCGTGCCGGACGAAGGCGACCCACGACTGGCCCTTGCCGCGCACGAGATTGCTCTCCCTGATCGCCGTGCGCAGAGAGAAGGATTCGAGCACGATCGCGATCGCCAGGACGATGAGGGGGATCCAGAAGTTCGTGATCTCGTGAGGATGCGTGAGCTTGTCGATGCCCTCGTAGATCGAGAACAGGCCGCCCACCGAGAACAGGATGATCGAGACGACGAAGGCGTAGACGTAGCGTTCGCGTCCGTAGCCGAACGGATGCTCCTTGTCGGCTTCGCGACGGGCCCGGCGGCCCCCCAGCAGCAGAAGCAGCTGGTTGCCCGAGTCGGCGACCGAGTGGATCGCCTCCGCGAGCATCGAGGCGGAACCCGAGATGAACCACGCGACGAACTTCGCCAGTGCGATGCCCATGTTCGCCAGGAACGCCGCGATGATCGCCTTGCTGCCACCCGTTGCACTCATGGGAATGATTCTAGGGATGCCGCGGTGGGGGCGACGGCGCTGCGGGCGACCGGCGGCGCCTCGATGACGTCAGGGCGGCGTCCTCAGTCCTCGGACTTGAGGATGATCGCCTCGGTCGGCGGCGCTGGATCTGCCGGGGTGCCCAAATAGCCGATCACCTCGAGGATCGCGTGACGGAACTCCGCGGGGGCTTCGAGGTGCGCCGAGTGGCCGACGCCCTCGAGCCTGACCTCGGTGACGTCGCCGCCTGCCGCGCGATACGCATCGAGCACGTCGCGGGTCTGCGACACCATCTCCTGCGGAGGAGCGATGTCGGCGCCCGGCCAGCCGGGGACGATGCCGAGCTGCCCCAGGTAGTTGTAGTCGTAGAAGGACGTGTCCGACACGATCGGATCCTCGGAGCCGTGCACCCACGCGATCGGGGGCTTGTGCGGCAGACCGACGATGCCCGAAACGTTGAAGTGCTTCGGCACGAGGGTGTTCAGCACGCCTGTGTCGCCCGCCGCGAATCCGGGCCAGTTCTCGCTCGCCACGCTGTCGCCGGGGTAGTTTCCGCTCGCGACCGATGTCGAGAGCATCGACTCGACCCAGATGTCCTCGTGGTCGCTGGTGTACCCGCTCGTGACGTAGCCCGAGCGGAAGACGCTCCGCGGGGAGGTGGGCGCGTCCGTCGTCAGGTCGCTGGCGTTGAGCCGCTCCACGAAGTCGGGGTTCGCAGCGCCGGCACCCGCGCCCGCATCGTCGTCGGTCAGGCGCGAGCCGTCGCGCCTCGTACCGCCGAACCCGTACGGAGAGACGGGCGAGAGCAGAGTGAGGCTCAGGACCGGGTGCTCGAGGGCGTACTGCATCACGACGCCGCCGCCCAGCGACCACCCGACCAGATGTGCGCTGGGGATCTCGAGCGCCTCGAGCGTCGCGGCGATGTCGTCGGTGAAATCGCGCACGCCGCGGGTCGCGTCGACCGGCGTGTGCTCGGTTCCGCCGAAGCCTCGGAGGTCGATCGCGATGACGCGGAGGTCGTGCGGCAGGTCGAGCATGACCTCCTGCCAGAACAGCGACGACGACACGTTTCCGTGGATCAGCACGACCGTCCGCTCCGGCGGCGTGGCCGCGTCGTCGCCCTCGCGCTCGAGGATGTTGACGTTCAGCCGGGGCGTCTCGATGATGCGAGCCGTGATGCCGTCGAAGAGGGTCATGAACGAGTCCTTCGCTGTCGCCTCGGGGGCGCCGGCGCCCCCGATTCCTCGACTATAGCCCCGGCCTCAGTCGATGTGAACAGCCTTTCATGTTGGTGGTGCCGACGGACGACCTGACGCGCCGATCGGACTCACTCCTCCGGAGTCTGGCCGGTGTAGAAGTTGTACGTCGCATCGGCCGCGCGCTGGGCCGCGGCGGGGTCGTCGCCGGACGCGACCTGCGCGGCGGCCCAGCCGTCGGCGGCGCCGCGCGCGAAGCGCATGCCTTCCTCTCCGAGCATCCACGCTTCGGCCGCGTCGGGCGGGATCTGACCGTCGCCGCGAAGGTTGAGAGCGAGGCCCAGCAGCGCCTGATCCCAGCCGACGCCTGTCGCGCCCGGCCCGTAAAGCTCCCAGAACCCTTCGGGCACGTCGGCGGCCCGGGCGATGTGGGTGAGTTCGAATCGGGTCGACTCGGCGTCGATCGCACGGAGCGCGACTTCCACCCATGAGACGCCGCCGCCGTACTCCCAGGTGACGCGGTAGCCGGCCGAGCCATCGGCGGGCGGCGCACATTCCAGGATCTCGCCACCGGCGTTGCCGATGAGCTGATACCTGCCGCCGACGCGCAGGTCACCTTCCACGGGAAGAAACCACCGCACGATGCGATCGCCGGTGGTGACGGCGTCCCACACGTCGTCGATCGGCGACGAATAGACCTGCGCCAGCGTCTGCACGCGTGAGAGCTCGCCGTCGAGCTCCGCCGCCTGCACACCGCGGGTCACGGCTTCGAGTTGGGCATTCACATCGACCATGTCAGTTCTCCTCTGGGTCGTCGGTCGGTTGGGGGGTGGGTTCGGTCGCGGGTGCGACATCGGCGGCTGACTCCTCGGCGAGACGGCGCTGCCGCCGCCCGCGGGCGAGCTCGGTGCCGAGGGCGTCGAGGTGGGGCTGCCAGAAGCGCCGGAACGGATCGAACCATGCGTCCGCGGCCTCCAGCGGTGCGGGGTCGACGCTGTAAAGGCGCCGAGTTCCCTGGGTGCGGACGGTCGTGAAGCCCGACTCGCGCAGCACGCGCAGGTGCTGCGACACCGCGGGCTGCGAGATGCCGAACTCCCGCTGGACGATGTCGCCGATCTCGCCCGCACTCGACTCGCCGTCGGCGAGCAGCTCGAGGATGCGCCGGCGGACCGGATCCCCGAGAACGTCGAGTGCGTGCATACGGACCATACTTGCGCGAACACTTATATAAGTCAAGAGCGATAGAGGCTCAGTCGTAGGATGTTCGCCATGCCCTCTGACACCCCTGCGCTTCCATCCATCGCGATCATCGGAGCAGGGTCGATGGGCGGTGCGATCCTGCAGGGGCTCGTGCGCTCGGGCCTCGCGACCGGCGGAGTGACGGTCACGAACCGCACCCGCGCCAAGGCCGATCTGCTCGCGGATCTGGACGGCGTCTCCAGCATCGCCCTCGAAGACCGCCCGGACGGCAACGCGCAGGCCGCGGCATCCGCACGGGTCGTGCTTGTCGGTGTGAAGCCGGCGATGGTTCCCGACCTGCTGCGCGAGATCGCTCCGCACCTGACGCCGGGGACGATCGTCGTCAGCCTTGCGGCCGGCGTCACGATCGCGACCTTCGAGTCGATCCTGGGGTCGGAGGTCGCGGTGCTGCGATCGATGCCCAACACGCCCGCTGTCGTCGGAGCCGCGGTAACGGGATTGGCCGCGGGCACCACGGCATCCGCATCCGATGTCGCGATCGCGCGGGCGCTGTTCGAGACGGTGGGAACGGTGATCGAGGTGCCCGAGTCCCAGATCGATGCGCTGTCGACGATCTCGGGTTCGGGTCCGGCGTACTTCTTCCTGCTCGTGGAGGAATTCACCAAGGCAGCCGTAGGCAAGGGATTCGACGAGGCGGAGGCCCGTGTCATGGCAGAGCAGACTTTCATCGGCGCCGCGGCGCTGCTGCAGGCATCCGACGTCGACCCCGCCGAGCTTCGACGCCGGGTCACGAGCCCCAAGGGCACGACCGAGCGGGCGATCGCAGTGCTTCAGGACGCGCGCCTGGACGACGTCTTCACCGCAGCGACGGATGCCGCCCTCGCCCGCGCGAAGGAGATGGCTGCGGGCGCGTGATCCTCCGCGGCGAGTCTTGCGCCTCGGGCGCAAAGGACTAGAGTCACTCTC
The DNA here is from genome assembly GCA_963713325.1 of uncultured Actinomycetota bacterium. Lineage (GTDB taxonomy): Bacteria > Actinomycetota > Actinomycetes > Actinomycetales > Microbacteriaceae > Microbacterium. The sequence goes on from CAVQLL010000025.1 coordinate 195,116, forward strand.
CGTGTCCACTCGCGTCGCGGGCACGCGGTCCCGCCGCGCGCCACGGTTGCATCCCGCGCAAGCCGTCGTGCTCGGTTTCGCCATCGCCGACCTGATCGGCACCGGATTGCTGAGTCTTCCGATCTCGTCGCGGACGGGCCAGTGGACCGGTTTCGTCGATGCCCTGTTCACCGCGACTTCAGCGGTGTGCGTGACCGGCCTCACCGTGCTCGACACAGCGACCCACTGGAGCGGGTTCGGCCTTGTCGTCATCCTCCTGCTGATTCAGCTCGGGGGCCTGGGCATCATGATCTTCGCGTCGCTCATCGGGCTTGCCCTCGCGCGCAAGCTCACCGTGCGCTCGCGACTGAACACCGCGACCGAGGCGAAGGCCGTCGGCTATGACGACGTTCGCGGGCTGGTGCGCGGCATCCTCCTGATCAGCCTCGCGATCGAAGCGGTGACGTTCTGCTTCCTCGCGCCGCGGTTCGCGCTCGGCTACGGATACGCGCCTGGGGACGCTGCGTGGCATGCCCTCTTCCACTCGGTGTCGTCGTTCAACAACGCCGGGTTCGCGCTGTACACCGACAATATGATCGGCTTCGCGTCCGACCCCTGGATCTGCCTGCCGATGTGCGCGGCGATCATCCTGGGGGGCCTGGGTTTCCCCGTGATCATGCAGCTGCGCAGAGAGTTCCGACATCCTTTGCGCTGGAGCATGAACACCCGGATCGTGCTTTGGGCGACCGTGATCCTGCTGGTCGGCGGAACCGTGTACATCGTGGCGTTCGAGTGGACGAACGCCGACACACTCGGCGCATACGACCCTGCATCGCGCATTCTGATCGGGTTCTTCCACTCCGTCCAGACACGAACGGCGGGATTCAACTCGGTCGACATCGGACTGATGCGCGATGAGACGTGGCTCGGCATGGACGTCCTGATGTTCATCGGCGCCGGTCCCGCCGGCACGGCGGGCGGAATCAAGGTCACGACCTTTGCGGTGCTGTTCTTCATCATGGCCACCGAGCTTCGCGGCGAAGGGGCCGTGAACATCTTCGGAAAGAGATTGTCGCGCGCTGTGCATCGACAGGCGATGACAGTCGTGCTGCTGGCGGTCGGCGCGGTCATGGTGGCCACGATCGCGCTCATGGTGGTCACGGGACTGCCGTTCGACCGGGTGCTCTTCGAAGCGGTGTCCGCGTTCGGAACGGTCGGACTCTCGACGGGAATTACCGGCGTGCTGCCCGAGTCCGCAGAGATCATCCTGGTCATGCTCATGTTCCTGGGTCGGCTCGGGCCCCTCACGTTGGGCAGCGCTATCGCGCTGCGACAACGACGCATCCTTTACGAGTACCCCAAAGAGAGGCCCGCAATTGGCTAAGTTCTCGCTCTTCTCAGACGCGTCCCGTCGCATCGCCGAGGCCGACTCCGTCGCCGTGATCGGTCTCGGCCGGTTCGGCCGGAGCCTGGCGCTCGAGCTGATGTCCTCTGGAACGGACGTACTGGGCATCGACAGCGACGAGGAGATCGTCCAAACGCTCAACGGCCAGCTCACGCACGTCGTCCGCGCCGACTCGACCAAGGAAGAGGCGCTGCGCCAGCTCGCAGTCCACGAGTTCGACCGGGTCGTCGTCGCAATCGGAGACGACGTGCAGGCATCGATTCTGACGGCCTCCCTGCTGCTTCAACTCAAGGTTCCCGTCGTCTGGGCGAAGGCCGTCAGCGAGCAGCACGGGACGATTCTCGAGCAGCTCGGCGTCCACCACGTCGTCTATCCCGAGAAGGACATGGGCCGTCGCGTCGCGCACCTCGTGCGCGGTGCCGCGATCGACTACCTCGAGATCGACAAGGGCTACTCGCTGGTCAAGGCCGCGGCTCCCTTGCGGTTCGTCGGCGTGCCGCTGGGGGAGACGAAGCTCCGACAGGCCCACGGTGTCACGATCGCGGCGTTCCGCGACGCGAACGGCTTGTGGCAGAACGCGGACAACGCCACTGTCCTCGCGGCAGGCGACGCCGTCCTCATCGTGGGGCCGACGGCCAATGCCGAGGCGTTCGCGCAGCTGCGATGAGTACAACCGTCTGACTACCGGTCGAGGGCGGCGAACCGTTCGATGTCGCTGTTCGTGCCCGACACGATGATCAGGTCGTGGTTGGTCACGACCGTGTTCGCTTCGGCGTAGCGGAACGGCTTGCCCGGGCTCTTCACACCGACCACCGTCACGTTGTACTTCGTGCGCACGCCCGACTCGTTCAGCCCCACACCTCGGATGAACTTCGGCGGGTACATCTTCGCGATCGCGAAGTCGTCGTCGAAGCGGATGAAGTCCAGCATCCGGCCGCTCACGAGGTGGGCGACGCGCTCGCCGGCTTCTCGTTCGGGGTAGATGACGTGGTTCGCCCCGACGCGGGCGAGGATCTTGCCGTGCGACTGCGATACGGCCTTCGCCCAGATCTGCGGCACCTTGAGGTCGACGAGATTCGCAGTGATGAGGACTGATGCCTCGATCGACGAGCCAACCGCCACGACGGCGACCTAGAAGTCCTGCGCGCCGATCTGCTTGAGCGCGTCGATGTTCTTGGCGTCGGCCTGCACGGTGTGGGTCACCCGCTCGGACCACTTCTGCACGAGCTCGAGGCTCTCGTCGATCGCGAGCACCTCGCGCTCGAGCCGGTCGAGCTCTCCCGCGCACGCCGCGCCGAATCGTCCGAGTCCGATCACGAGGACGGGCGCGTCGCTCCGGATCCGCTCAACCAACGATCGGCCTTTCCACGGGCAGCGAGTAGAGCTGCGAACGGGATGTCGCGGCCACGGCCGCGGCGAGAGTCACTGTACCAACGCGACCCATGAAGATCGTCGACCGCCATGACGTAGATCGCCGGGTCCGCCAGCTCCGCCGTAAGTCCCGTCGACAGGCCCACGGTGCGCGAAGCCCGAGATGACGTCGAAGAGCACGCCGATCGACGTCCGCCTTGGCTGATCTGGGTGATCGTGATCGTCGAGAGGGCGCACGATCGTGGCGCCCCACGCGACGACGGACAGCGCGACGCGCTGAACGTCGCTCGGGATGCGGCGGCCGAAGACCTCGACCGACTGGCGGCCCTTCGCCTCGGACGACGACCGCCAGCGCCATGACGGCGAGCGTCGTCACCTTGATGCCGCCCGCCGTGGAGGCAGAGCCGCCGCCGACGAACATGAGCATGCAGCCGACGAGCAGGCGACGAGCCGTTGAGCTCGCCGATGTCGAGGACCGAGAAGCCGCCCGATCGCGTCATCGCGGACAGGAAGAATGCCTGGAACGTCGTGTCCCACGCGTCATGCGTGCCGAGGGTCAGGGGGTTGTCGTACTCGAGGGTGAGGAAGGCAGCGCGCGCCGGCGAAGAACAGCGCGACCGTCGTGATGAGGGTGAGCTTCACGTGCAGCGACCAGCTGGCGCAGGTGCCAGAGGTGCTTCCGCAGCGCGTAGATCACCGGGAAGCCGATGGAGCCGAGGAAGACGCCGGCCATCAGCACGGTCAGGAAGTAGATAGTCGTGCGGCGAACGGCACGAGCCCTCCGGGGTTCGGCGTGAAGCCGGTGTTCGTGAACGCCATCGCGGCGTAGAAGGGCGCTTCCCACAGCGCCACGAGCGGGTCGACCCCCGCGAAGAGGAGCCCTGGGTAGAGCAGCAGAGCGAGGACGCCCTCGATCACGAGGGTGGACAGCGCGACGGTCGCAGAAGGCCGCCGACCTCGCCGAGTCGGACGGTCTGGCCCTCGTTGACCGGCCCGCCGTGCGAGCGCAGCGGATTGGTGTCGCTCGCCGCGATGAGCTTGGCGCGCAGCCCCAGTCGCTGCGAGATCACCAGACCCAGGATCGAGGCGAGGGTCAGCACGCCCATGCCGCCGATGTTGCACGCCGACGAAGATGAGCACTTGGCCGAACGGCGAGCAGTGCGTCGCCATGTCGACGGTCGCAAGACCGGTGACGCAGATCGTCGACACCGCGGTGAAGAAGGCATCGGCGAACGGGAGTGCGCCGCCCGTCGGCGGCGGCGGACGGCAGGGAGAACAGGCCGGTGAACAGCAGGATCAGCGTCAGAAGACATGATCGCGAATCGCGCGGGCGAGCGATGTGGTGCGCGATCGCCGTAGTCGAAGCCCTCGACGATGCTCGAGGCCGAACGGCGGCGGTCATCGCGCGACGACGTGCTGCGCGGGCTCACGCGGGACGCGCCTGCCCTCCGACATGCACGTCCTCCCTGCTGCGGCCCTCTGGCGGAACGTCCATCATGGTACTCCGGCGGGTGCGCGGCTAACCTATCCCCATGGCGGACATCTTCGACGTGATCGCGGACGGCACCCGTCGCGACATCCTGCAGCTCTTGCTCGATCGCTCGTCCGACGGCGAGAGCGGGACGAGCGTGTCGCACATCGTCCAGCAGCTCGGCGTAAGTCAGCCCACCGTCTCGAAGCACTTGAAGGTGCTGCGCGAAGCCCACCTCGTGTCTGTGCGCGAAGAGGGTCAGCACCGCTACTACAGCCTGTCCTCGGCCCCGCTCGACGAGATCGACGACTGGCTGATCCCGTTCCTCGACACCGGAGCGGATGCCGAAGACCTCGCCGCCTCGACGCTCACCGATTCCGCGGCGCACGCCGCCGATGTCGTCGGTCGTGCGGCGGCATCCGCCAAGCATGCCGTCGCGAACGCACTGAAGAAGCTGCCCGGTCGCTGACCCGTTCGCTCAGGACATCGCCTTGCGGCGGAACAGCCACCCGCCCCAGATGACGGCGAACAGCAGGATGCCGAAGCACCAGCCGAGCGCCCACAAGGGCTGAGTTCCGAGCGGCAGCCCGAACAGCAGGCCCCGGATCGTCTCGATGATCGGCGTGACGGGCTGATTCTCCGCGATCCACTGCAGCCAGGTGGGCATCGTGTCGACCGGGACGAAGGCGCTGGACAGATACGGGACGAACAGGATGATGAACCCGTAGCCGCTCGCCGCCTCGGGGCTTCCCGCGGCGAGGCCGATCGCGGCGAACAGGTACGTGATCGTCAGGATGTAGAGGGCGATGATCGCGATCGCCCCGATCCACCCCCAGATGTCCGCGGTCGGACGGAAGCCGACCAGCAGCGCGACCCCGATGACGACACCGGTGGCCAGGAGGTTTCGCAGCAGGCTCGAGACGACATGGCCGGTGAGCACCGCGCTCGCGCGCAGCGGCATCGTGCGGAAGCGGTCGATGATCCCGGCCTTCATGTCGCCGGCGACGTAGACCGCGGTCGAGGCGGCGCCGAAGCCTGCGCACAGACAGGATGATGCCCGGCACCACGTAGTTCACGTACGAGCCCGTCGGGATCGATCGCGCCGCCGAAGACGAACGTGAACAGGAGCATGAGCATCACCGGGAGCATGATCGCCATGAGCAGCGACTCACCGTCGCGCATCGAGTGGCGCAGGCTCCGGGTGACGAACACGCCCTCGGCGGTCAGCCCCGAGATGCGAGGACGGATGCCCGGCGCGGCGGGCGTGAGCGCGGTCATGAGATCTCCTTCACGGTGGATGCCTCGGCCCGGCGGTCGCCGCCGGACGTGAGGGCGAGGAAGACGTCGTCCAGGCTCGGACGGCGCAGGGTCACGACGCCTTCGGCGCCGGACTCGTCGAGGACGTCGAGTGCCCGGCGGAGGCCGGTGACCGTTCCGTCCGTGGGCACCTCGGAAAGCAGGTCGCCGTGCGGGTCGTGCAGCTCGACGGTGTCTCCGCCGATGCGCGCCTTCAGCTGCGCGGCCGTCCCGATCGCGACGACGCGTCCCTCGTCGAGGACCGCGACCCGGTCGGCGAGCTGGTCGGCCTCCTCCAGGTACTGCGTCGTGAGGAAGACGGTCGTTCCAGCCCGCGCGAGCGAGCGGATGGCGTCCCACAGCTCGCGCCTGCTTCGCGTGTCCAATCCGGTCGTGGGTTCGTCGAGGAAGAGGATCTCGGGGGCGACGACGAAGCTCAGCGCGAGGTCGAGCCGGCGCCGCATGCCACCGGAGTAGGCGCCGACGCGCTTGTCGGCGGCATCCGCGAGATCGAATCGATCGAGCAGCTCGGCGGCGCGAACGCGGGCGGCGGAACGCGTCAGTCCGGAGAGCCGAGCGAGCATCACGAGGTTCTCCGCGCCGGTGAGCACGTCGTCGACCGCGGCGGACTGGCCGGTGAGGCTGATCCGCTGCTTGACCCGTTCGGGGTCGGCGCGGACGTCGAAGCCGGCGACGATCGCTCGGCCCTCATCGGCGCGGGTGAGGGTCGTCAGGATGTTGATGGTGGTGGTCTTGCCGGCGCCGTTCGGGCCGAGCAGAGCGAACACCTCGCCGGGGGCGACGGTGAAGTCGAGGCCGGCCAGAACTCGCTGGCGGCCGAAGGATTTGCCGAGGCCGGAGACCTCGATGACGGGCTGCATGACGGCTCCTCACTGTATACGTACCAAACTGTTTATGACCATAACAGACTGTTTACGTAATAAACAGTCCTAAGATGAAAGAGATGAAGGGTTGGGTGGATCCGATGACGGATGACGCAGACCTCGAGCTGCCGCGCGGCATCGCGCTCGCCTGGGGCGTCGCCGCAGACCCGCAGCGGGGTCCGAAGCGCGAGATGACCGTCGAGAAGATCGTCGAGGCCGCGGTCGAGCTCGCGGATGCCGAGGGGCTGGGTGCCGTCTCGATGGCCGCGGTCGCCGCCCGTCTCGGCTACACGCCGATGTCGCTGTACCGCTACGTCAGCGCGAAGGACGATCTCCTCCTGCTGATGCAGGAGGAGGCGACCGGCCTCCCGCCCGAGCCGGTTCGCGAGGATGGCTGGCGCGCCGGGCTCGCACTGCTCTTCAACGAGCATGCTCGACTCCTTCCTGCGGCACCCGTGGATGCTCGACATCCCGATCACGGGCTCGCCGATCACGCCCAACAGCTCGGCCTGGATCGAGGCGAGCCTGGTCGCGCTGGCCGAGACACCCCTGACACAGGAGGAACGCGTGGCGGTCGCGCTCCTGGTGACCGGGCACGCGCGCTGGTACGGGACGGTCCTCGCCGGCTACGCCACGCAGGCGCGCACCAGCGGCCGCACGCCGGAGCAGATCACCGCACGCGAAGCCGCGCTCTTCGATGCGCTGATCTCGGCGGACGGATACCCGGCGCTGCGAGCGGCCGTCGACGATGGCGTCTTCGCGTCGGACGCCGATCCATTCATGTTCGGCATCGATCGGATCCTCGATGGGGTGGCCGCGTATCTCGACGTGCTCGCAGCGGGCGGGAAGCGGGTGGCGCGGGCCCCATGGGCGGTTCTCGAAGACGCGGATGTCGACGGGGACAAGAAGGTCCGGGAGGCGAAGAAGGCGGTGCGGGATGCCGATAAGGCGCTTCGCGATGCTCGGAAGCTCGAGCGGATCGCGGTGCGCGACGCGCGCGAGCGCAACGCGCGGCATCCGAGTGCCTGATCCCGCACTTTCCCAGCAGTCACATGGGTTTACACGTGTCGCACCAACCCCATAGGCTGAGCACAGCACCATCCACGGAAGGGGAGATCATGGCTGAGCTGCCTGATGTGCGCTTCCTGACGGTCGCCGAGGTCGCCGACATCATGCGGGTGTCGAAGATGACCGTCTACCGGCTCGTCCACGCCGGCGAGCTGCCGGCCGTCCGATTCGGCCGCAGCTATCGCGTCCCCGAGTCCGCGGTCACCGAGGCTCTGCAGCGGCCGATCGCCGACGCCGGCTGACCTCGCGGCCCCTCCGCACTGTCGAAGCCCCCGGCGCCGCCTGATAGACTGGCCCGAGGCTTTCACATTCTTGCCCGTTCCCGGGCGGTTGTCGCATGCCTGCGTCGGTCGTCCAGACCCCGATCTAGTGAGGTTTTCCGTGGGTTCAGTCATCAAGAAGCGCCGCAAGCGCATGGCGAAGAAGAAGCACCGCAAGCTGCTTCGCAAGACTCGCCACCAGCGCCGCAACAAGAAGTAGCGGCTTCCACACCAAGCGCCTGTCCACCGGACGGGCGCTTCGTGCATCCCCCATTCGTCGCGCGCCGGCTCAGCGGCGCGCAGAGAGGTCCGCATGAAGTCGATCACCGTCCAGGAGCTCCACGAGCGCGCCGGAACGCCGCTCATCGACGTGCGCGAGGTCGACGAGTTCGCCCGCGGCCACGTGCCGGGTGCGGTCAATCTGCCGATGTCGACTCTCGGCGATCACCTCGACGAGCTTCCGGACGAGCCCTTCGCCGTGATCTGCCAGATCGGCGGGCGCTCGGGGCGGGTCGTCGAAGCGCTCGCAGCACGCGGCTACGACGCGATGAACGTCGACGGCGGCACGGGCGAATGGGTGGCGCTCGGGCTACCCGGTCGAGCGCTGAGGTCGGATGCGACGGCCCGGGTCCGCATTTCCGATGCTTATATTTGGACCGTGACGACCCTGACGCTCATCGGCAAGCCCGACTGCCACCTCTGCGCGGTGGCGCGCGAGATCGTCGACGTGGTGGTCGCCGAGACCGCCGAAGACCAGGTGGTCGTCGAGGAGTTCTCGATCCTGGACGATCCCGCCCTCTATGAGCTCTGGTGGGAGAAGATCCCGGTCATCCTCATCGATGGGCAGCTGCACGCGCACTGGCGCGTCTCCGCCGACCGGCTGCGGCTCGCGCTGAACGTCGCGGACGGCACGGCCGTCCGTTCGTAGCGCGAATCGCCGCTACTTCTCGATCTCGACGACCTCGGCACCGGGGGCGTTGGACTTGACCGACTCGATGCCGTTCAGCGCGCTCGCTTTGGACGAGTAGCCCTGACTGGTCGCGATCACCTGTCCGTTGGATGCCTTCAGGTTGAACCGCCAGTCGCCGCCCTTGTCCGTCCACAGCTCGAACTTGCCCGCCATCTCCGCACCCCTTTGCGTCACGCGACGTCGTTGCCGCTGGTGTCACGCTATCGGCCGTGACGAGTCGGGAAAAGGACGTCAGGCGATGAGCCGCAGCGCGCAGCGCGTGCAGCTCGCCGTCGGTGAGCCCACCCGCCTGGAGGTACGCGGCAGAGCCGCCGTGCTCGCGGTCGACCCATGCCAGGGCCTCCGCGATCGCCGAGGGCGGAGTCGCCGCGACGAGTTCGTCCAGCGCGGCCGTACGGGGCACGCCCATCGACGAGATCATCGCGAACATGCGCTCGGCCCACGCACCCGCGAGGTGCTCCTCGGAGGCGGCGTAATCGCCGATGACGGCATCGCGATCGGCGCCGACCGCATCCAGCAGCAGTGCGATCGCCACCCCGGTCCGGTCCTTGCCCGCCGTGCAGTGCACGAGCACCGCAGGGGCATCGGGTGCCTCCGCAGGCCCGAGGGCGACCAGGCGGGCGAGCTCGGCGAAGGCGGTCGCACCGTGCGTCAGCATCGAGACGTACAGCGCGCCGAGGCGTGGGCAGCTGGGCGAGAGCCTGCTGCACCGCTGCGGCCGCGGCATCCGGGTCACCGGCCTGGGCGCCTGCCTGCATCGCCTGCTGCGCAAGCCCCGTGAGCGCGCCCTCGAGCAGCGCGAGCTCGACGATGCGGAAGGGGCGGGTCGCCGGCAGCCGGTCGGGCGCCATCTGACGCTCCATCGGCGTGCGGAAGTCGACGATGATGCCGATCTCGGTCGCGGCCAGCTGCTCGAGTCCCTCGGCGGTCAGACCGCTCAGCGCGTCGGAGCGGTACATCACACCGGTGCGCGTCGCGCCGCCGCCGCTGAGCGGCATGCCGCCCGTATCGCGGAAGTTGTAGGACCCGTCCAGGGATGCCGGCGCCACGTCGTGACCGGCTACGGGGCGAGACGCGTCGGGCCGCGGAACAGGTAGGTGACCTCGCGGATGGACGACTCGCCGAGCATGAGCATCAGCACGCGCGCCAGGCCCATGCCGAAGCCGCCGTGCGGCGGGACGCCGTAGCGGAAGAAGTCGAAGTAGAAGTCGAGGTGCTCGGGCTCGAGGCCCTTCTGCTTGGCCTGCTCGATGAGGATGTCGACCCGGTGCTCGCGCTGGGCGCCGGTGGTGATCTCGACGCCGTTGTAGAGGAGGTCGTAGCTCTTGGTCAGACCGGTCTCGTCATCGCGCATGTGGTAGAACGCGCGGATCTCGTGCGGGTAGTCCGTGATGAACACGAAGTCGTGCCCGTACGTCTCCTTGACGTGCGCGGAGATCTGGCGCTCGCCTTCGGGATCGAGGTCGCCGTCGGTGCGCGGGATCTCGTAACCGCGCGCCGCGATGATCTCGCGCGCCTCGGCCAGCGGGATGCGCGGGAACGGAACGGCCGGCGCCGTCACCGTGACTTCGAAGAGCTCCTCGATCTCGGCGCCGTGCTTGTCGGCCACCGCTCCGATCGCGAACGCGAGCAGCTCCTCCTGCATCCTGGCGACGTCCTCATGCGAGTCGATCCACGAGATCTCGGCGTCGATACTGGTGAACTCGGTCGCGTGCCGGCTCGTGAACGACGGGTCTGCGCGGTAGACGTCGCCGATCTCGAAGATCTTGCCGAAGCCGGCGGACTGCGCCATCTGCTTGTAGAACTGCGGGCTCTGGGCGAGATAGGCGGTCTGCTCGCCGAAGTATTCGAGTGCGAACAGCTCGGCGTTGGACTCGGACGCGGAGGCCATCAGCTTGGGGGAGTGGATCTCGACGAAGTCGCGCTCGATCCACCACGTGCGCATCGCGTGCTCGAGGGTGGTCTGCACCCGGAAGATGAGGTTGTTGCGGCGCTGGCGCAGGTCGAGGAAGCGCCAGTCCATTCGCTTGTCCTGGGCGCTGTCGGCGGCGATCGGCGTCTCGGGCAGCGCGGCGGCGGCGATATCGAGGCTGCCGATCTTGATCTCGACTCCGCCCAGCTTGACGCGCTCGTCGTGCTTGAGCGCGCCGTGCACGGTCAGGAACGTGCCGGTGGTCAGCGCGGAGATGAGTTCGGTCAGCGCCAGCGCATCCGCGTTCTGGGGCTCTGCGGCCTCGAGCCCTTCGACGGGCTCAGGCAAGCGGCCGGGTCGCGGGGTTCACCAGCTGCACGGCGCCGGTCTCATCGCGAAGGATGACGAACTGCACCTTCTTCTGGTCACGGACGGTCTCGACCCACCCGGATACCGAGACCGGTCCGTCGGGAAGGGACTGCAGCTGGTTGACGAGAACGCGTTCACTCACGAGGGGACAGTCTACGTGGCGCCATATCGGCGCCCTCGACACCGGTCCTATGATGAGCGCGTGACGACCCCTCCGCCCTCGCCCTATGGGCCACCGCCCGCCGACGGGCCTCCGCCCGCGTACGGACAGCCGGCGGAGTACGCCCAGCCGCCGGCCGGTGCGTACGGCTACGTCGCGCCGCAGCCCGCGAAGCCGCCGCTGCGGACGTGGGATCTGATCGTCACGATCATCCTTCTCGTGCTGGACGGCGTGCTCGCCGCGATCATGTCGTTCTTCGGCTTCTTCCTCGCGATGGCGGGGGACTCGTGCGGCGCGCGGGACTGCATCGCCGACTTCATCGCGATCGGCCTGATGGTCGCCGTGGGTCTGCCATGGGTGGTGCTCATCCTGGTCGCCGTCGTCTCGATCGTGCTGCTCGTGAAGCGTCGCCTCGCCTTCTGGGTGCCGCTCGTGGGCGGCGTCTTCATCATCGGCTCCTGGTTCGTCGGCGCGGCCATCGCCTCGGCCGGGGTGCCCGGGGCGCTCTAGCGACCGCCTGCGCCGCGCCGGCGTCAAGAACGTACAATCCACCCGGCTCGCGCTCACCGATAGCGTGCGACGCATGGACGTGGATGCCGCAACCCAGACGATGATCGACAACATGCCGGCCAAGACCGGGAGGAGTCTGGAGGAGTGGTTCGTCGTGGTCGACGCAGCGGGCTTCGCCAAGCACGGCCAGATCCTTTCGCACCTGAAGTCGGAGTACGGCGTCTCGCACGGTTTCGCGAACCTCATCGCCGCGCGCGCTCTCTCGCGCGGACAGGAGGCGACCGCTGACGACCTCGTCGAGGCTCAGTACGAGGGTCGCAAGGCGCCGCTGCGACCGCTCTACGATCGGCTCATCGCCGAGGTCTCCGCCTTCGGGCCCGACGTGGAGGTCGCTCCGAAGAAGACGAGCGTGTCACTGCGGCGAAACAAGCAGTTCGCGCTGATCGAGGCGCCCAGCGCCACGCGGCTCCAGCTCGGGGTGAACCTGCGCGGCACCGCCCCGACCGACCGCCTGCGCGCGGCGGGCGGGATGTGCACACATCGGGTCGACGTCGCATCGGCGGATGAGATCGACGCCGAGCTCGTCGGGTGGCTGCACGAGGCGTACGAGGAAGCGTGAGGTCTCAGTCCTCGACGATCGGCAGCTCTTCGAGGGGCACGAAGCTCGCCGACTCGGGGCCGAATTCCACGACCCGGCGGTAGTACTCCGAAGGCGTCCAGCCGGTGAAGCGGCGGAATGCGCGGATGACGTGCGGCTGATCGTAGAACCCGGATGCCGCGGCCAACCCGGCCCAGTCCGGCGCTCGCGATCCGTCCAGCACCCCGGTCACGAACGTGTGGAACCGCCAGAGCTGCGCGTATGCCTTCGGTGCGAGTCCGGTCGCTGCACGGAACCGTGCGATCAGCGTGCGATGCGAGACTCCAGCGAGCGCGGCCAGGTCGCCGATCGACTGGCCCGGGTCGGCCTGTATGGCGGCGACGGCTGAATCGACGACGGAGTCGGCAAGGCGGGCGGTGCGCTGCGACTCGAGGAACGCGGTGAGGACATCGAGCGCGTCGCCTGCCGACGGGGCGTCGCGGACGGCGGCGACGAGGTCGTCGACGCCTGTCCACACCGCCCGCGCGTCCTGCACGCGCCCGGCGAGCTGTGCGGGTGCGGCATCCGTGATCATCGGCAGCCGCGCGGGCAGCAGCTCGGCGCCGATGTGGTGGATCGTCGGCGGCGATTCGATGACGAGGTACTCCGACTGGACCCCGGAGACGAACGCATCGGAGACGAGTGCGGCCTGGCCGCGACGGTCGAAGAGCCGGTAGGGCGCCGAGAGGTTGACGATGAGATGCACCGAAGGCAGCGGCAGGATCTTCTCGAATCTGCGCAGGGGAGGCGTCTCCAGCACCCACAGCCGGGAGACGATCCCCTCCAGTGCGGGTGGGGCCTGGCGCTCCTCATAGATCACTCCGTCACGCTAGCGCTCACGGCGGGCGCCCAGACTGACCGGACGGGGCCCCACGTACACTGGACGGGTGCCTGCCGATCGCCTACATCTCGTGCGCCACGGAGAGGTCCACAATCCCCGGCGCGTGCTCTACGGGCGGCTTCCCGGCTACGGCTTGAGCGCAGACGGGCGACGGATGGCCCGCCAGTCGGCGGATTACGTCCATGGGCTCGGTCGGCCGATCGGCTCGCTCATCGCATCGCCTCTCCAGCGCACGCGGGAGTCGGCCGAGCCGTTCACCGAGCTGCTCGGCATCGAGCCCGTGATCGACGAACGGGTCATCGAGCCGACCAACGTCTTCGAGGGCAAGCGGATGAGCCGCGCCCTCGCCAACCCCGCGAGCTGGCGGTACCTCGCCCGGCCCGAGATCCCGAGCTGGGGTGAGCCCTACGTGCAGGTGGTCGCCCGCATGGAGGAGGCGATGAGGGATGCCTGGACCCGCACGGATTCGGGCGACGTGGTCATCGTCAGCCACCAGCTGCCGATCTGGGTGACCCATCTCTCGGTCGCGGGCCTGCCGACCCGGCACGATCCCCGCCGGCGTCGGTGCGCGCTGTCCAGCGTGACGAGCTTCGAACTCGTCGGCGACGTGTGGCGGGAGACCGACTATGCGGAGCCGGCGTCGACCGCCGGCGCCGTGGACGTGGGGGCGGTGTGATGCGCGGCATCCGCTCGCTCGCCCTGAAGCGCACGGCGGCCGCCGCCGTCGCCGGCGTGCTCGTCTTCTCGCTCGCTGGCCTGCGCCGACGACCCGCTCGCCGAGCAGTACCGCGCCGGCGACAACAAGGGTTATATCGCGGGCGACTTCCGGGTCGTCGAGATCCCCGCCGATCAGCGCGGGGAGCCGGTCGAGTTCGCGGCGACCACCGAGACCGGCGCCGATGTCGCGAGCGAGGACTACCTCGGCGATGTCCTGGTGGTCAACTTCTGGTACGCCGCGTGCGGTCCGTGCCGTGCGGAGGCTGCCGACCTCGAGGAGGCGTACGGCGCATTCGCGGGCGAGGACGTCTCGTTCCTCGGCATCAACACGATCGACTCCGCCGAAGCCGCCGCCGCATTCGCCGAGACCTACGGCGTGACCTACCCGAGCGCGATCGCATCCGAGACGCCGGCGATCAAACTCGCGTTCGCCGAGAAGACCCCGATCCAGGCGACCCCCACCACACTCGTCCTCGATGCCGAGGGTCGGGTCGCCGCGCGCATCATCGGCCAGCTGCCGGATTCGTCGATCCTGACCACCCTGGTGCGCGACGCGCTCGCGGAGCAGTCATGAACCCCGGCGCGATCGTCGCCGACGGCGCGCTCTGGCTCGCTCTGCCGATCGCGGTGCTTGCGGGCCTCGTCTCCTTCCTCTCACCGTGCGTGCTGCCGCTCGTGCCCGGATACCTCGGGTTCATCGGGGGTGCCGTCGCACCTCGACCGACTCCTGTCGTCGTGTCCGCCGGCGGCCGTTTCGTCGCCCTCCGGCACGGGGCCGTCGGTCGTCGCGACCGAGCCGACCCGTGGCCGCCTGCTGGTCGGTGTGCTCCTGTTCATCGCGGGTTTCACGGTCGTGTTCATGGCCGTCAACATCCTCGGCGGCACGGTCGGACGCTTCTTCATCGAGTACGCCGATCCGATCACGCGTGTCATGGGCGTCGTCGTGATCCTGCTCGGTCTGGTCTTCATCGGATTGTTCGGGTTCGCGCAGCGCACGTTCAAGCCGCAGGTGCGCAGCAACGTCGGCCTGATCGGAGCCCCGCTGCTGGGTCTCGCGCTCGGGATCGGCTGGGCGCCGTGCATCGGACCCACCCTCGGCGCGATCCTGGCGATGTCGTGGAATTTCGGCGACCCGGTGCGCGCGGGCCTTCTCGGGCTGGCGTACAGCCTCGGCCTCGGCATCCCGTTCATCCTGATCACCCTCGGGTTCGGCTGGGCGACGCGCTCGGTCGGGTTCCTCCGCCGGCACATCCGCGTCGTCAACATCATCGGCGGCGTTCTGCTGGTGATCCTCGGCGTCCTGATGGTGTCGGGCGTCTGGACCGCGATCATGACCCAGCTGCAGGGGGTGTTCCTCGATGTCCCGCTCCCGCTCTGAGCGTCCTGACGCGCCCGAGCCCACGGAGGGGACCCTGCGTCCGGCTGACCACGCGGATTCCGAAGCGCCTTCGGCATCCGACGGGATCACCCAGCCTGCACTCGGCGTGATCGGGTGGCTCCGCTGGGGCTGGCGCCAGCTCACGAGCATGCGCACGGCGCTGGTGCTGCTGCTGCTGCTCGCGATCGCGGCGGTGCCCGGATCGATCGTGCCGCAGCGCAGCGCCGACCCCAACGGGGTGACGCAGTATTTCGCCGACAACCCCGACCTCGCGCCGATCCTCGACACTCTGAGCCTCTTCGACGTGTACACATCGCCGTGGTTCTCGGCGATCTACATCCTGCTGTTCGTCTCGCTCATCGGCTGCGTCATCCCGCGCACCAGGCACCACTGGAAGGCGCTGCGCGCGAGGCCCCCGCGCACGCCCGCGCGGCTCGATCGGCTCGCCGACTACCGCTCGACGGTCATCGAACTCGGGACGGACGCCGATCCGCGCGCCGCGGCGGCCACCGCGATCGACGTCGCCGCCGACCAGCTGAAGCGGGGCGGCTACCGGGTCGAGCGCTACGACACGGGCGGCACGCACTCGGTCTCGGCCGAGCGGGGTTATGTGCGCGAGACCGGCAACCTCGTCTTCCACACCGCCCTCATCGGTGTGCTGCTGGCCGTCGGCATCGGCGGGGGCTTCACGTACACCGGCCAGGGCGTCATCATCGAGGGCGGCACGTTCGTCAACACGATGCTCGACTACACGTCGTTCAACCCGGGCAGGTTCGTCGACGAGGAGAAGCTCCCGCCGTACTCGCTGACCCTCGACGAGTTCAGCGTCACGTACCAGCCCTCCGACACTCAAGGCGCCGGCCAGGCCGGCGATTTCATCGCGCATCTGACCACTCAGAGCGCGGGCGAGGAGCCCGGTCAAGGCCAGGTGCGGGTCAACCATCCCCTCGACATGGAGGGCGACCGCATCTACCTCATGGGCAACGGGTACGCGCCGACGATCACGATCAAGGATTCCGCCGGCACCGTCGTGTTCTCCGAGTCGGTCCCGTTCCTCCCGCAGGACACCAACATGACCTCGCTCGGCGTGATCAAGGTTCCGGACGGCCTTCCCGAGCAGCTGGGACTCGTCGGATTCTTCTACCCGACCCAGGCGCCACTGACCACCGGGGCGTTCACGTCCGCATACCCGGCGCTGGTCAACCCGGTTCTCACGCTGGATGTGTACGCGGGCGATCTCGGCATCGACGACGGCACGCCGCGATCGGTCTACACGCTCGACCCGACCGGGATGACGCAGCTGACCGGGCGCGCCATCGACGTCGACTCGATCGAGCTCGCCCCCGGCGAGACCGCCGAGCTGCCCGACGGCTACGGCACGATCACGTTCGAGAACGAGTCGCCGGCCGGCGCCCAGGGGTACGACCAGTCGGTGAAGCGCTTCGTGTCGCTGTCGATCCACCGGGATGCCGCGGCCACGTGGGTGCTCGTGTTCGCAGTGCTCGCCGTGCTGGGTCTGCTCGCCGCTCTGTTCATCCCGCGTCGCCGGGTCTGGGTGAAGGCGGCATCGAGCGGCGAGACGCTGCGGCTCGAATACGCGGGCCTGGCCCGAGGCGAGGATCCGACGATCGCCGCGGCGCTGGACCAGGTCGTCGAGCGCCATGGCGCCACCCTCGAGCCGTTGCTGCGCGAGCAGGTCTCTGCCACTGCGACGGGGGCCGAGCATCGTGCAGCAGGGCCCCGGGTCGCCGGATTCGCCCCGCGTAGACTGAGCCCATGCCCGGTACCGCCACGCTCTCTCTCGACTCCGTCTCGGTGCTGCTCGTGTGGACGGCGATCGCGATCTACGCGCTCGCGTTCATCGCCTACGCCGTCGACCTCGCACGCCGCGGTGCGCGTGCCGCGGAAGCCCAGGATGCCGCGACGCGCGAACGCGAACTCGTGTCAGTCGCCGCGACCGGGGCGTCGGCGCGGGCCTCGGCCGACGCCGTGGAGCGCGAGTCCAGCGCGGGCGTCCGCGACCAGGAGCGAGCCGCGGAGGCGACCTTCGAGGCCCGCCCGAGCGACCGCCCGCGCCTGCTGTGGGCGCGGATCGGCACCTCGCTCACCGTGCTCGGCTTCCTCTTCCATGTCGCCGGAGACGTCACCCGCGGCATCGCCGCCGGCCGCGTTCCCTGGTCGAACATGTACGAGTTCGCCCTCACCGGGACGATGCTGATCGTCGCGGTCTACCTCGTCTCGCTGCTCCGGTACGACCTCCGCTTCCTCGGCTCGTTCATCACCGGTCTCGTGGTGATCCTGCTCGGTGGCGCGACGCTCGCGTTCTACGTCGAGATCTCGCCGCTGATGGACCCACTGAAGAGCATCTGGCTCGTGATCCATGTGTTCGTGGCGTCCCTCGCGACCGCGCTGTTCGCGCTCGCGTTCGGCCTCTCGGTGCTGCAGCTCATGCAGGCCCGTCGGGA
The DNA here is from genome assembly GCA_963713325.1 of uncultured Actinomycetota bacterium. Classification (GTDB taxonomy): domain Bacteria; phylum Actinomycetota; class Actinomycetes; order Actinomycetales; family Microbacteriaceae; genus Microbacterium. Next base: position 212,809 of record CAVQLL010000025.1, read on the forward strand.
GCGCAAGACCGCCCTGGCGGATGCCGCAGGCGATGCCGCCGCGCCGAAGACGGGCCCGCGCTTCCTGCGCACGCTCCCCGGTAGCGACGCGCTCGAGTCGATCGCGTACCGGTTCGCCATCCTCGGCTTCATCTTCTGGACGTTCACGCTGATCGCCGGTTCGATCTGGGCGAACGACGCGTGGGGCCGCTACTGGGGCTTCGACACCAAGGAAGTGTGGACCTTCGTCATCTGGGTGCTGTACGCGGGCTACATCCACGCCCGCGCCACGCGCGGGTGGCGCGGGTCACGATCGGCATGGCTGTCGATCATCGGCTTCACGGCGGTGATGTTCAACTTCACGATCGTGAACATGTTCTTCAAGGGTCTCCACGCGTACTCCGGCCTGAGCTGATACCGGCTCTCTTGACGCTATGCGTCGAGGGGTCTAGCGTGTGCCGCGGATGAGAGTGTGCTGACTTGGGGGTTCGCACGCAGGAAGGTCGGTTCGGGGGAACCGCCGCAACTGCGGAGGGCGTGCCGGCGCTGTGTCACAGTGGTCCACTTCAAGGGCAGGCGCATCATGATCAAGTCGATGGCGGTGAACGCGCGATGAGCGCGGCATTCCCCGCGCTCGCACGCGCCACCGCCGTCGCCGGAGTGTCTCCCACAGCGCCGGGGAATTGGGCGTCGCCCTCCCTTTCCGCGCGGGTTCAAAGCCTGCGGTTCCCCCGGCCGATCCTCCGGAAGGCGCTGCCCGGCCGGGGCTAGGCCGGTACGGGGGATGCCGCGAGCAGGTCCCGCGAGTTGGCGACGCGTCTGCGCGCCACAGCGAGTGTCGTCGCGATGAACGCCAGCCCTGACCAGATCAGCAGCCCCGCGATCCCGGCGCCGAGGCCCTCGGCCTCCGTCAAAGCCGCCAGCATCCCGTTGTAGGCGGGAGCGGTGGGCAGCAGCGACGCGGCATCCGACAGCACGCCCGGAACCGTGGAGACCACGCCGGTCGCGACCGTCAGGACGCCGACGAGCGCGGCGAGCCATCGCCCGGCGCCGCCGAAGACGGCGACGAGCGCCTGGTTGACCGCGGCGAACGCGACGCCCGCGATCACGCACAGTGCGGCGAACATCGACCACTGCGCCCCGTCGTAGGACGCGGCCAGCTGCACGATGCCGGCGACCAGCAGCCCCTGCACCGCGCCCAGCGCCGCGGCCGGTGCGAGTCCGCGCAGGGCGAGGAGGCCGGACGGCGCCCGCGAAGTCAGTGCGCGACGCGATGCGGCTTGAAGTGCGACGAAGGTGCCGAGCCCGCCGAACCACAGGGCGAGCGTGGCCAGCAGCGGTACGGCGGAGGCACCGAACAGCGAAGAGCCGACGCCGTCGGTCGTCACCGGATCGGAGACGACCGTGGCGAGGCTCGTCGCGTCGTCGTCCGAGTAGGACGGCACGGCGGCGGATGCCTGATCCAAGCCGTCGGCCAGCGTGGTGGTTCCGGTGGCCAGCTGTGCCACACCGTCGGCGAGCGAAGTCGCGCCGGCACCCGCCTCGTCGATGCCGCCCGCGAGCTGCGCCGCGCCCGAGGCGAGCTCACGCGCGCCCGCTGCGGACTGGTCGGTGCCGCCGGCGAGCTGGTCGAGGCCGCCGGCGAGTGCGCCGACGTTGCCGGCGATCGTCCGGAACTGCGCCGCGAACTGGGCAGTCGCGGCGGTGTCGAACTGGTCGAGCGCGAACGAGGTTCCGCCTGCGGCCTGCGCGGCGCCGCCCGATGCCTGCGCGGCGGTCGCCGCGTCCGCGGCGGCAGCGGTGAGACTGTCGCAGAACGCGGTGTCGGTCGTGACCGTCGTGCACTGAGCCGCCAGCGCGCCGACGTCGGTGGCGACCCCGCCCGCAAGGGCGGCAGCGCTCGCTGTGGCGGCGGCCGACTGCCCCGCGAGGTCGGTGATCTGCTGCGGCACGATGCCGTCGGCCTCGATCGTGTCCGCGCCCGCGTAGACCCCGTTCGCGAGCTGCGTCGCACCGGATGACGTCGCGCGGATCCCGCCGGCGATCGTGTCCAGTCCGCTGCCGAGCTGATCCGCACCGGAGGAGAGCCCCGACGCTCCGTCGCTCAGCTGCACCGTGCCGCCGGCGAGCGCGGTCGCGCCGTCCGCCGCCTGGGTGGCGCCGTCGGCGAGCTGATGCGCGCCGTCCGCCGCCTCGCCGAGCTGGTCGCCGAGCGTCGTGAATCCGAGGAACACGTTCTCGAGGTACACCTGCGAGAGCTGCTGGCCCATGATGGATGCCGCCGCCGAGGTCACCTGTGCGGTGATGGCGTCGTCCACGACCTTCGAGTCGGGGGGCGTCGACACTTCGATCGTGGCCTGCTCCGGTGAGCCGCCGGGTGCCGTCGAGGTGGCGGCGGCGGAGAAGTTGGCGGGGATCGTCACAACCGCCTGGTAGGTGCCGTCAGCGAGCCCCTCGGCGGCGTCGTCGGCGTTGGAGATCGTCCAGTCGAGGTTGCTTGCGATGTCGTCGGACCCTTCGACGAGACCTGCGGTCAGCTGACGCCCGAGCGGAACGTACTGGTCGTCGATCGTGACCGGCTCGTCTTCGTTCACGATCGCGGCGCTCATGTTGTCGAGCCGCTCGGCCGGGTTGTAGAGCGCGGCGACGAGGATGCCGCCGATCAGCACCGGCAGGAGGAGGACGCCGATGAGCGTGAGCCAGGTGACGGGGCGTCGCGAGCGCGCCCGTTCGATGTGGAGGGTCATGCTTCGACTCCTTCAGGGTCGCTCAGCACAAGTGCGTGCACCTCTGTCGTGGGGGCGGCCGTCGGCTGCATCGTGCTCGATGCGACTGCGAACGGTGCCGGCTTGGCTGCCGTGATGTCCAGGACGGGCGCATCGGGCCATCCGGCCTCGGCGAGCAGCGCTCTGGCGGCGTCGGGGCGGGTGGAGGCGACGACGAGAGTGAGCTCGGGTGTCGCGGATGCGGCATCCCGAAGCGCTGCCGCGGCCTGGTCGTGCCCCGCTCCCGGGATGAGTGCGTCCAGGCCGTCGATCATGAGGATGCGGGGTCCGCCGGCGATCGCGCGGCGCAGGTCGCGCACCGGGTGCGCCGAGCCATCCAGCAGTGCGACCGCCACGTGCGAACGCACCCACGCCTCGCGGCCGGGCAGGAGGTGCCCGCCGACCCGGGCGCGGCCGTCCAGCGCCGCGCGGCCGGCGAGTGCGAGCAGCAGCGCGCGGGGGCCTCGCGCGTCCTTCGCGGTCACAACGAGCGCGGCGCCTCGCTCGACGCGCAGGGCGACCTCGTCGACCAGGCGGATGTCGCCGGCGCTCACGCCGACCCCCTCCGCCACGACCGCTGCGTTCGAGCCCGGCTCGGGCCAGTCCGTGAGCGCCAGTTCGCGCTCGACGGCTTCGCCTTCGATGTCGAAGTGGGGGAGGACCCGCGCCAGCCATGCCGGCAGCCACCACGCGCGGTCGCCGAGAAGTGCCATCACCGCCGGAGTCAGCGTCATGCGCACGAGGAAGGCGTCGATGACGATGCCGACGGCCAGGCCGAGTGCGATCGGCTTCAGCGAAGCATCACCCTCCGGCACGAATGCGGCGAACACCGCGAACATGATGAGGGCCGCGGCGGTGACGACGCGGGCGGACGAGGTGAATCCCGATTTGATGGCGCCCCGCGCGATCGCATGGGCCTCGGCGCGGGTGGCGCCGGTCTTGCGGGCATGGACGTAGTCCTCGCGCATGCGTGAGACCAGGAACACCTCGTAGTCCATCGCGAGGCCGAACAGGACGCCCATCAGCACGATCGGCATGAAGCTGATGATGGGTCCGGTGCGCGTGACGTGCAGGAGATCGGCGAACCACCCCCACTCGAACACGGCGGCGATCACGCCGAACGCGGCCGCGACCGAGAGCAGGTAGCCCAGGGCGGCCTTGATCGGCACGGCGATCGAGCGGAACACGATCGTCAGCAGCACCAGGGAGAGTCCGACGACGAAGATGCCGAAGGGGATCAGCGCGCCACCCAGCTGATCGGAGATGTCGATCGCGACCGCGGTGAAGCCGGTGACCTTGACGTCGATGCCGTACTCATCGAGCCAGCGGTCGTGCTGTGCGCGCAGCTCGCGCACGAGATCGGCGGTGGCCGGGTCGTCGGGCGCCGTCGTGGGCACCAGCTGCACGATCCCGGTGTCAGCGGTCTCGTTGGGAGTCGCGAGGGCCACCGTCTCGACACCCGGCAGGCTCTCGACGTCCTCGCCGAGGTCGCTCATGAGTCCGACCGGATCGTTCGACGTGACGATCGTGCCGGTCAGGATGATCGGGCCGTTGAAGCCGGGGCCGAACTCCTCGGCGACGAGATCGTAGCTGTGACGCGCCTCGTTCTCCTCGGGCAGCATCCCGGCGTTGGGCAGGGCCAGTGCCAGGCTGGCGGCCGGAATCGCCATGATCCCGAGCGTGAGGACGACCGCGACGGTCGTCACGATCGGATGCTTGGTCACCAGGCCGACCCATCGGGTGGCGAAGCCTCGCTTCGGGGCGCCGCCCTTCGTCTCGCTTCGCTCGCTCAGGGACCGGCTTTGCTCGCTCACGGTCCGGGCGGCCCCACGACCACCGGTGGCTGAGCGAGGAGCGGAGCGACGAGACGAAGCCCGCTTCGGGCGCCCGGCGACGCGACCCTTGAGGAATCCGAGCATCGCCGGCGTCAGGGTGAGGGCCACGAGCACGGCGATCGCGACGGCTACGGCCGCGGCGATGCCCATCGTCGTGAGGAACGGGATGCCGGCGAACGAGAGGCCGATGAGGGCGATGAGCACGGTCACGCCGGCGAAGACGACGGCGGAACCCGCCGTTCCCGTCGCCCGCGCCGCGCTCTCCTCCGGGTCCACGCCCGCCCGCACCTGGTCCTGATGTCGGGCGACGATGAACAGGGCGTAGTCGATCCCGACGGCGAGGCCCAGCATCAGGGCCAGCAGAGGCGTCGTCGAAGAGATGCTCGCGAACGCCGTCGAGAGAAGGATCAGCGCGATCGACAACCCGACGCCGATGATCGCCGTCAGCAAGGGGAGCCCGGCGACCACGAAGGAGCGGAATGTCACGATCAGCACGAGCAGCGCGATCAGCAGGCCGACGGCTTCGGTGATCGTCACGCCCGGCACCGACAAGGCGAACAGATCACCGCCGAGCGCGACTTCGGACCCTGCGGGCAGCTCCTCCTGCAGTTCGGCCGCGACATCCTGCAGCGCGGTCTTCGTGCCGGGCGGAACGTCGGTCGCCTGACCGTCGAACTGCATGCGCACGATCGCGGCATCGCCGTCATCGGAGACCTGGCCGTTGACGATCTCGCTGAACGGATCCGTGACGGCGAGGATGCCGTCCAGGTCCTCGAGTTCTGCGATCGTGTCGGCGATCGCCGACGCGTACGGCTCGTCCTCGACGGGACGCGCCGTCGGCCGTGACGACGATCATCTGCGCACTCGTGCCGCTGGCCTGGGGGAACGTGCGAGCCAGCTGCTCGATGCCGGCCTGGGACTCGGTTCCCGGGATCGAGAAGGAGTTGTCCGTTCCCTGCCCGAGCGTCGCCGCGCCGACCCCGGCGATGCCCAGAAGCAGCAGCCAGGCGATCAGCACCCGCCACGAATGACGGTACGACCACCGGCCGAGCGCGTACAGGAGAGTGGACACAGCGCCTCCGGGCTACCAGGATTCAGACAGGATGGATACAGCGCTGTATCGGATACATGAGTGTATCGTAGAACGCGCCGCGGCCCCCAACCTGGGTACTGCGTGTGAAGATGGCACCTGAGGAGGACGGATGACCGACACCGTCGCCGTGACCTCGCGCCGCCGCGAAGCCACCCGTCAGAAGCTGCTGGATGCCGCCGCCCAGGTCTTCGCCGAAGAGGGACTGGATGCGGCATCCGTCGAGGCGATCTGCGAGCGCGCCGGGTTCACGCGGGGCGCCTTCTACTCGAACTTCGAGACCAAGGACGAGCTGTTCCTCGAGCTGGCCGGACGGGTCGCGAGAGCGCGCGTCGAGGCCGTCCGCGAGCGGGTCGCGAAGCTCGAGCGCGACGGAGCGCTTCACGTCGTCGCGACCGACGCGCTGTCGATCGTCCAGCAGATCCTCGACGTCTCCGGCGACGACCGGCTCGGCATCCTGCTCATGAGCGAGATCCGCATCCACGCGCTGCGCGACCCGCGGCTCGGGGCCGCGTACCTCGCTCAGGATGCCGAGATGCGCGACAGCGTCGCCCAGATCATCGACGACATCGCGCGGGCCAAGGCCCTTCGCTTCCGGGTGCCGGCCGATCAGGCGGCCCGCCTCATGCTCACCGTGTGGGAGGGCGAAGCCGTTCGGGCCACGATGGCGGGGCTGGACTACGAGACGCTGTGCCGGCGCACGAGCGAGGAGCTCGCCCGCGTCGCGCAGCTGATCATCGAGCTGCCCGAGGCCTGACCTTAGGCTCGAGCGTCGGCGTCGGGTCGCAGGATAGCCTCGCAACGTGATGACGCAGAAGCTGGTGGCGGATGCCGCGGTGACCCAGTTCGCGGTGCTGGACGCCCTGCTCGCCGGTGCGTACGAGTCGGGAATACCGGTCGGCGACGTCCGCGAGCTCGGCGACTTCGGCATCGGATGCTGCGACCACCTCGGCGGTGAGGTCATCATCCTCGACGGCGAGGTGTTCGAGTGCACCGTCGGTGAGCATCCCGATCGCATGAGGGACGCCAGATCCTCCCGTTCGTCGACGTCTGCCGCTTCCACGAGGTGACGGCGACACAGATCGCCGGCTCCGACCTCGCCGCGTTCACCCGGCGGGTGGAAGCCGGTCTCGCGAGCCGGAATCTGTTCCACGCGGTCCGGGTGGACGGCCTCTACACGGCGGTGCGGATCCGGGTCACGCCGCGTCAGGAGCATCCGTTCCGGCCGCTCGCGGATGTGACGAGTGGACAGATCGAGACCGTGCTCGACGATGCCCGCGGCACACTCGTGGGGTTCTGGGCACCGGCGATCTATCAGGGGATCACGGTGGCCGGGCTGCACATCCACTTCATCGCCGACGACCGCAGTGTCGGAGGGCATGTCCTGGACGTCACCATCGGCAAGGCCGAGATGAAGCTCGTGCCCTATGCCCGTTTCAACCTGCGCCTGCCCACGGACGAGCAGTTCCTGCGGACGGAGCTCACGCACAGTGAAGACCACCGGATCGTGACCGTGGAGGGCGGCGCGACGGCCGACTGACGCCCCATCAGCGCGAACCGCGCCGGAGGAGCATCCCGCGACCGAACCTCGCGTCCACTCCGGGGCTGAACAGCACCGAGTCCGGCGGGGTGCCGGCCACGCCGGGGAGTCCGGCGGCTGCGCACAGCTCGTCACGCAGCGAAATGACCTGCGCCGGGTGCAGGACCCACGGTTCGTGCTCGTTCGGCAGCCATTGCGTTGCGCCGAAGCGGCGTTGGAAGAGCCCCCACCGGGCTGTGAGGAACAGCGACTCGTCGTCGTGGACGGTCCGGCTGGTGTCGACGGCGATGTCGAGTCGGGACGCGGGACGGGGGCCCCACGGCCGCGCGATGCGCCGCGACGCATACTCCCATCCGTCCGGTCGAGGCCGTTGCGCGGTGCGAGCCCAGAAGTACGGGAGCGAGAAGAGCACGCGGGCCGCCGCCACTGCGGGCAGACTCGACGCCTCCAGCGACCGGAACACGACACCTCGTCGACCTTGTTCGTCGACACCGTACAGGCGCACATTCACCTCGGTGAACGACCCCCACCCCGGCGTCGGCGGAAGCCGCGCCACCCGCGCATCGCCGAGGCGGAAGGCGATCAGGCCGACCCAGGTCGACCCGCCGATGACATCGGGGACGACTCCGCGCGGAAGGAACGGCGCCACTTCGGCCGGGGGAACCCGCCAATGCACGAAGGCGACGTGCCGCCACTGCTGGGTCGCGACGACAGGACCACGAAGCGGGGGTGCGGTTTCCGAGATATCCACCAGACCACCACCCCCTATCGCGTTCTCAGCTTTCCGCCGGAACGCTCAATCGCCCGTCGCGCGAACCAGCTCCGAATGGCATCGCGCGATCCGCGCCGTCCACCACTCCTGGCGGTCCTCAGATGCGGCGTACCGATCCATCAGTACGGAATCGGGTGAGATCCGACCGACCGGCAGCATCCCGCCACGTGGAATCAGCGGCTCAGCGACGACATCCGCCGTCAGCAGCGCCGCCGTCCCGAGCCCGCAGTCGTAGTCGAGCTCGGGGAGCGCGGCAGCCAGCGCGACGCCCATCGCCAGGCCGATCGAAGTCTCCAGGGCGCTCGAGACGACCGCGGGCAGCCTCGCCTCCACCACGATCTCGAGAGCGCGCCTCACGCCGCCCAATGGCTGCGCCTTGACCACGATGAGGTCGGCCGCGCCGGCGCGGGCGACCGCGATAGGGTCGGCCGCCTTGCGCACGCTCTCGTCGGCGGCGAGCGGGATCCCGAGGTACTTCACGCGTCGTCGCAGCTCGGCGAGCTCCTCGATCGACGTGCACGGCTGCTCCACGTACTCGAGATCGAACTCCGCCAGCGCATGGATCGCGTGCTCGGCCTCGTCCAGATTCCACGCGCCGTTGGCGTCGACCCGGATGCGACCCTCCGGGCCCATCGCCCCGCGCACCGCCCGCACGCGGGCGACGTCGTCGGCGAGCCGCTGGCCGGCTTCGGCGACCTTCACCTTGGCGGTCCGGCATCCGTCGAATCGCGCCAGGACCTCGGGAACGGATGCCGCATCCACGGCCGGCACCGTCGCGTTCACCGGAATCGCATCTCGCAGGGGAGTCGGCGCGCTCGCCCACCCGTAGTCGATCGCCGCGGCGAGCCACGCTGAGGCCTCGGCGTCTTCGTACTCGAGGAACGGCGAGAACTCCGTCCAGCCCTCCGGTCCCTCGAACAGGGCCGCTTCGCGGACCGCGATCCCGCGGAAGCGGGTCGCGAGGGGGAGAGCGACCACGCGAGCGGTGGCGAGCAGATCGGCGAGCGAGGGGAGGGATGCTGCGGCGTCGGTGCTCACCGCTCCATCATGGCCCCTCGCTCGCTCGGAGGGTCGATATGGGCGCCTGCTCGTCCGCGAGCCATCGGCCAGACGCCGTACTGGTGATCACACTTTGACGTGTGCTTGACTATAGTGTGTGATACACAGTACAGTGTGATCCATGAGCGAGACCGAAGCACTCGAAACCCACCTGCAGGAGCTGCGGCGCGGCACGGCCGTGCTCGCCTGCCTGCGACTGCTCGAAAGACCCGGGCTACGGCTACGGACTGCTCGAGGAGCTCAGCGAGCGCGGGTTCGAGACCGACGCCAACACGCTCTACCCCCTGCTGCGCCGCCTGGAGAAGCAGGGTCACCTCACGAGCGAGTGGAACACCGACGAGGCCCGGCCCCGCAAGTTCTACCGCACCAGCGCGGCGGGCTCCCGGCTCGCCGCCGCCCTCACCGACGACTTCCACGCGATCGCCGCGGCGATCGACGCACTACCCAAGGAGCACTGACATGACCGCCACATCCCTCACCGACCGCTACGTCGCCGCCGCGATGCGCACGGTGCCCGAGAAGCAGCGCGACGATCTCGGCACCGAGCTGCGCGCCTCGATCGACGACCAGATCGACGCACGCGTCGAGAACGGCGAACCGCACGGCGGCCGCCGAGCGCGCAGTGCTCGACCGAGCTCGGCGACCCGGACAAGCTCGCCGCGGGCTACACCGATCGGCCGCTCTACCTCATCGGACCCCGCTACTACCTCGACTGGTGGCGACTGCTCAAGCTGCTGCTGTTGATCGTCCTGCCCAGTGCCGCGTTCGGCATCGCCTTGGCAAGACCCTTGCCGGTGACGGCATCGGCGAGGTCATCGGCACGGTCGTGGTCACGACCCTGATCACCGTGGCTTCGTGCACCTGTGTTCTGGACGACCCTGGTGTTCGCGATCGTCGAGCGCAGCGGCGCCGGCGCGGGCAGGGAGCTGACCACCGAGTGGACCGTCGATCAGCTGCCGGAGCCGAGCCCGCGCGGTGTCGGCTTCAGCGACATGATCGCCTCTCTCGTGTTCCTCGTGGTCGCTGCCGGGGTCGATCATCTGGGACCTCACGATCGGCTTCATCCCCGACTACGTGGTGCCCGGGCGACGCGCCGCTGTCCTTCCTGAACCCCGCATTGTGGCCGTGGTGGATCGCCGGGCTCTTCGTGATCATGGCGCTCGAAGCGACCCTCGCCGTCGTCGTCTACCTCGTCGGCCGCTGGACGACCGCTGCTCGCCGTGGTGAATGCGATGCTGGCCCTCGCCGTCGCGATCCCGGCCCTCATCCTGCTCGCCCAGGGGAGCTGCTCAACCCGGACTACTTCCCCACGATCATTCCCGAAGACGGCGAGAAGGTCGGCTCGATCGTCGGCGTTCTCACGGGATTCGCGATCGCGGGCATCGCGATCTGGGACATCGTCGACGTACTCGATCAAGACCGTGCGCGCGCGCCGCTGAAGAGCGGATGATCGGATGCCGGACGTCGGGGTCTTCCCGGCATCCGGCATCCGGCATTCATCATTGGCCACGCCGGCCACCGGGTTCGAGTCGCGTGCCGCGATCGGGCGAGGCGAGCACCCGGCGCGGGAATAGGCTGGCGGCATGCTCACCGATACCCCCGTGCGGCTGGGCGTCCAGCTCGAGCCGCAGCACGTCGAGTACGGCGACCTGCGTGACGCCGTGCGCCGGCTCGAGGACATGGGCGTGGACATCCTGTTCAACTGGGATCACTTCTTCCCGTTGTCGGGCGACCGCGACGGTCTGCACTTCGAGTCGTGGACGATGCTCGCCGCATGGGCCGAGCAGACCGAGCGGGTCGAGTTCGGAGCGCTCGTGAACTGCAACAGCTACCGCAACCCCGACCTGCAGGCCGACATGGCCCGAACGATCGACCACATCAGCGCCAAGGGCGGCGAGGGCAGGTTCATCTTCGGCACCGGTTCGGGGTGGTTCCACAAGGACTACGACGAGTACGGGTACGAGTTCGGAACGCCCGGCACGCGCTTGAACGACCTCGCAGAGGGCCTCGCACGCATCACCGCGCGGTGGGACGTTCTCAATCCGCCGCCCACCCGCAGGATTCCGATCATGATCGGCGGCAAGGGAGAGAAGAAGACACTCCGCCTCGTGGCGCGCTACGCCGACTACTGGCACAGCTTCGTGCGGCCCGAGGAGCTGCCGCACAAGCTCTCCGTGATCGAGAAATGGGCTGAGCGAGAGGGACGCGACACGTCGACGCTGATCCTGTCGAACGAGCTGAAGAGGCGGAACGAGGACGTCGCCGACGCGCTCTTCGAGGGCGGCGTGCGCCTGTTCACGCTCGGTTTCGGCGGCCCGGACTTCGATTACGACCAGGTGCGATCCTGGCTCGCGTGGCGCGATGCCAAGAACGGAGGACACGAGTGACCGTCTCGGAGATCTTCGATCCCTCGGCCTGGGTCGGCGCACCCGGCGCCGACGGCTACACCGATATCACCGCGCACGTCTCGCCCGATGGCCGCATCGCCCGCATCGCGTTCGACCGCGCCGAAGTGCGCAATGCGTTCCGTCCGCACACAGTCGACGAGCTGTACCGCGCGCTCGACATCGCCCGCCAGGATCCGCGGATCGGCGTCGTCCTGCTCACCGGCAACGGTCCGAGTCCGAAAGACGGCGGGTGGGCGTTCTGCTCCGGCGGAGACCAGCGCATCCGCGGGCGGGCGGGGTATCAGTACGAAGGATCGGTGCCCGACTCCGGCGACGGCCCCTCGGCGAGCTCCGAGACCGGCCAGGATTCCTCCGGCTCGGCGGTCGATGGTGTCGCGTCGGCGGACTCGAACACGAGCGGGTTCGGCCCGCGCCATGACGAGATGATCGGCTCTGCGATGGGTCGCCTGCACATCCTGGAGGTGCAGCGGCTCATCCGCTTCATGCCGAAGGTCGTGATCGCCGTCGTCCCCGGGTGGGCCGCCGGCGGCGGGCACTCGCTGCACGTCGTGTGCGACCTCACCATCGCGTCGGCCGAGCACGGCAGATTCAAGCAGACCGACGCGGATGTCGGATCCTTCGACGCCGGCTACGGCTCGGCGTATTTCGCCCGGCAGATCGGCCAGAAGTTCGCGCGCGAGGTGTTCTTCCTGGCCGAGGAGTACTCCGCCCAGCGCGCGTACGAGATGGGTGCGGTCAATCGCGTCGTCGCGCACGCCGATCTGGAGTCCGAGGCGATCGCGATGGCGCGTACGATTCTGACGAAGTCTCCGACGGCGATCCGCATGCTCAAGTTCGCCTTCAACGCGGTCGATGACGGCATGGTCGGCCAGCAGGTGTTCGCAGGAGAGGCGACCCGTCTCGCCTACGGCACCGATGAGGCCGTCGAGGGGCGTGACTCGTTCCTCGAGAAGCGCGACCCCGACTGGTCGCCCTACCCCTGGCACTATTGATGCGTGCCGGAGCAATGCTGCGAAGCAGCGTTGATGCAGTGCGGATCAACATTGAGCGAGTCGCGCGCAGCGCCACGAGTCGAAATGCATAGAAGATGAAGCTCGAAACCGTCATCGGCGACGACCCCCGCGACATCCTGCGCGGTCTGCGCGGCGCACTGCACGGCGCCGGACCCGCGCTCGGACTCGGCATGGTCGGCGACTTCCCCGCCGAGGTCCGCGCGGGCACCGGCGTGGTGGTCACCACGTCGGGCTCGACCGGCGTGCCCAAGAGCGTGATCCTCAGCCGCGACGCTCTCACCGCGAGCGCGCTCGCCACTGCCGACCGGATCGGCGACGGCGCCTGGCTGCTCGCTCTCCCGGCGAGCTACGTCGCAGGGCTGCAGGTGCTCGTCCGCTCGATCGTCGCCGACCGCGAGCCGGCGTGGCTGACCGGCGCGTTCACGCCTCAGGCGTTCTCGGCCGCCGCGCTGACGATGGTCTCGACGGATCACGGCGAGCGCGTGCCCTCCTTCACATCCCTGGTGCCGGCGCAGCTGACGAAGCTCCTGGATGCCGCCGCGCACGATCCGATCGTGCTGGCCGCGCTGCGCTCGTTCGAGACGATCCTCGTGGGCGGTCAGGCGATCGCGCCCGCGACCTTCGAAAAGGCGCAGGATGCCGGGGTCCGCGTGGTCAGGACGTACGGCGCGACCGAGACCAGCGGAGGCTGCGTGTACGACGGCCGGCCCCTGCGAGGCGTGTCGGTGCGGGTGGTCGACGGCGAGGTGCAGGTCTCCGGTCCCACCCTGGCCGACGGCTACCTCGGCGACTCCGCAGCGACGGATGCGGCCTTCGCCCGAGACGCCGACGGCACACGGTGGTACCGCACGCACGATGCCGGGATCATCGAGGACGACCTGCTGCGCGTGCGCGGCAGGATCGACAATGTCATCGTCTCCGGCGGGATCAACGTGTCCCTCGAACGCGTGGAGCGGGTCGTCCGTGCGATCCCCGGCCTCGAGTCCGCCGTCGTGGTCGGTGTCTCGGACGAGCGATGGGGCGAGGCATCCGTCGTGGTCGTCCCGCGCGGCGAAGCGCTGCGGCGCAGCGAGTCGGTTCAGCTGGAGGAAGCGCGTGCTGCCGTCTCCGACGAGGTCGGCGCGCACGCCCGTCCGACGCGGCTCGTGCTGGTGGACGACTTCGCGACGCTGCCGAGCGGCAAGCCCGACCGCGAGGCGATCCGCGCGGCCGTCGCGGCCCTGCACTGAGTCCCGCCCTCCGCGGTCGGCGAACGCGTGGATCAGGCGGCCGGGAACGGCCCGGTGTCGACGACGCAGAAGCGGTTGCCCTCGGTGTCTTCGAGGACGATGTAGTCCGCGTCGTCGGGGTAGCCGTCCCAGTCGATGCCCCGCGCGCCCAGCGACGTCAGGCGTTCGACCTCCGCGGCCTGGTCCTCCGCGTAGAGATCGAGGTGGATGCGGGGTGGATAGTGCTGCGGGTACCCGGTGACCGACAGCGCGAGGCTCGCGCCGGGCGCATTCCACGTCGCCTTGTCGGGCGGGTCGAGGATGACCCAGTCCTCCGAAGGAGGGCGGCGGTTGACGTAGCCGAGGGCGGCGCGCCAGAACTCGCCCGCCCGTGTGATGTCTTCGACGGTCAGCACGATGGACCCGATACTCAGCATCCCGCCATTCTCGGCCTGACGGCGGTCGGTGCGCCAGGGGGATCGCGCGTCCGTGCAAAGCGCCGCTCAGGCCGTAGGATGTCACCTCGTGGCAGGCACCCCCAGCAAGAAGCGCAAGCGTCCCGGTCCTCGCAAGCAGCCCCATCGCGGCAACCCGCAGAAGGTGCACGAGTCCCGTGATCCGCGGCACGTCGTCGAGAAGGCGACATTCGGCGACTGGATCGGCGCGGCGCGGCTGCGCACGCTGCCGCTCGCGCTCACGCCGATCCTCATCGGCACGGGGGCCGCGATCCTCGTCGATGGACTGTTCCACTGGGTCATGGCCCTGTTCTGCCTCATCGTGTCGGTGAGTCTGCAGATCGGCGTGAACTTCGCCAACGACTACAGCGACGGCATCCGCGGCACCGACGACCACCGGGTCGGGCCCACGCGCCTGACGGCATCCCGCAAGGTCCGTGCGCGTTCGGTGCTGATCGCGGCGCTGATCTTCTTCGCGATCGCCGCAGCCGCCGGGCTTGCGCTGGTGATCCGCAGCCAGCAGTGGTGGCTGCTGCTGGTCGGCGCGGCGTGCATCGTCGCCGCATGGTTCTACACCGGCGGAAAGCGGCCCTACGGCTACTACGGGCTCGGCGAGCTGTTCGTCTTCGTGTTCTTCGGACTGGTCGCGACCGTCGGAACCACGTACGTGCAGGTGCTGGCTGTCCCGCAGGAGGCGTGGTTCGGGGCCGTCGGGGCGGGGCTGCTGGCGTGTGCGGTACTGCTGGCGAACAACCTCCGCGACATCGACCAGGACCGCGCGGCGCACAAGCGGACCCTCACCGTGCTGATCGGTCGCCGGGCGACGCGCGTGCTGTTCACGGTGTTCGTGCTCGTGCCCTTCGCGATCGCCGGCTACCTGGCGCTGTTCTTCCCGATCGCCTGGCTCACGATGCTCGCGCTGCTGGCTGCGCTGCCGGCGATCCTCATCGTGTGGACCTATCGCGTTCCCCGAGAGCTCATCGTCGCCCTCAGCCTCACGTCGCTGACGTCGGTCGCCTACGGCGCGTTCCTCCTGTGGGCGTTCGTCGGCTGATCCGCCGGCGAGCAGCCGACGGCGCTATTGCTCGCGGGAGTCGCGATCCGGCGACGCCGTGCGCGACGCCTCTGCGGAATCCGCCGCGTCCGGCAGGTCGGCCGCGGCGATCGCGGCATCCTCAGCGTCCTCGTCGGAGATGGCGGCCTTCGACTCGGCGCGCCTCTGCGCGAGCCCGGTCGTCACTTCGGTGAGAGGTCGGCGCAGAAACAGCAGGGACAGGCTCAGGCCGATGAGTGCGGCGAAGATCGCGGCAAGCCAGTACAGCTCGCGGAAGATCGGAAACAGCATGAGGACGCCGAACGGCACGAGGAATGCGAGCAGTCTCAGCACCGTGTAGACGAGGGCGGAGCGCGCTTTCATCCGTCCATCCTAAGTTGACGCGCCGGGGCGGACTCTCCGGCCGGATACGGCGCATTCCCAGTCTCGGTCCGGTCACAGCCGGGACCGCAGCCGGTCTGCGCGCCTAGGATGGAACTGTGCCGAGAGTACTGCTGATTCTGGCGCTGGTGGCAGCCTCGTTCTGGGTCTACACCATCGTCGACTGCAGTGTGCAGCCCGCCACCCGCCATCGTGGGGTGAGCAAGCCGGTCTGGATCCTCATCGTGGTCCTCCTCCCGGTCCTCGGCGGCCTGCTCTGGCTGACCGTCGGACGCGTGCGCCGCTCCACGATCGCCGCGCGCCGCGCACCCGACGACGACCCTGAGTTCCTCGAGAAGATCGGAACGCTGAGCGACCAGGACGAGCGCATCCGCCGTCTCGAGGAAGAACTCGCGATGCTCGACGCCGAGGACGACGATCCTCGCTGGACGACTCCCGACGATGCCGCCACGGCCGGCACTCCGGCGACCGGCTCGCCGGCATCCGGAACCCCTGCCCCCGAAGCGCCGAAGCGCGGCAGCGATCGGCCCACCGACGGCGACGACGACACACGCGGGCAGCGCGGCGCCGTCGGCTAGTGGTGGACGACGCAGAAGCCGCGTTCGGCGCGCTCGGAGACGATGACGCGCCTCGCGAGCCTCCCGCTGCAGGACCGCCCGCGGCAGATGACCGGGTTGCGCCGTCGCCGGCCACGGATGCCGCGGCCGCCCTCCTCGGCGCGCTCGTCGAGCTCGGCATCCGTCACATCGTCCTGAGTCCCGGATCGCGCTCGCAGGCGCTCGCCCTCGTCGCCGCCGAGCTCGAAAGCCGCGGCATGGTGAGCCTGCACGTTCGCATCGACGAGCGCGTCGCCGGATTCACGGCGGTCGGCATCGGACGCGAGACGCGAGCGCCGGCAGTCGTGATGTGCACGTCCGGCACGGCTGCGGCGAACCTGCTCCCCGCCGCGCTCGAAGCCCACCATGCGGGGGTTCCGCTGCTGCTCCTGACCGCCGACCGGCCGCCGGAGCTGCGCGGCGTCGGCGCGAACCAGACGACGCATCAGCTCGGAATGTTCTCGCCGGGTGCGCGCCTCGAAGCCGACCTTCCCGTGCCGGAGAGCACCGACCCGGACGGCGACGGCGAGCAGAGCCTCATGCTGCGTGCGGTGGCCGCCGACGCGGTCGCGGCGGCACTCGGCGCCGGAACGCGCGCCCCCGGACCCGTGCACCTCAACCTGCCGTACCGCGAGCCGCTCGGCGGCGATCTGCCGCGCTGGCTCGGCGTGCCCACTGCCGAGCTCAGCTCGGTCGACGACGTCGATCCCGACGCCGCCCCGGTCGACGAGCCCGCCGAAGAAGAGGCATCCGGTGCGCTCTACCAGGGCGGCGGAGGAATCGGCGAGGCGGACCAGCCTGCCGAGCCCGACGATCTGCCGCGCGTGCTGGAGCGCGGCCCGCGCACCGTCGTGATCGCGGGCGCCGATGCCGGGCCGGACGCCGAGACGCTCGCGCACGCGGGAGGCTGGCCGCTCATCGCCGAGATCGTCAGCGGGGCGCGGTTCGGCCGCAACCTCGTCCACGGATACCGCCGGCTGCTGCGCGATCCCGCCCTCGGTGGACGCATCGAGCGTGCCGTCGTGCTCGGTCACCCGACGCTCAGCCGCGAGTCGACCGCACTGCTTTCCGACCCCGAGGTCGAGGTGCTCGCCATACGAGGCCCAGGCGAGCCGATCAACCTCAACGGGGTGACGATCGCGGTCGACGCGGTCGCGGTGGCCACGGGCGAGCCCGATCGGGAGTGGCTCGGGGAGTGGCTGCGGGCGTCGCGCGACGCATCCGTCGACCTGAGCCCGCCCGCACCCGATGCCGACGGGCTCTCATCCGCGGTGCCGCAGGAGCGACTCGGCGCGATCCGCGCGGAGCTCGCCGCGGTCCGCGCGCCGCTGGATCGCGCCGGCCTCGTCGACGCCGTATGGCGGGCGACCTGGCCGCACGACCGCCTGATGTTCGGCTCGTCTCGGCTCGTGCGCGTCGCCGACGACGTGCTCGGCGGCAAGAAGGTGCCGGTGCACGCCAATCGAGGCCTCGCCGGGATCGACGGCACGGTCGCGACCGCGACCGGCATCGCGCTCGCCTCGCAGTCCGGCGGTCGCCCCGGCGTGACGCGGGTCGTGCTGGGCGATCTCGCCCTGCTCCACGACGTCGGCGCCCTGCTCCTGCCGCCTTCCGAGCAGGAGCCGCGCATCCAGGTCATCGTGGGCAACGACGGCGGCGGCACGATCTTCGACGCCCTCGAAGTGGCGGCGGTCGCCGCTCCGGAGGCGATGGACCGCGTGCTGTACACCCCGCACACGGTGCGACTCGAGCAGCTCGCGCTCGCCTACGGCTGGGAGTATCAGCGGATCACCACGCGGACTGCGCTCGACCAGGCGCTCACTTCATCCGTCGGGGGTCGGCAGCTGATCGAGGTTCCCCTGTCGCGCTGAGCCGCCGTTCCGCCATGATGGGCTCCGTGACTCAGAACAGCGAGAAGCACTGGTCGAGCGAGACCTCCGAACTGCTGCGTGCGGGTGAGGGTTTCGTTCTGGCGGATGTCGATCCCGAGTCCACGCCGGGCTATGACGGCGACAAGGCGACCGCAGAGCACGACCTGAGCGCGGGAGCCGGCGAGCTCGACCAATTGCAGGAGCGTCTGTACGCCGAGAGCCGAGGGGGGACGTCGACCGACTCGGTGCTCCTCGTGCTGCAGGCGATGGATTCCGCGGGCAAGGGCGGCATCATCCGGCACGTCGTCGGGTCGGTCGATCCTCAAGGCGTGATGCTCACCGCGTTCAAGAAGCCCACCGACGAAGAGCTCGCCCATGACTTCCTCTGGCGCGTCGAGAAGCGAATTCCGCTGCCGGGTTTCATCGGCGTGTTCGACCGATCGCAGTACGAGGACGTCCTGATCGGCAAGGTGCGCTCGCTCGCCCCCGCGGAGGAGATCGAGCGTCGGTACGGTGCGATCAACGACTTCGAGAAGCGATTGACGGATGCCGGAACCCGTGTCGTCAAGGTGATGCTCCACATCTCGCATGACGAGCAGCGCGAGCGGCTCATGGAGCGGCTCGAGCGGCCCGACAAGCACTGGAAGTACAACCCGGGCGACGTCGACGAACGCGCACGCTGGCCCCTGTACATGGAGGCGTACCAGACGGTCTTCGAGCGCACGTCGACCGAGAACGCCCCGTGGTTCGTGGTTCCGGCGAACCGCAAGTGGTACGCGCGACTTGCAGTCCAGCGTCTGCTGCTCGCGGCGCTCCGCGACATCGATCCGCAGTGGCCGCCTGCGACGTTCGACGTCGAGATCGAGAAGAAGCGTCTGGCCGCGTCCTAGGCCGCGGCCGCGGCATCCGTCCGTTCATCCGTCACCCGCGCACGCGAAATCGCGCGTGCGGCGTGCACAGGTGACGGATGAACGACCAGCACTGGCGCCCCGATACACCGCGAGCCAGCGCCGGCGGGCCGCCCCTGCGTTCATCCGTCACCCGTGTACGCAAAAGGACGCACGTCGCGTGCACAGGTGACGAACGAACGACCAGCGCAACCGCTGAATCCCGAACGCCTAGGGCGACGCGGCCTCGTTGCGCACGCACTTGCGTGAGCAAGTACTTGATGTGATATAGTACTTGCTATGACACAGGACGACGCGTTCGCAGCCGATCTGCTGCGCGGGCACACCGACACGATCGTGCTGGGTGTGCTGCGCCGCGGCGACCGCTACGGCTTCGAGATCTACAAGTCGATCCGCGATGCCACCGGCGGCGACCACGAGATCAAGGAAGCGACCCTGTACGCGACGTATCGCCGCCTGGAGAAGGACGGCCTCGTCGAGTCCTACTGGGGCGACGAGACGCAGGGCGGCCGTCGCAAGTACTACCGGATCACCGACGCCGGTCGAGCGGTCTA
This sequence comes from uncultured Actinomycetota bacterium, assembly GCA_963713325.1. Lineage (GTDB taxonomy): Bacteria > Actinomycetota > Actinomycetes > Actinomycetales > Microbacteriaceae > Microbacterium. Next base: position 232,297 of record CAVQLL010000025.1, read on the forward strand.
TCGCGGCAACGTGTCCGCGTGGATCGCCACCAAGCGCATCATCGACTCGCTCCTCGACGTGAAGGACCAGACCAATGACCAGTGACATCCACCGCCTCCTCGACGAGGCCTTCGCCGGCGTCGAGATGACGCCGGACGCGCAGGACCTGAAAGAGGAGGTGCGCGCCAACCTCGTCGCCCGCGTCGACGAGCTCGAGTCCTCGGGCCGGTCCTCGTCGGATGCCGCCCGCCAGGCGATCGCCGAACTCGGCGATGTCCGGGAGCTGCTCGACGGACCCGGAACGACGGCCGACAGGACCGCCGCGCCCGACTCCTACGCTGCGATGCAGCTGCGCCACCGCGTGCGCCCCAAGGTCGGATTCGTCGTGCGGGTGGTCGTGTGGTCACTGGCCTTCATCGTCGGGATGACGCTCGCGATTCTCGGAGCGACCGGCGTGCTGCCACTGCCGATCGGGCCGATCATCGGGCTGATGGGCTTCGCGTCGACGGGCCTGGGCCTCGTGGTCGGCGACTCGCTCTCGCAGGAGACGACGACCAATCATCCGATGCCGCCCAACCGGGCGGGCGGCTACTTCCTCGCCACCTTGCTCGCGTCCTACGGACTCGGTTTCGCCGGGCTGGTCGCGCTGGGCGCCCTGCCGATATGGTGCGTCGTCTTCGCGGCCTTGGGCGTGATCGCCTCGATCATCCTCTTCGCGTTCCTCGCCGCGTCGCAGACCAATCGCCACAAGGCGTGGGTGCGTCAGGCGCAGCACGACGCGTTGCACGCGAGCAACCGCTTCGAGGACGAACCCGAGACTGCGGCGCGCTTCGGGATCTACACCGCCGTGATCTGGACCGTGACCTTCGCCGTCATCGTCGTGCTCGTGTTCACGGTCGGCTGGTGGTGGGCCCCGCTCGCCTTCGTCGGCGGATTCGCGCTCATGATGCTGGTCCTGGCCCGGATGATGTTCGGCTCGCGCAAGACGAAATAGCCCGCGCGGCGCCGCCGCACTCACCGTGAACACCACACGCAACAGAAAGGACGTTCGCCATGCCCGCGAACAGCTCGACAGGCGACGCCATCGTCGCCACCGACCTCGTCAAGACGTACGCCGGTCGCGGCCGCAAGGCCGAGGTCCGCGCGTTGGACGGACTGAGTCTCACGGTCCCTGCGGGACGCGTGTTCGGTCTTCTCGGACCGAACGGCGCCGGCAAGTCGACGACGACGAAGATCCTCACCACGCTGTCCACTCCGACCGCCGGGACGGCGCAGGTCGCAGGGCGCGACGTGCTGCGCGAGTCGGACGCAGTCCGCGCTGCGATCGGCTACGTCTCGCAGGGAGCGAGCACCGATCCGGTGCTCACCGCAGGTGAGAACCTCGAGATCGCGGGCCGCATGCGCGGCATGAACGCGACGGATGCCCGGACGAGGGCGACCCGGCTGCTGGACGAGTTCGGCCTCGCTGAGGCATCCCGCCGTCGCGTCGGCACCTTCTCGGGCGGCATGCGTCGCCGACTCGATGTCGCAGTCGCGCTCGTGCACCGGCCCCGCGTGCTCTTCCTGGACGAACCGACGACCGGCCTCGACCCCGAGGCGCGCGCCGCGATGTGGGCCGAGATCCGTCGGCTCTCCGCCGAGGAGGCACTCACCGTGGTGCTGACCACGCACTACATGGAGGAAGCCGACCGCCTCGCCGACGAGATCCTCCTGGTGAACAGGGGTCGCGCCGTGGTGCAGGGCACACCGGAACAGCTCAAAGCAGCACTGCACGGCGACTCGGTGCGGGTGAGCCTGATCGAGCCGGAACCCGACGCCGTGCGTGCCGCCGTCGCCGGCATCCCCGGGCTGACCGATCTGGTCATCGAGGCATCCGGTGTCGACGGAATCCTCGCCGCCCGTACCGAGGACGCGACCTCCGCCGTCGGCGCGGTGATCGGGGCACTGGATGCCGCGGGCATCCGCTTCGGCCAGGTTTCGGCCTCCCACCCCACACTCGACGACGTCTACCTGCACTTCGTCGGCCACACCTTCGGCGACACCTCGACAGGCTCGGGGACCGGAAACGCCGCCTCGCAGACAGGAGTCGCAGCATGACCACGATCGCTCTTCAGGGTGCACTTCGCGCACCCGCCCGTTCCGGATGGTTCACCCAGGCAGGGCAGGTCCTGCGGCGATGGCTGATCTCGAGCCTGCGTCAGGTCTGGGGACCGGTGATGTCGCTGATCCAGCCGATCATCTGGATCCTGCTGTTCGGCCAGGTCTTCGCATCTCTCGGCGCCCTCCCGCAGATCGGCGGCGCCGGCTACATCGACTACCTCGTGCCCGGCATCCTCATGATGACGGTGCTCTACTCCGGCGCGTGGGCGGGCACCGGTTTCATCGACGACATCAACTCCGGCGTGATGGACCAGTACCTCACCTCGCCGATCTCGAGGTCGGCGATCATCTCCGGCCAGCTCGCACAGCAGCTCATCGTCAGCCTCGCGCAGTCGCTCGTCGTGCTCGGCATCGGCTGGCTGGGCGGCGCGCGCTATCCCGGCGGGATCGGCGGGATGCTGGTGGCCCTCGGTGTCGCGACGCTGCTCGCCGCGATCTTCTGCTGCGCCTCGAGCGCAGTTGCGCTGATCACGCGCAACCAGATCGCACTCATCAGCCTTTCGCAGCTGATCGTCCTGCCTGCGACGTTCCTGTCCACGGCGATGATGCCCGCCGATCTGATGCCCGAATGGGTGCAGAACGTTGCGCGCTGGAACCCGATGACGTGGGCCGTCGAACTCGGCCGCGGAGGGCTGACCGGCGTGTACCCCGAGTACGCCTGGTGGCAGGCCGGCGGGCTGGCAGCGCTCGCCGTTCTGGCGTTCGTCTGGGCGGTGCGGGCCATCCGGGCCTACCAGCGATCCGTCTGAGCGTCGTTCGTGCATGCGTACGCTGGGTCGGTGACCCGTTCCACCGACCCCGTACGCGCCGTCGCCGATGCGTACGTCGCCGAGCTCGCCGACCACGAGCCGGATGCCGCGCAGGCGGCCGGACTCCCGTCGCCGGGCCCGCTCGCCGACATCGGCCCGGCGTGGCTGCAGCGCAGGTACGAGCTGCAGGGCGAGACCCTGGCCGCGCTCGACGCGCTTCCCGCAGATGCCGGCGACTCCACCCTTCGCGCCGCCCTGCGGGAGCGGCTCGAACGCGAGCGGCTGCTCTTCGATACCGGATTCACGCCGCGGCTCGTGGCGGGGCTGGCAAGCCCGGTGCACCTCATCAGGTACGCGATCGAGGGACTCACCGTCACACCGGATGCCGCCGGCGACGAGCTCGTCGCCCGGCTCGAGGCGGCGCCGCACGGCGTCGCCCAGTACATCGACGCGCTCCGCTGGTCGCGGGACAACGCCGGTCGCTTCACCGGCACCGGAGTCGCCCCGGTGCGCCAGCTCGACACGCTCGCCGATCAGGTCGAGCTGTGGGTGAGTGCGGATTGGTTCGGCTCGGTGCCCATCGACGAGGCGGTGGATGCCGCCACCCGCTCCCGCGTGCGCACTGCGGCGGATCGCGCCGAACGGCACTGAGCGAGCTCGTCGACGTGCTGCGCGCGGAGCTCCGCTCGGTCGCCCCCACCACCGACGGCGTCGGCTCGGAGGTCTACGCGGACCTTGCTGCCGCGATGCTGGGCGCACGCATCGACATCGCCGACACGTACGCGTTCGGGTGGTCCGAGCTCGAGCGGCTCGTCGTCGAGGCGCGCACGCTCGCCGCCGAGCTCGGCGGTACGGGTGACGACCCCGTGCGCACTGCAGCGGCGATGCTCGACGCAGACCCGCGCTACCGCCTCGAAGGAGTGGCCGCGATCAGGGCGTGGCTCGAGCGCCGGGTCGATGAGACCACCGGCGCACTCGCCGCGGCATTCGACCTGCCGTCCGGCATCCGGAACGTGGACTGCGTCGTCGCGGAGGCCTCCGCCGGAGTCGTCTACTACACGCCGGCGCCACCCGACGGCTCGGTTCCGAGTCGCATCGTCTGGACGATCCCGAGCGGCGTTCCGGTCGCGGCGACCTGGCAGGAGGTCACCAGCGTCCACCACGAGGGGCTCCCAGGGCACCACCTCCAGTTCGTCGTGACGGCGTCCTATCCCGACCTGCACCCGTGGCAGCGCCACTTGTGCCACATCCACGGGTACGCGGAGGGCTGGGCGCACTACGCCGAACAGCTCGCCGACGAGCTGGGCCTGATCCGCGATCCCGCGGAGCGGCTCGGTCTGGTGCTGGGGCAGATCTGGCGCTCGGTGCGCATCGTCGCCGACATCGGGCTGCACACCGGGTGGCCGCTGCCCGACAACACGCTCGTGGACGATGTCGAGTGGTCTCCCGAGCTCGCGAAGCGGATGCTGGTCGACCTTGCGCTGGTCGAACCGCATCTCGCCGGGTTCGAGGTCGACCGCTACCTCGGCTGGCCCGGACAGGCGCTCGCGTTCAAGGTCGGCGCGCGGCTGTGGAGCGACGCGCGCGAGGCCCGCGCGGCTGCCGCTGGCGACGCGTTCTCGCTGCGCGCGTTCCACCGGGACGCGCTCGCCCTCGGCCCGATGGGCCTCGAGCCGCTGCGGGCTCAGCTGCTCGGAGCGTGAGAGGGCGCCGCGTCGCGATCAGCGCGCGCGCCCTTCGTCGTCGCGCACGACGACTCCGCCCTTCATGACGAAGTCGATGCCCCGGAGCGCGGACACGCCGGCGGTCGGGTCGCCCGGCATCGCGATGAGGTCGGCGCAGCGTCCTGCGGCGAGTGTTCCGATTTGGTCCTGCGCCCCGAGCCATCTCGCAGGCCCGGCCGTGCCCGCGCGGATCACGTCCGGCGCCGGGAGTCCGCCTGCTTCCATGTGCTCGAGCTCGCGGACGACCGCGCTCGTGCCCTCGAAGTCCCAGAACGGCGGCATGTCGCTGCCGAGGAGGACCTCGACGCCCGCCTCGAGGGCGTGGCGGTAAGACTCCAGATGCCGCGGACCAGCGTCGAGCGAGCGCTCCTGCATCCACGGCGGCACGCCGAGTTCGTCGAAGAAGGCTGCTGCGCGCGTCACGACGAGAGTCGGCACCAGCGATACTCCGCGCTGCGCCATCAGCCGTGCGACGTCGGGGGTGAGCTCGTACCCGTGCTCGACGCAGTCCAGGCCGAGCTCGACGGCTTCTGCGATGATCGCCGCCGGGCCGGCGTGGGCGGTGACTTTGCGCCCCCACGCGTGCGCGGTCGAGATCGCCGCCGCCATCTCTTCGCGGGTCAGCTGCGGGGTGGTGATCTGCTCGTGCTCCCCGGCGATCCCGCCGGAGATCATGATCTTGATGAGGTCGGCGCCGGCGCGCACCTGACTGCGCACACCCCGCGCGAACGCATCCGGTCCGTCGCATTCGAGCGTGTCGTCGGTGTCGTGCCCGTGCCCGCCGGTGCAGCAGAGGCCCCTGCCGGCGGTGTAGATCCGAGGCCCGGCGACGAGCCCGGCCCCGATCGCGCGACGCAGCGCGAAGTCCGCACCGCCCTTCTCCGCCACGCACCGCACGGTCGTGACGCCCGACAGGAGCGTGCGCCGCGCGCCGTCGGCCATGTAGAGAGCGAGTTCGTGGGGGTCGAGGGCGCTGACCGCGTCTCCGCCGGTGCCGGGCAGCGAGAGCGAGAAGTGCGTGTGCATGTTGATCAGACCCGGCATCACGAACGCGCCGCCCAGGTCGATCGCGCCATCCGGCGCTTCGCGATCGGAGACGATCGCGGCGATCACGCCGTCGTCGATGACGATCGCGAGGCCGCTCTGCGGCGCACCCTCGATGCCGTCGACGAGCCGCAGGTTCGTCAGCACCGCATCGCCGACGACCGGCAGCGATGCCACCGGACCGCTCATCACCGCAACCCCCGCGTGACCGTCACGCGAGCGCATCCACGATCGGGCGGAATTTGACGCGGGTCTCGAGCAGTTCCGCTTCGGGGTTGCTGCCGGCGACGATGCCTGCGCCGGCATGCGCGTGCAGCGGGATGTTGTCGCGGCCCCCCGGCGGGACGGTGTCGAGATCGAACTGCGCGCAGCGCAGGGCGATCGCCCATTCGCCGTCGCCCTTCGCATCGACCCACCCCACCGGGCCGGCGTAGCGACCGCGGTCGAACGGCTCGAGGCGGCGGATCACTTCGAGTGCGGCATCCGTCGGCGTTCCCGCCACCGCGGCGGTCGGGTGCAGCGCGGCGACGAGGTCCAGTGCGGATGCTCCACCGTTCAGCTCGCCTTCGACGTCGGTCGCGAGGTGGAAGACGTTGGGCAGCTTCAGGCTGAAGGGCTGCTCGCTCGCGGCGAGGACGCTCGTGTGGGGCCGCAGTGCCGCCAGCACGCTCTGGACCGCATAGAGGTGCTCGTCCTGGTCCTTCGCGCTCGTGGCCAACGCGAGGGATGCGACGGTATCGGCATCCGCGTCGGCGCCGCGTGGCGCGGTCCCGGCCAGCACGCGCGCCGTGACCGTCCCACCCGACACGGTGACGAGGGTCTCGGGGCTCGCGCCGATGATCCCGTCGACGGCGTATGCCCAGCAGTCGGGGTAGCCGGAGGCCAGCGCACGGACGAGACGGCGCAGGTCCGAGCCCAGCGGCACGGACCCCGCCAGATCGCGCGCCAAGACGACCTTGCTGACCTCGCCCGCGGCGATCGCATCGAGTCCGCCGCGGACCGCGGCTTGATACCCGCTCGGATCGAGCGCTCCCGGACCGAGAGTCGCCGCCCAGTACGGCCCGTAGTCGCTGCGCGGGGGGAGGGTTTCCGGTGCATCTTCGTCGACGACGACGGCGTCGGCGCGCGTGAACCGCGACACCCACGATCGCCCGCCCCTGCGTCCGACGACGACCCACGGCACGCGCAGCGTGCTCGGCGTCTGCGCGCGCGGGTCGAACGCGAACGAACCGAAGGCGATCAGGCCGGTTCCCGGCAGTCCCACCGGATCGTCGACTTCGGCCTGTGCGACCAGGGCACGCCACTGCGCTCCGAAGTCCACGCCGGTCCTCGCGCCGATCCGAGTGAAGCTCATCGACTCGCCGACCGCTGCGATCGCGTCGCCACGACGGCTCCAGAACGTGGGGTTCGACAGCGAGGCGTACGCCAGCACGTCGTCGACCGCGTCGACCTCGCGTGTCACCACCCGCAGCCGCGGCATCGGCAGCTGTTCGGGGTCGGTCACCCTGCCAGCCTAGGGCGGTGCGGCCACACCCGCGGGCACGGGCTGCAGCCGCGGCGAGTGCCAGCCGGGTCTGATTCGGGTGCGGTCCGCGCCGGCGGGGCTCTCGTACGCGATCCCCCTGGATTTCGTCCATAGACTCGCAAGCGTGGCCGACGAATCGACGAGGGCGGCGGCATCCCGCCCCGAACCGGGAACGCGCACGCTGTTCCGCTGGCGCAAGTGGGACGGCTCGCCCCATTGGCTGCACGAGTGCGTCTATCTCGGCAGCGACCAGTGGGGGGACTGGTTCGGCCAGCAGCCCGGATGGCGCAGCCAGCGCCCCGAGCGTGACTACCTCGTCAACGCGCCGAGCGTGACCCTGGTGCCGCCCAGCGGTCTGTACGCACTGACGGTCAACGTCGCACCACCCGCGACCTATCGCATCTACATCGACCTCGGGTGGGACATCCGCTGGCACGAGGAGGACGGGCGCCTCGAGCCGACGGGCATCGACATGGATCTCGATGTCGTCAAGGCCGTCGACGGCCGCGGCATCTGGATCGACGATCGCGACGAGTGGGATGCGCATCGCTTGTCGTACGGCTACCCGCTCGATCTCGTGGAGCGCCTCGAGTCGCTGGCGGTAGAGCTGGAGGCGAGCGTCCGAGCCGGGGTGGCTCCATTCGACGACGCGACCCCGGATGGGTGGCTCGCCCGGCTCGCTGACCTCGCGCCGGCGGATTAGCCCGCGTCGCATCCTCGCGAACGCACCATCGAGATCCGCCCAGCCCGCGCGAATAGACTCGACCGGTGACCCCCAGCCCGCACGACCACGAGCAGAACCGGGCCGACCTGCACAAGGACCCGGCGCGCGTGAGCGGCATGTTCGATCAGGTCGCCAAGAACTACGACCGCACGAACACCGTCCTCAGCATGGGCAACGACCGCATGTGGCGCGCTGCGACGACCCGCGCGGTGGCGCCACGCGGCGGGCAGCGGATCCTCGACCTCGCGGCGGGAACAGGTGCCAGTTCCGTCGCCCTCGCCAAGAGCGGCGCGCACGTGGTCGCGGCCGACTTCTCTCCCGGCATGATCGCCGAGGGCGAGCGCCGCCACGGCGGCATCCCCAACCTCACCTTCGTGCAGGCCGATGCCACTGCTCTGCCGTTCGACGAAGGCGAGTTCGACACCGTGACGATGTCGTTCGGACTCCGCAACGTGAACGACCCCAAGAAGGCGCTGCGCGAGCTGCTGCGGGTGACCAAGCCCGGCGGACGCCTGGTGGTGTGCGAGTTCTCGCACCCGCCGTCACGCTCCTTCAACGGCCTCTACCGCTTCTACAACGACCGCATCCTGCCGGTCGTCGCCAAGACCGTCAGCTCGAACGCCGATGCGTACGACTACCTCAACGAGTCGATCCGCGACTGGCCGGATCAGCGCACGCTCTCGAAGTGGATCCGCGAAGCCGGCTGGACGGATGTCGCGTACCGCAACCTGTCGCTCGGCATCGTCGCGCTGCACCGCGCCCGCAAGCCCGCCGAGCGATAACGCACGATTCTCCGGCAGGGGCGACGGGCCAAGACCCCGGTAGGCTGGTCGGGTGACTCCCTCAGCGTCGGGCTCGCGGGTTGCGGGCAAGCTGGGCCTCACCGACCGCACACTCGCCGGGCCGCGATCCCGCAAGCTCGCGTCGGCTGTGAGGGCCGGCCTCCTGCGAGTCGACCGCGCACTCGAGCGGGAGCTTCGCGTCGCCGATGCGATCGCCGACGCCGCGAGCCGCTACCTCTACGAAGCCGGCGGCAAACGCGTGCGGCCGATGCTCGCGCTGATCACCGCCCAGCTGGGCGACGGAGCCAATGACGACGTCATCGAGGGCGCGACCGCGCTGGAGATGACGCACCTCGGGTCGCTCTATCACGATGACGTGATGGATGCCGCCGACAAGCGCCGCGGCGTGCCGAGCGCGCATGCCGTCTGGGGCAACAATGTCGCGATCCTCACCGGCGACCTCCTCTTCTCCCGCGCGAGTCAGATCATGGCTCGTCAGGGCGATCGCGCCATCCGCATGCAGGCCGACACCTTCGAGCGACTCGTCCTCGGGCAGATGCACGAGACGGTCGGACCGCAGGAGGGCGAGGATCGGGTCGAGTTCTACCTCAAGGTCCTCTCCGACAAGACCGGGTCGCTCATCGCCGCCGCCGCCCAGTCGGGGCTGATCTTCGCGAACGGCCCGGCCGAGTTCGAGCAGCCGCTGATCACGTTCGGCGAGAAGGTCGGCGTCGCTTTCCAGCTTCTCGACGACGTCATCGACCTCTCCGACGACCCCGACGAGACCGGCAAGGTTCCGGGCACCGACCTGCGTGCCGGCGTGCCGACGATGCCCTACCTGGTGCTCGGTCAGCGGACGGATGCCGCGTCCGTCGCTCTGCGCGCCGGCATCGACGCCGGCGTCGAGCGCATCGCCGCAGGTGCGGACCCCGCGATCCTGGACGGCGAGCTCGCCGAACTGCGCGAGCACGAGGCGACCGGCGCCACCCTCGATCTGGCGCACGCCTGGTCGAACGAGGCGGTCGCCGCACTCGAACCCCTTCCCGACGGCGCGGTGCGCGAGGCTCTCACGCGCTTCGCCCAGGCCGTCGCCGATCGTTCCAGCTGACACTCGCGGTCGCCGAGCGGGGTCGGATTCGACAAGCCCGGGGACAGAAAGGACCACATGACCAAGCTCAGGCTGGCCATCGTCGGTGCAGGCCCGGCGGGCATCTACGCGGCCGACATCCTGCTCAAGGCGGAGCGCAAATTCGACGTGTCGATCGACCTGTTCGAGCAGCTGCCCGCCCCGTACGGCCTCGTGCGGTACGGCGTCGCGCCCGACCACCCGCGCATCAAGGGCATCGTGACCGCGCTGCGCGAAGTGCTCGACCGCGGCGACATCCGCCTGTTCGGAAACGTCCGATTCGGCCAGGACATCACCCTCGAGGACCTCAAGCACCACTACCACGCCGTGATCTTCGCCACCGGTGCGGTCCGCGACGCCCACCTCGACATCCCCGGCATCGACGCGATCGGCTCGTACGGTGCCGCGGACTTCGTGAGCTGGTACGACGGCCACCCGGACGTGCCGCGCGAGTGGCCGCTGGATGCGGCATCCGTCGCCGTGATCGGCAACGGCAACGTCGCGCTGGACGTCTCGCGCATGCTCGCCAAGCACGCCGACGACCTGCTGCCCACAGAGGTGCCCGACAACGTCTACGACGGTCTTCGCGCCAGTGCCGTCACCGACGTGCACGTCTTCGGGCGGCGAGGCCCCGCACAGGTGAAGTTCACGCCCCTCGAGCTGCGCGAGCTCGGCGAGCTGCGCGATGTCGACATCGTGGTCTACGACGAGGATTTCGAGTATGACGACGCTTCGAAAGCCGCGATCGCGAGCAACAAGCAGGTCATGGTGATCGACCGCGTGCTGCAGGCGTGGCGCAAGCGGCCCTCGGCAAACAACGCCGGGGGAGAGGCATCCCGCCGTCTTCA
>CAVQLL010000026.1:0-102390 GCA_963713325.1 uncultured Actinomycetota bacterium
GATGCCGTCGGGCGCCGGTGCGGAATCGGGATGGGCTTGGTCGACGCAGTGACGGTGTGAGACACGTCGGAGAGCACAGCGTTGACCGACGGATATCGGCTGGGAAGCGACAGCTCCCGCAGCCACACCACCTCGACTTCGGTGTCGTAGACCTGGTCTACGCACGCGACCGTGCGGCGCGGGTCGTTCAGCGTGAACCAGTTGTCGTTGATCACCCACTCGGTCGACGTCAGCCGCTTCAGCTCGAACCTGAGGTCCGCCGATCGTGACATGTCCACTCCTGAGGTCAGGTGTGATCACCCGTGAGCGGACCACGCCACCTGACGATCTGCGGAAGCCCGCTGACATCTGGCGGTCTGCGACGAGGAGACCGTCGAGCTCTGGCGACTGCTGCCTCAGCGACCCGGTCTCGACGGGGGCGACACCCGCCATGACGTCACCACGATGGTAACTCCGGCCCGCGGGCGAGGCAATGGACTCCCGGCGAAGCGGGGCGAATGTGTCAGCCGCCGGGCTCGAAAGTGAGGGTCACCGCCGTCGTTCCGCTGCCGCGATCGAAGTGGAGCGTTGCGGTCACGCTCGCGCCGCCGTCGGACGGCCCGACGACCGCCGTGAAGGCGTCGCCCGTGCCGTCGCGGTTGAAGTCGGCGAGCTGTTCGTCAAGGCCGTCGATCTCGTTCTGGTCCCAGCCGAAGGTCGACGCGAGCCCGCGGACGCGGTCGACGGCATCCGACCACGTTCCCGGATTGTCGAAGGTGAGGGTCACCGATGCGAGCTCACCGCTCTGCGTGACGGCGGTCAACCCTGCGATGTCGTCGACCACGTAGACGTCGTCGCGGCCGGCGACGATCACTCGGACGGGTCGGCGGAATTCCGCCGACTTCTCGGTGTCGGCGGCCAGCCCGAGCTCGTCGACGGGGAGGGCGCCCTCGCCGATCCGCACGCGCACGATGCCTTCGACGTTGGCGTAGTCGAACCCCGCGTCGGTGAGCATCGAGGACCCGTCAGATGCCTTCTGATCTGCGGAGGCCGTCGGCTCCTCTTCCGCCCACCACGACCCCTGCACCGCGAACGTCGCCGTGATGACCAGGCCGATCACGACGACCAGGATGGTAGCCGGGAGCCACGTCAGCAATGAGCGCGTGCGCGCGGAGAGAGCCACCACTCCAGGGTAACCGCGCCCACCCCCACCGAAGGTGGGCCGGATCGCCCGGCATGATGGGGGAGTGACCCGCCGCCACATGCCTGCCTGGATCGCGCTGGGCGGCGCCGTATCGGTGGGCGTGCTCACGGCGGTCCAGGCGCGCATCAACGGCCAGCTGGGCGTTCGGCTCGACGACGGACTGGTCGCGGCCGTGATCTCCTTCGGCTCGGGGCTGCTGATCCTGATCGCGCTGTCGCTGGTCCTGCCGGTCGGCCGCCGGGGATTCGCGACGCTCGTCGCCGGAGTGCGATCCGGCGGCATCCCATGGTGGATGCTGGCGGGCGGCGCCGCGGGTGCGCTGACCGTCGCCACGCAGGGGATCGCGGTCGGCATCATCGGCGTCTCGCTGTTCACGGTGGGAGTCGTCGCGGGGCAGGCGGTCTGCGGTCTCGTCCTCGACCGGATCGGATACGGACCGGCGGGTGTCGTGGCGGTCACCATTCCGCGCGTCGCGGGTGGTGCGCTCGCGCTGCTCGCGGTGGGCATCGCGCTCACCGGTGAGGGGCTGAGCGGCATCCCGATGTGGCTCATCGTGCTGCCTCTGGTCACCGGCATCGGCATCGCGTGGCAGCAGGCGACCAACGGGCGGCTCAATCAACGGGTCGGGACCCCACTGACCGCAACGCTCGTCAACTTCGTGGGCGGAACGCTCATCCTCGTCGTCGCTGCGGCGGTGCGTGTGGCGATGGCCGGGATGCCGCGCGAGATCCCCACGGATGCCTGGCTGTACTTCGGCGGAGTCATCGGGGTGGTCTACATCTTCCTGTCGGCGGCGCTCGTCGCCCACACCGGCGTTCTGCTGCTCGGACTCGGTGCCGTCGTGGGACAGCTGCTGATGTCGTTCGCGCTGGATGCGGTGTGGCCGGCCCCGGCCAGTCCGGGCCTTGTGCAGGAGATCACGATGGTCGTCGTGGCGATGCTCTCGGTGCTCGTCGCCACGACGCCGTGGCGGAGACTTCGACGCTAGTCGTCAGGACTTGTCGTCCGAACGCTTTCCGCCGGAGCGCGCGTCGCTTGCCGGACGGCAGCCGTGAGAGGTGATGCCGAGCGTCGACGGCCTTGCGTCTGCCCAGGCGCGCCCTCGGCGGCTTGCCGCCGACATACAGCCAGCCCAGGAGCTCTTCGTGCTTGCCGAGACCGTGCAGCTTCGCGACGGCCTTGCTGCGCGTGTAATGGCCGGTGCGCCAGATGACGCCCCATCCCGCTTCGTCCAGCAGCAGGCTCAGCACATGGGCGACTCCCGAGGCGACCGCCTCCTGCTCCCAATGGGGCACCTTGTCGCTCTTGCGGTAGCTCGCCACGACCGCGATCAGCAGCGGCGCCCGCAGGGGCTTGGACGAGGAGCCCTTGTCGCCGTTCGCTTTGTTGATCGCGCGGCCGAGGCGCTCACGGTCCGGCCCCCGCAGTTCGATCAGTCGCCAGGGGCGCAGCGACGAATGGTCGGCCACACGACCCGCGGCCGACACGAGCGTCATCAGCTCGGCTCGGGTCGGAGCGGCATCCGTCACCTTGGACCACGAGCGCCGGGCCCGGACAGCCTCCAGTGCGTCGGTCACGCTTCGGGAGTGAAGTCGAGGGCGATCGAGTTCATGCAGTAGCGGTCCCCGGTCGGGGTTCCGACGCCGTCGGGGAAGACATGGCCGAGATGCGACCCGCACGTCGCGCATCGCACTTCGGTGCGCAGCATCCCGTGCGAGCGATCCTCGATCAGCTCGACCGCCTCCGGGCGCACCGACTCGTAGAAGCTCGGCCAGCCGCAGTGCGAATCGAACTTCGTCCCGCTCTTGAACAGCTCCGAGCCGCACGCGGCACAGGTGTAGAGCCCGGCGCGGCTCTCATCGAGAAGTTCGCCCGTCCACGGGCGTTCGGTGGCCGCCTCGCGAAGCACCTGATACTGCTCGGGTCCGAGTTCGGCGCGCCACTCCGCGTCGCTCTTTTCAACGCTGTAGGTCATGGGAGGCCTCCTTAGCCAGAGTCCATTCTCGCCCACGGGGCGCCGCGCGGGTCCCCGGTGGCTGGAGGTCGACCGCGAGAATGGAACGGTGGATGCCGCAGCCGCCGTCGCCGAACGCTATGGCAGGTTCGCGCGCGACGAGGCGCAGGGGCGGTCGGAGCTCTATGCGGACTGGGCGGCCGGGGTCGCGAGCGACCCGGCGATGTGGGCGATCCTCGGGCGCATCCCCGAGACCCGCCGCCAGCCGCCGCTGGTGTTCGCCGTGACGCGGATGCTCGGAGCACCCGAGGCGTCATATCGCGAGTGGTCGGGCTGGGTCGGAGCGAATGCGGATGCGCTCGTCGCCGAATGCTCGCAGCGCAGCCTCCAGACCAACGAGCCGCTGCGCTGCGCGGCGCTGCTGCCCGCGCTCAGCGGCATCGACGGTCCACTCGCACTGCTGGAGGTGGGCGCGAGCGCGGGGCTCTGCCTCTACCCCGATCGCTACTCGTACCGCTATCGCGGCGGCCCCGACCTCGATCCGGTCGATGGTGTCTCGTCGGTGATCCTCGAGTCGGTCCTCCGCGGCGATCCGCCGCTGCGGATGCCGGAGGTGGTGTGGCGTGCGGGCATCGATCTCGCGCCGCTCGATGCATCGAACCCGGAGAGACCGGCGCTTTCTGCTGAGTCTCGTCTGGCCGGGGGAGCGGGGCCGCGCGGAGCGGATCGAGCGCGCGCTCGACATCGCCGCCGCCGATCCGCCGGTGCTCGTGCGCGGCGACGCGACGCATCCCGGTGTGCTCGAATCGCTCGCGGCCCGCGCGCCGGATGGCGCCACCCTGGTGGTGACCACACCGGGCGTGCTGCCGCACATCCCGCACGCCGGCCGCGAACGGCTCTTCGAGACGATCGCCGCGATGGACGCCGTGTGGGTCTCGATCGACCCGCCGGGGCTGCACCGGCAGTGGCAGCCACCGATCGACGCCGACGCGTGGGGAGGGTTCGTGCTCGGTCGTGACGGCGTCGCGCTCGCGGCGGTCGACCCGCTCGGCGCTTCCGTGGAGTGGCGCGCAGGGGCGGCGGGCGACCCGCGCTAGCGTGAGGCCGTGCCCCTCAGCGACCGCGACCGCGCCATCCTCGAGTTCGAGGCGGAATGGCGACGGCATGCCGGTGCGAAGGAGGAGGCGATCCGCGCCGATCTCGGCCTCTCGCCCGCCCGCTACTACCAGCTGCTCGGACGGCTCATCGAAACCACCGACGCCCAGCGGCACGATCCGATGCTCGTCAAACGACTGCGCCGCATCCGCGATGCGCGCGAGCAGGCGCGTCTGGCGCGCGCGTCGGGCGCTCCCCGCTAGAGGACCGCACTGCCCGCTCGTTCTCGCCGCGAGCGCGTGGCGCGTGGCCATCGCCCGCATGCAGGTACCATCGTGAGGTGCCGAGAACGACCTTCCCGCGGGATCGCTTCGACGACCTCCCCGCGGATGTGGGCCGGGTCGGCGCTCATCGTGCCGAGAACCCGCGGATGCGCGGCTGGGTCGTGCTCCTGTGGGCCGTCCTCGCGACGATCGTCCTCGTCGCACTCGGCATCTTCGGGACGCTGCTGGTCACCGGCCGCGTCGTGATCTTCCCGACGCCGGAGCCGACCGCCACTCCGCTCCCGATCGTGACGCCGGTGATCGACCCGACGTACGAGGTGCTCGTCCTCAACGCAACCCCCGAGGCGGGGCTTGCCACCCAGATGAAGGACGTCGTCGTCGCCGGGGGCTGGGCGGAGGACGCCGTGCTTGCCAGCGAGGCCGGCTCCACCGACTTCCCCGAGACGACGATCTACTACTACCTCCCCACGGACGAGGCGGCTGCCGCGGGCCTGGCAGAGGTGATCGGCGGCGCCAAGCTCGAGCAGAGCGACGTGTACCAACCGGCCGACAACCCTGAGGCCAAGCAGCTGGCGATCGTCATCGGCCTCGACCGCACCTCGACGCCGCCGACGGAGACGCCCGCTCCCTGAGGACATCCCGGGTCGAGTGTTTCGAGCCGGTAAACACTTCGATGCACGCGTGTCAACAGTTGCCCGCCTGGCGATTGCGGGCCGATTCCGGTGCATACGATGGCCCTGTTCCCAGCACTACAGGAGAGTCACATGACCCAGGGCACCGTGAAGTGGTTCAACGCCGAGAAGGGCTTCGGCTTCATCACCGTTGCAGATGGGCAGGATGTCTTCGTCCACTACTCCAACATCGACATGAGCGGATTCCGCGTGCTCGAGGAGGGTCAGACCGTGGAGTTCACGGTCGGCGCCGGGCAGAAGGGTCCGCAGGCCGAGTCGGTGCGCGTCGTCGCCTGACCTGACGCCGCACGCACACGCAGCGGCCTGCGCGCAGACGTCGCGCGCAGCTGTCCGCGCAGGCGCTTCGGCGCGCGAGCGGCCGCCGGTAGGCGTTTCGCGCGCCCGGATGGCTCGCGCCCGGCTCCGGCCTCGCGCAACAGGCCGATCGCTCGCGCCCGGCTCCGGCTGCACACAGGATCCGACCCTTTCGGGCTCCGCGGATGACGTCGTGGGTCGCGCATCCGTCCCTGCGGCTTGCACTCGGTAGGGTCGAGTGCCAGAATGGATTAGCACTCGACTCATCTGAGTGCTAAGACATCGCAGACGTCCGGGAGGGACGAAAAACACATGGCTAAGATCATCGCTTTCGACGAGGAGGCCCGTCGTGGTCTCGAGCGCGGCCTCAACATCCTGGCCGACGCCGTCAAGGTGACACTGGGCCCCCGCGGTCGCAACGTCGTACTTGAGAAGAAGTGGGGCGCTCCCACGATCACGAACGACGGTGTGTCGATCGCCAAGGAGATCGAGCTCGACGACCCGTTCGAGAAGATCGGCGCGGAGCTCGTCAAGGAGGTCGCCAAGAAGACCGACGACGTCGCAGGTGACGGCACCACCACCGCAACCGTGCTGGCCCAGGCACTTGTCCGCGAAGGCCTGCGCAACGTCGCAGCCGGCGCCGACCCCATCTCGCTCAAGCGCGGCATCGAGAAGGCCGTCCAGGCCATCTCCGATGAGCTGCTCGCTTCGGCCAAGCCCGTCGAGTCGAAGGAGCAGATCGCGGCGACCGCCTCGATCTCCGCCGCCGACACCACCATCGGCGACCTGATCGCCGAGGCGATCGACAAGGTCGGCAAGGAAGGCGTCGTCACCGTCGAGGAGTCGCAGACGTTCGGCACCGAGCTCGAGCTCACCGAGGGCATGCGCTTCGACAAGGGCTTCATCAACCCCTACTTCGTCACCGACCCGGAGCGCCAGGAGGCCGTCTTCGAGGACGCGTACATCCTGATCGCGAACCAGAAGATCTCGAACATCAAGGATCTGCTGCCGATCGTCGACAAGGTGATCCAGGACGGCAAGGAGCTCGTCATCATCGCCGAGGACGTCGAGGGCGAGGCGCTTGCGACTCTCGTGCTCAACAAGATCCGCGGCATCTTCAAGTCGGCTGCCGTCAAGGCTCCCGGCTTCGGCGACCGTCGCAAGGCGCAGCTGCAGGACATCGCGATCCTCACGGGCGGCCAGGTCGTCACCGAGGAGGTCGGTCTCAAGCTCGAGAACGCCACGCTCGACCTGCTCGGCCGCGCGCGCAAGGTCATCATCACCAAGGATGAGACCACGATCATCGAGGGCGCCGGCGACCCCGCACTGATCGAGGGTCGCGTGACCCAGATCCGTCGCGAGATCGACAACACCGACAGCGACTACGACCGCGAGAAGCTCCAGGAGCGTCTGGCCAAGCTCGCCGGTGGCGTCGCCGTCATCAAGGCCGGCGCAGCGACCGAGGTCGAGCTCAAGGAGCGCAAGCACCGCATCGAGGACGCCGTTCGCAACGCGAAGGCGGCCGTCGAGGAGGGCATCGTCCCCGGTGGTGGCGTCGCGCTCATCCAGGCCGGCAAGATCGCGTTCGCGACGCTCAACCTCACGGGTGACGAGGCGACCGGTGCCAACATCGTCCGCGTCGCCATCGAGGCTCCGCTCAAGCAGATCGCGCTGAACGCCGGTCTCGAGCCCGGTGTCGTCGCGAACAAGGTCGCGGACCTGCCCGCGGGTCACGGCCTCAACGCCGCGACCGGCGAGTACGGCGACCTGTTCGCACAGGGCATCATCGACCCGGCCAAGGTCACGCGCTCGGCTCTGCAGAACGCCGCGTCGATCGCCGCGCTGTTCCTCACGACCGAGGCCGTCGTCGCCGACAAGCCGGAGAAGGCGTCGGCTCCGGCCGGCGACCCGACCGGTGGCATGGACTTCTGATCCACTGAGTCGCGTTCACCAGCAACGCTGATCAACGAAGGCCCCTCCTCCGGGAGGGGCCTTCGTCGTCTCATCCTCAGCGGAAGAGGCTCGTCGTCGCGAGCTCCGCATCGGCGTACTGCCTGCCGGCGACGGCCAGAGCGGTGTTGATGCCCGTCAGGCTGTCCTCGACCTGGCGCTGCGTCGCGCGCCATTGATCGACGACGGTCGAGAAGGCGACCGATGCGCTGCCGGTCCAGCTCGCCTGCAGCTGGGTGAGCTGGGTGAGCATCGCCTGCGTCTCGGCCTGCAGCCGATCGATCGTGCCGCGCACGGCGGCCGTGGTGGCCAGGACGGCGTCGCTGTCGACGGAGAAGACGGCCATGTGGGCTCCTTGTTCAGTGGGTGGGGGTTCCCACGGTACGAGCGAGCCCGCCGCTCGACGCGCCCCGAGCGGATGCTGTCAGCTCCCTCGCCGAGGACGCCAGGTGGGGAGGAGCCGACGGTCAGTCGAGGGGCTGCTCGAGCCGTTCGATCGGCTGGGTCTCGATCATCAGGTGCTCCGCGGCATCCCTTCCGGTCGCCAACGGGATGGCGACACGGAAGGTCGCGCCGCCGCCCGGGGTGTCGCTGACCGACACCGCCCCGTGGTGTGCTTCGACGATCGACGCGACGATCGACAGCCCGAGCCCCGTGCCGCCGGTCTCCCTGGCGCGCGACGTGTCGGCGCGCCAGAAGCGCTGGAAGATCTTGTCGCGGATCTGCTCGGGGATGCCCTCACCGTGGTCGGCGACCTCGATCCACCCCATCCCCGCGACGGTGTCGACGCCGACCCGCAGGTCGATCGGCGAATCGTCCGCGGTGAACCGGCGGGCATTGCCCAGAAGGTTCGCGACCACCTGGCGGATGCGGTTCTCGTCTCCCAGGACGATCGGGGGAGTGCCCCCGCCGACGGCGGCCGGTGCGACCGGGCTCACAGCCGGCAGCTCCTGGGCACTGTTCGCCTGCGAAGCCGGGACCGGTCTGGGCCTGCGTCGGAGGAGCGAGAGGGCACCGCCGCCCGCGCGCACGATCGCCGAGGTCGGGGGGCCGCCGCGGCGACGCGCAGCCTGCGTCGAGTCGACCTCCTCGGGCAGCGGAGCGCTCGGCGGGAGCTCGACGATCGTCGTGTCGAACACCGAGACCGGGCGCAGCGGAGAGGTCGCGCGCACGTCGAGGGCGGCATCCCGTGCGATCGGCCGCAGGTCGACCGGGCCGATCGCCACGTCGCGGCGCTCGTCCAGGCGCGCCAGAGCGAGGAGGTCCTCGACGAGCACGCCCATCCGCATCGCTTCCTTCTCGATGCGGTCCATGGCCTGGTCGACGTCCTCTTCGCCCGAGATCGCACCCATGCGGTAGAGCTCGGCGTAGCCGCGCACGGTGACCAGCGGCGTGCGCAGCTCGTGGCTCGCGTCGCCGATGAAGCGGCGCATCTGCTTGACCGAGGAGTCGCGCTCCGACAGTGCCGCATCCACGCGTCCGAGCATCGTGTTGATCGCGGACTTCAGGCGACCGACCTCGGTCGTCATCGGCTCGATGTCGGTCAGGCGCTGGCTGAAATCGCCCGCGGCGATCGCCATCGCGGTCGATTCGACCTGGCCGAGACTTCGGAATGTCAGCGTCACCAGCCAGCGGGTCAGGAACGCGCTTGCGATCAGGATGATCATGGCCAGCAGGCTGTAGATGCCGATGTACTGTGCGACGACCTGGTTCGTCGCGGCGAGGGGCAGCGCGACGAGCTGTGTGTACAGGATGCCGGCACCCGGCAGCTCCTGGACGGCGATCGTTGCCCGGAATTCGTCCTCGCCGTCCTCCGACAGCAGCGTGAAGGGCTCGAGCTCCTTCGACTGGGCGATGTCGAGCGAGAAGCTCTCCGGCAGCACGGGCTCCGATTCGCCGCGGCCGCCGGCAGTGCCGAGCAGCTCTCCCGCTATCGGTCCGTAGATGGCGACGAAGTAGTCGGTCAGCGGGGCGCTGTCGACCGGTGTCGTCTGCAGTGCGCCGTCCGCGACCGAGAACTCCAGCAGCGGGGCGGCGACGTCCGTCCTTGCGAGCGCATCGATCTGCGTGTCGACGTTGGCGATGAGCGTGTTGCGAAGGAAGACGGCCGTGCCGAACCCCGCGGCGATCAGCCCCACGGCGAGCAGGATCACGGTGACGCCGGTCACCTTCGCGCGCAGGCTGATGCCACGCCACCATCGGGTGACCGCGTCCGTCTTGTTCGCCAGGGCGGCCCCCTTGGATCAGGGACCGCGTCAGGCGGTCTTGCCGGCCTTGAGCATGTAGCCGAAGCCGCGCTTGGTCTGGATGAGGGCTTCGGTGGAGTGCGGATCGATCTTGCGACGCAGATACGAGATGTAGCTCTCCACGATTCCCGCGTCGCCGTTGAAGTCGTACTCCCACACGTGGTCGAGGATCTGGGCCTTGGACAGCACGCGGTTGGGGTTGAGCATGAGGTAGCGCAGCAGCTTGAACTCGGTCGGGCTCAAGTCGATCGACACGTCGCCCACGAGCACGTCATGGGTGTCCTGGTCCATCGTGAGCTCGCCGGCGCGGATGACCGACTCCTCGTCGGCCTGCATCGTGCGGCGAAGGATCGCCTGGATGCGGGCGACGATCTCGTCGAGGCTGAACGGCTTGGTGACGTAGTCGTCGCCGCCGGCGTTCAGGCCCGTGATCTTGTCTTCGGTCTCGTCCTTGGCGGTGAGGAAGAGGATGGGGGCGGTGTAGCCGGCGCCGCGGAGGCGCTTCGTGACGCTGAAGCCGTTCATGTCGGGAAGCATGACGTCGAGGATGATGAGGTCGGGCTCCTCCTCGAGGACGGCCGAGATCGTCTGGGCCCCGTTCGAGACCGCCCTGACCTGGAATCCGGCGAATCGGAGGCTCGTGATGAGCAGGTCGCGGATGTTCGGCTCATCGTCGACGACGAGGATGCGGGGTGCTGTCATGTGCTCATTATGGCGACCGAACCCATGCCCTGTCTGGATATCGGTCGGAGCGGCCCGGATCAGTCCATGCTCGCACGCACTGCTCGCTCGATGACCGGCCGGATCTCCGCATCCGGATCGACCGTCAGGCGGTGGAACGCGAGACCGTCGCCGGCGGCCATGAGCGCTCTGGCCGCCTGCTCGGGTGCGCGCGCGCCGACACCGGAGAGGAGCGCGGTCGTCCACTCCACGTACAGCCGGCGCTGCACGAGGAGCGGCGCCAGGAGTTCCGGGTCCCCGGCACTCTCCAGGAAGAGGGCGTAGCGAGCCCGCGTGCGCGAGGCGAATGGACCCGTCTCCACGGCGATCATGTTGGCGAGAGCGTCGATCAGCTGATCGGGGGTCTCGATCGGCGGCATTTCCTGCGCGGCGAAATCCGCGCGTTCGCTCTCGGCGAGCCATGCGGCGACTCCGGCGATGAGCGCATCGCGGGTGCGGAACCAGTTCGACGTCGACCCCTTCGGCAGCCCCGCGCGTTCGTCGACGCGCGCGTGGGTCAGTGCGCGGATGCCCTGCTCCCCGACGAGAGCGAGCGCGGCGTCCAACGCGCGATCTCTCGTTGAAGCCATGATTCGACCATAGGCGCTGCGCCGGGCGGGCATGCCTCTGCGCCGTTGCCGGGCTGCTACTTCAAACCGGCGATCCGGGCGCCGATGGCATCTCCTGTCCGAGTCGGCAGCAGGGCGCTCATGGCGACGATGGCATGCGCGGGGGCTCCGACAAGGTAGCGGGCTCGCGGGCGCCTCGCCGTCAGTGCGCGTTCGACGATCCGAGCGACCGCGTCCGGCGGTGTCGTCGCGGAACCGAAGCGACTGATGTTCCGCCGCAGACCGACCACATGGGACGCGTAGAGGTCGCGGTGGCGTGGCGACAATCGCCCCTCCATGTCATCGATCATCGTCTCGACCGTGCGCCAGGTATCGGTGTCAGTCGGGCCGGGCTCGATGACCGACACGGGGATGCTCCAGGGGCGCAGTTCCACGCGGAGGGCGTCCGCGATCCCCTCCAGCGCGAATTTCGAGGAGCAGTAGGCGCCCTCCATGGGCACGACCGACCGGCCGCCCGTCGACGAGATGAACACGATCCGTCCTGCTGCGGCACGCAGCCGCGGGAGCGCGGCTTGTGTGACGGCCACCTGGCCGACGAGGTTGACCTCGAACTGCCGCCGCAGGTCTGCCGTGGAGACCGCCTCGACCGGGCCCAGCACGCCGATGCCGGCGTTGTTCACCAGGGCGTCGAGGCGGTCGGGCAGCACGTCGGCGAGCGCGTCGACGTGCGTCTGGTCGGTGATGTCGAGCTGGACCGGCGAGATGCGCCCTTCCGCTCCGGCGAGGCGTTCCCGGCTCACATCGTCGCGGACGCCGGCGAAGACAGTCCAGCCGGCGCCGGCGAGTCGCTCGGTGATCGCCCTCCCGATGCCGCGCCCTGCTCCTGTGACGAGTGCTGTCGGCATGTCGTCCCCTTCCTGCTGCCCCTCGTCATCCGAGGTCTACTACTGACGTAGTGTACAAACACTATCGTTGTAGTACAAGGGCGAGTGTGCGGAGAAGGCGTCACGCCGCGATGACGTCGGCGTTCACGATCGTGTGGCCATAGCCCTGCTCGGCGAGAAGCGCCCGTCGCGCCGCGGCGCAAGCGTCGCAGCCTCGGCTGAAGGTCTCCGCCCGCGGGTGTCAGGCGCCGCGCCGGTGGAGCGCGACGCAGCAGTGGCCGACGCGCGGTTCGAGGGCGACCTCGCGCTCGTCTCCCGCTGCGGCGGCCATGCCGCGGACGAGTTCGAGATTCGCGGCGCAGACGAGTTCCGTGTGGCGCGCGGCGAGCGCGTGGAACGGACAGTTCTCGAGCATCACGCCGCCCGCGCCGTCGTCGCGCGGCTCGTACCCGCACGCGACCAGTGCGCTCTCCACCGGTGCGTGCGCCGCGCCGATCGTCGCGCCCGCCCGATTCGCCTCGACGGCGAGCGCCGCGCGCACGGGCACCCCTTCGCGGTCGGCGCGCTCGGCGGCCGATGCCAGCAGCTCGCCGGCCAGCTCGTAATGCCGCTCAGGCGCGCTCGCGAGGAGATCTCCGGATGCCGGGCTGTACAGCTTCGTCGGACGCCCGGCGCCGGGGCCGGTGCGGCCCGAGCGGCGGCGGAACTCCGCGGTGAGCAGTCCCGCCTCGGTGAGGCGCTCCAGATGGACGGCGGCGGTGCTTCGGGGAACGCCGACGGCAGCGGCGGTGTCGTCGCGGCTCACCGGCGAACCGGCCTCGACGACGGCGCGGTAGATCGAGCGCCGCACCGGCTCCCCGAGTGCGGCGAGCGCATCCAGACTGTTGCGCGCGAGAACCGCCATGAGCCGAGCATAATGTAAAAACATGAATCTTGACAAAAGAATCCGAACCGCCATATGGTCGGGCCAACAGCCGTGAAAGGAGCACCGCGATGTCGCTTCCCGCCATTTCGCCCGACGCCGAGCGCGCGCTCCACGTGATGGATGCCGTCCCGCGCGTCGACCGGCAGCGCGCAGAGGCCGCCATCTCCGAGCTGCTGCACGCGCTGGGCCGGGATGCCGCCGCCGACCCGCTCGTCGATACGCCGCGCCGAGTGGTGGACGGCTTCGTCGAGATGCTCGTGCCGCGCGAGTTCGCGATGACGACCTTCCCCAATGACGAGGACTACAGTGACCTGGTGCTCGTGCGCGGCATCCCGTTCACGTCCCTGTGCGAGCACCACCTGCTCCCGTTCCATGGGACCGCAGATGTCGGCTATCTGCCGGGCGATCGCCTCGTCGGGCTCTCGAAGCTCGCCCGTATCGTCGACTGGTACGCACGCGATCTGCAGGTCCAGGAGCGACTCACCGTCCAGATCGCGGATCACCTCGAGCGTCATCTGCAGCCCGCCGGGCTCGGTGTCGTGCTGCGCGCCGAGCATCTGTGCATGTCGATGCGCGGGGCGCTCGCGGTCGGCGCGACGACGGAGACGTCCGTGTTCCGCGGCGAGGTCTCGACCGACGACCGTCTGATGCGGCGATTCGACGTCCGCGGAATCTGATCGAGAGCGAGGAGCGGACATGACGCACATCGTCCTCATCGGCGGAGGAGTCGGTGCAGGCTCCGCGGCCAAGACGCTGCGGGATGAGGGTTTCGACGGCGATGTCACCGTCATCACCGACGAAGCCCATCCGCCCTATCAGCGTCCGCCGCTGTCGAAGGGCTACCTCGCAGGCAGCGAAGGCGCGGACAAGGTCATCCTCCGTCCGCGGGAGTGGTATGCCGATCACGGCATGGACCTGCGCACGTCGACGCGGGTGGTCGAACTGGACCCTGCTGCGCACGAAGTCCAGCTCGACGACGGCTCGCGCCTGCACTACGACTCGGTGCTGCTCGCGACGGGCGCTTCGCCGCGCTCACTTCCGCTCGAAGGTGCTGACCTTCCGGGCGTGCGCACCCTCCGGCGTCTCGACGACTCCGACGATCTCGCGACGCAGCTGCAGGGCGGCGGCAAGCGCCTGGTCGTCATCGGCTCGGGCTGGATCGGAATGGAAGTGGGCGCGACTGCACGCGGGCTGGGCAACGAGGTCACCGTGCTCGAACGAGACCCCGTCCCGCTCGGCATCGCGCTCGGTGCCGAGATGGGCGAGGTCTTCCGCGCGCTGCACGAGGAGAACGGCGTCGACCTGCGCACGTCGGTGAACGTCGAGCGGATCACCGGAACCGGTCGCGTCGAAGCGGTGGTCGTCGACGGGGAGAGCGTGCCGGCGGACCTCGTGCTCATCGGCGTCGGGGCGGCGCCGAACACGCAGCTCGCCGAGAAGGCGGGGCTGCGCATCAACAACGGCGTCCTCACCGACTCGGCCCTGCGCACCGGCGCTCCCGACGTGTACGCGGCCGGCGACGTGGCGAACGCCTACCATCCGGTCATCCAGCGGCACCTGCGCAGCGAGCATTGGGCCAATGCCCTGCACGCGGGTCCGGTCGCTGCGCGCTCGATGCTCGGCCAGCGCGTGTCGTTCTCGGAGGTCCCGTACTTCTACACCGACCAGTTCGACCTGGGCATGGAGCTCTCCGGGTACGCGCCGCTCATGGCCGACGCGCAGCTGATCGTTCGCGGCGACCTCGAAGCCCGTGAGTTCATCGCCTTCTGGGTCGACAGCGGCCGCGTCGTCGGCGGCATGAACGTCAACGTGTGGGACGTCAACGAGGCGGTGCAGGCGCTCATCAGATCGGGGCAGAGCGTCGCCGCAGACGATCTGCGCGATCCGTCGGTTCCGCTCGAGAGCCTGCTCAGCGCGTGATGGCCGAGGCGCGCATCGACTCGCCGGTGCGCCGAATCGGCGGGCGGGAGTTCGACTTCTCGCGGCACGTCGCCGTCATGGCGATCGTGAACCGCACGCCGGACTCCTTCTACGACAAAGGCGCGACGTTCGCGCTCGAGGCCGCCGTGGCCGCAGGCCTCACCGCGGTCGAAGAGGGTGCCGAGATCGTCGATGTCGGCGGCGTGAAGTTCGCGCCCGGACCGGCCGTGCCGGTCGACGAGGAGATCGTCCGGGTCGTGCCCGTCATCCGCGAACTCGCCCCGCACGTCGCAGTGAGCGTCGACACGTTCCAGGCCCGCGTGGCGAACGCGGCGATCGCGGCGGGTGCGGCTGTCATCAACGACACGACAGGGCTTCGCGATCCCGCGATGGCCGATGTCGTCGCAGACAGCGACGCCACGATCGTCATCGCCCACAGCCTGGCCGCCCCGCGCACGCGATACCCCGAGCCGCGACTACGGCGACATCGTCACCGAGGTCTCGGACTACCTCCGCGAGCGCGTCGAGTTCGCCGTGTCGCGAGGCATTCCTCGCGAGCGGATCATCATCGACCCAGGACACGACCTCAACAAGAACACGCTCCACTCGCTCGAGCTGACCGCGCGGCTCGGTGAGCTCACGGGCGCTGACGGGCTCGGCCTGCCGGTCCTCGTCGCCCTCTCCAACAAGGACTTCGTCGGCGAGACGCTGGAACGCGGCGTGAACGACCGCGTCGCCGGCTCGCTGGCAGCGGCGGTCTTCTGCGTGGCGCGGGGAGCGCGCATCGTCCGCGCGCACGGCGTTCGTGAGAGCGTGGACGCCATGCGGATGATGGAGTCGATCCTGGGCTGGCGTGCGCCTGCCACCCTGACGCACAACATGCCGGTGAGCGGAGCGGCTGATGCCATCGCACGATGACCTGGTGACGGCGTACTACCTTCCGGATCGAGCGACGCCTCGCATCCGCATGAACTTCGTCGCGAGCGTCGACGGCGCGGCGACGCTTCGCGGTCGCAGCGGCGCGCTCGGCGGAGCCACCGACAGGATGCTGATGCAGATCCTGCGCGCGATGGCCGACGTGATCCTCGTCGGAGCGGAGACCGTCCGTGCCGAGGGGTACGGCGGGACGCGCGTCGACGGGCCGGATGCCGAGTGGCGCACGTCGCACGGACTGCCCGCGCAGCCGCGGCTCGCGGTGCTCTCGCGCTCGCTGGAGATCTCGCCGCAGCATCCGTTCTTCGCGGAAGCCGTCGTGCGGCCGCTCGTTGTCACGTGCGCCGACGCGCCCACCTCGCGACGGGAGGAGCTGGAGGCGGTCGCGGATGTCATCGTGGCCGGTGAGGCATCCGTCGATCTGACGATGATGCGAGACGCGCTGGCGGAGGCCGGCCTGCGGCAGGTGCTGTGCGAGGGCGGACCGCACGTGTTCGGGGCGCTGCGGGATGCCGGTCTCGTGGACGAGGTGTGCGTCACGGTGGCCCCGCGGATGGTGGGCGGCTCAGCCGGCCGCATCATGCGCGGCGCGCGCGAGGACGACAGCACCCTCCGATTGGTCCACGCGCTCGCCGACGACGAGGGATACCTTCTGCTGCGCTACTCGGCGTGAACCGCGCGACTACGCCGCGATCGCGTCCGCATCCAGGATCGTGTAGCTGTAACCCTGCTCGGCGAGGAAGCGCTGCCGGTTCTGCGCGAAATCCTGGTCGACCGTGTCGCGGGCGATGAGGGTGTAGAAGCTCGCCGTACGGCCGGATTCCTTGGGACGCAGCAGGCGCCCGAGTCGCTGGGCCTCCTCCTGCCGCGAGCCGAACGAGCCCGACACCTGGATCGCGACGGACGCCTCGGGCAGGTCGATCGAGAAGTTCGCCACCTTGGAGACGACGAGCAGTGAGATCTCGCCCTCGCGGAATGCGCCGTACAGCTTCTCGCGTTCGTCCACCGGCGTCGCGCCGGTGATCTGCGGGGCGTCGAGCGCTTCGGCGAGGATGTCGATCTGGTCGAGGTACTGCCCGATGACGAGGATCCGCTCGCCCTCGTGACGGTCGACGAGCTGACGGACGACGCCGATCTTCGCGTGCGCCGTCGCCGCGAGCCGGTAGCGCTGGTCGTCGGCGGCCGCCGCGTACTCGAGGCGATCGCCGGCGGGAAGATCGACGCGCACCTCGTAGCAGGCGGCGGGGGAGATGAAGCCCTGAGCCTCGATCTCCTTCCACGGGGCGTCGAATCGCTTGGGGCCGATCAGGCTGAAGACATCACCCTCGCGCCCGTCCTCGCGCACGAGCGTGGCGGTCAGGCCGAGCCGGCGGCGGGCCTGCAGATCGGCGGTCAGCTTGAAGACGGGCGCGGGCAGCAGGTGGACCTCGTCGTAGACGATGAGGCCCCAGTCCAGGGCATCCAGGAGGGCGAGGTGGGCGTACTGTCCGCTGCGCTTGGCGGTGAGGATCTGGTACGTCGCGATCGTGACCGGCTTGATCTCCTTCATCTGCCCCGAGTACTCGCCGATCTCCTCGGCGGTCAGGGAGGTGCGCTTGAGCAGCTCGTCACGCCACTGACGGGCGCTCACCGTGTTCGTCACGAGGATCAGGGTCGTGGTCTTGGTGTCGGCCATCGCGGCCGCCCCGACCAGTGTCTTGCCGGCACCACAGGGGAGGACGACGACGCCGGACCCGCCCTCGGTGAAGATGTCGACCGCCTTGCGCTGGTACGGGCGCAGCGTCCATTCGCGCTCATCGAGCTCGATCGGATGCGGCGTCCCCGGCGTGTACCCGGCGAGGTCCTCTGCCGGCCAGCCGATCTTGAGCAGCTCCTGCTTGATGTGGCCGCGAGCCCACGCGTCGATCACGAACGATTCGGGGGTGGGGTGGCCGATCAGGAGGGGCTGGATGCGCTTGTTGCGCGACACCTCGGTCAGGACGGCGGTGTCGGTCGCGGTGAGCAGGAGCTCCCCGTCGCCGTTGCGCTCGATCGAGAGCCTCCCGTAGCGCCCCACCGTCTCGCGGATGTCGATCGAGACCGACGGGGGCACGGGGAAGCGCGACCAGCGCTCGAGCGTCGTGAGCATGTCGTCGGCGTCGTGGCCGGCCGCGCGTGCGTTCCACAGGCCGAGCCGGGTGATCCGGTAGGTGTGGATGTGTTCGGGCGCGCGTTCGAGCTCGGCGAAGATCGCCAGTTCGTGGCGCGCCGATTCGGCGTCCGGGTGTGCGACCTCGAGCAGCACAGTCCGGTCGCTCTGCACGATGAGAGGGCCGTCAGCCATAAGGGTCAATTCTAGTCGGGCGGGCGCCGCCACGGCTCCCGTGGGCGTGCGGCCGCGTAGCAAGAGCGCTGATCAGGAGGCGGGTCGCACGCTGACGATGCTCGATACGGGGAGCGTGCGCTCCACGTCCGCACCGCGATCGCGCCCGCGCAGGCGACCGCCACCGAGGCCGGACGCTTCGAGCGTCAGGGATCGCTCAGAGCCGTCCGGCATCCGCACGACGACCACGATGACCGACTTCGTGCGCACCGCCTGCTCGAGTTCCCGGCCGAGCCACGCCGCATCGGCATCGGTCTCGTGCCCCGCGCGAAGGGCGGCGATGAGGCGCGCGTACACGTCGCGGGGCTGCGCGTGCGCGGCGGAGTCGACGGCGCGAGCGCGACGATGCAGCGATTCGGGAGCGCCTTCCGCGTCGAGCGCGACGACCGGATAGCGCGCATCCGCGAGTGACCAGTAGACCGCGTCGCGGGCGACTCGCGAGACGAGTTCGTGCCCGTCGCGCACGAAGCCGAGCGGACGCAGCGCCTGGTCGACGAGGATCGTGTCGCGCAGGGCGAGATCCGTCGCCTCGAGACGGGTACGACCGGATGCCTCCTCCGCCCGCACCCGGATCAGGCCGTGCCTGGCCGCCGTGCTGTCGACGAGGTAGTCCAGAGGCTGCGGAATGCCGGTCAGGGAGATTCCGCTGAGGAACTCCCTGATCGACTCCGCGGTCTCGCCCTCCGTCATGCCGGCACCGAGCGACTCGGTGCTGAATCGGTAGGTCGACGCCTGTGCGCGGGACTCGCGGTGCGCGATCGTGCGCAGCCGCAGGTCGAGCGCGGGGGCGAGCGGGCCGGGGGCGATCGCGGTCAGGTCGGCCTGGAGGTACACGCGATCGATCTCGGCAGGAAGGTGCGCGGAAAGCTGGTCGGTGCCCGGCTGCTGCCCGCGGCGGAGGGATGCCGTCCACTCCGGTTCGGCGCCGGCAGGGGTGAGCAGGCCCCACATCTCGGCGATGCGGCGCAGGCGCGCGGCCCGGTCGGTCCACTCGGCGTGCAGGGGGTAGGCGCCCGCCCAGCTCGACAGGGGGCGGAATCCGCCGTCTGCGGTGCGCAGGCCCGGTGGAAGTGCTGAGCGCAGACCCATCGCGACGATCGACCAGCGCCGTGTCGTTGTGGCTTCGAGCCACTGCAGACCGGACCCGGTGACGATCCACTCGCGTCCGACGGGCAGGACGAGGTCGGCGGCGTCGGCCGCGGCGACCAGGTCGTCGATGTCCTCCGGCGACGCGTGGACTCCGGCATCCGTCAGGCGGCGACGATCGATCGCGCTCACCGCACCCGTCCCGGTGCGCGACAGCGGCGTGTTCAGGCCGGCCAGCAGCACGTCTGCCAGGGCGCCGACCGTCGTGAACGCCTTCTCGGCCGCGGCGGCGGCATCCACCTCGGCCGCGGCCGCGACGGGCGGATCGACGGGCTCGGCGACGAATGCGTCAGGACGGGCGGCGGCGAGGGCGCGCACCCGCGCGGCGACGGCGGCGTAGGGCGCGCCGTCCTCTGCGACGAGGGCCAGCGGGCGGAGCACCCCGACCTCGGCCGAATCGACGACCGAGCCGTTGAGCGAGGCGGCGAGGGAGACGAGCGCTGTGCGGGGGAGGCGTGCGACCGCACGCTCGACGGAGGCAGGATCGAGCATTCCGGCGGCGGCGTCGAAGAAGTCGTGCCACAGCGCTGCGGGTGAGACCCCGCGCTCGGCGAACGTGCGAGCCAGAGCGTCGTCCTCCGTGGACGCCAGCCGCACGGCGAGGGCCCGCTCATCGGAGACCATTCAGCCCCCTCGGTTGGCTCGCGCCCTTCGCACGAAAGTCATGATCAGCAACGCCACGATCATGAGAAACGCGACGGGAAGAGCGATGAGAGGAAGAACAGCGACCAGGGGCCAGACGCCCTGGGTGAAGTCGGTGACACCCGCCGACCGGGCGATGATCACGGCGAAGAAGCACCCGATCGAGACGACCGCCAGGCCAAGCGACATATACGCCAGGATGCGGTCGAGGCGGCGGATCGGGACGTCTCCGCCGGGGGTGCTCGTGCTCATTCCGCTCAGCCTATCGGGTGTCGGCTGTGGCGTAGGCTTGTGGCCGGGGTCGATCGGTCCCTGTTTCACCACGCCCGTCACATCGGCACGACACAGTGAGGTTTTCCATGCCCACCGGCAAGGTCAGGTTCTACGACGAGGAGAAGGGGTTCGGCTTCATCGCGTCCGATGACGGCCAGGACGTCTTCCTGCACGCCACGGCCCTGCCCGCCGGCATCACAACCCTGAAGGCAGGCGCACGGCTCGAGTTCGGCGTCGCCGACGGCAAGAAGGGTCTGCAGGCGCTGTCCGTCCGCGTCCTCGAGGCGCCCCCGAGCCTCTCGAAGGCGCAGCGCAAGCCGGCCGACGACATGGCGATCATCGTCGAAGACCTCGTGAAGCTGCTCGACGGCATCGGCGGAGACCTCCGCCGCGGTCGCTATCCGAGCGGTGCCCACGGCAAGAAGGTCGCGGCCGTGCTCCGCAAGGTGGCGGATGACTTCGACGCGTGAGCCGATCGACGAGTCGGCTGCACGGGAACTCGCGCTCGCCGCGCTGCGCGAGATCACGCCGGCCGCCACGATCGGCGATCCCGCTGAGTCGACGGTCCATGACGACGGAGTACTGACGCTGCGGTTCCAGAACCGGCTGTCGGGGTATCCCGGTTGGTTCTGGACGGTCAGCCTCGCGCAGGTCGAAGACGCCGCACCCACGGTGCTGGAAGTCGAGCTGATTCCCGGCGACGGTGCTCTCATCGCGCCGGACTGGCTCCCGTGGGCGGAGCGCCTCGCGGAGTACCAGGCGACGCAGGCCGCGCTCGCCGCCGAGGGGCTCGCGACCGACGACCTGGTGACGGGCGAGGATGACGAGGATCTCGACGATGTCGACGACCTGGATGCCTCGGACTTCGACGACGACGGATCGCCCATCCTGCACTCGGGCGACGTGGACGGCGTCGACATCGACGAACTCTCCGACGACGCGGATGCCGGTGACGACGAGGATGAGTCGGACGATGACGACTCGGATGACGAGGACGACACGGATCACGAGGACGACTCGGATGACGACGACGACGTCGACGAGGACGACTCGGATGACGAGGGCGACGAGGACGACTCGGATGACGACTCGGATGACGAAGGCGACGAGGACGACGACTCGGATGACGAGGACGACCTGAACGACGAGGACTCGGACGACGACGACCTGGACGACGAAGACTCCGACTCCTGACCGCATCCGATCAGCGCGGTCGCGAAGCAGCCGACTCAGAGGTTCTCGAGCGTGTAGTCGATGCTGCGGATGAGCTGGCGCACATCGTCGGGTTCGATCGAGACGAACGTCGCGACGCGCAGCTGGTTGCGCCCGAGCTTGCGGTAGGGCTCGGTGTCGACGATGCCGTTCGCGCGCAGGGTCGCGGCGATGGCCGCGGCATCCACCGTGTCGTCGAAGTCGATCGTCACGACCACGGGGGAGCGGTCGGCGGGGTCCACGACGAACGGGGTCGCGACCGCCGACGCCTCGGCCCAGTCGTACAGCGCGCCCGACGACTCGCGGGTGCGGGCGTCGGCCCACGCGAGGCCGCCGTTGCCGAGGATCCACTGCAGCTGATCGTCGAGCAGGAACAGCGTCGTGAGCGCGGGGGTGTTGAGGGTCTGGTTGAGCCGCGAGTTGTCGACGGCGTTCTTCAGGCTCAGGAACTCCGGGATGTACCGACCGGATGCCGCCACCCGCTCGATCCGCTCGATCGCCGCCGGCGAGACGATCGCGAACCACAGGCCGCCGTCCGAGCCGAGGTTCTTCTGCGGGGCGAAGTAGTAGACGTCCGTCTCGCCGACCTCGAAGTCGATGCCGCCCGCCGCGCTCGTGGCGTCGATGACGGTCAGGGCGCCGTCGTCGCCGGTGACGCGGGCGATCGGAGCCGACACGCCCGTCGAGGTCTCGTTGTGCGGCCATGCGTACACGTCGACGCCGTCGACGCGCTCGGCCGACGTGCGGGTGCCGGCGGCGCGCGTCGCGGACGTCCGGCGCCTCCAGCCACGGGGCCTTGGCGGCTGCGGCGAACTTGCCGCCGAACTCGCCGAACACCAGGTTCTGGCTGCGGTTCTCGATCAGGCCGAAGGCCGCGGCATCCCAGAACGCCGTCGAGCCGCCGTTGCCGACGATCACCTCGTAGCCGTCGGGAACGCGGAACAGCTCGGCCAGGTGCGAGCGCACGTCGCCGACGAGGTTCTTCACCGGCGCCTGGCGGTGAGAGGTGCCCAGCAGCCCCGCGCCGCGGGTGACCAGTGCCTCCAGCTGCGCGCCGCGCACCTTCGACGGGCCGCAGCCGAACCGTCCGTCGGCGGGCAGGAGATCACTCGGAATCACGAGGTGGGGCATTCCTCGATTCTATGGTCGAGGGCACGGAGCCACCCGGTCGGTGTGACCTTCCGTGAAGCGGCGGGGATCGCCGGGATGCGCCCGCCTCAGACTTGACAGCCGGTTCGCGGCTGCCGGGGCTAGGGTTGCGGCACGGGGCCCGGTCGGGCTCCCGAACAGAGGGCGTCATCGTGTCAGACAAGTCCCCGAAGAAATCGTCGAGCAAGACCGCCGCGTCGCGCACCCTCAAGGAGAAGCGTGCCGACAAGAAGGCGAAGGTCGAACATCGTGCCGGCAACGACGTGAGCGAAGTCACCCACCGCAAGTAGCCGTCCATCGGTCGTCGCTCCGGCGCGCTCCAACAGTGTCGCCGAGCGGTGATCGTGGTGCCCGAACACACCGTGCGCGGATGCCGCCCCCGCCGCCTTCGCGAGGGTCGCTCCGAGCCGCCGCGCGCGCGGCCCGGGTCGGCAGGATTGGATAGGCTGGCCTGGCAATGAAACCGCGTCTGCGAGGCACAATGACCGACCTGATCGACACGACAGAGATGTACTTGCGCACGATCCTCGAACTCGAGGAGGAGAACATCGTTCCGCTGCGCGCGCGCATCTCCGAGCGGCTCGGTCACTCGGGCCCGACGGTTTCGCAGACTGTCGGCCGCATGGAGCGCGACGGACTCGTCGTCGTCTCCGACGACCGCACGCTCGAACTCACCGACAGCGGCCGGCAGAAGGCCGTCGACGTGATGCGCAAGCACCGGCTCGCCGAGCGGCTGCTGTCCGACGTGATCGGACTCGACTGGGCCTACGTGCACGAAGAGGCCTGCCGATGGGAGCACGTCATGAGCGAGCAGGTCGAGCGTCGCCTGGTCGAACTGCTCGGGCACCCCACCGAATCGCCGTACGGCAACCCGATCCCCGGCCTCGACCAGCTCGGCGACATGCCGGCGAAGAACTTCGAGCAGGGCGTCGTCGGTCTCGTGCGGCGCCTCAACGAGGCGGGCGGCCCGATCACCGGCACGGTGCGCCGGCTCGCCGAGCCCGTGCAGGTCGACCCCGAGCTGCTCCAGCAGCTCAAGGGCGCCGGCGTGATGCCGGGCGCCTCGGGTGACTACCGCTACAGCGAGGGCTACGTGCTCGTTCAGATGGACGGCAACGACGAGGGTCTGGAACTGCCCGTCGAGGTCGCCTCCCACATCTTCCTCGTCGACGACCCCCGTTGATCCACCCCGGGTTCGACGCCGTTTTCGGACGCTCGGATGCTGCGCCCTGCGGCATCCGGCGCGACACGCCCAGGCGATCTGCCAGGTGCCCAGCGTGACTTATTCGTTACCTTCGGGTAGCGTGAAAGTGTCCACAGGCGAGAAGCCCGCCGTCGGACCCCACACGGATTGCCTCCCCGGCTCGTCGTCCGCGTGGTCAAGCCCGCATACCGTGCCCCGACACCGAATGCCGACGAGCAGCGCCCCCCGGCGCAGAGGCGCCGGAGGACCTATTGGCTGAAGACATAAATTCGCCCGCGACCGAGCCCCAGAGCGCAGAGACGAGTCTTACGCGCCGCGCTCGCGGACGAAGCACCGCTTCACCGCGGACCAAGACCGCTGTCGCGCCCCGCCCGAAGAAGCAGCGTCCCGCTCGCACGGCACCCGCGTCCCGCGCACCCAAGCGCAAGTCCAAGCCGCTGCGGAGTCTCGTGATCCTCAGCATGGTCGCCGGCCTCATCGCCACGGTCGCCCTTCCCGCCTATGGCGCCTGGCGACCGACCGAGGACGCCGTGACCCTCCAGCAGGTCGCCGCCGACGATGCCCAGTCGCTGGTCGTGGCCTCCGATTCCTCCAACACAGAGCTCGCACGCGAGAGCTACGCGGCCACGACGCAGGCGGAGATCGACCAGAAGAAGGCCGAAGAGGCCGCTGCCGCTGCGGCCGCAGCCCGCGCGCGACTGACGACCACCGTCTCCGCCGGCCTCCCCGTCAACATCGCGCTCGTCTCTCCCGGCAGCGGCGAAGTCCGCTGGCCGATCCTGAACTTCACCCTCGGACGAGGACTCTGGGACTCCGGCTACCACCAGGGAGTCGACCTCCTCGCCGACGGCGGCACCCCGATCTACGCCGCCGCCGCAGGCGTCGTCAGCGTCTCGCAGGAGAGCTACGGCGGTTACGGCGTGGCCGTCACCATCGATCACGTCATCGGCGGGCAGCAGGTCAACACGCTGTACGGCCACATGACCTACGGCTCGCGTCAGGTGTCGGCCGGCCAGTACGTCGAAGCCGGCCAGCTCATCGGCCTCGTCGGCAGCACCGGCAGCTCCACGGCCAACCACCTCCACTTCGAGGTGCACATCAACGGCGGCGTCGTCGACCCGTGGGCGTGGCTGCAGGCCAACGCCGGCTGAGCTCGTCGAAGCCTGAGCCGTCGAAGCCTGAGCTCGTCGAAGCCTGACCCGATTCCGTCCGACGCGGGGCTGTGCGGCGTTCGTTCGCCGACACGCCCCGCGTCGTTCATCGCCGTCTGCGACCCTGGTGCGGCGCGCGTGCGTTACCCTGAAACCCGACGCTGAAAGAAGCGGAGGGGAGCTGATGAGCGACACACCACGCATCCGAACCATGGACGCGCTCGGACGTCTCGTTCTTCGGCATCACACGAGCGGATGCCGCGGCATTGCCGTGGCGCCGAGGCGTTGTCTGTAAGACAACGCCTTTTTTCATGCCCCTGCGCACCTCGAATCGTCGCATAGGTCGAATCACCGGGAAGCCGTCCCGGCCGTTCGAGAGGATGAGGAATGCGCACTCTGGTGCTCAATGCGGGCTATGAGCCGCTCGCCGTCGTGTCGTTCAAGCGGGCCATCGTGCTCGTGCTGAACGAGAAGGCCGTTGTCGTCGAACATGTCGACGGCGAACCCGTCTGGGCTGCGCGAGCGTCGTACGAACGCCCCGCGGTCATCCTGCTGACACGCTATGTGCGCGTCCCCGGGAGGCCGCCACATCCCGGTGACCAGACGCGGAGTGCTGCGCCGCGATGTGCACCGGTGCGGATACTGCGGCAAGGCGGCCTCGACCATCGACCACATCCTGCCGCGCTCGCGCGGCGGAGCGGACTCGTGGGAGAACCTCGTCGCGTGCTGCCTGCTCTGCAACAACATGAAGGGCGATCGCACGCCTCAGGAGATGAGGTGGGACCTGCGCATCACGCCGCGTCCGCCCCGCGGCGTGCAGTGGACCGTGCGGGGCACCGACCGCACGGATCCGTGCTGGGAGCCGTACCTCGCCCTCGCCGCGTAGAGCCCCGCTCAGTCGTCGCCGAGGACGCGAAGCCACCGCTCCAGGAGCAGTTCGAGTCGCGCCGCGTCCGCGCGGCCGATCTCGTCGATGAGCCGATGCTCGTTCTCCATGTGCGCCGTGAAGGCCGCATCGATCGTCTCGAGCCCCATCGGGGTCAGGCCGACGATGCGCTGGCGCGCGTCGGCTGAGCCGGGCCGTCGTTCGACGAGCCCCTTCGCCACCAGCCGGTCGACGCGCTTGGTCAGGCCGCCCGTCGTGATCATGGTGTGGTCGGCGAGCTCGCCCGCGGCGCGGGCGTAGGGAGCACCGGAGCGGCGCAGCGTCGCGAGGACGTCGAAGTCGCCCTCGTTCAGGCCGTACCGGTCGTACACCGCCACCAGCTCCTCGGTCAGCAGCGCGGCGACGCGGTGCAGCCGGCCGATCACCCCCTGCGGTGACGTGTCGAGTTCGGGGCGCTCGCGGCGCCATTCAGCCTGGATCCGAGCGACGCGGTCGGGAGAGGCATCCATGTGTGCGATATTATCTTGCCGGTAAGGTAAACTGTCTTCCGTGGAAGATAAATCATCCCGCATCGGTTGGATGCTTGTCACTGCCATCGCCCCGATCGCCTGGGGAAGCAGCTATGTCGTCACCCGCGAGCTCCTTCCGGCGGACTCGCCGCTGTGGGGCGGTCTGCTGCGCGCGCTGCCCGCCGGGCTCATCCTGCTCCTGATCTCGCGGCGACTGCCGACCGGGCACTGGTGGTGGCGCTCGCTCGTGCTGGGCGCGCTCAACGTGGGCGGGTTCTTCGTCCTCATCTACATCGCCGGCCAGCGCCTGCCCTCGAGTCTCGCGGCGACGCTGATGTCGACGTCCGCGCTCGTCATGATCCTGTTCGCGTGGGCCATGCTGCGCCAGCGCCCGCGGATGATCGCCGTGCTCGGCGCTCTTGTCGGCCTTGTCGGAGTCGCGGTCATGCTCGGCTTCGGCGGCGGACCGGTCGACCTGTGGGGAGTCGCGGCATCCCTCGGTGCGATGGTCGCGTCGTCGTTCGGCTACATCCTCACGGCGCGCTGGGGCTCCGACATCCCCGCGATCACGATGTCGTCGTGGCAGCTCGTCGGCGGCTCGGTGCTTCTCATCCCGGTCGCACTCCTCGTCGAGGGGGCGCCGCCCGCGCTCACGCCGTCCTCCGCTCTGGGCTTCGCGTACCTCACGGTGATCGCCACCGCGGTCGCGTACGTCGCGTGGTTCACCGGACTGCGTCGCCTGCCCGCCGGTGTGGTCGGGGTCGTCGGCCTCCTCAACCCGGTCACCGGGGTCGTACTGGGCGTCGCGCTCGCGGGCGAGGCGTTCGGCCTCGCGCAGGGTGTCGGACTCGCCCTCGTGCTGGGCGGCATCGCGCTCGGGTCGATGCCACCGATCCGCAGGCGTCGTGAAGTGACGCCATCGACCCAGGTATCGCTCGAGCGTCCGATGACCGGGCAATTCGCTCTGGCGGGTCCGCGGCGGTGACGGGGGTGGCGTCTGCCGCCACCCGTACCGCGACCTGTGCGGGCGTGATGGGATGGGTTGCATGACCCGAGCTCTCATCGTGATCGACATGCAGCGCGCTTTCGACGACCTGGACTACTGGGGCGCCACGACCAATCCGGACTGCGAGCGCAACGTCGCGGCGCTGGTCGGCGCGTGGTCGGATTCGGGGGATCCGATCGTGGTCGTGCGTCACGATTCGACGTCGCCGCATTCGCCGCTGCACCCCGACAA
Source organism: uncultured Actinomycetota bacterium (assembly GCA_963713325.1). Classification (GTDB taxonomy): domain Bacteria; phylum Actinomycetota; class Actinomycetes; order Actinomycetales; family Microbacteriaceae; genus Microbacterium. Next base: position 27,421 of record CAVQLL010000026.1, read on the forward strand.
CTCCGGCAACGAGCTGGTGGATGCTGTCGCCGCTGTCGACCCGGCCCTGTTCGTGACCAAGAACGTCAACTCCGCGTTCTACGGCGACCCCGACCTGCAGGCATGGCTCGACGAGCGGGCTATCCGCGAGCTCGTGATCTGCGGCATCCAGACCAACATGTGCGTGGAGACCACCGCGCGCATGGCGGGCAACCTCGGCTACGAGGTGACGGTCGCGCTGGATGCGACGCGCACGTTCGACCTGAAGGCGGATGTCGCGGGCCTGGGTATCGTGACCCGCACGGCATCCGAGCTGATGGCGACGACCGCTCTCGACCTGCAGGCGGGCGGATTCGCGGAGATCTCGACCACGGCCGAGCTGATCGGCGAGAATCGAACATAATGCACGGATGAGCCGCTTTCGATGTCGGAAGGCGGCGATAACGTACCTCATGGCATTGACGCACTAGAACATCTGTTCTAGCCTGTGGGAGTGAGGGCAGCTGTGCAGAGCGAGGTGCATCCAGAGGGCGATGTGGTCCGCCTCCGCGCTCAGCTCGAGCGGGTGCAGGGGCGACGACTCGACGCCCCCGTGCTGCCGGTGCTTCCCGCTCTCGCGTCGCTTCTGCCGGGAGGGGGCCTTCGCCCCGGCTCCGCGTATTCGATCGCTCCGTCGGCATCGCTCCTGTCCGCACTGCTGGCCGCCGCCTCGCAGGCGGGGTCGTGGTGCGGTGTGGTGGGCGTTCCGCAGCTCGGCGCCGAAGCGGCGGAGCGGCTGGGGGTCGACCTCTCCCGGCTCGTGCTGATCCCGGATCCCGGTTCCCGCTGGCTGGCCGTGACGGCGACGATCGCCGAGGTGCTCCCTGTGGTCGCCGTGCGACCCGGAGGGCGGGCATCCGATGGCGATGTCTCGCGCCTTGCGGCACGATTGCGCGACCGCGGCGCGGTGCTCCTCGTGCAGGGGCCATGGGCGCAGGCCGAGGCTTCCATCGGCGTCGCCGACCCGGGCTGGACGGGCCTGGGCCACGGCCATGGGTATCTCGCCGGCCGCGAGCTGACGGTGACCGTGACGAGCAGACGCACGCCCGTTCCGCGTCGCGGGCGGGTGCTGCTGCCCGCGATCGACGGTGCACTGGTCTCGACGCGCCCGCCTCAGCCCGTCGCCTACGTGCCGCTCGAGGCGGTGGGGTGAGATGCGCGTGGACGCGCCGGTGCGCAGTCTCGTGCTGTGGTTTCCGGACTGGCCGGTCACAGCGCTGACTCGCGACGGCTCCCTGCGCGAGCCGCTGGATGCCTCGCTGCCGATCGCGGTGATGGAGAGCAACGCGGTCGTGGCGTGCTCGGCGTCGGCGAGGGCCGAAGGGGTGCGACGCGGTCAGCGCCGTCGCGACGCCCAGGCACGGTGCCCGACGCTGAAGGTGGTTGCAGCCGACGCGGTGCGCGATCACCGTGTCTTCGCCCCCATCGTCGCCGGCATCGAGGAGCGTGCGCCCGGGGTTCAGATCGTGCGACCGGGGCTCTGCGCTCTCCGCGCCCGCGGCCCTGCCCGGTACTACGGAGGAGAGGCGGAGGCGGCGCGCGTACTGCTCGGCACGCTCCGCGAGCTCGGGCTCGAGGGGGTGCGGGCAGGCATCGCGGACGGGCCGTTCACGGCGGAGCAGGCGGCGCGGATCGGAGCGACCACGGCGGAGCCGGTGTTCCTCGTGCCCTCCGGCGGCGCGGCGGGCTTCCTCGCGCCGCTTCCGATCGCGTCCCTGGAGGATCCGGAGCTCGCAGGTCTCCTTGCGCGGCTCGGCGTTCAGACGCTCGGAGAGTTCGCGGCGATGGAGGCGGATCGCGTGCGCGAGAGGTTCGGAGAACGCGGCATCCGTCTGCACGCGCTGTCGGCAGGGCGCGATTCACGACCCGTCGACCCGCGGGTGCCGCCGCCCGAGCTTCACCGCGAGGTCGTGTTCGAGCCTCCGCTGGAGATCGCCGAGCAGGTCGCCTTCGGCATGAGGCTGACCGCCGACGCGTTCATCAGCGGGCTCGGGGCCGTCGATCTGGTCTGCACCGAGCTGAGGGTGCAGCTCTTCGGCGACCGGGGCGAGCGCAGCGAGCGCGTCTGGCTGCATCCGGGGTCGTTCGATTCGGCTGCGGTCGTGGACCGGGTGCGGTGGCAGCTGGGGGAGGAGGTCGGTGGGCTCGGAGGCGGGGAGAGTGAAAAGGGACTGTGGAGCAGCGGTGTCGCGCGAGTGCGGATCGAGCCCGCGGCGGTGGATGCGGCATCCCACCACGCCCCCGCGATCTTCGGGGCCGGCACCGACGAGCGCGTGCACCATGCGCTCTCTCGCGTGCAGGCGATGCTCGGTCATCGCGGGGTGCTGACTCCCGCGATCGGCGGAGGGCGGTGGCTCGCCGAGCGGCAGGTGCTCGTGCCGTGGGGAGACCGGGTCGTCGTCGCGAAGGAGCGCGCGCGCCCCTGGCCGGGGAGCCTGCCCGATCCGCTGCCGTCGACGGTCTTCGCCGAACCCGTGCCGGTGGAGGTGACCGCCGAAGGAGGAAGCGCCGTGGGCGTCGACGCACGCGGACGGATCACCGAGGCGCCTGCGGTGCTCACCGAGAGCGGGCGCCGGCGGGGGATCGAGGCGTGGGCGGGTCCGTGGCCGGTCATCGAAAGAGGATGGGATGCCGCGCGCTCCCGCCGTGCGCACCGGTTCCAGGTCGTCGATGCCGACCAGACGGCGTGGCTGCTGGTCTGCGAAGACGACGGCTGGACCGCGGAGGCGCGCTATGACTGAGCGTCTATCGGGCGTTTCGTTTCGTCTCGCCTTCGCTCGCTCAACGACCGAGTAGCACCGGTCGTTGAGCGAGCGAGCGAGACGAAACGCCTGACTCGCTCGGTCGTTGAGCGAGCGAAGCGAGACGCCGGTCGCTCAGGAACCGCGAGCGAGACGAAACGCAAGGGAGCCGACTGATGGGCTTCCACAACCCGTCCGTTCCCTGGTCGGAGATGGAGCGGCTGCTCAGCGACCGGCGTCGGCCGGGCAACGTTCCCGTGCACGCCGACGGCGGCGACAGCCCGGCGTGGTCGCGCAAGCGCGGCCCCTACGTGTCGCAGGCGATTCCCCGGCCCGGCGACGCGGTTCCCTACGCGGAGCTGCACGCCCACTCGTCGTTCTCGTTCCTGGACGGGGCCTCCTCACCCGAGGAGCTCGCCGAGGAGGCGGAGAGGCTGGGCCTGCACGCCCTCGCGATCACCGATCACGACGGGTTCTACGGCATCGTGCGCTTCGCCGAGGCGGCCGAATCCCTCCAGGTGAAGACGGTGTTCGGTGCGGAGCTCTCGCTCGAGCTGCCGAAGCCGCAGAACGGCGAGCCCGATCCCGCGGGCTCGCACCTGCTCGTCCTCGCCCGAGGGGAGGAGGGCTACCACCGCCTGGCCGCCGCCATCACGCACGCACAGCTGAACGGCGCCGAGAAGGGGCGCCCCGTCTACGACCTCGAGGAGCTCGCCGCCCAGGCGGGGGGCGGGCGGTCGGGCGACGGGCACTGGGCGATCCTGACCGGATGCCGCAAGGGAGCCGTCCGGCGCGCACTCGCAGACGGCGGGGCGGATGCCGCGGCATCCGAGCTCGATCGTCTCGTGCACCTCTTCGGGCGGGATTCGGTGCACGTCGAGCTGATCGACCACGGGAGTCCGCTCGACACGCGCGACAACGACCTGCTGGCGGGGATGGCCGCCGAGCGGGGGCTGTCGGTGCTCGCCAGCAACAACGTGCACTACGCCGTGCCGCAGCGTCAGCAGCTGGCCGCGGCGGTCGCAGCCGTGCGCTCCAACCGCGGCCTGGACGAGCTCGACGGGTGGCTGCCCGCCCATGCCGGCGCGCACCTGCGCTCGGGCGCCGAGATGCAGGAGCGCTTCGCGCGCTATCCCGGTGCCGTCGCGCGCACGGTGGCGCTCGCCGACGAGCTGGCCTTCCCGCTGCGGCGAGCCAAGCCCGCGCTTCCCAAGCAGAAGGTCCCGCCCGGGCACACGCCGATGTCGTGGCTGCGGCACCTCGTGTGGGAGGCGGTGCCGCGCAAGTACCCCGACCTGACCGACGACGACCGCATCCGCATCGAGAAGGAGCTCGGGGTCATCGAGCTGAAGGACTTCCCCGGCTACTTCCTGATCGTGCACGGCATCGTGCAGGAGGCGCGGCGCCGCGGCATCCTGTGTCAGGGTCGCGGATCGGCCGCCAACAGCGCCGTCTGCTACCTGCTCGACATCACGGCGGTCGACTCGATCGCCTACGGGCTGCCGTTCGAGCGGTTCCTTTCGAGCCTGCGCGACGAGGAGCCCGACATCGACGTCGACTTCGACTCCGACCGCCGGGAGGAGATCATCCAGTGGGTGTACGGGCAGTACGGGCGTGAGCGGGCGGCGCAGGTCGCGAACGTCATCCAGTACCGGCCGAAGAACGCCGTGCGCGACATGGCGAAGGCGCTCGGACACTCGCCCGGGCAGCAGGATGCCTGGTCGAAGCAGGTGGAGCAGTGGGGTGCGACGCTTTCGACCGGTCCCGAGCACGACATCCCCGACCAGGTGATCGAGTACGCGTCGGAGCTGTTGAAGGCGCCCCGGCATCTCGGCATCCACTCCGGCGGGATGGTGCTGACCGATCGCCCGGTCGGCGAGGTCGTGCCGATCGAGCACGCGCGCATGGAGAACCGCACGGTGATCCAGTGGGACAAGGACGACGCGGCCTGGATGGGGCTCGTGAAGTTCGACCTGCTCGGGCTCGGGATGCTGGCAGCCCTGCAGTACTGCTTCGACCTCATCGACGCGGCGACGGGGGAGCGCTGGGAGCTCGCGACCATCCCGAAGGAGGAGAAGGCGGTCTACGACATGCTGTGCCGCGCCGACTCGATCGGGGTGTTCCAGGTCGAGTCCCGTGCGCAGATGGGACTGCTGCCGCGCCTGCAGCCGCGGCGGTTCTACGACCTCGTGATCGAGATCGCCCTCATCCGCCCCGGACCCATCCAGGGCGGTGCGGTGCATCCGTTCGTGCGGCGCAAGCTCGGCTACGAAGAGGTCACCTACCCGCACCCCAAGCTCGAGCCCGTGCTCGAGCGCACGCTCGGCATCCCGGTGTTCCAGGAGCAGCTGATGCAGATGGCGATGGCCGTGGGCGAGTGCTCGGGGGAGGATGCCGATCTCCTGCGTCGCGCGATGGGTTCCAAGCGCGGCATCGAGCGGATCGAGTCGCTGAAGGAGAAGCTCTACGAGGGGATGGCGACGCAACGATCTGGTCGGGGAGGCGGCGGATGACATCTACGCGCGGATCCAGGCGTTCGCGAACTTCGGCTTCGCCGAGTCGCACTCGCTCTCGTTCGGGCTGCTCGTCTACGCGAGCTCGTGGATCAAGCTGCACTATCCCGCCGCGTTCCTCGCGGGACTGCTGCGCGCCCAGCCGATGGGCTTCTACTCGCCTGCGACCCTCACCGGCGACGCCCGCCGGCACGGTGTCGAGGTGCGTCGGCCCGACCTGCTGCGCTCCGGCGCCCAGGCGGTGCTCGAGCCGGTGACCCCGGTCGTTGAGCGACGCGAGTCGCAGCTGAGCGAGCGAACGCGAGAGCGAGACGAGGCGGCGCTCCGCGACCGAAGACTCCCGGTCGTTGAGCGAGCCGAAGGCGAGACGAAACGCCACCGGCCTCGACTCCTGCGCCCACCGCATCCAGCCGCCGGTCGGACACTTCGACATCACCGCCCCCGACGAGTCCGCGGCTCACCGTCGCGACGGGGGATTCGCCGTTCGACTGGGGCTGGCCGCGGTCAAGGGCATCGGCGAGACGGTCGCCGATCGCATCGTCGCCGAGCGCGAGAGCAGGGGCGCGTACCGCGACCTTCGCGACCTCGTGCGACGTGCCGGTGTCACGCAGGCGCAGCTCGAGGCGCTCGCGACCGCGGGGGCGTTCGAGTGCCTCGGGCTCAGCACCCGCGAGGCGATCTGGCTCGCCGGCTCGGCCGCCCTGGATCGCGTGGAGTTCCTGCCCGATTCGGTGATCTCGGTGCAGCCGCCGCTGTTCACCGATCCGACGAGCTACGAGCGGCTCGCGAGCGACCTGTGGGCGACGGGCATCTCCACCGACGACCACCCGATGACGCACTACCGCGCCGGGCTGGATGCTCGGGGCGTCCTCACCTCGAATGAGATGCGCTCCCACGAGTCCGAGCGTCGCGTGGAGGTCGCGGGCCTTGTGACCCACCGGCAACGGCCGGCGACGGCATCCGGGATCACGTTCCTGAACCTCGAGGACGAGCACGGCCTGGTCAACGTGATCTGCTCGATCGGGGTGTGGAACAGGTACCGACGCGTCGTGCGCGATGCACCCGCCCTCATCGTGAGGGGGATGCTGGAGCGCTCCGTCGAGGGAGTGACGAACCTCCTCGCCGATCGGTTCGAAGACCTGCGGGTCGGTGTCGACCATCGGTCCCGGGACTTCCGCTGAGCATCGGGCCATACTCGACGGAATGAGCATCACGCCACACCTCGTGCGCGCATGAAGGCCGTCGTCCGCGACCGCTACGGCGGCCCCGAGGTGATGCGCCTCGAAGACGTCGCCGTGCCGTCGCCGCGTGCGGGGCAGGTGCTCGTGCGGGTCGTCGCGACCTCGGTGAACCTCAGCGACTGGGAGGGTCTGCACGGATCGCCCGCGTACGCACGCTTCGGCGGGCTCTTCCGGCCGTCCCGGAAGATCCTCGGATCCGACATCGCGGGAGTCGTCGCGTCGGTCGGCGCGGGTGTCACGAGATTCCGGCCGGGCGACGAGGTCTACGGCGACATCCTGTCGATGGTGGGCGGCTTCGCCGAGTACGCGGTCGCACCCGAGCGCGCGCTCGCGCACAAGCCCGCGCAGCTGTCGTTCGCCCAGGCGTCGACCCTGCCGCAGTCGGGCGCGATCGCCGTGCAGGCGGTGGCGCGGGCGAAGCCCGGTCGGCGGATGCTGATCAACGGCGCCGGCGGCGGAACGGGGGCGTTCGCCCTGCAGCTCGCCGCGGCAGCCGGCATCCATGTCACCGGCGTGGACAACGCCGGAAAGCTCGACTTCATGCGATCGCTCGGTGCGAACGAGGTCATCGACTACCGCGTCGATGACTTCACCCGAACCGGGCCCTACGACCTCATCATCGACCTCGTCGCCCGGCGCTCGGTGTTCGCCTATCGCCGTGCGCTCGCACCGGGCGGCACCTATCTGCATCGTCGGCGGGACGATGCGTGCACTGCTGCGGGTCGTGACGATCGGGGCGCTGATCGGAGCCCTGACCGGAAGGCATCTGTTCCTTCTTGCGGTCAAGCAGGGGCCGGAGCAGTTCGAGCAGCTCGCCGAGTGCTGCGCCGACGGCTCGGTGCGCATCCACATCGACCGCGTCTTTCCTCTCGAGCAGGTGCCCGAGGCGCTCGCCTACGTCGGCGAAGGGCGCGCGCTCGGCAAGGTCGTGATCGCGATCGACCCGTCTGCGACCTGACGGGCGTCCGGCGGACGCATCGATAGACTGGATGCCGCCAGCCTCTGTAGCTCAATGGAAGAGCAGTTCCGTCCTAAGGAAACGGTTGGGGGTTCGAGTCCCTCCAGGGGCACAGTCTTTTTTTGCCTCTGACCAGGGATTTCTTCTGTGGTCAGACCACACGAGAATCGCGTTTTTGCCCGCTCTGTGCCCGCATGCGATCGCGGCTAGGTGTTTGCATGTTCGACAATGCCGGACTCCAACAAGCGTCGCTGGCGTTGCGCGGAGGCCGGCTGCTGCTCGAAAACGCGCCGATTCGGATTCAGTCCCTCCAGGGGCAAATGGCTCCGTTTGAGGGCAATTAACAGCGAAGACCAGCGCCGAACTCTGTGGCGGCGTAGGGCTGCGCTACAAGGCGAGCCAGCGCCGCCCATCTATCTTGGCGGTGTCCGGGATCAGTTGCTCGCCGGCCTGGACGGCAGCATCGACGAGCAGCGCGTCGAGCACGTACCGGCGCGACGCGGGGAGAACGTCGGCACCGGCCTGAGCCCTGACGATGCGGCGGACTCATCGGCCCTGGTGGTGGAAGGTGACCGCCCGGATCTCGGGCGCACCGCTCGGGACGACGTCGTGGTGTTCTCGGCGAGGGATGCCGCCACCGGTGTTCCGGGTCACGTCAAACCACCGCTTCGCCGACGATCACCGGATGCACGAGGTGCGGCATCCCGCGCCAGATGAGGCGATCGACAGTCGTGACCCGCATGTGGGACGAGATCGTCTCGAGCGTCTCGCGGTTGCAGCGGCAACCGTCGGCGACTGCGGCCCACGCGTCTGCGAGACGGTCCTGCCATCGCGATAGGCGTGGGGTGTCGGAGCGGACGTGCTCGCAGAACAAGAGACGGCCGCCTGGCCGAAGCACGCGCCGCACCTCCGCCAGAGCGGCGTCGGGATCACGGACCGTGCACAAGACCAGTGTCGAGACCACGGTGTCGAACGAGCCGTCGTCGAAGGGGAGGGCCTCGGCCGGGGCGGCGACGATGTGTGCGCGGCGACCGAGCTTCGCGCGTCGCGCTTCGAGCCGGTCTGCCATCGGCGCGGATGGTTCCATAAGAACCAACTCGTCGATCGCGTCGGGATAGTGGCTCAGGTTCAGCCCGGTGCCGGCGCCGATCTCGAGGACCCGCCCGCGCGCGCCACCGATCAGGCCGCGGCGCGTGGCCCGCATGCCGCGGCGCTCGCCGAGGGCGAGGAACGCGTCGTAGATTCCGGCGGTGAATCGGCTGCCCGCAACCTCGAACGTGGGCGCCGCATGATGCGGCCGGGCGTCGGCATGCGACGGTGCTGCCGAGGCGCTGCGCGCTCCCGTTGCGCCGGTGTGTTCCTGCTGATCGGTCATGTTGTCCTCCGTGTGGTGGTGTCGGTCAGCCGAGTCGGCTGACGAGCCGTGCGAGCCACTGGTGCCTGAGCTCGATCCAGACGGCGCGAGCGGAGGCGACCACGTCACCGTTCTCGTCCAGGAGCGCGCTGGCCGTGTCGGTCGCTCGACCGTGGCGCTGGACGGTCCACCCGACGACGACGAGTCGCTCCCCGAGGAACACATCGCGGTTGCGGTGCGCCGTCATGGTGCCGAGAAGACCGAGGCGGCCATCGAGCAGCGACGACGCCGGGTAGCTCGGACAGTCCAGCGCGCCCCATACGGCGGCAGGATCCACGACGCCGTCGGCGGTGTCACGCTCGTGGGGGACGAAGGGGGCAGCGAGGACGTCGCGGTGGTTTTGTCAGCGGTCCCGGCGTGACGCCCAGTCCATCGAGACGCTGAGCGCCGCACACCACGCAGTTCGACAGCAAGTGGCGCGCACCGTGGAGCGGACTCGCCGCGCGTGCTTCCTCCGCATCGCCGAATCGAGGTCTGATCGGAGGGATCATCGTGAAGGGATCGAGCTTCGTCGCCGTCGACAGGAGTCGGTGGCCCGAGTCGGTGACTTCGGCGGACTGCCCGTCGAGGTCGACGCCGACCTCAAGCGGCTCCTCGAGGGGCACGGGGCGGATGAGTCGGACGCTCGCCGTGCCACCCAGGGTCTCTGCGATCGCGCCGCAGGCAAACCCCCCGTTGACGCTGCGAGGTGGGCCGTTGAAGCGAGCGTCGAAACGCAGGGTGTCGGTCGTGGTTCTCATGTCCCTAGCGAACCGCCGCCGCAGCCTCCGGCTCATCGCTCGAATCGGCCAATCGCTCTGGCCGGATCGGGCCATGCGAACGGCTGCGGATGCCGCGTCGGAGAGCGGTCTGGCGAGGCGACGGAGCGTCAGGGAGAAGCATCCGCTCTCTCCCCGGACCGCCCTAGAATCCGGGTATGACCACGCACGAGCAGGTGGTGCACCACGCGCGGGTCGGCGACCGTACCGTCGCTTGGTCGTCAGTCGGATCGGGGCCGACGCTCGTGATCGGCGGATGGTGGGCGAGCCACCTGGCGTTGAACTGGGAGGATCGCGCCTTTCAGAAGTTCGTGAACGACCTGGCTCGCCGGCACACCGTCATCCGCTACGACCGGCCCGGCACCGGCCTGTCCGATCGCGACGGACCCGCTCCGGCCAGCATCGACGACGAGCTCGCCGCTCTGGCCGGTCTCATCGAGAGCATCGGTCTTTCCCGCGTCTCGGTGATGGGTGCCTCGGCCGGATGCGCGGTGGCCTCGGCCTATGCGGCCGAGAATCCTGCACGGGTCGACCGGCTGGTCCTCTACGGCAGCTTCTCTCGCGGCGCTGACATCGCTTCTCCGTCGGCGCGGGAGCTGATGCTGTCCGTCGTCGAAGGACACTGGGGGCTCGGTTCGCGCGTTCTCGCGGACGTGTTCCTCCCGAACGCGACGGCCGATGACCGTGAAGAGTTCGCCCGGTTCCAGCGACGGTCCGCCTCGCGGGAGACGGCGTCAGCGGCGCTGCGCGCGGTCTACGAGATGGATTCCAGCGCACACCTCTCCCGTGTGCGTGTACCCACGCTGGTCCTTCACCGGCGAGGCGATCGTGCCATCCCGTTCGCGCTCGGCCGCGAGGTGGCCGAAAACGTGCCGGGTGCGACCTTCGTCGAGCTGGACGGCGAAGACCACTTTCCCTGGCTCGGCGACAGTTCTGCAGTGGTCGAGGCGATCGAACGCTTCCTTGATGGGATGCCGCAACGGGCCGCATCCCGCCCGAACGCGTCGGCCGCTCTCACTGCTCGGGAACGCGAAGTGCTGACGCTGGTCGCCCAAGGCCTGACCGATGCGCAGATCGCCGACCGGCTCGTGCTCAGCGCGCACACGGTGCATCGGCACGTCGCCAACGCCCGCACGAAGCTCGGCGTCCCCTCGCGCGCTGCCGCGGCGGCCTGGGTGTTGACGCACCGCCAGTGAGCCGGGCGGCGGTGCACGAAGTTGTTGCGGCACGGCCAGCGAACGGGGCTTGCTCGCGTTGGGCATGAGGTGATGCACCGCGACAGGAATGTTCTTGTCGAGCCACCGCGGAGACCTCGGCGGACGAATCCGCTGCGACGTTGCACCACGAAGTGTGAGTCACTCCGTATGAGGCCCACCGTTGGCTTCTTGCTCGAACCAGTTGAGTTGACTAAGTCTTCGCGGCAGTCCCGAAGCGCCCGCCCGTCAGCCGGAGAGATTTCCGGAGAACCCCACGCTCAGCACCGGCTCGCGGGACGATGGCCTCGCAAGAGTGGTACCATATCTGGTACGACTTGGAGGAATGATGGCTATCACGACGAGCGAGGCGCGGCGCGACCTGTTTGGGCTGATCGAGCGCGTGAACCTCGATCACACTGAGGTCGAGATCACGTCGAAGCGGGGTTCTGCTGTTCTGATGTCGAAGGACGAGTTCGACTCCCTCGTTGAGACGAGCTACCTCCTGCGTTCCCCTGAGAACGCGCGACGGCTGCTGAGCGCTATGGAGCGGGCACGAGCGGGTGAGGTCACCGAGCACGAGCTTCACGACTCTTGAGTGAGCGGAAGCTGGCGTGGACGGTCGAGGGCTGGGAAGACTACCTGTACTGGCAGGGTCAGGACCGCAAGACGCTCAGACGGATCAATGCGCTGATCGCCGACTGCCTGCGAGATGACCCTTTCGAGGGAATCGGGAAGCCCGAACCCCTCAAGCACGCCCTCGCCGGCGCGTGGTCACGAAGGATCGATGAAACCAACCGTCTCGTCTATATTGCCGACGAGCAGTGCGTCACCATCCTGCAAGCTCGCTATCACTACTAGCTACGACCCCCTCGATCGCCCCGCAGGGTGCGCGTGAGGCGCTCCCGGTACCGTTGACGGGTGCCGGCACGTCGTTCACGCAGCATCCTTCGCCTACGCATCTCGATCGTGGGCATTGAACCGGAGATCTGGCGCACCATCGATGTGGACGGCAGCTTGTCGCTCGCCCAGCTACACATGGTGCTGCAGGTGGTCTTCAACTGGTTCGGCTCGCACCTGCACCGCTTCTCAGCGCAGCGCGTAGGCGAGTGCCGCCTACAGCAGCGAGTGATCCGGCGAGACGACCTTCGTGAATTGGGCGAAGATGTCGCTCGCGGACATCTTCGCCGGATCGGTGGCCTGGGAAGGCGTCGTGTAGATGACCATCGTCCATCCCTCGTCCGGGAGCGTACCGCCGGCGCCGGTGTATCCCGGGATGCCCGGGTTCATGAACACCCAGCCGTTCAAGACCAGGAACCCCATCGCCCAATACTTGTCCGCAGTGTTCGTGCCGATGCCGACGATGGTGGGGGCGAACTGCACGTCGTGGAACTCGGGCGACAGCAGTTCGCCCGAGCCGAGCGCATCCAAGAACGTGGCGACGTCTTCGGCGTTGCTGCCGACGCCTCCAGCGAAATGCGCCCACGACGGATTCCAGTGGGTGACGTTCTCCCAGACCCCGCGCTCGCCGTCGTAGCCCTGGAGCACCGGCTGCGGCCAGTTTCCGTCACGCGCGACCGTCGTGTCGTGCATGCCGAGGGGATCGAGGATGCCGGTCTGGATGAGCTCGGCGACAGGCGTGCCAGATGCTTGCGCGAGGATCCCGACCAGGACGGCCGAGTTCGTGTCCGAGAACATCCAGTCTGTGCCGGGCGGGAACAGCGGGCCCTGCGCGGTTCCGATCGCGATGATCTCGTCGACCGTCCACACGCGGAACGGATCAGCGTAGAGAGCCGCGAGGAAGTCCTCCTGCCCGGTGAACTGCGAGTACCCGGCCGTGTTGTGCAGCAGCATCTCGATCGTGACGGTGTCAGCCCCCAGAAGCTGCGGATACCAGGTCGAGACGCGGTCGTCGAGTGACAGGGCGCCGGCCTCGACCTGCTGAAGCAGAGCGGTCGTCAGCATCGGCGTGGAGAGGTTGCCCAGCATGTGGTGCATGTCTGGTGTGGCCGGGACGGCGGGCATCGATTCGCCGAGCGCACCGAAGAGCACCGGCTGCCCGTCGTGCCAGACGCCGGCGATCACCGCGGACAGTTCGTCGGCTTCGAACTGCGACTGAAGGATGCCCGCAAGCTCGGCCGAAATCGCATCATCGGACAAGCACAGTCCGAGCTCCGACGATGTGCCTGCGGGACAGGCGTCCGTTCCGACCGCGGTGCCGGTGGACGAGGTCGGCGTGGCTGTGCTTCCGGAGGGACTCGGCGAGGTCGTCGCGGTGCACGCCGTCAACAGCGCCGCCAGCCCGAACACACCGACGATCGCCTTCATTCGCATGGTCGTACTGTATCGAGTGAGTGGTTCCGCAGTACGGAGCCCGCGTGGATCAATCCGCCGGATGCGACAAGAAAGAGCGCGCTCGGTTGCGAGAGACTGGCGGCATGGCGGGCTCGGAGGGCGGATGGATCGAGATCCTCGACCCGACGCCGTCGGGCGATTCCTGGGAGCGGACGAATGACCAGGCCAGACCCGCGCGATCCGCGCGGCTACGCCGCCGATGCGCCGCTCCTCGAGGCGTGGCTGCGCTTCACCGCGGACGTGCGCGACGGCCGCACGATGCCCTTCAGCATTCCCGGGCACAAGCACCGCCGCGACCTGGTGGGCGACGTCGTCGTCGGGGACGTCCCGATGCTCGCCGGACTCGACACCATGAAGCAGGATCACGCCTTGCTGGCGACCGCCGAGGCGCGCGCAGCCGAGGCGTGGGGAGTGGACTGGTGCCGGTTCTCCGTCGGCGGATCCACGCACGCGAACCAGGCCTCGATCCTCGCTCTCGGGCGCCCCGGTCAGAGTGTGATCGTCTCGCGCACCCTCCATCGGTCGGTGCTGCTCGGCCTCGTCTTCGCGGGGTTGCACCCGGTCTGGGTGCGTCCGGAGATCGACGCCGTCACGGGGCTTCCGGGTGGAGTACCCGTGGGCGCGGTCGAGGCGGCGCTGCGGGCCCACCCCGACGCGTGCGGGGTGCTGGTGGGCGACCCGGCCTACGTCGGCACGCTCTCCGACATCGAGGGCCTCGCTGCGGCTGCGCATGCGGCAGGTGTGCCGCTCGTGGTCGACGCCGCGTGGGCGGCGTACTTCGGGTTCTCGCCGAAGGTGCCCGCCCACGCCCTCGCGCGCGGGGCGGACGCGCTCGTCACGAGCGCGCACAAGACCCTCCCGGCGTGGAGCCAGTCCGCCCTGCTCCTCGCGCGCACCACGCGCTCGGGTGGTCTGCTGGACCCCGACCGACTGGAGCGGGGGTTCGAGGCATCCGCCACGACGAGCGCAGCCGGCGCCATCCTCGCCAGCGCGGACGCGTCTCGCGCACTGCTGCAGCGCGACGGCGCCGAACTCGTGGGCAGGCTCGTCGATCTCGTCGCATCCGCTCGCTCACAGCTCGCCGCCGTGGAAGGAGTCGAGGTGCTCGCCGATCGTCCCGCCGGTCACCCGCAGGGGCGCCTCGCCGTCGACCCCGCAAAGCTCGTCGTTCTCCTGGCCGGCACCGGCGCACACGGGCACGCCATCGAAGCAGACCTTCTCGCCGAAGGCATGACGCTCGAGATGGCCGATCGCGATGTGCTCGTGCCGGTGATCACGCTCGCCGACGACGAGGCCACCGTGCGCCGACTCGTCACGTCACTCACGGCCGCGATCGAGCGCCACCGCGGCGAACCTCGACCGATCGCGCCATCGGCGGCGTGGACCGTGCGCGCAGAAACCGCCATCTCACCGAGAGACGCCTTCTTCGCCCCGCACGAGACGGTCCAGGCGGATGCCGCGATCGGCCGCGTGTGCGCGGAGCTCATCGCGCCGTACCCGCCCGGAGTTCCCGTGCTCGCGCCCGGCGAAGTCGTCACCACTGAGGCGCTCGCCGCGCTGCGTGCCGCGCGATCCGACGGTGGCCGCATCGCCTATGCGGCCGACCCGACCCTCGCGACCCTCCAGGTCGTCGCGTAAGACCTCACGCAGGTTCGGCCGCAGGCGTCACCCGTCGGTCTGGCCGGTGTTCTCCGTGCAGGCCGCGTTCACCTTCTCGACCGCCTCCTCGATGCCGGCCTGCTGCTCCGAGAGCACGTCAGGATCGAGGTTGCCTTCCGCATCGGTGGGGAGGGCCGCGACCTCCGCGGCCGCCTCGGCGAGCCCTTCGCTGAGCGTCGCCAGCGCGTCCGCGACGTCCGTGTTGTCGGCGGTCTCCGCGAGCTTGTCGACCCCGTCTGCGAACTCCTCGAGATCCGCCTGCACCTCGCTCGGATCGGTGTCGGCGAGGGCGGCCTCGACGTCGTTCGAGACCTCTGTCAGCGCGGTCTTCAGAGCGCCGCACACGTCGTCGATGGACGTCGGGCCCCCACCGCCGGTGCCGGAGCAGCCTGAGAAGAGCAGGACGCCGGCGACGACGAGCGCAGCTGTCGGAATGGTTGTGCGTCGCATGGTGGATTCCTTTCGTCGTGCGTTTCGGCTAGTTGACGGCGGAGGTGAGGCGCGCGATGCCGTCCAGGAAGGTCGCCTTGCCAGGTTCACGACGCCATTCCTCGAGGGTAAGTTCGCGGCCGGCATCCCGATAGCCCTGCTCCACCTCGCGCATGCCCGCGACGAACGACTTGCCGAGGACGAGCAGCATGACCTCCATGTTGAGGCTGAAC
This sequence comes from uncultured Actinomycetota bacterium, assembly GCA_963713325.1. Taxonomy (GTDB): domain Bacteria; phylum Actinomycetota; class Actinomycetes; order Actinomycetales; family Microbacteriaceae; genus Microbacterium. The sequence continues at coordinate 42,933 of CAVQLL010000026.1, forward strand.
GACCGGATGTCCATGTTGCTGGATCCGATCACAGCGATCTCGTCATCGATCGAGAAGTGCTTTGAGTGAAGGATGAACGGGGCGGGGTAGAGGAAGATGCGCACACCCGCTTCCAGCAGCGCATCGTAGTACGACCGCTGCGCGTGGTAGACGAGCCCCTGGTCGCCGATCTCGGAGACGAACAGCTGCACTTCCAGGCCCCGCTGGCAGGCCGTCGTGATCGCGTAGACCATCGCCTCGTCGGGGACGAAGTACGGGCTCGTGAGGATCACTTTCTCGGTCGCGCCGTAGATGAGCGAGAGGAACAGACGGAGGTTGTTCTCGGTCTGGTACCCCGGCCCGCTCGGCACCACCTGGCAGACCAGCGCGTCGGGCGACGTGTTCACCGCGAGCTGCTCCGCCGGCACGTGTTCGGTATCCAGGAGCGACTCACCGGTCTCGATCAACCAGTCGGAGAGGAACACGGCGTTGATGGATGCCACCACCGGCCCAGTGACGCGGGTCACCAGCTCCTGCCACTTCAGGCCCCGCTTGATGTTCTTCTCGGAGTTGTACGTGCGGTCGACGAGGTTCTGCGAGCCCATGAAGGCGGTGCGTCCGTCGACCACGACGATCTTGCGGTGGTTGCGCAGGTCGGGGCGCTGGTACTTGCCCTTGAACGGCATGACGGGCAGCATCCACTCCCACTTCACGCCGATCCGGTCGAGTTCTGCGAATGTCTCCTTCGCGTGCGGCATCTTCCCCGAGGAGATGTGATCGGCGAGCAGCCGCACGGACACCCCTCGCGCGACGGCGGACTCCATCGCCGAGAAGAATCCGCGAGTCGTGTTGTCCCACGAGACGATGAAGAACTCGACGTGCACGAATTTCTTCGCCGTGTCGATCTCCGCCGCCATGGCGTCGATCGCGGCCTGGTAGTCGCCATACAACCTCGCATCGTTCCCGCCCACGGCGGGGAGTGCGGTGAGGTCCTCGTTCTGCTGCGCGACCCGCTGGAACCAGCGGGGCCAGCGCGACTCGTCTGCGACGACACTGTTCGCCCCCGCGACACGGTCCTCGATCAGCTCATCGATCCGAGCCTGCTCGTCGCGGCGCTTCTTCGGCAGCCGGACGTTGCCGATCAGCAGGTACAGCAGGATTCCCACGAAGGGAATCAGGAAGATCGCGAGCAGCCACGCCATCGCGGCGGTGGGCTTTCGATGCCGAGGGATGAAGATCAAAGCGAGCACCTTGATCGCCAGATCGGCGAAGAAAGCGATGGTCCAGATCAGGTTGGCGAGGAGGGAACCGTCCATGTCGGCGGCCTAGACCGGTTCGATCTCGCTGGGCCGCCACGACTTGTCGAAGAACGACTGCAAGGGGTTGTAGAAGCGAAGCGTCACGAAGTAGCCCTTGCCGGGGATCGACTGCAGCCAGTTCGACTCCGCGCCCGCGGGGGCGGTGGGGCCGATGTGGATGGTCGTGCTGCCGTCTTCGTTCGCCTTTACGGTGCCCGTTTGGCTTCCGAAGGACGGATGCGGCTGATCAGTCTGCAGCATCGAACGGGTCTGCCGATCGTAGAGGATCACCGACCAGAACCTGCTCTGCGGGATGTCGGGCGGAAGGGTGATCCGGTAGTCGCGTGCACCGTCGAGGAATGCCCCGTCGGCGTCGCGGCTGGCGATGAGATATTGCGAGCCGATGCCCGTCAGCCGCATGCACATGGCCGGAGTCACGCCCGTGGCGGGGTAGAAGAAGGCGATGCGCGAGTCGATCTTGCGAGCGCCGTCTCCCTCGTGCGCGACCACGCCGTCAGCCGTGATCTCGGGGGGCGGCGTGAGGAACTCGTATCCCCCCTTGAAGAGCATGTTGATCCAGCGCGAACCGGGATAGTAGGAGAATCCCTCATCGTCACGAGGGGCGAAGGTGATGGTTCGTGCAGTGGCGTTGCCGACCACCACCGCCTCCTCGAGGATGCGTCGCATCCGAGCGTCGGGCGCGAACTCCTTCCCCTTGGAGATGCCCGACGACCGCCAGCATCCCGAGCAATTCGGGATCGCCTGATCCGACCGGTTCGTCCTCGATGAGCTCCTTGAGAACCTCCCAGTAGCTCCAGTCATTCGGCGGCACGGTGTTGAAGGACACATGAGAGCCCTCGACGATGACCGTCTCCTCCGCCGGCGCGGGCGCGGCGAGTGGAGCTGCGCCGGCGAGGAATGTCGCGACGGCGGTGCCGACGCCGCCCGGGGTGTAATGCGAGATGCGCAGACGATTGCGGATCGCGTCGAGTGCCTCGCTCGGATCGTTGTCGATCATGAATGCGCGCAGCAGCAGGATCACGCTGTTCGTGCGCGAGTGCGAAACATAGAACCCGCCGTCGGGCAGGGTCCCGTCATACTCCGGACCGACGATCAGGTAGCGGCCGCCGTTGCCGCGATCCGGACCCGGAAGGCCCATGTCGGTGATCCACCGGAACCACATGTCGTCGACGGTGCCCAGGAAGCCTGACGGCGCCGGGATCGACGGCACGTCGACGATCATCGGGCCGTCGCTGAGGTCGAGGAAGCCGAGGGCGTACACCGTGTCGGTGTTTGCCGTCAGGAAGACCGACGCGGAGTCCATCAGCTCCGAGAACAGCAGGATCGAGTTGTCTTCGACCCCGATGGACCGGAATCCACGGCGGATTCCGACGAGCGAGGCGCCGGGGAAGCCATCCACGAACGCTTTCACACCGTTGACGAAGGCCCAGTGGTCGTAGAGCAGTTCAGCGGTGGCCTCGCTCGGTGCGCCGTCGACGAACTCGAGCGGTCCGAGACGGCTGCTCGATGTGGTCGGGTGTGGAAATCGATGCCAGGGCTTCTGCCGAGACACCCGAATTCGTCATAGTCATCGTCCTGCTCCTACTGGTTCTGGGTTTCGGCCGTCGGCTGTGCCTTCGCAGCCTTGAGTTCGTGTCCGTGAACGGTCAGCGCGTAGATGACGAGGATGTCGACCGCCAGGAGCGCCAGCGACAGCCAGGGCTGCGCGGACAGCAGCGAGAGCTGGCCGAGCGCGTTGAGCGCGACGAGGATGATCGCGACGACCCGGGCCCACGTCGCGCCGCCGATGAGGGAGACGCCGACGAGGACCAGGAGGGCGCCGGAGATCAGGTGCCACCAGCCCCACCCGGCCACGTCGATCATGAAGAGACCCGATTGGGCGAGGAAGTAGGCGCTGTCCGGGCCGATGACGGCGGTGAGGCCGAAGAGCAGGTCCATTGCGCCGCCGATGATCAGCATGACGCCGGCGAAGACGGCCCATCCGGTCCAGCCGGAGCGCGGTGGTCGTGGTGTCGCTCATGTGTTCGTTCCTTCCATTCGTGGGCGAGGTGAGGAGTGGTCAGACTTTGACGTTCTGTTTCGGGATGACGACTTCACGGATGACGAGCAGGAGAGAGGCGATCACGGGGAGGGCCAGGAGCACCCCGACGACACCGAGCATGGCCGCGCCCGCCATCGCACCGATGAGGACCAGTGCGGGAGGGATCGAGATGGCCTTGGTCATCACGCGGGGACTGACGACATAAGACTCGACCTGGATGTACACGAGGTAGCCGATCGCGAAAATGAGCGCCTGCGTCGGACTCGAGAACAGCGCCACGACCGATCCGATGACGAGGAAGATGATCGAGCCGAAGAGCGGGATGAACGTGATGATGAACGCGATCAGCGCCATCAGCGCCGCATACGGGAGGCCGATGAAGAAGAAGAGGAAGAACACCACGACACCGTTCAGGGCCGAGAGCGTCAGCGAGCCGAGCAGCGAGGCGCCCACCGACGCGGTCACCTGCTCGGTGAGCCGCGAGAGTTCGGCGCGGTCGCGAGCGGGGGCGAGGGAGTAGAGCGCGTTCTTCATGCCCGTGAGGGATGCCAGGAAGTACAGCGTCAGGGCGACGATGATGAAGCCGGCGGAGATCGCGCTGAACAGTCCGGCGGCAGCGGCCAGAGCGCCCCCGCCGATCGCTGCGAGCGTCTCGGGCTGCGTCAGGGTTTCCGAGATCGTCTCCAGCGCCGCCGGCGATCGTGATGCGGGCGTCGATCGGCAGCGCGGCGAACCAGTCGGATGCGAGCATGTCGTCGACGGCCTGCGGAAGATGCTGAATGAACTCTGCAATCTGCGACACCACGGGCGGCAGGATGAAGATCAGGAAGGCCGCGGCGACAAGCGCATAACCGCCGAAGACGATGCCGATTCCGGCACCCCGCTTCAGACCGCGTCGCTCGAGCGTTCGCACGATCGGGTCGAGCCCCAAGGCGATGAACAGCGCCAGCGCGATCTGCAGGAGGAGCGTCGTGATCGAACCGAGCGCCACGGCGATGATCAAGGCGCCCAGCACGCCGACCGTCGCGACGAACGCGACGGTGAGCGGACGCTCCATGAGCGCAAGGATGCCGCGTCGTCCTCGGCTCCGGCTGTCGACTGTGGGAGCGGCATCGATCGCCGCCGGTGCTACTTTGCGGCGGCGGCCGACCCAGCGCCGGCGCGGGTGACTCTCAGCACGACCGATCGACGATTCGCTCATGCCCGTCACATTGGCCGCGGGCGGGCGCAGCCGCGTCACCCATTCTGTGCGAAGTCGCCGAGGCCGACCGTCGGGCGCCGTGCACGGGTGCGGGATGGTTCACGCGATATCCATGATGCGATCACGGTGTGCCACCAGTCCAATTGGTCCGTGGATCCCCGCATCAGCGGGATACAGCGGAACGGCGCGGGTCGCGGCTGCGACAGGGAACATCGTGAGGGCTCTTGCGGCCGAGGTCGCGCTGGAGGACCTTGAAGTGGCAGAACTTTACGACGAGGACGAGGACGACGACGACGCGTGATGCCCCCCTGCGAACCGGCGAGCACAGGTGGTTGAGCCGATCCTGAGCGGTCAATAGGCTTCGATGGTGCGAGAGGAACTCTCCGCACTCGGTGTGCCCGAGATCGCGCTGGATCGGCAACTGCTCGACGCGAAGCTTTTCGCTCCGCGTCGATCTGTTCGTGGTGCCGTCAGCCGGGCGGCCCTCATCGAAGCTGCACGGTCGAGTGGCTGTCGGATCGTCGGGGTGACGGCGCCCGCCGGCTACGGGAAATCCACGCTGCTCACGCAATGGGCTGGTGAAGAGACCCGGCCGGTCGCCTGGGTGTCGATCGACCGGTTCGACGATGATCCGATCGGCCTGCTGATCCTGCTGGCGGCTGCCTACGGTCGGATCGCCCCTGAAGCGGCGAGCGTTGCCGACAGCATCCGTGGATACAGCGGCTCTCCGCTCGGCCGGGCGGCGCCTATCGTCGCGGCTGCCCTCCGTAAGAGCACGACGCCCTTCGTCCTGATGCTCGACGACCTCCATGAGCTGCGGAACCCGGAATGCCACGACGTGCTCAGCGTCGTGATCGCCGGCGTTCCTGCAGGGTCCCAATTCGCGGCGGCCAGCCGGAGCGAGCAGCCGCACCTCGCCCAGGCGCGTGCGTTCGGAGAGTCGATGGAGATCACTCCTGCGGATCTCGCCTTCGACGCCGCCGGAGCGCGAAAGGTGTTCGCCGGCGCCGATGTGCCTCTGAGCGGCGATGAAGCCGAGCTGGTCATCGAGCGCACGGAGGGCTGGCCGGTAGGGGTGTTCCTCGCTGCCGCGATCACGCGGGACGGCGGGGCGATGACCGTCGCCGGCGATGATCGATACGTCGCGGACTACCTGTACCGCGAGGCTCTGATGAACCTCTCCGACCGCCACCAGAGATTCCTCCGCAGGACGTCTGTGCTGGACCGCCTGTCCGCACCGCTCTGCGACGCGGTCCTGCAGAGCGATGACGCGCAGAGCATCCTGCGCGAACTGGAGGCGTCGAACATCTTCCTCGTCGCCCTCGACCGCCGACGCGGCTGGTATCGCTACCACGAGCTGTTCCGCGAATTCCTGTTGAGCGAACTTCTTCGCACCGAACCCACCGCCATCACCGACCTGCATCTTCGAGCAGCGACGTGGTTCGAGACCCAGGGGTCGTCCGCCATGGCGATCGAGCACCTGCTCGATCTCCCGACTGAGCGGGTGAGAACGACCCACCTCATCTCGCGAGCCGCTCTGCCCGCCTATCAGGCCGGCCTTCTGACGACGGTGCATCGGTGGTGCCGCACGCTCGGAGACGAGGCCATCTGGGAGTACCCGCCGCTCGCCGTGATAGCCGGCTGGATCGCTGTGCTGACGGGTCGCGCCCGCGATGCCGACCGCTGGGCGGCATCGCTCGATCTGGCGTCGTACAGCGGCGTGCCCGACGACGGGTCGGCGTCTTTCGATTCGGCCCGCGCGATGCTGAGATCCTTCATGTGCGCGCACGGGCCTGCGCGTGCTCTCGAGGATGCCGAGTACGCGGTGGCGTCCGAAGTCGAGTCGAGTCCCTGGCGCGATCAGGCGCTGTACGTGCTCGGCGAGGCGCGGCTGCTTCTCGGTGACACGGATGCCGCGGACGCCGCCTTCCGCGAAGGGTCCGCCGCGGCTGCCGCCTCAGGCAACGCCGACATCCGGATCGAGTGCGAGGCGCAACTGGCGATGCTGATGATGGACCGCGGGCGGTGGGTCGAGGCGGCGGAGCATGCGCAGACCGCGCTCGATGCGGTCGATGAGCACGGCATGCAGGACTACTCCATTTCGGTTCCCGCTTTCGTGCAGGCTGCCCGGATCGCTCTGCACCGCGCAGATCTCGACGACGTGCACCGTCAGCTCACACGAGCGATGCGGGCACGGCCCGACTGCACGTACGCGATGCCCTACCTTGCCGTCCGGGCGCGCCTGCAGTCGGCCAAGCTGTATTGGGCGCTCAACGACCACGCGACCGCTCGCCACCTGCTGCTGGAGATCGACGACATCCTGCTCCGCCGACCGGAGCTCGGCACGCTCGTCGATGAGGTGCGCGATTTCCGGCAGCTGACGTCGGAGAGCGCACAGGCAGGACGTGGGGGTGGCCCTCCGCTGACTCCTGCTGAGCTCAGGCTCCTGCCCTACCTGCAGACGCACCTCACCATCCGCGAGATCGGTGACCGCCTGTTCCTTTCGCGCAACACCGTGAGTTCGGAAGTCGGATCGGTGTACCGCAAACTCGGCGCGACGACACGCAGCGAGGCGGTTCACCAGGCAACGGTGCTCGGGCTGCTCGGCGCCTAGTTTCTGACTCTTCCGGGGATCCTGCCGGTGTCTTCGTCGTACAGGTCGTAGCCCAGCCCCATCGCGATCTGCGGCGCAGCGGCGACGACCCGCGGGACGCCGACGACGCTCGTGAGCCCGACGAGGAGATGGACGATCTCCTTCGCGGTCGCTCCGGCGCTGACGGCCGCGTCGATCTGCGAGCTGAACGACGGCTCGGCAGCTCCGAGCGCGACGAGCGCGCCGATCCTCGCAAGCGCGAGCGTCTTCGCATCGACCTCGAGATCTTCCGGCATCGCATCGGCGAGATCCTCCGCCAGCGCGCCGTCGTCGATCGCAAGCCGACGGAGCAGTTCGGTGTAGTCCACGGCTTCCTCGCTTCCACGTCAGCGCGCTGATTCATTCGACGTGATCGAGCCCGTTCCTGCATCACACAAATCGTATGAAGCACCCTCGAGACCTGCTGCGCGGGGTTCACACAGGATGTGTGATGCCCGCCTGTGCGGTTCGGACCAAGGTTGAGGTCATCGCAGCGACTGGAGGTTCACCATGTCAATCACCGCTCCGACGGAGATCTCGAACGCCCCCGCTTCCGCGGAATTCGCCGATCGTGCGGCGGTCGGACGCGAGGCGCGGCGGCGTGTGCCACGTTCGACGCATGGGGAGTGGTCGCCGGCCGCGGATCGTGCCGACCCTGTCTCGCTCCTCGAAGAGCAGGCCACCACCCGGGTGCAGGAGCTCGTGCCGATCCGGCACGCGCGCATGATGGTGTCGCCCTTCACGTTCTACCGCGGCGCAGCGCTGCTGATGGCCGCCGATCTGGCCGGAACCCCGACCTCGGGCATCACCGACGCAGATCTGCGGTGACGCGCACCTGTCGAACTTCGGCGTGTTCGGCACACCCGAGCGAACGCTGATCTTCGACATCAACGACTTCGACGAGACGCTTCCCGGGCCGTGGGAATGGGATGTGAAGCGGCTCGCTGCGAGCTTCGAGGTCGCCGGCCGCGACCGCGGATTCGACGACGTGCAGCGGGAGCACATCAACCTCACCGTCGCCCGCAGCTACCGGGAGCAGATGATCAGGGCCGCCGAGTCGCGGGTGCTCGATGCGTGGTACGACCGGCTGGAGGCAGACCGTCTGGCGGAGTACATCCAGTCCGAGGACCCGTCGAAGCACGCCGCGCAGAAACTCAACAAGCGCGTCGATGCGGCGCTCGCCAAGGCGCGGACGAAGGACAGCACCCGGGCACTGGCGAAGCTCGTCGAGGTTGTCGATGGCGAGCTGCGCATCGCAGCCGACCCGCCGCTCATCGTGCCGCTGGAAAGCCTGGTTCCCGCCGGACAGACCCGAGAACAGCAGGAGGAATGGATGCGGGACGTGCTGGCGTCCTACCAGACCACCCTGCAGCAGGAGAATCACCCGATAAGGGACTTCACGTATGTGCACATGGCCCGCAAGGTCGTTGGCGTGGGCAGCGTCGGCACCCGGGCGTGGATCGTTCTGCTGCGTCGGTCGTGACGACTCGGATCCGCTGCTCCTGCAGGCCAAGCAGGCGGAGGCCTCGGTGCTCGAGCGGTTCTTGTCGCCGAGCGTCTACGAGAACCACGGCGAGCGGGTCGTGCGTGGGCAGCGCCTCATGCAGGCCGCAAGCGACATCTTCCTCGGCTGGCGCCGAGAGCCCGGCATCGACGGCATCGAGCGCGACTTCTACCTGCGGCAGCTGCATGACTGGAAGGGGTCGGCCGACGTCGACACGATGAATGCAAGGATGGCGCGAATCTACGCGCGCCTGTGCGGTGAGACACTCGCTCGCGCGCACGCTCGGTCAGGCGACCGGGTCGCGATCGCCGCGTACCTCGGACACAGTGATGCGTTCGATCTCGCGATCGCAGGATTCGCGACGGCGTACGCAGATCAGAACGAACGCGACTACCAGGCGTTCGCCGATGCAGTGGCGTCAGGTCGACTCGCCGCGGCTGCCACAGTCTGACGGGCCCGGCTGGTAGGAACGAGAGCACGGACGGCCGAAAGTGATCAGATGACGAACCCCTTCCCTGAGGAGATGTCGAGGGCGGAGCGCCGCCGATTCGTCCTGCGCGGGCTCGGCCGGGCCGTGACCATGACGATCGTGCTCGTCGCTCTGTACTTCGTCGTCCCTCTCGAGTGGATCAGCAGTGTGCCCGTCGGTCTTGTTCTGCTCATCGCACCGCTGATCCTGCTCGCAGTTTCGATCTGGCAGATCCGCGCCGTCATGCGATCCCCACAGCCAGGGCTGCGCGGAATCGAGGCACTGGCGATCATCGCGCCGCTCTATCTTCTGCTGTTCGCCGTGACGTACTTCCTGATGTCGCTCGATGCGCCGCAGAGCTTCACGGCTGACGCTCTCACCCGCGTCGACGCGCTGTATCTCACCGTGACGATCTTCTCGACTGTCGGCTTCGGTGACATCAGCGCCGCGAGCCAGCCGGCACGGATCCTCGTCACCATCCAGATGATTCTGAACCTGATCGTGCTCGGCGCCGGAGTCCGGCTCCTCACGGTCGCAGTCAAGCGCGGCCGTGAGTCCAAGGAGGACGGCACCGTCTCGGGCGGTGCCGAGGCCGCGTAGTCCGATCGGCGCATTCGCACGAGTTCGTCGGCTATCCGAGGGCGCCCGGCCCCAGGCGCTCCAGAATCGTCTCGCGAATCGAAGGCACCGCATCGATGAGGCGGTCGACGGGGCAGCGGAAGCTCACCGCGCTGACGCTCACAGCGCCCGCGGGTGTCGTCGAGCCATCCAGGTACACGGGCACCGCGACGCAGTTGATCCCGATCTCGTTCTCCTGGTCATCGATGGCGAATCCGCGGCGACGGGTCGCCTCCAGCTCCGCGAGAAGAGCCTCCGGTGTCGTGAGTGTGCGCGGGGTCTTCTGCTCGAGCGGGAAGGGGCCGAACCAGTCCGACGACCTGTAGCGAGGTCGAGCAGTCGGCCACTCAGCAGGGCTTTGCCGACCGCCGTGCGGTACGCCGGATTGCGGCCGCCGATCACCGAGGTCAGGCGGACCGCGCCCTGCGGGGGGTCGGCCTTCGCCCGGTAGACGATGTCTTTGCCGGAGAGGACGGCGTAGTGCGCGGTTTCGCCATACTCGGCGGAGAGCTGTTCGAGCAGCGGCTGGATGCGGGCGGTCTCGGGGCGACCGTCCAGGTTGCGGAACGCCAGGCGAAGGTATTCGTCGCCCAGGACGTAAACGCCGCGGCCCGTCATGTCCGCCAGCCCGGCACGACGCAGAGTTGCGAGTGCGCGATGCACCGTCGGCTTCGAACTGCGCAGCGTGCCGGCGAGCTCGTCGAGAGTGACTCCGAGCGGGTGGTCGGCGAGTTCCGTGAGAACGGCGATGACACGGTCGGCGCCGACCAGCTTCTCCTCGGGCGCGCCGGAGTCGCGTGAAGATGTCGGCTCGGTCATGATCGCCTCCGTTCTGGGCTAGGCCTTCAGGCGTGGGTCGACGTGCACCTTCGGGCCGGGGCCCGCATTCGCGCCGCGGCGCCCCTCCAAGCGCGCGGGCACATCCTCGAGGGCGACCACTTCGCTGACGAGCGAGTCGGGCACGACCGACCCGTCCGCGAAGTGCTCGATCGCGCCGGCGAGACCCGGGGATGCCGACAGGATGCCGACCGCCGTGATGTCCTTCAGCGCGATCTCGCGCGTATCGACGAGGCTCGGCGTCGACGAGAGCCCGATGTAGACGACCCGCCCCGCGGGCTTCGCGAGCCGCACAGACAGTGCGGGCATGGTCTCGTTGCTCGTGGCCTCGATCACGGCGTCGAACTGATCCGATGGCGATGCGGCGAGCTCGTCGAGTTGCCTAGTGTGCTGAACCCCCAACGACCGGGCGAGCGCGAGCGAACCCTCGCGCACGCCACCGACATGCACCTCAGCGCCGGCCGCAAGGGCGAACTGGGCGGCGAGAAGACCGATGGTGCCCGACCCGAGCACGAGCACCCTGTCGCCGGCCGCGATATCGGCCGCACGCACCGCGCGCAGCGAGTTGCCTCCGGGCTCGACCAGCGCGGCCGCGGCCAAGCTCACGTGATCGGGGATCTCATACGCGAACCGCGTCGGAATCAGGACCTGATCGGCGAGTGCGCCGGCCCAGCCGTCTCGGATGCCGACCTCGAAGCGGTCGGGGCATACGTGGTGGCTGCCGGCGAGGCAGTACTCGCAGTGACCGCATCCGAGCATCGTGTCGCCGGTGACCCGCTTGCCGATCCATGCCTCGTCCGCCGCGTCGCCGACGGCCGACACGCGTCCCGGTCCACTCGTGGCCGAGTCGGAGGGGGAAGTGCGTGTGCCCCTGGTCGATGTAGGCCATCTCACCGGTGAAGAGCTCGACGTCTGTGCCGCAGATTCCGACGCGTTCCACGTCGACGAGAAGCTCCCCGGCGGCCGGCACCGGGTCGGGGACTTCGAGCACCGATGCTCGACGGGGTGCCGTGACGACGAGGGCGCGCATCAGCTCACTGCGGCAGGGTGGGCGATCACGTGCTGGGTCTGGGTGCCGAGGCGGGTGATCCCGAGGGTCATGGTTTCGCCGCCGTGCAGGAAGACCGGGGGCGACTGGCCCATGCCGACGCCGGGCGGAGTGCCGGTGTTGATGAGGTCGCCCGGCTCCAGGGCGAGGAACTGGCTGAGGTAGTGGACGATGAAGGCCGGGCTGAAGATCATCGTCGAAGTCGACCCGTTCTGGCGGCGGATCCCGTCGATGTCGAGCCACATGTCCAGATCGAGGACGTCGCCGATCTCGTCGGGAGTCACCAGGTAGGGGCCGGCCGGGTTGAAGGTCGGGGCGGACTTGCCCTTCGACCACTGGCCGCCGCGTTCGATCTGCCACTCCCGCTCGCTGACGTCGTTGACGAGCACGTATCCGGCGATCGCGGCGGCCGCTTCGGTCTCGTCGGCGAGGTAGGAGGAGCGACTGCCGATCACGATGCCGAGCTCGACCTCCCAGTCGGTCTTCACGGAGCCGCGGGGGATGAGCACGTCATCGTCCGGACCGATCAGAGTGTTGGGAGCCTTGGTGAACAGGATCGGCTCGGATGGGACGGCCTGACCGGTCTCGGCGGCGTGGTCGCGGTAGTTCAGCCCGATGCACAGGATCTGGTGCGGACGCGCGATCGGCGCGCCGAATCGACGATCGCCGACGGTCTCCGTGCGACCCGCGGCTACGCGCTCGGCGACGACCTCTGCGAGGTCGGCGAGCGCGCCTGAGCCGAAGAACGTCTCGTCGAAGTCGCCGACGACGTCCGACAGGTCGACGAACGTGTCGTCGTCGACGAGCGCTCCGGGCGTCTCGGAGCCGGCGGGTCCGATCCGGACAAGTCTCATGCGCGTGCTTCTTTCTCGTGGCGCCAAGAGGGAGAGGTCGTGCTGCCTGACCAGCGCGCGGCCGGCAGCCCGGTTGCGCCGACGTCGGCGAGGAAGATCGCTCCGGACTGATCCGTCCACGAGTCGAGGCCCTCCTGCGCGGTGGTCATCGCCAGCGTGGCCAGATCGGGGCCGACGAAGGCCGGGCATGATACCTGTGTCGCGTCGACGGTGACGATGTCGAGGAGTTCGCCGGAGAGCGCATGGTGACGGATGCTGGAGCCGCCCCATTGCGCGACCCACAGGGTTCCGTCAGCGCTCACGGTGAGCCCATCCGGGGTAGTGGGGGAGATCTGCCAGGACGATCGACCAAGGCTCGTCGTGGTCGAACGCACCGGGGCCGTACGAGTGGCTCGAGATCGTGTTCGCGAGGGTGTCGACATGGTAGATCGTGCCGCCGTCCGGTGCGAAGGCGATGCCGTTCGACAGTCGGATGCCGTCCCTCAGCGTCTCGACCGTGCCGTCCGCGGAGACGCGCAGCAGAACCTCTTCGCCGGTCTCCGCGCCCAGCGCCATGCTCCCGACGACGAAGCGACCGTGCGGATCGACCGACCCGTCATTGAGGCGCGCGTCCCGGCGATCACCGAGCAGATCGGGGCCGATCGAGATCTCGCCGGCGGGGGAGACGGTCGCCAATCCGCGCGCCGCGGCGACGAGCAGTCCGCCGTCTTCGGCGAGCGCGACCGCTCCTGCGGTCTGGCCGATCTCGATCGAGCTGATGTCCTCGATCCGGCCGTCGGACAGCCGCCCGGCCAGGACGCGACCCTTCCAGATGTCGACCCACCGGACGAGGTCGGCGGCCTCGTCGAAAAGGATCCCTTCGGCGAGCTCGTAGGCTGCCGGCGTCGCCGGTGCGGCGGAGAAGACGGTCATGATCCCGCGGATTCATCGAGAGAGGGCGGATATGCCATAATTCAGAATGTTAGCGGACCATTCGATATGGTGGAAAACGAGGTTCGAGGGTGAATCATCTCCGCAGTGCCGACTGGTACGAGGGAAACGACCGCAACGCCTACATTCACCGGGCGTGGATGCGACGCGGCAACCCCGAGGACGCGCTCGACGGCACGAAGCCGCAGATCGCGATCGCGAACACGGCGTCGGATCTCACTCCGTGCAACATGCACCTGAACGAGGTCGCCGAGAGCGTCAAGCAGGGGGTGTGGGCAGCGGGTGGCGTGCCCTACAACCTCCCGGTCGTCTCGCTCGGCGAGACGCAGGTGAAGCCGACCTCGATGCTGTGGCGCAACATGGCCGCGATGGCGATGGAGGAGATGTTCCGCGCGAACCCGATCGACGGACTCGTGCTTCTCGGCGGCTGCGACAAGACGATCCCTGCGCTGCTCATGGCCGCGGCATCCGTCGACATCCCTGCCGTGGTCGTACCCGGCGGCCCGATGCTGACCGGCCACTTCCGCGGGGAGGCGCTGGGCTGCGGCACCGACGTCTGGCGGCTGAGCGAAGAGGCGCGGGCCGGCACCATCTCCAAGGCGCAGTTCCTGCAGTCGGAGCAGTCCATGATCCGCGGCAAAGGCCACTGCAACACGATGGGCACGGCCTCGACGATGGCGGTCGTCGCCGAAGCGCTCGGCATGACGATCCCGGGCTTCGCGGGCACGCCGGCGGCCGACGCGCGCCTCCTCTCGCTCTCGCACGACACCGGCCGCCTCATCGTCGACCTGGTCGCGGTGGACCGCAGACCCAGCGACATCATGACCAAAGAGGCATTCCTCAACGCGATCATCGCGGTGGCTGCAGTGGGCGGGTCGACCAACTCGGTCGTGCACCTGCTCGCGATCGCCGGACGCCTCGGCATCGACCTCACGCTCGAGGACTTCGACGCGGCCGGTGCGGGTGTTCCGGTTCTGGCGAACCTGCAGCCCAGCGGAACGTTCCTGATGGACGACCTCTATCGCGCCGGCGGCGTGCTGGCGCTGCTCACGCGGGTGAGGGACCTGTTCCACCCCGAGCCGATCACGGTCACCGGAAAGCCGCTGGTCGACTACCTGACGCCCGATCGCCAGGTGTACGACGAGACGGTCATCTTCCCGCGCGATGCGCCGATGATGGACGACGCCGGCATCGCCGTGCTGCGCGGCAACCTCGCACCGCGCGGGGCGATCGTCAAGCCCGCGGCGGCGACGGCGGCGCTGCTGCAGCACACCGGCCCGGCGGTCGTCTTCGACAGCGTCGAGGACATGAGGGCGCGCATCGACGACCCCGATCTCGATGTCACGGCGGACTCCGTGCTGGTGCTGCGCGGCTGTGGCCCCAAGGGGTACCCGGGGATGCCGGAGGTCGGCAACATGCCGCTGCCGCAGAAGCTGCTCGAGCAGGGCGTGCGCGACATGGTGCGCATCAGCGACGCCCGGATGAGCGGCACCGCCTACGGCACCGTCATCCTCCACGTCGCTCCGGAGGCGGCCGCGGGCGGCCCACTCGCCTTCATCCGCACCGGCGACATCGTCACCGTGGATGTCGAGGGGCGCTCGCTGAGCTTCGACGTGTCGGAGGAGGAGCTCCAGTCGCGGAGCCAGACTCCGGCGAGTGAAGCGGCGTACGCCGCGCCGGCGCGC
This sequence comes from uncultured Actinomycetota bacterium, assembly GCA_963713325.1. Classification (GTDB taxonomy): domain Bacteria; phylum Actinomycetota; class Actinomycetes; order Actinomycetales; family Microbacteriaceae; genus Microbacterium. The sequence continues at coordinate 58,050 of CAVQLL010000026.1, forward strand.
GGGTGGGCGAAGCTCTACGTCGACCATGTGATGCAGGCCGACACCGGCGCCGATCTCGACTTCCTGGTCGGATCGAGCGGCGACAAGGTGAGCCGTGAGTCGCACTGAGTCGCGTCGCGAGCCGGTGGCTGAACAGAGGGAGCACGAACGATGACCGAATTCGATGGCGCAGTGGCGATCGTGACCGGCGGTGCGAGCGGCCTCGGCGCTGCCACGGCCGCCCTTCTGGTTGAGCGCGGTGCGCGGGTCGCGGTGCTCGATCGCGACACCTCGGGGGTTCCCGCCGGCTGCTTCGGCGTGGTCTGCGACGTGACCGATGCGGCGCAGGTCGACGCGGCCGTGGCGGCCGTGGTCGAGCAGTACGGCTCGCTCGACATCGTGATCAACAATGCCGGCATCGGCGCTGCAGGAGACATCGCAGCGAACGATGACGCGGAGTGGCATCGGGTTCTGGACGTGAACGTCGTCGGCATCGCGCGCGTCACCCGCGCCGCGCTGCCGCACCTTCGCACCTCGGCGCGCGCTGCGGTGGTGAACACCTCGTCGGTGGCCGCCACCGTCGGATTGCCCAATCGTGCGCTGTACTCCGCGAGCAAGGGCGCCGTCTCCGCGCTCACCCTCGCCATGGCAGCCGACCACGTGCGTGAGGGCATCCGGGTCAACGCGGTCACGCCCGGAACCGCCGACACACCGTGGGTCGGTCGACTGCTGGATGCCGCCGATGACCGGGATGCCGCGGCAGCCGCTCTTCGCGCCCGCCAGCCGATCGGCCGGCTGGTGACCGCGGACGAAGTCGCCAACGCGATCGTCTACCTCGCCTCCCCGAACTCCTCATCCACCACCGGGACGCTGCTCGCGGTCGACGGCGGAATGGCCGGACTCCGCCTGCCCTGATTCACCCGAAGAGGCGATCGCGCAGAGACGGGCGGCGCCGACCGGCGCTGTCGGCGGGGCATGCCAGAGTGGTCGAATGCGACGCGTCGGTGCGATCTTCACGCCCTACTCCCCGCCCGAGGCTCTGCGCGACGCCGCGCAGGCCGCCGACGGTTCCGGAGTGCCCGAACTCTGGCTGTGGGAGGACTGCTTCCGCGAGTCGGCTTTCGCGGCGGCATCCGCTGTTCTCGCCTGGACCACGCGTCTGCGCGTCGGAATCGGTGTGGCGCCGATGCCGCTGCGCAACGTCGCGCTGACGGCGATGGAGATCGCGACCGTCGAGCGGCTGTTTCCGGGGCGACTCATCCCGGGAGTCGGGCACGGGGTGCTGCCGTGGATGGCGCAGGTCGGGGCTCGGGTGGCATCGCCGCTCACCCTGATGCGCGAGTACGTTCCGGCCCTCCGCTCGCTCCTTGCGGGCGAGGAGGTCAGCGCGGAAGGCCGCTACGTGACCCTCGACCACGTGCGGCTGGACTGGCCACCCGCGCAGGCGCCCGGGATCGTCGTGGCAGGCGAGGGCCCGAAGACGGTGCGGCTCACCGGCGAGGTCGGCGACGGCACGGTGCTGCCGGGCGGGAGCAACCCCGACCGGGTCGCGCGCACGCTCGCGCTCGGCGCGTGGAAGGAAGAGCGGATGCCGGCCGCGACGACTCCCACGAGCTCGTGGTGTTCGTCTCCGCGGCCTTCGGTGGCGAGGCGGCGCGGGCTCAGCTCGCCGACGACCTCGTGCGGTGGAACGGCGCGGTCGATCCCGCGCTGATGGTCGTGGGCGACGCTGCGGGGGTGGCGGAGGCGATCGAACCGTTCTTCGCGGCGGGCGCCACGTCGGTCATCCTGCAGCCCCGCGAGGAGGAGACCGATCTCGCGAGCTTCATGGCCGGAACCGGCGAAGTCGCCCGGCTGGTGGGCCGGTGAGAGCTTGGCAGGATTGCGGTCGCTTTCGGCGGGTTCGGTCAGGCGATCGGGACGGCATCGGCGCAGTATTGGCGTCATGACATCGAACGATGCGGTTGTGCGGATGTGGCGAGGCGTCGTCCGCACCGAAGACCGTGACGAGTACGTCGCCTACATCGAGCGCACCGGCATGGACGAGTATCGGGCGACTCCCGGCAACCTCGACGCGTGGATGCTCACGCGCGACATCGGCGGCGGCCTCACCGAGATCGTGACCGTGTCGCGGTGGGAGACCCTGGATGCGATCCGCGGGTTCGCCGGCGACGACATCGAACGGGCGGTCTTCTACCCCGAGGATGACCGCTTTCTGGTGGAGCGCGACGTCACGGTGCGGCACTACTCGCAGGTGGCGTGAGGCGCTCCGCTCGGGCCGACGACCAGGCTCAGTTCGATTGCGCCTCTGCGAGCAGCGCGGCGATCGGCGCGGGAACGCGGTGCAGCGGCACCGCCTCGGCCATGATGCGCGCATAGCGGAGCTTGTTGCCGCTGCGCCCGCCGAAGAACCGGGAGAGCTGCTGCTCCACTGAGCGACCGCGCTGGGCGGGCTGCTGCTGCAGGCGCCGGAACGACTCGAGCTCACGCTGCTCGTCGATCAGCGACTCGACCGCTCCGACGCCGAGCGCCCGCACGAGCTCGCCCTCGAGGTCGGGGTCGCACACGAACACGGTTTCCAGAAAGCGCTCGAAGTCATGCCGCTCCGCACGGTCGACCAGGCCGAGCAGCCGCTCGCCGACGTGCGAATCCTTCGCGCCCCGTGCACCCTTCGAACCGCCGACCGCGAGCACCTCGGGCATGGTCGCGCCCAGTCGCGCACCGAGGATCTCGACGGCCACGCGATCGCTCTCGCCCTCGACGATGATGACGGTCATGCAGTACGAGTATGGCGGCGCGGGCGACGTCGATCGCTCGCGACGGTCGACGGCCGGCGAACGCATGGGTAGCGTCGGATTGTGCCGAAGGATGACCGCGACGAGGTGGACGCGCTGATCGCGGCGTGGTCCAAGCGGCTCCCTGAGGTGGACGTCACCCCGCTGGAAGTCATGTCGCGCCTGCGCCGCGTGTCGATCCGGCTCGGGCGCATCCGGGCCGGTGCCTTCGCGACAGCCGGACTCGCCTCGTGGGAGTTCGACGTCCTCGCCGCGCTTCGCCGAGCGGATCCTCCCCACGAACTGAGCCCCGCACAGCTGATCCAGCGGACGATGATCGGCAGCGCGGCCATGACGAACCGCATCGCCCACCTGGTCGATCGGGGGTACGTCGAGCGGCAATCCCATCCGAGCGACGGTCGCAGCGTGCTCGTGCGTCTCACCGAAGAAGGGCAGGTGCGAGTGGATGCCGCGATGACCGAGCTGATCCGTCGCGAGGCGCTCGCTCTCAGCATCCTGAGCCCGCAGGAGGTGGCCGAGCTCGCTCGTGTCATGCGGCCGCTGATGGGCTGACCGCGGGGTAGCCGTCTCGCAGCTCGTGCACGCAGTCGGCGGTCAGCGCCGCGCCCTGGGCGGATCGAGCCCGAGTCGGATGCGGGTGCGCTTGCGCTCGAGCACGATGAAGAACCCACCGACGAGCCACAGCGGCACCTGAGTGAGGAACGCGAGGCGGAACGCCTCGAGCGTGAACGTCGCCGGAGTTCCCGCGCCCTGCAGGTCGAGCGCGAGGCCGATCAGGAAGATCGCGATGAGGCCCGCGAGGAAGCCGCCCGAGTTCGTGATGCCCGTCGCCGTGCTGAGCCGGTGGCTCGGGTTGTGCGTGCGCGCATGGTCGAACGCGATCATGGATGCCGGACCGCCCGTGGCGAGGGCGATCATGAGCACGAAGAGCAGCCACAACGGAGCAGGTGTCGGCCACGCGATGACGACGAGCCACGCGATCATCTGCACCGCGACGGTCGGGAGCACGAGCGCACGCGAGCGCCAGAGGGGCAGCCGGCTGGAGAGCGCACCCATGAACGGGCCGATCACGATGCCCGCGAGCACGAGCACGGTCGTGATGCCTGCTGCCTCGGCCTGCGTCCGGCCCTCTCCGGCGGTGAGGAACGGGATGCCCCACAGCATGATGAACGCCGTGCCGGCGAACGGTGTGGTGAAGTGCGACCAGAAGGCGAGTCTCGTACCCGGATGCGACCACGCCGCGCGGATGCCGACACGGTTGTCGACCGCGGACGTCACGACTCGGATCGCTCCGGTGTCGGTGTCGACGGACACATCGGCCTCGCGATCGGGCGGGTGATTGCGGATCACGGCGAACACGAGGACCGTGAAGAGCACCCCGAGCCCGGCGATGCTGCCGAACGCGATCGACCACGACGTCGCGTGCAGGAGCGCCGCCAGGGGAATGATCGCGATGATCTGTCCGAGCTGCCCGAAGATCCCGGTCATCTGCACCATGACCGGCGCGCGCTGCGCAGGGAACCAGGTCGCGATGACGCGGAGCACACTGGGGAACACCGCGGCATCCCCGGCTCCGAGCAGCATTCTCGCGGCGATCGCGACGCCGACGTTGGGGGAGAACGCCATGACGAGCTGGCCGATCGCCATGAGCAGGATGCCGATCGTGATGATGGGACGCGCGCCGTAACGGTCGAGCCACACTCCGACCGGGATCTGCATGAACCCGTAGACGCCGAGCTGCAGCACCGCGAACATCGACAGCGTCGAGGCGTCCACATGGAATCGATCGGCCGTGTCGACGCCCACTGCGGCCAGCGAGGTGCGATTGGTGATCGCCAGGATGTACGCGGCGGCTCCGACGCCCCAGATCACCCATGCGCGCCACGACGGCGCGGACTGGGGGGAAGTGGTCACAGTGATCTGACGTCGAGGGGGCGGGTTCTTCCAGCCTACCCGGGCAGTTCAGGCGGCTATGCCGCGCTGTTCAGCGGTCACTGGTGGGCCAGCGCGTCCCAGTTGACGTCGATCATGCGCGGCTTTCGCTGCGAGATCCGCGCGCGGAGCACCATGCCGACCTTCGGCCAGTAGCGGCGATCGAGGATCACCTCCGTGGTCAGCGGTTCGTGCTCGAGCCCCGGCCCCTCGAGGATCAGATCCATCTCGCACGCCTGGTAGCGCAGCCAGCCCTTCGGCGCGGACAGGGAGACGATCCGGATGGTGCCGTTGATCGCATCCGCCATCGGCGAGCCGGTCAGCCGTTCGAGCGTTTCCGCGGCCTCCTTCCTCCCACTCCTCCATACAGCGAGGCTATCGGTCGGCAGTCGGTCGCCTCGGCGCGCGCACCTGGGCACCGAAGGGCGCATCCGCTGAAGACGCCTCCTCAGCAATTGCCGCGGCAGCGCGTTTCGTCTCCTCGCTGCGCTCGTCGCTCAACGACCGAGGGAGCCGGTCGCTGCGCTCGTCGCTCAACGACCGAGGGAGCCGGTCGCTGCGCTCGTCGCTCAACGACCGAGGGAGCCGGTCGCTGCGCTCGTCGCTCAACGACCGAGGGAGCCGGTCGCTGCGCTCGTCGCTCAACGACCGAGGGATCCGGTCGTTGAGCGCCCTTCGTCTCGCTTCGCTCGCTCAGGAACCGCGAAGCGAGACGAAACGCCTCAGCCGCCCGCGTACATCCCGAGGTGCGCGTGCACCGCGGAGATCGCGACCGAGCCCTCGCCCACCGCAGACGCGACGCGCTTGACCGAGCCGCGGCGCACGTCGCCGACCGCGAAGAATCCGGGCACCGACGACTCGAACTGAGACGGTCCGCCGTCACCGCCGAGCCAGGCCCGTCGACCGCCTTCGCTGAGGACGTCGGCGCCGGTGATGACCGATCCCCACTGGTCGCGCAGCACCTCCGGTGCGAGCCACTCGGTGTGCGGTCGCGCGCCGATCGTGATGAAGACGGCCTCGGCGGGCACCTCGAGCTTCTCGCCGGAGTCGGTGCGCTCGAGCACCACATGGTCGAGCCGGTCGGATTCGTGGGCGCCGGCGTCGACGACCCGTGTGCCGGTGATGAGGCCGACCCCCGCGGCATCCAGCTGGTCGATGAGGTAGCGAGACATGCTCTCGGCGAGCGAGGGACCGCGGACGACGAGCGAGACGGATTTCGCGTAGCGGGCGAGGTGCAGCGCGGCCTGCCCGGCGGAATTGCCGCCGCCCACGACGAGCACGGAGCGCCCCGTCTGCGCCCGGGCCTCGACCGACGACGCCCCGTAGAAGACCGACGCGCCGACGAACCGCCGCAGGCCCGGCGCGGCGAGCCGTCGGTAGCTCACCCCCGACGCGAGAACGACAGCTCGCGAGCGGACGACCTCGCCCCCGTCGACGTGCAGTTCGAAGCCGCCGTCAGCGAGGTTCATGCCGATGACGCGACGCGTGTGGGCGAAGCGGGCACCGAACGTCCATGCCTGCTGGTACGCGCGCTGCGCCAATTCGGAACCCGAGACCCCTCGTGAGAAGCCCAGGTAGTTGCGGATGAGCGAACTGGAGCCGGCCTGACCGCCGATCGACTCGCCTTCGAGCACGAGTGTGTTCAGACCCTCGGATGCCGCGTACACCGCCGCGGCAAGGCCGCCCGGCCCTGCACCGACGATCGCGAGTTCGACGGGGTCTTCGGGCAATGACGTGTCCAGACCGTAGGAGCGCGCCAAGCGTGGCGTCGTCGGGATCGACGAGGATGACGCCGCTCGCCGTCCGCACGAGCGGCTCGCCTTCGTAGTCGACGCCCCAGTCCGCCAGTAACTCCATCGCCTCCGGCGAGCTCGGGTCGAGGTGGTCCGACGCCACACCGGCGCGGGCCAGGAGCCGCTGCAGTTCGTGCGTGCGGGGCTGGGAGTGGTCGCCGATCACCGTGAAGCCGCGCCATCGCTTTCCTCTGGAGGACTCCCACTCGTGGAGGAAGTCGGTCACGGCGCGGTGGAACGACTCGTCGGGCGAGTGCACGGGCCGCACCACGTAGTAGTCGATCTGCACGCGCGACATGAGCTCGAGCACGGCCGCAGTGGTCTCGCGGTCGGCCCACGATCCCCATTCGATGACGAGTCCGCGCCGCACGTCCGGAAAGCTGCGTCTCGCCGCCGCGAAGACACTCTCGTGGTCGGCGGTCGGTGAGGCGTCGTCGGCGAGCACGAGCGCGAGATCCTCGCCCGCGGCGTGCAGGTCGTCGATCGCTTCGGCGGCATGCGCCGGGCTGCTCGTGCCGATGACGCGATAGTCCTGCGCGTACCGGCGCTTCAGAGGTTCGAGCAGGGCGTCGCGGAGCCGATCGTCGGCCGAGACGACGAGGATCGCGGTCGGTCGATGCGACGGTGATTCAGCGTCCATGCGTACGCCCCCATTGCGCCGGCGAACCCCTCGACCGGCACGCGGCGAGTGTACCGCTGGTGTCCACGGCCCGACCAGTGCCGTTCGCCGCCCGGCCATGCATGCTCGCGATCGCGCGGTGGCTAGACTCCGGGCATGTCGTTCAACGTTGCGGCGACGGCGTACGACCGGTTCATGGGGCGGTTCTCCCGGCCTCTGTCGGTCGGGTTCGCCGACTGGATCGACCTGCACGAGGGACAGGAGCGCGCTGGACGTCGGCTGCGGCCCCGGTGCGCTCACCGAGGTGCTCGCCGATCGGCTGGGGGCGGCATCCGTCACGGCCGTCGACCCTTCCGAGCCGTTCGTCGAGGCGGCTCGTGAGCGCTTGCCCGGAGTGACGGTGCTCCAGGCATCGGCGGAGTCGCTCCCGTTCGACGACGCTGCGCTTCGATCGCACGGTCGCTCAGCTGGTCGTCCACTTCATGAGCGACCCGGCGGCCGGGGTGCGCGAGCTGCGCCGCGTGACCCGCGAGGGGGGCATCGTCGCCGTAAATGTCTGGGACTTCGAGGGCGGACGCGCGCCGCAATCGGTGTTCTTCCGAGCACTGCTCTCGGTCATGCCCGACGCCGACGACGAGGTCGCCCGGCCAGGCGCGCGAAAGGGCGAACTCGCCGCGCTGCTTCGCGAGGCCGGATGCCGCGACATCGAGGAGGCGGAGCTCGAGGTGACGGTGACCTCGCCGACCTTCGACGAATGGTGGCAGCCGTACACGCTCGGCGTCGGACCCGCCGGCGCCCAGTACGCACGACTCGACGAGGCACGTCAGCGCGCCGTGGAGGAGCGCTGCCGCGAGCTGCTCGGCGACGGGCCGATCAGCAGCACCGCAACGGCGTGGGCGGCGAAAGGCAGCCGCTGACCGCTACAGCGCGGCGTCGGAGACGACCTTGACGACCGGCCACGCTCCCTCGGAGCTGTTGCCGAGAACGCTCGCCGTCATGACGGTGCGCGGGTCGTGGATCGACCGGAACGACACGCCCGCGTCGTAGCCCTCCATGGCGAGCTGGGGTCCGGTCGGACCGATGTAGACGCCCATCCCGTAGCGCAGTCCCTCTTCGGGCACGTCGTACCGCGGTCGGGTCATCTCGTCGACCGTGCGTTCGCTCACGATTCGCCCGCCGAGCAGCGCGCGCCAGAACGTGTGGAGGTCGTCCGCGGTCGTGTAGATGCCGCCGTCCCCGTTGCCGCGGATCGGGAGGTGGAGCACGTTCGTGCGGTCGCCCTCATTGAACAGGTAGCCGAGTGCGGCATCCCCGGGCAGCTCGTCAGAGCGCAGGAACGACGTCTTGGTCAGGCCGGCTCGCGCGCAGACCTCCTCTTCCACCAGGTCGTGATACTCGCGACCGCTGGCGCGCTGCGCAATCACCGCGAGCACGATGTAGCCGCCGTTGCAGTACGAGAACCGCTCGCCCGGCGGGAACGACTGCGGGAAGCCGTCGACGACGGGCACGAACGCCTCTGTGTCGCCGAGCGTGTGCACCGGCACGGGCATCACGTAGTCCTCGGGATCCCAGTCGGCTTCCTCATCCAGATAGTCGCCGATTCCGGATGTGTGAGTGAGGAGGTGCTCCACCGTCACCGCGTCGTCGATGAGCGGAAGGTCGGCACCGAGGATGCCGCGAACCCGCGTATCCAGCGACAGCACGCCCTCCTCGACCAGGCGCAGCACGGCGAGCGCGGTGAACGTCTTGCTGCCGCTCGCGATGGCGAAGCGCGTGTGCGCGGTGTTCGGCACTCGCAGTGCGCGGTTCGCGTAGCCCTCCACGCGCTCGAATCGGCGCTCATCGCCGACGTCGACGGTGAAGACCCCGGTGAACGACTCTTTCAGTGTCGCGGCATCCAGCGCTTCCTCGTCGAGGATCAACTCGCCGGGGTGTTCCCTGTTCATGCCGCGAAGCCTACGCCGTGGTCTCGGCGACGGAATGGCGCCCGGGCACCGCTGCACCGTTACGATTCCGGGAGGGCCATGACAGGGCTGTCGTGGCGGGAGTGAGGATGCAGTGTCGATCCATGTGCGCGTGCGCGCCGAGCGTTCGCCGGGCGAGAAGCGCGTCGCAGCGACGCCTGACAGCGTGAAGAAGCTGCTCGCTGCCGGTGCGACCGTCGACGTCGAGGCGGGCGCCGGGCTGGGCTCCCTCATCACGGATGCCGCGTACGAAGCGGCCGGGGCACGCATCGTCAGTCGCGACGACACGTTCGACGCCGGTGTCCTCTTCCACGTGCGTCCGCTCACCGCCCCGGAGGCCGCAGCGCTGCCGGTCGGAACGGTGACGGTGGGCTCGCTCGACCCGTTCCAGAACGCGGCCGCGGTGGCGGCCGCTCGCGACGCCGGGATCACGACGTTCGCACTCGACATGCTGCCGCGGATCTCTCGCGCGCAGTCCATGGACGTCCTGTCCTCGCAGGCGCTCCTGGCCGGCTACCGCCTGGTGACCCTCGCCGCCGATGCCTTCGGGCGCATGTTCGGAATGACGATGACCGCCGCGGGCACGCTGGCCCCGGCGCGCGTGCTCGTGCTCGGCGCGGGCGTCGCCGGCCTGCAGGCCATCGCGACCGCCAAGCGCCTCGGCGGCGTCGTCTCGGCCAACGACGTGCGCGCAGCATCCGCCGATGAGGTGCGCTCGGTCGGCGGAACGTTCATCGACCTCGACCTCGGCACGGCCGAAGCAGGGGGCGGCTACGCGAAGGAGCTCGCCGAGGACCGCGCCCGCCGACAGCAGGAGCTGCTCGCGCCGCACATCGCGGCATCCGACATCGTCATCACGACCGCCGCCGTCCCGGGCCGCGCGGCACCGCGGCTCGTGACCGCCGACATGGTCGCCGCGATGAAGCCCGGATCGGTGCTCGTGGATCTCGCCGCCGAGTCCGGCGGCAACATCGAGGGGTCTGTTCCCGGGGAGCGGCGCTCCGTCGCTGTGAACGGGGGAGCCGTGACGTTGATCGGTGCCCGCGACATCCAGTCCGACCTGGCGCCGGATGCCTCGAAGCTCTACGCGATGAACTGCGCGAACTTCGCCGCACTGATCATGAAGGAGGGGGAGCTCGTGCTCGATTTCGACGACGAACTCGTCTCGGGAAGCGCCATCACCCATGACGGCAAGGTCGTCAACGAGAGGGTCGCGGCGACCGTCGAGGGGGTGCGCGCCTGATGGACGGCTTCGCACTCATCACGATCACGATCCTCGCCGTCTTCCTCGGCTTCGAAGTCGTCTCCAAGGTCTCGAGCACCCTGCACACGCCCCTGATGTCGGAGGCGAACGCGATCCACGGCATCATCCTGCTCGGGGCGATCCTGGTCGCCGGGCAGGCGGAGGACCCGCTCGCGCTCGCGCTGTCGATCCTCGCGGTGCTGCTGGCGACGATCAACGTCGTCGGCGGATTCGTCGTGACCGACCGGATGCTGCTGATGTTCCGGGCGAAGCCGCGGGCGACCGCTGCGCCGACCAAGACGGAGGTCGGCGCATGAGGCTCCTGCCCCCCGAAGTGGTGACCGTCTGCTACATCATCGCGGCGGTGCTGTTCATCCTCGCGCTGAAAGGTCTCAGCAACCCGCGCACCGCGCGCCGGGCGAACCTGCTCGGTGCAGCCGGAGCGGCGCTCGCGGTCGTCGCCTACATGCTGAGCGTCGAGCTGCGGAACCTGGTCTGGATCATCGCCGCGATGGCCGTCGGATCCGTGATCGCCGTGATCGCGGCGCGCCGCGTGCAGATGACCCAGATGCCGCAGCTCGTCGCGGCATTCAACGGCGTCGGCGGTGGCGCCGCGGCGCTCGTGGCGCTCGTGGAGATCGCGCACGCCGAGAGCCCGTGGACGCTGGGCGTGGTCGCCTTCACCGTCCTGATCGGCGGCGTCTCCCTCACTGGATCGTTCGTCACGTTCGGAAAGCTGCAGGGGATCATCACGACTCGTGCCGTCACCTTCCCGGGGCTGCGCGCGCTCATGGTCGTCCTCGTGCTCGCCGCGCTCGCCGCCGGCGTCGCGCTCGTCGTGACCGGCGACCCGCTGTACGCGTACCTCCTTCTTCTGGTCGGGCTGATCCTGGGCGTGCTGCTGGTCCTTCCGATCGGCGGCGCGGACGTGCCCATCGTGATCTCGCTCCTCAACGCGTTCACCGGGCTCGCGGTGGCGGCATCCGGTCTGGTCCTCTCGAACGTCCTGCTGCTGATCGCCGGCACGCTCGTGGGTGCCAGCGGAACGATCCTGACGATGGCGATGGCCAAGGCGATGGGTCGAACGGTCGCCGGCATCGTGTTCGGTGCCTTCCGTGCTCATGTGGCAGGCGCCGGTGCGGCGAGCGCATCGGACCGCCCGGTGCGCACGATGGAGGCTGAAGACGTCGCGATCCTTCTCGACTACGCACAGCGGGTCGTCATCGTCCCGGGGTACGGGCTCGCGGTCGCCGGGGCGCACCATGCCGCCGCCGAGCTGGCCGAGATCCTCCGCGACGAGGGAGTGGACGTGGTCTTCGGCATCCACCCGGTCGCGGGTCGGATGCCGGGACACATGAACGTCCTGCTCGCAGAGGCCAACGTGCCCTACGACGCGCTCATCGAGATGGACGCGGTCAACCCGCGGTTCAAGACCACCGACCTCGTGCTGGTCGTCGGAGCCAACGACGTCGTCAACCCCGCCGCGAAGACTTCGCCCGGTTCGCCGATCTACGGGATGCCGATCCTGACGGTCGCCGATGCCCAGCAGGTCGTGTTCTTCAAGCGCTCGCTGAATCCGGGGTTCGCGGGAATCGAGAACGAGCTGTTCTACGACCCGAAGGTCTCGATCGTCCTCGGCGACGCGAAGCACACGCTGACCAAGGTGCTCTCGTCGGTCAAGTCCACCGCCTGACCGGGCCTCAGGCCGGTCGGCCGCCGACGACTCCGACCGCGCGCGCGGCGACCTCTGTGCCCGCGCGTGCGGCCGCGACGGCATCGCCGTCGACCACCCAGCGCGCGAGGAACCCCGCGCAGAACGCGTCGCCGGCGCCGGTCGGATCGACGACGCGTGCGGCGGTCACGGCCGGGACGTGCTCGCCGCCCACGATGACGCCGTCGGCGCCCATCGTGAGCACGAGTGTCGGCGCGCCGACACGGGCGGCGATCTCAGCGGGCTCGGAGGCGCCGGCGAGTGCAGCGCCCTCGACCAGGCTCGCGAACAGCACGTCGGCGCCGGCGATGACCTCGTTGAAGCGCGCGGCACCCAGCGCCTCGATGTAGGCGACCGAGCCGGGGCTGACCGACACCGTGGCGCCCGCCGACTTCGCACGGCGAAGGAAGCGAGCGAACGCCGTGCCGTCGGATGCGGCCATCGAATGCCCGGTGAGGTGCACGTGCGCGCGCAGCAGCGGAGTCGGGGATCGCGGCGAAGTCCAGCTCGGCGTTCGCGCCGCGGTCGGTCAGCATCGAGCGCTCTGCGCCCTGCACGAGCACGATGATGGCGCCGGTCGCCGCCTTCGCGGACTGCAGCCGCACGTCCACGCCCGGCAGCAGCGCTGCGTGACGATCGACGTCCGCGGCGTTGACCGCGCCGACGAAGGTGACGTCGCATCCGAGTTCGGCGAGCCACGCGGCGGTGTTCGCCGCCGAACCGCCTGCCACCCGGCGGATCGTGCTGACCGTGTCGGTGTCGGGGCGGATCGGTCCGGACGGGATCACGACCGTGTCGTCGATGACGTCGCCGACGACGAGGATGCCGGCGGGCAGGCCATCGCTCATGCCGTCGCGGCCCACGCCGTGGCGATCTCGCCCGCGACGCGCACGTTGTTGCGCGCCAGGTCGAGGTTCACCTCGAGGCTGCGGCCGCCCGACAGCTCGACGATGCGCAGGAGCAGGAACGGGGTCACGGCCTTGCCGGTCACGCGTGCGGCGTCCGCTTCGGCGAACGCCTGCGCGAGCACGCGATCGTGCTCCTCCGGGTCCCACTGCTGGTCCGCCGGCACGGGGTTGGCCACGACGATGCCCTGCCGGCTGCCGAGTGCGTCCTGCGCGCGCATGATCGCGGCCACCTCGGCCGCGGCATCCACCGACCAGTCCAGCGTGAACGGGCTCTCGCGCAGCCAGAAGCTCGGGAACACGCGCGTGCGATAGCCGACGACCGGGATGCTGAGCGTCTCGAGCCGCTCCAGGGTCGCTGCGATGTCGAGCACCGACTTCACCCCCGCGCTGACGACCGTGATCGGGGTGTTCGCGAGCGTGGTCAGGTCGGCGGACTCGTCGAAGGTGTCGGATGCCGCGCGGTGCACGCCGCCGAGTCCGCCCGTCGCGAAGACGCGGATGCCCGCGAGGGATGCGAGGTGCGATGTGGCGGCGACCGTCGTGGCTGCGCTCGCGCCGGCGGCCCGGATGATCGGCAGGTCGCGCACGCTCGCCTTCGCGAGGTCCTCCTCGGCGATGCGGCGCAATCCCTGTGCGTGGAGTCCGACGTGCGCCACGCCGTCCAGCACGGCGATCGTCGCCGGGGTCACACCCTGATCGCGCAGGATGCTCTCGAATTCACGCGCGGCCTCGAGGTTGCGCGGCCGCGGCAGGCCGTGGGAGATGATGGTCGACTCGAGAGCGACCACAGGCGCGCCCCGCTCGAGAGCGGCGGACACCTCTTCGGACACGACGAATGCGGACATGCGACCATCCTCGCACCGCCGTGCCGGGCGCGATCACCGGTCCCTGAGCTGGTCGAGGGTCGACCACGCCCCGACAAGCCGGGCGACCGGACGGTGCGCTGTCAGCTCAGTGCGCTGCTTCGTACGCCTCGATGATGGATGCCGGAACCCGCCCGCGCTCGGACACCTGGTAGCCGTTGTCCTTCGCCCACGCACGGACGGCGCTGTAGTCCTGCTGCCCCGGTCGCCGGCGTTTGCGCGAAGCGTCCGACGCCCCGCGCGAAGAGGAGATGGAGCGCGCTGCGGAGACGTACGGTGCGATCGCGCTGCGCAGCGCTGCGGCGTTCTCGTCGGTCAAGTCGATCTCGTACGCGGTGCCGTCGAGGGAGAAGAGGACGGTCTCTCCCGAGCCGACATCGAGGAGGGTGCCGTCGAGGTCGTCGACGAGCTGATGAACGATTCTTCGGGCCATGCCGCACACATTACTCAGGCGGCAGGGCTGCGGCTATGGGAGGAGTCCGGCCCTGCGGGCCTTGGCCACCGCCGCGTGCCTGGTCGAGGCATCCAGCTTCGCCATCGCGGCCTGCAGGTACGACTTGACCGTGACTTCCTTGAGCGACAGCGTGGCCGCGATCTGCGCGTTCGTCGACTCCGAGCGCGGCGCACGCGAGCACGTCGGTCTCGCGGCGGGAGAGGTGCACATCGGTGCCGATCTCGGTCTCGCCGCCGTCTCGCGACAGCGCGGCCAGACGCCGCTCGAGCGCGGCCAGGCGGTCGCGCACAGCCGGATCGTCGACGACCGCGGCGATGCTGCGCAGCTCGGCGTAGCTCTCGCGAAGCTCTTCCCGCGCGGCGGGTGCGAGAGCGGATGCCGCCGCCGGACGCGGCATGACGGCCAGACGTCGCTGCACTTCTTCGCGCACCTGCAACTCGGTCGCCAGCTGGCCGGCGATGCTGAACGCGGGCCGCGTGACGACCTCGCCGATCGGCGACTGCGACCACGATCCGCAGTAGAGGACGCCGCGTGCGCGCCCGCGGACGAGGACCGGCACGGCGAAGAGGGTCGAGATGCCCTCACCGAGAACGGCCCGGTCGTAGTCGTGCGTGATGCTGCGCGCCGACCGGTAGTCCACGGCCAGCCGCGGCCGGTTCTCGACGAGAGCCCGGCCACCGAGGCCGCGCGCCGCGTGGACGACCAGGCCGTCCAGACTGCGGGTGCGGTTTCCGACGACGGACGTCACGTGCACCGCGCCATCGCGCTCGAGCCCGCCGAAAGCGACCGGCAGCTGCGTCCGACGCGCCAACTCGCCGACGGCACGCGCGACGAGCTGCTCGTCGGTCTCGTTGCCGGCAGGTGCGATCACGCACGACCTACTTCCGGGGGTCGGCGTCATCGCCGCGTTTCGTAGCGTCGACGATATCATCCGACCCGCGGCGGCCAGCGGGCGGGGATGCCGTGCGAGACGGGTATGCGGCCCCGGCCCGGTCGTGCTCGCCGGGGCCGCACGGCGCGCGGGCGGCCTACTCGCCCGCGGCCCGCTCGAGGTCCAGCAGGAACGCCTTGTCTTCGGGGTGTCCGCCGTACTCGCCGATCGAGCCGTCGGCCCGGACGACGCGGTGGACCGGCACGACGATCGAGAACGGGGTCGTCGCGCACGCCGTGCCGACGGCGCGAGCCGCGCGAGGGCTTCCCGCGTGGGCCGCGACCTCGCCGTAGCCCGCCGTCTCGCCGTACGGGATCTCGCGCACGGCCTCGAGCGCAGCGCGCGTGAAGCCTCGGACGAGGCGCCAGTCCAGTGCGAGGTCGAACTCCTGGCGTTCGCCGGCGAAGTACTCGTCGAGCTGGCGCGCCGCCTCGCCGGCGATCTCGTCATCGTCGGAGTGATCGAGCACGCCGTGCAGAGCGCGCGACAGCCGCTCGAGTTCGACCTCGAGCGGGTCTCGCAGAGGGTGGAGAGTCACGATGCCCTCGTCGGTCGTGACGATGAGCATGTCGCCGATCGGCGAGGGGTGCAGCAGGAATCGGGTGCTCGGTGCAGCGGTCATGCGACCATCCTGGCCCGCCCGAGCAGTCCGGCGCCCGGCTCGCAGCCACCGTGGGGACAGGTCCGTCCGCGCCGCGCCTGTGGAGGAGCGGCTCGTGCCCGATCGAAGGACGAGAGCGCAGCACCGCACCGCGACGCACTGCCTGCGCTCGACACGCTCGTCCTCTCACCGAACGGCGTTCGGAGGAAGCGCTGATCACTCGGCGTGTCGCCCAATACGGCGAAACTCGGGGAGGCTTGCGGGAGCCTGCGCGGTCGCCGCTTAGGGTGGCCGTGTGTGGCGAGCAGAAGGCAGCGCCGTTATCGGCGCAGAGGATGACGCGCCGTCCGTGAACCCGGGCGATCTCGGTCTGTCGGAACCGGGAGTGACCGTGATGCACATCGCCGAGCCGGAAAGGATCCGACTTCGCGCGCTCGCCGCCGACCTGGGCGGCGCTTCCACCCTGCTGCACTTCGACGACGCCAACGGCGGCGGGATCGAGATCACCAAGGCGCACCCGGGCAGCCTTCCCCAGTTCATCACGGGCCGATCGACTCTCCTGTCCAACCTCTTCCGCGACGAAGTCGCCCTGCGCAACGCGCGGCTGGCCGCCGAGCGGATCACCGCCAAGAACGTCGAGCTGCGCACGGCGCGCGGCATCGAGCCCGTGAACCTCGCGGTCGGTCTCGCCTCCTGGCGGATCGGCGGCCTCGCCTGCACGGCGCCCGTCCTGCTGCGACCGCTCGGCATCCGTCGACATCACTCGGACTTCGAGCTGAAGCTGCACGGCTCGTTCACGGTCAACCCGGAGTTCGTGCGGGCCGCGCGAACCCACTTCGGGATCGAGCTCGACGGCGATGCGCTCGCCGCGCTCGCGCACGAGGGCGGGGTGTTCAAGCCCCAGCCGGTGATCGACCACCTGCGCGCGCTGACGGCATCGATCGACTCGTTCACCGTCCATCCGCGACTGGTCGTGTCGACGTTCGCCGACGTCGGAGCGGCGATGGCACGGGATGCCGTGGACCTCGACCATCCCGTGCTCAACGCGCTGGCCGGTCACCCCGGCGATCGGGAGACCGTCGCGGTCCGCCTCGACGCGCCGATCGTGCCGAGTCCCGACGAGCGCGCACCGGCATCCGACACGCTCCTGCTCGATGCGGATGCCGAGCAGGAAGGTGTGCTCGCCCGCATCACGGCCGGCCAGTCCCTTGCGGTCCACACGCTGCCCGGAACCGGTGGCACGCAGACCGTCATCAACGCGGTGGGTGCGCTCGTGCGCGACGGCAAGCGGGTGCTCGTGGTCAGCGCGCGCCGCTCGACGCTCGACGGTGTGCGCCATCGCCTCACCGGGATCGGCCTGGCCGGGCTCGCGGTCTCTCCGCGCGACGTGCAGCGCGACCTGATCCGGGCGATCGGGCGCAACGAGAAGGCCGCGCAGCCGAAGGTCGGCGAGATCGACGACGCGCTCGTCAGGCTCCGTGGGGTGCTGCGCGACTATCGCGCCGCGGTCACCGCACCGCATCCGACGCTGGGAGTCTCGGTGCTGGATGTGCTCCGCCGCCTCGCGGAGCTCGCTAGTCACACACCGTCGCCGACGGCCGCGGCCCGGTTCGACATCGACGACCTCGCCAGGCTCGCGCCGGCACGCGAGAAGGCGGTGGCGGCGCTCGCCGCAGCGGCTCGCCTAGGCGAATTCCGCTTCGGCCCCGACGACTCGCCGTGGTACGGCGTGTCGTTCGCCACGACGACGTCGGCCCGCTCCGCCCATGCCCTTGCGGGCAGGCTCCATCGACAGGACGTGCCGAACCTCCTGGAGCGCGGCTACGAGCTGATCGCGCAGACACGCATGCGTCCGTTCCAGACGATTACAGAACTCGGCGCCTACCTGCGCCTGCTGCAGGGCATCCGCGACTCGCTGGACCACTTCAGCCCGACCGTCTTCGAGCGGCCGCTGGGCGAACTCATCCAGGCGCACGGCCCGCGGCGCGATGCGCCGTCGCTGACCGGCTCGCAGCGCCGCCGGCTGCGCCGGCTCTCACGCGAGTACGTACGACCCGGGGTGCACATCGCGGACATGTACGAGGCCCTGCTGCGTGTGCAGCAGCAGCGCACCGAGTGGCAGAGGTTCGTCGACGCGGGAGTGATCCCCGCCGTCCCGCTCGGCCTCTCCGATGTTCACGTCGGCTGGCAGCGAGTCGACGCCGATCTCGGCGAACTCGACGCCATCGTCGGCCGGACCGGCGCCGACCGTCTCGCCGCGCTCCCGGTCGCACAGCTGGTGCGGACACTGGCGGGCCTGGCCGCGGACTCCGATGTCTTCGACAATCTCGTCGAGCGCGCCACCCTCCGCACGGAGCTCGCCGCGCTCGGCCTCGAGCCGCTGCTGGCCGAGCTGTCCGTGCGGCACGTTCCCGAGGACGAGGTGGGCACGGAACTCGAGTTCGCGTGGTGGCAATCGGCGCTGGAGCATCTCCTGCGCAGCGACCGGGCGCTCCTGGGCGCCAATACGGCGGTGGTCGATCGGCTCGAGCGCGACTTCCGGCTGGTCGACGAGGCTCATGCCGCGGCATCCGGCCCTCTGCTTGCCGCTCAGCTGGCAACGCAGTGGCGCATCGGAATCGTGGACGAGGCCGATGAGGCGGCGGCGCTGAAGCGGGCCCTCAAGAACGGACGGGCTGCGCCGGCCGACCTCGCCGCGGCCGCGCCCGTCCTGCTGCGCGCTCTGGCGCCGGTCTGGCTCGCCTCCCCGTACGACGTGCCGCAGATTCCGGACGACCTGGCCTTCGATGTCGTGATCATCGCGGATGCCGCAGCGCTGTGCCTCGCCGAGGCCGTGCCTGCGCTTCGGCGCGCCCAGCAGGTCGTGGTGTTCGGTGACCCGGTGACGCAGAAGCCGACGCCGTTCCGCCTCTCCGCCGGGATCCCGGCCGACGACGAGCGGTTCGCCGCCCCGTTCGACGACACCAGCGTCTTCGAGCGCCTCGCCGAGCTGTTCCCCGTCGAGACGCTCACCCGCAGCTACCGGGCCGGCGGCGAAGACCTCGCCGAGCTCGTCAACGACGCCTTCTATGGCGGCGAGCTCGTCTCGCTGCCCTGGGCGGGCTCGTATCTCGGACGCGGCAGCCTCAGCGTGGACTACGTCGAAGGCGGAACGGGCGCGCCCGATCCGGTGACCGGCGCCGTCGAGAGCCCGGATGCCGAGGTCGCCCGTGTCGTGACGCTCGTCGTCGAGCACGCCGTCAATCGGGGTTCCGAATCGCTCATGGTCGTCACCGCGAGCGCCAAGCATGCCGAGCGCGTGCGCGCCGCGGTGGAGGCGGCATTCGCAGGCCGCTCGGACGTGGCGGACTTCGTGTCGCGCGACACCGCCGAGCCGCTCGCGGTCTTGACCCTCGAGGAGTCGGTGGCCGAGAGCCGCGACCGCGTGATCTTCTCGCTCGGGTTCGGCCTCACCAAGCACGGCCGCGTGCTCAGCGACTTCGGCGATCTGTCCACTCCCGACGGCGAACGGCTGCTGACGGTCGGGATGACGCGTGCGCGGCGCTCGATGGTGATCGTGTCGTCGATCCGCCCATCCGCCTTCGACGACGGCCGGCTCGAGCACGGTGCGCTGACGCTGATGAGCATCCTCGGCGGCATCGCGTCGCGCGCCCGGGAGCAGCGCCTCGAAGACCTCGCCGACCCACTGACGCTCGCGTTGGCCCGTGAGCTGCGCCGGCTCGGCGTGTCGGTCGACGTCCACTACCGTGGCCTGCTGCCGCTCGTCGCCCAGTACGACGGCCGTGCGGTCGTCGCCGAGAGCGACCCCGAGACGATCGGCGAGTCCTTGCGGGAGTCGCTCCGACTGCGGCCGCAGATCCTGCGCCGCCTCGGCTGGCACTACGTGCGCGTCCACTCGTTCGACCTGTACAGCGATCCCGCCGGCGTCGCGGCGCGGATCGCATCCATGCTCGGTGTTCCACCGGAGGCGCCCACGGCTGACACCGAGACGCAGCCGATCGATGTCATCGAATAAGCGGCAGCGGATCGAGAAGGTTCCCGGTGCGCGCCGCGCGAAGCTGACGCCCGCTCCCGGGACGTCCGCCGAGCCCGAGGCGACGGATGCCGAGACCGAAGCATCCGATTCACCGGCAGGCGGTCCGAACGACGACCGCTTGCGGCGGGACGTTCCGCCGCACTACTGAGGCGCGTGCCTATCCGGTCTCGCGAGCGATGCTCAGCGACCGGGAGCGGAGTCCTTCGCGAGCAGATCGCGGATCTGCAGCAGCAGCTCCTGCTCGGTCGGCAGCTCCGAGGCCTCTTCTTCGACGATGCCCGCCTTGGCGGCGGCGCGCTCCTTGACCCGGTTCATCGGGTAGACGAACACGAAGTAGACCACGACCGCGACAGCGAGGAAGTTGATGATCGCGCCGAGGATCGCGCCGAAGGCGAAGACGACTTCGTTGCCGGACATGCCGGTCACCGTCCAGACCACGCCATCGAGGCTGTCAGCCTGGAAGATCAGCGCGATGAGGGGGTTGATGAGCCCCGCCACGATGGCGTTGACGATGAGTGTGAACGCTGCGCCGATGACGACCGCCACCGCGAGGTCGATGACGTTTCCGCGGAGGATGAATTCCTTGAAGCCCTTGATCACGCGATGCTCCTCGCTTGTCGCCGGCTTCCGCCGGTCATGTTCCCGACGATGCGGGTGAGGCCTTCGCCTCTGACTTCGATGATGTCGAAGGCGCGGAAGAGCCGCCACCCGACGACCCTGCTGCTCGACGACCCACCCGACGACCCGCCGCCCGACGACCCGCCCGAGGAAGAGCCGGCGGACGCGGCATCCGAGCTCTTCTTCTCGGCTGCACGCGAGTCGGTGCGATAGAAGCCGGAGCCGTTGAAGGTCACGCCGATCGATCCGTACTCCTTGCGCAGGGGGCCGCCGCACTCGGGGCACTCGGTGAGGGTGGGGTCGGCGAACGACTGCACCGCGTCGAAGCGGTGGCCGCACTGCTTGCAGGCATAGGCGTAGGTGGGCATGGGTTCTTTCGGCGATCAGCGCCGGACCGGCGCGAGTACGAGTGTCTGAGTGGGGGTGACGACCCCGGTGACGGGCTGATCGTGCAGGTCGCTGGGCACTTCGTCGAGGAGTTCGGAGTCGTAGACGACGGCGTAGACCGGCGGGCACCCCTCCATCGATCCGATCGTCTTGTCGAAGAATCCGCGGCCCCAGCCCAGGCGCATTCCGCTGCGATCGACGGCCGCGGCGGGGATCACCAGCAGGTCCACGTCGTTCACGGCGATCGGGCCGAGCAGCTCGCCGACAGGCTCCGGCAGCCCGAACATGCCCTCGGTGATGTCGAAGTCGGGGGTCGCGACCGACCAGTCGAGCAGTCCATCGGTGCGGGTGATGGGAAGAAGGACGCGGATGCCGCGACCGACCGCGGCCTTGACGAACTCGCGTGTTCCGGGCTCCGACGGGATGGACAGGAAGCACGACATCGACCGCACGCCCAACGAGTCGACGAGAGCATCGAGCTGTCGGTGGATGCCTTCGGCGGCGGCATCCCGTGCCGATTGCGACAGCATCTGACGACGCTCACGCAGCTCCGCGCGCAGTGCGCGCTTGGCGGTGGCGATGGCGTCGTGCATGCGTCGATTCTAGGCGCGATTACCACGACGGTCCGTCGAGGGCAAGGTCGGCGACGGGCACGGGGCCCGCGCGCGGCCTCAGTAGAGTTGACGCATGCCTCATAAGCCCTTCAAGGCCGTCATCCCCGCCGCGGGACTCGGCACACGCTTCCTGCCCGCCACGAAAGCGATGCCGAAGGAGATGCTCCCGGTCGTCGACAAGCCGGCGATCCAGTACGTGGTCGAAGAGGCGGCGCAGGCCGGCATCACCGACATCCTGGTCATCATCGGGCGCAACAAGAACGCGATCTCCAACCACTTCGACTCGGTTCCCGAGCTCGAGGTGAAGCTCAAGGACAAGGGCGACGATGCACGGCTCAAGCGCGTGATGGACTCGAGCGATCTCGCCGACATCCACTTCGTCCGTCAGGGTGAGCCGCGCGGACTCGGGCACGCCGTCTCGCGAGCGCGCGCGCACGTCGGCGACTCGCCTTTCGCCGTGATGCTCGGAGACGACCTGATCGATGAGCGCGATCCGCTCCTGACGACGATGATCGCCCAGCACGAGCGCAACGGCGCGATGGTCGTCGCACTGATGGAGGTCGACCCCGACCACATCCACATGTACGGTGCCGCGGCGGTCGAGGCGACCGACGATCCCGACATCGTGCGTGTCACCGGACTGGTCGAGAAGCCGAAGCGCGAGGACGCGCCCTCCAACCTCGCGATCATCGGTCGCTACGTGCTGACCCCGGCGATCTTCGACATCCTCGAGCGCACCGAGCCGGGCAAGGGCGGCGAGATCCAGCTCACCGACGCGCTCCAGGAGCTGGCCACGGATGCCGACGGACCCGGCGTGTACGGCGTCGTTTTCCGCGGCCGCCGATACGACACCGGCGATAGAGTTGACTACATCAAGGCCATCGTGCAGCTCGCCGCGGATCGCGATGATCTCGGACCCGAGCTGCGACCCTGGTTCAAGGAATTCGCGGCGACTCTGTAGCGCCGTCTGTTCGAGGGGGTGTCGTGGATCTGACGACTCCTCGTCGGCATGGGTCGGTGGCGATCCGGCTCGTGCGGCCGCGCGATGCGCGGGTGCTCCAGCAGGAGCTGCTCTCGAATCGCGCGTGGCTGAGCCCGTGGGAGGCGACCAGCCCCGACGGCCCGGTCTCGTTCGACATGCGCACCGGCGTGCGCCGGCTGCTGCAGCAGTATCGCGACGGCACCGGCATCCCGCTCGTCATGGAGGATGACGGCGAGCTCGCCGGCCAGCTGAACGTGTGGGGGATCGCGCGCGGGTCGCTCGCTTCTGCGACGATCGGCTACTGGGTCAGCGAGCGATTCGCGGGCCGCGGCATCACGACGACATCGGTGGCGCTCGCGACCGACGTCTGCTTCGACGAGATGCGCCTTCACCGCATGGAGATCTGCATCCGCCCGGAGAATCACGCCAGTCTTCGCGTGGTCGAGAAGCTCGGCTTCCGCTACGAGGGGCTGCGCCGCCGTTTCATCCACATCAACGGCGACTGGCGCGACCACTACGCGTTCGCCCTCACGCGGGAGGACGCCCCCGAGGGCGTTCTGCAGCGCTGGGTGCAGGGGCGCGCTCCGCAGGATGCTGCGACGGTGCCGCCGAGCGATCGCCTTCGGGCCTGACGCGTCGAGCGATCGCCTGCGCGCCTGGCGCGCCGAGCGATCGCCTGCGCGCCTGACGCCGGGCCTGAACTCACGCCTCGAGCCTGACACTCAGCGCCTCCGCGTCTGAGGCTCGGCGCCCTCGGGCCTCGGCGACACGCGACGGGATGCCGCGGCGCGGGTGCACCGTCGCCTACCGTGGAGCCCATGGGTGGGCAGGTGCTGGGCGGGGGAGTCATCGTGCTCGTCGCGGTGCTGCTCTGGCTCGTCTATCTGCTGCCGTCCTGGCACAGCCGCAGGCAGTTCGACGCTGCGGAGCGCAACGCCGTCCGCCTCAACCAGGCTCTGCGCGTCCTCGCCGAGACGAGTGAAACGCCCCAGGAAGTGCGGCTCGAGCTGAACGCGCGCACCGCGCTGGCGCAGCAGAAGCTGGCACGCCGCGCGATCGCCGAGCGCGAGCACACGTCGCTCGAGCAGGCACGCACCGAGTTGGAGCAGGCACGCGCCGAGCGTGAACAGGCGCGCATCGAGCGCTCGGCAGTCCGAGCTCGTCCGGCCGTGCGTCGCGCGCGTGCGCGGCGCAGAACTCGACTGGCGCTGACGGCGCTCGGGCTGGCCGCTGCCGGTGTCGCCGTATGGGGTGCGTGGGAGGTCGTCACGACCGGATCGCAGCTCGTGCTGTGGTCTGCAGTCGCGATCGCGGCGGTCTGCGGATTGCTCCTGCAGCGCATGACCCGGGTGGGTGTGCGTGCGGTGACCCGCGTCGCCGAGGCGGATGCCGCGGCCGCTGCGTCGCCCATCGTGCAGGACGTCGCGCTCGCTGCGGACCAGCGCGGATGGGCGCCCCGCGAGCTGCCGAGACCGCTCACGGTATCGGCAGGATCACGTGCCTCGGCGGTGCTCGACGCGGCCGCTGCCCGCGAGGCCCTGCGACACGCGGCACTCGAAGACACCGTGCGCCGGCGCGCGGCCGAACTGCAGCCGGCGTCGATCGACACAGCCCGCACCGCGCGACGTGCAGCGGCGGCATCCGACTTCGTCCGCACCGGGCCGGTCGACGATGCCGAGATCGAAGCCCACGTGCGGCGGCTTCTCGCCAGCCGCGCCGGCTGACGCTCAGCGCGTGTTCTACGAGCCCGGCGCGCGAGACCGCGCTCTGCTGCCGCACGATCCGTTCAAGGCGATCGTCGCGCCGCGCCCGATCGGCTGGATCTCGACGCTGGATGCTGCCGGCATGCCGAATCTCGCGCCGTACAGCTTCTTCAACGCCGTCGCCGACAGTCCGCCGATCGTGATGTTCTCGAGCGCGGGCATGAAGGATTCGGCATCCCACGCAGCGGCCGCGCGGCGAGTTCGTGTGGAACCTCGCGACGTGGGACCTGCGCGAAGCCATGAACCAGTCCTCCGCGGTGCTTCCGCGCGGCGAGTCCGAGTTCGCATTCGCGGGCCTCGAGACGGCCCCGTCGCGTCTTGTCGGGCCACCTCGGGTCGGGGCGAGTCCGGTCGCGCTGGAGTGCGTCGTGACGCAGACGATCGAGCTGACGGATGCCGCCGGCGTGCTGACCGGTCGGCACCTCGTCTTCGGCCAGGTCGTCGGCGTGCACCTCGACGAGCGCTTCATCCTGGCCGACGGCCGCGTCGACACGGCGGCCATGCGCCCGATCGCCCGCGGTGGGTATCTGGACGAGTATTCGGTGGTCGACGAGGTCTTCCACATGGCTCGACCGCGGTGAACCACAGCGATCTGACGCCCCGCAGGCGGCGTGATAACCTGTCGGAGGTTCAGGGCCTGTGGCGCAGCTGGTAGCGCACCTCGTTCGCATCGAGGGGGTCAGGGGTTCGAGTCCCCTCAGGTCCACGAACGCGTGAAGCCCCCGCTTGTGCGGGGGCTTCTGCGTTCCTGCGTGCGGTGATTCGAGCCGTCTTCGCTCGCTCGCGCGTCGCAGGCGGCGGGCTCCGCGTGCCCCTCTTGTCCAGCGCGCCGCCGGCTGGGATCCTGGTGCCTCGATGCGGTACTTCCGGTGGGTCAATCGTTGACCCGCTCATTTCCGCAAGGGGGCTGTACCGCCTGGTGACCCTGGAGGTGGTCATGGCGGTTTCAATCAAGCGCCGACTCGGCGCGGCGGCGGTCCTGGGGGCGGCTCTCGCGGCCTTTGCGATTCCCGTTCCGGCACAGGCCGCACCTGATTTCGTTCTCGTATTCCCGGCGGGTGTGGCCTGCGACTTCGAACTCGAAGTGAGCGGTACCGGCGGGCCGACGGTGACGAAGGAGTTCACGGATGGGGACGGGAATCTCGTCCGAACGCTGACAGCCGGCCGGGGCACGGCTCTGACCTTCAGGAATGTCTCCACGGACGCGACGGTCTCCTTGAAGAGCAACGGTTCGGTCACCAACACGACCATCCACGCCGATGGATCATGGACGGTGCAGAGCACCGGGCACAATGTCCTGATTCTCTTCCCCAGCGATATTCCGGCAGGTCCGACGACGACGCTGTATATCGGTCGCGTGACCTACGAAGTGGAAGGCGGCGTCTTCAGCATCACCGGGTCTTCGGGACAGACTCGGGATATCTGCGCCGAGCTGGGGCAGTAAGTACGCGGCCGCCGCGCTCGCGGCGCCTTCGGATGGGGTCGTCGGGACAGACTCGGGATATCTGCGCCGAGCTGGGTAAGTAGTACGTGGTCCGTCGCGCTCGCGGCGCCTTCGGATCCGGTCGTCTTTAATGTCGGAGGTTCCCGCCATAATGGAAGCATGACATTCGTTGATCTGGACGATCTTCCGGCCGCTGATCCGGTTCCGTCCGAGCGGATGATGCTTCGCAGTCTGATCGACGGTCTGGCTCGCACGGAGGCGCAGATCGGGTACTTGCAGGCGCATCAGGCGATGCTGTACACAGCGGTGACCGAGGTGGTCGAGCTGCAGACGTCCCGGTTGCGGGGCGCGGCCCGGCAGGATCGGGAGATGCCGTTGCGGGAGGTCACCGCTGAGGTTGCGGCGGCGCTGCGGGTGACCGAGCGGACGGTGCAGCGGCGGATGTCGGACTCCACGACGCTGATGATGCGGTTCACTCGCACGTGCACTGCGCTGGCGGAAGGTCGCATCACTCGTGCGCATGCCGGCGTGATCGTGGAGGCCGGCTGCTCGATCGAGGATGAGGCGGCGCGTGCCGAGTTCGAGCTGGCGGCGCTGGATCGTGCCGAGATCGAATCGGTCGGTCGGCTGCGGTCGATCGTGCACACGATCGCCGAGAAGGTGCAGCCGGTCTCGATCGCCGAGCGCCACCGCTTGGCGAGGGGACATCGTGGCGTTTTCCTCCGTGAACTCCCGGACGACATGTCAGAAGTGGTCACCGTGCAGCCCGCTGTTCTCGCACGCGGTATCTTCGACCGCCTGACCCGGATGGCTCGCGCTGACGAGGATGCGGCGCGCGCCGCGGAGGCAGCCGCACGCGCAGCCGCGATGGGCGGCGTTGACGGTTCGCCTGCGGTAGAGCCGGTGCGCATCGACGACCGCACGCTGGATCAACGCCGCGCCGACATCTTCGCCGACATCATGCTGGCCGGCGCCCCGGTCGCGGCAGGGGAAGGCATCGATGCGATCCGGGCGCACGTGCAGGTCACGGTCCCCGTGCTCACTCTCGCGGGTGTGCACGATGAGGGCGCGAACCTCGCCGGTTACGGCCCGATCGATCCCGACACGGCCCGCCGTCTCGCGGGTAACGCGAAGGGCTGGGATCGCGTCATGACACATCCGGTCACCGGGGCCGTCCTGGCCGTGGATCGGTACCGGCCCACGAAAGACCTGGAGCGCGCCCTTCGGGTCCGCGACGAGCACTGCCGGTTCCCCGGATGCCGGCAACCCTTCTGGCGGTGCGACATCGACCACTCCCACGACGCCGCGCTCGGCGGCGAGACGAGCGAGCGCAACCTCGCCCACCTCTGCAAGCGACATCACATGCTCAAGCACGCCACCGAGTGGCAGGTGCGGCAACTCGGCGGTGGAACTCTCGAATGGACCAGCCCTACCGGCCTGACCTATATCGACGTCCCGACGCCGACGCTGCGATTCATCCCGGATGGGGATCCGCCACCGTTCTGACGTCGATCGGTCCTGCGGGCGTTGCGCACCGCGACGGTTCTGCGTCTGCCGATCCAAGCCGGAGTGTTGCGTACGGCCACGACAGCTGCGCGCAGGTTCGACTGTCGGGTGCGGGTCGTCAGACCCCGACGCCTCCCGGGCCCTTCCGCAAGATGTTGTCAGAGCTGGACTTCGGGATCTCACCGCCGAGAAGACGTTCGGCTCGGTGGTCTTCACCTCCGCAGACCTCGTCGACGGCGCCACGTACACCGTGACGATCGACGGGGCGACTGCGGCAACCGTCACCGAGGGCACCGCGACAGCCGGTGGAATGGCCGGCATGGGCGGCGGCCCCGGCGGAGGCGGCCAGCGCCCCTGACGCGACCCGACGCGCAGGATCGCTGGCGAACGAGGCATCCGCCCGTGGGAGGTCACTCTCTCGCGGGCGGATGCTGCGTTCGAAGCTGTTGCGTCAGCCGGCGAGAGCGTGCTGACGGGTGCCGGCGGCGAGGCGCTCGGCGGCCAGACCCTCCGCCGCCTCGAGCGGGGTGACCCCCCGAGACTCGGCCTCGTCGAAGATCCGGCGAACGGTGTCGCCGATCGCGGCGACCCGGCCCATGATCTCGTCGCGGCTGCCGAGATGTTTGGCTTCGAGGTCGAGGTAGATGACGCCACCCGCGTTGACGACGAAGTCGGGTGCGTAGAGGATGCCGCGCTGAGCGAGACGCTCGGCGCCGGAGTGGTCGGCGAGCGGGTTGTTCGCCGGGCCGCACACCGCGCGCGCGTCCAGCGCGTCGATGACCTCGTCGGTGAGGAGTCCGCCGATCCCGGCCGGAACGAAAACGTCCGCGGGCACCAAGTGCTCTTCGCCGGGGGCGATCCAGCCCGCGCCGAGCTGCATCGCGAGGTCGCGCTTGGCGGGGTTGACGTCGGTAACCGTGAGACGGGCTCCCTCGGTGCTCAGGCGCACCGCGAGGCGGCTGCCGACCTGGCCCATCCCCGAGATCGTGATGCGGCGCCCCTCCACGTCGGCCGAGCCGGTCAGGCGTTCGAGCGTGGCGCGCAGCGACTCGTACACGCCGAGGCTGGTCGGGCCGGCAGGCTCGCCCGAGCCGCCGCCCGCCTCGGGAAGACCGACGACGTGGCTGGTGCGCTCGCTGACGGTCAGCATGTCCTCGGTGGTCGAGCCGACGTCTTCAGCGGTGCGGTACAGCCCGTGCAGCGATTCGACGGCATCGCCGAGGTCGAGGAACGCAGCCCGACGCCGTTCGCCGTCGAGCACGACGCCCTCGGGCAGGGCGATCACGGACTTGCCACCGCCGGCATCCAGGCCCGCCGCCGCGTTCTTGAGCGTCATGGCGGCCGAGAGCCGCAGGGCGTCGCCCAGCCCATCGCTCCAGTGCGGATAGTTCCACAGACGTGCCCCGCCGAGCGCCGAGCCGAGCACGGAGGAGTGCAGCGCGACGGCGATGAACAGCCCACTGCGACGGCCGGTCAGGGTCTCGACGCGTTCGTGGTGGAAATCGGGTAGGGGCAGGGTCGCAGACATGGTGGTCCTCGTCGATCAGCCGCCGCGGTGTCTTCGTGGGACCCGGCGGGCGCGTGCGGATGGGCAGCATCGCGGCATCCACCTCTATTGCACCACTGCTGAGCCGATCGTTCAACGTCCCGCGCCAGAACTGAGCAATCTGCGCAGGAACAGCGCCCAGACGTCGAGCGAAGCGAGCCATGCGCTCGACTGCGGACCGATGATGCAGCGACTGCCCTATTGCGGCCGGTTTCACCGGAGTACCGTCTGCCCGAGGGGATGGAGTCTCAACGAAGAAGGGGGGATGACCATGTTCGAACAAGCACGCGGCGTCGCCGTGGTCGCGGCATCCGATCTCGCACGGGCCCGATCGTTCTACGAGGGAACGCTCGGTCTGACACCGGAGGAGATCCAGGAAGAAGTCCAGACCGTGATCTACCGATTGGCGGGGGTTCCGTTGATGGTCTATCAGACCAGCTACGCCGGAACGGCGAAGAACACCGTCTTCGGGCTGGAGAGCACCGACCTGGATGCGGACATGGCGGCGTTGCGAGCGAAAGGGGTGGCGTTCCTGGACTACGACTTCCCCGGGCTGAAGACCGTCGACGGTGTGGCCGAAATGGACGGCGAGCGATCTTCCTGGTTCGAGGACAGCGAAGGCAACATCTTCGGGCTGTTCCAGCGGACCTGACAGGCGCGCGGGTGCCTAGGCTGGTCGGGTGACCGACCAGCTCCCTGCGCGAAGCCGCATCGTCCATGATTCGCTCCGATCCGTCGGCATCACCGGCGAGATCGTCGTGCTCCCGGATGCCGCCTCGACGGCCCCGCTCGCCGCAGCCGCGCTCGGCATCGAGGTCGGTGCGATCGCGAACAGCCTCGTCTTCTGGTCGGATGACGAACCGCTGCTCGTGATGACCAGCGGCGCCCACCGCGTCGACACCGCGGCCCTCGCCGAGCGGCTCGGGCGAGGCAGCATCCGCAGGGCGACCGCAGAGCAGGTCCGCGATGCCACCGGGCAGGCGATCGGCGGTGTCGCTCCGACAGGACACCCGTCACCGCTCACGACGATCGTCGATGAGGACCTCGCCGACTACCCGGAGATCTGGGCCGCGGGCGGCACTCCGCACACCGTGTTCCCGATGACGTTCGACGAGCTCGTCGCGCTGACCGGCGGCCGAGTCCTGAAGGTCACCTGAGGGTTGTCGCGGTGAGCGTTCAGCGCGCGAAGCCGACCGCCGAACGCGCTGCGATGTGCGCGGCGGTCACCGCCGCCGCCGCCGACCATGCCTGCGGATGGCACGCGGCCGGATAGGGCGTCGGCAGTGGGGTCACTGCACTTGAGTCGCCGGAATGCAGCTCGGGCACCCGGAATCCGAACCCCTCGGCGGCCGCGAGCATGCCGTCGACCACGAGATCCGCGGCGTCGTACAGGCCCGCAAGGGCCATGCCACGAGCGATGATCGCAGAGTCATGGGTCCATACGCTTCCGCCGTGATAGCTCAGCGGCCAGTAGCCGGCCGCCTCCGTCGACATCGTCCGCACGCCGAATCCGGAGAGCATCGTCGGTCCGGTCAGGAGCGCCGCCACGGCGGCCTCCTCCGGCGGCTCGAGGATGCCGGTGCCGAGCAGGTGACCGATGTTGCTCGTCAGGGTGTCCACCGGGCGCTTGTGCGCATCGAGCGCGATCGCCGGGTAACGCCCCTCGGGAGTCTCGACCCAGTACGACGCTGCGAAGCGCGCCTTGAGCCTGGCCGCCCACTCGCGCAGCTCGTCGCCGCCCTGTTCGCCGAAGTGATCGAGCAGCCCGGCGCCGGCGAGCGCCGCCTCATAGGCGTACCCCTGCACCTCGCACAGCGCGATCGGGCCCTCTGCGAGCTCGCCGGAACGCCACTGGATCGAGTCGCCCGAGTCCTTCCATCCCTGGTTGCCCAACCCGTGGCCCGACTCGTCGATGTAATCGACGAAGCCGTCGCCGTCGCTGTCGCCCTGGTGCAGCAGCCAGTCCAGTGCGCGGCGCAGGGCGGGCAGCAGTTCGCGCACCTCGTCCTGCGGCATCCCCGATCTCCAGGCGTCGGCGAGCAGGCACACCCACAGCGCGGTCGCGTCGACGGTTCCGTAGTAAACCGGCGGCAGCACGATGCCCTCGCCCGGCATCTCGAGCGGCTCGCCGCGCAGCTCGTGCAGGATCTTGCCCGGCTGCTGAGCGGATTCCGCGTCGGTGCGCTCGCCCTGGAATCGTGCGAGCACGCGCAGGGTGGATGCCGCGATCCGCCGGTCGACCGGCAGCGCCAGTCGCGCGGCCCACAGCGAGTCCCTGCCGAAGAGAGTCAGGAACCATGGTGCGCCGGCGCCGAAGAACTCCTCCTCGGGGCGATCGGGCAGAGACAGCCGCAATGCGTCGAGATCGGCCAGGGCCGAGTCGAGCCACCGCTGCAGTCGGGGGTCGCCGCCGGCCCGCGGAACCACCCACCCCGGCGGTCGCGGCACGCCGCGGACGACGAGCGACGGATCGTGCAACCCGATCGAGCACGACACCTCGACGGACTCGCCGGGCTCCAGGCGGATCGGCCAGTCGATGCTGACGCCGTCGCCCTCGGTGGCGATCGCAGCGCCCGGTGCGGAGATCGTGAACGATCGGTCGCCCGACTCCACGCGCGCCTCGTCCGTTGCTCCCTCGCGGGTCAGGTTCCACGCACGCGCCCTCGCCAGCCCCGCCTTGACCTCATGCAGGGACGCGAACTCAGGGACCAGGCGGAGCCGGAGGTCGGTGGTGATCGCATGGGTGACGTGCGAGGTGATGGTCAGCGTGTCGCGCAGCCGGTCGTCGCCGACCACTCGGCTGCGGAGGATGCGCACCTTCGGATCGGGGAAGTCGTCGTCGACCGCGCGCAGCAGGCCCCCGAACACGACGTGCGAGGCACTGTGCGCCGCGACGGAGATCCACTCCGGACCGGTCCCGCCGCAGCTGAGCGTGAGCTCGCGGATCTGACGCGTGTCGCCGTGGTAGACCCCGTGGATGGCCCTCGTGCCCAGGTCGCCGCTGGAGGCGGACCACACCTGAGTCGGTGCCCGCAGGGCGACCACGGCGTCGTTCAGCAGCGGCTGCAGCGCCTTCTCGCCGGTTGCTGACCGCGTCATTCCTTGAGCGCCCCCTGCGCGGTGTTCATGATGCGCTTCTGGAAGATGAAGAACATCACGGCCACGGGGATCGTCATGATGAGCGCCGCAGCGAGCTTCAGCGGGTACTGCCTGCCCTGGCTGAGCTGACCGCCGGCGAGGGATGCCACGCCCTTGGTCAGCGTCGTGAGTTCCGGCGACTGCGTCGAGACGATGAAGTGCGACAGCTCGTTCCACGAGCCCTGGAACGACAAAATGATGATCGTGATGAGGGCGGGCCGCGCCATCGGGAGGACGACCGACCAGAAGATCCGGAACGGCCCTGCGCCGTCGATCCGCGCCTGCTCTTCGACTGAGACCGGAATCGACTCGAAGAAGTTCTTCATGATGAACACCCCGGCCGCATCCACGAGCAGCGGCAGGATCATCCCGGCGTACGAGTCGTAGATTCCGAGCTGGTTGATGACGAGGAACCGCGGGATCAGGAGCACGACGCTCGGCACGGCCATGACGGCGATGACCGCCGCGTACACGAGGCTCCGTCCACGAAACTGCAGCCGCGCGAGCGCGTACCCCGCAAGCGACACGAAGAAGACGCGGAGGGTTGTGACGCAGATCGTGACGATCGCCGAGTTCGCGAACCACACCGGGAAGTCACTGCGCAGGAACAGCCGCTCGTAGGCAGCCGTCGACCAGATCTGAGGAATGAGCGCGACCGGGCTGACGGTCGCCTCGGCATCTGTCTTGAAGGACGTCGAGATCTGGACGAGGAACGGGTAGATGTAGATGAGCGAGATCACGACGAGCAGTGCGTAGAGCCCGATCTGCCACCAGATCTTCTCCGTGTTGCGACGAGCCCGGATCTGCACCCGGGGCGGGGGCTCCTGGGGTGCGGCCATCCGTGCCTGGTCGACGCTGATGCCGGTCATGGCCTCGTCTCCTTGCTCTCACCGCGGTTCGCGGCCGGTGTCTGAGCCGGGTCCGGCGGGCTCGGCACCTGGGTCGACGCGACTGTCGCGGGCGTTGCGGTCGCGGGCCGGGCGGGCAGCTGATACTGCCGAGCACGACGCGCGGAAACGGGCCTGTCACGCAGCGCCCATCGCTGGAAGAGCGTCAGGATCACGATGATCGCGAAGAGGATGAACGCGATCGCCGCACCCTGTCCCCAGTCCTGGTCGAGGAACGATGCGTCGTACGAGAGGTACGCCGGCGTCAGCGTCGTCTTGGCGGGCTGACCCTTCGTGCCGGTGTAGATCTGGTCGAACACCTGCCAGCATCCGATCAGCCCCAGTGTCAGCACGGTGAACAGCGCCGGTTTCAGCTGGGGGAGGGTGACCCGCCAGAACCGCTGCCACGCGTTGGCACCGTCGACCATTGCGGCCTCCTGGACCTCGGGGCTGATGTTCTGCAACGCGGCGAGGAAGAGCAGCATGAAGGTGCCGCTCGTCGTGAAGATCGCCATGATGATGAACACCGTCATGGCGACCGACGGCCCCGCGAGCCAGTTCCACCACGACAGGCCGAGGAAGTCGTTCTCGACGAGGGCCGCCGGGCCCTCCGTGATGCCCACGGTCCCGAAGAGGATGTGGAGGAGTCCTCTCGGGTCGACGAACCAGTTGGGCCCGCTCAGGCCGATCGCGCCGAGGATCTCGTTGACGACCCCCGAGGTGCTGAAGAGAAAGGTGAACAGGACCGTGATCGCGACGGAGGCCGTCACGGACGGGAAGTAGAAGGCGGTGCGGAAGATCCCGCGCCCACGGAGGATCGCCCCGTTGACGAGAAGCGCGAGGAAGAGCGACAGCGCGGTCTGCAGCGGCACGACGAGAATCACGTACCAGGTGTTGTTGCGCATGGCCGTACCGAAGTCACGCGTCGCGAGCCCGTCGCCGGTCGTCACAGCGGCATAATTCTGCAAGCCGACGAAGCCCACGTTCGCTGAGAAGGGGCTGCCCCGTCCCGACCAGTCCGAGACGCTGACCCACAGCGCCATCGCCACCGGGATGAGAAGGAAGACGCCGAGGATGAGGATCACGGGAAGGGTGAACACCCACCCCGAGAGCGCCTCGCCGCGCCGGATCCCGGATCGGGTGTTCCGTGCGCGGCGAGGCGCCGTTGCGGTCGCAGTCACTGCCGCCTCGCCTCAGTTGACGATCGCCTCGAGGTTCGACTGGACGGAATCGAGGATCTGCTGCGGATCGCCCGTCTTCAAGCCCTGGAGCTCGGAGTTGAAGTCGGTGATGACGTCAGCGGTGCCGTCGTAGGTCGGGATGCCCTGGGCGTAATCGGCTCCAGCCAGGAACGCGGCGAGGTCGGGGTTGTCGCTCGTCCACTGGTCGGCGGCCGACTGGATCGACGGCATGACGCCGAACGCCTGCGAGAAGGCGAGCTGCTGCTCGGTGCTCGTGAGGTACTGGGCGAGGTCGAGGGCGGCCTCCTGGTTGGGACTGTCAGCGGCCATGCCGAGGCAGTTGGTGAACTGCAGTGTGCCCTTGCCCGCGGGTCCTTCCGGCATCTCGGAAACGACGTACTCCACGTCGGGGAAGTCGTTGGTCATCGCTCCGGTGATCCAGTTGCCTTCGATCGTCATGGCGGTCAGCTGCTTGCCGAACGCCTCGCCGCCCCAGCCGGCGCCCACATCCTGGGCGTACGCGAACGTGCCGGCCGTCATGTGATCCTTCACATATGTGAGGGCATCCACGTTCTCCTGGCTGCTGGCGATCGCCGTCCCGTCCTCGACGAGACCGCCGCCGGCCTGCGCCATGAACGTCCCGATGCGCTGCCACTCCCATCCGTACCCGAGGCCGACGACCCCGTCCTTCGTGAGCGTCTGGGCAACGGTCGACAGCTCGTCCCAGGTGGTGGGAATGTCGTCGTCAGTCAGTCCCGCGGCATCCCACAGTCCCTTGTTGATGACCAGACCCAGCGTCGAGAAGTCCTTGGGGGCGCAGTAGAACTCGTCCTCGAACGTGAAGTTCTCCACGAGTGACGGGTAGAAGTCGTCCTTGTTCTCGAGCAGGTCGCCGTAGGCCTTGAGTGAGCCGTTCCCCGCGTATCCCGCGAGCGCCTCGGGCGCGAGGTAGAACAGGTCGGGCGGGTCGCCCGCCGCGAACCCCTGCGAGAGCTCCTGGGGCAGGTCCGTTGCCACCTTCACCTCGGCGTCGACCCCGGACTCCTCCGACCACGCGGCGACCGCCTCGGTGACGGCATCCGTCTCCGCGTCGCCGCTGGTGCCGATCAGAAGGCTGATGCCGTCGTCCGACGAGGTGAGGTCGCCTGAGTCCCCGGTGCCTGCCGGTTCTTCGAACCCGGAGCCGCCGCATCCGCTGAGCGCGAGCGTGCCCGTGACGAGAAGCGCGCCGGCTCCGAGGAGGGCGCGCCTAGTGTGCCGTGTCATGTCTCTCTCCTTTGATGAGTCAGGCTGGACGGCGGACGTGAATCGGCCTCGATCGTTCGCGATGCACGATTGGAACGATCAAAACTTGCCGTCGCCGATCACGTTAAGACCGCTTCTTCCACACTGTCAACCGGCTTGACGACGCCATAGGATAACGATTTGAACGTTCATGGCCGCGAGCTCGACGAGGAGGTCCGGATGCCGAAGTCACCGACGGTCGAGGACGTCGCCCGGCTCGCGGGCGTGAGCCGGCAGACGGTGTCGAACGTCCTGAACTCGCCGGGGATCGTCAAGGATTCCACTCGGGAGCGCGTCGAGTCGGCGATCGCCGAACTCGGCTACCGCCCCCACGCCGCGGCGCGAATGCTGCGTACCCGCCGCAGTTCGACCATCGCCATCCATCTCGATCCGTATGCCGGAGGGGTATCGGGTGTCGTGCTGGATCGGTTCATCCATGCGCGTCACCGAGCGGGCGAGTGAGCGGGGCATGCGGATGCTCGTCTACGCAGCGCGGACGCCGGAGGAGGAGCTCGCGCGCCTCGCCGAGCTCACCGAGAGCGCCGAGATCGACGCGGTCGTCATCACCGGCACATTTCACGGCGATCCGCGCACCGGCTGGCTCGACGAACGCCGTCTTCCGTTCGTCTCGTTCGGCAGGCCGTGGGGTGATGACGATGTCGCCAACCCCTCTCACCCGTGGGTCGACGTCGACGGGGCGGCCGGAACCCGAGCGGCCACCGAGCACGCGTTGTCGATCGCCGGGCCGCGCGTCGCGTTCCTCGGCTGGCCATCGGGGTCGGGCACCGGGGACGACCGCGAACGCGGATGGCGAGAGGCGATGACGGCCGCGGCGAATTCGGGGCCGCGATACATGGCCGTGGACGACGTCGCCGTCGCCCGTGAGGCTGTCATGGCCGCGCTTCGCGCACGCGACGCCGACGCCGTGGTGTGCGCCAGCGATTCGCTGGCCATCGGGGTGCACCTCGCGGCGGTGGATGCCGGCATCCCGCGCCTACCCGTCATCGGCTTCGACAACACGCCCGCCGCCGAGGCGCTCGGGATCAGCAGCGTCGAACAGCTGCCCGAGCGAGTCGCGGCGGGAACGCTGGAGCTGCTCATGGGCCCGACGGGCAATGTCGTCGTGCCGCATCCGTCGGGACTCACCCACGTTCTCGTGACGCCGCGGCTGATCGTGCGCTGACGATGCCGGAGCCGTAGAGCCGCCCGGCGAGGCCAGCCGCGGCATCCGCCACCAGGGCCGCGAACGCTGCGGCGTCGTGCCCGCCGTCGTCCGGCCACGTCACGGCCATCGCGGCGACCGGCCAGCCGGCGTGGTCGCGGACGGCGACGCCGACCGAGCGAAGGCCGAGCGTGACCTCGCCGTGCTCGGTCGCGAAGCCGTCGGCACGCACGCGCCGCAGCACCTCGCGCAATTCGCCGGGCGTGCGGGGACCACGGCCGGTGCGGTCGGCGAATGCCGAAGCATCCGGATAGAGCGCCCGCACCTGCTCGCGGGGGAGCGCCGCGAGCATGGCGCGGCCGGTCGCCGTCAGGTGCGCGGGGAGGCGAACGCCCACATCGGTCACCAAAGCGGGGCGGCGCGGCGCGCGCTCCTCGACGATGTAGAGGACGTCGCGACCGGTCATGACGGCCAGGTGCGCGCTCTCGCCGGTGCGGTCGGCGAGGGCGGCGATCAGACTGCGACCGAGCCGGGCGAGCGGCTGCTGGCGCGCATACCCGCCCGCGAGCTCGAACGCCGCGGTGCCCAGACCCCAGCGGCGCTCCGCGGGCAGGTGGACGACGAAGCCGTGCTCCTCGAGCGTCGCGAGCAGGTGGTAGACGCTCGAGCGCGGCACGTCGAGCTGCGTGGCGATCGTGCGCGCCGCCACCGGACCGCGCTGCCGGGCGAGGAACGACAGGATCCGCAGCGTCTGATCGGCTGCCGGCACCTGAGGCCGAGGAGGGGAATTGTCTGGCATGACAGACACAGGATGGCAGAACCCGCTGTTCCGCGCGAGAGCGGGGGTGTGGAATCGAGAGCATGACCACCCTCACCGACACCACCGTCGTCGTCGGCGCCGCACCCCTGCGCCCCGAGGACGTCGTCGCGGTCGCGCGACACGGAGCCCGCGTCGAACTCGACGCCGCCGCACTCGAGCGGGTCGCGGCATCCCGCACGCTCGTCGAAGGACTCGCCGACGACCCCGAGCCGCACTACGGGATCTCGACGGGGTTCGGTGCGCTGGCCACGACGTTCATCGCCTCCGAGCGCCGCGCCCAGCTGCAGGCGAGCCTCATCCGCTCGCACGCCGCAGGCACCGGCGCCGAGGTGGAGCGCGAAGTCGTGCGCGCACTGCAGCTGCTGCGCCTGCAGACGCTGGCGACCGGGCACACCGGCGTGCGCCCCGTCGTCGCGGAGACGTACGCCGCGATGCTGAACGCCGGGATCACTCCGATCGTGCGCGAGTACGGATCGCTGGGCTGCTCGGGTGACCTCGCGCCGCTCTCCCACGTCGCGCTCGCCGCGATGGGCGAGAGCGATGTGCGCAACGCGGCCGGCGACCTCGTGCCCGGCGGCGGCCGCGCTCGCCGATGCCGGCATCGAGCCGCTCGTGCTTCGCGAGAAGGAGGGCCTCGCCCTGATCAACGGCACCGACGGAATGCTCGGAATGCTGCTGCTCGCACTCCACGACCTCTCGGTGCTGCTGGAGACCGCCGATGTCGCCGCGGCGATGTCGATCGAGAGCCAGCTCGGCACCGACGCGGTCTTCGCCGCCGACCTCATGGCGCTGCGGCCGCAGGTGGGGCAGGCGGCATCCGCCGCCAACCTCCGCGCGTTCCTCGGCGACTCGCCGATCGTCGCCTCGCACAAGGGACCGGAGTGCACGCGCGTTCAGGACGCGTACTCGCTGCGCTGCGCGCCGCAGGTCCACGGCGCCGCGCGCGACACCGTCGAATACGCGCGCACGGTCGCGACGCGCGAGCTCGTCTCCGCGGTCGACAACCCGGTGATCACCGACGACGGCCGCGTCGAATCCAACGGCAACTTCCACGGCGCACCCGTCGCATACGTGCTCGACTTCCTCGCGATCGCCGTCGCCGACGTCGCCTCGATCTCCGAGCGCCGCACCGACCGGGCGCTCGACCCCGCCCGCAGTCATGGTCTGCCGCCGTTCCTCGCGCACGAGGTCGGCGTCGACTCCGGCCTCATGATCGCCCAGTACGCCGCCGCAGGCATCGTCTCCGAGCTCAAGCGGCTCGCGGTTCCGGCATCCGTCGACTCGATCCCCTCGTCAGCGATGCAGGAGGACCACGTGTCGATGGGGTGGGCCGCCGCCCGCAAGCTCCGCCGGGGCATCGACGGACTCGCGCGCGTGCTCGCGATCGAGGTGCTCACCGGCGCCCGCGCGATCGACCTGCGCGCGCCGCTTGAGCCGGGCGCGGCGACCGGAGCGGTTCGCGACCTCGTCCGCACCGTCGCCCGCGGGCCAGGACACGATCATTTCCTCTCACCCGACATCGAGGCGGTGACCGACCTCGTGATCTCCGGCAAGGTCGCGGATGCCGCAGAAGGAGCAGTCTCATGACAACGACCGACGCTTCGACAGGCTCAGCGACCGCTGATGCGCACTGTCCGCGCCGCTCGCGGCAACGTCCGCACCGCCAAGAGCTGGGGCGCCGAAGCCGCCAAGCGCATGCTCATGAACAACCTCGACCCCGAGGTCGCCGAGCACCCCGAAGACCTCGTCGTCTACGGCGGCACCGGCAAGGCGGCCCGCAGCTGGGAGGCGTACGACGCGATCGTGCGCACGCTCGACGAGCTCGAGCCCGACGAGACGCTGCTCGTGCAGTCGGGCAAGCCGGTCGGGGTGTTCCGCACCCACGAGTGGGCGCCACGCGTGCTGATCGCGAACTCCAACCTCGTGGGGGACTGGGCGACGTGGCCCGAGTTCCGCCGGCTCGAGCAGCTCGGACTCACGATGTACGGCCAGATGACCGCCGGCTCGTGGATCTACATCGGCACCCAGGGCATCCTGCAGGGCACGTACGAGACGTTCGCCGCCGTCGCCCGCTCGCTCGGTCGTGAAGATCTCACCGGCACGCTGACGTTGACCGGCGGATGCGGCGGCATGGGCGGCGCTCAGCCGCTGGCCGTGACCCTCAACGGAGGAGCGGTGCTCATCGTCGACGTCGACGAGTCGCGTCTGGCCCGCCGCGTCGAGCACGGGTACCTCGACGAGTACACGACCGACCTCGACGAGGCGGTCGAAGCGCGTCGTCGCGGCGAAGGACGAAGGGCGCGCGCTCAGCGTCGGCGTCGTCGGCAACGCCGCGCTCGTGTTCCCCGAGCTGCTGCTGCGCGGAACGCCGATCGACATCGTCACCGACCAGACCAGCGCCCACGACCCCCTCGCCTACCTGCCGGTCGGCGTCGACGTCGAGGACTGGCGTGCCGAGGCCGAGCGCGACCCCGAGGGCTTCACCGACCGCGCGCGCGGCAGCATGGCCAAGCAGGTCGCCGCGATGGTCGGATTCCAGGATGCCGGGGCCGAGGTCTTCGACTACGGCAACTCGATCCGCGCCGAGGCGCAGCTCGGCGGCTTCGAGCGGGCGTTCGAGTTCCCCGGGTTCGTGCCGGCGTACATCCGGCCGCAGTTCGCCGAAGGTCGCGGACCGTTCCGCTGGGTGGCGCTCTCGGGCGATCCGGAGGACATCCGCAAGACCGACGAGGCCGTCAAGGCGCTCTTCCCCGACAACGCCGGGCTCGTCCGGTGGCTCGACAAGGCGGGCGACAAGGTCCACTTCGAAGGGCTGCCCGCGCGCATCTGCTGGCTCGGCTACCAGGAGCGCCACCTCGCCGGGCTGAAGTTCAACGAGATGGTCGCCTCGGGCGAGCTCGCCGGGCCCATCGTGATCGGCCGCGACCACCTCGACGCCGGGTCCGTCGCCTCTCCCTACCGCGAGACCGAGGCGATGGCCGACGGATCGGACGCGATCGCCGACTGGCCGCTGCTGAACGCGCTCCTGAACACCGCGAGCGGTGCGTCGTGGGTCTCGATCCACCACGGCGGAGGCGTCGGCATCGGCCGCAGCATCCATGCCGGGCAGGTGACCGTGGCCGACGGAACCGCCGCTCGCCGCCGAGAAGCTCGCGCGCGTGCTGACCAACGACCCCGGAACGGGCGTCATGCGGCACGTCGATGCCGGCTACGACCGCGCGAAGGAGGTCGCGCGCGAGCGCGGCCTGAAGGTGCCGATGCTGTGAGCGGTACCGTCTCCTGCGCCATGTCCCGAACTTCGCCGCTCGAGAGGTCGTCAGGCGATCAAGTTCGGGACATGATGCAGGAACTGCCGAAGGTGCCGGAGAGGATGCTGTGACCGCGACCCTGATCACGAACATCGGCGAACTGACGACCAACGTCGCCGTCGACGGCGACCCGTGCGGCACGATCCGCGATGCGGCGGTGCTGATCGAGGGCGGGCGCATCGCGTGGGTCGGGTCCGGCGGCTGACGCGCCGGGCGTTTCGTCTCGCTTCGCTCGCTCGACGAGCGGAGCGAGCGCGGCGACCGACAGTTCGCGGTCGTTGAGCGAGGGAGCGGAGCGACCGAGACGAGACGCGTGGATGCCGGCGGCCGCGCGGTCATCCCGGGGTTCGTCGACAGCCACACGCACCTCGTCTTCGGCGGCGACCGGGCCGACGAGTTCGAGGCGCGCATGTCCGGCACGCCGTATGCCGCGGGAGGCATACGACGCACGGTCGCCGCGACAAGGGCCGCGAGCGACGACGAGCTGCGGCGTCGTCTCGCCGGCTTCGTCGCCGAGCTGCGGGCCCAGGGGACCACGACGTTCGAGGTCAAGACCGGGTACGGCCTCACGGTGGCGGATGAGGCGCGCCTGGCCCGGCTCGCCGCCGAGGTGACGCCGGAGGTCACGTTCCTCGGGGCGCACGTCGTGCCCGCGGAGTACGCCGACCGGCGCGACGAGTACGTCGAGCTCGTGTGCGGCGAGATGCTGCGGGCGTGCGCGCCGCAGCAGCCGCTGGATCGACGTGTTCTGCGAGCGCGGCGCCTTCACCGCGGCCGAGAGCCGCCGCATCCTCGCGGCGGGCATCGCGCACGGCCTGCTCGCGCGCGTGCACGGCAACCAGCTCGGGCCCGGGGAAGGTGTGCAGGTCGCGGTCGCGCTGGGCGCGGCATCCGTCGATCACTGCACGTACCTCGACGACGCGGACGTCGCGGCCCTCGCCGAATCCGACACCGTGGCGACGCTGCTGCCGGGCGTCGAGTTCTCCACCCGACAGCCCTACCCCGACGCGCGACGCCTCATCGACGCGGGCGTGACCGTGGCGCTCGCGAGCGACTGCAACCCCGGATCGAGCTTCACGAGTTCGATGCCGCTCATGATCGCCCTCGCCGTGCGGGAGATGGGCATGACCCCCGCCGAAGCCGTCTGGGCGGCGACGGCCGGCGGAGCCCGCGCGCTGCGCCGCGACGACGTCGGGGTGCTCGCGCCGGGCAAGCGCGCGGACCTCGTCCTGCTGGACGCGCCGACTCGCGTTCACCTGGCCTACCGGCCGGGCGTGCCGCTCGTCCGGAGCGTCTGGATGGACGGCGTCGCCGCCTGAGGCCGCGTCAGCGCGGCGTCTCGAGCGTCCAGTCGGCGGGTTCGAGCGAATCCACGGCAATCCCAGCGGACGTGAGGCGCCGCAAGTCAGCGCGGAGTCTCGAAAGTCCAGTCGGAGGGTTCGAGTGAATCCACGGAATCCCAGTCGTCCTCGTCCCAGGTGAAGGTGGCGACGGCGCAGGTAGGCATGTGCGCGATCGCGCCGTCGGACAGCTGCTCGGCGAGCACGCTCATACCGGGGTCATGCGCGACCACGAGGACGCGGTGGGCGGCGCTCGCGGCCGCCTTCGCGAAGATCGTGCGCGCCGGCGCGCCGTAGAGCTCCGGGTCGAGGTTGACGGCGACATCGAACTCCGCGCCGAACGCCTCCGCCGTCGTCCGCGCCCGCAGCGCCGTGCTGGAGAGGATCACCTCGGGGCGGAAGTCCGTCTCCGCCAGAGCGCGCGCCATGCGCGGCGCGTCGCGGATGCCGCGATCGTTCAGCGGCCGGTCGTGATCGTCGAGGCTCGGGTTTCCCCAGTCCGACTTCGCGTGACGCACCAGAACGAGCCGGATCATGCGCGTACCGCCAATCCGGCGAGCAGTTCGAGCACGCACAGTGCCGCCAGCCGCACCGTGCGCTCGTCGGGCGCGTCGGCCGTGGCATCGACCTCGACGATGTCGGCCGACACGAGACGGGCGTCGGATGCCGCAGCCCGCACCAGCGCCCGCAGCTCCCACGCCGCGAGGCCGCCCGGCACGCTCGCGGGGCAGCCGGGAGCGACCGACCGATCGCAGACATCCACGTCGATGTCGAGATGGATGCCGCCGCCGCCCGCGCCGGCGACCTCGATCGCCTCGGCCATGACGTCGGCCGCGCCCCGCCGCCGGACGTCGTCGAGCCCGATGACGGTGATGCCGTAGTCGGCGGCGCGCTGCGCGTACGCGACCGAGTTCGCGAAGTCCGCGATGCCGATCTGCACGATGCGGCGCGGTCGAGGCCGTCCTCGATCAGCCGGCGCACCGGGGAGCCGTTGGAGACGCCGTCGCGCAGGTCGAAGTGGGCATCGAGCGTGATGAGTCCGGCTGCCGCGGTCCCCTGCGCGACCCCGTATGTCGCGCTGTTGTCGCCGCCGAGTGCGACGACCAAGTCGGCGCGGCTGCGCGCGTGCGCGCGAGTTCGCGGACCTCGGCTTCGCCGTCCGGTCCATCGGGCTCGGCGATGTCGCCGGCATCCGCGATGCGCAGCAGCCCGAGGTCCACCGGCCCCGACATCAGCGCCGGGCTGTACCTGCGAAGGGCGTCGCGAACCGCCGCCGGGGTGGCGTGGGCGCCCGTCGGCGAGAGCGATGTGCGCCACGCGGGCACGCCGATCAGGACGAGATCGACATCGCCGTCGAACGTCTCGAGCGCCGGCCAGTCGCCGGCCCGCGGCCAGAGTTCATCATGAGAGAGAGCCACGCCTCGACGCTACTCCGCTCGGGTTCGCGGAGCGGCTCAGATCGAGACGTACGTCCACGCGGCCCGGCCGCTGGCCAGGTGCACCTCGACTCGCCGATAGAGCTCAACCTCGTACTCGTCGGCGGCATCCAGCTCGTCCTCGCTCACCCAGAGCACCCTGCCCACGACCTTGTCGAGCGGGTTGCCGGTCGGACGCACGATGGGATGCACCTTCGAGCCGGACAGTTCGACGACGCGCGGGTCCTCGATCTCGGCGTAGTCCACGGTGAAGCCCGGCAGCACGTCGTCCTCGAACGCGAGGAGCCGACCGAAGGTATCGAGCTGAACCTCGGGATCCTGGAGCGTGCCATAGCTGAAGAGCAGCTGTTCGGCGCTGTCGGCCACGGACTCAGGCTATCCCCTCGGCCCTCGGCAGACGATGCGTCCGTAATGAAGCGTCAGGGTGCGGCGAGGGCCGTGGCGGCCATCCTGATCACCCGAGCAGAGCCTGCGCGATGGTAATCTCCGCCGAGGGCCGACGTCTCCTCCCCGTGAAGATGAGCAGTCCCGCCAGAGCGCCGACGATCGTGCCGTTCAGCCGGATGTACTGCAGGTCGCGCCCGACCATGAGCTCGATCTTCTCGGTCGTCTCCGCCGGATCCCACCGCTCGACCGTGTCGGTGATGATCGACGCGATGTCATGGCGATAGCGGTCCACGAGGAACACGGCGGCGTCGATCACCCAGCCGTCGACCCGGCGCTGGAGTGCGGCATCGTTCGACAGTCGCTCGCCGATCTCGGCGAGTGCCTGCGCAGCGCGCCGGCGCAGCCCGCTCTGCGGGTCGGCGAGCGACTCGAGCAGTCCGGTCTTGGCGGTGTTCCAGGCTTCGGACGCGAGCTCGCGGATGCGCGGGCTGTCGAACAGTGTCGCCTTCGCCGCTTCGAGCCGGCCCATCGTCGAAAGGTCGCTCTGCAGGTTCTCGGCGAGGCGCTTGAGGTAGCCGTCGATCGCGATGCGGGCCGGATGCCGTGGATCGGCCTGCACGGCGGCGACGAACTTCACGGCCTCGTTGTAGACCGTGTCGTCCACGAGCCGATGGGCGATCGAGGGCACCCACGCAGGAAGGCGGCGGGA